>NZ_CP172905.1:880000-2325000 GCF_050534975.1 Enterococcus sp. DIV2384
TTTACAATGTTTCGGGGGTATATAATAATGGAAAAGTTTTTAATACGCATACAGCCCCTACCTATGCTAATTATAAAGGGAAGAAGCAACCTGTTTTCTGCATTGAGCCAGAAGTGAATATTATTAATCCAATCAATCCAGGTTATGAAAAAATTCCTTTACCTGATATGCCAGACCGCGCAAAATTAGTTTCCATTTTATGGAAAAAGGTGGGTCAAGATCCTGATACTCAAGCCGTTGCACAAAAAATTATTTGGCAAGCAGCCAATGGCTATACCATCCATACCATGACTCGACCAGATGGCAGTACAGTAGATATTCCAAGCATTGAAGCAAAAATCAATAAAGTTGTTCAAGACTATCAAAAGAAACCTAGCTTTGATGGAACGACAGCTAAACTGAACTTAGGAAAGTCGACAGTTTTAACAGATACGAATCAATTAAACTTGTCAGAATTTAATAAAGTGGTCAAAAATACTGCGAACATTGACTATCATGTGAACGGTAACCAATTAACTTTGAGTACGAATGAACAGTCAAAATCGGGTATACTCACACTAGAAAAGTCAGAAGGAACAGGCATGCCAGTTGCTTATAAAAAAGCTGGTGTACAAACCGTGATGGCAGGTGCCATTGATAAACCAACGACTTATACAGTCAAACTGGACATAGAAACAAAAGGTAAATTAAAAATTACAAAAATAGATAAAGAGTCAGGTCAAAAATTACCAGGAACAGTCTTTCATTTAGATTTTGGCGGAAAGTTTCCCACACAAGAAGTGACAACAGGAAATGATGGAACTAGCCTAATTGAAGGGATTCCTCATAACACAAAAGTGACTATTACTGAGAAATCTGTTCCAGTGCCGTATACGATTGACCCAACGCCGGTTTCTGCCACCATAAAAGCAGGTGAAACGATTGAAAAAGTATCTAAAAATCTTCGAGAAAAAGGACAGATCGTTTTAGATAAAAAAGGTGTTGAAACAGGAACCACCCTTTGGAATGAACATTACTCATTAGCGGGTAATCAATTTGAGATACGTAAAAAGAACCCAGATGGACCGATTGTTCAAACGATAACTACGGATACAAAAGGACATGCAGAAACGTCAAAAGATGGTTTAAAAGCGTTAGAATTGGGAACGTATTATGTGACTGAAAGCAAAGCTAGTACAGGGTTTGTAAATACGTTTAAACCAGTCAAAGTGGTCTTAGCTTATCAAAATCAAACCGTGCCTATTTCAGTAGAATATGTAAAAGGAACCAACCAAGAAATTACAGGACAAACTACTTTAACCAAAGAAGACAAAGATACAGGAGCGGATACGCAAGGAAATGCTACGTTTAAAGGGGCACAATATACTTTGTTCTATGGAGAAACCAATCAAAATCATGCTAAAGATACACCTGTAAAATGGCAAGATGAAAGTCATCCAGAAGTTACAAAAGGTAAGAAAGCTTCTGAACAAGAAGTAACGTTAACCATTGATAAAGAAAATCAAGTGGGGGTGAAACACTTAGCCATTTCCAACTACTATTGGAAAGAAACCAAGGCACCTTCTTTGTAATTATAAAATAATTTTATTGTTAGACTAGAATTCGTAAGCGTAAAGCCTAAAATTAAAAGAAACCTGCTAATAAAAGTCAATGAAAAAAGTATTAGCTTATTGGGAGCTACATCATTAGCTTCAACAACATTACTAGGAGGAAGTGTATTTGTAGTAAGTGATACAGTAAATCCTGCTCCAGCAACAGCAGCTACATCTGTTAAAGAAGATAGATCTGACGATTAATCAAATTCCATCAAATCCTAAGAGATGAAAAGCTAAAATATTGTTGTAACGTAGAAAACTATGTATAACTCAGTTTTCTGTTTTAAAATAAAATAAGAATAAAAGAAAACACAATTCTAAGAGGATTGTGTTCTTTTAGGGTGGAATAAATGTTAAATAGGGAATTCTGGCAATAAATTAGCTTGGATATTGCTAAAATTATAATTACTAACATACAAATAACATTACGAAATATCAAGGTGAACAGAGTTTAAGCATAAAAAGATAGTCATACTTTTTATTTTGATTATTCTGTAAATGGCAAATGATCTTTATTGACACAACAGGTATTTTTTATTTCTTGACGATAGATACGAATCAGCTTCTTTATAAATTTTAGTAAATTGATTTACCAGTTTGGAGCTGATTGTTTCTATAAAATAAAGTTACAAAAGGAAAAGTTACGTGTCTGAAACGTCTATTAACATTGAATTTTATACGTTTTCATGTGACGAATAATGACATTCTAAGGAGGTGAACTATATGCGTGATGAAGAAAACAACGAAACTTTGATCAATAATGAACAAGTTGCTTGGTTCGAAGAAGTAGCCGATCAATCATTCGACGATGACGTTTTCGGTGCCTGCACTACTAATACATTTTCATTAAGTGATTATTGGGGAAACAAAGGAAATTGGTGTACAGCTACACACGAATGTATGGGTTGGTGTAAATAATTTTATAAAAAGGAGCTTTTATAATGAATAATGACAAACAAAATGAACCAAATGTGGATTTAGAGTTGGGTAAATACCTAGAGGCAGATTTAATTTCTTTAACAGACGATGAAGTTACAGGAGGAGGAACACCCACAATTACTATTCCTATTTCTATCGCTGTTTCAGGTTGGATTTCAGATAAAACATGTCCAACAAGCGTTTGTACGAGGGCTTGTTAATAAAATGAATGTGAGGTGTGAATGAATGGTTGTCTACAGCAAAAAAGTTTATCCCGAATTAGAGTTAAAAGATTATAATGAGCATATTTTACCCATAGTTCATTATATTGAACAATTAAATTTAAAAAAATTAATTGAACTGCCAACTATAGTAAATTATAAAACAGAGGAAAAATATCCATACTATAATGTATGTATGTCCATTACTAGCGAAATTTGGGATAAAGTTTGGAATAACAAATTAGACGCCTATGTTCACAATCCATTATCTTTCAAAGAAGCTATTTGCGATGATTTATCGCAAGTAGCTTTCTCTTATATGATACGAGGATTTTCTGAACATATAAAATTATTACAAAATGTCGAATTAGAAAATTCGTATTTACTTTATAATGAAACACTAAAAAGAAATAAGATGAAAGAATTTTCTGAGACGTATTTTGTTACTTGGAATAGATGTATTAACTTAATAATAAGTAGAATAAACTCTATTGTAGATACTGTCAAAAGAATACAGCAATACAGAATAGATATTGAGAAAAAATTTAATATTAATAGAGACTTAAAAATAGTGTATGTGAAGTCTGATGGTGATACGCATAATGACGGATCATCAGTGTCAATTATTTATTTTGAAGACAAACAAAAAATTATCTATAAACCACGTTCTGTTTCTGGAGAAGCCGGATACACCAAATTAATTATGGCTATCAATTATAAATTTAATTTGAATCTACCTGTGTTATCTGTGATTAATTGTGGAAATTACGGTTTTACCTCATTTGAAACTAGTGACGAAACTCAGGTTGATATGTATAAAGCTGGCCAACTCGCATGCTTAATGTACTTATTGAATGCGTCCGATATGCATTATAGTAATATATTATGGACACATAAAGGACCGTTGCCAATAGATCTCGAAACGTTATTCCACCCGTCTCGCAATAGATCCGGTATACCAGAATCTAGCAATAGTGCCTATGACTCTTTAGAAAAGTCTGTTTATGGTACTGGAGTACTACCAATTTCTATTAGCGATAAAAACAAAAGTGGTTCAGTTGACGTTGGTTTCACGGGAATTAGAGATAAAAACAGTGTTAGTCCTTTTAAAACCTTTGAATTAATCAACGGATTTAATTCTAACATTAAAGTTGTATGGCATAACTCAGCCACTGTTTCTGAAGATCTTATAAATGACTCGGAATATGAAAAACAGATTTATGAAAACTGTGCTAAAGTTGTCGATGGTTTTACTGATGTCTACTTATTAATACTAAAAAACAAAGAATTTTTTAGTAAAGAAGTAATAACATCTTTTAAAGGTGCTAAACTTCGTTATATCCACAATATGACTTATAGATATGAGCAAATATTACGAGTTTTAACAGCAACAGAACCTTCGAAAGATTTAGATATGGCACATTCACTATTATCTAGAATTGGTATTTTAAGTATGACTAGTGATAAAAATATTACTAAATCCGAATGTAGTCAATTGTGGAAGGGAGATATTCCTTACTTTACAATAAATTTTGATGGTACAGAAATTCATAGTAATAATGATATTGTATCCACAGTTAAAAATAGCCCCCAATCCGAATTTATTCGTAAGATGAAAAAACTATCACAAAAAGATTTAATTAATCAGCAACAAATTATACAACTAGCATTTGTTGCTAAATTAGCAGACCCACACGCGGAAGGAAAATTAAAACTAGAAGAGTTAGAGAATGGGAATCAAAAAGCTATAGAGAAAAAAAGTGATGGACTAAAAAAGACTACAGAGATAATTAAAACTATTAAATGGTTTTCTCAAAATTTATTAAATTCAGTACTTGATGATCGATATGAACATTTGCCAAAAACTTGGGTAGGTGCAGTAGCTAAAAACGGGAATAATGGATGGACACCTGGAGTTTTAGGATACGATTTATATAGTGGCAGAATAGGTCCTGCACTAGTGCTATCTATTGTAGGTAATCAGTTTTCTGATATTGAGGCTACAAATATTTCCAACGATATATTTGAAAAATCTGCTCAAATCCTCGAAAATCAAAGTTTTGAATTAAGGAATGTGTTGTTGTCAGGTAATGGAGCTTTTTCAGGTATCTCTGGGTTACTTTGGGCAATGTATCATGCAGGTACCATTACAAATAACCAACGATGGAAAAACGTCGCTATTAATTCTTGGGAACTTTTAAGAATGGACTTAGAAACTGTTGACAATAATTTTTTTGATATGATTAATGGAAAAAGTGGTGCGATTATAATGCGCTTACAGATGCAAGACACTTTCCATCCAAAACAAGAATTTTTAGATAAGTGTGTTAATTTAGCTTATGAAAAAATTAACGAAATTGATAGTTATATGACTTCTGGAGTTGCACACGGATTAGGACATTTACTTTGGTTTTTTTCTATAATTAATCAAAGAATAAAAGATAATAAAATAAAAAAATTAATTATAGATATAGATACTGCTATCAAGAAGAATTACACAAATAAAGAAGGTGTCATCGAAACTTACTTAACTGAACAGAATGAGCATGTGTCCTCTTCATGGTGTAATGGGTTGTCAGGCTTACTAATTGCTTACTATGAGGCCTATAAAGCGGATGCTTTACCAAAAGTATCAGTAATATCTGTTATAAATCAATTGAAAACCATACCGATCTCATGCGTTCCTGTCCTTTGCCATGGGAGTTTGGGTGTTCTCACTGCTTTAGAATATGTCCACGAATCTTTTCCAGAAGAAACAAAAATACTGATTCATAATATAAAAAATACATTTTGTTCCCCAACATATATCTATGAATATTTTAAAGAAGGGAAAGGTCGATATACACTAAGTCCAGGCTTAATGTCAGGAAAAGCAGGGGCATTGTTACACTTATGTAAACTAGCAAATAGTGATTTGAAAATATCACCTTTATTGTTAGGTGTATAAAATGAAAAATTTTATTTTTAAAAATAAAAGAAAATTAAAACCTACTATTCAGGTAGCCCAAACGGAATGTGGCTTATGTTGTGTTCGAACTATTTTAGAAGCTTATGGATGTCATAAAAAACTTACGGACCTTAGACAAATAAAAGAACCTGGAAGAGATGGACTCGGCTTAACTCAATTAAAAGAATTGTTAATGCACATGGGGATGGATGTTCAAACTTATAAAATCAAAGACTTGAGAGCTTTTGAAGTTGTAGATTTTCCGATAATTGCTTTTTGGAAAGGATATCACTTTGTGTGCATAGAATTATTCAGCGAAAAATATGTTATCATTATGGATCCGTCAATAGGAAGAATAAAAATATCAATTAATGAATTTCAAAAAGATTTTTCTCAGTATATCTTAGTAGCTAAACCCAATAAAAACTTTGTAAAAGTTAAAAAAAATAAATTAGATACTTGGAAAAAAGACTACATTTGGCCGAATAATATGATGAGTCTCTATCTAGGTTTGCTAATGACTAGTATTATTTTAGTAATTATGACTTTATCTATTCCTATATTTACACAATCGTTGATAGATAAGAGTAGTTACTTAAATTCTATATCGTTTGTAAAAACAATAGAATTACTACTATTAGCAATAATTACGATGATTGGTCTAAACACCTTCAGAAGTTACCTTTCAATTAAAATTAGTTACAAATTCAATTGGCATTTATTAGTTGGAGCTTTCGCACATACCTTATCATTACCCGCTAAATTTTTTACAGTACGATCTCCAGGAGAAGTTATTTTTAGATTAAATTCATTGACTAGAATTCAAGATGTTTTAGGAATTACTTTGGTACAAACTTTTCTGGACATAGTTAGTAGTATTGTAATACTTGGATATATTTTTTGGAGTTCTTGGACTTTGGGAATTATTATCGTCACATTAATAATGTTTATGTTTTTATTTTTGATTATAACTCAAAAATATGTAGACTCTGCAACAGATAAAGAATTGCGTGAAGGATCTAGTGTTCAGAGTATCCAATTAGATGCTCTAGCTTCTATAAATAGTGTAAAACTAGGGGGCTATGTACAGTCGTATTTTTCTGATTGGAAAGATAAGCTTACAAAACTTTTATCTGCTTCTTCACATAGGATGTATCTTCAACAAGGTATTGTTGGATCCGTTTTATATGGAATGCAAACTATTTTTCCTTTAATTATTCTTGTTATTAGTCTATATCAGGAAAAATTAGGGACATTATCATTAGGTCAAGTAATAGCTATTCAATCGACTGTTAGTATGTTATTTAATTATTCAAATACAATATTTAGTACCCTTTCAAACATTATGGTGGTAGAACGATATATTGAGTTATCTGAGGATATATTTGACTATCCTATTGAATCAAGTGTTAGAAGTGATCATATTATGGAGTCTGGAAATCTTTCGATAAATAATTTGTATTTTCAATATACTTCTGATACAAAACCAGCGTTGAAAAATATTAATTTAAAAATATTGGATGGAGAAACAGTTGCTTTTGTAGGTGTATCCGGATCCGGAAAAACAACACTAGCCAAAATATGTAGTAGTTTATTTGAACCTACTAAAGGAGATATATTTTTTTCAGATATTAATTTTCAACGATATAACCTTGATCAATTAAGAAAATCAATTAGTTATATTCCTCAAGAGGCTCATTTGCATAATCGCACAATAATAGAAAATTTGAAATTAGGAAGTCAATTAAGTGAAGAAAAAATAATTGAATTATGTAGTTCTTTAGAATTTTTATCTTTTATTTCTGATCTACCAATGGGATACAATACTGTAATTTCTGAAATGGGAGCAAATTTATCTGGTGGACAAAGACAAAGAATTCATATCGCACGAGCAATTCTTCAAAATCCTAAAATACTAATCATGGATGAGGCTACATCATCATTAGATAATATTTCTCAAAGTTCTGTATATACAGAACTATCTAAACTAGAGTGTACAAAAATAGTAATTGCCCATCGTCTAGAAACGATTCTAAATGCTGATAAAATATTTGTTCTTAGAGACGGAGAAATTGTGCAAACAGGTCACCATAATGATCTAGTCCAACAACCTGGAGACTATAAGGATTTATTTAATACGGTAATTGAAAAGGAGAAATAACTGTGCACAATGATAATAAATTAGTTAATATTATAGAAGATATCTTTAAAGATATAGTTGAACACACACACACTACCTTAAAAAGATCTTTTACAACATTTCAAGAAAAAGAAACAGAAGTTTTTATAAAGTGTTTTCATGCTTTAATAGAATATCATATAAATAGAGTCGTTCAGAAAACATTTATTTACGAATTCCATGAATTTCGAAAGAGTTTAAATATGCCTGCTAATCCAAATTCTTCCGTTGCATTTGATCTGTTTTTACAGAAACTGGATAAACAAATGGTTGAAAAATGGCTAAACAAATACAGCTATTTAAGAACAATTATTCATACAATTATAAATAATACAAGCTTATATATTATAGCAGTATGCAAAAATTTTAAGGAAGATATAGATCAATTAAATAATAATGAGATGATTAGTAAAAATTCTTATTTAACTGCTATAAATGCATTAGATTCTGATCCGCACAATGGTTCAAAAATCGTTTTATGTTTTGAATTTTCAAATGAAGAAAAAATTTTATATAAACCCCGTTCTCTAGAAATAGACCAATTAATAGACACGATATTTTCTGATATTCTAAAGTTTAAAGGGCTCAAATATAATACACCAATTGCTCAAACAATATGTCGAAATAGCTATGGTTGGCAAAAATTTATTTCTCATACTTTTATTGATGAGGCAGACTTATCAGAAGCTTATTATAATTTGGGGCTGTGTGCAGCAGTATTCAGAAGTATTGGTGCCACCGATTTACATGATGAAAATGTGATTTTTAACGGAACTACTCCTTATTTCATTGATTTAGAAACTAGTTTAAAACCATCACACGAAGAAATAAATGAGGATTCTATATGGGACGTATTAAATAAAGAACTCTCTAATTCTATTGCTAATACTTGTATAATTCCAGCTAAGTTAATGGTAGCACCACATAATATCTTAATTGGGGCTATTAATACACCTTATCCACAAAAAACAGAAGAATTATGTTTCACTCTGACCAATCCAGGAACTGATGCAGTAGATATATCTAAACAAAATATTATAGTTTCTAGAGATTCAGCTCCTATAATGTTAGAAAAAAATAAATTTCCTAGCCCTCTTCCATACCAGCAAGACTTTGTTAACGGCTATGAAGAAGGTATTAAATCTGTAATAGTAAATCGTGAAAAGATTAGTGATTTATTAAGTAGTTTTCCTTGCACCAGTAGAATAATTGTGAGACCAACTGTTCAATATTTTTTCTTACTGGATGCATGTTTGTATCCCGAAAATTTAATTGATGAGTCTGCTATAGATAAAATATTATCTTATATGAAGCCTTCTAAAATGTTTACAGAATCGGAAAATGCAAGTAAAGTACTTGAGGCAGAAAAAAAAGCTTTAAAAAAAGGAGATATTCCGTATTTTTCAATTGGGTCGAATAAGCATACAATTAATTTAATGAACATAAATACCAATACATTTGAAATGTCTCCAATAGAAAATGCTTTATATTCTTTAAATAATCTTTCTGATCGGGCACTTTTAATTGATAAACGTTTAATTGCAGAGGGGTTTTCTGAAATTAGGATTCATGAAGCAACATTTGAAAATAATAAAACTAAAAAATCACAAGCTAAAATGTTCACTGATGTTTTAAAAGAAGTGACAATAGACAACCCAGATGCATTATTTAAGTTAATAATAAATCAATCTATTACTACAAAATCTAAAAATGCTGAAACAGGTTGGTTAAACGGTGTTTATGGAGACATGAATATTGCTTACAATTCTATATCATGTATTTCGTTGCATGATGCTGGTGGTATTTTATTTCTACTTAAACATTTAACAGAATATAAAAAATGCGTTGATGATATAGAAACAAATGAATTATATATTCGTGCTTCTAAAGGTGTCAACTCTCTTAAAAATACTATTTATGGTTCTACAGAAGTTTCAAATACCCCAATGTCAATTATTTCAGGATCAAATTCTCTTGAATTTCTGTTTAACCATGAACAAAAAAAACTGAAATATCTTGATAAGACTATATCAAAAATTCAATTAGAGAATATTGAAAGTGGAGATGTTTTTTTAGGTCCAATAGGTATTGCATTAGTAAATGCTACTTTTCCTAATACGTCTATCGATAATATCATTTATTTTACAGAAAAATTCCATAATACCAAATTACCTAGTGAAGGAATAGCTCACGGAAATCTAGGTGTTTTATGGACAAATTTCAGATTAAATTATGCCTTGGACAGATTAGATATATGTAAAAATATATTTCATGAAACGACTCGGATTAAGTTTGAGGAATCTGTTGAAAATGTTGGATGGTGCAACGGAAATTCGGGTCTATTAATGGTACTGACAGAAATGGCTACTTTATTAAAAGTTGACATAAATTTATTTGATTTGGCCAAAAAATCTACTATTCTTCCATTAGAAACTCCTTTAGATTTATCAATCTGTCATGGAGTATCAGGTGTTCTTCAATCACTGCTTTTTTCCTTTAAAGTTTCAAAAAAATCTGAGTATATAATGCTAGCTAACGAGTATTGGTTATCCGTCCTTAAACTAATAGACATAAATGGTTACTATACAGGTGAAAAAAACAGGGATTATTTACTTGGATATTTTTTAGGCTGGAGTGGTATGGCTGATTCAGCACTATTATTAAAAATGTACAATGAAGGGTCCTCTCCTTTGATTCCTCTAAATTTGAGTTCCTTAGATTATCAGAAAAAGCTGATGGAGGTGTAAACTATGAAAGCCCTAGTTGCAATAAATCCCAGATACAAAAATTCATTAGAGTTTAAAAAAATGGAAACAGTTAAATTCGGATCTACTAATGTTCTATTTGGATTAGTAGAGTTAAATCAACCCGATTTTGATATAAATAATCTTCAAAATGATGATTATATATTAATAAAAGTTAAATATTTTTCTTGTAACTATAGAGATAAATCTATCTTATTAGAAGCCTATACTTCTGAAAAAAACGAAAATAGATTATTCTTTCCATTTGGTTCAGAATTTAGTGCTGAAATTATTAAGATTGGAAAAAATGTTAATAATTTCAATGTTGGAGATTTTGTCATGCCAAACTGCGAATATCCTCATGGAGTAAAACCAGGAATACCGAGTAATTTTGCATCTTTAGGATGGTTAAAAATTCACAAAAGTAAAGTTATTAAAATTCCAGCACGTCTAAGTCTTGAAGAAGCTGCATGTTTTTCTTTAGGCTCACAAACTGCTTCCAGTATGATTAGACGATCTAATATTTTGAAAGAAAGTGGTAATCCAGTAGTTTTCAGCGCACGCTCTGCAACTTCTATGTTTATTATTCGTCAACTACTTATACAAGGAATTACACCTATATGTATATCTACTACTTCATGGACAGATTTTGAAAAAGAATATATATATCCTTGTGAGGTGGAACGTTTAGAAGACGTATCTTTGCAAGCTATGAAGCGAAATATTACGCACGTTTTTGATCCTTTTTTTGATCTTAATGTAGAAAATGCAGTAAATTTATTACAAATTGGAGGCACTTATATAACTTGTGGGCTTTTAAATCAACACCCTCTTTTATCTGAGAAAATACCTATAGAAAATGAGCCAATTTTAAGAAGAGCACTAAGTATGGGAGTAATGAAAAATATTACATTTATAGGAAACTGCTTAGGAACATATGAAGATTTGCAAAATGCTATCAGTTTAGAGGAAAGATTCTCTGTGAAACCTGTAATTGATAAATCTTATAACGTTAACCAATACCTAGATTTTATAGATCGTTCATTTTTTAACGCTAATAAAATAGGTAAGGTGTCTTTAACCTACCATTAATTACAGTGTACTAAAAATTTAAAATTATTCAGATTTTTAGTACATTTAACTTTACTTTTGTTAAACTTTACTTTAATATTTGGGTAGAGATGTGAAAAAATTGTTAAATTTGGTTCAAAAGCTAGGGGTTTTCTCTTTTTCAACACGAAAAAAGATTTTTGAATCATAACTAAATAAAAGTAAGGAAAGCTATGAAAATACTCGGTAGTTACTTGAATAACTTCAAATAATTCGTTTAAGTGCTTTTAATTTTAGTTAGGACTGTTTTTTGGATAAATAATTAATCTTTACGATATTCTCTACATCGTTTTATCAGTTAAAAGAACTGGTCCCTAGTGATTATCTTTGTCTGAATACTAGTATATTACTTTTGTAAATTTAGATAACAAAGGAAAAATTTTCCCCTGAACTGCTTATGAATACTAAGTTTAAACGTTTTTCACACGGTTAATTAACTATAAGTAGGGTGACTATATGAAGAAAAAAATACACGAAGAATCTATACGTAATAAAGTTTACGAATATAGAGTTTTAGCCAGACTATCACAACAAGAATTAGCTGATAGAGTTGGTGTATCTAAACAAACAATTTTTGTTATGGAAAAGGGAAACTATGTACCGTCGTTACTATTAGCATTTCGAATATCAAATTTTTTTAATGTACCGCTTACAGAGATTTTTGAATACGATTTAGGAGGACAAAATAATGATGAATAAATCTATTGGATTTTCATTTAACGCCTTAAATGAATGGTCAGAAAAAAGTATTGGGAATTATAATTTACTTATTGGTGTTGGTTTTTTACTTGTAATGATTAGTTCTATTACTTTAGTATATCTGTTATTAAAGTTGGGACAAAGAGATGAGCGCACAACAAAAATTCATTTAAATGTATGTTGCTATATGTTGGTAACCATTGTTTTGTGTGACTTATTCTTTCCTAAAGAATACATGCAAAATATACTATTCTTATTCAAATATGCACTAGCATTTTCTATATCTTTAATTTACTTACTTAAAAAATATAAACAAGATTTATGTTAATTACTTATAAAAATCATAGGATGAATATGCTGACTAGCAGTTAGGAGAAAGAATATGAATATTAATAAAGTATCTAAATCTTATAACAATACAAGTGTATTAGATAATATATCTTTCAATTTTAAAAAAGGTGAAATAATAGGATTAGTTGGTAGAAATGGTGCAGGGAAAAGCACGTTAATGAAGATTATTACTGAAAATATCCTTAACTTTAATGGATCTATTATGAGAAATAGCTCGATAGGATATTTAATTGAAGAGCCAAAACTAATAGCAAGTATGTCTGGGTTAGAACATTTAATATATTTTTCTAGAATTTATGGGAATAAATTTGATATAAACGAATTCAAAGATTTATTAGTAAGTCTAAATTTATATCAAATATTGAATAAAAAGGTTAGAGAATATTCTTTGGGAATGAAGCAAAAATTAGCAGTGGTTATTTCTATCTTAAATTATCCAGATTATGTTGTACTAGATGAGCCCACTAATGGAATGGATGTTGAATCATCATATGAAATGTTGAACGCTCTGAAAAAACTTGCTATTAAAACGGATTTAGGTATATTAATTTCCAGCCACAAATTAGAAGATATAGAAATAATCTGTGATAGGATTCTATTTTTAGAAAATGGTGTTCTTATTGGAGAAGAAACAATTAATCAGAGTTCGCAAAACATAATAAAAATTATCTTTTCCAACAATGATGATTTAACTATGTTTATCAATAAGCAAGAATTAGGGAATATTTATAATGTAACTCAAGATACGTTGACATTACAGACAAGCTTAAATAGTAGTGACGTTTTTACTTTATTAGAAGAGTTAAATATATTTATAATTGATTGTCATACTGAAAAAAATACTCTTCGTAATATTTATTTAGATAAATTTGGTGGTGAAAAAAATGAAGTTTAATATAACAGGGTACGTCTCGTATAATCTAAAAAGACTAATAACGCGTGGCTATTTACCACTAGGATTGATGATAAGTATACTCCCAGCATCTATTATGTGTTACATTATTTTAGTTAATTCTGCACCATTTACAATTAAACATATTTCGAATTTCTATTGTATGTTAGGGATAACAGCAATGGTTCTCCAGTCTACGTATTTAATAAATAATGACTTTTCTTACAAAACTATTAGTTTGATATATAATTCAAAAGAAAATAGACTAGGTTATATTATTGGTAACATACTTATTTCTATATTTGTAGGCGCAATATTTTCTGCTATTGGAATAATTTTATTTATCATATCTAAATACTTAGGTGTACCAGGAAAATTAGAGATAATATTTTTATTAGGATTCATACTTGACGTAATTCTAGTCATAGTAATCTATTTTTTATGTGGATACTGTTTATTTTTATCGGGATTTCGTAGTGGTGCAGTGTATGGTATATTAATACTTTTCTTGCTTTTTATCCCTAATTTGCTTTCTAATATAGTTTATGGATATTCAAATCCTTTTTTATCAGCGGTAGTAGAAAATTTTCCTGGCTACTATTTGCCGATTACCGTAGGATCGAATGTATTTACACTATTACAATATATAATTAGTTTAATAACAATATTTGTATTATTTACAGTTGTATTAAAAAAAAGTTTACGGGTAGAAGTTTGATTAAGTTTACTAACGAAAGTTGTGTCTCATATGGAGTATAAAGATATCATTAAATGGTTAATACTTATGTATATATCCTCTAAATCAGCATCATATTTTTATAAAATATTGGACTCAACAATAATTAATATATGGATTTCTAGATTAATATGTTGTGTTGTTGCCGGAATCATAGGTATCATTTTACACAAATATTGGTTTACGATTGTTTAAATAGGATTGATTTTTTAAATTTAAGGTGAAAAAAACCTTGAAATATAAACGTGTAGGAATCCAAAATCATATCGTAAATTTCTTTGATTGCGTCCCAATATTCAATTATATTTTAAAGTTACTAGTCTTTCTATAGTGGAATTGGTAGTTTTTCAAAATTTTTACTAATTGGATTGAATAACAAGGTGATTAGAGTTAGAGGTTATTATGATTTATGAATCAACAAGGTATATCTCAATGTCATTAAGTTAAGAAAAATCGTATATACAATAGTGTGTAATTGAATAAAATTAAGTTGTAATTTAAGTGATCTTTAACAATACCCCCCTCTAGAAGACATGTCTTCTAGAGGGGGGTACAACTTGTTCTACAAGAATTACTTTTTTATTTTTAACTGGTTATATTTTAGAACTTAGTATTGTTATTTTGTTTTACTTCTTTATCAAAATACAAAACTGGATTAAATTCTTCTTTGTTAAGTTCTATTACTTTTACATAGGAAAAGCAGGAAAGCTTAAATGTTTTCCTGCTTTCTTAACTGAATGACACTGAGGCATACCTTGTCGGTTCTTTTTCATATTCTGATTGTTTACAGGTAAACAGTAGGATATTCAAGTTGGGCATACGTCATTTGTGTCAATTTTGAGTATACTTTTTTTAATCTATTTAGTGTCTTGAAAAAGAGAATGTTTTGGTTGTTATAGATATGAAGCAGGAAACAACCATTAAATTTCCAGCTCATGTTCTTTGACAACTAAATAAAAATCTATCAGTACCTTCCATATACGGGGAGCATGTTTTAGCTACGCCAAGACAAAGAAAAAAATTCTTCGAGCGAATAATTTCTAAAGCAACTTAACTGTCAATTAAGGCCAAGATTCGTAAATGAACTAATGATACTTCCGTGAGGCTCGCCATAACGAGGGGAGAGGTGAAATTCCTATGATGCTTTTGACAAAAGCAGCTGATAGATTTAAAGAGATATTTATCATATAGAAAGAAAAATAAACAATTTAAACTGAATGGATGAAAGAAGTGAAAAAATTGGAACAAGTGATAGAATATAGTGCTCAAATACTCTTACCGAAAAATTTCATTCTAATTCAAAGAGAGGAGTACGATCATTTAATAAGAGCGGGTTTTAAAGGAAACTGTATTTCTGTAGAAGCGTTTAGGAAAAAACATACTTGTTTAAGTCGACCAATGTTTAATGAACGAATTCTTTTAAATCCGAGATTTAAAAAAATCTTAGATATAAGAGAAAATCCCAATGGTTGTGTCTCGTATCCAAAAGGTGGTAGTGCTGGCAAATATTATATATTAGAAAGTAAGATGTTAATGTTTATTGAAGAGTATTTTTCCGAGATTTTTACCAGTTTTCAGATAGATGCGGTATAATTATTTTGACCATAGCTATTTAAAAGCCCTTTTTAAAAGAGGCGATTTAAATGGGAATTAGCAAACGAGGAACAAAGTGGCGTGCTTTTGTAAGCGTAAAAAAGGAAGGCGGAAAATACAGAAATAAGACCTTAGGTAGTTTTGATACCAAATTTGAAGCGGTAAAAGCAGTGGAACATGCGCAATCCGTCGCTTCAAAAGATCGACGTATGGCGTTTACGCTTCCTTTTTATGAGTATTTTGAATGGTTTTTTCAAAAATATAAAAAAGAAGCTTGTTCCAAAAAAACGCAAGGACACTATCAGCATACTAAAAGATATATTAAAAGGTATTTAGGTGATACACCATTATCTGACTTAACAAATGATAAGTACGTAGAATAATTAAATCGGTTTTCTAAAGACTATTCGCCAGCTACTTTAGAAAAGTTTCATACTCATATGCGTGCTTGTGTCAAACAGGCTTTTGCTTTGGGGCATATTCCTATTGAGTTTACTTCTGGTAGTTCTTTGAGAGGACTTGGAGATAAGTCTAAAGAAAAACCGATTTATCAAAAGTATATTGATGATACTCAGTATAAAAAAGTTTTACAGTATGTTGTTCAACATAGAGATAAAGAATCTTCTATTTATTATGTAATCATCTTTTCTCTACTTACAGGTTGCCGTTTTTCTGAAATAGTTGGGATTACAATTGATGATTTAAACTTTGAACAAGGGTTTGTAGATATAAACAAAACTTATGATCATATGAATCCGCCGTCTAATTCAAGCGATTGGCTTCCTTGTAAAAATAAAAATAGCTATCGTAAGGTAGAAATGCCACAGAACTTGGCAGAACTCTTGCAAGAGTTTTGGCAATATCAACAGAAAAAATGCCAGTTTCATCAAATTAAAAATCCACGTAAACAAATTTTCTTTGATTGGCAAGAAGGTGCCTGTGACAACCGAAAGGCCAATATTGAGATTAAAAAAATTCTTGTGACATGTGGCATAACTGATAAACCAAAATTTTCTATGCATTGTTGCAGACATACTTTTGTTTCTTTTTTAATCTATCAAGGCTATTCAGTAGAAGAAGTTGCTTTAATTGTTGGAGATAAACCAGAAGAAATAAGAAAAACATACTATCATGTCTTTCAGGAATATGAAGTTAGAACACGATCTAAAACGCGCAAATTGATGAATTCACTCTTTTAATTTGTTATTTAATACCAAATTAGCTGGTGCAAAGATGGTGCGAGAAAATGAAAAATAGTTAAAAGTATTTAAAGTGAAACGTTGAAATGACAGTGTTTATAAAGTATTTGACGGTATTTTAGGTAAACAATCTCTGGCCGCCGGTATACTAAAGACTGTTAAATCATTGATTTAACAGTCTTTTTCGTTATTATTTTCTAGAATACATAAAAAAAACCATCTCAAAAAAATGAGATGGAAAGTTAAGTGAGAGAGTGATAAGTATAGTGCGAATAAATACAAGGGTTACAGAAGAATGTGGGGGTTCTGCATCATCGTCATTAAATGTTCCTGCAGTAGGAATATGAATTTCTGTCATATTATATTCAATAACTTGAACTGTGATGATTGCAACAGTTCCAATGATTGCTAACATAGTAGTCATACTTTCACTCCTCTCTTAATTTTAAATAAAAGTACTTAACTGATTGACTAGAGACTAAAAAGATACATCAACATGAACGTTGAGCTTTAGCACTATACAACGTAAAGATCACTCTTAGCTATTTTGAGAAAAGCCTTCTCCTCGACCAGTCTTGTTCTACTCATTGGTGTCTCTCGACATTTCTGAGCAATAGCCTATGTTTGTATAGGAGCCTCACCTAACTTATTACAAAGAAATAATAGTCTTTTAAGTAACTCTTTGTCAAGACATAAGCAGAAGTCAAAACAGTTCTATTTACAAATGAATGCGACGAACCATTTCTTCTGTTATTTGTTCTACAATATCAATGGTTGTTTTTGGCGAACGTTGATTTCTGGGGATATCGATTGAGTAAATTTTGGCAATACGACCAGGATTTGCATCCATTAATACAACCCGATCAGAAAGTTGAACTGCTTGTTGAACATCATGCGTGATCATCACAATTGATTTAGTCGCAATTTGATTGTTTAGCCAAATTTCTAATAAATCGTTAGATAATTGGCTGGCTGTAATGATATCTAAAGCTGAAAAAGGTTCGTCTAAGAGCAATAAGCTAGGTTCGATGGCTAAAGCACGAGCAAAGCCTACACGCTGTTTCATTCCACCAGATAACTCTCTGGGATAAGCTTTTTCAAAACCAGTTAAACCAATCATTTCAATGAGATTACTGACTCTTTTATTTATTTGTTCACGGGAAATTTCTTTACGGTTTTCTAAGCCAAAGCTGATATTTTTTTCAACTGTCAACCAAGGAAAAAGGGCAAAATGTTGAAAAACCATGCCGATATTGGCATCAGGCTCATTAATGATTTTATCTTCAAAAGTAATTTCACCTCTAGTTGTACGAAGAAGTCCAGCGATACTTCTGAGCAACGTTGATTTTCCTGTTCCTGATTGTCCGATAATACTTAAAAATTCATTCGTTTTAACTGTTAAATCAATATTTTCAAGGACTTTTAAATGTTCTGAATGTCCTTCAATTTCAAATTCTTTATATACTGATTTTATGCTTAATAATTCTTTATTTTCCATCGTCTTATTAGATAGGTCAAGGTAAATCACCTATCGTTCTCCTCTCTAGTTTATCTTAAAAATTTAGTCGAGTTGAGTCGTCCAGCTATTAATAGTGAAATTTTTGTTTTGCTGCTCGATATAAAGGTTGCCAAACAAAGGCGATACATAAACCAACAACGAAACACATCGCTAAGGTTCCTAAGGCAGATTTATCTTTTACGCCATCGTTTGCCGCAATATATTGTCCTAGGCCAGTAACATCTATTGATTTTTTGCCCCATTGAATGCTTTCTGCTGCGATATCAGCGTTCCAAGCAGCACCAGCAGCGTTAATAATTGCTGTAATGAGGTAAGGTAAAATAGAAGGGATCAAAAATTTTGTCCACCATTGCCATTTAGATAATTTAAAAAGTTTGGTCACGTCACGAATATCATCAGGGATGGCTAAGTAGCCAGCAATTACATTAAAGAAAAAATACCATTGGCAACCAACCATGATGAGTGGTAAAATCCACCATTCTAATTTGTTGAAGCCCATACTAATAATCAACACAATGAATGGAGTATAAACATTTGACGGAATGGAGCCTAAAATTTGTCCAATCGGTTGAACGATACTTAAGCGCCGATTATCATTCGCAACCCAGATTGCTAAGGGAGTAAAGATAATGCCAGCAACGACCATGGCCAAGGTAACCCGTAGTGTAGTATAAAGGGTTAATCTAGGAATCATGCTGAAATCTTGATGGGGCAAGAAATGATAGAGCTTAATAGAACAATAAACCCCAATAATGGTTAAGCTGACATACCATAATGTTTTGAAGAAATGGCGTAATTTTGCTAGTAATCGATAGAGATAGTCTAGCTTGAAAAAGTACCAAACTTTTGGTAAATCGTAAATCCAAAAATGACTGAATTTCACAAAAGCTTTTGAAAAGTATTTCGTTAAAGTTGCTTTTTTTAATAAATGATAAATGATGGATTTAGGTGGCGTCGTACTTTCGACATCTGTTTCATATTTAAAATAATAAGTGGCTCGAACTAAAGGTTGAAAAACTAAAAAGTTTAAAATCACCACATTGATTAATAAGGCAAAAACAGCCCATAAACAGGATTTAAAGTCGGCTCGATTTAATGCTACTTGGATATAAGAACCAATTCCTGGTAAATAAAGGTTGGTTTCTTTAGGAAAGGCAACAGAAGCTTGCTCGCTGGCCACCAAGGCAAACCAAGCCGCAGTTTGAGAAATAATAACGTTCCAAAGTAAGCCAGGAATTGAGTAAACAAATTCAAGACGCCAAAATTTTTCCCAAGCATTGTACTTGAACTGATCGGTCACATTGACTAGATCTGAAGGAATAACTTCCATTATTTGATAAAGAGTCAACATGATGTTCCAAGCTTGACCTGTGAAGATGGCAAAAATAGCAACCGCTTCTGCGCCCATCACATTTCCTGGAAATAAACCAAGTAACCAAGCAGTTGTAAAGGTCAAAAAGCCTAGTAATGGAACGGATTCAAGGAAATTAACTAATGGTAAAATGACTCTTCGTGCCGTTTTATATTTTACGGCTAAAATACCAAAAATAAAGGAAAACAGGAAGGACCAAGCCATACCCACAATCATTCGAAACATGGTTCGAATTGAAAAGTAAAAAAGATTTGATGGAGATAAGAAATCATCTGTTTTACTTGGTGTTGCGAGGAATTCTTCTGAGGGAAGGGTGTGGAGAGGGCGATTCATTTTTAGCCAAGAGAAGACGATGATAAAAATGAAAATGCCTAAAATGATGAGCAAGGTAAGATTCCCGATACTTTTAGCAAGTAGGGTATTTTTCTTAGATGATGCAGTGACAGCTTTCAATTTAAAAACCTCCAATTAATCATATTAAAGAGGTCGCCGAATAAAAGAAGAAGATTATAGGGTAATCACAATAATTGAGCTTTGGCTTTCTGAGACGTAAGAAAAAAATTCTAGTTATCTTAGGAAAGCCTTAATTCGACAATCCCTGCTTTACTCGTTACTGTCTCTCGACATTTCCGAGCGATAACCTGTGTTCTTCAGAGTAACCTCACCTAATATGATTCTATTTGATTTACATGCTTATCATACTCGTGACTAAAAATAAAACAATTTCTAGCTGGTTATACCTGAATTACTGTTTGTTGTTATTCTATTCAATGATTCTTAAAAAGATTGCCCACATTCTGTTTTTTTAGGGAGAAATTATCAGATGAGTATGTTATGTAACCCGAGGTTAATAGCGTAGGATGTTGTATTTTTAGTTTGTCTCGTTTACTGTTAAAGATGTAAGTAGTAACTATAAGTGAATGGATAAAATTTTGGGAGGTAGTGTATTGAAAACAAAAGTGATAGTAATTAGCGGTGTGACAGCAAGTGGAAAAACGACACTCATTAATGCTTTATCTGATACTGTTGAAAATGCTTATATACTTTCATTCGATGATTATAGTATTGATGCTTTGCCATCGGCACCATCCCATGCTTTTTTATTAAAAAATTTCAACGTTGCAGTCAATTTATTCGATATTACCCAGTTAATGAAAGACTTTTTTTCTGTGAATGCTCAAGGCAAATTTAATTATATTTTTATAGACTTTCCATTTGGCTATTTACACGATGATTTGAAGCCTTTTATTGATATTGTGATCTACCTGAAAACGCCATTAGATGTTTGTTTTGCTCGCCAAGTGATTAGAGATTATTCTTATTCTCAAGGAGAAAGTATTATTAAGTGGGCCCATAACTATTTAAATAATGTTAGACCGCTATTTATAGAACATGAAAAAAATGTATCAGCAAGTTCAGACTATCTTTTAGATGGCACACATAGCGTAGATGAACAAATACAAAAGCTAAAAAAATTAAAAGTAATCTAGCACCTAAATTAAACAACAAAGAAATTTGTTCAGAAGAAAGGAAATTATGATGATTATTTGGTTAAACGGTGCGTTTGGAGCCGGAAAAACGACCATTGCACATGAGTTACAACAAAAACTTCCCAATGCAATCATTTATGATCCAGAAATTATTGGTAGTGCATTGATGGAGTTAATTCCCGAAGAAATGAAAGAAAATGATTTTCAAGAGTATCAGGAATGGCGTTGCTGGAATGCTCATTTATTAAAACGAATGTCCAAAGAGTCTGGACGGCCGATTATTGTTCCAATGACCCTTTATAAAAAAGAATATGAAGAAGAGCTGATTGGATATCTGAGACGAGCAGGCATTGACGTTTATCATTTTTTGTTAGCGGTCGAGAAAGAAGAAATTTTACAAAGATTATTGAAAAGAAATGATGGAACTTTTGAATGGGGGAAAAATAAGTTGCCCGAAGTACTTGAAGGTTTTCGTCAGATTAAGTTTACCGAGATTTTTAGAAATCATTCAGCTGACACGACAGAAATTGTAGCAACCATTCTTAATAGAATAACCGAATAAAAATAAAATAAGGGACCTAAGCCGAAATGACTTAGGTCTCTTATTTTCTACTTCTTAAGATAATCAACTACCAGCTACCCTGATTTCTTCAAACTTTAAGATCGCACATTTACGACAATCTATTTTTACACTGTCAAAATTTTCTTTCAAGTCTTGCATTTTGTTATTTTTAGCAGTATATTTTAGGTGTACCTAAAATATATTAGAGGTTAACCTTCTGATAGAGGGGCCTTTTAAAATTATTGCAAAACGAAAGAAGGAATTGAATTGAAAAATTCAGAAGAACATGAACCAAAGCAAAGACATCATTTGATTGAATATGCAAATGGTCCTTCGCTTGAAGAAATTAATGGCACCATTGACGTGCCTAAAAATATGAGTTTTTGGAAAACGTTATTTGCTTACTCAGGTCCAGGAGCATTGGTAGCAGTGGGGTATATGGATCCAGGAAACTGGTCTACTTCAATTACTGGGGGACAAAATTTTCAATATTTATTGATGTCGATTATTTTAATTTCCAGTTTGATTGCAATGTTGCTCCAATATATGGCGGCTAAATTAGGCATTGTTTCACAGATGGATTTAGCACAAGCGATTCGTGCTAGAACTAGTAAGACGTTAGGTATTGTATTATGGATTTTAACAGAGTTAGCAATTATGGCTACAGATATCGCTGAAGTTATCGGGGGCGCAATTGCCTTATATTTATTATTTCATATTCCTTTAGGTCTGGCTGTCTTCATTACGGTATTTGATGTTTTACTTTTATTGTTATTGACAAAAATTGGTTTTAGAAAAATTGAAGCTATTGTTGTTGCTTTAATTGTTGTTATTTTTGTGATTTTTGCTTATCAAGTGGCATTGTCAAATCCAGTATGGGGAGATGTAATTAAAGGGCTGGTTCCTAGCGCAGAAGCTTTTTCTACATCACATGCGGTGAATGGGCAAACGCCACTGACAGGTGCATTGGGGATTATTGGTGCAACAGTGATGCCTCATAATTTGTATTTACATTCTTCTGTTGTGCAAAGTCGTAAAATTGATCGTAAAGATAAAACCGATATTCAACGCGCTTTACGCTTTTCAACTTGGGATTCTAATATTCAATTAACGATGGCATTTTTTGTTAACTCTTTATTATTGATTATGGGTGTGGCCGTTTTTAAATCCGGCAGTGTCAAAGATCCTTCATTCTTTGGTTTGTTTGATGCTTTATCAAATCCAGCGGTTATGAGTAATTCTATTTTAGCGCATATTGCAGGTTCTGGAATTTTATCAATTTTATTTGCGGTAGCCTTATTGGCATCAGGACAAAATTCAACAATTACAGGAACCTTAACTGGTCAAATTATTATGGAAGGGTTTATTCATATGCGCGTACCAATTTGGTTACGTCGGATGGTCACACGTTTGTTATCTGTTATTCCTGTCTTAATCTGTGTTTTAATGACCAGCGGGAAAAGTACAGTGGAAGAGCATATCGCGATTAATAATTTAATGAACAATTCACAAGTTTTTCTAGCATTTGCTTTGCCATTTTCGATGTTGCCTTTACTGATGTTTACAGATAGCCGTGTTGAAATGGGTGAACATTTTAAAAACTCGTGGTTAATTAAATTATTAGGCTGGGTTTCTGTCATTGGCTTAATTTACCTCAATATGAAAGGCTTACCTGATCAAATTGAAGGATTCTTCGGTGATAATCCGACAGCGAGTCAAATTACGTTAGCCGATAATATTGCTTATGTCATCATAGCACTCGTCATCCTCTTGTTAGTTTGGACGGTTGTAGAATTATATAAAGGTGATAAACGATACGCACAGCAGCTTGCAGCTATGGAGCAACAAGTAGAGGAGGTTAAATAATGAAATTTTCAAAAATTATGGTTGGTGTTGAAGAGTCGCCAGATGCGTTAAAAGCATTTCATTATGCTATCCAAAAAGCAAAAGAAGAACAAGCTGAATTGGTTATTGTTTCGATTTTAGAAGAGAAAGAGATTAATGTTTACCAATCGTTAGATAAAAATTATTGGCAAGAACAGTTGGCGAAATTAGAGAAACAAACGGAAAAATATCAACAAGAAGCGTTAGCGAATGGCATCGATAAAGTAAGTGTAATTGTCAATGAAGGGAACCCAGGAGAATTAATTATTAATAAGCTTATTCCTTTGAATAAACCAGATTTGTTAATTATTGGCTCCAAGTCAACTAGCAAATTAAAAAGCTTTTTTGGTAGCCAAGCAGCTTATATGGCTCGATATGCCCCAATTTCTGTAATGATTATTCGCTAACAAAATTGAAACAGTTAAAAAAGCCGCCACGATTTACTATTCGTGGTGGCCTTTTTATAGTAATTTTTGTTTATATAAATAAACAGCCAAACTTAGTTGTAGCGAACTATCAGGAAATTCTAAAGTTAAGTGAAGAATCTCTTCTATTTTTTTTAAGCGGTAAATAATTGTATTACGATGTACATACATATTTGTGGCAGTCAACGAAATATTTTTATTCGATTGAAAGTAGGTATTGATGGTTTCTAGTAGGGAACTTTCATGTTTTTGATCTTCTTTTTCTAATGGTTCAATCAATCGTTGATATATTTTTTGTTTGGCTTGTTTGGTCAGGGTTTCGATCATTAAACGATAAAAAAAGAGGTCGTCATAATTCAAAATAGTTCGTTGTTGTAATTCTTGACTTGCTTGTGCTAAGTGGAATGTTTCTTGTGCTAATTTATAAGAATCACACAGATTGGTGATTTTCTTGACAGTTGGACCAATCGCTAATTTAAATGATAATTTTGGATTCAGTTTCATTAGTTGCTCTAGTAAATTCTTGGCAAGATGAGTGGTTTGTGCAAGGTAGGTGGCTTCCTCTTGTGCTGGATTTTCTAGTAATAAAATAAAGCCAGTTTGTGTAGGAAAGGCAGTAATTTTTTGTCGATATCCTTCTAAAATATGATTCAATTGATGGCCAATGCTATTCATTTGAATAGTCGGATTAAACAGTTGTTCCAATTGTTCAATGGCTACAAGCAAGAGACTAAATGTATCTTTTTCATTTAATTGCAGATAATTACTAAATTCTTGCCAAGCTTGAGGATTGGTATTTTTTTCTTGGATAAGGTCTTGAAACAGCGCCCCAATCTTTTGCCTCGTTGTTAAATTTTCCGAAGATTCTAATTGAAGTTGTGGTAAAAGGTAGTGAGCACAGACCTCCACAGATAATAAATCAATCGTCTGTAATTTTTTGGTAGTTTGCCAAATCACTAAGTAAGATAAGCTGAGATTTTTCTTTTTGATGGGTAAAATTCGCAAAGATAACTGATGGTTCGCTAAGGAAAATTCAACAGTCAATGGTTCTTTATAAAATAATAGTAGCTCATTGTTCTGGGCTTTTAAAGCTGTCTCAAACTGTTTTTTGAGAGTCGCGTTGTTTAAAATACTGGTGATTCTTGTTGGTGCATCAGGTAAATCAAAATGATTCATAATCTGAAAACGCTCGTCTAAAAGCATTACAGGCGCTTGAATCGCGGCACTTAATACTTCCAGTAATTGGGTACTTTTTCCGCCAGCTTTGATAATTGTATAAAATTTATTATGCATATGAACAGAATGTTGGCTAATCGTTTCGTCAGGTTGATTGACTCGGCGATTGACCAATGAAATAATTTGAGAAAAGTTGTAATTATAAGGGATTGAGAGAATTGGTAATCCGACGTCATTCGCTAATTGGATCATCTCTTGTGGAACTTCATTGAAATAACGTTGGACTTTAAAGCCTAGAGCAGCGCAGTTCATATTTGCTAGTTCTTGAATAAGACGTTTTTGCAAGCAAGGCTGATCTTTGAAAATATAGCCGGTAGTTAATAAAATTTCTCCTGGCGTTAACCAGTCAAAAGCATCAGGATTTTCTAAAATATTTGCTTGTAGAATTGGCGCATCTAAATTGGTCTCGTGCGTCAATAAGGTTAAACCAGGTAGTTCTTCTGCATGGAGTAGATCATTGACCGTCATCATTAGCAAGGCCTCCTTTTGTATGAATTATCTAAAAATTAAGTGTATTTATTGTAAGATGTTACAAAACTATTTTAGGGAAAATAAGGTATCCTTATACTAATAGAAAAAAGTTCCAAGTCATCACGTGATTGGTAGTCACAAGTGACCAAATAAGAACAATCAGCGCTTACAACCTATAGAAACGCATCGTTTAAAGATATAGCAATAGTATACTTAATTTTTAATGCTTTTACTATTGTTTCAGCTACTTTAAATTTCTCAAGTATTTCTATAATCTGTAAGTTTTTTGAGACTCTTATCAGATATGCTTCTTTTTCTATATTTTATCAGAAAATTCTGGTAAATTTGAAGGTTATAGTTTGTAAAATGGAGGGATCGGTATGAAGAAATTAAAAATGTTAGGATGCGTCGGTTTGCTTTTAGCTTTAACGGCTTGTCAGGCGGGAACGGGAAACTCGGCTGATAGTAACAAAGCAGCGGAACAAAAAATTGCAATTAGTTCTGAAGCGGCTATTTCGACAATGGAACCACACACAGCGGGGGATACGACCTCGACTTTAGTCATGAATCAAGTTTATGAAGGACTCTATGTTTTAGGTAAAGAAGATGAATTAGAGTTGGGGGTCGCTGCCGAAGAACCAGCGATTTCTGAAGATGAAACCGTTTATACATTTAAGATTAGAGAAGATGCCAAATGGTCGAATGATGATCCAGTAACAGCAAACGACTTTGTTTATGCATGGCAACAAGTTGCTTCCCCTAAATCAGGATCGATTCATCAAGCGTTATTTTTTGATGTCATTAAAAATGCTAAGGAAATTGCTTTAGAAGGCGCAGATGTGAATACTCTTGGGGTTAAGGCGCTAGATGATAAAACGTTAGAAATAACTTTAGAACGGCCCACCCCTTATTTGAAATCTTTGCTTTCGTTTCCTGTTTTGTTTCCGCAAAATGAAAAATATATCAAAGAACAAGGGGATAAATATGCCACTGATGCAGAACATTTGATTTATAATGGTCCTTTTAAATTGAAAGAATGGGATAATGCCTCTTCTGATGACTGGACCTACGAAAAAAATGATACGTATTGGGATGCTGAAAAAGTTAAATTATCAGAAGCGAAAGTTTCAGTAATTAAGAGCCCAACGACAGCGGTGAATTTGTTTGACTCGAATGAATTGGATGTAGTGAATAAGCTAAGTGGTGAATTTATTCCTGGTTATGTTGATAATCCAGCCTTTCTTTCAATTCCTCAATTCGTCACATACTTTTTAAAAATGAACAGTGTTCGTGATGGAAAAGAAAATCCGGCTTTAGCGAACAACAATATTCGTAAAGCGTTGGCACAAGCTTTTGATAAAGAAAGTTTTGTAAAAGAAGTCTTGCAAGATCAATCCACGGCTACAGATCAAGTAATTCCGCCGGGACAAACGATTGCGCCAGATGGAACAGATTTCACAAAACTAGCTGCTAAGAAAAATAACTACTTAACCTACGATACAGCGAAAGCAAAAGAATTCTGGGAAAAAGGGAAAAAAGAAATTGGGCTGGATAAAATCAAATTAGAATTTTTAACAGATGATACAGACAGCGCCAAAAAAGCTGCTGAGTTTTTCCAATTTCAATTGGAAGAAAATCTAGACGGATTAGAAGTGAATGTTACTCAAGTTCCTTTTACTATTCGTGTTGATCGTGATCAAACGAGAGACTATGATTTAGAATTATCTGGTTGGGGAACCGATTATCGTGATCCATTAACAGTTATGCGCATCTTTACTTCGGATAGTACCTTGGGCGGCGTAACGTTCAAGAGTGATACGTATGATCAATTAATCCAAGAGACTAGAACAACACATGCGGCTGATCAAGAGGCTCGTTTAAATGACTTTGCTCAAGCACAAGATATTTTGGTGAATCAGGAAACGGTTTTAGCACCAATCTACAATCGAAGCATTTCTGTATTAGCTAATCAAAAAATCAAGGATCTGTATTGGCATTCATTTGGACCTACGTACAGTTTAAAATGGGCTTATGTTAACTAATTGAATGAAGGTAGGAAGGGGTTTGTCATGCTTTTAAAAAACTGTAAATTAGAAACAGGATTTTCTACTGTGAATCAGCGAATTGTTGCGACAGAAACAGCTAGCTATGATATTCGAATTGAAAACGAGGTCTGTACTGCGGTCGCACCGCAGTTAAGGCCTTTAGAGAACGAAACAGTTATCGATGTGAATCAGCAACTCGTTTTACCTGCTCTAAGAGAAATGCATATTCATATTGATAAAACGTATTTTGGGGGACCTTGGAAGGCCTGTCGTCCACTAATGAAAGGAATTTTAACACGTATTGAAGAAGAAACTTGGCTGTTACCTGAACAATTACCAACTAGTTTAGAACGTGCTTGCCAAGTTATTGAGCAGTATATTCAACAAGGCCATTATCATATTCGCAGTCATTGTAATGTAGATCCATCTATTGGAACGAAACATATTGAAATCACTAAAGAAGCATTTAGTCGATATGAACAATACATTACTCATGAAATTGTGGCTTTTCCTCAACACGGATTACTCCGCTCACAAGTCGAACCTTTGATGCGCGAAGCCTTACGCATGGGGGCAACTCATGTCGGCGGCGTTGATCCAGCCCTTGTGGATCGTCATGTGGATCATTCAATCGCAAAAATATTTGAATTAGCTACCACATTTAATAAAAAAATTGATGTTCATTTACACGCCCGTGATACTTTGGGACTTTATGAATTTAATAAATTTGTTGATTATACAGAACAAGCAAAGATGTTTGGCAAAGTCACTTTAAGTCATGCTTTAGCCTTAGGGAGCTTAGAAGAAGCAGCAATTAGAGACATTGCGCAAAAATTCATCGAAACAGGTATTGATTTGACTTCGACTGTACCAATTGGAATGCCCACCATGCCGATTCCAACCTTGGTTGAACAAGGTGTTAAGATTTCCGTTGCTCATGACAGTTTGACGGATCATTGGTCGCCTTTTGGCAGTGGCAATACAATAGAAAAATTAAATACAGCCGCTCAAAGATTTAAAATTAGCGATGAGTATCGCTTGAATCGTTTATGGGGCTTAGCGAGTAATTTTGTAACGCCTCTTGATCCTAACGGGCAGCAAGTTTGGCCTAACGTCGGCGATTCTGCAGATTTCCTACTATTTAATGCTGAGAGCACTGCTCACGTGATTGCACGCCAACAGCCAATCCAACAACTGATACTAAAAGGACAACTGGTTGAAGCCGTTCAAAAGGGGGAAAAAGAATGACAGCATCCATTGTTTATTTGAATAATGTTCGTTTAGAAACTGGTTTTGCTAAAGACCACCACGAATTAACGTATACTAAAACCGCACGCTATACTTTAGCGATTCAAGAAGGCAAAATCCAAGCGATTATTCCGCAAAATCAAGTCACTGAAAAGCAACAAGGCACTGATTTAAACGGACAACTGGCTATTCCCGCTTTTCAAGAGAGCCATAATCACTTAGATAAAACCTACCTTTCATTAGGCTGGCGTGCTAGCCAACCTGTTAAAAATTTAAAAGAGCGTTTAGCAGACGAAGCCAGTGAACTTAAATTGTTAGCTCCGTCAACAGAACAACGAGCGACGGCCATGATTGAAAAATTGATTGGTTATGGAGCCTCTTATATTCGGACACATGTCAACATTGATCCTTATGTAGAACTAGAAAACTTCTGGGGCGTCAAAAGAGCCTTAGAAAAATATGCGCATGTGATTGATTATGATATTGTTGTCTTTCCACAGCATGGATTATTAAAAAATCCCCACACGGTTTTACTCATGAGAGAAGCCCTAAAAAATGGTGGAACAATGGTTGGCGGTTTAGATCCTGCAGGCATTGATTATGCAATTGAAGAATCTTTAGAAACTATTTTCGATCTGGCAGAAGAATTTCAAGTAGGAATCGATATCCACTTGCATGATACGGGGGAAGTTGGCGTTTATACAATTGATAAATTTTTAGACATTTTAGAAGAACGAAAATTTACTCAGCGAACCGCTATCAGTCACGCCTTTGCGCTGCTAGATGTACGACCAGCAGAAAAAGAAAAACTATACCAACGCTTGGCAACGCATCAAACGGCGATTATGTCTACAATTCCCTATGATCCTCGTTATTTATTGCCACCAATTGATGTGTTACGCCAAGCTGGTGTATCGGTTCATTTAGGTAGTGATGGCTTTTTTGACTCTTGGAGTTCTAATGTTTCAGGTGATTTATTTGAAAAATTACGTAATTTTTGTGAAATGACAGGAAAGATTACAGAAGAGCAACTTACTCAAGCTTACGTCCATGGCTGTGGCAAAGAAGCACCTTTTTCATTTGAAGAAGAACGTCTTTGGTTTACAGAAGGCGACGAAGCAAACTTTATCTTTACAGAAGCAGCTTCTACAGCAGAAGTGATTGCTAGAAAACCACAGAAACGCCAGATTATGTTGAAAGGACAATGGGTTTAACTTGCTTTAAAATTAGGTAGAAATAGAATGCTAAAAAGCCAAACAGAGGAAACGGGGTTCAGCTCTGAGCAACGCACAGTGTTTAGTCCTGCGGTTACTCGTCACAGTTTAATGCGTATAAAGTGCTTCTGCTCACAACGTGGATCAGCTTTTCAAGTTTGTTTGACTCACTTTAACATAGCACTTTTGCGTATCTTCCTTTATAATAAGACAAAATGAAGGAGATGAACCAAGCATGACTGAACAAACGAGAGAAAACAAAAAAGCAGCCTACGAATTGTGCTTACAACAATTGAGCGGTTTGTTAGAAATAGAAACGGATGCTATTGCAAATTTAGCAAACTCGTCTGCGTTACTTGCGCAAACGTTACCAGACACTGTTTTTGCTGGGTATTATTTATATAAAAATGAAGAATTAGTTTTGGGTCCTTTTCAAGGGAAAGTCTCTTGTACCAGAATTAAAATGGGCAAAGGTGTCTGTGGTGAGTCCGCGGAAAAACAAGCTACATTGATTGTTGATAACGTGAAGACACACGCCAATTATATTTCTTGTGACTCAGCTGCGATGTCTGAAATCGTTGTACCGATGGTAAAAAATCATCAATTGGTCGGTGTTTTAGATATTGATAGTGGTGTAACAAATAGCTATGATGCGGTTGACCAACTGTATTTGGAAAAATTTGTTACCTTGTTACTAGAAAAATCAGATTTTTAAGCAGACTATTTTTGCTTTCTGACAAATCATGAGAAAATAAAGTATAAAATTTGATCATGAAAGAAGGTGAGTCATTTGTTAGAGCTGTATATAAATTTTAAAGGTGAAGCAAAAGAAGCAATTGCGTTCTATGAAGATGTTTTTGATACAAAATGTCAAAATTTAATGACTTTTGGCGAAGCACCTGAAGATCCTGAGCATCCTATAAACGACGAGATGAAGGATTTAGTGATGAACGCAAGTATCATTATTGAAGGAACCTATGTAATGATTTCAGATGTTCCTGATATGTTTGGTTTTGAAGTTACGGAAGGAAATAACCTTTCGCTCGTGGTTAGCACAGATGATGATGAAAAAATTGATCGCTTATTTAAACGATTATCTGAAGGTGGCACTGTTACAATGCCATTATCTGAAACTTTTTGGTCCAAAAAGTATGGTTCCCTAAAAGATCAGTTTGGCATCCATTGGATGTTTAATTATTATGAAGAAGATTAAAAAAATCCCCAATCCGTTATTTTCATTGGATTGGGGATTTTTTATTCATGAAAGAATTGCTTCTTAGCGATTTGATACTGCCGTTGCTTTTCTGTCCAAAATTGCTGATCTTTTTCATCAATTTTGCGAATGACTTTTGCTGGATTACCCCCAACAATCGTGTTGGCAGGAACGTCTTTTGTAACCACAGCACCAGCAGCAACAATAGCATTTTTTCCAATTGTAACGCCAGGTAAAATGGTGGCACTTCCGCCAATCCACACGTTATCTTCAACAGTAATTGGCGTACCGAATTCTAATTCTGCAGTTCGAATCGTTGGATCAATTGGATGGCCGGCAGTATAAAAACTAGCACGAGGGCCAACCATGACATTATCACCGAAGATGATTTTGTTTACATCTAAAAAAATGCAATCCATATTTGCATAAAAATTTTCTCCTACCTCAATATGGCGACCGTAATCTACATGGAGGGGTGGGGTGATATATAACTCATTGCCAGTTTTTCCTAATAATTCTTTTTCTAGGGCCACAATTTCTTTCACATTATCGATAGGAAGTTGATTGATTTTTTGAGCTAACACCTTGCCTTTTGTTGATTTGTTTTCGGGTAAAATGGTGGGGGCGTAATATAATTCACCTTTTAACATTTGCATATAATCAAAGTCATTTTGTTTCATGTAAGCGCTCCTTTAGGCTTTTTCTCTATTGTATCAAATCAATACAATAAGTCGAGGAATATGTAAAATAAAAAAGGATAGATAGCAGAATAGCCTTGCTTATCTATCCTTTACCTAAGGTTATCCAATTTTTTTAACTCTCCCGCCAATTTTATCTGCTAATTTTTGTGCTTCTTTTTCAGAGTGGTAAACTAAACAACCTGATTTATCTCGCGTACGTTTACCATCTGCAGTTAAATAGCCATGAAAAAATTTGATTGCATACATAGACATCACCGCCTTTCTAATTGAAAATAGTGTAATTGGAGCGATTAAAAATGTCAAATAATAGAAGTGCTCTTAACCATTCTTATCTTTTTTAGTTCGAAGATAAGCTTGGTTAAGAGCATCTTTTCACTTAATAAATTAGTTTGAAACGGGTCGTTGAGTGAAATTCCTGTTCAGGTGAGAGGGTGATAGAACCGAACAACGGAAATCTTTCAGCACCAGGACAGACTTGGGTTTCAAATGTGAGCGCTCCGTGATTGACTAATTTTTGCCCTTGAATATCGGGACCGCTATCAGCAAAATTTGCTGAAAAAATAACAACTGAAGGTTGATCAGTGAACATTTCTAAGGTGATATCTTTAGTAGGACTTTTTAAGATAACATCTGGGTTAATTAAATCATGATTGGTTAAGATGAAAGGGTGATCGAAGCCGTTCATCTTTTGGATTTGTTCATCGTTACTTGAAAAAACCTCAGCTAATTTTTTAGGTTTTTGTAAATCAAAAGCTGTCTGGTCGACGGAAGCTAATTCTCCAAGCGGTAAAACTCTTTCATCAAGCGGGACAAACTTTTGGGCATTTATTTGTAACTCATGCGCATCAATGGGGATTGCAGGATTTCCAGTTAAATTAAAGTAGACATGATTGGTTGGATTAAAAAGTGTTTGTTCATCTGTAGTTGCCTGATACTCAATTTGCCATTCATTTTCTTCAGTCAATGTATACGTGACTGAAACAGTGAGATTTCCAGGAAAACCATTTTCACCAGCAGGACTCTCTAGCCAAAATTTCACAGAAGGATTCACTTGTGCCTCTTGGATTTCGCTGTGCCATTTTTTACTTTCAAACCCAGGTGTGCCGCCGTGAAGTGTTGTTTGAGTAGGAGTATTAATCATCGTTTGATACGTTTTACCCGCTAGTTCAAAGGATCCATCGGCAATTCGGCCAGCTGTTCGACCAATTGTTGCACCAAAATATACGTCTTTAGACAAATATTCATCTGCTGAGGGAAAGCCTAGCACGAGTGATCGGGATTCATTTTTTGTAAGAGGAACGTCGAGCGCAACAATTCGCGCACCAAAATCTGTTGCTTTTAAAGTCACACCATTTTTATTTGTCAGTGTGTAAAGAAGCATTCCTTGTCCAAATGATTCAGTTGAAATAGTCAAAATAATCAATCCTTCCTTCAAGTAAATATTTAGTAAATTTAACTTTGTTGTTTAGATTATTTAAATAGTCAAAAAGAAATGCTAAGAAAATAAATCTGTATTTAATTGTATTGTACACGTTTTCAATTGAAATGACAATTAAGAAAATATTAAGTAAACATTTGCAAAAGTTTAGTAAATATTATACAATTTGTTTACTAGTGAAAGGAGCGATTAGTGATGGAAGAACTGTTAATGAATCGATTTGTAGAAATATTTGGTGAGAAAGGGACAGCCTGTTATTTTGCCCCTGGAAGAATTAATTTGATTGGTGAACATACAGATTACAATGGCGGTCATGTTTTCCCAGCGGCTATTACTTTAGGGACATTTGGTGTGGCAAGAAAAAGAGACGACCAAAAAATTCGGATGTTTTCTGATAATTTTAAAGAGGTTGGTCTCATCGAATTTTCATTAGAAGATTTAACCTATTCAGATTCAGATGATTGGGCAAATTATCCTAAAGGCGTTTTAAATTACTTGATTGAAAGCGGACACAATATTGATTCTGGCTTAGATGTGCTCTTCTACGGTACGATTCCTAATGGTGCTGGCTTGTCTTCTTCTGCTTCTATTGAACTTTTAATGGGAACGATCTGTAATGATTTATATGCCTTACACTGTCCAATGCTTGAATTGGTGCAAATCGGTAAAAAAGTGGAGAATGAATTTATTGGCGTTAATTCAGGAATTATGGACCAATTTGCCGTAGGGATGGGAGAAAAAGATCAAGCTATTCTACTAGATACCAATAATATGCACTATGAAATGGTTCCCGCCAAATTAGGTGAGTATACGATTGTCATTATGAATACTAACAAACGCCGTGAATTAGCAGATTCAAAATATAATGAACGTCGTGCAGAATGCGAAGAAGCCGTTCGTTTGCTTCAAAAAGAGTTATCTATTGAATTTTTAGGTGAATTAGACAGCGAGACATTTGAACAATATCAAGCATTGATTGGAGATCCAGCGTTGATTAAACGAGCGCGTCATGCCGTCACAGAAAATGAACGAACTTTATTGGCAAAACAAGCGCTAACTGAAGGGGATTTGGAAGAATTTGGCTTATTATTAAATGCCTCACATCGTTCGCTAAAAGAAGATTACGAAGTAACTGGCATTGAGTTAGATACCTTAGTGGCTTGTGCGCAAGAACAACCAGGCGTTTTGGGCGCACGGATGACTGGTGCAGGGTTTGGCGGTTGTAGTATTGCTTTGGTACCAAAGCAAAATATAGATGCATTTATTGAAGCTGTTGGCCAGAGTTATCAAGATAAAATTGGCTATGCTGCTGATTTTTATCCTGCATCAATTGATGATGGTGCCAGAAAGTTATTTTAGAAAGGAAGGCTTTAAATGTCTATTTTAGTATTAGGTGGCGCAGGCTACATTGGCTCACATGCCGTCGATCAATTAATTTCAAAAGGATATGCCGTTGTTGTTGTTGATAATTTATTAACGGGGCATCGTTCAGCAGTTCATGAACAAGCGGCTTTCTATGAAGGCGATATTCGTGATAAAGCTTTTTTACGTAGTGTCTTTGAAAAAGAATCAATTGAAGGGGTGTTGCACTTTGCGGCCAATTCTTTAGTAGGAGAATCCGTGGAGAAACCGTTAATGTATTTCAATAACAATGTTCACGGCACTCAAATTGCCTTGGAAGTCATGCAAGAATTTGGAGTGAAACATATTGTTTTTTCTTCCACAGCGGCCACTTATGGCGAACCAAAAGCAATGCCTATTACAGAAGAAACCCCAACGAATCCTAAAAATCCGTATGGGGAAAGTAAATTAATGATGGAAAAAATCATGAAATGGTGCGACAACGCTTATGGAATGAAATATGTTGCTTTGCGTTATTTTAATGTTGCGGGAGCAAAAAAAGATGCCTCAATTGGTGAGGATCACACGCCAGAAACGCATATTGTGCCAATTATTTTACAAGTGGCATTAGGCCAACGAGCAGAGCTAAGTATTTTTGGGGATGATTATGATACACCAGATGGTACGTGCATTCGAGATTATGTTTACATTGAAGACTTGATTGCAGCACATATTTTGGCTTTAGAATACTTGAAAAATGGCGGCGAAAGTGACGTCTTTAACCTGGGTAGCAACAACGGCTATTCTGTTAAAGAAATGTTAGATGCTGCTCGCGAAGTGACAGGCCAAGAAATTCCTGCGACAATCGCGCCACGCCGAGCAGGGGATCCTAGTACGTTAATTGCTTCTAGTGAAAAAGCCAAACGAGTTTTAGGCTGGCAACCAGAAGTAACTGAGGTCAAGGACATTATCGCCACCGCTTGGCAATGGCATGTGAAACATCCTCAAGGCTATAATGAATAGGAGAACATCAGATGATGAAAGAAAGTAGTAAATGGATTGCTGCATTTGTAGAGATAATCATAGAAAATGGCGATTGGACGGAAACAGACCGTTATTATTTGACGAATCGGATTGCCAAACTAGTTGGCTGTGATTTTTTTGAACAACCAGAAGCAGTTGCTTGTGAACAAGAGCCGTTGCATGTGGTGGAACAGCTTTTAAACATTGCACAAGCCAATCACCAAATCGATGACTCAATTACGGAAGCAGAACAACTAGAAGCGGAGTTAATGGATTTTATTACGCCGACCCCAACCATCATTAATCGGAAGTTTATGGATTATTATCAAGAGTCTCCACGAAAAGCAACGGATTATTTTTATCAGTTATGTAAAACGAATAACTACATTAAAACGAAAGCAATCGCCAAAAATATTATTTTCCCAATGGACTCACCCTATGGTAAACTAGAAATTACCATTAACTTATCGAAGCCAGAAAAGGATGCTCGAAAAATTTTGGCTGAAAAGAAAATGAGTCAAAAAAAATATCCAGCGTGTATGTTATGTATGGAGAATGAAGGCTATTATGGTCGTGTGAATTATCCAGCACGGACAAACCATCGGATTATCCGACTAAATTTAGAGGACGAAGCTTGGGGCTTTCAATATTCGCCATATGCTTACTATAATGAGCATGCGATTTTCTTGGACCAACAACATCGAGAAATGAAAATCGAGAAAAAAACGTTCCAGCGGCTCCTTAAAATTACGGAGTTATTCCCTGAATATTTTGTGGGCTCTAATGCAGATTTGCCAATTGTTGGTGGTTCTATTTTATCTCATGATCATTACCAAGCAGGACGTCATACATTTCCAATGGATTTAGCACCAATGGAAAAAAGATTTTCTTTGAAAAAATATCCTGAGATAACTGCGGGTATTTTAAAATGGCCGATGTCTGTGATTCGTCTTCAAAGTGATCATCAAGAGGAACTCGTTGAGGCGGCCGAATTAATTTTGACCAAATGGCGCAATTATTCTGATGAACGTGTCTCAGTTCGGGCCTATTCAGAAGATGGCACACCGCATCATACGATTACGCCAATTGCCCGACGCAAAGGGTCATTATTTGAATTGGATTTAGTTTTACGAGATAATAATGTTTCGGAGGAATTTCCAGATGGCATTTTTCATCCACATCCAGAAGTACAACATATTAAGCAAGAAAATATTGGCTTAATTGAAGTAATGGGACTAGCTATTTTGCCACCAAGGCTGGCACAAGAATTAAGAGAAGTCGAAAAGTATTTATTAAAGCAACCCAATCAAATTGCTGAAAGTCATCGAGCTTGGGCGGATGAACTCAGTCAGCAAACCATCACTGAAGCCAATGTCAAAGAAGTGATCCAACAAGGAATTGGGACAATTTTTGTTCAAATTTTAACAGATGCCGGCGTCTTTAAACGTGATGAAGAAGGCCGTCGTGCTTTTGAACGATTTATTCAATGTATTGAAAATGATTAATTTGAGGTGAGGAACATCGTAACCATTAAAGATATAGCAGAGCAAGTCGGTGTTTCTTCAGCGACAGTTTCGAGAGTTTTGAACTATGATGAAACATTATCAGTTAGTGATGAAACGAAGAAGAAAATATTTGAAACAGCAGAAACGTTAAATTATAAAAAGCGAGCCAGAAAAAAACAAGCAGGCAAAAAGAAAATTCGGTTTGTCCAATGGTTCAGCGATCCAGAAGAACTGGATGATATTTACTATTTATCGATTCGTTTAGGTGTTGAAAAGCGGGCAGAGGAATTGGGTTTTCTTTTAGTCAAAGAATCTCTGACAAACCTGTCTCAAAAAAGATTTGATGGGACAATTGCCCTAGGAAAATTTGATGAAAAGCAAGTGGCGGCCTTAGCCGCCTTAGGCGCACCTCTTCTATTTGTAGACTTTGATGCAATGGCTTTTGGCCAAAACTCCATTGTTGTTGATTTTGCTGGAAGTGTTAAAACAATTGTGCAAGAATTTTTGGCGCAAGGGCATCAGAAAATTGGTATACTTTCTGGGCAAGAATATACGAAAGAGTCCCACGTGGCATTGGTTGATCCACGTTTTGTCGCTTTTAAAGAAACCTTAAAAGATCTGGACCTTTATCATCAAGAATGGGTTGTCGAAGCAGCTTTTTCTGTTGAAGAAGGCTATCAAGCGATGAAAGACTTTATTGAAAAAGCGGACACTCGTCCAACCGCTTTTTTCGCTGCAAGTGATACATTGGCGATTGGTGCAATGCGGGCGTTACAAGAAGCAGCCATTCGTGTGCCAGAAGATATTTCTATCATTGGTTTTAATGATATTAGTGTCGCAAAATATGTTTCACCCACATTAACAACAGTCAAAGTTCATACTGAATGGATGGGTGAGCTAGCCGTTGAGACAATGAAAGAGTTATGCTTGAATACCCCACCAGTTCCTAGAAAAATTATTGTCGGAACGGAATTCATTCAGCGAGATTCAACGAAACATTCATCAAAATAACAGCAAAACTTGGAGAGTTTTTTCCAAGTTTTTTGCTCTTTTCTGCTTGTTTTCAACAATCAAGAAAATGGAGGGAAACAGATGCAACCGAAATTAATTATTTTACGTGGTAATTCTGGTAGTGGTAAAACAACGATAGCTAAAGCGCTTCATCAGTGTCTTAAAGAACAATCGTTATTGATTTCTCAAGATGTGGTGCGCAGAGAAATGCTTCGTGTTAAAGATGAAACAGGTAATCTAAGTATTGCTTTGTTAAAACAGTTGGTAGCTTTTGGTTATCAAGAATGCCAGTATGTGATTGTTGAAGGGATTTTTCAAAAAGCCATTTATCATTCCTTTTTTCAGGAAATAATTCATCTCTTTGAAGGAAACGTTCAGGTTTATTATTTTGATATTTCTTTTGAAGAAACGCTGAAAAGACATAGCCAGAGAAACAAGAATCAAGAATTTGGTGTCGTGGAAATGAAACGTTGGTGGCTACCAGAAGATTATTTAGGGTTTCCGGGAGAACAGCGGTTATCTGAACAACTGTCTGAAAAGCAGATTATCAGGCAAATTTTAGCAGATATTCAGTAGTAAGTGCTGCGCTTTTTAGAGAAATGGATGTTGTGGTATGATAAAAAAGAAGGAGTGGTTTCAATGGATTACCAAGAACGATTAAAAAATTTACCACCTGAAGTCATGACAGCTTTTTCAGAATCATTTATTTTTTTAATCAGTAACGATAAAGTTCAACATTTCCCTGCTCGAGACTTAACGCAAGCTGAAATGATTCAACGAGTGAAAGAGAAATTAGGTGAAGCGGTGACGTGGTCCTTATGGCAAGGGTTCGTTATTGCTGTTAATTCAGAAGAAACATGTGTTGCTGTTTTGCCCAAATATCATCAACTCGATGGTTTTTGAAAATGAATAAGGAGCGAAGAATTATTCGCTTCGTTGTATAAAATGAAAACGTTTTTTGGGAGGGAAGGCTGATGTCTGAGCTAGTGGTTATTAGAGAAATGCAAGAGAAAGATATCTTAGCGCTGGATACTCAATTTGTCCAACAAGGTTGGCCAAGTCGCCAAGAGATTTTAATGAACTATTTAGAAGAACAATTAGTCAAGCAACGAACGGTTTTTGTAGCGGAGAAAAAGGCAACGCTGTTAGGTTATGTGACGTTACTGCCATTAGCTAAGGAAGGACCTTTTAAAAATTTATATCCTGAAATAGCTGATTTCAATGTATTCTTACCATTTCAAAAACAAGGAGTGGGGCGGTTATTATTAAATCGTGCAGAAAATGTTGCCAAAAGTTATGCAGATACTGTTTCTTTGGGAGTAGGCCTGCATCTTGGTTATGGTGCAGCGCAAAGATTATATATCAAACAAGGATATGTGCCAGATGGTTCAGGAGTCTGGTTTCAAAATAAGCAGCTGAAACCAAACGATCGGTGTGTTAATGATGATGAGTTAGTTCTTTATTTATCGAAAAAACTATAGAGTAGCCAAAGTAATACTCTATAAATATCATTTAGGAGGGTGTTACCCTTGATTAGAAAAATGAAGCCAACAGATGCAGCGGCGTTAACTATCATTAATAAAGAACAATTGGGCTATGAAGTTCCCGTTGACGTGACCTGTAAACAGATTGAGAAATTACTACTAGCCAGTGACAGAGAGTTTTTATATGTTTATGAAGAAACGAAGACAGGGAAGATTTTAGGCTATGTGCATGCGCAACTGTATGAAACAATTTATTCCCAAACGTTATTGAACGTTCTGGGGTTAGCAGTGGCAAAAGAAGCAGAAGGCCGTGGAATTGGCAAACAATTAATGACGAAACTAGAAACGGAAGCTAAAAAGTGTAACTTGTCTGCGATTCGCTTAAATTCAGGGGAACAGCGTACAGCAGCACATCAATTTTATGAACACATTGGCTATGTTTCTGATAAAAAACAAAAGCGATTCATTAAATACTTGGATACTTAAGTTATGTCTTTAAAAAATAACAATTTCCTTTAAAAAAATAAGTAAAAACTAGTGAAATTTTCAGCGAATTAGTGTAAAATGTATCTCAATGACTCAACGAGTGTTTCAGCCGAAACACTGTCAAAGAAAGTACATACAAAGAAACAGAAATAGCCATTTTTGATGGCTGTTTTTTTATGGAGGAGGCAAATTATGACGAAAAAAAATAGTATGATGTACTTAGCAATTTCTAACTTATTTCTTGTTTTTCTAGGCGTAGGCCTAGTCATTCCCGTAATTCCCCAATTGAAAGAAGAAATGCATTTTTCTGGTACCACAATGGGAATGATGATTTCTATTTTTGCGATTGCCCAATTAATCACATCGCCAATCGCAGGTGTCCTTTCGGATAAAATTGGTCGGAAAAAAATGATTGCGACGGGCATGTTGGTTTTTTCAATTTCTGAGTTATTATTTGGTTTAGCCCAAGCGAAAAGCGGTTTTTATATTTCTCGTGGTTTAGGTGGGATTGCCGCCGCTTTATTAATGCCGTCAGTGACAGCTTTTGTGGCAGATATGACCACGATTTCTGAACGTCCGAAAGCGATGGGGCTTGTGTCAGCCGCAATTAGTGGTGGTTTTATTATCGGACCAGGAGTTGGTGGTTTTATTGCTTATTTAGGCATCCGCGCTCCATTTTTTGCGGCCGCATTTTTAGCGTTTATTGGTTTTATTTTGACATTAACTGTTTTGAAGGAGCCAGAGAAACGAATTTTAGCCGCTGTTGAAGCGAAAAAAGGTTCATTTATGGATATTTTAAGAAATCCAATGTTTACCTCATTATTTGTGATTATCTTAATTTCCTCTTTTGGCCTGCAAGCGTTCGAATCTATTTATAGTATTATGGCGACTATTAATTTTGGCTTTACCACAAGTGAAATAGCAATCGTGATTACGGTTAGTGGTATTTTAGCGTTGATTTGTCAGTTGTTTTTCTTTGATGCAATCGTCCAAAAAATAGGTGAAATGGGTTTAATCCAATTAACCTTTTTTGCAAGTGCCATTTTTATTGCCGTGATTGCCTTTACAAAAAATAATTTAGTTGTTGTATTTTCAACGTTTATTGTCTTTTTAGCGTTTGACTTGTTTAGACCAGCAGTAACTACTTATTTATCCAAACATGCTGGAGATCAACAAGGAACCATCAACGGACTAAATTCGACATTTACAAGTTTTGGTAATATTTTAGGACCAATGGCAGCAGGAGCTTTATTTGATATCAATCACTTTTTCCCTTATTATGTTTCAGCAGTAATTCTGTTAGGAACGGGCTTTTTATCGTTATTTTTAAATCGAAATAAGATGTAAAAAGTGATAATAGGGTGTTACGGCGTCAAAAAGTTAGATGAATATTCTAACTTTTGATGCCGTTATTTATTTTTTTATAGGCAGAATATGCTATAAAAAAAGTATGATATAGATATGTTATTAGTAGTTTTGATAGCGGTTTCTGGAATTGTGTGTTATGCTTTTCCTGATTACTTTGATGTTAGAGCGACGCACACACAAACTTGGAAAGGCTAATCTTAGTAATTTAATAGAAAGTAGGTCTGGTTATGAATCTCCTTAAATATATTAGTAGCTTTATTTGGATGCTGTGCTCTTTGGGGATTATATATGCTATTCTTCGAATGATAACTAGTGTGAGCAAGACGGATTTTTCAGGAAATGGAACAAAAATCTATCTTATTTTGATAGTACTGTACACACTAGGAACGATAGGATTAGGGATGCTAGTTTCTAAAAAATGGTTCTATTTTTTGATTATTTTTATTTCTCTATGTGTATTATCACCTATAATATTGATTTTGATATTAAACTACACCAATCTATTAAAATAATCATGTTTTAGATAGTATTTATTCAAGTTTATCCTCTATGTATTAATCTGAATACACTGTTATTTTATTGGAGAGTTCTTTTTCAAATATATGTAAATAGTCTAACAATAGGGTTCTGTTTGTTGTTGGACTATTTTTTTGATCACCAACCGTTCTTGAAAAAAACAAAAAAATAAACAGTGTTCGCTTGATTATTCGAACGTTTGTTCGTATAATGATTTTGCAAGTGAGGTGATGTTTATGAAATTTGATTATGAAAAAGAACCTAGTCGCGATATTCTTTGTATTGATTGCAAAAGTTTTTACGCTAGTGTAGAATGCGCAGAACGTGGGTTAGATCCGTTGAAAACGATGTTAGTAGTGATGAGTAATGCCGAAAATGCGGGGGGATTAGTTTTATCAGCATCGCCAATGGCAAAAAAAGTTTTAGGTGTTTCAAATGTTACGCGTAAAAATCAAGTGCCCGCTCATCCTGATTTATATGTGGTTCCGCCACGAATGAATTTGTACATGAAAAAAAATCAAGAAATCAATAATTTATATAAAAAGTTTGTCGCAGATGAAGATCACTCTGTGTTTAGTGTAGATGAATCATTTCTTGATGTAACGGCTTCTTTAAGTTATTTTCATTGTGAAACCGCCTATAAGATGGCTCGGATTATCCAAAGAGTCGTTTATAATCATGTGGGTATTTATGTGACCGTTGGGATAGGGGACAATCCGTTACTGGCTAAATTGGCGTTGGACAATGGCGCCAAACATTCGCCAGATTTTATTGCAGAATGGCGGTATGATCGTGTACCAGATACTGTCTGGCAGTTGCCTTCTTTGACAGATTTTTGTGGGATTGGTCGCAGAATGGCTAAACGACTGAATCGTTTAGGAATTGATTCTGTATATGAGTTAGCGCAAGCGAATCCGCATCTTTTACAAGAAACATTTGGCGTGATGGGGCTTCAATTGTATGCTCATTCATGGGGGATTGATCGTACCTTTTTAGGGAAAAAAGCGCAACATAAAGCTGAAAAATCATTTGGGAATAGTCAGATTTTACCGAGAGATTATGCGCGAAGAGATCAGATTGAACTAGTCTTAAAGGAACTGACAGAACAAGTGGCTGCTCGTTTAAGAAAAGCGCATTGTCAAACGGAATGTATCACAGTCTACGTTGGTTATTCCAAAGGACAAATTGACCGTGAAGGACGAACTGGTTGGCGAAAACAACAAACGATTCCTGCAACAAACAATACAAAAGTTTTGATTACCTATGTATTAGCCCTTTTTAGAGAACATTATCTAGCGGGAACCGATGTCCGGCAATTAGGGCTTTCTTATGGGAAATTAGTTTGGAATAAATCTTTACAATTAGATTTATTTTCGGAACCAGAAGAGCAAATTAGTGAAATGGAGTTAAACTATCTGATTGATAAAATCCGACAAAAATTTGGCTTTCAAGCTTTAATCCACGCCTCTTCTTTGTTGGAAGGCGCGACGGCAATTCATCGTTCAGGATTAGTCGGTGGACATGCTGGAGGAAATGTCGGTTTAGGAGGATAACATCATGAAACGAACAAAAAAAGAATTTACACCTTATAATGAGTACCATGATCGGCCCTTTGAACTGAAATGGGCGACCGCTTTTGCATTGGGGGAGTTACAAGAAGGAATCGAAGCTTCTGACGAATATTCTAAGAGAGCGTTTGAACGCTTACCGCAACAGACAACAGAAGAAATTGAAGAATACTTAGAGCAGTCTTTAAAAAATAACCAGGTTTTAGAAATCCAATTGAATACATTGGATGATTTTGGCCGTGTTCAACCGCCAATTGTTGGTGTTTTTGAAGGGATGAGTTCAATGGAGTATGCAAAAGTTGGACATACACATATTTTATTTGAAGAGATTCGGCATATTAAAAGTCATGAGTTTACAAAGTGGTCGAGCCTTGATTAAAAAACTATTGTTATACGTGCGTTTTGCGAAAACATATGAGATAATGTTCATAGGTAATAGAAATAAAAATTATGGAGGTGGCTAGGATGGGACATCATTTAAAAGGACACCATGGCAAAAAAACAAACGTAAATGGCGGCTTTTTAACAAAGTTATTGGCTGGTGGTGCCTTAGTGGGCGTAGGAAAAAAGTTATACGACAATCGTGAAAAAATTAAAGAGCTGTTAAGTGACGACAAAGAAAAAAGCAACGATACTGAAAACAAATAAAGGACTGGATTGACGGAATGGTAAAAGATGCAGCGTATACTATTGAAGAGATTACCACGATTTTAGAAGGAACCTATTTTGTGATAACCAAGAAAGCGAATAAGCGCCGCATGTGTTTACATGTTTCAGATACCGCGAAAGAATTTTTACGTTGTCGACTGGAGTATGAAACATTCTTAGAGCAACAGTTTGATTATGCCACAATGTTTTTAGAAACATGTACGGAAGATGTTTCTGTTGAAATTCAAACAGGACTACTTGAAGAAACAAATTATCAAGCATTAACCGTGGAAAAATTACAACAGATAGCCACTAAAATGTAACACAGCTGTTGTGTTAGTTTTGATTCTTAATTTGGTTAAGGAGGCGGATAAAATGTCAGTATATCAACATATTTTGGTTGCTCTTGATGGCTCAGATCAATCTGAAAAAGCTTTTCATGAAGCTGTCAGGATTGCCAAAGAGGAACAAGCCACTCTTTATTTAGCTACAATTATTAATGATGCTGAATTTACGACGAGTCCATTTTCTTTTGAAGAATTGTATGATTTAGAAAAACACAAGTCAGAAGAGATGCTCACTGAAAAGGCAAAACAAGCGAGTGAAATTGGTGTAAAAACAGTCAAAAAAATTGTTGAGCTTGGGAGCCCAAAACGTTATCTTGCCAATACGATTTCTGAAAATTATGCCATAGATTTAATTGTGCTAGGTGCCACGGGAAGAGGTGCTATTCAACGAACCTTGATTGGTTCTACTACAGATTATGTAGTTAACCATGCTTTGTGCAATGTTTTAGTTGTTCGCTAATTGTGAGTAAATAATCAAGGGAACAATGTTTTATCGGGACGTTTTTTTAAATTAAACGAGAGGTGAGTTTATGAAAACAAAAATCGGAAAAACAGTTATCTTGTCAGCGTTTTTATTCACAAGTTTCCTTTTACTGAGTGGTTGTACCTCGGCTGGTGAAGAGATGGAAAAAACAATTGATCGACAGAAAGAAAAAGTCGATAAAACGGTCGATAAGCAGAAACATAAAAATGAAAATTTTATGGAAAGTTACGACGAAAAAGTTGACCGTTCTTTAGATAGTCAAGAAGACAAAATCGATACTACTGAGTAACGGGAAAGCTTTCAACTATCGGCTAGTAAATAAATAATATACAAAAGGGAGCATCCACTGCAGTTATTTCTCACAGCGGATCCTCTCTTTTGTGGTTAAAAAGAAAAAGTTAACTGCTCCCCAACAGTTAACTTTTAATCATGTTGCACATAGTTAAAACACTCTATATATCATTTATATCATTTATATCATTTGAAACGGGTAGTGTAAAAAGAAATCTCTTGAAAAAAGTCTCCATTTATAGGGAAGAATTCCCATAAAAAAGAGAAACGTATAATCACAGAGAGTTAGAGAAAGCAAAGGGAAATAAGTATGTTAAAATAAGAAGCAAGAAAGAAGACAAGTATGCAGAAAATAACAACTAATTAGGTGAAAACAATGGAAATACATTTTGAAAAAGTAACAAACGATAATCGTAAAGCAGTGGAAAACCTACAAGTTTTCGCTGAACAACAAACCTTCATTGAATCAATGGCAGAAAATCTAAAAGAATCGGACCAATTTCCAGAATGGGAATCGGCAGGTATTTATGACGGCAATCAATTAATCGGCTATGCCATGTATGGACGTTGGCAAGATGGGCGCGTTTGGTTAGACCGCTTTTTAATTGATCAACGGTTCCAAGGACAAGGTTATGGGAAAGCAGCCTGTCGACTTTTAATGTTAATGCTAATAGAAAAATACCAAACAAACAAGCTATACTTGAGTGTTTATGATACGAACAGCTCAGCAATTCGGTTGTATCAACAACTCGGTTTTGTATTTAATGGTGAATTAGATACGAATGGCGAGCGGGTAATGGAATGGACATATCAGAATAAGTAGATAGAACAGGTGAGACAAAAGCCATAGCGCATTTTGTTTCACCTTTTTCTTTTAATTGGCTTCATTTGTTTACTTTTAGTAAGTAAAATGGTAAATTTAGTTCAATCTGTTTTGAAAAAAGAGTTACTGGAGGGTAAGGATGAAAATAGAATTTTTCCATGATGTTATTTGTAGTTTTTGTTTTCCAATGTCTGACCGCATGCATGAGATTCAACAAGAATTTCCTGAAATTGAATTGATTCATCGGTCGTTTGCGTTGGGGTGGTCAGCAAACGATTTTGAAACAATGTTTGGCTCACGAGCAGCAGTAAAAGAAGAAGTTTTGACGCATTGGGTGCAGGCCAATCAAAACGATTCAAAGCATCGTTTTAATATTGAAGGGATGAGGAAGCAACGATTTGATTTTCCAACATCAAAGAATGCATTATTAGCAGCAAAAGCAGCTGGATACATTGGCAACCAAGACACTTATTGGTTACTGTTTGATAAGTTACAAGAAGGTTTATTTATGAGAAGTTTAAATATTGAAGAGCCAGAAGTAATTGAGGAGCTAGTAAAAGAGACAACGATTGATTTTGCTTTATGGAAAGAAGCTGTTGCTTCCGAGGCTGTTTGGACGGCGGTTCAAGAAGATTTTGCGCTAGCTTCTGCTTATGGTTTACAAGGAGTTCCCGCACTAATCATTAATCAAAAATATTTAATTAATGGTGCAGTACCGAAACAGCAAATCAGCCAAACTATTCAAAAAATTCTCGCAGAAGAAAAACAACAGCAACCGTTAGTTTCATTGACTCCTTCTTCTAAAGAGTCAGCTTCGTGTGAGTTTAAGGAAGGCACATGGACGTGTCATTAAGCAGCATAAAATAACGTTATTCTTTGACAAAACGAAAGACTTCTGTAATAGTTAATGCGGGGGTGATAATATGTTTAACGCGTATAGAGAATACTGGAATAATATTACAACAATGAATGCGTCAGCAACACGCGCACAATATTGGTGGCCACAATTAATTAATTATTTGGTGTTAGGGATTTATTCAGCAATTACGGGCGTTTACAGATATATTGAAGTAACACCCAATGATGGAACAATCATTAAAGAATGGAATACTGTGACCATTATCTTTTTCTTGCTGACTGCTTTAATTTGGTTGGCAAACTTTACTGTTCGAGCAAGAAGATTGCATGATCGCGACCACAGTAACTGGTGGATTTTATTCTATTTACTTCCTTTTATCGGTACTTTAGTGATCTTCATTACATTAATTTTGCCAAGTAAAAGTCACACAAGATGGCCAGTGAATCAATCAGAAATTTAATTTGCTGGTTTAGCTGATTATCTTAAGAGTGAAAATAGGACATAAGTCATTTCGACTTATGTCCTATTTTCTTTTTTATTTCAGAAAAATAAAAATATCTTCTGTATGATGGCACCTCACATTACGCGGTTCTTGCTAAAAGGGCTATCTTTTTGGTAGATAGGGAAAACCATTAAGACGTTAAAAGTTTAATAAATCGAGCAATTCTCTTTTGTTAGAAAATAAGATAGCATCATTAATTAAAATACTTGGAACACTGGTTTCAATAATTGGTTGATTGGTAATAATCAAGTCAAATTCTTCGAGTCGATGGTCACCTAATTGTTCTTCCGTAATTGCTAACGTATTTGAACGAATCCGATGCAAAGCTAAAATATCGTGGACATAGTTTCCAATATATTGACTATGATTCAGGCCCATGTCGCTAATAATCAAAATCTTTTTTGAGTCGAAACTCTGGTTAATTTCTGGAAAAGTATTAAGCAACCAAAAAATATAAGAAGATGAATAGTTTAATAGATTTGTTTCTAAAAGAGCGGAAAAGAAATGCAATTCTGCTTTTAATCGTGCATATAAGTGAAGCTGAGTAAAATGAATTTGTCGAGTGAAAAAGGTGGCCCTTTGTGTCAATTCGGAGGTGTCAAAAGGCACTAATTGAGAAAACAAATAAAGACAGGTTAACAAGTGAACAGCGAAGTCGACGACTTCTTCTGTTAATTGTTCAATCTGTGAAAAAGCATTAAATTTTAAATTTTCACGTATTCTTTGACTGATGACTTCTTGGTCTTCGGAGTAGTATTGCTGAAAAGCGCCTCTTTGAAAATATCGGAGAACTTCCCGATAGGTTTCACGGCTGAGCCCAGTAAAATGACGACTGAGTAAAAGATAATCTTCCATTTTGATTGGACTCTTTTTATCTGTTTTTTTCTGGAAACGTTGTTGAAATCCTTGATGCTCTCTTAATAAATCAACAATAAAATACATAATAAAGAAATCGTGTTCATAACTGTTATCCATACTAATAATATTTAATTGGCATTGATTGCGGCGCATTAATTGTTTGATTTCTTGCTTATCTAATTGATAAGGCAATTCATAATGACCATAATACATTAAAAAGAAAAAGGTCGTAAAAATACGTAAAGGCAATTCTTCTGTTTGGCTAGTTAATTGATAGCCTTGATCAACGATAACGCGAAGAGAGTAAGTTTCCAAGACCTGATTACACTGCTTCAATTTTCGAGCAAAAGAAGAGCGACTAATATTGATGGTATCGCAATAATATTCGATGGTTTTGCCAGGATTTTGGATAAACTCATGGAGCAATTGGGTGGTCGTTGACGTTTTTGCCATATCCGTCAGCACGTTTAAATATAAGGACACATTAAAGTTTTCTAAACGATAGCCTAATTTATGCGATGTTTTAATGGTTAAACTTTCGCCCCAACGCTGTTTAATCTCCTCAATATAACGAATAAAAGTAGACTCAGAACTACCAATATATTTTGCAAGTTCTTTTTTAGTCATCCATTTATCAGAAATGGATAAGACACGAATGATTTCTTCCATTTTCCGATAATTTTTTTCTAAAAACCTAATCATATTGTTTCCTCCCAAGTCCTTTACTTTAATGAAACAATCATCGAAACAATAACGCAATTTCAGAAATGAAACCGCTTGGTATGAAAGCTGGTGTGATTTAATGAGCTCCTTCTCTGTATAATAATTATCAGATTAGAATAATGAAATTTTACGTGCTAGGCAATTCTAATTTAACTGTTAATTCATAAAAGAAAGGAGAGAACAGACATTAAATTACTAAAGAAATTTGGGGTTTTCGGCGTAGTCTTTTTACTTGTCTCATCCTATTTCATACCGCTCATTGGCTATGCAGAAACAGCCAAAGAAGTTGAAATTACATCCGCTCAAATGATAACAGATGAGAATGATAAAACGAATATTAATATCGAGTTAAATCTTCTCAACCAAACAGAGCAGCCATTACAACGAGAAATTCAATTGAAAAATGCACAGTTCATGGATACTGCTGTAATTGAAAAAGACGGATATTCTTACCAAGTGACTAATGGTACGCTTTATCTGACTTTGGACGCACAAGTAAAAAAGCCGGTACAGCTTTCGTTAGCTGTTGAGCAAAGTTCGCTTCAAACAGCTCAGCCACCTAAGTTATTGTATGAAAACAACGAATATGATGTTTCAGTTACTTCTGAAAAAATAACAGTAGAGGATTCTGCTAAAGAATCAACTGAACCAGAAAAAATAACTGTACCAGAAAATACGAAAGAAACTAACAAAAATGATTCGGCTCCAGAAAAAACAGAACAGCCGACCGCAACAGAAGAGGTAACCAATCCATTTGCAGAAGCAAGAATGGCGCCAGCTACTTTGAGAGCGAATCTGGCACTGCCTTTAATTGCACCACAATACACGACGGATAATTCTGGGACTTATCCGACAGCTAATTGGCAGCCCACAGGCAATCAAAATGTGTTAAACCATCAAGGGAATAAAGACGGTAGTGCACAATGGGACGGCCAAACGAGTTGGAATGGGGACCCTACTAATCGCACAAATTCTTATATTGAGTATGGCGGTACAGGAGACCAAGCCGATTATGCCATCCGAAAATATGCTAGAGAAACAACAACACCAGGGCTTTTTGATGTATATCTTAATGTGCGTGGGAATGTTCAGAAAGAAATCACGCCATTGGATTTGGTCTTAGTCGTTGACTGGTCCGGAAGTATGAATGAAAACAATCGGATTGGTGAAGTTCAAAAAGGAGTGAACCGTTTTGTTGATACATTGGCAGATAGCGGTATTACCAATAACATCAACATGGGCTATGTTGGCTACTCAAGTGACGGTTATAATAACAACGCCATTCAAATGGGGCCGTTTGATACAGTCAAAAATCCAATTAAAAATATTACGCCAAGTAGCACTAGAGGAGGAACTTTCACTCAAAAAGCATTAAGAGATGCTGGTGATATGTTAGCAACGCCAAATGGACATAAGAAAGTCATTGTACTTTTAACGGATGGCGTCCCAACCTTCTCTTATAAAGTGAGTCGAGTTCAAACAGAGGCGGATGGTCGCTTTTACGGGACACAATTTACGAATCGACAAGATCAACCAGGTAGCACTTCTTATATCTCTGGTAGCTATAATGCGCCAGATCAAAACAATATCAATAAACGAATTAACAGTACGTTTATCGCCACGATAGGTGAGGCAATGGCCTTAAAACAACGTGGGATTGAAATACATGGATTGGGCATTCAATTGCAAAGCGATCCACGAGCTAATTTATCTAAACAACAAGTTGAAGATAAAATGCGCGAGATGGTGTCAGCCGATGAAAATGGAGACCTTTATTATGAATCCGCGGATTATGCACCAGACATTTCTGATTATTTAGCGAAAAAAGCCGTTCAGATTTCAGGAACGGTTGTAAACGGAAAAGTAGTTGATCCAATTGCTGAACCTTTTAAATACGAGCCAAATACATTATCAATGAAAAGTGTGGGTCCTGTTCAGGTTCAAACATTACCAGAAGTGTCGCTAACAGGCGCTACAATTAATAGTAATGAGATTTATTTGGGTAAAGGGCAAGAAATTCAAATTCATTATCAAGTACGTATTCAAACAGAGTCAGAAAACTTCAAACCTGATTTTTGGTATCAAATGAATGGTCGGACAACGTTTCAGCCATTAGCCACGGCCCCTGAAAAAGTTGATTTTGGGGTTCCTTCGGGAAAAGCACCAGGCGTGAAGTTAAACGTGAAAAAAATCTGGGAAGAGTATGATCAAGACCCAACAAGTCGGCCAGATAACGTGATTTATGAAATTAGTAGAAAGCAAGTAACTGACACAGCCAACTGGCAAACTGGGTATATTAAATTATCAAAACCAGAAAATGATACCAGCAATAGTTGGGAGCGCAAAAATGTAACCCAACTTTCCAAAACCGCGGATGAAAGCTATCAAGAAGTTCTTGGGCTTCCCCAATACAACAATCAAGGACAAGCTTTCAATTATCAAACAACCCGTGAATTAGCAGTTCCTGGTTACAGTCAAGAAAAAATTGACGATACTACTTGGAAAAACACGAAGCAATTCAAGCCATTAGATTTAAAAGTAATCAAAAATTCTTCCTCAGGTGAGAAAAACTTAGTGGGAGCCGTCTTTGAATTGAGTGGTAAAAATGTTCAAACAACATTAGTGGACAATAAAGATGGTAGCTATTCTTTGCCAAAAGATATGCGCCTACAAAAAGGGGAACGCTATACATTAACTGAAGTAAAAGCACCTGCAGGACATGAGTTAGGTAAGAAAACGACTTGGCAAATTGAGGTGAGTGAGCAAGGCAAAGTAAGCATCGATGGACAAGAAGTGACCACCACAAATCAAGTTATTCCATTGGAAATTGAAAATAAATTTTCTTCTTTGCCAATCAGAATTAGAAAATACACCATGCAAAATGGCAAACAAGTGAACTTAGCAGAGGCGACTTTTGCGTTGCAAAGAAAAAATGCTCAAGGAAGTTATCAAACTGTGGCAACTCAAAAAACAGATACTGCAGGATTGAGCTATTTTAAAATTAGTGAACCTGGTGAGTATCGAATGGTGGAACAATCAGGACCATTAGGCTACGACACTCTTGCTGGAAATTATGAATTTACTGTTGATAAATATGGGAAAATTCACTATGCAGGCAAAAATATTGAAGAAAATGCGCCAGAATGGACACTGACACATCAAAATCATTTGAAACCTTTTGACTTAACGGTTCATAAAAAAGCCGATAATCAGACGCCACTTAAAGGAGCGAAATTCCGTTTAACAGGACCAGATACGGATATTGAATTACCAAAAGATGGCAAAGAAACGGATACTTTTGTTTTTGAAAACTTAAAACCAGGGAAATATGTCCTAACAGAAACCTTTACGCCAGAAGGATATCAGGGGTTAAAAGAACCAATCGAATTAATAATTCGCGAAGATGGTTCAGTCACGATAGATGGGGAAAAAGTAGCAGATGTTTTAATTTCTGGAGAGAAGAATAATCAAATTACTTTAGATGTTACTAACCAAGCAAAGGTTCCTTTACCTGAAACTGGTGGCATAGGACGCTTGTGGTTTTACTTGATAGCGATTAGTACATTCGTGATAGCGGGTGTTTATCTCTTTATTAGACGACCAGAAGGGAGTGTGTAATCAATGAAAAACGCACGTTGGTTAAGTATTTGCGTCATGCTACTCGCTCTTTTCGGGTTTTCACAGCAAGCATTAGCAGAAGCATCGCAAGCAAGCGTTCAAGTTACGTTGCACAAATTATTGTTCCCTGATGGTCAATTACCAGAACAGCAGCAAAACACAGGGGAAGAGGGAACGCTGCTTCAAAATTATCGGGGCTTAAATGACGTCACTTATCAAGTCTATGATGTGACGGATCCGTTTTATCAGCTTCGTTCTGAAGGAAAAACGGTCCAAGAAGCACAGCGTCAATTAGCAGAAACCGGTGCAAGAAATAGAAAACCGATCGCAGAAGATAAAACACAGACAATAAATGGAGAAGATGGAGTGGTTTCTTTTTCATTAGCTAGCAAAGATTCGCAGCAACGAGATAAAGCCTATTTATTTGTTGAAGCGGAAGCACCAGAAGTGGTAAAGGAAAAAGCTAGCAACCTAGTAGTGATTTTGCCTGTTCAAGATCCACAAGGGCAATCGTTAACGCATATTCATTTATATCCAAAAAATGAAGAAAATGCCTATGACTTACCACCACTTGAAAAAACGGTACTCGATAAGCAACAAGGCTTTAATCAAGGAGAGCACATTAACTATCAGTTAACGACTCAGATTCCAGCGAATATTTTAGGATATCAGGAATTCCGTTTGTCAGATAAGGCGGATACAACGTTGACACTTTTACCAGAATCAATTGAGGTAAAAGTGGCTGGAAAAACAGTTACTACAGGTTACACACTGACGACGCAAAATCATGGATTTACGCTTGATTTTTCAATTAAAGACTTACAAAACTTTGCAAATCAAACAATGACTGTGTCGTATCAAATGCGTTTAGAAAAGACCGCTGAACCTGACACTGCGATTAACAACGAAGGACAATTAGTCACGGACAAACATACCTTGACTAAAAGAGCCACAGTTCGTACAGGCGGCAAGTCTTTTGTCAAAGTTGATAGTGAAAATGCGAAAATCACCTTGCCAGAGGCTGTTTTTATCGTCAAAAATCAAGCGGGGGAATACCTCAATGAAACAGCAAACGGGTATCGTTGGCAAAAAGAAAAAGCATTAGCTAAAAAATTCACGTCTAATCAAGCCGGTGAATTTTCAGTTAAAGGTTTAAAAGATGGCCAGTACTTCTTGGAAGAAATCTCTGCACCAAAAGGTTATCTTCTGAATCAAACAGAAATTCCTTTTACGGTGGAAAAAAATTCTTACGCAACGAACGGACAACGAACAGCACCGTTACATGTAATCAATAAAAAAGTAAAAGAGTCAGGCTTCTTACCAAAAACAAATGAAGAACGTTCTATTTGGTTGACGATTGCAGGCCTGCTAATCATTGGGATGGTAGTCATTTGGCTATTTTATCAAAAACAAAAAAGAGGAGAGAGAAAATGAAGCAATTAAAAAAAGTTTGGTACACCGTTAGTACCTTGTTACTAATTTTGCCACTTTTCACGAGTGTATTAGGGACAACAACTGCATTTGCAGAAGAAAATGGGGAGAGCGCACAGCTCGTGATTCACAAAAAGAAAATGACGGATTTACCAGATCCGCTTATTCAAAATAGCGGGAAAGAAATGAGTGAGTTTGATAAATATCAAGGACTGGCAGATGTGACGTTTAGTATTTATAACGTGACGAGCGAATTTTACGAGCAACGAGCAGCAGGCGCAAGCGTCGATGCAGCTAAACAAGCTGTCCAAAGTTTAACTCCTGGGAAACCTGTTGCTCAAGGAACCACCGATGCAAATGGGAATGTTACTGTTCAGTTACCTAAAAAACAAAATGGTAAAGATGCAGTGTATACCATTAAAGAAGAACCAAAAGAGGGTGTAGTTGCTGCTACGAATATGGTGGTGGCGTTCCCAGTTTACGAAATGATCAAGCAAGCAGATGGTTCCTATAAATATGGAACAGAAGAATTAGCGGTTGTTCATATTTATCCTAAAAATGTGGTAGCCAATGATGGTAGTTTACATGTGAAAAAAGTAGGAACTGCTGAAAATGAAGGATTAAATGGCGCAGAATTTGTTATTTCCAAAAGCGAAGGCTCACCAGGCACAGTAAAATATATCCAAGGAGTCAAAGATGGATTATATACATGGACAACGGATAAAGAACAAGCAAAACGCTTTATTACTGGGAAAAGTTATGAAATTGGCGAAAATGATTTCACAGAAGCAGAGAATGGAACGGGAGAATTAACAGTTAAAAATCTTGAGGTTGGTTCGTATATTTTAGAAGAAGTAAAAGCTCCAAATAATGCAGAATTAATTGAAAATCAAACAAAAACACCATTTACAATTGAAGCAAACAATCAAACACCTGTTGAAAAAACAGTCAAAAATGATACCTCTAAAGTTGATAAAACAACACCAAACTTAGATGGTAAAGATGTGGCAATTGGCGAAAAAATTAAATATCAAATTTCTGTAAATATTCCATTGGGGATTGCAGACAAAGAAGGCGACGCTAATAAATACGTCAAATTCAATTTAGTTGATAAACATGATGCAGCCTTAACTTTTGATAACGTGACTTCTGGAGAGTATGCCTATGCGTTATATGATGGGGATACAATGATCGCTCCTGAAAATTACCAAGTGACTGAACAAGCAAATGGCTTCACTGTCGCCGTTAATCCAGCGTATATTCCTACGTTAACGCCAGGCGGCACACTAAAATTCGTTTACTTTATGCATTTAAATGAAAAAGCAGATCCTACGAAAGGCTTTAAAAATGAGGCGAATGTTGATAACGGCCATACCGACGACCAAACACCACCAACTGTTGAAGTTGTGACAGGTGGGAAACGTTTCATTAAAGTCGATGGCGATGTGACAGCGACACAAGCCTTGGCGGGAGCTTCCTTTGTCGTCCGTGATCAAAACAGCGACACAGCAAATTATTTGAAAATCGATGAAACAACGAAAGCAGCAACTTGGGTGAAAACAAAAGCTGAAGCAACTACTTTTACAACAACGGCTGATGGATTAGTTGATATCACAGGGCTTAAATACGGTACCTATTATTTAGAAGAAACTGTAGCTCCTGATGATTATGTCTTGTTAACAAATCGGATTGAATTTGTGGTCAATGAACAATCATATGGCACAACAGAAAACCTAGTTTCACCAGAAAAAGTACCAAACAAACACAAAGGTACCTTACCTTCAACAGGTGGCAAAGGAATCTACGTTTACTTAGGAAGTGGCGCAGTCTTGCTACTTATTGCAGGAGTCTACTTTGCTAGACGTAGAAAAGAAAATGCTTAATTTCTAGCATCACCGAAGAAATTTTTAGAAAAACAAAGAGCCTGGGCCAATCACTGTCCCAGGCTCTCATGCTTTATTTTTAAGGAGGAAGCAATGAAGTCAAAAAAGAAACGTCGTATCATTGATGGTTTTATGATTCTTTTACTGATTATTGGAATAGGTGCATTTGCGTATCCTTTTGTTAGCGATGCATTAAATAACTATCTGGATCAACAAATTATCGCTCATTATCAAGCAAAGGCAAGCCAAGAAAACACCAAAGAAATGGCTGAACTTCAAGAAAAAATGGAAAAGAAAAACCAAGAATTAGCGAAAAAAGGCAGCAATCCTGGATTAGATCCTTTTTCTGAAACGCAAAAAACAACGAAAAAACCAGACAAATCCTATTTTGAAAGTCATACGATTGGTGTTTTAACCATTCCAAAAATAAATGTCCGTTTACCAATTTTTGATAAAACGAATGCATTGCTATTGGAAAAAGGAAGCTCCTTGTTAGAAGGAACCTCCTATCCTACAGGTGGTGCGAATACACATGCGGTCATTTCAGGCCATCGTGGTCTCCCTCAAGCCAAATTATTTACAGATTTGCCAGAATTAAAAAAAGGCGATGAATTTTATATCGAAGTTAATGGGAAGACGCTTGCTTATCAAGTAGATCAAATAAAAACCGTTGAACCAACTGATACAAAAGATTTACACATTGAGTCTGGCCAAGATCTCGTCACTTTATTAACTTGCACACCGTATATGATAAACAGTCATCGGTTATTAGTTCGAGGACATCGTATCCCATATCAACCAGAAAAAGCAGCAGCAGGAATGAAAAAAGTGACACAACAACAAAATTTACTATTATGGACATTACTTTTAATTGCCTGTGCGTTAATTATTAGCGGCTTCATTATCTGGTACAAGCGACGGAAAAAGACGACCAGAAAGCATGGAAATTAACGATTCGTATAATAAAAGTGACTATGTTTTTATTTTTTTAAACCCTTTACGTAGTAAATCAATGACCAAACCTAAGCAAAAATAAGTACAAAAATGAAGCTCAGAAGAAATCAACATTCTGGTTGTTAAAGGCTGCTGGGAATAATAAGTATCCAGCACAGGCGTTTGGTGAATAATAGAAAAACCTAGAAAATCTGTAAGGGCCAATAGAAATCCCTTACTATCATATCCAGAAAACCAAAGTAGTATGACGAAAAGGCTAAACATACTAAAAAAAAGAGTAAAAAAATAGCTTTTCAATTTTTAATCCTCCTTATCGTGCATAATTGAACCAGAGAAACAGAAGTATTAACGAAATAACTAAAAGAGCAAGCCCTGAATAAAAAGCGACAAAGGGCCAATCAATCGACTGTTTAAATTCTTGCCAAGTTTGGATTTTTCTGTTTTTTTTCGCGCTATCTTCAAGCGTGAGTAAATAATTTAATAGTAAGAGGAGCAGCAACACCGTGAAATCATTTGTGTTAAAAAACACATGTAAAAATAGAATGACAAAGACAACACGGGATAACACTCGATTCCGCAAAATTAAAAATAACTTAGCACGCATAATAAACCACCATTTCTTATCAGAGATAATGAATCTGTTTTTGTCTACTCTTTAGTTATATCATAAAATTCTTAATAATGAAAAAATGATTCGAGAAAATAATTGAAAAAAGTTTTTTTCCTGAATCATTATTTTCGTAAATAAAGAATAAACGTGTTACTCTTGGCTTATCAAATTTGGAAGGAGTGTTAAAAATGAAATATCTGGATATTATTGCTTTAATTTTATTGATTGTCGGAGGATTAAACTGGTTATTAGTTGGCGCATTTAATTTTGATTTAGTTGCAACAATTAGTGGCGGCGCAACCACACCATTAGCAAAAATTATCTATATTATTGTCGGAATTTGTGCGATTTATTCTATTAAGTTTTTAGCTCCTTTGTTCCGCGAACCATAGGATTGATTTAAAAGATTTAGATAACGTGAAGTTATTTTGACTTAGCAATTGAGAGTTTCCTTGAGGAAGGGGACTCTTTTTTTATTTTCTATATTCGTTTCAGAAGGTTTAGACAAGCTCAAAAAATATTTCAAGAGAGCTGCGTTGTTTTCAAAATAGAACCTAGCATTACCTCGAACGTACCTCAAATAACCTGTGTCTTTTTTTGAATCATTAGTTCAAATTGATGTGATCACTAGTGAGAAAAATCAGCTCTAGGATATATAGGAAAATATAAGCATCAAATAGGGATTTTGATGATAAATTATCTTTTTCCTTGTTATGATTATAACAAGGAAAAAGAAAGTAGGGATTTATTTATGGAATTACAGGTGACAAAAAAGGCTAAATTTTTTTGTTTGGCGATGGCATTACTAATGACATTAGGTATTTTTATCAGCGCTGGTACAAGTGTTTATGCATCTGACCAGCTAGAGGATTCAGAAGTTGAGGCTGTAGCAAAAGGACTGGAAGAAATGTATGCGAATGGAGTGACGGAAGATAACTTTAAAAACTATGTCAAAAATAATTTTGCTCAGCAAGAGATTTCTTCAGTTGAGGAAGAGTTAAATGTAAATATTTCTGATGCTTCAACAGTAGTTCAAGCACGTTTTAATTGGAATGCATTAGGAAGTTGCGTTGCTAACAAAATCAAAGATGAGTTTTTTGCAATGATTAGTATCAGCGCAATTGTAAAAGCTGCACAAAAGAAAGCCTGGAAAGAATTAGCAGTGACTGTATTACGCTTCGCTAAAGCCAATGGGTTAAAGACGAATGCTATTATTGTAGCTGGACAACTAGCTTTATGGGCAGTTCAATGTGGGCTAAGCTAATGAATTTAAAAGATCATGTTACGGAAATAGTAATTACTTTTATCATCGCTTTTGTGTATACTTGGATAGATTCAGGAGAAATTGAAATCTTAAAAACTCTTTTGATAACAATAATATTTTTAGCCATGTTCTATGCAATACCCAAAATCACCAATAGAAAAAGAAAATGAAGTTGTTTTAGAAAGATAATGTGATAGGAAGTGTAAGAGGAGGTAATGAGCCTTCTCTTACTTATAGAAAAAAGAGCTAAAACCTTTATTTTATAAGGTTTTAGCTCTTTTTTGTTTTTCTCTACTTTTCTAAAAATGGAGACGGCGGGAGTCGAACCCGCGTCCAAACATATTGCCACTTAAATCTCTACGTTCATAGACACTCATTTAAAGGTTCGCTTTACAGCGTGCCGAGTGACAGGCATTCTGTATTGCTAGTCTGGTAAGCTCTTCTAAATTTTACAGACGGAAAAATTTAGCGTATCCCACTTCGATTAGGACCCTGACCCGAGCACATGGGCGATGCCGGGAGGATCTTCGCTAGCTGGTTTTTAGGCAGCTAAAGCGAAAGAATTGTTTTCGTTTTTAGCAGTTATATTTAACTGTAACGTTTTAACGTAGCCGTAACCTACGAAACGCAATTCAAGCTCAACTATGCCTGTCGAATCCGTAACGCCCCCGAAATAACATAAGTATCCCTTGATACTTATCAAAGTATAGCATAAATTCCTTGTTTTTTCAAAGAGTAGGATAACACTCTGTTAGATATTCATAAAAAGAGGAAGGATAGACCGAAACTCAGTTCATCCTTCCTCTTTTTATGAAAGTGTGTGGGTATGTTTTGTAATCCATTGTTGCAAACGGATATTCAACCAAAAACCATAAATTCCTAAAGTAATTATAGTTAATAAAAGCCATTTAATCCAATGACCGAATAATTGCATAGCTGTACCGTCAAAATAAAGGCGTTTACCATCAATAACGGTATGCTTGATTTTCCAGTTGTACATCATACAAATTCCCCAAGGTGCGCAAATGCCTAATGTAAAGACAGTAATCAAGGTTGCTAAAATTGAAGTCCCGATATACGTTGCTAAACCACCGTCAAAATATGAATTTTTCATTCTTTTCCTCCTTATCTCATAAACTTTATTATAACAAGAATAAATGGCCTGGGAAACAAAATGAGGATGAAATAAGTATTTTTATTCATTATTGATGTGAAATATGTTATTTATGCAACTCAAACTTAGCAGCATTAGATATTTTGTAACAAATGTTATCTAATGTAACTACCATAATAAAACGTTTTCCTTAGGAAGTGAATTAGAAATTTAAAAAAAAGGCTACTTAAATGAGCATTAATATTGTACGAGACATATCTTTTTGCTATTGTCAACTTCTGAAAAAGACCACTAAGTGGAAAAAATAAGAGAAAAGAAGGGTGAATAATTTTTTATGACAAAAAGTGTAAAATTTTTAGTGTTACTGTTGGTAATGATTCTACCAATTGCGGGGGCGTTATTGATTGGTCCAATTTCGTTTGGCGCCGAATTGAGCAAAAGTTCAATCGTTGACAAAGTAGAATTAGATCACACTACTTTATATCAAGGGGAGATGACCTCAATTAAAGTATCTTTTAGTGACAAAAAGAATCAGAAAATAAAACCTGGCGATACTATTACTTTAACTTTACCAGACGAACTAGTTGGAATGACCGAGAACGATGGCTCACCACGAAAAATCAATTTAAATGGTTTAGGGGAAGTTTTTATCTATAAAGATCATGTTGTAGCAACATTTAACGAAAAAGTTGAATCTTTACATAATGTGAACGGGCATTTTTCTTTCGGGATTAAAACGCTTATCACCAATAGTTCGCAACCGAATGTGATAGAAACGGATTTCGGAACAGCAACGGCGACTCAACGTTTGACAATTGAAGGAATGACTAACACAGAGACTGGCCAAATTGAGCAAGACTATCCGTTTTTTTATAAAGTAGGCGATTTGGCTGGAGAGTCAAATCAAGTACGCTGGTTTTTAAATGTGAACCTCAATAAATCCGATGTCACAGAAGATATTTCAATTGCGGATCGACAAGGAAGTGGTCAACAATTAAATAAAGAGAGTTTTACATTTGATATTGTGAATGACAAAGAAACTAAATATATTTCACTTGCCGAGTTTGAACAACAAGGTTATGGCAAAATTGACTTTGTGACAGATAACGACTTTAATTTACGTTTTTATCGGGATAAAGCACGCTTTACTTCCTTTATCGTCCGTTACACTTCGACAATCACGGAAGCGGGGCAACATCAAGCGACATTTGAAAATAGTTATGACATCAATTATCAACTAAACAATCACGACGCAACGAATGAAAAAAATACATCACAGGTTAAAAATGTTTTTGTAGAAGGCGAGGCAAGCGGCAATCAAAATGTGGAAATGCCAACAGAAGGAAGTCTAGACATTCCTTTAGAGACAATAGAAGAATGGGAACCAAAGACACCTACTTCGGAACAGGCAACAGAAACAAGTGAAAAGACAGACACAACAGAAACCGTAGAAAGCAGCCAACCAGAAGTTCATGTCTCGCCGACAGAAGAAGAAAATCCAGATGAAAGTGAAACACTAGGCACGATTGAGCCAATCATACCTAAAAAACCTAGTGTGACAACTGAAGAGAATGGCACGACAGAAACTGCAGAAAGCAGCCAACCAGAAGTTCATGTCTCGCCGACAGAAGAAGAAAATCCAGATGAAAGTGAAACACTAGGCACGATTGAGCCAATCATACCTGAAAAACCAAGTGTGACAACTGAAGAGAATGGCACGACAGAAACTGCAGAAAGCAGCCAACCAGAAGTTCATGTCTCACCAACAGAAGAAGAAAATCCAGATGAAAGTGAAACACTAGGCACGATTGAGCCAATCATACCTGAAAAACCAAGTGTGACAACTGAAGAGAACGGTACAACGGAAACGGCAGAAAGCAGCCAACCAGAAGTTCATGTGTCGCCAACAGAAGAAGAAAATCCAGATGAAAGTGAAACACTAGGCACGATTGAGTCAATCATACCTGAAAAACCAAGCGTAACAACTGAAGAGAATGGTACAACGGAAACTGCAGAAAGCAGCCAGCTAGAAGTTCATGTCTCACCAACAAAAGAAATTACTACAACTGAGAAAAAACAGCCATCCACAGAAACAACTGTGGAGAAAAATAAAAATGTTACATCAAAAAATCAACCACAAATACTAAACGCTCCATTAAATACATTGAAAAATGAAGGAAGCCCACAGTTGGCTCCCCAACTGCTTAGTGAACCAATTCAAAAATTAAATGAAGCAAACGGGCAACGAGAACTTCCCAAAACAGGCACAACAAAAACACCGTTTATGCTAATAGCAGGAATACTGGCAAGTACATTTGCCGTTTTAGGTGTAAGTTATCTACAAATCAGAAAGAATTAACAATAGAAAAGCCATCCAGCTTTCGCTGGGGGGCTTTTCTATTATCTGGAGATAAATTGCTGATAGGCGCCAATCAAAAACTATGCTACAGTAAGGTATATAATGCTCGAAAAGGAGGGAGTAAATGACTAAAAAAATATGGTCGCACTTTCGGAAACGCTTCACTTGGTACATTTTGATTGGTGTGATTGTTTCATTATGTAGTGCTTTAGCAATTTATTTTTTTCAACAGTTGTTAGATCATTATCAAAAAAGTTTCCAACTAGGGTTGTTAGTAGCGTATGGAACGACAATTATTTTAATTCCGCTATTGTCTTACTGTGAACAGAAACCGAAAGCTTACTTAACTAATGGCATCTATTTCTATTTGAAGAAATTAAGTTTAATAAAAATGAGCAAGATTTCCTATGAAGAATATCTAAAACTGGGAGCGGGAGCTTTACTACAAAAAGTAGAAGTTGGTGCAGCAGCTGGGAGAAATATCCACTTGAATTTTTATGGGCGCTTATTTCGAGAGCTAATTCCAGAGACGTTATTTAATTTGTTTTTCATAGCATTGATTGATAAAAAATTACTGCCAGCAATTCTAATTGGTTATGTGATTGTATTTATTTTAACCAAAACGCTTTTGAAAACGCTACAAAAAATGAAAGAAAAAACACTTATTTCTGAAGAAGCAATGAATGCTACTTTGATACGAGGGATGACCGAACTAGTAACTTTTAGAATTAATCGAAAATATAAAAAAGAGATTGAAAATTACGCGTTAATGGCAGAGGAAAATAGTCAAAATATAACAAAAATGACTATGATCCATGAATTTTTCTTTGGCTTTTTTGCCTTGTTAGTCGCACTAATCAAAGTAAGTATTGTCGTACTTAGTTTTACTAACGTCGTGACGTTAAGTTTAGGTGGACTTGTAGCGATAGTGATGTATATCGATCGAATTTATACGCCGATAGCCATATTTAATGTTTTATTTGTTCAATATAATTTGGATAAAGTAGCCTATCAGCGCTTGGAAGATTTTTATAAAAAAGAAGATGATCCTGATTTAGCGGTTTCCGGCAAAGCGTTACCTGAAATTCAAACAATTTCATTAAAAGATGTGTGTTTTAGCGTAGATAGTCAAACGATTATGTCCCAACAAAATCGACAATTTTCAATGAACAAAACATATGGCTTGATTGGAAAAAGTGGGACAGGTAAATCTACCCTGATTAAATTGATTTTAGGATTATTGAAGCCGACAGAGGGGACAGTTTATGTGAATCAATTTCCTCTAACACAATTTAATTTGGAAGATTATTATGAAAAAGTTTTTTATTTATCTCAAGATGTGCTAATATTTCAAGGAACGTTGAAAGAAAATATTGTATTTAATCAAGAAATTTCTGATGAACAAGTAATTGAAGCTATGTATCGTTTTCAGTTGGGGGAACTTTATGAACGGTTGCCGGAAGGTTTAAACACTATTGTGAGTGAAAAAGGAATGAATTTTTCTGGTGGCGAGAAACAACGGATTGCTTTCACGCGCTTAGCATTTACACAAGCAGAGATCCTTATTTTAGATGAGGCGACTTCCGCATTGGACGAAAAGACCGAAGAAAAAGTGTTACAAGAAGTACAAAAATTTACCCACAATAAGTTGACTATTTTGGTTACTCATCGACCTAAAACCCTGCGATTTGTAGATGAAATTATTGATTTAAATGAGTGAACTTGTTAGCTGTTTGGCACATCTTTTGCTACACTTTTTATAAGAATTGAGAGAAAGGGGCAACTGTTGATGAATAATAATGAGCAAGAATTAGCGGAATTTTGGGATGAATTTGCAGAAGAATATGAAGAAATTCAACAAGAATCGCCATTTCCAATTGTCCGAGAATTACGTGATTTCTTGGTCCAAGAAGGCATTTTTCCGTGTCAGACATTTTTGGATATCGCAGGTGGGACAGGACGATACTTACCTTTTTTTCAAGAGCAAGTCACGGAGTACACGCTAGCCGATATTTCTCAGAGAATGTTGGAGATTGCGGAAGCAAAAGCACAAAGCAACGTTGTTTTTCTTCACCAAAGCCAAGAAAGACTGATTGAGACTGGGAAAAAATTTCAAGTCGTTTTTTCAGCCATGAATCCTGCTTTGGATACGCCGGAAAAAGTTAATGCATTGTGCCAATTAAGTGAAGAATGGTGTCTTATATTTCGGCTAGTGGAAGAGCAAGATTCGTTGTTTTCTCCTTTTGAGCAAGAGAGCAACCCGCAGTTAAAATGGATGGCACAATACAAAGCATTTCTAAAAAAAGAACAGCGACCTTTTTTCACAAAAAAATTTTTCTTTGAAGCATCAGAAGCTATTTCAAAAGACTTTTTCCGCAGCTATTTTGAAGAACAATGGTCAGTTCCAATTTTAGAACAACGCATACAAGAAATTTTTGGTTCTCATGAAATTAAGCAAAATCAGCGTACCATTATTTATGAATTAATTGTTATTCCATGTAAAAAAACAACCAGCGATTGTAGTGACCCCAAAAAGTTAGACTTTTTATAGAGTGGATTTTTCCACTCTATTTTTATGCAGTTTTTTGATTGAATTGTCGAAATTCTACTGGGCTTTTCCAGTTAAGTTTTTCCTTGATTCGGTGATGATTGTAATAATAAATGTAGTTCTCAATTGCTTCTCTCAATTCATTTTGACTTTGATAGATTTTTCCATAGTACACTTCTTGTTTTAGGATACTGAAGAAATTCTCCATAGGAGAATTATCTAAACAGGTTCCTTTTCGAGACATACTTTGAAAGATATTGTTGTCCTTTAATGTTTGTATATAGACATTCATTTGATAAGCCCAGCCTTGATCAGAGTGAAAGGTGCGCCGATAGGGACAATCATTTGTTTGAGAAATTGCTTCTTTCAGACCTTCCATAACTGTTTTACCATTTGGTTGAGTAGAAAGGCTATAGCTTAGAATTTCACTATTATACATATCCATAAATGGATCTAAGTATAGTTTTTTCTGACGAAAGATGCCTGCGTTATCTGCTTCAAAGTACTTAAATTCAGTTGTATCAGTTGTAATTTTTTGATGAGGAACAGAGGTTTTAAATCGGCGACGAATCAAATTTTTAGCGATTTTACCAACGGTTCCTTTATAGGAATTATATTTTCTTGATTTCTTAGTAAAAGCTTTGACTTGTAACTTTAACTTTTGTATTAATCGCTGGACTTTCTTTTTATTCACTTGAAATCCACGTCGTTTCAATTCTTGGGTCATCCTTCTATAGCCATAATGTTGATGTTTTTTACGAATCGCTTGAATTTCTTCTTCGATGATTTGTGTTGAAGCTGTTCTGTCGAGGCGTTTTTGCCAGTACATGTAAGTAGATTTTGGAAACCTTAGGGTTTCCAAAATATCTTTTAATCGAAAGTGTCTTCGGAGACTGTGAATGATTCGTGCGATTCGTTCATTTTTTGTTCGTCCTCTAAACGCAGTCTCCTCAATTCTTTTAAATAGGCATTCTCAATTTTTAACATTCTATTTTCTTTTTCTAGTTTCTCTACTTGAGATCGTTCACTTGGTAGTGGTTGGGGTTCATTTCGTTTCTTTTTAGACATGGTAGGTGGACGTCCTTTCTGTTTAGAGAGTCCCTCTATACCAAACTTCTGATACGTTCTAAGCCAATTCGCAATCAATGATGGATTGTTCATTTTTAGAAGATTAGCTACTTCTTGATAGGACAACTCTGTTGTTAAATATAACTCTATCGCATCTAGCTTAAATTGAACAGAGTAATTCTTATTTTTTCGACTGCGAAGTAGGCCTTCTTCACCAAGTTCTTTATAGGCATTTATCCATTTGCTTATTTGAGAACTATCTTTAAACCCATACTTCTTTGCGAGAAACCTTAGACCTCCTTGACCAGATAAGTAGTCATGAACAAGTTTAAGTTTAAATTCAAAACTGTATTTTGCCATACAAAAAAACCTCCAAAAGTTAGATTTCTAGGTCTAACTTTTGGGGGTCGGCTCAGATGACTAATTATCGCTGGTTGTTTTTCGGTTATTTAATTGTGCGAAAGCTTTTTCTGGAATCTCTTTTTTATCAATTTTGACAGGAGATTGGATGATTCTTTTTTTACTAATGGTTGCTTCTATGTAAGCATTTGGTTCCAAAGGTTGAGGATTTTTGTCTGTCCGTTCGTAGTCCATAACTTGCGTTTTTCCATTACTTTTAACAAAAGTTAGTCGATAGTGTAAAGAATATTGGCCATCTATGCTTTTTTGATTGTCATCTACTGTTTGTTTTCGTTCAGGAATTTCTAGAGGAACTTGTGCATAGGCTTTTTCACCCTTATATGTATCTGCATAATAACGATAGCCTGTATAACCACCAACAATAAATAAGCCAATAAATAAAATAGCGCCGATTTTTTTCATTTTTTCTCCTCCTAACAATTTACAAAAATAGCATAGCAAAAGAAGAAGGAGATGGAACATCGAAAAAACGAACAGTTATCTTACAAAACTGTTCGTTTTTTTGGTCTATTTAGCTTTCATCAGAGAGTAGAAAGGAATCATTTTTCTTACGATAACTAAAGAAAATAACAAAGTACAATAGGCCTGTTAAAAGAGTGACGCCTAACGAATTTGTAAATAAGATGCCAATAAAGATGAGACCTAAAATGATTAAAGCAAGGAGATTAATACTTTTTTCAAAGAGAGACCCTCGTTTTAAAGACAGAACAAACGCCGCAGCGCTAATTAAAATCCAAATTAGCAAGACAGTGTAAGAGAGGGAACCGGCTAAGTAACCAAATAATTCATCGCCAACAAAATAAGAAAGAATAACGCCCAGATATAAAACACTTGCGCAGAAGAAAACTGAACGTTGAGGTACTTGGTGCTTGTTTAAAACCGCTAGTTTACTCATGGGTCCTTTTTTATCTTTTAAGCGAAAATATAAAAGGCGAGAAGAGGCGTATACCCCAGAATTAATAGAAGAAAACAAGGCTAAAATAATCACAAAATTTACGATGTCAGCAGCAAAAGGAATATTCATTTTTTCAAAAACCATAACAAATGGACTCACCGTTGTGCCTGCTAATGTATTCCAAGGGAAAATAATCAAAAGTAAGAATAATGGAATGATATAGAAGGAAATAATCCGTCCCATCACACCACGAATCGCCTTAGGAATGGCTTTTTTAGGATCATCTGCTTCACTGACAGTAATCGCGATTAATTCTGAACCGCCATAAGAATAAATAACTACTAATAAAGAATTAACAATACCTTTCATGCCATGTGGGGCGAAGCCACCATGATCGGTGATACTTTGTAAAGTAGGGAAGACACCATTGCCTAGCATTTGTTGTCCCACCAGATAAACACCAAAAATAATTAACAAAATGATGACACTAATTTTAGCAAACGCCAACCAATATTCTGTTTCTGCAAATAAACGAACCGAGTAAAGATTAATGAGCGTCGTTAAAATAGCTAAAATGAAAACAAAAAACCAAGCAGGAATATTAGGAAACCAAAGTTGTAAAAAGGAAGCTGCGGCAACCGCTTCTGCGATAATATTAATTGTCCACATGGAATAATAAACCCAATCAATAAAATCAGCAGAATGTGCACCTAAAAATGGTCGAACCAAGCCAGACAAACCATGATGTGTGTCTCCGCCATCTAAAACGAGTTTTCCTAAACCACTCATGACGATGAAGAGAACAGCACCGCCAATTAGAAAGGCGATTAATACAGAAGGACCAGCAATACCAATTGCTTCGCCACTTCCTTTAAAAAGACCTGCGCCAATCGCTCCTCCTAAGGCTAACATCGTAATATGGCGCGAGCTTAATTGTTTTTTTAAGGTTGTTTGTTGTGTTTCACTCATAGGATTCTCCTTTAATTGAAAAAAAATAATATGAAAATAACTTTCTTTATTATATACAATTTTCTGACAATTACAACTATTCTGTCAATGAAAATGAAAAAATAAGTGAAAAATATTATGAAAATAAAAAAATCGAGCAATTTAAGTGATTAAAATCGCTCAATTTTTTTATTAATTTTTATTTTTTAATAGAGTCATAATTGTTAATGGAACAGTAATGACTACATAGCCGATGATACTAGCCACTACTAAATAAGCTATAGGACTCGAGAAATTAAATAAGTCCGTTAAAAGTATTGCGACAATCATTGAAATAGCATAACAAATGAATAATTGAATAAACCGCTTTGCAGACAAAAAATCACCTCTTCCTAATTAGTTAAAGTCTCTTTTCAATCATTTAGTATACACCTGAAAAGAAGAATAAACTATCATTAATTAAAAGAAAAAGTGAAACCACTAGCGGATTTTTTGTTCAGCTGATTATCTTAAGAATTAGAAAATGGGACATAAGTCATTTCGACTTATGTCCCATTTTTATTTATGACGTTGGCTTCGTGTAAATTGAGAAGTCTCGTCCTCTCTAGTGGTTGGTTGTTGTGTTCGTTGTACGGCTTGCTTTTCCGGCTCGCTCTTTTTTGCAACATCAGTCACAACATTTGGCTTCTGAGAAGGGGGAACGGTTGTTTTTTTGTTTAAAGTTGGCGTAGTTCTTTTTGTTTCTTTCTTTTGTTTCTTTATATTATTTTTATCATTTCCAGTGACTGTCAAATAGATAATCAGAAAAATCATTAGGATCGTTGCAACAATTAATAGAATAAACATGTTAAATGAAATGAACATGCATGGCCCTCGTTTCTCGTTTTTTCTTAGTTTACCAAAATTTCAAAATTTCGTCACTCTTTTCTTCAGAAAAAACGAATTTCAAAGGGGTTAAAAGAAACTTTTATAAAAAAGCCTCCTTTTTTGTGTGAAAATGCACAAAATTTCTGGAATCGTTTGCTGTTAAAACCAGATACTGGTAAAATAATTATTGTATAAGAATCATTTTAAAAAACGATTTTTGTTACAAATAACGTATTTGTTGAAAAGGCACTGTGAAGTAGTTAGAGACGACAGCCAAGTGACTTTTAATGACAGCCGCCCAATTAATTTCATGGAGCCTTTTCGTAGAAAACGAGGAGGTTATTTTGCGTGAAAGTGAGTATATTTTCGACATGCGTGGTGGATTTACTTTTTCCAAATGTAGGGCAAGCAATGGTAGAGGTTTTGGAACGTTATGGCTGTGAAACGGTTTTACCAACAAGCCAAACGTGTTGTGGTCAGCCAACGTACAATAGTGGCTATGTGACAGAGAGCACGACAACGCTTAAGAATCAAATTGATAGTTTTGACGGTGCCGATTATGTGGTGGGACCTGCGGGGTCTTGTGTCGGCATGATGAAAGAATACCACAAATTTTTAGCAGATGATCCTATTTATGGACCAAAAGCACAACGTTTAGCTGAGCGAACTTATGAGTTTAGTCAGTTTCTTTATCGTGTCTTAGGGGTCAAAGATGTTGGCGCAACGTTACATGGGAAAGCCACTTATCATCGTTCTTGTCATATGACGCGAATTTTAAATGAACGAGAATCACCCTTTGTTTTGTTGGATCATGTGAAAGGATTAGAAATGATTCCTTTAGGACATCTTGAAAATTGTTGCGGATTTGGCGGAACGTTTTCAGTGAAAATGCCAGCTATTTCTGAACAAATGGTGACGGAAAAAATGAACGATGTGATTGATACAGGCGCAGAAATTTTAATTAGTGCGGATATGGGTTGCCTGATGAATATCGGGGGTAAATTCAATCGTGATGGGAAAAAGATTAAGATTATGCATATTGCAGAAGTCCTTAATCACGAAGTGGATGAAGCACGCATGGATCAACCGCAAATCATATCGGTAGGGTAAGGGGGAAGAACTGTGGGATTATCAACGAGCAATAAGCCGTTAAGTGAACGAATTGAAGAAAGTAAAAAAGATGTGTTTATGCAAAAGGCTGTCGCCAAAGCACAAGATGCCCAATGGGAGAAACGAGAAGGTGCGCGGGAAGCTTTAGGCAATTGGCCACAATGGCGTGAACTGGGAGAACAAATTCGCCAACATACAATTCACTATCTGCCTGACTATTTAGAAGAGTTCAGTGATAACGTTGCCAAACGAGGTGGCAAAGTCTTTTTTGCTCAAACCGCCGAAGAGGCCAATGAATATGTGAAGCAAGTGGTTCTAGAAAAAAAGGCGAAAAAAATTGTGAAATCTAAATCAATGGTGACGACCGAAGTCGATATAGATCCAATGTTATTGGGATTAGACGATGTTAGTGTGATGGAAACAGATTTGGCGGAATTCATTTTACAAATGGATGACTGGGATGAGCCGTCACATATTGTTTTCCCAAGTATTCATAAAAATCGCGAACAGATTCGTCAGGTTTTTGCGAAAAAATTAGGGTATCAAGGAGATAATGACCCGGTAAATTTGGCACGCTGTGCACGAGAAGTGATGCGCAAATTCTTTTTGGAAGCGGAGATTGGCATTACAGGTTGTAATTTCGCTATTGCGGATAGCGGCTTAATTAACTTAAATACAAATGAAGGAAATGCTGATTTGACCATCAGTATTCCTAAGACACAAATCGTGTTAATGGGGATGGAAAGAATCGTACCAACAATGCGTGAAGCAGAGGTTTTAGATAACCTTTTAGCCAGAAGTGCCGTTGGTCAAAATTTAACAACGTATGTGACGTTTGCCGGGCAAAAAAATGCGGATGAATCCGATGGTCCAGAAGAATTTCACGTGGTCATTTTGGATAACGGACGTTCAAAAGCGTTAGGAACAGCCTTTCAGCCAGTCTTACAGTGTATTCGTTGTGGGTCTTGTCTGAATGTTTGTCCGGTCTATCGCCATATTGGAGGGCACGGTTATGGCTCTATTTATCCAGGACCAATTGGTGCTGTGCTTTCTCCAATTTTAGGTGGATATAAACAGTTTGGGGAATTGCCTTATGCGTCTAGTCTTTGTGGGGCATGTACGGAAACGTGTCCTGTGAAAATTCCATTGCACGAATTATTAATTGAACATCGTAAAGTGATGACCGATGATCTGAAAATGAAACATGGATTCGAAGATTTCCAAATGCGTATGGTAGGCAAAGCCACTGGTTCACCAGCAATGTTTAAAGCAGCCATGAAAGTCGATCATGCTGCAGTGGGCATTTTAAGTAAACAAAAAGACATTACTGTTGAAAACATGTACAATCATGGGGGCTACCTTGATAAAGGACCAGGGTTAGTAAAAGGCTGGACCGATGTTCGTGATTTGCCAAGACCACCAAAATCTTCAGAAAACTTCAGAAGTTGGTTCAAAAAACATCAAGAAGGTGAAAAAAATGACTAACGAAGCGATTCAAAATCGAGAACCTTTTTTACAAAATCTACGAGAAAAATTAGGCGTAGAAAAACAGCCTGTTTCGGCCCATCCATTTGAGCCAGTTAATCATTTACCAGAAGAACAGTTGGCAGATAAAACACCAGCAGAGCTATTAACGATTGTGAAGGAGCGTGTGGAAACGATTCACACGAACTTAGTGGAAACCACACAAGAAAATTTACTGACGACGATTCAGCAAATTGTTGCTGAGTTTGGTGGGGGCAATCTTTTATTGCCAACAGATGCACGTTTTGAAGCCTATGGATTAGCTGATTTAGCTAAGTCATTAGAGGCTGTTTCTGTTAAGCAATGGCAACCTGGAAGTGAGCAACGAGAAGCGAATATTCAAACAGCTGCTCAGGCAAATATCGCGATTGCCTTTGCTGAGTTTTTACTAGCTGAATCAGGAACGATTGTGGTGGAGTCCAATGCGGGACAAGGCAGAGCCTTACATTTTTTACCGAAGCATTACATTTCAATTATACCGTTTAGCAAACTCGTTCCACGTTCGACTCAGCCAGCAGCTTTTTATACAGAAAAAATAGAAAAAGGCGAAAAAATTGGCTCAGCGATTCACTTTATTTCAGGGCCTTCTAATTCAGGAGATATTGAAATGCAACTGGTTGTCGGGTTGCATGGTCCTTTAGAAGTTTGTTACGTGGTTGTGATGGATCGCTAAAACGCTAGAAGCATAATCAATTCAGCCCTTTTTAGAATTGATTATGCTTTTTTTATGAGCAGGATCAAAAAAGTAAGAATCAAATTTGAAAGAAATACGTTTTTTTTCTGACCATTTTGTAAAAAAAGCGTACATAAAAATTAATTGGGTGTTAAGCACTATAGGATTGATTTACTTTGTGGTAGAATATGAGACATAAGATAATAAGGTTTTTGGAGGAATGAGTTTGAAATCAAAAGAATTAATTAAAACAGTCGTCTTTTTTGCCTGTTTAGCTTTGGGTCTGTTTTTACTGAGACAATTTGTATTTACGCCTGTCGTAGTGAGAGGTCATTCAATGGATCCAACGTTAGCAGATGGTGAACGGGTAATTACGTTAAAAAACACAGAAATTAATCGTTTCGATATTATTACTTTCCCAGCGCCAGATGAACCAGATAAAAATTATATTAAACGTGTGATTGGTTTACCTGGAGATACAATTGCGTACAAGGATGATACGTTGTACATCAATGGAAAAGAAGTTGACGAACCCTATTTAGATGAATTTAAAAAAGCCTTAACAGATGGTCAACCTTTGACAGGCGATTTTTCATTAAAAGAAAAAGTACCAGCAGATAGCTACTTTGTTTTAGGTGATAATCGACGGAATTCAAAAGACGGTCGTGTCATTGGTTTTATTCATAAAAAAGATATTTTGGGTGAAGTGAAATTCGTTATGTGGCCATTCTCACGGTTTGGTCCAATACCAGAAGTATCAAAACAATAAAAGAGACAATGAGTAAAAGAGAAGGACGGAAATGTGTAAAAACAAACACATGTTTCCGTCCTTCTTTTGTGGTAAAATAAAGGCAGTGCAAAGGAAAAGGATGTGAAACCATGAGTGTGCAGTTTATTAGAGGAACCGCCGTGGCAGACTTAGAAGCGCCACTTATACAGGCGACAAAACAATGGCTAGAGGAAGACGCACAGCATGAAGTATTCTATTTAGTCCCGAACCATATTAAGTTTGAGCAAGAAATTCAAGTCTTGCAAAAGTTACGTCAATTACAGACAACTACGTCTGATTCAATAACCAGTACCCGTCTGCAGGTTTTTAGTTTTTATCGTTTGGCTTGGTACTATTTACAACATACACCTTTTTACTCGGCAGATGTTTTATCTGATGCAGGCGCTGCGATGATTTTCCGCAAAATTTTAGTAGAAGTAGAAGAAGAGTTAAAAATTTTTAGAGGTGAAATTAACAAGCCTGGCTTTATTCAACAACTATTTCAGCTTTATCAAGAAATGCGCGAAGGCAATATTGAGATTGCGGAGCTTTATCCATTTTTAGAAAAACAAACGGAGAACCCTAAAGGGCAAGATGTACAACTTAAGTTTCAAGATTTAACGTTAATTTTTACGCGATTCCAATTGCAAATGAGTCAGTATGGCTATGAATCAGCGGAGATTATTCAACATTTAAGCGAGTATTTACAAACGGTTGATTTGTCGAATGTTCAATTCGTTATTTCAGGCTATCAGCAGTTTACTGCCAGAGAATTAAAGTTGATTGAAGTGCTAATGGCGCAAGCAGGTTCTGTGAAAGTAGCCCTCGTATTGGACAAACAATATCCGCATGACTTACCTGATCCGCGGTCGTTATTTTATGAAGCGGGACAAACCTATCATCAGCTTTATCAACTAGCAAGACAGAAGCAAATCCCGATTCTTTCAGATTATGTGGAAAAGAAAGAGGTATTAATTACAAATCCAGACTTGCAAGGATTAAACGATTATTGGATTCAATCGCAAGAACACCTGCCTCCATTAAGCACAACTGACTGGAGGGGCGATGGCTTATTTCTGTGGCGTGCTGAAAACGTTAAAGAAGAATTAACACATGTTGCAACCGAAATTCGCCGTTTAGTGGTGGAAGAAGGGTATCGGTACAAAGAAATTCAGGTGTTGACTCGTGATTTAGATTGTTATGAAAATTTATTAGAACCGATTTTTGCGGAACACGAGATTCCTGTTTATGTCGACCGAGATATGGCTATGGATCGGCATCCTTTAGTCGAATGGATTGAATCTTTATTTGCTATTCATTCGTACAATTATCGTTATCGTGATGTGCTCCGTTTTTTGAGAACGGAATTATTTATGCCAATGAATCAACACGCTACTTCTGAAGAAAGCTTGACTGATTGGTTAAACCAACGGAACGCTTGGCGCAGAAAAGTTGATATTACCGAAAATGTAGTCCTGGCATACGGCTATGAAGGTTATTATTGGTCACAAGAAAAAGATTGGGAATTTATTCGGTATGATTTTGAAGCGGAAGAGCAAGAAGATGTCGCTACGATGGAAGAAGAGTCAAATGCGATTCGTCAATCGCTTCAACGGCTGCTACCTAGTTACTTTCAAGCAATGATAAGTGCCAAAACTGGTTTGGAAGCAGCGACCGTCTTCTATCACTTTTTACTGCAAAGTGGTGTGGCAACACAATTAAAAATGTGGCGCTTACAAGCTATCGAAGCAGGTCAACTAGAAACAGCTCGTAACCATGAACAGACTTGGGATGCATTGATGTCATTACTAGATGAATACGTCACTGTTTACGGAGAAAGTTCGTTTGATTTTACAACGTTTCAAGAAATATTTGTTAGTGGCTTGGAAGGTTTGCACTATAGTAAAGTGCCGACAGCGATTGACCAAGTACAAGTTCGCGCAATGGATTTAACTCGACCTGGCGCTGCCAAGGTTACTTTTGCTATTGGGATGACGGAAGAAATTTTTCCACAAAAGATTGAAAATAAAACACTATTGTCTGATGAAGAACGTCAGACAATCAATGATACTTTAACGGAAAACCAATATTTACGTGGGACAACTGGGCGCAAAATTGCGCAAGAACCGTTTGTTGCGTATCTCGTCTTTTCTTCAGCGCGAGAACGGTTATATTTAACCTATCCAAGTGTTAAAGACACCGCTCAAGAAGTCAAACCGTCTCCTTATTTTAAAAATATCCAAAAAGATTTAAACTTGCCCGTTTTTGAAAAAAATGAAACAACCATTTTCGATGATGAAACGACCAGTTTAGCCCATATTAGTACGTATCGGACGTTAATCGGTGAATTAACGCGTTTGAAAAGACAACGGAAAGAAACACAAGAAGGATTGTTGCCTTTCTGGTTAAATATGGAAAAAGCGCTAATGAACCAATCAATTGCGCCGCTAGCCAAGCAAGTTTTCGAAAGTTTAACGCATCAAAATATTCCTGAAAAGATTGATGAGGTGTTAGCAGAACCTTTATATGGTAAAGATATTTATACATCCGTTTCTCGGATGGAGAGTTTTTATCGCTGTCAATATCAATACTTTTCTCGCTATGGCTTACGTTTGAAAGAAAGAGATGTCTTTGGGCTTTCGCCAGCAGCTACAGGGGAATTTTTCCATGAAGCATTGGATCAGTTCTTTAAATTATTGATTATGAATCAACGGAACTTATCTGAATTAACCGATCAGGAAGTCAATTTATTGGCGGAGGAAGTACTAAATAGTATTTTAGGGGATGCACGTTTTTCTGTATTAACGACCTCTAGTCGCATGAACTATATTCGCTATCAATTGAGTCAAACAATTAAAAAAGTCAGTTGGGCGCTGAAACGCCAAAGCCAACGAAGTGGCATGACGACTGTTCAAACGGAAGTGTTATTTGGCCAAATTGCCGCTAAAAAAGGAATTTCTGGTTTGGAATTACCATTAAAAAATCAAGGGAAAATTCATGTTCGGGGAAAAATCGACCGGATTGATCAATTGGTTACACCCGAATCAACCTATTTAGGTGTGATTGATTATAAATCGAGTCACCGTAAATTTAATATGACAGAAGCGTATTACGGCTTAGCCATGCAAATGCTGACGTACTTGGATGTGGCTTTAATGGATGCTGTGCAATTAGTTGGTCAAGAAGCTAAACCTGCTGGCTCACTTTATCTGCATGTACACAATCCTACGTTATCTTATGAAGGCAAAGACGACATTGAACAACAAATGCTTAAAAAATATCAGTTTGATGGTCTTTTGATGAAAGACCCAGATTTATTGGATCATTTAGATACGAGTCTGCAAGCTAAACAAAGTTCGTTGCTGTTTCCGATTGAAGAATCCGCCAAAGAACAAATTAAACCTGGTCGTCGCCAAGAAGATAAATTTGTGACAGAACCAGAATTAGGCGCGTTGCTTTCCCATAACCGAAATAAATTTATTGAAGCGGGGAATCAAATTATTGGCGGCGAAGTTCAACTTAATCCCGCTTATCAAGGCAAGGAACGGATTGCTTGTCGCTATTGTCCGTTTCGAAGTGTCTGTGATTTTGATGTGATGTTAAAAGAAAATAATTATCATCGTATTGAGAATTTATCCAAAGAGGAAATTATGGCGCGCTTGTTAAACAAAGATGAGGAAGGAGCAACCGAAGATGAGTAAAACAATTCCACTACGTCCAGCCAATGAGCAATTCACCGACAGTCAATGGCAAGCGGTGTTTGATGGCGATGAAAATATCTTAGTTTCTGCTTCGGCTGGCTCAGGAAAAACCACCGTTTTAGTCCGCCGTGTCATTGAAAAAGTCAAAAGCGGCGTCGATATCGATCGTCTCTTGATTGTGACGTACACTGAAGCCGCCGCCCGTGAGATGAAAGAACGTATCCAAGTGGCTTTACAAAAGGCAATGAATGAAGAACAAGATCCAGAAAGAAGACGGCATTTTTCTCGTCAAATTGCTCTTTTGCCAACAGCCAATATCAGCACGTTACATGCCTTTTGTTTAACTGTTATTCGTCGTTTTTATTATTTAATTGACATAGATCCAGTTTTTCGGATGTTAACAGATGAAACAGAAACATTGTTATTAAAAGAAGATGTTTGGGATGCATTACGTGAACAATTTTATGCGGAAAATCAAGAAGAATTTTACCAATTAACAGCGAATTTTTCCAATGATCGTAGTGATGACGGACTCACTAACTTAATTTTTTCTTTTTATGAATTTGCCAAAGCCAATCCTGATCCAGAGGCGTGGATTAATGGCTTAACACAAGCCTACGAAGTAGGGGATCAGCTAGGCGAATCAACGTTATTTCAGACGTATTTAAAACCGCTAGCCGTTGAGACGTTACAACGAACTCTTCAGCGTTACGAAGAAATGGTGACCTTAACAGAGGGCGAAGAGAAACTTCAAAAGATTTGGTATTTAGCTCAAAATGAAAAGGAACAAACAAAACAATTTTTACAATTTTTAGAGAGAAATGATTTAGAAAGCGCCTATAATTTGACTGAATTGTTAAGCTTTGACCGCTACCCAACAGTTCGTGCCGAAGAGTTGAAACCGACCGCGGAACAAGCCAAACAGTTGCGAGAACAAAATAAAAAAGCGTTAAATGATTTGAAAAAGCAACTGTTTACACTTTCTCCAGATGCCATGAAACAAGTCTTGAAAGAGGCCACGCCCATTGTTCAAGAAATGGCTCACGTGGGGAAACAATTTATGGAGGCCTATGGCGCAGAAAAACGGCTTAAAAATTTAGTGGATTTTAACGATTTAGAACATTATACGTTAGCTATTTTAGCGAAAAATCAGGCAGATGGCTGGCATGCATCAGAAGCCTCGGTTTACTATCGAGAAAAATTTGATGAAGTGTTAGTCGATGAATACCAAGATATCAATCAATTACAAGAATCTATTTTGTATTGGTTGCGCCGCCCGCTTAGCGCAGAAGGAAACCTTTTTATGGTAGGAGATGTGAAACAGTCTATTTATTCTTTCCGCTTGGCAGATCCTACATTGTTTATTGAAAAATACAATCAGTATGGGCAAGGCAAAGAGGGCAAACGAATTATTCTAGCTGAAAATTTTCGTTCCCGCAAAGACGTTTTAGACTTTACGAATTTAGTATTTAGTCAATTAATGGATGAGCGAGTGGGCCAAATTGCTTACGATGAGTCAGCCGCTTTGGTTCATGGTTTTGATCAATTTTCGGAGGCAGCTGATTATTCAACTGAATTGCTAATTTATGAAAAAAAAGCAACAGAATCAGTTGAATTTCCAGAATTACAATCCCCTGAGTTGTTGATTGAAGATAAGACAGAAGGGGAACTTTACGTTACTGCTTTGAAAATTCGTGAATTAATTGACCAAAATTTCTTAATTTATGATAAAAAGCTGAAAACGGATCGACCGATTACGTATCAAGATATTGTCTTATTAACGCCTACAAAGAAAAATAATTTAACTATTTTAGATGTTTTTAAATCATTAGAAATTCCAGTTCAAGTCAATGATGCTCAAAATTATTTCCAAGCAACGGAAATTCGTACAATGATTGCCTTGCTTCAATTGATTGATAATCCTTATCAAGACATTCCTTTGGCAGCTGTGTTACGTTCACCAATTGTTGGATTAAAAGAAAACGAATTAGTGCTTATTCGTTTGGCTAATAAGGAAACCAGTTACTACGAAGCATTTTTAATGTTTAATCAAAAGATGGAACCAACCATGGAGGAAGCAGTTGTTCAGGAAAAAACTATACGTTTTGCTGAATCATTAGAAAAATGGCGGGAACAGGCTCGACGCAACCAGCTTAGCAACTTGCTGTGGACAATTTATCGGGAAACGGCCTATCTTGATTATGTTGGCGGGTTGCCTGTTGGCAAACAACGCCAAGCCAATTTATATGCGTTGGTCGACCGGGCCGCGGCGTATGAAAAAACAACCTTCCGCGGATTATTTCAATTTGTTCGCTTCATCGAAAAAATGCAAGAAAAAGACAAAGATTTAGCAGAACCAGTCGTTTTAAGTGAAGAGAATGCCGTACGCGTCATGACGATTCACGCTAGTAAAGGGTTAGAATTTCCGGTGGTATTCGTTTTAGATATGACCAAAGAATTTAATGTCAGTGATTTGAATGAACGCTATATCTTTGAAGAAAATTTAGGGGTAGGCATTCGTTATTTACAACCTGAAGAACGAGTTATGTACGATACTTTACCATTTTTGGCGATTAAACAAGTACGATTAAGAAAATTACTATCCGAAGAAATGCGGAAGTTATATGTGGCGTTGACACGTGCAGAACAGAAACTTTTTCTGGTAGGCTCCTATAAAGACCAAGCGGCGATGTGGAAAGAGTGGCTGAAAGTTGGCGATGTAGAAACACTGGTGCTACCAGCTGAAAATCGCTTGCAAAGTAAAAGTAGTTTAATGAATTGGGTTGGGATGACATTGGTACGTCATCAAAAAGCCGATGAATATCAGCAAGAAGTAGTAGTAAGTAACGTTCCGCAAGTCAAAAAGCACCCAGCTAATTTTCATATTCAGTGGTTCAACGAAGAACAACTACGAGCAGCCATTCAGCAATTACAATTGCCAGAAAGACAAGCAGAGGATTTAGCCGAAAAAGCGCAATTATCTGCTGACAAAATCAATCGTGGCCTTGCACGGTTAAGTTTCAATTATCCGTTTGAAGTGGCTACTCGGACCACCAGTTATCAGTCTGTTTCTGAAATCAAGCGAGTATTTGATGACCCCGATAACAAAGAAATTGGTAAAATTGAGGTTCGGGAAGACAATACTATTCAAGCGCAACCGTTGATTGTCAATCGAATGATTGAAGGAGATTTAAGTAAGCCTAAATTTTTAGATACGGTTCAAGCGCCCTCAGCAGCTGAAATTGGGACAGCAACCCATTATTTATTACAACTAATTGATTTAAGTAAGCAACCTTCTTACGAGGAAGTGCGAGCTGTTCAAGAACGCTTAGTGGAAAATAAATTGATTTTACCAGCAATTGCTGAAAAAATGAATCTGGAACAAATCGTGGCCTTCTTTGACACCGCCTTAGGAAAACAATTGATTCAACACCATCAAACCGTTAGAAGGGAACAACCTTTTTCTATGCTGATTGAAGCAGAAGAGCTCATTCAAAATTATCCAGAAACGACACAAGATGATTTATTAATTCATGGGATTATTGATGGCTATATCGAATTAGACAATCAATGCATTTTGTATGACTATAAAACCGATCATGTAAAAGGCACCTCTCCCCAAGCGATTTCTGAAATTGTCGAACGGTATCGCGGACAGATGAATCTTTATCGTAGAGCGCTACAAGAGGCAACGCATAAAGAGGTGTCGCACGTCTATTTAATTTTATTAAATGGAGGAGTAATTATTGACATGCAGACAGGAAATGTTGTAGATTTTATAAAGTAGAAAAAATTAGAAGCAGAAACACTTACATTTTGTAAGGAATGTGCTATACTCATTGAAGAGGTGAGGAAGATGGAAAAAGTAAAAACAGAATCGTTTGTACTTTGTCCCAAATTTGAAAAATCATTTTCAATACTTGGTAAAAAATGGAATGGTTTAATTATTGATGTTTTATTAGAACGAGGTCCTCAACGTTTTGGCGAATTAAAAGAAAAAATTCCAATGTTAAGTGATCGTGTCTTAGTAGAGCGATTGAAGGAACTAGAAGCTGAAGGAATTATCACCAAAGCTGTTCGTTGCGGTGAAGGAAATCGCTTAGAATATTTCCTGACCGAAAAAGGCGAAGACTTGCAATTAGCAATGGAACAAATTCAACATTGGGCAGAAAAATGGGTAAAAGACGAAGAATGCAGTTGACCGCAAGCAAAACTTCTTGTAAACTAAACGTAATTAAATAACTAAAAAAACAGTGATGGAAACAAGTAGTTTGAATTGACGTGTTTTAGGGAGAGTCAGCCAGAGACTGGAAGCTGATTTACACAGTCACCAAGCGAAATTCACTTCCTGAGTTTGTTTGTTTTCAAGAAGAAAGCAAACCGGTAATTGCCGTTAAATGAAATGAGTGCATGACAACAATTTGTTATGAATTAGGATGGTAACACGATAGCTCGTTCCTTTGAAAGGAATGGGTTATCGTTTTTTTTAGTTTAAATAAAAGATAGAGGGGAACGCATAATGACATTACAAGCGCAATTAGAAGCTCTTAGAGACAATACGCTCAAAGAAATCGCACAAGTTGCTACTTTAAAAGAATTAAACCAAATTCGCGTAGAAACATTAGGGAAAAAAGGGCCAATCACCGAAGTATTAAGAGGCATGAAAAACCTTTCACCAGAAGAACGACCAGTGGTGGGGGGCTTTGCAAATGAAATTCGTGATTTATTAACAGAAGCAATTGAAGCGCGCAAAGTTGTTTTAGAAAACGAAGCGTTAAATGCGGCACTAAAAGAAGAAAGTTTAGATGTAACTTTACCTGGAAAACAAATGCCTCAAGGCACACGTCATATTTTGACACAAGTTATGGAAGAGATTGAAGATATTTTCTTAGGCATGGGTTATCAAGTAGTGGAAGGATACGAAGTAGAATCCGATCATTATAATTTCGAACGCATGAATCTACCAAAAGATCATCCGGCACGCGACATGCAAGATACGTTTTATATTTCAGATGAGATGTTAATTCGTACGCATACTTCACCAGTTCAAGCTCGAACAATGGAAAAACACGATTTTTCAAAAGGTGCATTACGAATGATTTCTCCTGGGAAAGTATTCCGTCGTGATACAGATGATGCGACACATAGTCACCAATTCCATCAGATTGAAGGCCTTGTTGTCGATAAAAATGTCACAATGGGTGATTTAAAAGGGACGTTAGAAGTCATGATGAAAAAAATGTTTGGTGAAGATCGTAAAATTCGTTTACGTCCTAGCTATTTCCCTTTTACAGAACCTTCAGTCGAAGTAGATGTTAGCTGTTTTAAATGTGGCGGCGCAGGTTGTAACGTCTGCAAACATACAGGTTGGATTGAAATTTTAGGTGCGGGGATGGTTCATCCAGATGTGTTACAAATGTCAGGGATTGATCCAACAGAGTACTCAGGCTTTGCCTTTGGCTTAGGACCAGATCGCGTTGCTATGTTACGTTATGGTGTAAATGATATCCGTAATTTTTATCAAAATGATTTACGTTTCTTAAATCAATTCAAGGTAAAGGAGTAGTTGAAAAATGTTAGTTTCTTATAAATGGTTAAATGAATATGTTAATCTTTCAAACGTTACTCCGCAAGAATTAGCGGACAAAATGTCTGTGACAGGTATCGAAGTTGAGGGCGTTGCTGTACCTGAAGAAGGATTAAAGAAAATTGTTGTCGGTGAAGTAAAAGAATGTGTTCCTCATCCAAACTCTGACCACTTATCAATTTGCCAAGTAGACATCGGTGAAGAAGAATTGTCACAAATTGTTTGTGGAGCACCAAATGTAAAAGCAGGAATTAAAGTCATCGTAGCATTACCTGGTTCAAGAATTGCAGGAAATCAAAAAATTAAAAAAGGCAAAATGCGTGGCGAAGTCTCTAACGGAATGATTTGTTCGTTAGAAGAGCTAGGATATTCAGACAATGTCGTACCAAAAGCCTATGCTGAAGGGATTTATTATTTACCTCAAGAAGCAGTGAATGGGACACCTGTTTTCCCTTATTTAGACATGGATGATGCGATTATTGAATTATCAATTACACCAAACCGTGCAGATGCATTAAGTATGAGAGGGGTAGCCTATGAAGTTGGCGCAATTTATCGTCAAACGCCTCAGTTTAATGATCCTGAACTCAAAGAAGATGCTTCAGATAACGTGGAAAATTACGTAACAGTGACTGTTGAAGATTCACAAGATGCACCAGCGTATCAAATTCGTGTCATTAAAGATGTGACGATTGCAGAAAGTCCTCAGTGGTTGCAAAACCGATTGATGAATGAAGGAATCCGTCCGATTAACAATGTGGTGGACGTGACAAATTATATTTTATTATTATTTGGTCAACCATTGCATGCATTTGATTATCAAAAATTAGATAGCAAAGAAATCTTGGTTCGTCGAGCAACATCAGCAGAAGAACTAATTACATTAGATGGTGAAACACGTCAATTAACAGAAGAAAATATCATCATTACGAATGGAAAAACGCCTGTCGGCTTAGCTGGCGTAATGGGTGGGGCTAATTCTGAAATCAGTCAAGAAACAACAACTGTGGCTTTAGAAGCGGCATTGTTCAATCCATTGTCTATTCGCAAAACGTCTAAACAATTTAATTTACGGAGTGAATCTTCAAGTAGATTTGAAAAAGGCATCAACCAAGCGACAGTTGGGTTAGCTTGTGATGTGGCAGCCGCGATGATTGCAGAGTTAGCCGACGGAACAGTGGTTTCAGGCACTGCAGTTGGTTCTGAAGTGGCCGTTAAAGAAGCGCAGGTAGCTGTGACTTTAGAACGAATCAACCAATATTTAGGCACTGCATTAGATGAAGCAACGGTGAATGAAATTTTTGAAGCACTCGGTTTTGCTTATGAAGTAAATCAAGGCGCATATGAAATTACGATTCCACCAAGACGTTGGGATATTGCGATTGAAGCAGATATTATTGAAGAAGTGGCGCGCATTTATGGATATGATCATTTACCTTCAACATTGCCAAGTGGAGAAACAGTTGCTGGAAGTCTAACCAAAGCACAACATGTTACGCGCCAATTAAAGAGCTTACTGGAAGGTCATGGTACGAGTGAAGCCATCAGCTATGCGTTGACAACAGAAGAAAAATCCCGTCAATTTATGATGAAAGAAAGTCAAACAACACGTTTGCAATGGCCAATGAGTGAAGAGCGTTCTGTGTTACGTATGAACTTAATTTCTGGTTTATTAGATGATGTTGCATACAATGTGGCACGTAAAAATAATAATATCGCCTTCTACGAAGTAGGACGCGTTTTCTACCAAACAGAAGATCCAACAAAAAATTTACCTACAGAAGAAAATCACTTAGCACTTGCTTTAACTGGTAATACAATGGTTAAAGATTGGCAAACAAAAGCAACAGCCGTTGATTTTTATACAGTAAAAGGCTTAGTGGAAAGTATTGTAGCTGTTTTAGGATTAACAGAAAAAATCAGTTATCAAGCGACAACGGCGATTCCAGAAATGCATCCAGGCCGGACAGCATGGATTTATTTAGAAGGTGAAGTGGTTGGTTTTGTCGGACAAGTTCACCCAACGACAGCGAAAGCGTACGATATTCCAGAAACATATGTTGCTGAATTAAACTTGCAACAATTAGTAGCTACAGAAGCAGGCGGGGTTACTTATGAAGCAGTTTCTAAATTCCCAGCAGTTTCTCGAGATATTGCTTTATTAGTCGATGAAACAGTTACCAATCAAGAACTAGTTAAAACTATTTCAGATAACGCAGGTAAATATTTGAAAGAGATTCATTTATTTGATGTATATCAAGGTGAAAAACTAGGCGCTGGCAAAAAATCAATGGCGTATAGTTTAACTTTCGTTAATGCAGAAGCGACATTAGTGGATGAAGAAATTAACCGTTCAATGGAAAAAGTTGAAAAAGCGCTAATTGAAAAACATCAAGTAGAAGTAAGATAAAATAAAAACAGGAAAGTGGGGCATAAGTCGAAATGACTTATGCCCCACTTTCTAAATCTTAAGATAATCAGCTGAACAAAAGCAGCTCCTTCGGAAATAAGCCGAAATTCTCCAAAAATTAAAGAACAATTTTCGGGAATTCCTTCTTATTTCTTGGAGCTAAACACTTTTGTCTCAGCCTCCTGTTTTTAACTACATTAATAACTTTTCGCCCAATTTCGTGAAAGCCAACGTGAAAATTGTGAGATACTAAAGTTAATAATGAAATAAATTAGGGCGACGATTCCGTAAATAGTGAACACTTGTCCTGTTTGTGCGTAGCGCCCCATTAAGATATAAGATTTGCCAAAGAGTTCTTGTAAAGCAATCACGGAATACAAGAAACTTGTATCCTTGATGACAGTAACAAACTGAGAAACGATCGCTGGTAAAACATTGCGAATGGCTTGAGGCAAAACAATATGATAAAGAATTTGCCAATTTGAAAACCCTTGAGAACGTGCCGCTTCAATTTGTCCTTTATCGACCCCATTTAAACCACCACGAATAATTTCCGCTAAAGCAGCGGTGGTAAACACAGTAAAACTCACAATTCCAGCAGGTGTGGATTTGATTTTGAAAATCAAAAAAATAACATAAATCCACAATAAGTTTGGAATATTACGCACCACTTCTACATAAATACTGGCAAGTAACTTCAGTGGTCCATGGGTTTGATTTCGCAAAACGGCTAGAATGGTGCCAAAAATCGTACTCAAAATAATTGAGACGAAGGAAATATAGAGTGTCAATTTTAAGCCGTTAAATAGAAATTGAAAATTATTTGCTGTCAGTAATTGACGCATTTCTTCTGAAAAAGGCATCTGTTTTCCTCCTATCTGCTATATGCTTTCTTATTTTTTTCTTCCATTTTTCTAGCCAAATTCGCTAATGGGAAGCAAAGAATGAAATATAAGAAACCAGCAAGCGCAAAGGCGGGAATATAGTTCAAGTTGACAGACGACCAACTATTGGCAGCAAACATTACGTCAGCGCCAGAGATAATGGCAACTGTTGACGTATTTTTAATTAGGTTAACGACTTGATTGGTTAAAGGCGGTAACATAATCCGCCATGCTTGTGGTAAAATCACATACCGCATCGTTTGACCATACGTTAATCCTTGTGAGTAAGCCGCTTCAAATTGCCCTCTTGGGACAGCTCCGATTCCTGAGCGAACCACTTCAGAAATGTAGGCGCCATGATAGAGGCCTACACACAGAATGGCAATCGTAGTAATAGAAAATGAAAGCAGCGGGCTTAGCAGAGGAAAGCCATAATAGACTACGATAAATTGAATCAACAAAGGTGTGTTTTGAAAAAATTCTACATAGACACGACTAATTGCGTGTAAAAGTTTACTTTTGGTCGCTGATAAACTGCCAAAGAAAATGCCTAAAGCAAAGGCGACTAAGATTGCTCCTAAAGAAAGCAGAATAGTATAGAGAAAAGCCTGACCAAAAATTCGCCAATCTTGAAATAAAGCTTCCCAACGATATAAGGCAAATGGCCCTTCTTCAAGCCAGGAAATATTGGCTAACAAAAACATAAAAATCCCTCCTAAAATTTTTGATTCTTCAAGTCTTAGGAATGATTAATTTTTTAAGCCCCAGTCTTGATAAATTTTTTCTAGTGTGCCGTCTTTTTCCCATTTTTCAATTAAACCATTTAGATAATCATTTAATTCAGTATTTGCTTTCTTTGTGGTAATTCCATATTCTTGTGGCGAAAAACCATCTTTTAAAATTTCTGTCTTGCCATCCACATAGCCAGATAGGATTGATTTATCCACTGAAAATGCATCAATTCGTTTAGAAGTTAACGCTGTTTTTAATTCTGGATAGGAACCTAATTCTTGATAAGTAAATTTGATTCCTTCCTCTTGCGCTTTTTTCTCTAAGTTTTCTTTTGTCGTAGCAGATTGTGCAACGCCGATTGTTTTTCCGTCTAAATCTTTCATACTGGAGAAGTTATCCTCTTTGCGCACAAGGAAACCAATCTCATCTGTATAATAGGGAGTTGTAAAATTATAAGTCTTTTTACGTTCATCAGTAATTGTAAATGTAGCAATTACCATATCTAGTTCACCATTGTCTAAAAGGGGACCGCGCGTTTTCGCTGTCACGCCCACAAATTCCACATTCTCTTCGCTGCCGGTAATTTCTTTCGCAATCAAGCGTGCAATATCTGGTTCCATTCCTTCATTTTTGTTTGTATCAGGATTCATATAGCCAAAATTAGGAATGTCTTCTTTGACACCTACTTTAATTTTCCCCGCTTTTTTTAATTGTTCTACTGTGACCGTTTTGTTTGATGAAGCACTTTTGGAAGTTGAGTCATTGTTGCCGCTACCACAGCCCACAATGATGCCTGCTAATACAAGTAAGGAGAGTCCAGCCAGCCATTTATTTTGTTTTTTCATTGTTCATTCCTCCAATTTTTTGTTTTTTTATTCATTACCCGTTATGAATAATTTTGCTTAGAAATTCTTTTGCACGAGGGTTTTCAGTGCTTGTAAAGAAATGTTCAGGCGTTCCTTGTTCAATAATCTCTCCTTGGTCCATAAAGATTACACGGTCAGCCACTTGACGAGCAAAGCCCATTTCATGTGTGACACAAACCATGGTAATATTTTGTTTGGAAAGATCGACCATTACATCTAAAACTTCTTGAATCATTTCTGGATCAAGTGCCGAAGTCGGTTCATCAAAAAGGATAACCTCAGGATGCATATTTAAGGCACGAGCAATAGCGACCCGTTGTTGCTGCCCGCCAGAAAGCTGCGAAGGATAAGCAGAAGCTTTATCAGCTAAGCCGACCCGTTCTAAATACTCCATGCCAGTACGAACCGCTTCTTCTTTGGAAACGCCCATCACTTTAATCGGTGCTAACGTTAAATTATCAATAATCGTTTTGTGAGCATATAAGTTAAAATTTTGAAAGACCATGGCAACTTTCTGGCGAACCTTTTGAATCGGTGCTTTCGGTTTGGTGATGTCAATGTTATCAATTACGACGGAACCATCATTGACTTTTTCCAATTGGTTCATACACCGAATTAATGTACTTTTGCCAGAGCCAGAGGGTCCGATAATGACAATTTTTTCTCCTTGCTCTACATTCAAAGTAATATCTTTTAAAACGTGATGCTCCCCAAAATACTTATTTACATGTTCTAAAGAAATCATAGGCAGTCTCCTTTGCAATCATTTGGTAGAAAAGATAACAGAGGATTCGGTGAGAAACGTGTTATTTAAATTAAATTAACCAAATGTATTTCTAATTGTATTCTTAATGTTAGGAATTATAACATACAAAAAAATGAATTACTAGTTTTTTAATCGAAAAAGATTTCCTTCAAAAAAAGAAATAAATGAGAGCAAAACAGGAAAAATTGACAATAGTCCTTAAAAAGTAGAAAATAAAGGCAGTGAATAAAAGGCAAAGGTAGGATGAGAATGAGCAATCAAGAAGCCATTGGATTAATTGATTCTGGCGTTGGTGGATTAACTGTTTTAAAGGAAGCGCTAAAGCAATTACCAAATGAACGATTAATTTATTTAGGAGATACAGCCCGTTGCCCATATGGTCCACGACCAGCCGAACAAGTCGTTCAGTTTACTTGGGAAATGGCCGATTTTTTATTGAAAAAACGAATAAAAATGCTAGTAATCGCATGTAATACCGCGACGGCTGTCGCATTAGAAGAAATTAAAGCTGCCTTGCCAATTCCAGTTGTCGGTGTTATTTTACCTGGCGCACGAGCAGCCGTTAAAGTCACAAAAAATAACAAAATTGGTGTCATAGGTACCTTAGGGACAATCAAAAGTGCTTCCTATGAAATCGCCATTAAAAGTAAGGCACCAGCAATTGAGGTGACTAGTTTAGCTTGCCCTAAATTTGTCCCCATTGTTGAAAGTAATCAATATCGTTCTTCCGTAGCAAAAAAAATTGTGGCAGAAACACTTCAAGCATTACAATTAAAAGGACTTGATACGTTGATTTTAGGTTGTACCCATTACCCGTTGTTACGTCCGGTGATTCAAAATGTGATGGGAAGTCATGTGACATTAATTGACTCAGGAGCCGAAACAGTTGGCGAAGTTAGCATGCTTCTCGATTATTTTGACATTGCCCATACGCCTGAAGCGCCTACACAGCCCCATGAATTTTATACAACTGGTTCTGCAAAAATGTTTGAAGAGATTGCAAGCAGTTGGCTTGGTATAGAGAACTTAAAAGCACAACAGATTCACTTAGGAGGAAACGAAAATGATTAGACATGATAGTCGTGCACCAAAAGAATTGCGAAAGATCACTATTGAAACCAATGTTTTTAAACATCCAGAAGGTTCGGTGGTTATTTCGTTTGGCGATACAAAAGTAATTTGCTCAGCCACTGTCGAAGAAAAGGTTCCCCCATTTTTACGAGGCGGGGGAACAGGTTGGGTAGCAGCTGAATATAGCATGCTCCCTCGCGCGACGAACACAAGAAATATTCGGGAAAGTGCGAAAGGAAAATTAACAGGGCGAACAATGGAGATTCAACGTTTGATTGGGCGGTCATTGCGAGCTGTTGTTGACTTAGAAAAGTTAGGGGAACGGAGCATTGTTGTCGATTGTGATGTGATTCAAGCAGATGGGGGAACCCGTACAGCTAGTATTACAGGCGCTTTTGTTGCTCTACGCTTAGCAGTCAATCATTTATTGATGACTGGTGCACTAGCGGAAGACCCAATTAAAGAGCATTTAGCTGCTGTCAGCGTAGGTATTTTACCCGATGGTTATTGTGTGCTGGACTTAGATTACGCAGAGGACTCGAATGCTGCAGTGGATATGAACATCGTGATGACCGAGTCTGGTGAATTTGTGGAAATTCAAGGAACGGGTGAAGAAGCTACCTTCTCAGGAGATGAGTTAAATGCCATGCTCTTTTATGGAAAAACAGGGATTGAGGAATTAATTGCGTATCAGAAAGAAGCACTTTATGCTTTAGCCTCTGAAGAAGTCCCTTCGCAAGATTTAGAAGAGAAAGTGATTGTCATTGCGACTAGAAATCCTGGTAAAGCGAAAGAGTTTAGTTCAATTTTTGGTGAAAAAGGATATACAGTTAAGACGTTATTAGATTATCCGAATTTGCCAGATGTAGAAGAAACTGGTCGAACATTTGAAGAAAATGCTCGTCTAAAAGCTGAAACAATTGCAGAAATTTTACAGAAACCAGTATTAGCAGATGATTCAGGATTAATTGTTGATGCGTTAGGGGGAATGCCAGGAATCTATTCTGCTCGTTTTGCTGGTGAACCAACTAACGATGCTTCAAATAATGCGAAACTATTGCATGAGTTAACGGGCGTGCCAAAAGAAAAAAGACAAGCGCGTTTCCATTGTACATTGGTTTTTGCTGAACCAAAGAAAGAAAGTCTGGTGGTCGAAGCTGAATGGCCCGGAGAAGTCGGCACGATTCCTCGTGGTGAAGGAGGCTTTGGGTACGATTCACTTTTCTATGTCCCAGAGCTTGGTAAGACGGCAGCTGAATTGTCTGGAGAAGAGAAAAATAAAGTTAGTCATCGTGGACAAGCAGTGGCAAAATTAAAAGAACAATGGGAAGAATGGCTAAAAAAATAGGAGTTGAAACGTATGAAAATCTTGGTAGTAAGCGATAATCATGGCGACCGTGACTGTTTAGTTGACTTAGTGAATCATTATGAAGGACAAGTCGATGCACTCTTTCACTGTGGTGATTCTGAATTAGAACTGACAGATGAACTTTGGCAAAAATTCATTGTAGTGCAAGGAAATTGTGATTTTTATGATGAATTTCCCAAAACTGTGACTAAAAAAGTGGGGGATCAAGTTATTTATATGACACATGGTCATTTAGCCAATGTTAGAATGGGACTCACGACACTTGCTTTACAAGCGGAAGAAGCAGGAGCGACAATTGCCTTATTTGGTCACACTCATGTACTTGGCGCAGAGCGACACAATAACATTCTCTTTGTTAATCCGGGAAGTATTCGTTTACCTCGTGGACCAGTTCAAGAGAAAACATATGCCATAATTGAAAGTACACCTGAACAATATCTCGTTCAGTATTATAACAAAGAGCACCAACCGTTGGAACGATTAAAGGCGACGTTTACGAAGTAAGTGAATGTTAAGAAATAAGTGCTCCTTTTTTATTTATCAGATTTTGAGCGTAGGACAAAAATCTCTTTTGGATTTTTGTCCTACGCTCTTTTTTTAGTCGACTTGGATAACCTTTAAGCCGGTCTTACGAAGTTCTGTAATTAAAGTTGATGAGCAATGTTTGTCTGTAATCAAGCAATCAAAAGCAGTAATATCAGCAATTTTAAATTTAGATGTCAAGCCGATTTTTCGATGGTCCGCGACCAGAATTTTTACTTTTGTTGTTTGTTTTATCATAAGCTCATTAATTTTTGCTTCATTGAAAATTTTTGTAGTGACGCCATGTTCTAAACTGACCCCGCTACAGCCAATTACGCAAACATCGGCATGCGTTGCGGTGATTGTGTTAATGGCAATATCTCCTACCAGAACTTCTTTGGGAAAACGTAATTCGCCTCCGGTCAAAATATAATTGTATTGAGAAACATGAGGCTTGGTTGCAATTTTTAAATTATTCGTTACGATGGTCAGATGGTCGGCCTTTAAATAATGGAGAATATTCAAAGCAGTGGAACTCGAATTAATGAAAACGGTATCATAATCACTTAGATAGCTACAAGCAACACGAGCAATGGCTTGTTTTAATAACTCCGGTCCTGATTGATCAAAGTCTTTCTGATTTTGGTCGTTGTAAATACAATACCCATATTTTCGAATGATGTCATTCTTAGTTTCTAAGACATTTAAATCACGACGAATTGTGCTTAAGGAAACATTTAAAGCATCTGCTAATTTATAGGTAGTCATTTGTTTGTTTTTTTGCAGCAGCGCGAGAATATTTTGTTGCCTTTTTTCAATGGTTTCTAATGAACTTTTCAAGTAATACAACCTCCTTTAGTTATTTTTTTGGACACTGTCCCCCATGAAATAGTATAACTCATAGGAAAACAAAACACGTAAAAGAATCATTAAAAGTGCAAACAATCATATAAAAGGGTTTTCATTGTGATTTTTTGCGGCTATGATTTTCTTATAAAGCATAACACAATCATTTGAGAAGAGGAGTGGTAGCATGAGCAAATCGATTCATGAAATTACAAAAGAAAGTTGGTTGAAGGCGACATTTCCAGAATGGGGCACTTATTTAAACGAAGAAATTAATCAGACAAATGTGCTTCAAGGAACGGTTGCACTCTGGTGGCTTGGTTGTACAGGCATTTGGCTGAAAACGCATGAGAACACGAATATTTTATGTGATTTATGGTGTGGAACAGGAAAACAAACGCACGGGAACGGCTTAATGAAAAATGGCCATCAAATGATGCGCATGAGTGGTTGCCAAAAAATGCAACCTAATTTAAGAACACAACCTTTTGTGATTGATCCTTTTGAAATAAAAGAGGTAGATGCTTTAGTTGTCACACATATTCATTCAGACCATTTGGATATTCACACAGCTGCTGCTGTTCATCAAAATTGTCCTAAGGCTCTATTTATTGGTCCAAAAGAAGTAGTGAAAACATGGCAACGTTGGGGTGTTCCGGCAGAAAAAACACGGGTTATAGAGCCTGGTCAAGAAATAAAAGTGAATGATGTGAATGTAGTGGCCTTGGAAGCTTTTGATCGAACCGCGCTAATTACTTCTGATGATCCTGAAAATACATTTAAAGGTAAAATGCCTCAGGACATGAATGAACTAGCTGTCAATTATCTATTTGAAACCTCAGGTGGTACGGTATATCACGCCGGAGACTCTCATTATTCTAACTTGTTTGCGAAACATGGTAATCAATATGCAATTGATGTTTGCTTAGGAGCATATGGCGAAAATCCTCGCGGTATCACAGATAAAATAACTTCTGTTGATATGTTGAGAATGGCAGAATCTTTAAATGCGAAAGTAGTCATTCCTGTTCATTATGATATTTGGTCTAATTTTATGGCGGATCCAAAAGAAATCATGGAAATTTGGAAATTTAAAAAAGATCGTTTACATTATCAATTTAAACCATATATTTGGCAAGTGGGTGGCAAATTTGTTTATCCAGATGACAAAGACAACTTAGAATTTAACTTTGATCGTGGCTTTGATGATGTTTTTGTTAAAGAAAATGATACACCATTTCCTTCATTCTTGTAAGAAAGGCTGGATGTACAATGTTAACTTATTTTTGGGAGCAAGAGCTTATTCATTACCCTGATAAAGAACCGGTTAGTTGGCAAGAGGCGATTCAGGAAAGTTGTTTGATTTTACTCCAAAAACACGTCATCGATCAGAGTTATGTCGATGAGATTATTCAGTGTGTCGAAACGTTTGGACCTTATATCATCATTGCTCCTGAAGTAGCCATGCCACATTCATCAGAGGAAAGCGCAGGCGTTTTTGGAACGGCCATTTCTTTTACAAAATTTAAGCAAGCAGTCACTTTTGCTGGCGATCAAGAAGCAAAAACAGCAACATTATTTTTTACATTGGCAGCCCAAAATCCCGCCGAACATCTTGAAAATATTCAGCAATTGATGGATTTATTGATGACGGATGGCGTGATTGCTGACTTGTTAGCAACAAACACGCCAATGGATTTTAAAGAAGTTATGGAGAAATATCAATTATAGGGGGAAAAATCAATGGGGGAGTTCTTGTTAAATAGTTGGACTTATTTTGCTACGAACGTTTTAACACAGCCAGCATATTTGATTGGTTTCATCGTGTTATTAGGTTATCTCTTGTTACGGAGGCCCTTTTATGAATGTTTAGCAGGTTTTCTGAAAGCGACAGTTGGTTATTTTATTTTGAGTGTTGGTTCTGGTGGTTTGGTTAATAATTTTCGCCCTATTCTAGTAGGCTTGAAAGAGCGATTTAATTTACAGGCAATGGTTACCGATCCATATTTCGGGCAAAATGCAGTCGATGCAGGATTGATGAAAACCTTTGGACGAACCTTTAGTGATGTGATGATTTTGTTATTGATCGCATTTATTATGAATATTTTGTTGGTTCGTTTTCAAAAATATACAAAATTGAGAGCCGTTTTTACAACAGGGAATGTTCAGATTCAACAAGCAGCTACCGCTTTCTGGATTTTACTCTTTTGTTTTCCTAACTTAGGTAGAATCGAAGTACTAATTTTTATGGGCTTAATTCTTGGGTGTTATTGGGCAGTTGCTTCAAATTTAACGGTAGGGATTACGCAGGAATTAACAGAAGGTGCTGGTTTTGCGGTAGCCCATCAACAAATGTTTGGCATATTTATTTTTGCAAAATTAGCAGAATGGTTGAAAAAACGTGATCAAAAGAAACATCGTTCAGAGAAGGTCGATAAAAAATTGGAAGATATCGAATTACCAGGATTTCTATCCATTTTTAATGAAAATATGGTTGCTACGTCTATTTTGATGCTCTTTTTCTTTGGCATTATCTTGCTTGTTTTGGGACAAGATTATTTAATTCAAGCTAAATTTATGCAAGAAGGGCAGAGTTTCTTCTTTTATATCATGACCACTTCATTAAATTTTGCTGTCTATTTAGCTATCTTACAATTAGGCGTTAGAACCTTTGTTGACGAGTTGACGCAGTCATTCCAAGGGATTTCAAATACCATTTTACCAGGCGCTGTTCCTGGGATTGACGTAGCAGCGACTTTCGGGTTTGGTTCGCCCAACGCAGTAACAATTGGGTTCCTCTTTGGCGCATTAGGCCAGTTTTTAATGATTGGCTTACTGATTCTATTAAAGTCTCCGACAATCGTTATTGCGGGTTTTATCCCATTGTTTTTTGATAACGCTGTCATAGCTGTTTATGCAAATAATCGTGGCGGAGTAAAAGCTGCTTGTTTATTCCCATTCCTTTCAGGTTTAATCCAAGTAGGTGGCTCAGCTTTATTTGCTACATGGATTGGATTATCTCAATATGGCGGTTATTTGGGCATGTTCGATTGGGCAACAGCTTGGCCGTTATTTACAATCATTATGAAAGTTCTAGGCTATGTTGGCGTAGCAGTGGTGGTGATTGGGTTACTAATAATTCCGCAACTTCAGTATCGGAGAAATCCAGAAGGTTACTTTATGATTGTCAATGATTATGAACAATATGCTAAAAAATTTCAAGAGAATTAAAGGAGGAATTTAAAATGAGAATACTTGTTTCCTGTGCCAATGGTTCTGGCACGAGTCTAATGATGATGCGGAGTGTTGAAAAAGCAATGAAAGAACTAGGTGTACCGATTACAAAAATTCATCATTGCGCCATTTCAGAAGGAAAAAGCTCTGCTAGCCAATACGACGTTGTTTTTACTCCAGTCAATTTTTTACAAATGTTTCAGCAAGCAGAAAAACGCGGAGTCACAGTGATTGGCATTAAAAATGTAATGTCTGCAAAAGAAATTCAAGAAAAATATATGGCTTCAGATCGTTATCAAAAATCTGAATAAAAGGATGGGAAAGATGAAAAGACCAAACTTACAAATCGCTTTAGATCATAATAGATTAGAAGACGCTTTAGCAGATTGTATGAAAGTCGGAGAAATTGTCGATATTATCGAAGTTGGCACTATTTTGTGTTTACAAGAAGGCCAAAAAGCAATTCGTTGTTTAAAACGCATGTTTCCTAATAAAACAATTGTTGCTGATACAAAATGTGCTGATGCGGGCGGTACAGTTGCTCGTAATGTCGCACAAGCAGGCGCTGATTTCATGACGGTCATTTGTTGCGCCACCTTACCAACGATGGCTGCAGCTCAAAAAGAAGTCCGAGAATTACAAGTAGAACTATATGGAAATTGGACAATGCAACAAGCTCGACAATGGCGAGAATTAGGGATTAATCAGGTGATTTATCATCAAAGTAGAGATGCTCTTTTAGCTGGCGGCAGCTGGGGAGAAAAAGATTTGAATAAAGTTCAAGAACTAATTGACTTAGGCTTTGAAGTGTCCGTCACAGGTGGTTTAACTGTCGAAACGCTTGAATTGTTTCAAACAATGGCAGTTGCAACATTTATTGCGGGCCGTGGGATTACTGAATCAAAAAATCCTGAACAAGCAGCCAAAGATTTTCAAAAAAAAATCGATCAGATTTGGAAGTGATAAAATGGCACGAATTGGACTATATGAAAAAGCACTCCCGCAAAATTTAACTTGGGCAGAACGATTCACATGGGCCAAAAAGTTAGGGTTTGATTTTTTAGAAATGTCAATTGATGAATCCGATGAACGTTTAGCACGATTGGCTTGGACACCAAGCCAGTTACAAGAACTTTCTCAATTAATGGTGAAAGAAGATTTTTTTATCCATTCTTTGTGTTTAAGTGGTCATCGGCGGTTCCCTTTAGGCTCTTTAAATAAAGAAACACGTGAAAAAGGACGGAAAATTTTATCTCAAGCGATTCGTTTGGCTCATCAATTAAACATACGGGTAATTCAAATAGCTGGCTATGACGTCTTTTACGAAGAAAAAACTGCCGAAACAAGGGAATTTTTTCTTCAAGGTCTGAAAAAGGGCGTTGAGGAAGCTGCACAATACGGTGTCATTCTGGCTGTTGAGATTATGGATGACCCTTTTATGAATAGCATACAAAAATTTCTAGAAATTAAGGAACAAATTCCGTCTCCTTTTTTGCATGTTTATCCTGATTTAGGTAATTTGTCTGCTTGGCCGGAAAATAATCCGGCGGTTGAACTTGAAAAGGGAATTGCTGAAATCGCTGCTATTCACTTAAAAGATACCTTCGCTGTAACAGACACATTTGAAGGGAAGTTTCGGGAAGTTACTTTTGGAGAAGGCTGTGTTGATTTTACAGGCTTATTGAAAACACTCAAGCGGTTAAACTATAGTGGTCCTTTTTTAATTGAAATGTGGAATGAAACGGATTTGAATTTTCAAGAAAAAATTCAAGCCGCGCAGCAGTATCTCTATCCCAAATTAGTAGAGGCGGGTTATTATGAACAATAAAGCGATCATCCAAGCAATGAAACAACGTGTTTATGAAGCGAATCTGGCTTTGCCAAAACTGGGCTTAGTCAAATTAACGTGGGGCAATGTTAGTGAAATCAATCGGTCATTAGGGATTATCGTAATTAAACCAAGCGGCGTCAAGTATCAAGAAATGACCAAGGAACAGATGGTAGTGACTGATTTAAACGGACAACTATTGGAAACCAATGCATTAAAGCCGTCTTCTGATTTACCCACGCATCTTTATCTTTATCAAAAAATGCCAGAAATTGGAGCGATTGCGCACACGCACTCCCTGAATAGTGTTACGTGGGCTCAAGCAGGGCGAGCCTTACCTCCTTACGGTACCACCCATGCGGATGCTTTTTATGGCGCTGTACCTTGTACAAGAGCGCTCTCTGAAAGTGAAATTAAAGAAAACTATGAAGAAGAGACTGGCAAAGTCATTGTTGAAACATTTCATGAACAAGAACTAGATCCTTTAGCAGTTCCAGGAGTGCTAGTTTATGGACATGGCCCATTTACTTGGGGAATGACTCCGGAAAAAGCAGTTGAAAACAGCTTGATTTTAGATGAAATCTGTTCAATGGCACGTTTGACGGAAACAATTAACCCAGATGTTGAACCAATTGATCATTTTTTATTGGATAAACACTATCTTAGAAAACATGGGATTTCCGCTTATTATGGTCAGTGATGGCTGTGATGAAACGTGTGAAAAAGAAGGATAATTGACTGATTAATTGGTCTTTTATAAAAACTTAGTTGTCTGTTATGAGACAACTAAGTTTTTATTTTTTTAAGAAAGCGTTCTCTTTTTTTGGGGAGAATAGAACAAAACGTTAATTTTCGTTTGTTAAGTTATGAAGAATTTGCGAATTCCAAGACTTTTTCCGCAGAATTAGGTACAATAAGTTACGTGTTAAAGAATTAGAAATGGAGGCAACCCAATCATGATAGGGACTGCTGTAAAAGAATTATTATTAGAAAAACAAGAAACATTTTTAGTACCCGCTGAAAATGTCGCCAATGTAATGTGTTTAAATCCGTTAAGTCACGCGGCATTAGTCTTATCGCAAGTTCGCTATTCCAAGATTCCTGTGTTAGATAAGGGAGATCGCTTTGTTGGCTTAATCGGCTTGACAGACGTTGTAGATAAAATGTTTGATTTGACTTCAGTGGATTTTGAAAAATTGAATGAATTTACTGTGGCCGATGTAATGGAAGTCAATGTTCCTGTAATTGGTGAATCGTGGGATTTAGAAGAAGTGTTACATTTATTAGTAGATGCTTCTTTTTTACCAGTGGTTGATAATAATCAACGCTTTAAAGGTATCATTACACGCAAAGAAATTTTAAAAGCGGTCAATCATATGGCGCATGAGTTAGAAAAACATCATCTTGTTCTGCCTAAATCAGAAGAAGAAATGAAAGTAATTTAAATAAAACGCAAGAAACTCTTTACTTTTTTCTCATAAATGCGTTATTCTGTATGATAACACGAAGTAAAGGAGTGCTGTGATTGGACGCATATGAGATTATTCAGTATATTGGCGATGCCAAAAAGCAAACGCCTGTTAAAGTAACACTGAAAGGGCAATTAAAAGAAGTCACGTTTCCAGAAACAATTAAGGTCTTTAATAATTGTAAAACTGGGACATTGTTTGGCGATTGGGCTGACGTAAAACCTTTTTTAGAAGCAAACAAAGAAAAAATTGAGGATTATGTTGTAGAAAACGATGCACGTAACTCAGCAATTCCTTTTCTTGATCTGAAAGACATTAATGCTCGGATTGAACCAGGTGCTTTGATTCGCGAAAAAGTTGAAATTGGCGATCAAGCGGTGATTATGATGGGGGCTATTCTAAATATTGGCGCCGTCGTTGGTGCAGGGACTATGATTGATATGGGCGCTGTTTTAGGCGGTCGTGCAACTGTAGGAAAACATTGTCATATTGGCGCAGGAACGGTTTTAGCTGGTGTCATTGAACCACCAAGTGCCGCACCTGTGGTTATTGAAAACGAGGTTGTCATTGGAGCGAATGCGGTCGTACTAGAAGGGGTTCGTGTTGGTGAAGGTGCCGTTGTGGCTGCTGGGGCAGTAGTTGTGGAAGACGTTCCAGCGCATACCGTTGTCGCAGGCGTGCCAGCAAAAGTAATTAAACAAATTGATGATAAAACCAAGAGTAAAACAGAGATTTTAGAAGAATTACGTAAACTCTAAAAATAAATTAGTCAGTCGCGATGAAGAAACTTCTTCATGGCGGCTTTCGATTACCCAAAAAATGAAGGAGTGGCTTTTGTGGAGCAAGAAGAATTAATTGCGATTAGACGGCAACTACATCAAATACCTGAAATCGGTTTAGAAGAAAAGGAAACACAAGCCTTTTTACTTAATGAAATTGATAAAATGAAGCAACCTTATCTGCAAGTTCGAACATGGCAAACGGGGATTTTAGTCTTCATAGAAGGCAAAAATCCTCAGAAAACCATCGGCTGGCGTGCTGATATTGATGGTTTGCCTATTCAAGAGGAAGTGGTTTCTGCTTTTCAATCAAAACGACCAGGGTTTATGCATGCCTGTGGGCACGATTTTCACATGACAATCGGTTTAGGGATTTTGAAAGAATTAAGTCAACAGCAACCAGACAATAACTTTTTATTTTTATTTCAACCTGCTGAAGAAAATGAAGCAGGGGGGATGTTGATGTATGAAGACCATGCGTTTGGTGAGTGGTTACCTGATGAATTTTATGCGCTTCATGTTAATCCTGATTTGCCAGTCGGAACTATTAGTACCAGAGTAGGGACATTGTTTGCTGCCACTTGTGAAGTGAACATTACCTTAAAAGGAAAAGGTGGACATGCGGCTTTTCCGCATCAAGCGAATGATATGGTCTTAGCGGCCACCAATTTAATTCAGCAAGCGCAAACGATCGTTAGTCGAAATGTTGATCCTGTGGTTGGGGCAGTCGTTACTTTTGGGACTTTTCATGCAGGGACTGCTTGCAATGTGATTGCCGAAGAAGCAACTTTATCTGGTACAATTCGCACATTGACAGCAGAAACGAATGAACAAACGCAGCGAAGAATTCGCGAAATTAGTGAAGGTATTGCGCAATCTTTTCAATGTGAAGTAACTGTTCATCTTGATCAGAAAGGGTATTTACCTGTAGTGAATGAGCCAGCATGTACCACGAATTTTATTGAATACATGAGCAAACAAGCAACAGTTCAATTTCAACAAGCACCGGTTGCAATGACAGGTGAAGATTTTGGCTATCTATTGTCTAAAGTCCCAGGCACGATGTTTTGGTTAGGCGTGGCAAGTCCCTATAGCCTTCATTCTGCCAAGTTTGAACCCAACGAAGAGGCGTTATTGTTTGGAGTGGAGGCAGTTAGTGGCTTTTTAAAATCATTGGACAATTAGAAAAACAGCCACCAGATAACTAATAAGTATCTGGTGGCTGTTTTTTATTTTGCAATAATGGGCGTATTGGGAATCGTAAAGCCGGCCTCTGTTAATACTTTGATATATTGAGCTAGAAATTCTTCTTTGACCGCAAATTGTTTGCCGTTTAGTACATACATGGTCGTTCGCACCGCAAAGTTGCCATTACCTAAATCGACCATACCAAAAATATCTGGCCCAGTTTGAATACTTTCGATATACTTTTCTTTTAACGTTTCATTGACTTCTGTAATCACTTCACAAATTTTTTCATAACCTTCTTCAGGATTGATGCGGACATCAATTAACACTTGCATATTGGCACGAGACAGGTTACTGATTGTGGTGATGTTTCGGTTTGGAATAAAATGAACAGTTCCATCAACTGCTTTAATTTGAGTGGTTCGTAATCCGACAGAAGTAACAGTTCCTTCAATATTTAACGCCAATAAGCGAATGTAATCGCCTACATCCATTTGTTGTTCTAAAATAATGAAAAATCCGGTAATTAAGTCATTCATGAATCCTTGAGCCCCTAAACCAATGGCAACACCGGCAATTCCCGCTCCGGCTAATAATGAGCCAACAGGCACACCGACAATGGTCAAAAGAGAATAGATGAAGAAAAAGAACAGCGTATATTGAAATGCATTAATGATTAAAGTGTGTAATGTTTTTAAACGGCTTTCACTAAAATGTTGCTTTTTACTATAATTTGCATAGGTGCGATCAATTAAATATTTCCCGATTCGCTGAATAATAAAAAATAGAAAAATTAAAAATAAAATTGATAAACTTTTTTCAATTAAGGTAGCGACAATGGCATCCCAATTAATATTGTTCCAAAAGCGTTGTAGCGCGCTCACTTTTTTTACGGTCGCTTCTGCTAAATCAGGAGCAGAAGAATCGACTGTTTCAGTACTGGCTAACCCAAGTATCAACATAAAAATCCAACTTTCTCTAAAATTTCTTCTTTTAGTATACTAAATCTCTCGGCGAAAGGGGAAGAAAATAGAAAGTTTTTTTAAAGACTTAACATGTTTTTTTAGGAATGTTATAATTTTGTAAATAAATAATATATTTTATAATTTTGTTAAAGGTTGTGAGTGCTGCGTGAAAGTTTCAATTGAATGGGCAAAAAATGATTTACTTTCTAAATTACCTGTAACAATTTTTATTGATGAGCGATGTGCTACTCGCTTGACGGCTGACAAGCGACGAACATTTATCTTCCATAATCCAGTCGCTTTACGATTAGGGAGTCGTTTTTTTAGTAGTCAGATAATCGAAATTGCGGAATCATGTACATTGAAAGTTTCCTTTAATTGGTCCTGTGTTTATCTCTTTTGTATCTGGTTACTTGCAGTTAAACTGTGGATTGGAAGCGTTAGCGGTCGAACAATTGTAGTTGTGGCACTAATCGGAGTGCTGACCTATTGGCGTCGTTATTTATTGAAAATAAAGAAAATGACCTGACGAGTCGTGATTGTTTCGTGAAAGAAGAATGCGTAGTATACTAAAAGTAATGAAAATGAAGGGACTGAAGAAACACATGACTTTGGATAAAACAAGAAAATTAGCAAACGGCAATGAAATGCCACGCCTAGGTTTAGGTGTTTGGCGTGTAGAAGATGGCTCAGAAGCAACAAATTCAGTAAAATGGGCTTTAAAAGCGGGTTATCGCTTGATTGATACGGCAGCCGTTTATAAAAACGAAGTAGGGGTGGGCGAAGGTATTCGTCAATCGGGTATTCCCCGCGAAGAAATTTTCGTGACGACGAAATTATGGAATGAAGATCAAGGCTATGAAAATGCGATTAAAGCATTTGATAAAAGCTTAGAAAAATTAGGGTTAGACTATGTTGATTTATATTTAATTCACTGGCCTGTTGCTGGTAAATATAAAGAATCATGGAAAGCATTAGAAGAAATTTACGCAAGTGGTCGTGCCAAAGCAATTGGCGTTTCCAATTTTCATCAACATCATTTGGAAGATTTATTAACAGAAGCAAATGTTGTGCCAATGGTGGATCAAATTGAATTACATCCTACGTTAACACAAGAACCGCTACGAAAATATTTAGCCGAAAATAAGATTGCCGTGGAGGCTTGGTCTCCTCTAGGACAAGGTAATTTATTATCTGAGCCAGTACTAGTGAAAATTGGTGAAAAATATGGTAAATCAGCGGCCCAAGTGATTATTCGTTGGCACTTACAAAATGATATTATCGTGATTCCTAAATCTGTTCACGAAAAAAGAATTCAGGAAAATTTTGCTGTCTTTGATTTTGAATTAACGCCAGAAGAAATAACCGCAATTAATCAGTTAAATAAGGATCATCGTTTTGGTGCAGATCCAGATAATTTTGATTTTTAAGTATGATAGCAAGTAAAAACGGAGGGGCGAAAGACGTCCCTCCGTTTTTACTATAATTTTTGAACAAAGTAGTTAAAGAGTGCTTGGGATTTGGCATCACGTGCGTACATTAGTTCAGGATGCCATTGAACAGCTAATAAAGGCTGCTGTTCATTTGTTGATTCCACTGCTTCTGCAAGGCCATCAGAGGACCAAGCAGTAACGCGTAAATCTTTTCCTAAAGTATGTAGTGCTTGGTGATGGTACGAGTTGACTTGACCAGTTGTACCATATATGTTTGATAATTGACTGTCTGGTTCAACATCAATACGATGCGTCGCAAAGATTGGTTGAGTGGGTTGTTGTCCGTGCTTAACTGACCATTGAGGATACATCGATAAATCTTGATATAATGTGCCACCTAAAGCAACATTGACTAATTGCATTCCACGGCAAACCGCAAAAATAGGTTTGTTTTGTTTTAAGGCTTCTTCAATTAGGGCTAACTCAAACTCGTCACGATCACGATTCGTTTCTTCTAATTTTATATGGGGTTCTTGTCCGTAAAATTCAGGGGCAACATCTTGACCGCCTGCTAAAAGTAGTTTATCAATTTGTTGTATATACGTAGCGGCTAACTCTTTGGGGCCAATTGGCAAAACGAGAGGAACGCCACCTGCGGCTTGAACAGCGCTAACAAAACCTTGTGGGGTGTAAGTCACTTGGTTACCGTGAAACACTTCAGCTGCCTGCAAAAGTTGATTGCCAGCGATTCCAATAATTTTTTTTGTCATAATAACATCACATCCTCAATAAATTCATACGCTCTATTGTAGCACTTTTTTTGAAAAAAGTGTTTGAGAAGAAGTCGAGACAAGTTTTGTCTCGGACAGCTCTCAAACACAAAAAGCTCAGTAAGTGAACAAGTGAAACTTTTTAACGTTCACGAATAACTTCGATTTTATAACCATCTGGGTCGACAACAAAGTAATAAGATGGTGCAGTTCCTGGCAAGCCTTTTAAGTCAGTGACAGTTAAGCCAGCCGCTTGATGTTTTTCGTGTAATCCTTCTAAATCATCTGTACTGATGGCGATATGACCATAACCGTTTCCTAAATCGTATGCTTCATGATCATAATTATAAGTTAGTTCTAGTTCGTAGTCGTCTCCTGGTAAAGTTAAATAAACCAAAGTAAATTTATTTTCTGGAAAATCACGACGGCGACTTTCTTCAAAATTGAAGGCTTTTTGATAGAAATCTAATGATGCCTCTAAATCTTTTACACGCACACATGTATGAGCCATTTTCATAGTTAAAAACTCCCTTTCAAACTTAATTATATTTCCAACGTTAATAGTAGCATAGATAAACGTGAAATGTAGAGAAAAACGCTTGGTTTCTGACTTGTTCTAAAGGAATTTCTCAGGTAAAATAGATTAAAAGAGAAGAGGTGCGCCAATGAAAACGCCAACGTTTGGAAAAAGAGAAGAGACATTGACCTATCAAACAAGATATGCTGCATACATTATTGTTTCAAAGCCAGAAAATAACACAATGGTTCTGGTACAAGCGCCAAATGGAGCTTATTTTTTACCAGGAGGCGAAATTGAAGGCACCGAAACGAAAGAAGAAGCGATCCATCGAGAAGTGCTAGAAGAATTGGGAATTAGTGTAGAAATTGGCCGTTATTTAGGGGAAGCTGATGAATATTTTTATTCGAACCATCGCCAAACGGCCTATTATAATCCTGGCTATTTTTATGTAGCGAATACTTGGCGGCAACTTAGCGAACCCTTAGAAAGGACCAATACTTTACACTGGGTTGCACCAGAAGAAGCAGTCCGTTTATTAAAAAGAGGAAGCCACCGCTGGGCCGTTGAAAAATGGCTAGCGGCAGCATCATAAAATAACGAATAACCCTCAATCTATGTTGATTAGATTGAGGGTTATTGTTATTGAAAAGAATGTTTAAATTAAAACCATTTTTTCAATAATTTGAGCGACACCATCTTCGTCATTACTAGTGGTATGCACATCAGCAATTGTTTTAACATTTTCTGTCGCATTGCCCATCGCAACACCAATCCCAGCGTAATCAATCATGGATAAGTCATTTTCATTGTCACCAATGGCCATCACTTCGTCTTTATTTAAGCCTAAATGGTCTGCCAATTTTGCTAGAGCATTGCCTTTGCTAGCATTTTTATTCATGATTTCATAGTAAAAAGGCGTACTTTTAACAGTCGTATATTTTTCGGTAAAATGTAATGGTAATTTTGCAATGGCAGGATCTAAAACTTCCGGCTCATCAATCATCATCATTTTAATAATGTTCATCTCTGGTGTCATTTCATCCACCGTACGATATTTCAAAGGCATGTTCACTAAAGATGCTTCGTGAATCGTATATTTACCAATATTGCGATTGGCAGTGTAAATAGCGGAATCATCAATTGTGTGCAAGTGAGCGCCGACTTTACGAGAATACATTTCAATTTCTAAAAAATCCTCATAACTCAAGGTATAGCGTGAAATAATCGTATTATCTTTGGTTGCTTGGACAAGCGAACCGTTGTAGGTAATCACGAAATCATTTTCACCATATAAGGCTAATTCATCCAATTGTTCTTTCACGCCTGGCAAAGGACGGCCTGTACATAAAACAATACGAACGCCTTGCTCATTTGCTTTTTGGAGCGCTTCTTTGACCCGTGGGGTAATCTTGTGTTGTGAATTTAGCAATGTTCCGTCGATATCAATAGCAACTAACTTAATTGACATAGAATCCTCCTAGAAAACCTATTTTTTTAAAACTAACGCACCATTATGAATGTAACTTGAAAACTCACGATACGTCTCATCAAATAAATCGTAATGTTTTTTATTTCCTTGGTCAAGCATTTCTTTAGGGAAATAGAAACGTTCATCTCCTTGACTTTGACCAGCAAGTGCTGCAACTAGGGGACTGACCGTTGCCAATTCCACTAATGAGCCATCTTTTTGCATTAATTCAATTTGTGTACGATGACGGTCTTTATTTGGACGATAAAAATCGTAAGGTAAATCATAGCTTGAATTAATGGCAGTATAATATTTAGGGTTGAAACCAACTTTTTCAATCAATTCCCTTAAATAAGCAATCGTTGCTGCGCTCTCTTTTTCGTTCGTAAAGGTGGCTGACTTCAGAGGCTTACGCATAAGGAAACGTTTGGCTAAATCACCTAGAATTGAATCAGGCACATCCATCCATTGTGTAAAGTACGTAGAGAGGACGCCATCATCCAATTTTAAATATTCTTGTAAGGTGAAGTCCCCTTTAAAGAATGGTACAAGCAGAGAGGCTTGTAAATCATAGTCAAATTCAGGGTTTTCAAATAATTCTTTCGCCCGATGCAATAAATGATCAAGAATCACTTCCATCCCACGAGAAACAGGGTGGAAATAGACTTGGACATACATTTGGTAACGACTAACGATATAGTCTTCCACCGCATGCATCCCATTCATAGCAAAGGCAATGCCTCCTTTGTAGGGTCGAATCACACGTAAGATTCTAGTTAAATCGAAGGTTCCGTATTCCGTCCCTGTAAAGTAAGCATCACGTAACAGATAGTCCATGCGATCGGCATCAATTTGACTAGAAATCATTTGCACCACTTGAGGATTTGGGTATTGTTTAGTAATAACGCTGGCGACTTTTTCAGGAAAATCTGCCGAAACACGATTTAAAATTTGATAGACTTCCGTTTCTGGTGAGGTGATGATTTGGACCGTGATTGCTTCATGGTTTGTATCAAAAATATGCTCGAATGTATGTGAATAAGGACCATGACCGACATCATGTAATAAAGCTGCGCAAAGTGTAATCAGGCGCTCGTCATCATTCCAGCCGTTTTCACCTAATCGTTCCACAGAGTAGTTACGTTGGAAAATCTCACAAATCCGACGTGTAATTTCGTAAACACCCAAAGAATGGGAAAAACGACTATGTTCGGCACCGTGAAACGTAAAAGAAGAAGTGCCTAGTTGCTTAATGCGACGTAATCGTTGCACTTCAGCAGAATTAATAAGGTCTAAAATCACTTGATGTTGGACATGAATATAATTATGGACGGGATCACGAAAAACTTTTTCGATTGGTAATCGTTGCTCTTTATACGGAATCGTCATACGATCTCTCCTTTAATTAAGGCGTTTCGTTGCGCCATTTTTTCCAGCTGGACAGTTAAATTTGTTTGGAACCATTCTGAGGTTATAATTGGTTCGGTTAAGTTTGGATCAATAGATTTTTCAAATTGTTGAGGTAATGCTTCGATTAAACGGGTTTTTACGGCGTCTATTGTTAATGGAGTCTCAATCAGGGTTTCTAAATTTGCCATCACTGCTGGATCAACGGGTGGATAGCCATTTTCACCAAATTGTTCTTGTAACCCAGCAAGGTAAAAGTCTCGAACCACTTCTCCACGAGCAAGTTGATTGCCGTTAACGCTGATGTAAATCATGACAGCAATACCGTCTTTGACGCGTCGTTGGGCAATCCCTGCAAACTTTTGACCGCCAATACTTAAATCATAAGTACCGGGACAATAGGATGTAGTAATTTCAAAGGCGTCAATCTCTTTCTCCGGAAAACTCTGACGGAGCCAAGCCCACATTAATTCATAAGCCGCATCGATACTTAATTTGTGTTCAGAATTATTTGGTAAAATAAGTGAAACATTTAAAATACCCGAATCGGCAATCACCCCTAAACCGCCGGCATTGCGAACGACTACAGAATAATCGTTTTCTTGCAGAGAAGTGATGCCTTCTTTTAGATGTGGTACACGGGTATCTTTCATGCCAAGAATCATTGCTTGATCCAATTGCCAGAAATGAATGATTGGTTGGTGCTGCATTCCTGAAAAAGTGGTTAAAACATCGGTCAAGGCAAAAGGTAAAAAATAGTCACTGTTTGTTAAACAACCTGAATCAAGGAGCATAAATGATTCGGTGTGAAGGGGAAAAGTTGTGCTCATAAAAAACGTCCTGTCTATTTATAATTACGTCATTTAATACGTTTATTTTCTTACTCTCTCTTATATTATATACAAAAAATGCAAAAAAGCATGTTATATAAACGAATTCTGAAGGAATTCTCTAAAATAGTAAACGGTTTTCTTATTAAATAGATGAAACAAATGCTTGCAACCCGTGAAAAGAGCTTATACAATAAGAAAAGGTACATAAGCAAGGAAAAATTGACTTTAGTTGACAAATACATTGAAAAAGTCAACAATAAGAAAGTTATATTTTGGAAAAGGAGTGACCATTATGGATTTATCAACAGGCGTTCCTGTATCGATTCAACTAAAAACGATTGTCCAACAAGGCAACGAACAAAAAGATTTTTTCTTTGACTTAGAAGGTCAATTAGTAAAAATGGGTGATACATTATACATTCGTTACAAAGAAGAATTATTAGAGGATACAGAACCAACCCCCGTAACCATTAAAATTGAACCAGACGGGCATGTTCAGCTGATTCGTGCCGGCGAATTACGGATGCGTTTAAGATTTGGCTATCAGGAAAAATTAGATACAAGTTATCGAACCCCTTATGGCTTGCTGCAGATTAGTACGTTTACCCATAATTTGCGTGTTAGTTTAAAAGACCAACCAATGTCTGGTAAGATTTTAGTTGATTATGATTTATACTCTCAAACAGAGCGAATCGGAGAATATCATTTAGAATTAGAATTTACTGCATAAATATTGCAGAATAGAATTGATTTTTTTTCAATGTTTTTGTATGATAAGGAGTAGACTGTGAAAGGACGTGTACCTCTTGGAAATTAATGTATTTGAAGGGTTAAACAAAAAAGAATTATCCATGATTGAAGTAGCACACGCTATTTTAGAACAACATGCAGATGTAATGGATTTTTCTGATTTAGTTAACCAAATCCAAAATTATCTTGGCAAGTCTGATAGTGAAATTCGTGACCAATTAGCACAATTTTATACAGATTTAAACATCGACGGTAGCTTTATCTCATTGGGAGACAATCGTTGGGGCTTACGTTCATGGTATCCAATCGATTCAATCGATGAAGAAGTTACACATGGCTTGGAAGAAGACGAAGAAGATGCACCACGTCGTAGAAAACGTAAAAAAGTAAATGCCTTCATCACTAATCCAAACGATGAAGATGTAATTGACTATAACGATGACGATCCAGAAGATGCTGAATTAACAAATGATGATGAAGAAGACATCTTGTACGATGATGAAGAAGATGAAGATGAAGAAATCAAAGCATACAACTCTGACTTACAAGAGATTGGTGCAGATTCAGACGATGATGAAGAAGACATTCCGCAAATCGAAGAAGATTTAACAATCATTGATGACGATGATGTTGAAGATGAAGACGATTTTGATGACGAATATTCTGAAGAGTAAGAAACCAAAAAGCTTGATTCCTAAGAAGGAGTCAAGCTTTTTAGTTGAATGCTTAAGAAAAATGAGAAAATAGAAAAAATTATTTTCTTGAATAGAAGTACTTGACCTGATGTCCGTTTGCTTGTATTATACTACTTGGGCACCTTTAAGAAGGTCAGAAGTTTGAACGAACTTACAAGCTCCCTATTCGTAATGGATAGGGAGCTTTTCTATTTTTGTTTCTTTTTTATTTGGAGAAACGTAAGAGTCTCAAAGTTGTTTTACTTCTCTCTACAAAATATTATCAAAGAAAGGGTTTTTAACTATTATGACAAAATACATCTTTGTTACAGGTGGCGTGGTTTCTTCTATTGGAAAAGGGATTGTCGCAGCATCTTTAGGACGATTATTAAAAAATCGTGGATTAAAAGTAACGATTCAAAAATTCGATCCATATATTAATGTGGATCCGGGGACAATGAGTCCTTACCAACATGGAGAGGTTTTTGTCACAGATGATGGTGCCGAAACAGATTTGGACTTAGGTCACTATGAACGTTTTATTGATATTAACTTAAATAAATACTCAAACGTAACCACTGGGAAAATTTATTCAGAAGTCTTACGTAAAGAACGTAAAGGGGAATACTTAGGTGCAACAGTGCAAGTTATTCCACACATTACCAATGAAATCAAAGAAAAAATTATGCGTGCAGCGAAAATGACGGATGCCGATGTGATTATCACAGAAGTAGGTGGTACTGTCGGCGACATCGAATCATTACCTTTCCTAGAAGCATTGCGTCAAATGAAAGCTGATATGGGTAGTGACAACGTAATGTACATCCATACAACCTTGATTCCTTACTTAAAAGCGGCTGGCGAAATGAAAACTAAACCAACACAACATAGTGTCAAAGAATTAAGAAGTTTAGGGATTCAACCAAATATTTTAGTGGTCCGTACAGAATTACCTGTTTCTCAAAACACTAAAAACAAATTAGCACAATTCTGTGATGTTAATCCAGAAGCGGTAATTGAATCTCGTGATGTTGAAACATTGTACTCCATTCCATTAGCACTTCAAGCACAAAACATGGATCAAATTGTTTGTGATCATTTAAAATTGGACGCACCGGCTGCAGACATGACTGAGTGGCGTGCATTAGAAGAAAAAGTTCTTAACTTGAAAAAGAAAACAAAAATTGCGCTGGTTGGTAAATATGTTGAATTACCAGATGCCTATATTTCTGTTGTAGAAGCATTAAAACATGCTGGGTTTGATTTTGATTCAGATATCGAAATTGATTGGGTTGATTCACAAGAATTAACTGCTGAAAATGTCGCTGAAAGAATTGGTTCAGCAGATGGTATTTTGGTTCCTGGTGGTTTTGGTGATCGTGGAATTGAAGGAAAAATTGAAGCGATTCGTTTTGCTCGCGAAAATGACGTACCATTCCTTGGCATTTGCTTAGGTATGCAAATGGCCTGTGTAGAATTTGGTCGTAACGTTGTGGGCTTAGAAGATGCTGGTTCTGCAGAAACTAATCCTGACGTGACAAATAACATTATTGATTTAATGGCAGATCAAGAAAACATTGAGAATTTAGGTGGCACACTACGTTTAGGTTTATATCCATGTAAATTGAAAAAAGGAACGAAAACTGCGGCAGCATACGGAAATGAAGATGTTGTCCAAGAACGTCACCGTCATCGTTATGAATTTAACAACAAATATCGTCAATTATTTGAAGAAAATGGCTTAGTTTTCTCTGGAGTTTCACCAGATAATCGTTTAGTTGAGATTGTTGAAATTCCTGAAAAACAATTTTTTGTGGCTTGTCAATTCCACCCAGAATTAATTTCTCGTCCAAATCGCCCACAACGCTTAATCAAAGGATTTGTTGGTGCAGCTTTGGCAAATAAAGAAAGTAAATAAGCAAAAATGGACGAAGTGATTCAGTTCACTTCGTCCATTTTTAATCTAAAAAAGTACGGGGCTCATCATGAGCCCCGTACTTTTTATGCTGCTTTATTTTCATCTGGTTTAGAACTACTTTCAGGTGGTTGCGGTGGTTCTTGTGAACTAGAACTTGATGGTTCAGGTGGTTGTTCCGATGTTGCCGGTTGCTCTGCTGAGGAAGAGCTTGCCGGTTGTTCGGTTGATGGTGGCGCTTCAGAGGAAGAAGGCGCACTTTCTGAACTAGAACTTGATGAACTTTCCGCTTCTTTTGTGGAAGAGGATTCCACCGTACTGCTAGATTCCGGCTGTGGTGCTGAAGAGGTAGTACTTGGTAAAACTTGTACATTTGGTACCTCATAGGCATCTTTCACGTATAATTCATTACCTACCCGCACAACACTGTCTGGCTGCACCCAGTCATCGTTTGAAACATTTTGAGACAAGTAACTCATTATTTCACGGTAAACATCCGAGGCAATCCCATAGTATTCTTGATAGATTGGTGTATTTCGATCATTGTATCCAGTCCAAACAGAAACGGCATAGTGTGTTGTATAACCAACAAAGGTACTATCCGGGGCAATTCCTTTTTCTGTTGTGCCCATTCGCGCTAAATCTTCATCAGTATAGTTAGAAGTCCCTGTTTTGGCCGCTTGGATTAAGCCTGGAATGGCGCCGTTAAATCCTGTTCCGCCGTTTAAAACATCTTTTAACATATCCGTCATCATATAGGCGGTAGAGTCTTTCATCGCACGTTTACCATCAGGTTGATAATCAACGCTAGTTCCATCATTGAAAACGACTTTGTTTACGTAATACGGTTTGTTGTAAATCCCGTTATTGGCGAAAGCCGCATAAGCTGCTGCTAATTTCAATGAGGAAATTCCATATTTATCGCCATCTACATCGCTTGTGTTACTTGAAATGGCATTCGAGGCTTCTAAGTTTTTATAGTCAATTCCTAGCCCTTTAATGAAAGGCATGATGTTTTCTTTACCAACTTCATCAAACGTCTGGACCGCGGTGGTGTTACGAGAACCCATAATCGCACGGCGCATAGTAATGACGCCTTGGTATGTTAAATCAGAGTTGAAGACATCAATGTCGGTACCAGGATATTTCGTTGGTTTATCCACCATGAGGCGACCTGTCGAATAATTTAAATTCTCAATTGCGGGACCATAATCCATGATTGGTTTCACGGTTGAACCAACATCACGTTGGGTGTTAACAGCTAAATTGTTTCCTAATTGCACATCATCAGGAATGTTACGACCCCCAATTTGTGCTCGGACTTGTCCAGAGGCAACATCAATAACGGTTGAAGCTACTTGCATTTTATCATCTGGAAACGCAACGTATTGATCACTGTTGACAATATCGTAAAGTTGTTTTTGGGCATTCATATCTAAGTTTGTGTAGATATCTAGTCCGTCTGTGTAAACATTTTTACCAGTTTTTGCTTTCACTTCATTGATTACTTCTTTGACGTAATTATCTACGACTTTTCGATTGTCATCACTGGCTTTTAATGGCACTAAGCCTTCATTAATCGGGGTAGCTTTAGCTTTTTCGTACTCTGCTTTCGAGATTTTTTTATTGTCGTACATTGTGTAGAGTACAACATCCCGGCGTTCTTTAGCAGTATCTGGTTTTGTATAGGGATCGTATGAGTTTGGCGCTTGTGGCATTCCTGCCAGTAGGGCCGTTTGTGGTAAATCAAGTTCAGATAAATGTTTACCATAATAATTTTCAGCCGCTGTTTCCATTCCATAAAAACCATTCGCCATGTAGACTTTGTTAATGTAGTAAGTTAAAATTTCTTCTTTTGATTTTTCACGTTCTAAACGAACAGCCATCCATGCTTCTTGTGCTTTCCGTTTCAAGGTTTGGTCAGATTCTTTTGTAGAGAAGTAGGACAATTTAATTAATTGTTGGGTTAAGGTACTTCCGCCTTGTAATCCACCATTTTTGACATTTGAAAGGGCAGAACCGATAATCCGAATCGGATCCACACCAATGTGTTTATAGAAACGACGGTCTTCGACAGAAACAATGGCATCTTTTAATAATTGAGGCACATCATTTGGTTGAATTAATTCACGCTTTTCTGCGCCTAAATCCTCAAAAATTTCATTATTAATATCGTAAAGCTTCGATGAAACTGTCGCATTCAGTTTGTCATCTTCTAATTTTGGGGCTTGTCGTGCATAGAACCAAAAAAGACCAACGCCTGCTAAAAAAGCGACCATCCCAGCGATAAGTAAGCCAAGAAAGATTTTTAAAACAAGCCGTTTTTTCTTTTTCGGCGGTTGTGTCTTTTTCTTGTAACTCGACTTCGATGAGGTGTTGGATGCATGTCTAGCAGCTCGCGAGCCTGAATTTGCGGTTGGCATAAATAGCAACTCCTTTGTTATACTTTCAAAACTTTATGAATCTAGTGTGTCTGAATATATTGTTCCACTGCGTCGAGATAAGGGATTCGCGGTGCGATTCCAAAAGATAATTCAATTCCTTCTTTCTCGATGAGTGCAAGCGGCATAGATTTTTTTCCAGTAACAGCTTGGTTTTTCCAATGCGTTATTAGATTTTCACCACTAAAAAAGAAGCAGCGTTTTAAGCTTGAAAACCATAATAGCACAAAACAAATCCCTTGTTGTGCTATACATTGTTCCATATGATCAATTTGATGTTGATGAAAATTTTTAAAGGGAAAGGACGTGGTGTTTTTCGTTTCTTTCGCTTCAAAATCTATGTAACGGCCTTGATATACACCGTTATAATCAGTCGTTGAAGCTTGTCTAAAGTAGGCCTCCTTAATAACAGCCGCACTTCGTTTGGGATAATCTACTTTAACAATTTGAACAGGAGTGGGTTTCTTATGAACGACTGCTTGCTTATTCAATAGATAATATTGATTGCTTTGATTGATCGCTTCTTCGAAATCCATCCCGCGATTACCAAATTCAACGGGGCGTTTCTTTTTTACTTGTTTTTTTGGTGATTGTGCTTCATGATGATTATAAGGTATTCCGTTAGGATAATGGAACGTCACGTTTATCACACTCCTAGCCTGTATTATACCAAAAAAAAGACCTGAAAGAAAAGGGATGACTTATGGAAATGATAAAAACCCTCTATGTCACCGGTTATCGCAGCTTTGAATTGGGGATATTTCAAGGAAAAGACCCGAAAATCACAGTTATTAAAAATGTCTTAAAAAAAGAGTTAGCCAGTTATATTGAAGCGGGAGTAGAATGGATTTTGATTTCTGGCAATTTAGGTGTTGAACTTTGGACAGCAGAAGTAGTTGGGGAATTAAAAACGGAATATCCAGAAGTCCAGCTAGGTTTGCTTTATCCATTTAAAGACTTTGGCAATAATTGGAATGAACAAAATCGAGAACTGTTAACGAAAGCGGAAAGTTTGGCTGATTATATCAACTCAGTAAGTCACCAGCCCTATCAATCGCCAGCACAATTAAAAATGCATACAAAATTTCTTTTGGAACATTCTGGAGGCAGCTTACTTATTTATGACAAAGAGTACCCTGGCAAAACGGAGTATTTTTTAAAGGACGCACAACATTTTTTGGAACGAGAACCCTATGATATTCGCTTAATTACAATGGATGATTTACAAAACTCGGTGATTGATTAGAGAATCTGTTTGATTTTCTAGCTATTTTTCGTTACAATAGTATTTGTGGAACTATGAAATTTTCTATCGTAAATAAACAAATGAGGTGTAAACATGGCAAATTTAGTATATAGTCCTAAAGACATTTTACAAAAAGAATTTAAAACGAAAATGATGAACGGGTATGACCCAATTGAAGTAGACGAATTTTTAGACAATGTTATTAAAGACTACGAAGCTTATAATAAAGAATTATTAAGCTTGCAAGAAGAAAACAGCCGCTTAATGGCAAAATTAGACCAATTATCAAAAGCCCAACCAACGCCTCGTGTTGCTCAAGAAGTACCAAAAAGTGCAGCAGTGACCAACTTTGATATTTTAAAACGTTTATCAAACTTAGAGCGTGAAGTTTTTGGTAAAAAGTTAGATGAAACACCTTCAACACCTGTAACGCCTTCTGCACCGTCAATGACTGCAGAACCAGCGAACCATGATGTTGATAATGCACAAACACGTCAATTTTAACAAGACAATTTAAGTCAAGTTTTCACAAGGAACAAAAAGCATTTGTTAGAATAGCGGACACTTGTTTTAGTGTATAAATTTTTGCTGTTCGTTTAAACAGATTTGTAATTTTCGGGTGATCGCGGTTTGCTTTTGCAAGCTGAGGAAAGTCCATGCTCGCACAAGCTGAGATGCTTGTAGTGTTCGTGCTTAGCGAAATCATAAGCTAAGGTACTCTTTTAGAGTAACGGCAGGAAAAATGACTAAGGTTTCGACTATGTCAAAGTATCCTTGAAAGTGCCACAGTGACGAAGCGATGTGGGAAACTCCATCGGTGGAACGCGGTAAACCCCTCGAGCGAGCAACCCAAACAATGGTAGGGGCGCTCTTCTAAAGGAAATGAACGAGTAGAAGAGGCAGAGTTTACTCTGCAGATAGATGATGACCGTCACCAATTTTTCCTGAAGAATTGGTGATACAGAACATGGCTTATAGAAAATTACAAGTAATTCAGGAAGACCTTCCAACGTAGTTGTGAAGGCTTTTTTTACGAAAAGAATAAAAAAATGTTAAAATAAAGAAACTGAGATAAAAGTAGTAAGCTGTCTGTTCTAAAGAGGCCGGGACAGGACCGTTTAGTTCAGAGAAAGCGGACAATTACAAAAAACAAGCGGAGCAGTAGTCGGCAGGACTGTTAGCTTCAGACAATAAAAAAGAGTCAAGAAGGAGTTTTTATGACGAAAGAAAAAACATTCAAACTTGTTGCAACAGCTGCTAGTGGCTTAGAAGCATTAGTTGGAAAAGAATTGCGTGATTTAGGGATTCCCTGTGAAGTAGAAAATGGCCGGGCCGTCTTTGAAGGCACTGTTGAAACAATTGCTACTGCCAATTTATGGCTACGGACAGCAGATCGGATTAAAATCGTCGTTGGCGAATTTAACGCCTATAGTTTTGATGAATTATTTGAAAAAGTTAAAGCACTTCCTTGGGAAGATTATTTGCCTTTAGATGCAGAATTTCCAGTTGCAGGTAAATCAATTAAGTCAAAATTGTATAGTGTTCCTGATTGCCAAGCCATCACCAAAAAAGCCATTGTTAACCGTTTAAGAGAAGTTTACCATCGTCCAGCGACGGTGCCTTTAACCGAAACAGGAGCTTTGTTTAAATTAGAAGTGGCTCTTCTAAAAGATAAAGTGACGTTGACGTTGGACACGACTGGACCAAGTTTATTTAAACGAGGCTATCGCATTGAAAAGGGGGGCGCACCTCTTAAGGAAAACATGGCAGCTGCTTTAGTGATGTTGACCAATTGGCGCAAAGATCGTCCTTTTTATGATCCAGTTTGTGGTTCTGGAACGATTTGTATTGAAGCAGCATTAATTGGCCATAACATTGCCCCTGGCTTTAATCGTAGTTTTACTTGTGAAACATGGGATTGGGTTGATCCAGCAATTTTTGAAAAAGTACGTAACGAAGCCGAGGCAAAGGCAGACTACGATGTTGAATTAGATATCTGTGGTTCAGATGTTGATGGGCGAATGATTGAAGTCGCACGAGCGAATGCTGAGGAAGTTGGTTTAGGTGATTCAATTACCTTTAAACAATTGGCCTTAAAAGATTTTACAACCGAGAAGGAATATGGTGTAATGGTAGCTAACCCGCCTTATGGTGAGCGTTTAGGAGAAGAGGAAAGTGTTCGCCGTTTGTATAAAGAAATGGGCCATGTTTTCCGTCCGTTAACTACTTGGAGCAAGTATATACTGACGAGTGATCTTGCTTTTGAAGAATATTATGGTGCCAAAGCTACTAAAAAACGGAAGCTTTACAACGGAGCCTTACGAACAGATTTATTCCAATACTGGGGAACACGTCCACCAAGAAAACCACGGGAAGACTAAGAAAGCTGGTGTAAAAAATGAAGGAAGCTGTATTTTTACAAGAAGTGAAAGAAATTCAATTACTAAAAAATGCCTTGACATTATTAGACTGGGATTCATCAACTGGGATGCCAGAAAAAAGTAGTCCTTTTCGAGGAGAAGTAGAAGGGTATTTAACCGGATTATATTTTGAACGAAGTATTGGCCCAGTTATTCAAGAAGCATTGGCCTATTTTGAGACACGCCCTGAAGAATTATCTGAATTAGGGAAACTGGTTTTTGAAAAAGTAAAAGAAGAATATGCTTTGAATAAAAATGTTCCAGCTGAACGTATGCAAGAATATGTTAAAGTATTAAACCAAGCACATACAGATTGGCTAAAAGCACGCGCTGCACAAGATTTCGGCTTGTTAGAAGAAACCTTAACGAAGGTCGTTGCGTTCCAAAAAGAGTTCATTCCTTATTGGCAAAAAGAAGAAAAAACTCCGTATGATGTGTTATTAAATCAATTTGAACCAGGGATGACGGTTGAGAAACTAGACCAAGTATTCGACCAAGTAAAACAAGGGATTCAAGAGATTCGGACCGTTTTAGCAGAAAAAGGTACGCCGCCTAGAACTGACTTTTTATCTAGAAAAATGACCAAAGAACAACAACGCCGTTTTGTGATTGGTGTGGTTGAGCAATTAGGCTATGATTTTTCAAAAGGCCGATTAGATGATACAGTTCATCCATTTATGACAGCTCTAAATCGAAATGATGCGCGGATTACTACGCGCTGGGAAGAAAATAATTTCTCAATGGCAACATTTGGTGTGATTCATGAAGCGGGTCATGGGATGTACGAACAAAATTTTGATCCTAAATTTGACTTTACGCCGCTAAGCGAAGGTGCCTCTATGGGGATTCACGAATCACAATCGCTCTTTAATGAAATTATCATTGGTAGCAACCGGGCTTTTTGGCAAAAACAATACCCGTTTTTCCAAGAATGCGCAGAAGGTACTTTTGATGATATTTCTTTTGAAGATTTCTATGCTTCTTTAAAAGAAACGAAAGCAAGTTTGATTCGGATTGATTCCGATAGTCTCACCTATCCTTTGCATATCATTATTCGTTATGAAATTGAGAAAATGTTGTTTAATGGTTCTTTGGAAGTCGCTGATTTGCCAAAAGTGTGGAACGAAAAATACCAAGAGTACTTAGGCGTATCACCTGAAAATGACTTAGAAGGTGTCCTTCAAGATGTTCATTGGTCTGGAGGTAGCTTTGGTTATTTCCCATCTTATGCCTTGGGTTATATGTACGCCGCGCAACTATTTCACGCAATGAAACAAGAATTATCTGTTGATGAAATTTTAGCTTCGGAGGATTATTCTGATATCCGTAAATGGTTAACACAACATATTCATCAGTACGGCGCTTCACGTAAACCAAATCAATTAATTTATGATGCAACGGGAGAAGAATTGAATCCTAGTTATTTAATTGATTATATGAAAGCTATTTATTTTGATGTTTATCAAGTGCAATAAGTGAAACAAGCAAGGGGAAGTGGACAACAACAATGTTATCAATTCGTGAATATTTAGAAGCTGGTGAAACAACAATCTCAAACTTACTATTTGATCATTACCAAAAAATTGGTTTGAAAGATGATGAATTTCTCTTTTTACTGCAACTTTTTCGTTCGCAAAATGCAGGCGATTTATTTCCAGACTTAATGGCGATTGCAGAGACGATGGGCAAAACGCCAGATACGATTTATAAGTTGTTAAATCAATTGGTTTCTCGCGGATTTATTCGAATTGAAACACAACAAAACCAAAAAGGTCAAATGATGGATACGTATGATTTACTACCTGTTTTTCAAAAGATTCAATTATTTTTACAAACGAGCAAAGAAAAACAAGTTGTCGCAAACCACGAAGATGAAATTAAACAGCTTTACCAAGGCTTTGAAAAAGAATTCGGACGTCCACTTTCACCCATTGAATTAGAAATGATTGGTCAGTGGTTGAACACGGACCATTATTCCCCTGAATTAATCCGGTTAGCGTTGCGAGAAGCCGTTTTAAATCAGGCGTATAGTTTGAAATATATTGATCGTATTTTACTTGCGTGGGAGCGTAAAAATATTACCACCAAAGAACAAGTGGCTGCTGATCAGAAAAAACGAAAAGATTCTATGATTCAAAATGAGATTGAACAACAAGGTCAGACACAAGAATCGTTACCAAAGGTTACATTACACAATTGGTTAAATCCAGAAGACAGTGAATAAAAAGGAGGTGGGCCATGCTATCAAAAGAGAAAACAATGGAAGCTATTGAAATTATGTATGAGATGTTTCCAAATGCAGAATGTGAATTAAAACATAAGAATCCTTTTGAATTATTAATTGCTGTGATTTTAAGTGCGCAAGCAACCGATGTATCGGTAAATAAAGCTACTCCTGGTTTATTCGCAGCTTTTCCAACTCCAGAAGCTTTAGCAGCTGCGCCGGTGGAGGAGATTATTGCTAAAATAAAAACCATTGGCTTATATCGCAATAAAGCAAAAAATATTAAAGCGTGCGCACAACAACTTTTAGAACGTTTCAATGGAGAAGTTCCGCAAACCAGAGATGAACTGGTCAGTTTACCTGGCGTGGGGAGAAAAACAGCCAATGTAGTAATGGGAGATGCTTTCGGCGAACCGGCTTTTGCAGTAGATACACATGTGGAACGAGTGTCCAAGCGCCTTAGAATTTGTAAGCTAAATGCGAATGTTACTGAAGTTGAGCAAACCTTAATGCGTAAAGTTCCGAAAGAACTCTGGGTGAAAACGCACCATACCATGATTTTCTTTGGGCGTTATCACTGCCTAGCAAGAGCGCCTAAATGTGAAGCCTGTCCGCTACTCTATATGTGTCAAGAAGGCAAAGAACGGATGAAAGGGAAATAACACATTTTTTCCTAAAAAAGCGAGCCACAAGGCCAACCGACTTGTGGCTCGCTTTCTTTTTTTGATTTTTAAGAAACGCAACAAATGATTGCGGTTTCTTAAAAATTGATTTAGTATAGACAGTGTGGTATATACTAGAAAATTTATTTTTTTGAAGAAAGATAGGCGATGAAATGACAGAAAATGCACCCAAATTTAAGCAAATTTCTGCAGAAATTGAAAAGAAGATTCGAGACGGTCTGTATGTAAGTGCACAAAAATTACCTTCAGAATATGATTTAGCTAAAGAATATAACTGCAGTCGCTTGACCATCCGTAAAGCGATTGATGATTTGATCCGCAAAAATATTTTGGTAAAACGACATGGTAAAGGTAGTTATGTGATGTCGCAAGCGAAAATTCAAAGTGGTCGCGCTGGCTTACAAGGTTTTACTGAGGCAGCCAAAGCTTACGGGAAAAAAAGCCAGACAGAAGTCATTTCCTTTGAAGAAGTAGTACATCCCGCTGAGAAAATTCGGGAGGCGCTCCAAGTAGGCAAAAATGAGGCAATTTATGAACTGATTCGCCGCCGAATGTTAGACGGCGAGCCAATGACAGTTGAAAAAATTTATTTGCCACAGGCATACGTACAAGGCCATACGAAGCAAGACTTCGAGGGCTCTCTTTTCTGCTTAATCGAGAAGAACGTCGAGATTGCTTATTCGCATCAAGAAATTGAAGCAATCTTAGTTGAAGCGGAAATTTCAGAATTATTGAATGTTCCTGTGGGCCAACCACTTTTACAAGTCCACTCTATCACCTATGCGCTTGATGCAACTCCTATTTTATATGATGTCTCTTTATATCGAGCAGATCGGTACACGTTTAAAAACACACTGACCCGCTATAGCCCGTCTGAAAACAACCAAGTGGAGCTAGGAGGTTCTTGGAACGAATGAAGATCAAAGAAGAAATAGCCGCTCAAAAAGATTTATTTTATGAAGACTTAAACAAAATTATGGCGATTCGAAGTGTGAAAGGGTCGCCTAAAAAAGAGGCACCTTTTGGCGAAGGACCGAAAAGAGCCTTGGAAGAAACGCTGAAACTGGCAGAGCGTTATGGTTTTCAAACTGGGATTGTCAATGACGCAGTTGGCTATGCGCAATGGGGAACAGCGGAAGAATATCTGGGAATTATTGGTCATTTAGACGTAGTACCAGAAGGTTCTGGTTGGTCAGTGCCGCCCTTTCAATTAACGAAAAAAAATCAACGTTTGTATGGTAGAGGAATTCTAGATAATAAAGGTCCTATCTTGGCTTGCCTGTATGGAATGAAATTACTGAAAGAACTTGGTTACCAACCAAAGAAAACCATTCGCTTAATGTTTGGCACGGATGAAGAAAGTGGGAGTGGAGATATCCCCTTATATTTAGAGAAGGAAAACGCACCCGTTTTTGGATTTACTCCAGATTGTAAATATCCAGTAGTTTATGGGGAGCGAGGGATTGTTAATTATGAAATCACAACGACCATCCCAGATGATTCAAGTGAACAAATTGGTCAGATTATGGGTGATCAAGCAAAAGACCACGTACCTGATCAATTAAGTGTGGTGATTGCGGGAAAAACAACAGCAATCACGGGAAAACGCGCCCCTTCCAATGCGCCAGAACTAGGCAAGAACGCGATTACTTTATTGGCACAGAAAATTAGCGAGGAACAGTTAGTCAAAGGAAATTTATTACAGTATTTCGACTGGTTAACCGCTAGTTTTCACGAAAAGCACTATGGCGAAGGAGTAGCTCTAGACTTTAAGGATCAGGATAGTGGGCAATTGATTTTAACGCCCTATGCGTTGGAAAAACGAGGACAGCAATTGGTGTTATCATTGGCCGTGCGTTATCCTGTTTCTATTACAGAAAACGAAGTAACCACGCAGCTAACGAAGGCACTATTTCCAGAAAGTGAAGTGACCGTCATCCGCCGCCTCCCTAGTACGCTGTTTCCAAAAGATGAGCGCAATGTTCAAAAATTAACCAAGGTTTATGAACAAATTACTGGCTTAGATGGGACGCCAGTCACAACTACAGGTGCTACGTATGCTCGTTTTATGCCGAATATCGTTGCTTTTGGTCCATCATTTCCTGGTCAAAAAGGCATTGCGCATAACCAAGATGAATATATGGATGAAAAAGATTTACTGCTTAATCTGGAAATCTATATGCAAGCGATGATTGCATTAACAGAAGCGTAAAACCAATAGAAGATACACGTATGAGAAGAAGCCAATGTGTTTCGTAGAGGTCGCATACGTGTATCTTCTATTTTTCTGTATAAAATTTCATTTTCAGTATATACAAAACAGTATATACTAGTTTATAATGGTGGAGAAATGTAAGCGTTAACGAAAGGGCGGATGGAAAATGACTTGGGGTGCAATTGCGACATGGCGGATGGCACATGATGGGTTACTAAAAGCTACAGAAGAATTACAACAAGGAGGTGCTGCAGGCACGGCCGTGGAACAATTAATTAAAGAAGTAGAAGACTATCCTTTTTATAAGTCAGTGGGCTACGGCGGTTTACCTAATGAGGAAGGAATTTTAGAAATGGATGCTGCCTATATGGATGGAGACACATTTGCAATTGGTGCTGTGGCAGGAATTACAGATGTTAAAAATCCGATTTCAGTGGCTAAAGCATTAAGTAAAGAGAAGTTTAATAGTTTTCGTGTTGGCGCAGGTGCAACGAAATATTCAATGTTGCACGGTTTTGAAAGAAAGAATATGTTGACAGAACGCGCTAATCAATGGTGGCAAAAGCGTTTAAAAGAAATTCAGGAAAATCAGTTGAACCCCTATGATGGGCATGATACTGTCGGCGCTATTACGTTAGACCAAACAGGATCAATGGCAGCTGGCACTTCCAGTTCGGGACTCTTCATGAAAAAAGCAGGACGTGTTGGCGATTCACCACTGTCAGGTTCTGGTTTTTATGTTGATAGCGAAATTGGTGGTGCTGCGGCTACAGGATTAGGTGAAGATTTAATGAAAGGCTGTCTTTCTTATGAAATCGTCCGTTTAATGGGGGAAGGGTGCTCGCCACAACAAGCATGTGATCAAGCGGTCTATGCTTTTCACGAAAAATTGACCCAACGTTATGGGAAAGCAGGAGCTTTTTCACTGGTGGCCATGAACAAACAGGGAGACTGGGGCGTAGCTACGAATGTGGAATTTACTTTTACGGTTGGTACTGATATGCAGCAACCAGAAATCTATATTGCAAATCCAGGCAAGAATCATACCACAGAGATTCAGCCGATTTCACAAGAATGGTTAGCGGCCTATGAAAAAAGAATCAAAGCACCAATTGAATAAATGAGGAGAGTGAAGGAACATGAGTAAAAAACAAATTTATCTTTTTTGTGATGCAGGGATGTCTACAAGTATTATGGTGAATAAAATGATGGAAGTGGTGGAAAAACATCAAATGCCTTTAATGATTACTGCTTTTCCTATTGCAAGAGCACAAGAAGTGGTTGAAGCAGAGAAGCCTGTTGCTATTTTATTAGGACCACAAGTCCGTTTTTTATTAGAAAAAACAAAAGAACAATTTGCTCCGCAAGGGATTCCTGTCGCTGCAATTACGCCAGAAATTTATGGCATGATGGATGGCGAAAAAGCATTGAAAGAAGCACTGCGGTTAATTAAGCAAAATAAAAAATAATAGATAGGAGTGACGACCGTGCAAAAATTTTTGGATTGGTTAGAGCGCGTATTGACCCCTTTGGCAAAAGTGATAGGAGAAAATAAGTATTTAGTAGCGATTCGTGATGGCTTCCTTTTATCAACGCCCTTGTTGATTGTTGGTTCGGTCTTCTTATTAATTGCTAATTTCCCTTTGCCACAATGGGATACTTGGATGTCTCATTTGCTTGGTAAAGAATGGGCGACAATGATGTCTGTTCCAGCTAGTGCTAGTTTTGATGTAATGACCATTCTGGCCGTTGTCGGTATTGCCTATAGTTTAGGGAAACAATTCAATGTGGATGCAATGCAAGCAGGAATTATCGCATTGGTTTCATTTTTTATTGTAACGCCTTATCAAACATTATTTACACCGGAAAATAGTTCAAAGGTTTATGAAGTTACTAGTTTACCTTTAAAATGGATGGGTTCCAGTGGCTTGTTTTTAGGAATGATTGTCGCATTAATTGCGACTCGTTTATTTGTGGCCATTGTTCGTAAAGGGTGGACAATAAAAATGCCAGAAGGAGTGCCACCAACAGTGGTTAAGTCTTTTGAGGCCCTGATTCCGAGTTTTTTAGTTGTTACTCTCATGTTTTTAGTCAATTGGCTGGCTGCTTTAACTCCTTATGGTAATTTACAAGATGTTATTTTTGAATTTCTACAAACGCCCTTATTGAGTCTTGGTAATACCTTAGGTGCAATGAGCATTGCTTATTTATTTTTACACTTCTTTTGGTTCTTTGGCATTAACGGAGGTAGCGTGGTTGGCGCAGTCTTTAATCCTGTTTTGCGGGCATTGTCTGTTGAAAATTTACAAGCATTTAAAGACGGTCATGAAATTCCCAACATCATCACTGGACAATTTCAAGATATGTTTGCAACATTTGGTGGCGCCGGTTCCACACTCTCATTAATCATTGTGATGGTCTTATTCTGTAAAAGTCAACGAATTAAAAAGCTTTCGCAACTTTCACTAATTCCTGGTGTTTTTGGGATTAACGAACCAATCATTTTTGGGTTACCAATTGTTTTAAATCCAATCCTTTTAATTCCATTTGTTTTAGTACCCGCAATTAATATTATTATTGCCTATTTTGCTATGGATTGGGGCTTAGTTCCATTGACGAACGGTATTCAATTGCCGTGGACGACCCCGCCAATCATCTCAGGATTTTTAGTTAGCGGTTGGCAAGGATCCATTCTGCAAGCTCTCTTATTGGTACTAGGAATGTTCATTTATTATCCTTTTATTCGAGTTATGGATGACCAATATTTACGTGAAGAATGGAAAGCACAAGAAGAAGAGAGTGAAGAAATTGATTTTGATTCCTTTGACTTCGATGATTTATAAATAAGGAGGAAATAGGCATGAAAAAAATCCTTTTAGTCTTAAACCACAGTTTAGCAGGATTTGGCAGTGATGAACAAGCTCAGCTGAAACCAAGTGGTAAAAAAGCTCCCTTAGGTCCAGGGGTAACATTGCTACCATTTTTACAGGAGCGAGGAGCAGAAATTGTTGCGACACTTTATTGTGGAGACCAATATTATTTGGAAAACGAGGAAGAGGTAGCAAAGAAATTTATTGGCTTTGCAAAAAAGTTTCATGCCGATGCGGTTCTTTGCGGACCTGCCATGCATTATCCTAATTTTGGAGAAATGGCTGCTCGTCTAGCTTGTAAGTTTAATGCTGTAGGCATTCCTGCAGTTGCAGCGATGGCAGAAGAAAATCCAGCAGTTAGTCACTATTATCAGCAAGTACCGATTGTGAAGATGCCCAAAAAGGGCGGCATTGGTTTAAATAATTCGTTTAAACAAATGGCGCAATTGGTCGTGGCAAAAGCAAATGGAAAAGAAACCAAACAGTTAGAAGAAACAAGTTGTTTTTAATTGATGATAATCTAAAGAGAAATCCAGAATGAACGCATGATTGTGTTCGTTTTGGATTTTTTGCTTTTGTTTAGCGAATGTATGTTCTATAATAGGGAGGCAGATAGGTGGGATTACGTGAAATCAACGAGAAAAATTGCGGTTCGTCAAGTGGTCGAATTTATTTTAAGGCGGGGAAGTATCGATTCTCGCCATGTGAGTGAACATACACCACAAGAAGGTAGTCGCCTTCATCGAATGTTGCAAAAGGAAGCGGGGAGCCTTTATCAAAAGGAAGTATCTTTAAAAATTGAGGTGCCTTTAAATAGCCATAATTATTGTGTAGAAGGTCGTGCAGACGGCATTTTTGTGAAAGAAACTGGGCAAGTGGTCATTGATGAAATTAAAACATCCGAACCAGCGTTTGAAGAATTGCCGCCAGAAAAGGTCGAATTGTTTTGGTATCAAGTGATGTGTTATGGTCACATGTATTGCCAACAAGAACAACTTTCTGAAATAACGCTGCAACTCACTTATTATCAGACCACCACAAAACAAATCACACGACAAGAACGCCATTTTACAGAAGCTGCATTAGCGGAGTTTTTTACTGATTTGATGAAGCGCTATGAACAGTGGGTAATTTTTAAAGAAGAATGGCGTATTTTGAGAAATAAATCATTAAAAAATCTTAGTTTTCCTTACGGGGAGTATCGCAAAGGGCAACGAGAATTGGCGGTAGCCGTCTATAAAACAATTCTTAGTAAACAGCGGCTCTTCGTGGAAGCACCAACTGGAACAGGCAAGACAATGTCCACTCTTTTTCCAGCGATGAAAGCAATTGGTGAAGAAGAAGGTGAACGGATTTTTTATTTAACAGCTAAGACCATTACGCGTCAAGTGGCTGAAGATGCCGTCAAAGCGCTGTCCGAAAAACAAGCGCAAACTAAGAGTATTACGTTAACAGCAAAAGATAAAATTTGTTTTTTAACTGAACGAAATTGTACACCAGAACATTGCCCGTTTGCTGACGGCTATTATGATCGTTTAAATGAGGGACTGTGGGATTTATTGCAACATGAAAATCATTTAACGAGAGAGGTTATTGAACGGTATGGACAAAAGCACCAATTGTGTCCATTCGAGTTGTCGCTAGATGCAAGTCTTTGGTGTGATTTAATTATTGGCGATTACAATTATCTATTTGATCCAACGGTTTATTTACGGCGCTTCTTTGAAGAACCCCAAAGTGCAGAAGAGAATATTTTTTTAGTGGATGAAACCCATAATTTGGTTAATCGTTCACGGGAGATGTATTCGGCCGCTATTTCTAGGAATGCGGTTTTGCAAATTCAAAAAAGATTGCAAAAAGAATCTGTTCAATTAAAAAGAGCTTGTCAAAAAGTCTTAACTACGTTTGATGATATTGAAGCAATCTGTGAAGAAAAAGACACGGATTTTTTTGCCCAACGTGCGCCAATTGATTCATTAGTTAAACAGATACATCGATTAACAGAAGTAATTGCAGAATGGTTGCCAGAAAATCAACACATTGAGGAATTGGCGTCGATTCTCAGTTTTTATTTTGATTGTTTAAGTTATCTTCGAATCAGCGAGTATTACGACAACGGCTTTTATACGTCTATTTCTTTGCGAAACTATGACTGCGTTGTGAAACAATTTTGTGTCGATCCTGCTTATTTATTGTCACAACGATTAGATAAAGGGAAAGCGAGTATCTTATTTTCGGCAAGTTTAACACCTCTGAATTATTATCAAGAAGTGCTTGGTGGAGGTGAAGAAAGCCTACGTTATCGGATTCCGTATCCTTTTCCAGAAGAAAATCAATTGTTGATGATCGGTAGTCATCTTCAAACAACCTATAAAAACCGTGAAAAAAGTTATCCACAGATTAGTGAACTTTTAGGGAAGTTAAGTGAAACAAAAACAGGCAACTATTTAATTTTCTTTCCTTCCTACGCCTATATGGATGATGTCTATCAAGTATTTAGCCAACGTTACCCGCAAGTAAAAACTCAAATTCAGGGAACGGACTTAAACGAAAAAGAGCGAGAAGCATTTTTAGCTGAATTTAAAGAGAATCCTCAAGAAACTTTCATCGGTTTTTGTGTTTTAGGTGGTATATTTTCAGAAGGAATTGACTTGAAAGGTACCCGATTGATTGGTACGATAATTGTTAGTGTCGGGCTACCACAAATGAACCCAGAGCAAGAACTGATTCGCACGTTTTATCAAGAAGAGCGAGGGCAAGGGTTTCAATTTGCGTATCAAATTCCTGGCATGAATAAAGTCTTGCAAGCGGCTGGACGTGTCATTCGAGATGCGCAAGATAAAGGCTTTGTGTTGTTATTAGACGAACGATTTGAATTACCAAGTGTCCAGCGTTTCTTTCCGCCGCATTGGTTGGCGCATCGAAAGGCAAACACCAATGAACAACTCATTCAACAAGTGAAACAATTTTGGTTAAAAAATAAAGAAAACAAAGGAGGAAACAAATGAAGACCATTTTAGTCCTTCATACAGGTGGGACCATTTCCATGTCGAAAGTAGCAGGAGGAAGTGTTGCCCCGAATGAAAAAAATCCGTTGATGGAACAAGAAGCATTATTTTCTGGCAAGGTTCATTTAGTTGTCGAAGATATTTTTAATATTCCCTCACCACACATGACCTTAGAACGGATGTTTCAATTAAAAGAACGGATTCAAAAAGCTTATTCTGAACCAATTGATGGCGTGGTTATTACGCATGGAACAGATACATTAGAAGAAACTGCTTATTTTTTAGATATAACCTTAGAGAAAAAAATCCCCATTGTTTTAACAGGAGCAATGCGGTCAAGTAACGAAATCGGTAGTGATGGCTTGTATAATTTCATCAGTGCTATTTGGACTGCTTGTTCAGACGAATCGTACGATAAAGGTGTTTTAGTCGTGATGAATGATGAAATTCATACGGCGCGTTATGTGACAAAAACACATACAACGAACGTAGCAACGTTTCGGACGCCAACTTTTGGACCAATTGGAACCATTGCGAAAGAACGTGCTTTTTTTGCGAAAGAGGTCTTACCGCAAGAAGTTTGCGATGTTTCTTCTGTGAAAGGAAATGTTCACGTAGTGAAGGCCTATGCGGGGATGGGTGAACGAATGTTTGAATTATTAAACACCCCAGAAACGGATGGGTTAGTAATTGAAGCGTTAGGTGCGGGTAATTTACCGCCAGAAACGCTCCCAGCATTACAAAAAATGCTAGATAACGGGATTCCAGTCGTTTTAGTTTCTCGTTGTTCCAATGGCATCGCTGAAGATATCTATGATTATGCTGGTGGTGGCGTTGGCTTGAAAAAAATGGGAGTCGTTTTTGCCCGTGGTTTAAACGGACCGAAAGCGCGGATTCGTTTAATTGTTGGTTTAAACAGCGAAAAAAATCCTGCAGAGTTAAAAGAATTTTTGGAACAGTAACTAATTTTAAGGAGAAAATAAATGAAGCTGTTTGAACGCATTCATCAAGATACTGAAATTCGACAAATTTATGATGCAATTGGTCAAATGGAAGATGAAGAAGCTGGGTGGGCATACCATAATTGGTTTCATGTAAACAATGTCGTAGCCATGACGGAAATGATTTTGAAACAACTTGCTGTTTCAGAGGAGTATTTAGAAGCGGCAAAAATTGCGGCACTGCTCCATGATGTGGGTGCGCTACAAGGAAAAGCAGGACATGCACTTCGTGGGAAACAATTTGCAGAAGCATATTTTCGTAAGCAAAAGATTTGTTTGCCTTATCAAGAAGAAATTTTATCTTCTATAGAAAATCATAGTAACGGCTTTGATTCGGAAGAGTTAATGACGCTAGCACTAATCATTAGTGATAAATTAGATATTACAACCTCTCGTGTTGCAAAGGCTGGTTATTTCGTGCCAGGAATGCGGCAATTTCAATTTTTAAAGAAAATTGAAATTATGCTTTCAGAACAAGAGGTTTGTGTCTCGTTTACGGCAGAAGAAGAACTGGATTTAGAAGAATTAAATGCGTTTTATTTTATGCCAAAGGTTTTCAAAGCAATTGCCGCTTTTTCAGGAAAAATCCAACGCCGACCAATCGTTTTATTGAATAATCAAGAATGGCCGGTACCAAAACAAAAAAATCCTTCAACTGTTCATTAACAGTTGAAGGATTTTTTTAGCGATAATTATTAAACTCAAGAGCCATGGGTAAATCTAATTCTCGTAAAAGAGCCATGACTTTTTGTAAATCATCCCGACTTTTTCCAGTTACCCGAATTTTGTCTTCTTGGATTTGTGACTTAACTTTAATACCAGAGTTTTTGATAGCTGTGTTGATTTTTTTTGCATTTTCTTTATCAATACCACTGATTAAATCACCATATTGGCGAGCGGTACCGCCTAAGGCTTTTTCACTTTCTGAAAAATGAATATTTTTAATCGGAACATTGCGTTTGACTAATTTTCCAAATAAAATATCCTTCACTTGCTCGACTTTATAATCATCTTCAGCTACGACTACTAGTTTATCGTTTTCCAATTTAATATCAGCAATTGACCCTTTAAAGTCAAAGCGATTTTTCAATTCTTTCAAGGCAATTTGAATCGCGTTTTTGACTTCCTCCATATTGACCTCTGAAACTACATCAAAACTTGCTTCTTTTGCAGCCATGTAAAAACCTCCTAAAATATTCTTTGCTTCATCATATCATGAAATAGTAAAAAAGGTTAGGTTAGAATCATTTTGAATAGAGAAATAAGAAGATCAATTTTTAGGGATATCTTCCCGCATTCTTTCATGGAAACGTTGCAAAAAAAATTTTCAATGTTCGCTTTTAGCCCCTTTTCTTTTAGGATAGAACCTGTTATTCTAAGTCAGAAGAATAGCGAAGGAGCGAAGAAAAATGAGTCGATTGGTTAGTACTTACCAAAGAAATGAATCGATAAAAAAAATAGCAGTGATGGCGATAACCGCTTTGACTTCTGCGGTCGGTTTGAATTTCTTTTTGATTCCGGCAAAAGTTTTTTCGGCAGGGATGAACGGAATTGCGCAAATCATTGCTACATTATTATATACAAATTTAGGAATCCATATTAATACAGGGATCTTCATTTTATTTTTAAACATTCCCGTCTTCATTCTAGGGTTTGTAAAATTAGGGAAACAATCAACGATTCTTAGTTTCATCAATGTTATTGGCATTTCCGTTGTGACTATGTTTGTGCCAATCGTAACAGTCACTACGAATCCTTTGATGAACGCAATTATGGGTGGTGTCTTAGTCGGCGTTGGTGCAGGGCTTTCATTGAAAATGGGCTTTAACACTGGCGGCATGGACATTATTTCACTGATTCTTTCAAAAACAACAGGGAAAACAGTTGGTAATTTTATGTTCTTATTAAATGGTATTATTGTGCTGTTGGCTGGTTTTGTATTTAACTGGGAAAGTGCGTTGTATACTATTATTTCTATTTACTGTTTGAGTCAGGTGGTCGACATGATTCATACCAGTCACCAAAAAGTCACAGCAATGATTGTCACTACGAGACCAGAAGCCGTTGCCTTAGAAGTTTCTCAACAAATCGCTCGTGGCATGACCTTGTTGCCTTCAATCGGTGGCTATTCAGGTGCAGAAGGTCGAATGATTATGATGGTCATTACTCGCTATGAACTCTATGATTTAGAACAGGCAGTTTACAGTATCGATGAGAATGCCTTTGTAAATATTTTACCAACACAATCTGTTTTAGGGCGTTTTGCCAATGAAGATGAACAACGGATTTTTCATAGTACTGGAACATTTCCTGAGCTTCAATCCTACAAGGTGAAACGTTATCCGCCAAAGAAAAAATTAAAATAGCAAGTCGGCCTTCAGATCCCAAAGTGATAACGGGAAAACTGGAGGTTTTTTTATAAAAATGAAGGTTATGTGAAAGAATAGACAAAAATTTTCTGAAAAAGGGAATTTTACTAGAAAAGTGTCAGGAATTCTGCTAAAATAGAACCGTTGGTTAGGGAACACCTAACAAATAAAGTTTTTAAAAACTTAGGAGGAATTTTTTATGCCAGTAGTATCAGGAGCAGAATTCTTAAAAGCAGCACGTAAAGGCGGCTATGCAGTAGGTGGCTATAACACAAATAACTTAGAATGGACACAAGCGATTTTAGAAGCAGCAGAAGCTAAAAAAGCACCAGTTCTAATCCAAACATCAATGGGCGCTGCTAAATACATGGGCGGCTACAAAGTAGCTAAAGACATGATTACTAATTTAGTAGACTCAATGAATATCACAGTTCCAGTAGCAATTCACTTAGACCACGGTGACTACGAAGCTGCTTTAGAATGTATCGAAGTTGGCTATACTTCAATCATGTTTGATGGTTCTCACTTACCATTCGAAGAAAACTTAAAATTAGCGAAAGATGTAGTTGAAAAAGCTCACGCTAAAGGTATTTCTGTCGAATGTGAAGTTGGTTCAATCGGTGGTGAAGAAGACGGAATCATCGGTACTGGCGAATTAGCTGATATCGAAGAATGTAAACAAATGGTTGCTACAGGTATTGACTACTTAGCATGTGGTATCGGTAACATCCATGGTCAATATCCAGAAAACTGGAAAGGTTTAGCATTTGATCACTTACAAGCGATTGCTGAAGCTGTCGGTTCTGATGTACCTCTAGTATTACACGGAGGTTCTGGTATTCCTCAAGAACAAATTGAAAAAGCAATTTCAATGGGTATCTCAAAAGTTAACGTAAATACAGAATTCCAATTATCATTCGCTAAAGCAACGCGCGAATATATTGAAGCTGGTAAAGATTTAGAAGGTAAAGGATTTGACCCTCGTAAATTATTAGCACCAGGTAAAGCTGCAATCATCAAAGATGCAGAAGAACACATTGATTGGTTTGGTTCAGCTAACAAAGCTTAATCAACTAGTTACGTTAAAGACAGCCACAGCACGTGGCTGTCTTTTTTATTTTTTGTTATTTTTTCATTCTATTAAAATACCTGAGAAGTTTTCTTTTTTCTTAAGCTTGATTATGATAGAATGATTGGGTAGTTTATTTAGAAAACGTATATTACAGATAGGTGAGAATATAAATGAAAAAAATCGTAATCAATGGGAATCGTCCATTAAAGGGCGAAGTAACCATTAGCGGCGCCAAAAATAGTGTAGTCGCTTTAATTCCAGCTGCTATTTTAGCAGATTCGCCCGTGACTTTAGATGGCGTTCCTGACATTCAGGATGTTCACTCATTAATTGAAATTTTAGAAATTATGGGTGCTAAAATTACTTTTGAAAATAATACATTAATTATTGATCCAACAGAAGTTGTTTCTGTGCCAATGCCAAAAGGAAAAATCAATAGCTTACGTGCGTCCTATTATTTTATGGGCTCACTTCTTGGTCGATTTGGGGAAGGCGTTGTCGGCTTACCTGGCGGTTGTTACTTAGGACCTCGTCCAATTGATTTACATATCAAAGGATTTGAAGCATTAGGCGCTCATGTAACCAACGAACATGGGGCGATGTACTTGAGAACAGACGAAGCTGGCTTACAAGGAACACGAATTTTTATGGATATGGTATCTATTGGCGCTACAATCAATGTCATGTTAGCCGCAGTTAAAGCCAAAGGCAAAACGATTATTGAAAATGCTGCGCGTGAGCCAGAAATTATTGATATTGCTACATTATTAAATAACATGGGTGCAAAAGTTCGAGGAGCTGGAACGGACGTTATTCGGATTGAAGGTGTCGAAGAATTACATGGTTGTCGTCACTCGATTATTCCAGATCGAATTGAAGCTGGGACTTATTTAGCTATGGCAGCAGCTATGGGTGAAGGAATCAAAGTTCGAAATGTTATTTATGAGCATTTAGAAAGCTTCATTGCGAAATTGCAAGAAATGGGCGTTAAGATGACAATTGAAGAAGACATGATTGAAGTTCATCCATCACATGATCTGAAAATGACGACGGTGAAAACCTATCCGTATCCTGGGTTTGCCACAGACTTACAACAACCGTTAACGCCATTACTTTTAAAAGCGCAAGGAACTGGTGAAATTATTGATACGATATATACTCAACGAAATAAGCATATCCCTGAGTTAGTGCGGATGGGTGCCGATGCTTCGGTTGAAGGCAATATGATTATTTTAAATGGTCCAAATCAATTGCACGGTGCAGAAGTAGTCGCCTCTGATTTACGGGCAGGCGCTTGCCTAGTCACTGCCGGCTTGATGGCTGAAGGTACGACCACTATTTATAATGTAGAATATATTTTACGTGGGTACGACCACATTATCGAAAAGTTAACTGCTTTGGGCGCTGATATTCAAATGCTAGAAACCGAAGAACAAGAAGGTCCGTTTGAGGTGGATCAATGAGCGACTATTTAACAATGGCTGAATTGGAAAACAGTACGTTAAAAGATATTTATGCGTACGCGAAAGAGTTTAAAATTCCTTATTATAGCCAAATGAACAAAAAAGAATTGTCTTTAGCTGTGATTCGTGCACAAGCTGAGAAGCAAGGGTTTTTCTTCATGGAAGGAATTTTAGATATTGTTTCTCAGGATGGTTATGGCTTTTTGCGACCAATTAATTATGGACCAAGTGCAGAAGACATTTATATTTCCTCTTCTCAAATTCGTCGTTTCGGATTGAGAAATGGGGACAAAGTAGCTGGCAAGGCGCGTCCGCCAAAGGAATCAGAACGTTACTATGGACTCATGCATGTTGAAAGTGTCAATGGGAAAGATCCTGAAGAAGCGAAAGAGCGGCCACATTTTCCAGCGCTAACACCGTTGTATCCTGAAAAACAATTAACGTTAGAAACAACGGCTGGCAGATTATCAACACGAATGATTGATGTATTTGCCCCAATTGGTTTTGGGCAACGTGGTTTAATTGTAGCGCCGCCAAAAGCGGGAAAAACAAGTGTTTTAAAGGAAATTGCTAATGGGATTACAGAAAATCATCCTGATGTGGAATTGATTCTGTTGTTAATTGACGAGCGTCCTGAAGAAGTGACTGATTTAGAGCGAAGCGTTAAAGGAGATGTGGTTTCTTCAACTTTTGATCAACAACCACAAAATCATACGCGAGTTGCTGAATTGGTTCTGGATCGAGCAATGCGCTTAGTTGAAGACAAACGGGACGTAGTTATTTTAATGGACAGCATCACTCGTTTAGCAAGGGCCTATAATTTAGTGGTCCCGCCTAGTGGTCGAACCTTAAGTGGCGGAATAGATCCAGCTGCGTTTTTCAAACCTAAACGATTTTTTGGTGCTGCCAGAAATATCGAAGAAGGGGGCAGTTTAACTATTTTAGCCACGGCATTGGTGGATACAGGTAGCCGAATGGATGATGTCATCTATGAAGAATTCAAAGGCACAGGCAACATGGAGCTCCATTTATCTCGTGAATTAGCAGAGCGCCGTATTTTCCCAGCAATTGATATTAAAAAATCAAGTACGCGAAAAGAAGAGTTGTTAATGACACCAGAACAACTAGAAGAAACGTGGAAATTGAGAAATAATATGTCAGGAGACTCGCTGGAATATACGGATCAATTCATAAAAATGTTGAAACGGACCCAAAATAATCAACAATTATTTGAAGTTTTCCATGATGTTTCGTTTGGCAAACAAATTAAAAGAAATCCAAAAAGATAATTGCATACCAACTGAAAACATGGTAAGATAGCATTGTTGTATACCGACAAAATAACTCTGATACAGCAAATGGATCAGGGCAAAGGAGCGAAAAAAACGTATGAAACAAGATATCCATCCAAATTACCAACCAGTAGTATTCATGGATTCAACAACAGGTTTCAAATTCCTTTCAGGTTCAACTAAAGGATCTTCAGAAACTGTTGAATGGGAAGATGGCAACACTTATCCATTATTACGTGTTGAGGTTACTTCAGACTCACACCCATTCTACACTGGTCGTCAAAAATTCACACAAGCCGACGGACGTGTGGACCGTTTCAACAAAAAATACGGTCTCAAAGACGAAAACGCAAATCCAGACGCATAGTTTTTCAAAACATTGTCATGACAAGGTTTATAGAGGTTTCCCACTGTGGTGGGAAACCTCTTTTTTTGTTGGATAGGCAGTTTTAATTCAGAGAAATTATTTAAATATTATTTTATTTAACTGAAAGTATAGCTAGTCCGTATACCGTATAATTTAAATTATTTGGATAGTATACATATTGTAAAGTGCAATTGTCTTTTTAGAATCTTTAAGGTATAATTTGTTTTAATGAGTTTATATGTAAGCTTTTTCTTTTTAAAGACTTTGATCATATCTTTTTTATAAGAAAACTATTGTTTGTGAAAGGATATAAAAGTGCTAAAACAATTGTACTTAACAGTATTAAGATGGAGACCGTACAAGCATAAAAAAGTAAAAATTGTGTACATAATGAGTTTCCCAAGAAATGATGGACATTTAATTGAACAATTAGAACAACAATATCACGGAATGATAATAGTACTTTATACAAAAAATTGTCAATCATACGCAGCATCCTTAAATCAAAAAGGCATAAAGACGATACTTTTTGATAAGAAAACTTTGTTGATTACAACGGCGATTTCATACTTGAAGTCAGCGCCGTTAATTTTTGTAGATAATTATTTTCCAGAATTGGCAATTTTAAAAAAAAAGCAAGTAGTTATCCAATTATGGCATGCTAATGGGGCTTTAAAACAGTTTGGCTGGGGTGCTTATCACACGAAACATAGAAGTAGCAAGGATCAAATCAGGTTTCAAAAAGTTTACGATAAAATGAATTATTTTATCGTTAATTCACTAAAAATGGAAGCAATTTTTAGAAACAATTATCGTCTCGAGAATGCTCAATTTTGTCATTTTGGTTCGCCGCGTCTTGCTTATCTTGAAAAATTAGAGGTAGGAGAAACAAATCAGAATAATAAAGTTTTATATGCACCAACTTACCGAGAGGGAACGAATGAAATGATGCTTGTGATAAATCAAGCAATAAAGGCTTTTTCTGCTATGCCAAATTTTCATTTTTATATGAAATTACATCCATCAATCCAGTTAGATGCCATTGAACTACCGAGAAATGTTTCTATTTGGGAAAAGCATATTTTTGAAAGCTTTAGTGAAATAGGCTACTTGATTACTGATTATTCGAGTGTGGTCTTTGAATACATGCATGTTAAAGAGCAACCGAATATTTTATTTTTTTGTCCAGATTTAGAAAAATACGCATTAAATCCTGGAATTGAGCCTGATTTTTTTGAATATTTACCAGGACCGTTAGTTGAAAATGAAAAACAGTTGATTGTGGCATTGTCAAATTTTTCAATAAATAGTTATAAAGATAATATTACTAGAATTAACGAAGAATGGAATCAATATCAGTCAAAAGAGACCATTAATAAAATAGTAGAGTTGGTAGAGAGAATCTTGGGGGGATTTTGTGAAAAGTAAGGTACGCACTGAATATATTGGGGGATTACCAGTTGACGTATTAACACATCAAGAAATTATGGATGACTTAGAAAGTTATCTCAAAGCTAAAGAGAAAATGATTGTAACTAGCGTTAATCCGCAGATTTCATTGTTAGCATTTGAACATCCAGAAGTTAAGTTATATTTGAAAAGAGCAACTCATCGGATTGCAGATGGGATAGGTGTGGTCAAGGCATCGAAGCTAACGGGTGGGTCTATTCGTGAAAGAGTTACAGGAATTGATGTCATGGATAATTTTTTAGAGTATGCAAATCAACATAAGGAACGAATCTTCTTGTATGGTGCAAAGCAAGAAGTAGTTGAAGCAGCAGCTAAAAATATTCAACGACAATATCCAGGGATTGTTATTAGCGGTATTTTACATGGCTATACAAAGAAAAAACAGCAAGAAATTGTGGAACAAATTAACAAAGCTGAACCAAGGTTTGTCTTTGTAGCATTAGGTTCACCGAAACAAGAGATTTTTTTGGAACAAACAATTGATCACCTGAGAGCTAATGTATTTTTAGACGTAGGCGGTACTTTTGACGTATTAGCTGGATCAGTAAAAAGAGCGCCAGAATTTTATATAAATCACAATTTGGAATGGTTATATCGTTGTTTGACAATGAAGAGATACGATCGGTTAATGCAAATTCCTAAATATATTTATTTGACTATTAAGTATCGGAACAACAAGTCTAGGGGGCAGTAAATGATTATTTTGTTTATTTGGGAAAATGACGTAGACACAACTTTTTATATCGTGAAAATAGAGAAAGATGAGAAGTTCATTTTACGAGTACCACCTATTCACAAACTAAGTAAATTTGTTCAAAATAATCAATGGAATAGTTTGATAGAAGAATTAAGAAAATTGTCTTCATATGAAGTAACTGAGTACATAATTATAAAAAAAGCAATGCTTTTTTCGTATCTTTTTGAAGACGATAAAGAAATTGTTATTTCAAATCAAAGTGAGCGGCATCTAATAGATCAAAATGGCAAAGAATGGTTTTTACCAAAAGGAAAAGTTGCTGTAAATCAAGAGGTGCTTTCAGAATATCTTCGTTTTAGTCATTCAGATGCTGAACGTTCATTTGAGCATCAGGAACACATTTTTCGTTTAACGAAAATTAAATTATTAAAAGATAAAAATCCGTTAAAATTGCAAAAGCAGTTAAAGCAATTAAAAAAAGCTACAACAACGTCTTTCTCTATAAAATCTCTGAGTAAGTTATTACTAATCTATACTGCTACAGAAAATAAAAAATTTGATCGAAAAACCATCAAAGTCAATCAAAAGTAGCATTTTTCTATTCACAAAAATTGATAATTAACGAAGAAATATCAAAGTACAATGGGGGTTTTTATGAAAAAAATACTTACTTACGGCACATTTGACCTCCTACACTATGGTCATATTAATTTGTTGAAAAAAGCGAAACAACAAGGGGACTACCTGATTGTTGGACTTTCAACAGATGCTTTTAATTTAGAAAAAAAGAAACAAAGTTATTTTTCATATGAAAAACGTAAACAATTATTAGAGGCAATTCGTTATGTTGATTTAGTTATTCCTGAAACTAGTTGGAAACAAAAAGTTTCCGATATTGCTGAATTTAAAATTGATACTTTAGTCATGGGCGATGATTGGCAAGGGGCTTTTGATTTTCTAGAAGTTGAAACAACCGCAAAGGTTCTTTATTTGCCACGAACGCCAGAAGTATCAACCACACAGATAAAAAAAGAATTATATTATAGTGAATAATAAAAAGTCTCCTTGGTATTTTTCAAGGAGACTTTTTTCAAGATTATCCTTCCCAAAAGTCAAAGATTGATCAGCATTGTTTCGCTGATTTGTTAGACTAGTAGGTACATTCAGCTTTATAAAGGAGATCTTGAAGAAATGAGTAGAAAAAAAGTCGGTGTTTTCTGTCTATTTCTGTTTTTCACATTTTTTATTATTGTTCCAAAAGTAGAAGCTACAGAAGAAATGAAGACTAAATTTACAGTAACGCCTGTTTTACCAGAAAATCAAGTGTCAGGAACATCTAGTTATTATGATTTAATTCTGGCACCAAAGCAATCTTCCACTATTGTCTTAGACATAAAAAATAAGACAGACGAAAAATTGTCCATCGTATTGACTCTAGCAAATGCATCAACAAATGATAATGGTTTGATTGTGTACAATGATTTTGATAAACCACTTGATTCATCGTTAAAGGTTCCGCTGACAGACTTGGTTACTTTAGAAAATGAGGAAGTGAGTGTGCCGCCTCATCAAACAGTATCAGCAAAGATGAAGGTGAAGGGACTTGATCAGCCTATCAAAGGAGTTGTTTTGGGCGGGGTTTATGCGCATCTCAAAGATGAAAAAACAGAGGAAAAGAACCAAACAACGGGATTAACCAGTCGCTACGGGTTTAATGTTGCGATTGCCATGAGGAGTGCTGCGAATGTTCCTTTAACAGAGGTGAACCAACTGAAATTAGCGAAAGTAACACCTACAATTGCTTTAGGAGCCAAATCGCTAAAGACGGTCATTCAAAATCCATATGCTGCTATTTTTCCAGAAGTTCGTTTAGAAGGTCAAGTGATAAAAAAAGGATCCTCTAAAAAAATTGCACAACGGACACTAAAAAATGTTCGCTTTGCCCCAAATAGTTCCATGAATTTTCATCTTGATTTGGGTAAACAACCGCTAGATGCTGGGACTTATATATTTACAGGACGTGCTATTTTACAACAAGATGAACAACAGTCTTGGCCTTTTCAACAAGAATTTACGATTAACACTCGTGAAGCAAAAAAATTAAATCAAGAAGCTACGGTCAAATGGGTCCTACCCACATGGTGGTTACCGACTTTCTACACGTTGTTAGTAATCACAATTGGGGCAATCTATAGTGTCATTTGGCGCAATAATTATCAAAAAACAAGCGAAAAGGAGAGTGAGAATAATGGCTAGTTGGTTTTGGTTGTCTGGCGGTTTAGCGGTTATTTGTTTTATGTTTTTCCTCTTTTCTTTGCTGACTAGTATGAGTTTTATTCAGCATGCAAAAGAACCCAGAAGTATTCTAAAAGAAACGCTTTTGAGTTGGTTAATGCTTTTACTTAGTGGTGGGTGGATTACAATCGGACTATTGTTATATTTTTCGCTAAAGAATCAATAAACAAAAAACGAGCATTTATTGTTAGATAACCGTGAATGCTCGTTTTTTTGTTTTAGGAAAATGCTCTTTAGCAACTTGCCAGATTTCATTGGGCAACCTGACTGAAATTGTTAAATTGTTCTGTCGAAACGACAAAAAAGTGGTAAACTAAACGTGTATGTTAGTTATTTAATCAAAAGTAATGTATCCGCTTACTTATAAAATGGAAACGAAGGAGCATATTGCAATGACAGAAAAACTTTTAGGAAGTATCGAAGCCGGTGGCACAAAATTTGTATGTGGCGTTGGGACAGATGATTTGACCATCGTAGAACGTGTCAGTTTTCCCACAACAACCCCAGAAGAAACAATGAAAAAAGTAATAGAATTTTTCCAACAATATCCTTTAAAAGCGATTGGGATTGGTTCGTTTGGTCCGATTGATATTCACGTTGATTCTCCTACGTATGGTTATATCACTTCTACACCAAAATTAGCTTGGCGTAACTTTGACTTGTTAGGAACTATGAAACAACATTTTGATGTGCCAATGGCTTGGACAACGGATGTGAATGCTGCGGCATATGGTGAGTATGTTGCTGGAAATGGGCAACATACATCTAGTTGTGTATATTATACAATTGGAACTGGTGTTGGCGCTGGAGCGATTCAAAACGGTGAGTTTATTGAAGGCTTTAGCCACCCAGAAATGGGGCATGCGTTAGTCCGTCGTCATTCTGAAGATACGTATGCAGGAAATTGTCCTTATCATGGAGATTGTTTAGAAGGGATTGCAGCAGGACCAGCAGTTGAAGGTCGTTCTGGTAAAAAAGGTCATTTATTGGAAGAGGATCATAAAACTTGGGAACTAGAAGCTTATTATTTAGCGCAAGCAGCGTACAATACGACTTTATTATTAGCGCCAGAAGTGATCATCTTAGGTGGCGGCGTCATGAAACAACGCCATTTGATGCCGAAAGTTCGTGAAAAATTTGCTGAATTAGTCAATGGATATGTGGAAACACCGCCTTTAGAAAAATACTTGGTGACGCCTCTTTTAGAAGATAATCCAGGAACAATTGGTTGCTTTGCCTTGGCAAAAAAAGCTTTAATGGCTCAAAATTAACCATTTATTCGTAGTTCATGCATTATATTTGAAGGAAATGGCTAAGAATGATACTCTTATTATGTAATTAATTATTTAGGAGGGATTAGCATGGCAGATTTAAAAGGACGTTTTGACGATGCAAAAGATAAAGTAGAAGGTACTGCAAAAGAAGCGCAAGGCAAAGTTACGGATGATAAAGGCAAAGAACTTGAAGGAAAAGCTCAATCAACCTTTGCTGACGTAAAAGACAAAGCACGTGATGCCGGCGACGACCTTAAAGAAGGCGCTGAAAAATTAACTGATAAAGTTAAAGAAGGCTTTGAAGACTTAAAAGACAAATTTAGTAAAGATAAATAAAAATTAACAAAAGAGCGTGGGCTTACGTTATTTCAACGTAAGCCCACGCTCTTTTGTTTAGACATCAAATCCTTGTTTTTGCAAGAAAATTTTTACTTCTGGGCGACGATTATAAGAAAAATAGGACAAAGACTTCTGTGACCAATCCGCTGTTTGGGCGTTACTTGAGCGGCTGGCATAATAATCTTTTAATAATTCATCATATGTGTGCATATCTGTCAATTTGTCTGATTGGTAGTGATTTTCGCTTAAAATATTTTCAAAAGGCATCCGTGGTTTTACACCATTTAACGTTTCTGGTACACCGATTGTTAATCCAAAAAGTGGTACAGTTAATTCAGGCAAAGATAAGCGTTTGGCTACTGTGTCTAAGTCATTTCGAATGCCGCCAATATAACAAATCCCTAAATCCATAGATTCAGCCGCAATGGCCATGTTTTGCGCAGCAATCGTTGTATCAACGGCAGCTACTAATAATGATTCTGGTGTCTTTAAGGGTTCCAATGATTGCCCCTCTTTTGACAAAATCGTTGCATGACGATACAAATCAGCAACAAAAACATAGAACACACCAGTGTTAACGACATAGTCTTCACAATTCGCTAAACGTCCCAATTCTCTGCGTAGCTCAGGATCTTTGATTTCTATAATTGTATAAGCTTGTAAAAAATTGGAGCTTGATCCTGCTTGAGCTGCAGTAATTAACTGTTGTTTCTGCTTGTCCGTTAACGCTTGCTTTTTAAAATGACGAACGGAACGGTGACTTAGTAATTGTTCGATTGTTTGATTCATAAAAAACCTCCGTTTAAATTAAGAAAGAGAACAGAAAAACCCACAGCTTAATAGTGGGTTTCTCTGTCGTTAATTGCTAAAGATTACAGAATACGTTCAAATGGATCTAAACTAATTCCTTGGTCTAAGACGATTTTTGCGTATTCTTTCGCTGCAAATAAAGAATGATCTTTGTAGTTTCCGCACTCTTTTGCAGAGACTGCTGGAACAACTTCTGTATTGATTACTTTGTTTAAAACGTTGACTAATGCATCACGGATTTCTTGTGGTGAATGTTGATCCCACATAATCATATAAAAACCAGTGCGGCAACCCATTGGCGAAATGTCAATGATTCCTTTTAATTCATCACGCATGTTAACTGCTAATAAATGTTCCAACGTGTGTAATGCGCCTGTTGGTAGGGCATCTTTGTTTGGTTGTAAGAAACGTAAGTCATATTTTTCGACTAACGCATCACCATTTTGTTCTGTGCCAGCAAGGCGAACATATGGTGCTTTTACTGTGTTGTGATCTAATTCAAAACTTTCTACGCGTGCCATGAAATTTCGCTCCCTTTATAATTAAATTCGTTTTAACTATAACAAATTTAAGTCAAAAGTCAATGGATAGTCCTTTGATGGGTAATAGTTTTAAAATATCATGGGAAAATAAAAAAATCATTTTTTTGACTATGTAGGTTTTTTCAATACTATGGTAAAATAGGACAAGTAGCTTTTACAAGAAGGTAAGAGGGGAGTATGAAAATATGGGAAAAGAATATCATGTTGCCGTGGTAGGAGCAACAGGTGCTGTCGGGACAAGAATGATTGAATTGTTAGCAGAAACAAGTTTGCCAATTGCCAGTGTGAGGTTATTGGCGTCTAAGCGTTCTGCCGGACAAGAGATTCAGTTTAAAGGGCAACCTCTTATCGTGGAAGAATTAGTCCCGGAATCATTTGAAGGAATCGATTTAGCATTATTTAGTGCTGGCGGGAGTATTTCCGAAAAGTTTGCACCAGAAGCAGTTAAGCGAGGAGCTGTTGTTGTTGACAACACTAGCCATTTTAGAATGGCAAAAGATGTTCCTTTAGTTGTTCCAGAAGTGAACCCGGAAGCCTTGAAAAATCATCAGGGAATCATCGCAAATCCCAATTGTTCTACGATTCAAATGATGGTGGCCTTGGAACCAATTCGGCAAGCGTTTGGCTTAGAACGAATCATCGTTTCAACGTATCAAGCTGTGAGTGGCGCAGGTATCCGTGCAATTAATGAGCTAAAAGAACAAGCCGAAGATTTTTTAGAGGGAAAACCTGTCAGTGAATGGTCAGCTGAAATTTTACCAGCTGGCAGTGACAAAAAACATTATCCAATTGCTTTTAATGCGTTGCCTCAAATTGATGTTTTTTCAGAAGCAGGGTATACCTACGAAGAATGGAAAATGATGAATGAAACAAAAAAAATCATGGGGGATAACAAGCTAAAAGTCGTTGCCACCTGTGTCCGTATTCCGGTAATTTCAGGACATTCTGAATCTGTTTATATAGAAGTGAAACAAGCAGATGCATCGGTCTCAGCCATCCAAGAATTAATGGCGCAAGCTCCAGGTGTAATTTTGCAAGATGAGCCAAGTGAACAACTATATCCACAAGCGCTAAATAGCGTCAACCAGAAAGAAACATTTGTCGGCCGTATTCGTCAAGACGTTGACGTGAAGAACGGTTTCCATTTATGGATTGTGTCAGACAACCTATTAAAAGGAGCTGCTTGGAACTCGGTCCAAATTGCTGAAACGCTACACGAAATGAATTTGCTTCGTGTACCTGAAAACGACTAGAAGGTTTGTATTGTATACTCGGGAGGGAATAGGATGGATTTAACGAATGCAACAATTATTACGGCAATGGTTACGCCGTTTCAAGAATCGGGAGAAATAGATTTTGATAAACTGCCGCAATTGGTAGACTATTTATTGGCCAATCATACAGAAGGCGTTATTTTAGCAGGAACAACTGGTGAATCACCCACGTTAACCCATGAAGAAGAATTACAATTATTCCAGCGAATGATTGAACTGATCGATGGACGTATTCCGATTATTTGTGGTGTAGGTACGAATGATACACGTGACTCAGTCGCTTTTGTGAAAGAGTTAGCGACAATCGCTGGTATCGATGCTGTTTTGGCGGTTGTTCCTTATTATAATAAACCAAATCAAGAAGGTATGTATCAACATTTTAAAACCATCGCAGAAGCAAGTGAACTACCAATTATTTTGTACAATGTTCCTGGTAGAACGGCTGCATGTCTAGAAGTGGAAACTACTTTGCGCTTAGCACAATTGGAAAAAATTGTGGCAATTAAAGAATGTGCAGGGTTAGATGCAATTACTGAGTTGATTGAAAGAGCGCCAAAAGACTTTCTAGTGTATACTGGAGAAGACGGGTTGGCTTTTGCCACCAAGGCACTTGGCGGACAAGGGGTTATTTCGGTAGCCAGTCATGTCTTCGGTTCGTCAATGTATGAGATGTATCAAGCGCTGGAGCAGGGGAACTTGCCGGAAGCGGCTAAAATTCAACGACAGTTATTACCAAAAATGAACGCCTTGTTTTCAGTGCCTTCGCCGGCACCCGTGAAAGCGGCCTTAAATCATTTAGGTATTCCTGTTGGAAATTTACGTTTACCTCTAGTTGCTTGTACACCAGAAGAAGAGCAAAGAATTATTCGCACGTTAGAGATTTAAAGAACGTGTAATCATAGAGAGGTGAAAAGAGTGAGTACAATAAAAATCGTTCCATTAGGCGGCGTTCGTGAAAATGGAAAAAATATGTACGTTGCTGAAGTGGAAGATGAAATTTTTGTACTGGATTGTGGATTACAATATCCAGAGAACGAACTTTTAGGAATTGACGTTGTCATTCCGGATTTTACGTATTTAGAAGAAAATAGTGAACGAATTGCAGGGGTCTTTTTAACACATGGCCATGCAGATGCAATTGGGGCCTTACCGTATTTGCTTTCAAAAATTCAAGTGCCTGTTTTTGGGACAGAATTAACGATTGAACTAGCAAAACTAAGTGTCAACAGTCATGCGGAAACGAAGAAATTTAAAGATTTCCATGTGATTGACCCGCATACAGAAATTGATTTTGGTCAAGCAACGGTGAGCTTCTTTAAAACAACGCACACCATTCCAGATTCGATTGGTGTTAGCATCAAAACAAAAGAAGGTAACATTGTTTATACTGGTGATTTTAAATTTGATCAAAGTGCGATTGAGATGTATCAGACCGATTATGGCCGCTTGGCTGAAATTGGGAAAGAAGGCGTCTTGGCGTTACTTAGTGATTCATCAAATGCTGAAAACCCAGTCCAAGTTGCTTCCGAAGCCCAAATCGCTGATGAAGTGTTCGACACGATTCGCTATTGGGAAGGACGAATTATCGTGGCATGTGTGGCAAGTAATTTGCAACGGGTTCAACAAGTATTGAATGCAGCGGATCGTTCTTGTCGTAAAGTCGTTTTGACAGGCCAAGATTTTGAACGGATTATTCGGACGGCGATGAAATTGGAAAAATTACAATTGCCAAGCGAAGATCTATTAGTGAAACCAAAAGAAATGAAAAAATATGCACCTGAACAGTTATTAATTTTAGAAACAGGCCGAATGGGAGAACCGATTAAGTCACTTCAAAAAATGGCTAATAATACACATGGTGTCGTTCGAATTGAAGAAGGCGATTTAGTTTATATTACGACAACGCCGACAACGGCCATGGAAACAACGGTTGCCAAAACAGAGGATATTGTCTATCGGGCCGGTGCTACGGTGAAGCAAATTTCCGACAATTTACGTGTGTCTGGTCACGCTAATCCGAATGACTTGCAATTGATGCTGAACTTAATGAAACCAAAATATTTCATTCCTGTCCAAGGTGAATACCGCCAGTTAGCTGCGCATGCGGACTTAGCACACGAAATTGGCATGCCTTATAAAGATATCTTTATTACAGGTCGTGGGGACATTCTAGAGTATACAAAAGGTAGAATGTCGGTAGCTGGCAGCACAACGGCCGAAAATATTATGATTGACGGGATTGGTGTCGGTGATATTGGTAATATCGTTTTACGGGATCGTCGTATTCTTTCCGAAGATGGTATTTTTGTGGCTGTTGTGACAATTAATCGCCGAGAAAAACGAATTGTTTCACCAGCTAAAATTACTTCTAGAGGTTTTGTTTACGTTAAAACAAGTAAAGACCTAATGAAAGAAAGTAGCAATATTGTTACAGAAATTGTTGAAAAACATTTAGAAAGTGACGATTTTGAATGGAGCAAACTGAAACAAGAAATCCGCGAAAACTTAAGCCGTTATTTATTTGAACAAACCAAACGTCGTCCTGTGATCTTACCAGTTATCATGGAAGCGACGCAACGCAAGCGTCCCAAAAATAACGCATAGTTCGTCCTGATAAAAGCAGGTGATTTTAGGAGAAATTCTTCTAAAGTCATCTGTTCTTTTTTGTAACTTTCTTCTATAAATATGGTACTATTAATCAGAGCGCTGAATAAAGGAGGCGATTTTAGTGGAAGAGATTGTGTTGTTCCATACCAATGATCTTCATTCTCACTTTGAAAATTGGCCCAAAATACGGCGTCTGGTTAAAGCCAAACGTTCGCTGTACCAAAAAGAGGGCAAAACAGTCGTAACCATTGATTTAGGCGATTTTTCAGATCGGTGTCATCCTTTGACCGAAGCAACAGATGGTCGAGCAAATGTAGCTATAATGAATACATTAGCGTATGATCTGGTTACAATTGGAAATAATGAAGGAATCGGCAATTCAAAGAAACAATTAGAGCATTTATATGATCAGTCAACATTTGAAGTGGTCTTAGCTAATTTAGAAGATCCAAAAACCCAAACGTTACCAGATTTTTGTCAAGCATATAAAATTATGACAACTAAAGAAGGCACAAAGTTAGGGTTTATTGGCTTAACCGCACCATTTCCTTTAACGTATAATCCCAATGGCTGGACAATCAAACAAGTGGAAGCAGTCCTTCCTCAACTGATTACAGAAGTTGCGCCTCAATGTGATGTTCTCATTTTGCTTAGTCACTTGGGGATAGATACTGATTTTATGATTGCGGCGAATTATCCTGAAATTCAAGTGATTTTAGGTTCCCATACACATCATTTATTTAAAGATGGTGAAAAAATTAATCATGTGCAACTAGCAGCTGCTGGCAAATATGGACAGTATATTGGTGAAGTGCATCTGTTTGTGGATGACGACACGAAGCAAGTCACAAGTTATGCAAAAACGATGGAAACAGCAAGTTTAGAAGAGCAAGCAACTGATGCCAAGGAAATTGCGGGTTACTTAACGGAAGGTCATCGACTATTGCAAGCGCAGCAAATTGCACAAATCCCTGAAACCTTGTCAACGGACTTACGGCAACCGCATGCCTTTATAACTGTTGCCTTGAAGGCGTTAAAAGAAGCGGGGCAGACCGAAGCGGCTGTGTTGAACAACGGGTTATTTTTAGCAGATTTACCAGAAGGAATAATCAATGCAGACCAATTACATGAGGCCTTGCCTCATCCAATGCATTTAATCAAGGTTACCTTGAAAGGGTCAGACATGAGCCGTTTGATTCGTGAAATGGAAAAAAGTCGTCAATTTCTGCGGAAATTTCCGATTCGCGGGATGGGCTTCCGCGGGAAAATTTTTGGCGAATTATGTTATGATGGGATTCGTTTTGAGCGAAATAGCCAGACCGTTTTTTGGCAAGGGAAACCTATTCAGCCAGAGCAGAAGTATACGCTGACAACAGTGGATCACTTTCAATTTGTTCCGTTTTTCCCAACGATTGAGTTAGTTGGAGAAGTCGAATTTTTATTTCCAGACGTTTTAAGAACTGTCGTGGCGAACTATCTGCATGCCCACTATCCAATCAAATAAAAACAAGGTATAATAAAAACTAGGTGGTGAAAAAATGACAGACAAAAAGACAACCGAAAAAAAAGAAACAGAAACTGCTGCAACCTTTACAGAAGAACTAACAGCAGTTCTTGAAGAAATAAAAGAAGAACCTGTAAAAGAAAAGAAAAAAGGGGAAATTGTCACCATTGTGAATGAAACAGATATTCAAATTGGTGAAAGAGAGTACCGAATTGTTAAAAATCATCGTGATGCCTTTGATCCTGAACGCTTAGGTGAACGGTTTAGTGAAGTATTAGCGCGTTATGATTATATCGTAGGAGACTGGGGCTATGAACAGTTACGCTTGCGTGGCTTTTTTGATACTTCTAATCGTCGGGCAGCGCCGGATCAACGCATTGATACACTAGAAGACTATTTGTATGAATATTGTAATTTTGGCTGTGCCTATTTTGTAATTGAACGAACAGGGGAACGTAAAGAAAAAACAACGCATCGTCGTCGTCGCCATAAAAAGAATAATCGTTCTAACGCGTTTGTCGAGGAAAAGAGTGCGCCCGCTAATAAAAATAGCAAGCCAGTGATTCGTACGCGAAAAGAAGAAAATAAAAAAACGACTACACCCAAACAGCCTAGTCCCAAAAAATCTGGCAAAGGCTTTACGATTCGTCAACGTGAGGAGTAAACAGAGTGAAAAAAAACTATCAAGGATATTTAATTGATTTAGATGGAACGATTTATTTAGGAAAAGAACCAATTCCAGCCGGAAAACGTTTTGTCGAGCAGTTACAGGAAAAAGATTTGCCTTTTTTATTTGTAACGAATAATACCACTAAATCTCCTGAAACAGTGGCACAACGTTTAGCAAATGAATTTGATATTCATGTCCCAGCATCCCTTGTTTATACAGCGACTTTAGCGACGATTGATTACATGAAAGAAACCAATCGAGGCAAGAAAGTCTTTGTCATCGGCGAGGCTGGTTTAATTGACTTAATTTTAGAAGCAGGTTTTGAATGGGATGAAACAAATCCTGATTATGTTGTCGTGGGACTTGATACAGAATTATCTTATGAAAAAGTGGTTTTAGCTACCTTAGCCATTCAAAAAGGGGCGTTGTTTATTGGGACCAATCCAGATAAGAACATTCCGACAGAAAGAGGCTTATTACCTGGTGCAGGTTCAGTTGTGACGTTTGTGGAGACAGCTACTCAAACAAAACCAGTTTATATTGGCAAACCAAAAGCGATTATCATGGAACGAGCGATTGCGCATTTAGGCGTGGAAAAAGAGCAAGTAATTATGGTTGGAGATAATTATGAAACCGATATTCAATCAGGGATTCAAAATGGTATTGATAGCTTGTTAGTTACATCAGGTTTTACCCCTAAGTCAGCTGTTCCAACTTTGCCAACGCCACCAACCTATGTTGTTGATTCCTTAGATGAATGGACTTTTTGAGTATGATGAGGTCGAAATTGCGTTTAAGGGAAACACTTGGACTCATTTGTTTGTTTTTAACGATTGTGGCTTTAAGTATCACGATCACGATTAATTTTCGTCCATTGTATCTTTTTGATATCCAACACTTAAATATTTTAAAAGACGTAGAGGTTGATCGTGTGACCTTGATTAAAAATTACGATCATTTAATGATGTACTTAAACAATCCTTTTGAAAAAACATTAGTATTTCCTGATTTTCCAATGTCTGATAGCGCGGCTTTTCATTTTTATGAAGTGAAAAAATTGTTTTTATTGTGCTATGGCGTATTACTAGTTACGTTGATGCCTAGTGTCCTTTATTTAAAATATTTGGTGAAAAATCAGCGTTTATGGACATTGATACGGCCATTTCAGTGGGGAATGTTTTTGCCTGTGCTTTTTGGCTTTTTCATGCTGATTGGCTTTGATCAATTTTTTATTGCGTTTCATGGATTATTTTTTAACAACGATGCTTGGTTATTTAATCCGCTGACTGATCCGATTATCAATGCCTTACCTGAAGCCTACTTTATGCATTGTTTTATCTTGTTTTTTGTTTTATTAGAAGGCCTGTTTTTGATAGGTATTTTAATCGGAAAACGTTCTTTAAAAAAATAAAAAGAGAAAAGTGAACAATTCCAAAATTGCTCGCTTTTCTTTTTTATTCAATCTAGTTTTAAAAACTAGATTGAATAATTGTCAAAAGTATGATATTCTTTTTTAGAAATGGTTAGGAGGGTTTTTATGGACGAGATAGAAAAATCACTACAAAATTGGGGCCAACAATTGGAAAACGTTCATTTGCCAAGATGGCATGAGTTACCAGACATTGAATTATATATGGATCAAGTGATTACTCTGATAGAAAAATACTTATCCCCATTGATTACACTGGAAAAACATACTTTGTTAACGTCCTCAATGGTTAATAATTATGTCAAACACGGGTTAATCCCGGCCCCAGTGAAAAAGCGCTACAATCAAAAGCATTTAGCGTTTTTAATTGCGATTACGTTGTTGAAACAAGTGTTAACATTGCCAGAAATTAAGCAAGGCATTTTATTCCAAGGAGCCACGGTTGGTATTCGTGAAGCGTACAATTTATTTTGTCAAGAACAGGAACGAGCGATTTATGTGATTGCTGCTCAAGCGCAAGAAAAAGAAGTTCAGGCCAAATCACAAGAACCTATGGGGATTGAATATTTGGCTGTAAAAGCAGCGACAATGTCTTTTGCTACTAAAATGTTTAGTGAAAAAGTGATTGAATTGGAACAAGAATACTTAAAAGAAATGGATGAGATGACACATGAATAAAGAAAAAATCGCACTACTAGTTGATTCTGGGACAGATGTTCCAGAGGCATTAGTCAAACAATACGGCATGTATGTCTTGCCCTTACAGATTATTTATCCTGAAAAAACCTATACAGATAAGGTAGATATTACACCAGAAGAAGTGTATCAACGTTTAGAGAAAGAAATCCCTAGTACTTCATTACCTGATGGTGCAACAATTCAAGCTATTTTTGACAAAATTAAAGAAGCGGGTTACGAAAAAGTCTTAGCGGTGACCATTTCTAGTGGCTTAAGTGGAACGTATAATGTGGTTCGCTTGCTTGGAGAACAAACCGAAGGACTAGATGTATTTGTTTTAGATACAAAGAACATTGGTATCGGGGCTGGCATTCAGGCGATACGAGCAGCAGAATTAATTGAAACAGGATTAGGCTGGCAAGAATTACAACAAAAATTAACAGAAGAAGTAGCCAACGCAAAAGTATTTTTTAATGTAGCCACTTTAGAATATTTACAAAAAGGTGGACGAATTGGTTTAGTCACTTCTATTTTAGGCAATGCGCTAAAATTAAACCCCATTATTTCTTGTAATGAAGAAGGCATTTACTATACGGTGGCTAAGTCTCGCGGCCGTAAAAAAAGTCTTGATAAAACGTTTGAGTTGGTGACGAACTTTATAGGTGAGGCACCCCGTTTTCGTTTGGCAGTCGCTCACGGTGCGGCAGAGGAAGAAGCAAAAGTAATGATGGAACGCTTGAAAGCAGCTTTTCCACAAGCAGAAGAAATTTACTTTGGAACGATTAGTCCGGCATTAGTTGTTCATACAGGACCAGGACTTTTAGGTGTTGGTATACAGTTATTAAATGATTAATTAAATGAAAAATCTCCTCAAATTTTTTTGAGGGGATTTTTCATTTAAGATTTCTCTTTTTCATAGAAATATCATTTTGCTGGAAAAACAACGAAAATTATATTGAAAATTTCACGAATGTGTTACAATTTGTCTACAAAGGGGGAATTTTTTGTGAAAAAAGCAATAGCAGAATGTTTAGGAACATTTATTCTTGTCTTTTTTGGGACAGGAACAGCCGTTCTAGGAAATGGTATGGAAGGGATTGGAACAACGGGGATTGCCTTAGCATTTGGGTTAACAATCGTTGCTGCTGCCTATAGTATTGGCACAATTTCAGGTGCACATCTAAATCCAGCTGTTTCTATAGGAATATGGCTTAATAAACGAATAACAACAATGGAACTAATCTACTATGTAGTGGGACAAATTGTTGGCGGCTTGATTGCCTCATTTGCATTATTAAGCATTCTAAAAGGTGCTGGTAAAAGTATTGAGAACTTAGGTCAAAATGGCGTAGGGGAATTAAGTGTTGCTGGTGCATTGACAGTCGAAATTATTTTAACATTTATTTTTGTTTTAGTTGTCATGACAGTTACAAGTGCTAAGAAAGGCAATGCTTCATTAGCAGGAATCGTAATTGGGTTAACACTAACAATGATTCACTTAGTCGGCATTCCTTTGACAGGAACTTCTGTCAACCCAGCTCGTAGCATCGCGCCAGCCGTTTTTGCGGGTGGTTCAGCGTTATCTGAGTTGTGGATTTTTATCGTTGCGCCATTAATTGGTGGATTATTAGCCGCTCTTGTAGCAAAATTCGTCTTAGATACGGAAGAATAGATTAGCGAAAGAAGAATCTTTGATAACAAGCGTCAATTGTTGTCAGAGATTCTTTTTTTGTTATACTAGGAGAACCTAAAGGCGCATTTTTAACCAAAGATGAAAACATCATCAAAATAAGGTATAATAGGAAAGTATCAAATAAGATTAGAAGGAAAAAGAGGTGTCTCTTTGTGAAGAAAATTTTAGTAGTTGATGACGAGAAGCCAATTTCAGAGATCGTTAAATATAATTTGGTTAAAGAAGGATATGAAGTATTTACTGCTTATGATGGAGAAGAAGCACTTGAAAAAGTGGAAGAAGTGGAACCAGACTTAATTATTTTAGACTTAATGCTCCCTAAAATGGATGGCTTAGAAGTCGCACGAGAAGTGCGCAAAACACATGATATGCCAATCATTATGGTGACTGCCAAAGATTCTGAAATTGATAAGGTTTTAGGATTAGAATTAGGAGCCGATGACTATGTAACGAAACCATTTTCAAATCGTGAATTAGTTGCTCGTGTAAAAGCCAATTTACGGCGAGGTGCAACCAATGCGAAAGAAGCCGAGGTGACAACGCAATCTGAATTAACGATTGGTGATTTAACCATTCATCCTGATGCATACATGGTCTCAAAACGGGGTGAAAAAATTGAATTAACCCACCGTGAATTTGAGTTACTTTATTACTTAGCAAAACATATCGGACAAGTGATGACTCGTGAACATTTATTACAAACCGTTTGGGGTTATGATTATTTTGGTGATGTGCGGACAGTGGACGTAACCGTACGTCGTTTAAGAGAAAAAATTGAAGATAGTCCAAGTCATCCAACGTATTTAGTTACTCGTCGTGGGGTTGGTTATTATCTAAGAAATCCTGAACAGGAGTAATCAGGTATGAAGAAAAAAGTTCACTTTTTTCAATCTGTTAATTTTAAGATTGCTTTATCATTTATTCTGCTGTTACTAATCGCGATTCAAATCATTGGTGGCTATTTCATTCGTGAATTGGAAGCCACTACAATTTCCGATTTTAAAAAAAATATGGATTCCCAAGTTGTCCAATTGTCAAATACGTTAAGTACGCAGATGAGCAACAAAGATCTCGAACGTAGTGACGTTGATGCAAATTTAAAAAAAGCGTTATCTGATTTTTCAAATGCAGATATTTCTGAAGCGAGAATTGTCGATGATAAAGGGATTATTCGGGCAACCAATGATTTAAATCAACAAAATATTATTGGGAAAAAGAATGATTATCGTGATTTAAATGACTTTACGAGTAAAAAATATCAAGCTTTAGATAATGATAAACGCGTGTATGTGAATGTCCAGCCGATTCAATCGCCTACTGGAGAAACAGTGATTGGTGTCCTTTATGTGAAAAGTAATTTAGAAAATAAATACCAAGAAATTACCAACACAGCAAGTATCTTTTTCACTGCTTCTATTATTGCCGCAGCAATCTCGATTATTGTGACCTTACTGATTGCACGATCAATCACGAAGCCGATTGGTGAAATGCGCGAGCAAGCCATTCGAATCGCTCGTGGTGATTACGCTGGAAAAGTAGAAGTCCATGGAAAAGATGAATTAGGCCAATTAGCAGAAACATTTAATCAATTATCAGAACGGATTGAAGAAGCACAAGAAACAATGGAAGCAGAAAGAAATCGTTTAGATAGTGTCTTAACGCATATGACAGATGGTGTCATTGCGACGGATCGCCGCGGAAAGGTGATTACGATTAATGAAATGGCCCTTTCATTATTAAATGTAAAAAATGAAAATGTGATTGGGACCTCGTTATTAGAGTTGTTAGATATTGAAGAAGATTACACATTGCGGAAGCTGTTAGAAGAGCCAGATGAACTGCTGATTGATCGCTCAACGTCTGATCGTGAAGAAGACCAAATGATTATCCGGGTAGACTTTACGATGATTCGTCGGGAATCAGGATTTATTACTGGCTTAGTTTGCGTACTTCATGACGTCACAGAACAGGAAAAAAACGAACGGGAAAGACGGGAATTTGTTTCCAATGTTTCTCATGAGTTGCGAACGCCTTTGACAAGTATGCGTAGTTATATAGAGGCTTTGAGTGAAGGAGCTTGGGAAAACCCTGAGATTGCGCCGAACTTCTTAAAAGTCACGTTAGAAGAAACCGACCGGATGATTCGTATGATTAATGATTTGTTGAATTTATCTCGGATGGACTCTGGGAATACACATCTTCAATTAGAGTATGTGAATTTTAACGAATTGATTAATTTTGTCTTGGATCGCTTTGATATGATGATTGAAAATGAGCAAAAAAATTACAAAATTCGCCGTGAATTTACTAAACGCGATTTATGGGTAGAGTTAGATACAGACAAAGTAATTCAGGTTTTAGACAACATTTTGAACAATGCGATTAAGTATTCGCCAGATGGCGGCGTCATTACCTGCCGACTAGTTGAAACACATAATAATGTCGTCTTTAGTATCTCGGACCAAGGTTTGGGCATCCCTAAAAAAGATCTCGGGAAAGTCTTCGAGCGTTTTTATCGTGTGGATAAAGCTCGTGCGCGAGCACAAGGTGGGACTGGTTTAGGTTTAGCAATTTCTAAAGAAGTAATTCGGGCCCATAACGGGAGTATTTGGGTGGAAAGTACAGAAGGTGAAGGATCGACTTTCTATATTTCACTACCATATGAACCTTATGAAGAGGATTGGTGGGAATGATGAAATTATCAGAATGGATTACAAGAATTGGCTTGATTTTGATGGTCATTTTAAGTATATATTTTTCAGTCAATATCTGGCTGAATTCTGCCAAAAAAATACCAGAAATGAAGTCGGGAAGCCAAGTCACAACAGCTGTCAATGAAAAAGCCATTGGCGATGTCTATTTACCTTTGCAATTGATTCGAATAACTGATGGAAAAGCGATGCAAAGTAATCGTGAAACATTAATTAGTAATGTTCAAAATGATATTAAAATGGCTACTTTTGGTAAATTGACACAAGTTGTGACAAAAAATGCAGAGCAACTTAAGCGCTACAACCAAATGGAACAAGGCATTGAACTTCTTTATCAAGGTCCCTTTTTAATCTCGGACTATGCTTCGATTTATAATCTATCCATTAATTTTACTAACTTTAATGAGTTGACGGACCAGTATTTTACGAAAATTCAATTGGATTTTAACGAAAATAAGATACGTTTTTTAGATTATGATCAAGCCAACGTCTATGAAGCACCCATGACTGTCAATAAGGCGCGCTTAATGGGAATTATCAATAAAGAGGGATTGCAATATCAAGACGTTTCCGAAAATACGCTAACCAAACAAGGACAATGTTATTTAACCAATGATATGAAGTTGAAAAAGTACAGTTATATTTTAGCTTCGCAACCAGTTACTCGTTTTAGAAATGCTTTTTTCAATGAAACGGAAGATATCCAAACCAATGAAGACAGTCAAGACTTAACCTACACGAGTAAAGAGGAACGATTGTTTGCAGAAGAAAAACTGGGAAAAATCGATTTTAAAGGGACCTTGCCAGAAGAGAATAAACGGGATTCAATCTATAATCAAAGCTTTTCTTATGTAAAACGTTTAGGAACCAATATGGGGAATTTACGTTACTTTGATCGAACGAAAGATAGTGTCAATTATCGGACTTTTGTGGAAGGCTTCCCAGTGTTTAGTAATGATTTAAAAGGCCAAGTGGATATTCGCATCACGAACAACGATAGTGCTGCGCCAAGCGTAACCATTAACACAAGTGTGAATACGATCCAAGTGCCGATTCCTTCAGAAGAAGAAGTGACGCTGGAAAGCACGGAAAAATTGATTAAGCGTTTAGAAACGGCTGGTGCTAAAAAGGAAAAAATCCAATCGGCTGTTATTGGTTATACGTGGCAGACAATTGAAGAAGTCAAACAAGTCGTTGATTTAAGTCCGGAATGGTATGTCCTTTATAACAACAATTGGTACACTGCAACGGACTTGGTAAAACAATTACCAAGCTTGGAGGTGGGCTAATGGATTTTAAACGAATTGAGTGGATTTTCTTCTTAGCGTTTTTAGGATTAAATATCTTTTTATTTGGAATTTATCGGGAAGGTCAACAAGAGGAGAGCAACGTCTCTTCTTCCAGCCAAACAGAATCGATTGAAAGTCGGTTGGAAAAAGATAACATCTCGTATAAAGGGACACTTTCTTCAGAACGATTGGAAGGTTATTATTTAAGTGGCGAACAAACCAATTTTTCTGCTGCTTTAAAAATCCAACGTGAAAAGAATAAAAACTTTTTGAGAAATGGGCTGCAAATTGCGGATAATACTTTAACGAGTGTACCTAGTAAAAACTATTTTATTGATCCTAAGAAAATTGATAAAGATTTAAGTACTTTTTTAAATGAAAAAAATGCTTTATTATTCGGAGACGAATATCAATACTTACCAGAATTTTCTCATTTAAAAGAGCCGACGGCAGAAATTGTGGCTGCACAATCGTATAAAGGAATTCCCTTTAGAGACGACACGGCAAAATTAAGTATTTTAGCAGATACGTCAGGTGAATTATGGAAAATTAGTAAATATTCGCAAACGCACATTGAAAATATTGAAGAGTTACGAGACAAAACGGATTTATATTCCAATCGTGATGCGATAGACACGCTCTATATGAATAACCGGATTCCTAGTAATTCCAAAATAACATTCATTAAATTGGCCTATTCAAGAATTTATAAAATTCGTGAGAAAAATGTATACGTTCCAGTCTGGTTTGTAGGAATTTCTACTGGTGAAGATTCAGTTGAAATTGAACAGGTGAATGCCGTAAGTAATACCATCATCACAAATAATACTGTGCCAAAGGTGGAAAAACATTAAGGTCCGTTGTATAATGAAACACGTTAATGTTGTAATGTAGAAGGGAAGAGTTTTAAATGGATTCAGAGTTTGCTTTTAATATCAGTGTTCTTGCCAGTGGCAGTACAGGCAATTCCCTTTTTATTGAAACCAACCAAAAGAAAGTATTAGTAGATGCGGGTTTAAGTGGCAAAAAAATCACTTCACTGTTAGCAGAAGTCAATCGCAAACCAGAAGATTTAGATGCGATTTTAGTTACACATGAACATCGGGATCACATTCACGGCGTTGGCGTGTTAGCGCGAAAATATAAGTTAGATGTCTATGCTAATGAAAAAACGTGGCAAGCGATGGATCCCATGATTGGCAAAGTCGATGTCGCTCAAAAACATATTTTTGAAATGGGCAAAGTTTTGACCTTGGGAGATATGGACATTGAAAGTTTTGGTGTCTCACATGATGCGATTGCGCCTCAATTTTATCGTTTTCATCGCAATAATCGTTCCTTTGTTGTTCTAACGGATACAGGTTATTGTAGCGATCATATTCGTGGTACGATTGAAAATGCAGATGCTTATTTAGTCGAAAGCAATCATGAAATTGAAATTTTGCGAGCAGGACCTTATCCATGGAGTCTTAAACAACGGATTTTAGGAGATAAAGGCCATTTATCCAATGATGATGGTGCTCTTGTGATGGCGGATGTGTTAGGTGATAAAACAAAACGCATTTATTTAGGTCATCTTAGCAAAGAAAATAATACGAAACTTCATGCGCGAATGGCCATGGAGTCTACTTTGAAGCAAAAGGATTTAGGCGTCGGTGAAGCATTTAAGGTATATGATACAGACCCCGATTCAGCCTCAGAGTTATTTCAAATTTAGAATAATGGTGGTTTATCAGTTTTTGAGCGTGGAGCAAAAATCCAAAGTGATTTTTGTCCCATGCTCATTTTTTTCTTTTATCCAGCTGGTTTGACAGAGACATCGGTGATAATACTTTTAAACTCTTAGTTAATTTTTTGACAAATACTTGTGTTTGTCTGGTGTTAGGAGTATAGTTAACTAGATTTTTACTAGTGGGAGGTCTATAATGTTTCAATTTTTACCAAACTCTGTTTTACAGATGAGCACTATTTTTCTTTCGATTATTATCGAAGCATTGCCTTTTGTCATGTTAGGTTGCTTGATTTCAGGCGCTTTACATGTTTTTTTAACACCAGAACGAGTAAAAAAAGTGTTACCTAAAAATAAATTTTTATCAATTTGTGTAGGGAGTTTCCTAGGGTTTTTCTTCCCTTCTTGTGAATGCGGGATCGTCCCAATTGTGCATCAATTTGTTAAAAAAGATGTACCAACACATACCGCTTTTGCTTTTATGTTAACGGCACCAATCATTAATCCAATTGTGCTATTCTCAACATACGTAGCTTTTAGTGGCGCAACAAAATTTGTGATTTGGCGAGTTTTAGGTAGTATGATTGTCGCGTGGGTTATCGGCATTTGGTTAGCTTATTTTCGAAAAGAATCAATTTTAACAGAAAAAGAGTTGGCGCAGATTAAAGAAGAGCAGGTTGCTCATACGCATGAACACGTTGATGAAGCTCGTTCATTTTGGAAAAACGGCTGGTCAGCGTTAACCCATAGTATTGATGAATTTTTTGATACGGGTCGTTATTTAATTTTTGGTTCTTTGTTGGCAGCAATCATGCAAACCTATATTCCAACTGGTGCGCTTATGCAATTGGGCCATTCAAAGATTTTAGCGATTCTAGTCATGCTAGTCATCGCTGCCACTCTATCACTTTGTTCAGAAGCAGATGCATTTATTGGTTCTTCTCTTTTGAGTTTATTTGGCACAGGACCAATTGTCGCCTTCTTAGTTTTTGGTCCAATGGTAGATATTAAAAATTTATTGATGATGAAACGTTATTTTAAGATGTCATTCATTGTACAATTTGTTTTGATAGTGGCGCTTGTCGTAACTATTTATGCGGCAGTAGTTTAGAAAGGAGGCCTACAATCGATGATACGATTTATTATTTTAATTGGATATATGGGGTTGATGATGTATCTTCAAATTTCAGGTGAACTGAACCAATATATCAATATTCATTATAATTACTTAGCTGTTTTATCAATGGTTTTAGCTTTTATTATGGCGATTGTCCAATTGATTTTGTGGAACCAAGCAGATCCATCAATGCAAAAAAAACATGAAGACATGCACCATCATGGGGGACATGAACATCATGGCCATCAGCATAATTTGGAAAAACCCAGCCAAAGAGGGCTTGCCTATTTACTACTTTCTTTACCGTTGATTGTTGGCTTATTATTTCCGACAGTTAGTTTAGACACAACAATTGTTGAAGCAAAAGGCTTTAACTTTCCAGTAAGTAAAGAATCAGTAGGGGATCCTGATATGCAAACGCAATATTTGAAACCTGATACAAGTATGTATTTCAATAAGACGGATTATGACAAGCAGATGGCAAAAGCCATGAAACAATATGATGGCCAATCTGTGATTTCAATTACGGATGAAAACTATTTGGAAATTATGGAACTAATCTATAATTATCCAAGTCAATTTGCAGGGAAAAGGATTTCTTATAAAGGCTTTGTCTATAATTCAAAACGAGAAGAAAGTGTTGACCAGTTTGTCTTCCGTTTTGGGATTATTCATTGTGTCGCTGATTCTGGCGTTTTTGGCTTGTTGGTTCATTTTCCTGAACATACGCAATTTCAAAACAATGATTGGGTAACGATTACCGGCACGGTTGAGTTGTCCTATTATCCACCGTTTAAACGACAAATACCAACTGTGCAAGTGGAGAAAGTCAAAGCAGATCAAGCACCTAAAAATCAATATGTCTATCGTTCCTTTTAAAAAAAAGTTGGTTGCTTCCTTATCAAATGGAAGCAACCAACTTTTTTGCTATCTATTTTTTAATTTTGTTGCGCTTACGACGAATAAAACCCAAAGATTCTCTTTTTTCTCGAAAGCTGCGGATATTCTGATTGAAAACCTCAGAAGCGACTAAGCCTAACGCAATTGCCCCAGCAATCATTACAGCTTGCACGGTAAAATAGGCGCCTTTTTCATAATTGCCAATTACGATATTCCGAACAGCTTGATAAGCTAAGCCACCAGGTACCAATGGAACAATACCAGGAATATTAAAAATCGTGACAGGCATTTTCAATATTTTTGAGAATAGGTAGCTTACTGCCGCAACACCGACAGCACCGATGAGGGAACCTAATGCCACATTTCCACTAAAAACTTCAACGATTACCCAATAAAGCATCCAGCTCACACTACCAGTTAGACCACAAGCCACCAGTGATCGTCGAGGAACATTAATAATAATCGCAAACGCCGCAGAAGCTAAAAAACTAAAGATAAATTGTACCAAAATGATTCCTAGCAAGTAAGTCACTCCTTTTAATAGAAAAGTTGAAAGACAAAAGCAATGCCAAAACCAATCATTCCTGAAGTCATTAATGCTTCAGTCCCACGAGAAACACCCGATAAGTAGTGTCCAGCTAGCAAATCGCGAAGAGCATTGGTAATTTGCACACCAGGCACTAAAGGCATGACACAACCAATGATGATTAAATCTTGTGATTGTCCGAGTCCCAATTTGACTGAAAGAATAGCGGCTGCACCAATGAACAGCGAAGCTAAAAATTCAGATAAAAATTTAATCTTGAGAAACTTTAAACTAAAATAATAAAGACTATAGCCGCAACCACCAATCAGAAAAGTCAAGAATAAATCGGACCAGACACCACCAAAAAGAATCATAATTGTAGCGCTGACAACAGCCGCACTAACAATGCGTGCGCTAATTGGAAAATGTCGGTGTTCACTATCAATCACTTTTAGTTTATTCAGTAATTCCTCTAAAGAAAAATCACCAGCCACATAAGCACGAGACAGCTGATTCACACGAGAGATTTTTTCTAAATCAATGCCACGTTTCATTACTTGAACCATACGAATCGTGGAGGTTCCATCTATGCCAAAAAATAACCCGGTTTGTGTCACATAGCTAACCATTCGATAGTTGCCAGAAGCAAGCGCAATTCGGCTCATTGTATCTTCAACACGGTACATTTCTGCATCGCTTTCTATCATAATTTTACCAGCTAACAAACAGGTTTCTAAAAGTAAATCCAAATGAGCAGGAGTCATTGAGCAAGCCTCACTTTATGTATTTTCTTCTAGTGTACTACAAACGAACCAAAAAGAGGAAATAAATAACAGCTGCAATCGAAAATTTACATCGTAAACAGATTGTTAGCGAATTGTAACATTAAAAGGCTGATATTATTTAATCATAAATATTTAAAAGTTTTCAAAAGAAAAACGTCGATTTTTTCGCAAAATGAATTGAAGGGAAAGGTGATATTCTGGCGATTTAGCAGAGCTTTATTCTTGTTTTATAAAGTTGTGTATTTGTTTTTATAATTTTAAAATTATCGATGGCTGTCATTTTTTTACGAAGCCTTTATTAATAAAAGACTAAGAAATAACAAAAAAGAGAGAAGGAGAAGAAATTTTGTTTGTAGTTTCGGTTCTTTTCTAGTAAAATGAAATTGTATAAAAGTAGAAGTGAGGTGTAGTAAAATGGGTTTTACAGACGAAACAGTACGCTTTGATTTTGATGATAATCGAAAAAAAGCAATCAGTGAAACGTTAGAAACCGTGTATCGGGCATTAGAAGAAAAGGGATACAATCCTATTAACCAAATAGTAGGGTATTTACTTTCTGGGGACCCGGCTTACATTCCTCGTTATCAAGATGCTCGAAACTTAATTCGTCGTCATGAACGTGATGAAATCATGGAAGAATTAACCAAATATTACTTAGCGAACCACGGAATCGATATCAAATGAGGATCATGGGGCTAGATGTAGGTTCACGGACAGTCGGTGTGGCTGTTAGTGATTTATTAGGTTGGACAGCACAAGGCATCGAAATTATTCGCATCAATGAAGAGGAAGAGAACTTCGGTTTTGAGCGATTAGGTGAATTGGTGAAAGAATACGAAGTCACGAAATTTGTCGTAGGTTTACCGAAAAACATGAATAATTCCATCGGTCCTAGAGCTGAAGCATCCATGGCATATGGTGATAAGATTCAAGAATTATTTCAATTACCTGTTGACTATCAAGATGAACGATTAACAACTGTCCAAGCAGAGCGTTTCTTGGTGGAGCAAGCAGATGCTTCCAGAGCCAAAAGAAAAAAAGTCATTGATAAACTAGCGGCAGTAATGATTCTACAAAATTATTTAGATGCACATAGCCGATAATTATCGAGCTTTGAATACATCAAGGGAGAGAAGAAGAATGACAGAACACAACCACGATCATGATCACGAAGGACATGAACACATTACTTTAGTAGACGAACAAGGAAATGAAACATTATACGAGATCTTACTAACTGTTGACGGTCAAGAAGAATTCGGTAAAAATTATGTTTTATTATATCCAGCAGGAATTCCTGAGGATGAAGATGTTGAATTGCAAGCTTACTCATATGTGGAAAACGCAGAAGGTACAGAAGGCGATTTACAGCAAATCGAAACAGACGCTGAATGGGATATGATTGAAGAAGTTTTCAATACATTCATGGCTGAAGAAGAAGAGTAAAACTGTAACGAGAGAAGCGCTACTTCTCCTATTGAGAAGTAGCTTTCTTAATAATAATTGTTATAATGTACATGTTGTTTCTATCATAAGATACTATCACTATCATTGAGTGTGATGGATAAAGAAGGACAGCATTGTCTAGTTTTACAAGATGTTGTAAAAACGTAACATCCTTGTAATGACGTTAATTTGGTAACTATCTAGCATAATTTATAATTTGTGTTATACTAAGTGTGAGGTTTCAGAAATACTGTTAATTTTATAATATTAAATAAAAAAATGGCTCCACCTACTGGCATAGGTAGAGCCGTCAGAAATTCAGTTAAACAAACACGTAATTATTGGTGTGGTGCATTGCCACGAACTGAAATTCCAGTTAATAAAGCAAGTAAATCAAACATATATTTCACCTCCTTTATTATGATAGCTTCATTATAACATTATCTGTAAAATGATGGTATGTTTAATACAAAAAAAATAGAAAGATTGGAGTTTTGACTGTGAGAGTAGCGGGAGAAAAAATCAAAACAGCGCGTAAAAAGAAAAAATTATCGCAAGCTGAATTGGCAAAAGGAATTTGTACACAAGCAACAATTAGTAACATTGAAAACAAAAATGTGTGTGACAGTTTAGACATTTTCTCATCTGTATGTCTACGTTTAGACTTACAAGTGGAAGAATGTATCGAAGGTTCTAGTGAGAAAAAACTCGAAAGCTTATTAAATAAAGTAGAAGAATTATGCTTTTACTTTAAGCACGATGAAGCCTATGATTTGTTGAAAGACTATCCAGATGATATCGAAAGTTCAAACAGAATTTTAGAAACAAAATTTTTCTATTATAAAGGAATTACGAGTTTATTAGGTAAGAAAAATAATAGCGAAGCATTGTTCTATTTACATCGTGGTTCTGAAATTAGTCGTGATATTAATATTTATAATATTTTGAGTATGAATGCGATCGGTATTTTATATGAATTAGAAGATGATATTGAAAAAGCAAAAGTTTATTACGATAAATCTTTACAATTGCTAAGCGAATTCAAATTAGATTATCCATTAGAGCAATGCCGTATTTATTATAATACCGCAAAATTCTATTCATTAATTAAAGACTATGCAAAGAGTATTGAATTAAGTGATAAAGGAATCGAAATTAATCGGACGCACAGTTCTATTTACTCTTTAGATTGCTTATTATACGAAAAAGCGTTTAATAAACAGATGCTAGGACTAGATGCTGTTGAAGATTATCGTATTGCGTACTACTTTACACGTTTCTTTGAAAATAAAAAATTACTTGCTTATATTGAAAAAGATATGCAAGAGTTTAATATCAGTTTTAAATAATAGATTAGCGTTTCAGATTTAAAAAAGGAACAACCTAACTCCTCTTGAGTTAAGTTGTTCCTTTTTTCTCTTTTTAATTTGTTTCTTTGACAGCGTTACGGACGCTTTCAGCGACGACTTTTGCGACTCCTTTTTGGAATGGATCGGGAATAATATTGGTCGGCGTGAGTTCATTATCGGGAATCAATTTTGCAATACCTTTGGCAGCGGCAATTTGCATTTCAATCGTAATCTTTTTCGCCCGAGCATCTAAGGCACCACGGAAGATACCAGGGAAGGCCAACACATTATTAATTTGATTCGGAAAGTCACTACGACCAGTGCCGACAATATAAGCGCCTGCCGCTAAAGCTTCATCAGGAAAAATTTCAGGAACTGGGTTAGCCATTGCAAAAATAACTGGCTGCTCATTCATCTGTTGAATCCACTCAGGTTTTAAAACACCTGGTGCCGAAACACCAACAAAGACATCAGCGCCTTCAAGAGCAGTAGCTAAATCACCGGTACGGTGTTCCCGATTGGTTAGCTTCGCAATTTCTGCGTGGTGTGGTGGCAGAGCTGTATCTGTTTCGCTCAGAATCCCTGCACGGTCAACAATGATAATATGTTTTACACCAGCAGCTAAAAATTTTCTTGTGATCGAAAGACCAGCGGAGCCACCGCCGTTGATTACCACATGAATGTCCTCTATTTTCTTGTTGATTAATTTTAAGCTGTTGTACAAAGCCGCTAGAACAACAATCGCTGTCCCGTGTTGATCATCATGGAAAACGGGAATATCTAGTTCATCGATTAAACGCTGTTCAATTTCAAAACAACGAGGAGCGCTGATATCTTCCAAGTTAATTCCCCCAAAGGTTGGAGCCAAAAACTTCACTGTTTGAATAATTTCTTCGGTATCTTGTGTATCTAAAACAAGGGGAATCGAATCCACACCAGCAAAGCGTTTAAACAATGCAGCTTTTCCTTCCATGACAGGCATCGCTGCTTCAGGACCAATGTTACCTAAACCTAAAACTGCTGAACCATCACTGATAACGGCGACGGTGTTTTTCTTTGTCGTTAATTCGTAAGCGCGTTCTTTTTTTTCATGTATGGCAGAAGAAACAGCCGCAACACCTGGTGTGTAGGCAATTCCTAAATCTGCTTTTGTTTCAATCGGAACTTTAGGGCAGACTTCTAATTTCCCCCCAAATTTTTTTGCTTGCTCAATCGCTAATTCTTTTACATCTTTTGTTGACATATCATTTTCCTCCTAAATAATTCACTTATAGTTAAAAAAGCATTCTAAAAATAGCAGTCATTGTTATTACTGTAATGGCACCGCCTAATCGTGTCGCAACTTGTGCAAACGGCATTAAGTTCATTCGATTGGCTGTACTTAAAATAGCCACATCGCCAGTCCCACCCATACCACTCTGGCAAGCGGAGACAATGGCAGCCTCAACGGGATTCATATTCATGAAGCGTGAAACGAAAAATCCTGTAGCAATAACAGTGAAAACGACACTAATTACCACAACAAAATATTGCCAGCTAAGCATTCCTACGACATCTTTTAAAGGAATATATAACATACCTAAGCCAACCATTAACGGGAACGTAAAATTGCCAGAGATAAATTTATAAAGCTGTTTTGATCCGCGTTGGGTTTCTTTCGGTACTACGTTTAAGTATTTTAAAAAGGCTGCGACAACAATCATCAAAACAGGACCAGGAAAGCCTGTTAAGTGTTGCAATAAACCACCTGTAATAAATAAGGTACACGCAATTAAAACACCAGCGCCCATTAATTTTACATCAATTGGTGCTTTGTCTTCTTCTAAAGCATCACTTAAATCATCTGAATTGGTAATTTTAATCAACTGACCTTGTCCAGAAAGTTCAGGGCGTTTTTCTCCTAAACGACTAAGTAAACCTGAACACATGATAGCAAAAAAATTACCAATAATGGTTGCGGGAATTAATTGCCCCACTAATTGTTCACTTGGCAATCCAGTAATGGCACTATAACCAAGGGATAAAGGAAGAATGCCTTCACCGATTCCACCAGCTAAAACAGGAGTGACGATATAGAAAAGGCTATGTTTCCAACCGAGACCTAACAGCGTTCCAACAAGGGTCCCAACGCCCATTGCTAAAATCATTCCTAATGCCATCGGGACAATCATGCGCATTAAACCTTGGACTAAAATTTTGCGGTTCATTCCAAGGATACTTCCACAAACTAAACAAGCAATATAGAAATAGAGAAAGTTTGCTTGTTTCATTAAAATATCTGTTGAGTCTAAGACATTTTGGTTGAGTAAATTGAAAAAGACCATAATTGATGGTACTAATAAAGATAAAATTGCAGGACCGCCAAAATGTTTCAAAATAGGAATATTTCCACCAATTGTTCCAAGTAACCAACCCATTGTTAAAATTACGGCAAAACCACCTAACATATTGACTGGTAGTTGTTCTAATAGAGCCGTAACAAGAATAATGCTAGCTGTTACAAGATAAACAGGTAACGTAACCGAACCAATCCTCGTTTTGGTTAATTTGTTGCGCCAATCTGTTTCGTTAGCAGCTGTTGCGTGCAATTTCTTTTCCATGCTATTTCCTCCTATAACTTTAATCTATATTCATCATAATGTAAACGTTTTCTGTAGAGTAGATTATTTAATTAATTTAACTAAAGAAAAGTTTTTTAACCAAATCTTCCTATGCTATACTTTATTTGAAGAGAAAAGAGGGATGGCATGAAGCGTGGCGGGAAATTATGGTGCTTCTTATCAGTGATTTTTATTGCAACATTAATTATTATGATTACTTTCTTTTACGGAGTAACGACGGTCCAAACAATTAAAGAAGTTCGTAAAAACCAAGAGCAAGCACTTTTAGCCGTCGGGGAACAGTTGGCTATTGAACCGAATGTTATTGAAGCCTTAAAGAATGATCACTATTCAGATGAATTGGAAGCGTATACGGTTCGTTTAGGTGAAATCCATCAGTTGGATTTTATCGTGATTATGAATATGCAGGGGATTCGTTTAACACATCCTGATCGCCAAAAAATAGGTAAGCATTTTGAAGGTGGCGATGAAGTGCGAGCATTAAAAGGGGAGGAACATTTGTCTGTTAGTCAAGGAAGTTTAGGAGAATCATTAAGAGGTTTTGTCCCAGTCTATGATCAAGGAAAACAAATTGGGGTTGTGGCAATGGGCATTAAAATGACCTCGCTTTCACAATTGATTGAACGAACAAAAAATGATTACACAGTGAGTGTCCTTTTAAGTGTTGGTTTTGGCTTTATATTAGCCATCGTGGTTTCTTATTATTTAAAAAAACAACTTCACGATTTAGAGCCAAGAGAAATTGCTCGTCTATTAGAAGAGCGAAACGCCATGCTTGAGGAAACGAAAGACGCAATCCTTGTGATTGATACCGATCAAAATATTTTATTAGCAAATATTGAAGCAACTAAAATGTATCATAATATAACAAATAGTGAAGAAAATTTACTAGGAAAGAAACTTTCAGCATTGGTTTTATCTCCTGAAAAATTAGTCGTACATTCAAAAACAGAGCAATTCTATCGTCAAAATGGCCAGGATTATTTCGTCTCAATCGCCCCGATTAATGTCCGTAAAAGAACAATTGGGCATGTTATCTTTCTGAAAAATGCGACGGAAACGTTTATTGTCGCAGAACAGCTTGTCAGCACAACGACATATGCTTCGGCATTACAAAGTCAATCACACGAATTTATGAATAAGATGCATGTCATTTATGGCTTAGTCGATTTAGAAGATTATGAGGCGCTAAAACATTATCTAGCCGATTTATTGAAACCAGAAAAGGAATTTGCACAGCGCTTAGCTATTTTGGTTAGGAATCCTATTCTAGCAGGTTTTTTAAGTGGGGAAAGAATCAAGTTTGCAGAAATTAAAACACAATTAGCTATTGAAATTTATCCAGAAATTCCACCAAATAAACGAGATGAAGATACGCAAAATTTGATTGCTATCTACCGTTATATTCATCGTTTCCTGATGGAACAACCGTTACCAGAAGAGATCATTGAAACCATTGATTATCAGCCAGGAAGTTTGACGACGACTTATTCGTTTGCTTATCCAAAAGAACAACTGGAACGCTTTGAGCAAGAGTTTTTCACTTCTTATTTGGCAAGATTATTAGAGAATGCGGAAGCGACATTGACTTGGGAAAACCAACAAAACAATTGGCTTGTCCTTCGCATAAATGTTCATTACGAAGGAGCAGAGGAAAATGAACCTATTGATTATTGAAGACGATCCTATGGTTGCATATATACATCAAAAATATCTTGAAAAATTAATTCACCAACCGACTATTTTTACGGTTGCAACAATTGCTGAAGGTCTACAATTAACGAAAGAAAAACAACCAGTACTTGTTTTATTAGACGTTCATTTAAAAGATGGCAACGGCTTGACCTATCTGGCAACAATTAGAGATGAAAAAATTGACACAGAAGTTATCCTGATTACGGCTGCCAACGAGTTGGAAAACGTTAAACGAAGCTTACATTTAGGCGTTTTAGACTATTTAGTTAAACCCTTCTCTTTTGAACGATTTCAACAAAGTATCGAAAACTATCAGAAAAAAGCTGCTCAATTCACGCTGGAAACGAAGGAGCTTTCGCAAACAAAAGTGGACCAATTATTTCATTATTCACAGACAAACGCACGTAAAAATGAACAAGATCTTCAAAACATGTCCTTAGAAAAAGGACTAACACAAGCAACATTACAATTATTGTTAAAAAAAATAGACGAATTTACCGACTATTTTACGATTCAAGAATTATCAGAAGCGAGTCAGCTTTCACATGTTTCTGTTCGCAAATATGTGTTGTTTCTAGAAAAAAATAACCTTTTAGAAAGTAAAAATAGCTATTTAAAAGTGGGGCGTCCCTATCAATCGTATCGGAGAATTTAGTATTTTTTATTTTTTAGTAAATAAAAAAAGTAATTGAAAAGTGGCGAAATACAGAGGATACTCCTTTTTATTCTCATTTAAAGAACTTAATTGAGAATGGAAAAGAGGATATTATTTGTTATTTTTTGAGAATATATGATATTCTTTATTATGTAAGAAATAATATTATATGGGAGGAACGAGCGATGAAAGTTATTGTTTTAGGATCATCACATGGAGGTTATGAAGCGGTAGAGGAATTACTAAATCTTCATCCTGATGCAGAAATTCAATGGTATGAGAAAGGTGATTTTATCTCATTCTTGTCTTGTGGCATGCAGTTGTACCTAGAAGGAAAAGTGAAAGATGTTAATTCTGTTCGCTATATGACTGGCGAAAAAATGGAGAGTCGTGGTGTGAATGTCTTTTCTAATACTGAAATTACAGCGATTCAACCAAAAGAACATCAAGTGACAGTGAAAGATTTAGTGTCAGGTGAAGAACGTGTTGAAAATTATGATAAATTAATCATCAGTCCCGGAGCTGTCCCATTTGAATTAGATATTCCAGGTAAAGATTTGAATAATATTTACTTGATGCGTGGTCGTCAATGGGCCATTAAATTAAAACAAAAAACAGTAGATCCAGAAGTCAATAATGTGGTTGTGATTGGTAGTGGTTATATTGGGATTGAAGCTGCCGAAGCATTTGCAAAAGCCGGTAAAAAGGTTACCGTTATTGATATTTTAGATCGTCCATTAGGGGTGTATCTAGATAAAGAATTTACAGATGTTTTAACAGAAGAGATGGAAGCCAATAACATTACCATTGCAACTGGTGAAACAGTTGAACGTTACGAAGGCGACGGTCGTGTGCAAAAAGTCGTTACAGATAAAAATGCGTACAATGCTGATTTGGTCGTTGTAGCGGTTGGTGTCCGTCCAAACACTGCTTGGTTAAAAGGTACCTTAGAATTACATCCGAATGGCCTAATCAAGACGGATGAATACATGCGGACAAGTGAGCCTGATGTATTTGCAGTAGGGGATGCTACGTTAATTAAATACAATCCTGCAGACACAGAAGTAAATATTGCCTTAGCAACGAATGCTCGTAAACAAGGTCGCTTTGCTGTGAAAAACCTAGAGGAACCAGTTAAACCTTTCCCTGGTGTTCAAGGATCTTCTGGCTTGGCCGTCTTTGATTATAAATTTGCTTCAACAGGGATTAACGAAGTCATGGCTCAAAAATTAGGAAAAGAAACAAAAGCGGTGACAGTAGTAGAAGACTACTTGATGGACTTTAATCCAGACAAACAAAAAGCTTGGTTTAAATTAGTGTATGATCCTGAAACAACAGAAATTTTAGGCGCTCAATTAATGTCGAAAGCAGATTTAACTGCAAACATTAATGCTATTTCATTAGCGATTCAAGCCAAAATGACGATTGAAGACTTAGCCTATGCGGACTTCTTCTTCCAACCAGCGTTTGACAAACCTTGGAATATGATTAATACAGCGGCTTTAGAAGCGGTAAAACAAGAACGTTAATAGAAGAGAAAATAAAACCCATGAGTATTTATAGTACTCGTGGGTTTTATTTTTATTTTTATTTTGTATTCAATTGATTTTTCAACTCTTGTTGGACACGATTTAATTCTTGTTCATCCACACGTTGGTAGGAAACTCCATCTTGCATAAAACCAGTACCTTGAAGTTGGTCTTGTTTCACTTTACCAAAGGCACTGCGATAATCTAAGGCAATTTTTTTCATGTCATCAAAACTTAAATCTGTCTTCATATTATCAGAAACAGCTGTTAAAATTTCTTGATAGTTGCTTACGCTATTAAGACTTAAGACTTTTTGGACGATGCCTTCAATCACTTTTCTTTGACGTTCTTGGCGGCCGTAGTCACCATTAGGATCTTCGTAACGCATTCTTGAATAGGAGAGTGCTTGTTCACCATCCAATGAAATTTTACCAATCGTAAAATCATATCCGTCTTGAGAAAAAGTCAGATTATTGTTCACTTCGATTCCACCAACCGCGTTGACTAATTCTTTTAAACCAGCCATATTAATTGAAACATAATGATTAATAGGTATGTTTAAATAGTTTTCAACTGTGTCCATTGCTAAAGATGCGCCACCAAAAGCATAGGCGTGATTCAATTTATCTTGTTTTCCTTGACCTGGAATATCAACATAGGTATCGCGAGCAAGACTGACTAAGGTTGTTTGCTTGTCACGAGGATTAACTGTTGCAACAATTGTTGTATCCGAACGACCTTGCTCGACACGCCCGTCATCGCCTGTATCAATCCCTAATAATAAAACAGAAAAAGGCTCCTTATTGTTTAAATTGACCTGACTTTTTTTAGATCGTTCTACTGTTTCATAGGTTTTATCCATTGATTTAGAAACATCCCAATAAAGTTTTGCTCCCATTCCAACAACTGCAAGAAATAGAACCAAGATAATTCCAAAGATAATGGCAAAAATTTTCTTCCCTTTTGACATATTTTTCCTCCAATAATTTATCACAGGTTGTGATTTTTTTCTTATAGGTTAATCTTACTAATTTTTAGTGAAGAAGTATATAATAATTGTTGAAAGACTATAAAACTTTAAGGTATTTTGCATTATTTTTGCTTAATCTTTTGAAATATCTCAATTCTATTAAAATATGCGAATTAGTATATTACACGTTTTTAAGGTGTTTCATTGTTGATTAATTAGAATTTTAGTGGTATTTTTGTATTTGTAATTAGTACAGATTTTAATTGGAGGTATAACAGTGAGTAAAAAAGGATCAGATATCATAGTAGAAAGTTTAATCAATCACGAAGTGCCCTATATTTTTGGGATTCCCGGTGCAAAAATTGATGGGGTTTTTGATGCATTAGTTGACAAAGGTCCAGAATTAATTTTAGCTCGACATGAACAAAACGCTGCCTTTATGGCACAAGGGATTGGTCGTTTGACGGGAGAGCCTGGCTTAGTTATTGCAACTAGTGGACCTGGTGCCAGCAATTTAGCAACTGGGTTAGTAACTGCGACTGCAGAAGGGGACCCTGTTTTAGCATTGGCTGGACAGGTGAAACGGTCCGATTTGTCAAAATTAACTCACCAAAGCATGAATAATGCTGCATTATTTAGTCCAATAACAAAATTCAGTACAGAAATTCAAGATCCAGAAACATTATCTGAAAATATTGCCAATGCTTACCGTATCGCCAAAACAGCGAAAAAAGGCGCAACATTCTTATCGATCCCACAAGATGTCACAGATAGTCCGGTGACAGGCGAAGCAATTAAGCCTTTGTCGGCTCCGAAACTGGGCCATGCATCAGCAGAAACAATCGCAGCTTTAGCTGAACGAATCAAGCAAGCGAAATTACCTGTTTTACTTTTAGGAATGCGGGCCTCTGCACGAAAAGTTACCGCAGCCATTCGTGAATTGGTTGCTATAACTGGTTTGCCAGTCGTGGAAACGTTCCAAGGAGCAGGAATTATTTCAAAAGAATTAGAAGAACATTTCTTTGGGCGTGTTGGTTTATTTCGAAACCAACCTGGGGACCGTTTGTTAAAAAGAAGTGATTTAGTGATTGCGATTGGTTATGACCCCATTGAATATGAAGCACGTAATTGGAACGCAGAAAAAGATGCGCGCGTTATTGTTATTGATGAAGTTCAAATGGAAATTGATCAATATATGCAACCGGAAGAAGAGCTAATTGGTGATATGTCTAAAAATATTTTGAAATTATCAGAAGCATTTAGTGAACCAATATTAACAGAAGATGCGCAAGATTATTTAGAAACGCTTCAAGAAAAATTAACGATTAAAGAAGTAAAAACAAGTACAATTGAAAATCGATTACATCCATTAGAAATTGTTCAAACGCTTCAAGAAAAAACTACGAATGAAATGACAGTTACTGTTGACGTAGGGAGTCACTACATTTGGATGGCTCGCCACTTTAGAAGTTATGAACCGCGTCATTTATTATTTAGTAACGGTATGCAAACATTAGGTGTCGCTTTGCCTTGGGCAATCTCGGCTGCGCTGGTTCGTCCGAATACACAAATTATCTCTGTTTCTGGGGACGGCGGTTTCCTATTTTCAGCGCAAGAATTAGAAACAGCGGTTCGTTTAAAGCAAAATATCGTGCATATTATTTGGAATGATGGTAGTTATGATATGGTTAAATTCCAAGAAGAAATGAAATATAATCGATCCTCTGGCGTAGATTTTGGTCCAGTTGATTTTGTGAAATATGCTGAAGCTTTTGGAGCCAAAGGGGTTCGAGTGCATTCACAAGCAGAATTTGCCGCAGCTTTAGAAGAAGGAATGCAAACAGAAGGCCCAGTGATTATTGATGTTCCTGTGGATTATTCAGATAATCAAGAATTAGGTAAAACATTGTTACCAGATCAACTTTATTAGGAGATGGAAAAATGAGCGAACAATATGTTTATCAACATGGTACGCTAGGCGGTTTAATGGAAAGTTTGATGGCAGGAACGGCAGAAATTGGTACGTTACTCACGCAAGGTGATTTTGGAATTGGGACATTAGAAGGCTCAAATGGCGAAATTATTTTATTGGACGGTACATTGTATCATGCAAATCAAACTGGCGAAATTACTATTCTAGAAGGCGAAGAATTAACGCCATATGCCGCAGTTACTCGTTTTCAAGAAGATGGCGCATTCCCTGTATCAACGGAAACCGATGAAAATATTAAAGCACAAATTTTAGAAAAAATTAGTCCTAATTTTTTTGCGGCAATTAAAATTAGCGGTCTTTTTGCGAAGATGCATGTTCGTGTGGCACCTAAACAAGAAAAACCGTATCCACCATTTGTAGAAGCCGCACGCAATCAACCTGAATTTACAGCGGAGAATATTCAGGGAACAGTTGTAGGGTTCTTTACACCTAAATTATTTCATGGTGCTTCTGCCGCAGGGTTTCATTTGCACTTTATCAGTGAGGATCACCAATTTGGTGGGCACATTCTTGATTTTGGCATTAAACAAGGGACTGTTTCGTGGATGGAAGCAGCAGAATTGCGGCAGCATTTTCCAGTTCATGATGCTGATTATCGGAATAAAGAAATTGATATTGCAAAAGCTTTGTCTGCAATTGAAGAAGCGGAATAACTGAATAACAAGGCACATTTCTCCACGCCCATTCAAGTTGACCTAGTTAGTCAACTTGAATGGGCTTATTGATGTTCGTCGCTTTTTGTTGTTATTTTTCAAAAAAAAATAGTATCCTTTTTATAATAAGCAAATAACAATTGGAAAGGATGGCGTAATGGACACACTTTATAGAAGTTGGCAATTATCTGGTTGGCTCTATCATGATATTTTTGTTATCATTGTAGCAATTATTTTTATAGTAATTAGTGGTATTTTGGTTATTTCCTTAATAAGAAGGCGGAGTACAAGGAGACTGGTTCCCTATGCGTTAATTTTATTGGTTTATCTTGCAGTGGTACATTTTGCTGGTTTGATATTTTTCGGAATGTTTCGTTCAGTAACGATTGAAGAGAAAAGTGCGACGTTTTATTCTGAAAAAACGAAAGGCTTAACTTCAATCGAGCGAATGATTATTCCAAATGGACGAACGAATGGCATTAGCACCAGTAACTCATTGTTCCAAGTGATTTCTGTTAATAGTCAGACGGGCGAACGAATGTGGAGTAAACGTTTAGGTTGGCGTGATTATTTAATTGGTCAAACAGATCAATATGTGGTTTTGAATAATGCTGATAACGAGGCCATTTACTTACTAGATACAAAAACAGGGAAAAAACAGTTTTCTGAAGCGGATTTAGTGAAGAAATTCCCTGAATTAAAAGACTATTTAAGCTCTGATTTCGTTGATTATCGTTTTATGGATAATCGCTATCTCTATATTTATGGATTAAACAATCGATATTATCAATTAGATTTGAAAAATTGGCAGTTAAAACAAGACCCAACTTTCAAAGAAGTCTTTCAAACACAAGAAGCGCCTAAATGGACGGTAGATTCAAATGAGAGTCAAATTGGTCAAGAGCTGTCATCGGAAGAGCGTACAACAGTGCAAGGAAAACTAGAAGAGCAACTAATAGCACCAGTTTTATTAGGCAAGAAAGATGAAGCAAATTATTATGTTCTGTCATACAAGAAAAGACAAAGTAATCAAGCGATAGTTGGCTTATACAATTGGCAGAAAAAAACATACGAGTGGCAAACACCGTTGCTTTTAACTAAAGAAAATGTACCTATTGAAGCTTTTCAAGTAGAGGATGCGTTATTCATTAAAGTCCCGCGTTATTTATACAAAATTAACCTGAATAATGGTAATCAAGAGTATCAGTTTGATTACCGTTGGGGCCAAGTGATTCGTTAAACGAAAAGTGGTAAAGCATGCTTAGACAAATAGAAGGAGCAAATAGTCCTTATGATATAAAAAAACGCTTAGAAGAGTAGTGATTCCGCTAGTTTTCTAAGCGTTTCTTTATTTTATGCAGGTCCAGAGATTAAATTCCAGATAATCGAACCTGTATATGCGCCAGGAAATAATTGTGAAACAGGGGTTTGGATTTCAAGAGAAATATCGGTCATGCGGCCGCTCCACATGCCTTGTCCTTTTCTATCACCAGCGTTACTCATTAAAGTCGCACCGTTACCGATAATAATTGGGTTGGTCGGGAAGTCAGGTGCAGCAGGATCTTCTGAAAAATCCAGTCCATACATTGTATTTGTCATAAAGAAACGCCTTAACGTTTTGTCATAGCGAGCATAGCCGCCTGTTAATTGAAACGTAATGATGCCTAGTAAAGAATGAGCTTCGTTTCGCATGTGTGGGATTTCAGCAGTGACATGCCAACCAGTTAAGGCTCCGCGAACATCCCCCATCCCGAAGTGTCTCATTGTATGAGTATTGCCTTCAGAAGATCGTATAGGAACTGCCGTTAAATCACCAGAAATCGCTTGGGTTTCAAAAGTAAATTCTTTCGGAATAAAGAGCAAGTCAAAACTAGTGTTAGGATTTTCTAAATCAGGATCAATGGCATCGTCAACCGATTCATCACCAGGCAGCCCTCCAAGTTCTAGTTCAACTGAAACAGGCGTTTTTCCAGAACGGGTGGCAAAAGAAACCGATGGGTCAAAACTAAAGAGACTGAATACTAGCAACAAGGCTGCAAGTGATTGATAAGTGAGTAGATTTTTTTGCTTCAAGAAAGTTCCTCCTTTAGGTGCTGATAATATAAGTATACGCAAAAGGAGCTGTTTTTATTTATCAGTAATTTACAGGGAATTCGAAAATATTGAGACAAATAGTGTTTAATATTAGTAGAGAAAGATGAGTCGACAATTTTTACTTGTTGATTCTGTCTTTTTTGAGCACAATTCGTTATATCAAGCATGCTAAAATATAAAAGAAATCATCAAGTATCACTAATCAAAATGGAGAGGAGGAGAAAACTTTGAGTAAGTGTTTCGGGTTGTTGATGATTTTATTTGTATTATCTGGCTGTTCAGGAAGTAGGAATTCGCAACAGGAAGTCGTTATAGAAAAGTCTGCTAATAATGACAAAGCAAGACAATTTGTTGATCAAAAAAATCCGCATTTAGGAACGCAATTAGAAGCAGAATCTTATACTAAACAGGAAGCGATTGAATTTTTACAAAATGGTTTAGGGATACCAACGAATGACTCGGCGTTTCATTATACGTTTAAGCAGTCAAATAAAGGAAGTTATGTTGTTCAAATTAGATCTGAAAAGAATAGTGTCTCAAAAGAGAATGAATTGTTCGGATATTATCAGGTGTATCAAGATGGTATTATAGTGAAAATGATGGAAAAGGATCAAACGTTCCAAGAAAATTAAGTGATAAATAAAAAAGTTGACAAAAAACACAAACAGTCTTGTTTGTGTTTTTTGTTTAATGTTCGTGTTTTATTTTTTAATAACCTTTTTCGAAAAAATATACGAACGTTCGGGTTTAAAAACGAACAAAAAGATGAAAATGTGTTGAAATATACGTTTTCCTTGCGTATACTGATGAAGTGAAAAAACGAACGAGGAGTGTACGAATGAACAAGAAAGTTCCTTATTTAATTGTGGCACCGGGGCTAGTACTATTATTATTTTTCTTAATGATTCCATTAATTACTAGCATTTTGCCAACCATTTTTACTGATCATGGCTTGACACTAAATCAGTATGTTACTTTTTTTAAAGATGACTATAATGTTTCAATTTTCTGGCGAACGATAAGAGTTTCGTTAATTGTGACGGGTATTTCAATCGTGTTGGGCATTCCAACGGCATACTTTATTGCTGGGGTTTCCAAAAAATGGCGTGGCTTTTTAATGGCTATGACCTTGTTTCCACTATTAACCAATTCAGTTATTCGAAGTTTTGCTTGGATTAACATTTTAGGAAAAAACGGTGTAGTGAATACGTTGTTATTAAAAACAGGCTTAATTGAGCAACCGCTGAATTTATTGTATACAGAATTTGCAATTGTTATCGGTTCAGTGTATTTATTTTTACCGACAATGATTATGACCTTAGTTGGGGTTATGGAAAACATTGAAGGAGAAATGCTAGAAGCGGCTGAGACGCTAGGCGCCAATCCAATGACGGCTTTTCGGAAAATTGTTTTACCTTTATCAATTCCAGGCACCATTGTAGGAAGTATATTAGTGTTTACAGGAACTTTAACGGCTTATACGACGCCACAGCTGTTAGGTGGTAACCAAAAAATGATGATGTCGACCTTCTTATATCAAAAGGCTAATACTTTAGGTGATTGGCAATCGGCGAGTGTTCTTGCATTTATTATGATTTTAACGACATTAATTGTGATGAAAGGCCTAGACATGGTCGCTAAGAAAGTAGATCGGAGAGAAGCAAATCATGCGTAAGCAAAAAGGACTATCTGTTATTGCAATTCTAGTTTTTCTGTTTTTATTTTTACCATTATGTTTGATTGTGGTGACTTCTTTTGGAACAGCCGCAGCGATTCAATTTCCGATTAAAGGATTTACTTTAGATTGGTACGCCAAAGCCTTACAATCGGAAACGTTTATGGACAGTTTTAAGTTAAGTTTGTTGATTGGGGTATTAGCGACTGTTTTAGCATTAATAGTAGGGATTCCGGCTTCCTATGCGCTGGCACGTTATTCCGTTCGCGGGCGCAACTTTATTAAAAGCTTTTTCTTATCCCCAACTGTGATTCCAGGAATTGTGGTCGGGTATACGTTATTTCAATATATTGTTATTAAATTAGGTTTGCCTGTCTTTCAAGGATTGTTAATGGGGCATTTTTTAATTAGTTTGCCTTATATTATTCGAGTGGTTGGATCAAGTATGGAACAACTAGATTATTCAATGGAAGAAGTAGCTTGGACATTAGGTTGTACAAGATTGCGAGCTTTTATTCAAATTGTTTTACCCAATGTGTCTTCGGGAATTTTTGCAGCCTTTATGTTAGCATTTGTCAATTCGTTTAACAATGTTCCTGTATCGATGTTTTTATCAGGTCCCGGTGTGACGATGCTGCCTACTTCTTTATTAAGTTATATGGAATACAATTATGATCCAACTGTTTCAGCAATTTCTGTATTGTTGATGCTACTAACAATGGGCTTAATGTTTTTAATTGAAAAAACGTTGGGACTGGCTTCCATTGCCTAAAACATGGAAGAAGCACGAGATAGAAAGAGGAGAAAATTTTGACTTTTGTGGATTTAAAAGATATTCGCGTCAGCTATGACGGAAAACAAGATATTTTAAAAGATTTAAATATTTCAATGGAAAAAGGAGAGTTAGTTTCTTTATTAGGACCGAGTGGTTGTGGTAAAACGACTACGCTAAGAGTGATTGCTGGATTAATTAAGCCAAACGACGGACAGTTTTTCGTTGACCAAGAAGAACTAACAAAGGTTCCTGTCCATAAAAGAAACTTCGGGATGGTTTTTCAAAGCTATGCGTTATTTCCCCATTTAACGATTGCAGAAAATGTCGCTTTTGGGCTGAAATTACGCAAAGAAAATAAACAAACCATGGACCAAAAAGTCACAGAAATGCTAAAAGTATGTGGTTTAGAAAGCTTGGGCGACCGTTATCCAAAACAATTATCTGGTGGTCAAAGACAGCGGGTTGCGCTAGCACGTGCTCTGATTATTGAACCTAAACTATTACTACTAGATGAACCGTTGAGTAATTTAGATGCAAAATTGCGAGTAGCAATGAGGATTGAAATCAAACGGATTCAACAACAATTAGGCATTACGACAGTTTTTGTCACACATGACCAAGAAGAATGTTTTTCTATTTCAGATAAAGTGGCCATTATGAATAATGGCGTGATTGAACAATATGATTCACCAGAAACGATTTATCGTTTGCCTCGTACTAAGTTTGTCGCTGAATTTATCGGTTTTGAAAACTTTTTCTCTGTCGAAAAAATGGAAGCCGGTCATTATCGGACACAAACAAATCAAATAGTGAAAACGACTAATCCTGAACCAAATGTTACAACGACGGTGGCAACGATTCGTCCAGAGGACATTGAGATTGTTTCAGAAGCTGCTACTAATACTGTCGCAGGTACTGTCGCTGTCCGAACATTTTTAGGGAAAAGCTATCAATATGAAGTGGAAACAGCGTTAGGTACATTGCTGGTTAATGGAACAAGTGAACAGTTATATGAAACAAACGAAACCATTCACTTGGCCTTTCCAGCTGAGAAATTAGTTATTTTAGAAAAATAAAAACCATTTTGGAGGAAGATTTAAAAATGAAAAAACGCGTAATTTTAGGGACATTAGTCGCTGCAACGTTATTAATGACTGCTTGTGGAAACAGCGAAGCAACTACGAAAAGCGAGAGCAAAGGTGGAAGTAATGCTTTAGTCGTTTCAACTTTCGGATTAAGTGAAGATATTGTCAAAAAAGACATTATCGCTCCGTTTGAAAAAGAAAATGAAGCGAAAGTTACCTTAGAAGTAGGCAATAGCGCAGACCGCTTTACGAAATTAAAAAATAATCCCAATGCGGGAATTGATGTTATTGAATTAGCACAAGCAAATGCAGCACAAGGTGGAAAAGAAGGGTTATTTGAAAAAATTACAGAAAAAGAAGTACCTAATTTAAGTCAGTTAACACCAGGAGCAAAAGAGGTTTTTGAAAGTGGTGCTGGCGTACCAATCGCTGTAAACAGTATCGGGATTGTTTACAACAAAGAAAAATTAGGCAAAGAAATTAAGAACTGGGATGACTTATGGTCAGCTGATTTGAAAGGTAAAATTTCTGTTCCAGATGTTGCCACGACGGCAGGTCCTTTAATGTTATACGTTGCTAGTGAACATGCTGGTCAAGATATTACAAAAGATAACGGGAAGGCCGCTTTTGAAGCGATGAAAGAATTAAAACCAAACGTTGTTAAAACGTATTCAAAATCGTCAGACTTAGCTAATATGTTCCAATCTGGTGAAATTGAAGCAGCTGTGGTTGCTGATTTTGCGGTTGATATTATTCAAGGCGCAGCAGAAAACGTGACGTATGTCGTCCCAGAAAGCGGCACGTATGCCAACTATAATACAGTCAATATTCCTAAAAAAGCACAAAACAAAGAAACCGCCTTTAAATTTGTTAACGCACGGATTAGTGAAGAATCACAAAAGGCCAAAGCGATTTCATTAAATGAAGGACCTACAAATCAACAAGTAACGCTAAGCGAAAAAGAAGCGAAAAATAAAACATATGGTGCCATTGCCGAACGTGCCAAAACAGTCGATTTTAATTTTATTAATAGTCAACTAGCAGATTGGATTGATCAATGGAATCGGACGATGAATCAATAGTTTTAGAAAAGAGGGACAAAATGAACGTCGATGTACTACTAAAAAATGTGTGGCTGTATCAAACAGTCACTCAAACATTCGTTCAACGAAATGTTGCAATTAAAAATGATAAATTTTATTACATTTATGAAGAAGAGAACGTCAATTTGCAGCCCAAAAAAACAATTAATGCCGAGAATCAATGGATGATTCCCGGCTTAATTGATGCACACATGCATATTGAAAGTTCCATGACGACACCTACTATTTTTTCCAAAGCAGTAGTGCGTTACGGTGTGACAACGGTGATTGCCGATGCCCATGAAATGGCTAACGTATTTGGCTTAGAAGGCTTAAAAGCTTTTATGGCCGCTGAAACAGAACTAGATATCTTTCACGCAATTCCTTCCTCGGTTCCTTCGACCACTCCCGAATTAGAAACAACTGGTGGGATTATCGGCTTAGCAGAAGTAGCAGAATTACTCAAAGAGCCAAAAGTGATTTGTTTAGGGGAAGCCATGAATTTTAAAGGGATTTCCTATGAGCCAGATTCTTTAATTCGTCAAATTATCGATTTGTGCCAAAAACAACGACCAACCATGCCTTTAGAAGGCCACTGTCCTAAAATCGAAGATCAAGAGTTAGCAGATTTTCTATATAGTGGTATCACTTCAGATCATACCCATCAATTTCCTAAAACGTTAAAAGAAAAAATTGAAGCGGGCGTCTTTATTCAATTTCAAAATAAATCAATCACTCCTGAAAACATTCAGGTGATAGTAGACAATGACTTCTACAATTATGCAAGTATTATCACGGATGACGTGATGGCTGATGATTTGCTAAAAGGTCATCTAAATGAAAATGTCAAAAAAGCCGTTCATGCAGGATTGCCTATCGAAAAAGCCATTTATATGGCAACTTATACGCCGGCCAAACGAATGGGTCTCCATGATCGTGGCGAAATTGCACCTGGTAAAAAAGCTGACTTTTTGTTATTAAATGACTTAGAAAGTTTTGATATTACTACGGTTTATAAATCTGGAAAGGTCGTTTTTGAAAAAGGTGAGCCCTTCCATTATCCAGAAAAAATTGAAGAGTTTCCAGGCGCTTACCAACAAACCATCCAATGTAAAAAGTTAACAGAAGAAGATTTACTTTTAAAGGTGGCTACAACAAAAGAAACAGTTCGTTGTAATGTGATTCAAAAACAAGAAATTGGCACATTTACAGAGCGAATTACAAAAGAAATTCCTGTTGAAAATGGATTGTTACAATGGCAAAAAGCCAACTGTGCCTTATTAATTGTGATGGAACGTTACGGAAAAAATGGCAATATTTCTTTTTCTTTAATGGATCAACCACTTTCCGAGAAAGGAGCCATTGCGACAACCTGGGCCCATGATCATCATAATTTAATGGTGATGGGTAATACGATTGAGGATATTCTGTTAGCGCAGAATGAATTATTAGCGATGCAAGGCGGCTATTTGGTTGCTTCGGATCAGCAAGTGATGGCAACTTGTCCTTTACCAATTGGTGGGATTTTATCGCAAGCACCGATTGAACAATTAGGCGCTTCTTTACAAAAAGTCCGACAAGCTATGCAAGCGTTAGGCTATCAAAATATGAATGAAATCATGTCCTTTTCCACACTATCATTGCCTGTCTCGCCAGCCATTAAAGTGACAGATTTTGGGATGATGGATACGAAGTCACAACGTTTCTATCCATTAGTTTTTCCAGAGGATGGAGTTCTTTTGCATGAAAACACTCATTAAAAATGTGCATATACTAACAATGGATGAGCAATTTTCAGAAATCAAAGCCGGCTATTTAGTGATTGAAGAAGACACAATTGTGGAATTAGCGCCAATGACCACACTTGATGAAAAGCGAATGGCTGCAAATCAAGTAATCGATGGTCAAAATGGAATTTTAATGCCTGGGATGATTAACACCCATACCCATGTAGGCATGATTCCGTTTCGTTCGTTAGGAGACGATGTGCCAGATCGACTCCGGCGTTTTCTTTTTCCATTAGAACAATTCATGACAAAAGAATTAGTAGGATGCAGTAGTGATTATGCAATTGCTGAAATGTTACTGAGTGGTATTACGAGCTTTTGTGATATGTATTATTTTGAAGATGAAATTGCTAAAAGTTGTGAAAAAATGAGTGTTCGTGCTTTGCTCGGAGAGACTATCATTGATATGCCCACTTGTGATAGTCCGGAACCTTCAGGCGGTCTTTTTTACGCGGAAACCTTTATTCGCAAGTGGCAAGGACATCCGTTGATTACGCCTATGCTTGCGCCGCATGCACCGAATACCAACTCACCAGAAGTGTTAGCAAAAATTATTGAACTTAGTCGGCGATACCAAGTTCCTGTGACCATGCACGTTGCTGAAATGACTTATGAAATGGCTGAGTTTGAAAAAGCCTATCAAAAAACACCAATTGCTTTCTTAGAAGAACTGGGTTATTTGAGCGAGCCGTTTATTTTAGCTCATTGTATTTTGGCAACAGATGAAGATCTTGCGAGTTTAGCTGCTACTAATGGAAAAGCGCGTGTCGCTCATTGTATCGGTGCGAATACTAAATCAGCCAAAGGCGTAGCGCCGATTAAGCAAATGCTTGATCAAGGGATTATTGTCGGTTTAGGCACGGATGGACCTAGCAGTGGGAATACATTAGATTTATTCACCCAAATGCGCATGGTTGCGAATTTTCATAAGACAACACACCAAGATCGCTCCTTGTTTCCTGCGAAAGAAATTGTTTATCTGGCAACGATGGGGGGCGCTAAAACGTTAGGCTTGGCGGAGCAAGTCGGCTCATTGGAAGTGGGCAAAAAAGCGGATGTAACATTAATTGAAACGCAATCAGTTAATATGTTTCCGATTTTTGATGCCTATTCAGCGTTGGTTTATTCAGCAAATGCTAGCAATGTTGAAGCTGTTTGGGTGAACGGTCAACAGTTAGTTGCCAATAAAGAATTACAACAAGCTAATCTCAAAGAAATCAAGGAAAAATTATATCAGGCCATGAATACGTTTGTGAAAGAAGCTAAAAAAAGAGCTGCTCTCTAAACAAAGCAAGTATGACGTATCGGATTGATTAAATAACGCTGGATTGACGTTTAGTGATTCAGGTTCTAATAGAGCGCAGACAAACTTTTAATGAAAGAGTTGTCTGTGTTCTTTTTTGTTATAAACATTTTTCTTTTTCTATATATATTTTTAAGGTAAGTTGTATTATAGTAAGTTTGAGAAGATGAGAATGAGAGGAAAAGCAATGAATATACAACGGTTTATAGAAAAACGCAAAGCACGTGGTTTGTCGCAAAGTGAATTAGCTAAAGGGATTTGTACGCAAGTTACGGTTAGTCGCTTTGAAAAGAATGGTCAAGTCCCAACTTTAAAAATATTGATCCAACTATGTAATCGTTTAGAGCTACCTTTGGGGGAACTCTTCCCGCGCGTAGGGATTAAACAACCTGAAATTCTTGAAAAAATGGAAGAAGCAGAATTCTTCTTGATTACCAGCGAACATGACCAATTGCAAACAATTTTAAAAAATATTCCTTTTGATGAAATCAAAGATTCCCAACTGTTATTAGAATATTATTATTTACAAGGCTTTGTCATGATTTTTCAAAATGCTTCGTTGATGGATTGCTTATTTACCTTTGAAAAACTTCTGTTTGAAGAGCAAAAATACACGAGCGATATTTACCGTTTGTTAGCTTTTACTGGAATTGGCATGGCCTATGCCAAAGAAGGCGAAATTGAGAAAGCCGAATTTTATTTCAATAAGGTCTTCAAGGAAATTTATCTTTATACTATTCAATCAATGGAAGATACTTGGCGAGTATTAAATGTTGTCTTTCACTGTGGTGTTTTTTATGCAGAAAAAGGCGATTTAGAAACAAGTGATGCTTTGTTAGAGTATGCGATTTCCATCTGTTCTGATAATCACGTCACGTATTACTTGGCAAGAGCAGCTTTCCAACTTGCGAAAAATGCCTTAGCTGAAGAAAAGCCGCAAGAGCAAATTTTAGAACTACTACAAGATGCCCGCGCGTATGCAAAAATCAATAAAAACCGCATCTTGTTGGAAGCAATTCAAACATTGAAAGAAACAATTTTATCTAAGAATAATTAGTTTATATAGAAAATTATATACTTATTTTCAAAATATAATAAAAAAAGCGTTTTTTAAAAGAGTTCAAGACATGTTACGACCTTAAATGAAAATTTTAAGGTCGTTATTTTATATAAAAAAATATATAAACGACTTGACTGGCATCAAATAAAGGCGTATGATTCATTTGTAAATAAATGTGAAATAAAACACAATCTTTCGTGGAGAGGAAGTCTTGAGGTGCAACAAAGTCAAACTATTTATTTGATGGGCACAGTAATAGATGTATTTGTAGACCATGAAGAACCTGAAAAAATTCTAGAAGAAGTGCATCAACGATTGATCACTTATGAACAACGCTTTAGTGCAAATGATTCAACTTCGGAACTGATGGCTGTCAATCAACAAGCTGGGCAAAAACCAGTCAGCGTTCATCCAGAGTTGTATCAATTAATTGCATTAGGGAAAAAACATAGTTGTGATCCAGCTAGTCATTTGAATGTTACCATTGGCCCACTAGTTCAAACGTGGCGAATCGGTTTTAAAGATGCCCGTGTCCCGTCAGAAAAGGAGATTAAAGCCTGTTTGAAAAAAATTAATCCAGAAAAGATTCACTTAAATCCATTAAAACAAACGGTTTTTTTGGAAGAAGAAGGAATGAAATTAGATCTGGGGGCTTTAGCAAAGGGCTATATCGCTGATTTACTAATTGCCTATTTGAAAGAAGTCCATGTGACGTCTGCTTTGATTAATCTGGGCGGCAATATTGTGACGTTAGGGCCCTCTACGCATCAAAACAAAAAATGGCGAATTGGTATTCGCAATCCGCAAGAATCCAGAGAAACAATCAGCTTACTTGTCGAAGTGGCTAATCAATCGGTTGTGACGTCGGGCATTTATGAAAGAAGTTTAACCGAAGCTGGGCGAGTCTATCACCATTTGTTGGATCCGACAACCGGATACCCATTGGAAACTGAAATGGCCAGCATCACAATTATCTCGGATGCTTCAGTGGATGGTGAGATTTGGACAACGCGTTTATTTGGTTATCCAATTCCAGAAGCGCTTGAAATCCTCAATCAACTAGATGGGATTGAAGGAGTCGTCATTACACAAGACCAGCAAATTTTATATAGCAGCGGGTTAGCAGATACTCTTCACATTATCCATTCATAGAACCGAAAAAGAAAGGACAGCTCATTATGAAAAAAATTATCGGCTTAGTAGGAACGAACTCAGAGCAATCAACCAATCGTCAACTTTTGCAATTTATGCAACACTATTTTGCGCAGGAGGCTGATATTGAACTAGTTGAAATTGTTGACTTTCCTATGTTTAACAAGCCAGAAGACAAAGTTTTGCCAGAAATAGTTAAAACGGTTGCTGAAAAAATTGAAGCAGCAGATGGCGTCATTATCAGTACGCCTGAATATGACCATGCGGTGCCGGCTTCTTTGATGAATGCCCTAAGTTGGTTATCTTACGGGATTTTTCCGTTTGTTGATAAACCAGTTATGATTACTGGTGCATCCTATGGCACGTTAGGTTCCTCTAGAGCACAAGCGCATCTGCGTCAAATTTTAGATGCTCCTGAATTGAAAGCACGAATTATGCCAAGCTCTGAATTTCTATTAGCGCATTCCTTACAAGCTTTTGATGAAAACAATGTATTAAAAGATTCAGAACAAATAGATAAACTAGCTGGTTTGTTTGCAGATTTTTGTGTATTTATTGAAATTACAGAACAGCTGAAACATGCGCATGCGCAAAATAAAAAAGAAGCAGAAAATTTCTCATGGGAAACGATTTAACGAAATGGAGTGAATAAAATGAAATTAATTGGGATCGTCGGATCAAACGCTGATTCTTCTTATAATCGGTTACTACTGCAATATATTGGCAAAGAGTTTTATAAAATGTTCGACTTGGAAATTTTAGAAATTAAAGATATTCCAATGTTTAATCAAAGTAAGGATCAAACGAACAGTGTCTTGATTCAGAATATGAATCGCAAAATTTTACAAGCAGACGGCGTAATTATTGCGACGCCCGAACATAACCATACCATTCCTGCCGGTTTGAAAAGTGTGTTAGAATGGTTATCTTTCAAAATTCATCCGCTGGAAAATAAACCAGTAATGATTGTTGGTTGCTCTTATTATGATCAAGGAACCTCACGTGCGCAATTACATCTCCGTCAAATTCTTGATGCACCTGGTGTCAATGCAATCGTGATGCCTGGAAACGAGTTTTTATTAGGAAAAGCTAAAGAAGCATTTGATGAAAACGGCAACTTAATTGCGGAGGGAACACGTCAATTTTTAGAAAGCACATTACAAAAATTCGTGGAATTCATTGATGTGATTTCAAAATTAGAAGGGGCTAAGCCAAAAGACTTACCTGAGGATTTACATGCAAAAGGAACCATTGAAACAACGATCGAAGGGGTTGATATGGCAGCAGATGATTGGGTAGAACAAGCAGCAGAAGCGGTTCAGGCTGTGGAAGGCGACACATATGTAAAATTAGATCGAGGCATTTTAACCGTTGATCAGCTAAATTATTTCTTAAAATCAATGCCAATGGAATTGACTTACGCAGACAGTAACAATCAATTTTTATATTACAATAAAAAAATGGCTGCTGAAGAAATGTTTGCTAAACGGCAACCAGGACAGGTTGGTAATCCATTAGCGAATTGCCATCCACCAAAAGCATTGAAAAATGTAGAATGGGTGATTCAACAATTACGGTCAGGAAAAACAGATGCTATTCGCGTTCATGTTCCAATGCACGGACCAGATACCTATGTAGTGCATAATTATCAAGCGATGTATGATAATAATGGAAATTACGCGGGAATTAATGAGTATATTTTAGACTTTAAACCAATTGTTGATTGGTATTTAAAACAAACTGGGCAAGAATTAGTCGGTGGAAAAAACGTCGATGCAGTCAGTGGTGCCTCCAAAAAAGAAGCGCCAGAAACGGCAGATAGTGTATCAAGTGCATCAGTCCATGAAGAAGAGCCAGCGACCGAAAAGCCAACAGTTGACAGCGTTTCTAGCGCTTCAATTAAAGAGTAAAATAACAGCAAAAAATAGCGGCAACAAGTAGTCATACTGTATTCAGATTAGCAATGCCAAATGAGGACTTTTATTGACAGAAGCTGATACTTAAAAGAGTAAGAACTTTATAGGAAGATAGTATAGAAGACGAACCAAAAGTTTCAATCATTTTTGACGAATAGGCTAGAAAAGAAACAGAAAATTAGTCAAACAAATCAGCTTTTCTTTAAATTTAAAGTAAAAAAATAACAAAAAAGCCTCCTTGGTGACGCAAGGGGGCTTTTTTTGGTTAAAATAATACTTTTCTATGAAGATTCCTAAATATTGAAAGAATCATTTTTAAATTTGTGGAAAAAATAAGCAAGATTGACACTCACGTCTTGTTAAAAAAATAGATACTTAAGGCGTGATAGTTTGGAGTTGAAAATGTGACTACTTTGTTAGATGAATTATTAGACCAAGAATTCCGAGATAAATTACTTATTTATCAAACTTTTATGAATAGTGAAGGTCCATTATTAAAAGAAGAATTTTATGGATATTTTGATTTATCCACTCAAAAGTTAGAATCGTTGTGCCGTCAAATAAATTATGAATGTACACAGATTTCTTCAAGGAGTCAAATTCTTTTTCCAGCTAAAGGACTGATTAGTGCGCAAAAATTATCGCAAATTGATTATCAAGCCTTAAGAAAATATTATTTTGATCAATCACTAATGGCCAAGTTGCTTCTTGATGTGGGCCTCTATCAAAAGCACACGATTCAAGAATTTTCTCAAATTCATTTTATGAGCAAAAGCAAAATTTATGCCTTCTCGTATAAACTAAATCTGATTTTAGCTAATTGGCGTATTAAATTAAAGTCAACAGGCTTGGTTGGAGAAGAGAAAAATATCCGAAGTTTTTGTTTTCAATGCTTGTATTATTTTTATGGAAGTAATCAAGAAAGGCTGCCTAACATTTTGATGGAAAATAGTCCTGGCATTAAACGATTTATAAACGATTTACAACTGATGTATCAAAGAACATTTAGTCTTAATCAAAGCGCACAACTATTTATTCTTTTAACGATCCAACGTTTTCGTGTATTTTCTGATCATGTAGTGGACTCTTTTACGGAAGTTCATGTGCCTAGCTGTTTACAGCATGCGTTTGAAAAAATCTATACAAGCGAAACCCCTCTTTTTAAAGAGGATTTTGGCAAAGAGACTTCATATATTTTTCTTTTTTTAAGTTTAAATGAATACATTGATAGTCCGATTGTTTTTCCAGATAAGTTAACCATGTTAGACGAATTTATTGATCATATGAATAGTGTTATTCCTTTCTTTGAAAAGCGAATTACGGTGGAAACAAAAGAAAAATTAAAGTTGATTTGTTATCGCTGGGACCGCCTATACTTTTCGGTGGCTGCATTTATTCCCGCCAAGCAGAGCAGTTTCTTTGAAGAGCGGTTTCCTCAAATTCATCGCGCCTTAGATGGTTTTATACAAAAGACAGAGTCGCTGTATCAAAAACGATTTTTAATGTATGAACGCGTGCATCTATACTATGATTTTATGTTTTGTTTGTTAAATGATCGTTCTTTTTGCGCAATTGAAAAAACGATTCATGTATTTGTTGATTTTTCTGGTGGGGAGGATTATAACCGCTTTATTGCAAAAATTATTGCTTCTTTCAATTATATGGATGTCATGATTGATCACAAATTAACCTTAGAAACCGATTTGTATTTGTCCGATTTTTATAGTTCGAAAGTACGGTGTCGTCAATTGACATGGCGTCATTTGCCGGAAACAAAAGATTGGCAAGTATTTGCTGAGGTGGTCAGAGAACTAAGAAAGGGAGAGACTCAGAAAAATGAGCACTATGGGAGAGACCCAATCGAGATGTGGCGAGAACAAGAATACGAAGGATAGTCAATTGAGACAAGCAGGTAACTATAAAGATTTAACTGGCCAAAAGTTTGGTGAGTTGACAGTAGTAGCACCAACGGCAAAAAGAAAAGAAGGGCTGATTGTTTGGGCCTGTCGCTGTTCTTGTGGGAGCTATGCAGAAGCTTCAAGAAGACAACTAATTCGTGGGTATCGAACGAAATGTGCTCACCATCGCTATCAAACAATGTTGAAAAAAAACTATCATGAATTAGTCGTGGTACGGATTGAAAGTATTCAACAGACAATGAAAGCGTATTGTCTGTGTTCGTGCGGACAATCTTGCTGGGTTCGCTGTGAAAATTTGTTGAATGGCCATACCAAAAGCTGCGGTCATCGTAAAAAGAAGGATTACCGACAAAGAGTTGCTGGCGTAATTCCAGGGAAGTTACAAAGTAAACGCCCCAAAAATAATAGCAGCGGACACAAAGGAGTGAGCCAGACCGCTTCTGGGAAATGGCTGGCTTATATCTCTTTGAAAGGCAAGCGCCATAACTTAGGTATCTTTACGAAAAAAAGTGAAGCAATTTTAGCAAGAAAATTAGCAGAACGTCGTCTATTTCAACCAATTTTACAACAAGAAATAGTGACTACAAATAAGGAAGTTTAGCGACAGAGAGGATGCGAAAGATGTTAGCAGGCTTATTTTCAGTAACTGGAATGATTTTATTGGGGATTTTATTTTGCTTAATTGGTTATCAAACGTTTCGAAAACATCATCATTAAGAGAAGAATGTTCTAGCTAGATAATTTCGTCGACAGATGAAATTATCTAGCTTTTTTTATAAAAAAGCTAAGAAAAGGATAAGAGATTGTGGAAATTCTTTAGGTTGTTTAACAAAGCCTTAATTTCCTTTGTTTTAGATTGTGGTTAAGAAGATTTTTCTCTATACTAAGTCTTCGGAAATCAAAGAAAAGAAAGGAGCGAGTGATGTGGTTAAAAAAATTGGTTTAAGTATAATGCTCTTATTTTTTTTTCTTAATTATCGCACTCCCAATCTATGCGTGGAAGATTGAGCCGAATTTAGTTCACGTTAATCAGGTGACTTTGGGAAAGAAAAATCAACGAGAACCATTGAATGTTGTGCAACTTTCGGATATACAAGTTTCAGAATTTTATGAGACGAAGCGGTTAGATAAAGTCATAAAAAAAGTCAATCGTGAAAAACCAGATATTATCGTTTTTACAGGTGATTTATTTGACAATTATGCCAAAAATCCGCAACAAAAAGAACCGATGATTGAAAAATTAAAACAGTTGCAAGCGACAATTGGAAAATATGCAGTTTGGGGAAATCATGATTATGGTGGCGGTGCTTCTGCGGTGTATGATGAAGTCATGGAGGCCAGTGGCTTTACCGTTATGAAAAACCAAGGAGAAACAGTAACCTTAGCAGATGGACGCCGTCTTTTTATTGGTGGTTTAGATGACTCGTTATTAGGAAATCCTTCCGTTTCAGAAACACTGTCCTATCGAGAAACGTATGACTATGCGTTATTAATGACCCATGAACCAGATGTCGCGGATGCATTTGTTGGTACGGGTACACAGTTAGTTTTAGCAGGACATAGCCATGGCGGACAAATTTGGATTCCTTTTTATCCAATCACAAATGTTTTAGCAGAAAAGTATACCAGAGGATTGTATCAGTTGGACCAAGAAACGCAACTATATGTTAATACAGGCTTAGGGACGACCGCCATTCATGCCCGTTTTGGGGTGATCCCTGAAATTACACATTTTACTATCTATATTTAAAAAGTCTGGTCAATCCGACCAGACTTTTTTCTGTTATTTAACAGAATTATTTTTAAGAAAAAGATGTTCATATTTTGGTGAAACGTTTCTATAAAATGCTTTAAAATATCTAGAAAAGAGTATTTTTATGGAAAAAGAAGCAGGGAAAATAATTTCTTTATAAATGGTCTATAGCGCTTTTTAATACTGTTATTTTTAAATAAAACAACAATGTAAGGGTTTACAATCGTTTGGAGTGAATGTATAATCTGTTTGTAGAAACGTTTCACTAAAAAGAAAGGAACCCTGCTTATGAAAAAACTAAAAAAGTTTTATGATCAGCGGCAATTGCATTGGATGGTACTTCCGGGTGTAGCATTCATGATTGTCTTTAACTACATTCCAATTTATGGAATTATCATTGCTTTTAAAAATTATACGATTGTTGATACGGTTTCTTCTGCACCATGGGTTGGACTTGAAAATTTTCGAATCATTATGGAAGATAGTTTTTTTTGGGAAGCAGTTCGTAATACCTTAGCGATTAGTTTAATGAAACTTTTTTTAGGATTCGCTATTCCGATTATCTTAGCGGTAATGATTTTTGAAATGAGAGATGGACATTTAAAAAAAGTGATTCAGACAATTTCTTATATTCCGCACTTTTTTTCTTGGATCGTTTTAGGCGGGATGTTGATTTCGTGGCTTTCAACAAATGGCTTTATCAACCAAGTCATGATGTCGTTAGGTTTAATGAATCAGGGCGTCAATCATTTGTTAGATCCTGATAAGTATTGGTGGATTGCTGTTCTTTCTGATTTGTGGAAAGAAGTAGGTTGGGGCACGATTCTCTATCTTGCTGGTATGTCTCGCATTGATCCAACGTTTTATGAAGCCGCGAGAATTGATGGTGCTTCAAAATTAACACAAATCCGAACGATTACTTTGCCCTTATTAGCGCCGATTATTTCGTTGAACTTAATTCTAAATGTTAGCGGTTTATTGGGATCGAACTTAGATCAAACGTTGGTTTTAATGAATGCTCAAAACCAAAACAAATCAGAAGTAATTAATTCATTTGTTTATCGTATGGGGCTAACGCAAGGGGACTTTTCTTATGCGACGGCAGTTGGTTTAGGGATTTCTGTTATTTCAATTGTTTTATTAGTCATTACAGATCGCATTACTAGAAAAATGAACAATGGTCGGTCGGTTATTTTATAAAGGAGGCAACAGCTGTGATTAAAAGAAAATCAAAAGAAAACAAATGGTTTTACTTTTTCAATACGTTAATTCTTGTGTTGTTTTCTTTATTAATTATCGTGCCAATTTGGAATATTTTAGTTTCCTCAGTTTCGTCAAGTTCGGGTTTAGCCGGTAAAGGCTTGGTTTTATGGCCGAAAGGATTTACGCTAGAAAATTATCGGAAAGTTTTTTCGGATAGTAGCATTCCGCGAGCGTTTTTGATTTCTGTTTTAAAAACAGTCATCGGTGCGTCGACGCATACGCTGTTCTGTGCAATTGTCGCCTATGGACTTAGTAAATCTAGACTAGTCGGGCGTAACATTTATACAACGATGGGTGTCATTACAATGTACTTTGGTGGGGGCATGATTCCCACGTATCTTTTGATTAAGTCATTAGGACTCTTAGATACCTTCTGGGTATATATCATTCCAGCTTTATTTAGCTATTATGATGTAGTTATCTTAATGAACTTTTTCCGAGAAATTCCACCATCTTTAGAAGAATCCGCCAAAATAGACGGCGCCAGTGAGTTTCAAATTTTTTATAAAATCTTTTTACCTTTAACAAAACCGGCATTAGCCACCATTATTTTATTTAATGGGGTAGGTCAATGGAATGACTTTATGACCACGAAATTATACATTACCAAAGAATATCTGTATCCATTGCAGATGAAAATTTATGAAATTATTGTTCAATCAAACTTGAGTACCATGACAGAGAGCGGCAGTACAGATATGGTGGTGCAGGCAACGACACGTGGTGTTCAGCTGGCAACAATTGTCATTACAACGATACCAATTTTAATCATTTATCCATTACTACAAAAACACTTTATCGGCGGTATGATGGCCGGTGCAGTAAAAGAATAAAGAAAGTAGGGAACAATATGAAAAAAGTTTTAGGCGGTTTATTGGTGGCAACGGCGCTCGTTAGTTTAGCGGCCTGTAGCGGAGGGGAAAAGAAAGCTAGCTCAGATGTCTCAATTAAGGATCGGTATGAATTAGATGAAAAGACGCCTGCTTGGAAGTTAGATAAGAAGAAAGAACCGACCAAGATTAAATGGTATATTAACTCAGATTGGACGGCGCTGCCTTTTGGAAAAGACGTGACCACTGCGCAGATTAAAAAAGACTTAAATGTGGATATTGAATTTATTTCCGGCGATGATTCAAAATTAAATGCCATGATTTCAAGTGGAGATATGCCTGATATCGTGACATTAACTGAAAAAACTGGACAAGCAGCATTGAAAGCAGATTCTTGGGCCTATTCTTTAAACGATTTAGCTAAAAAATATGACCCCTATTTAATGAAAGTTGTTAACCAAGATACGTTTAAATGGTATGCCTTAGAGGGTGGAAAAACATATGGTTACCCTAATTACTCTAATACAAAAGCGGATTATGAAAGTGGAAATATCCCAGTAAATGATAATTTTGTTATTCGTGAAGATGTCTATAATGCATTAGGCAAGCCAGACGTTTCAACACCAGAAAATTTTGAAAAAGTCATGCAACAGATTAAAGAAAAATATCCTGAGATGACCCCAATGGGCTTCACCACAGTGGGCGATGGTGCAGGACCATTTTTAGACAAATTACAAGACTTCTTAGGTGTTCCTTTAGAGGATAAAAATGGTAAATACTATGATCGAAATTTAGATAAAGAATATTTAGAATGGTTAAAAACATTTAATGATGTTTACCGAGCAGGCAATATTAGTGATGATAGCTTCACAGATGATGGAGCGACGTTTGATGAAAAAGTGAAACAAGGAAATTATGCAACCATGCTCGTTGCCGGAACCAGTGGTCAAGGTGGGAACTTCACAGAATTTATGAAAAAATCTGGCACACGTTATATAGCCATTGATGGACCAAGTAGCACTTCTGGCCGAAAACCAACATTAAATCAAACCGGCATTTCAGGTTGGTTAAGTAATTACATTACGAAAGATGCGAAAGATCCAGCGAAAGTCACTCAACTATTCACATATTTAATTGATGAACCAGGACAAATTTTAACAAAATATGGCGTTGAAGGAGTTACTTATGCGTACAATGATCAAGGAAAAATTGATTATTTACCAGAAGTGAAAAAATTAGAACAAACAGACAATGATGCCTACAACAAAAAATATGGCATTAGTCGTTTCCTATACTTTAACAATGACCGTGTTAATAAACTAAAAGTGCCAATGGAAAGTGCTTTAACGCAAATGCAAGAATGGGGCAAAGGAAAATTAGTCCCACATTTCGTAATTGAAAATATTAATCCAGATGCGGGAACGCCGGAAGCTCGGGCGAATGAAGCGATTGAAACCAAACTAAATACAACCGTTATTTCAATGATTCGTGCGAAAGATGATAAAGCCTTTGACAAATCTTTAGAAGACTACAAAGCATTCTTAAAATCAAATAAATGGGATGCAATTGAAAAAATAAAATCTGAGAAAATGGCGGAAAACAGAGACAAACTTAAGTAAGAGAGGAGGAGAGAAAAGCGGATAAAGCAACGAGAAATCCGCTTTTCTCTTTTAATATGAATAAGTTATTTGCATATGAAGGTTGGTATTATCGGATTTTTTCTTTTATTGCCAACTTGATCATTATTAATTTTCTCTTTTTAATTACCTGTATAACAGGCATCTTTAGCGGTGTCGGCTTAATTGCGTTGTATCGAACGATCTATCGTTTGTATCGTGAAAAAGATATTCCTGTTTTGCGAACGTTTTGGACAGCATTAAAAAATAACATCTTGCGAGGTTTTATTTTAACAGGTGTCTTGTTCGTTGCTTTTTTACTGGGCGGTATTGTCGTAACAAGTTTATTTAAAATAGCCACTAGTTTAGGTTTCTTAGCTATTTTTCTATTAAGTTTTGTTGCATTATTTTTGACGAGTTTTCTTTTTCTCTTTTCCGTTTTTAATTGGTCCGTTAAAAAGACACTAGGTGAGACGGTTTATGTGGTCTTAAGTAATAGTGCAAATGCGATTATTTTGTTTATTTTACCTCTTTTAACGTTTGTTTTTTTCTATAAGCTTAATTTGTTTTTATATATTGCGTTAGGATTCGGTACAACGGCTTTTCTTCAAGTTGCGTTTTTTCAGAAAGTGTTAGGTGTGGAACATGAATGAGTATTTTGAGTTTTGGCAAAAGACTAAGGAAGAACTTCAAAAAATACCGCTAGATATCCATCGGCGGGTCATTGACTATCCATTGGAAAATGTTCAAGTGGAACAGGTCGACTTTTTAAGTTTCCTAGGTGAGCGCATCTTTGGCTATTTGTTACTTCCTAAAACGGCGGGGAAACAGCCAATAGTGATTGATTGTTTAGGCTATATGAATCATATTCAAGAACCTTGGCAATTTGCTCATTGGACACAAATTGGTTGTGCTTGTTTTGTCATTGATAATCGAGGTCAAGGGGGATTAACCAAAGATCGCGTGCCATATCAAACAATTTGGCATGAAGCACCAATGGGACGAGGATTTCTAGACAAAGAAGATTGGTACCAACGCCGTTTGTTTGCCGACCATTTACGTAGCGTAGAAGTGGTGCGGACCTTTACTGAAATTAATCAGGACCAAATCATTCTTCGTGGTGGTTCCCAAGGGGGTGGCGTAGTGTTAATGGTGAACAGTTTAGTCGACTTCCCGATTTTAGCTACTTTTGCAGATGTTCCAAGTCATTCTTGTTTAGAAAATCGAGTAGCAGAAGGAACGGGTTCGTATCAAATTATTCATCAGTACTTACAAGAGCATCCTCAAGCGCATGAAAAAATTGCCGCGGTTCTTCCTTATTTTGATAGTCGCCACTTTGTTTCGCAAATTAAAAATCCAGTCTTTGCTTCTGTTGGGAGTCACGATCCGATATGTCCAATGAAAGATTTTTTCCCTTCTTATCATCAGATAAAGGCAAGAAAAGCAGTCAGAGTGTATTGGAAAAAAGGCCATGGTGGCGGTGAAACAACTCAGATCCGTCGTGAAATGCGTCAAATTCAACAACTATTGCAGGAGGTTAAAAATGAAAATAGCTACGTATAATGTCCGGGTAGATACAGAGTATGACCAAGATTGGCAATGGTCTTTTCGTAAAGAGGCTGTTTGTCAGTTAATCAATTTTCATGATTGGAGCCTTTGTTGTATTCAAGAAGTACGACCGAATCAAGTCAGGGATTTAAAGGCGTATACAACATTCACCTGTCTTTCTGCGGAAAGAGAAGGGGATGGTCAAGGAGAAGGACTAGCGATTCTCTATAACGAACAAAAAGTTCAGGCTATTGATACAGGGTATTTTTGGTTATCTGAAACACCTCAGCAGCCAAGTATCCATCCTGAAGCTGGCTGTCCAAGAATTGCTTTGTGGGGACTATTTAAGGAAACGACTCAAAATACGCCTTTTTTAGTCATCAATGTTCATTTGGATCATATTTCAGCTCATGCTCGTTTAGCAGGAATGACCGTTATCTTAGAGGAGTTACATGACAAAATTGCACAGTATCCAACTTTATTAATGGGCGATTTTAATGCAGAGTCGGAGGAAGCGGTGCATCAACTTGTTCAAAAAAAATTTCAAGATAGCAAAAATTTAGCTACTCATTATGGCCCAAGAGGAACATTTCAAAATTTTACTTACACAAAACCTTGGGCGGAATTAGAAGAAATTGATTATATTTATGTAAAAGGTTGGCAAGTACAGCAAACCGCAAGTTTAACAGATAGTATCGATGGACGTTTTCCCTCCGACCATTTTCCTTTAGAAGCAGAAGTATGTATTGAAGAAAGGTGAGAGTATGAAAGAAAATCAACTGATTCAATTAGTCGAAGAAATGACGATTGATGAGAAAATTAATCAATTATTACAATTAGCAGCAGCGTTTTATTCAGATAAAGCAGAAGAAAAGACCGGCCCTATGTCAGAGCTAGGACTAAGTCAAGAAACGATTGATACGGCTGGGACAACACTGGGTGTTTCTGGTGCAAATGAAGCAAAACGTGTTCAAAAAGAATATATGCAAAATCATCGATTAAATATTCCAACACTTTTAATGGCGGATATTATTCATGGTTTCAGAACCATCTTTCCGATTCCTTTGGCTTTAGGAAGCACTTGGGATGAAGCAGCGGTTGAAAAAATGGCGGAGATTTCAGCAAAAGAAGCTGCTGTTTCAGGATTACATGTAACCTTTTCGCCAATGGTTGATTTAGTGCGCGATCCACGTTGGGGACGTGTCATGGAGTCAACAGGTGAAGATCCATTGCTCAACAGCCGCTTAGCTGCTGCAATGGTTAGAGGTTACCAAGGAGAAAATTTAAAAGAAGACAATTGGCGAGTAGCCGCGTGCGTGAAGCACTTTGCGGCATATGGTGGTGCCTTAGCTGGTCGGGATTATAATACGGTAGATATGTCTGAACGGCAGCTAAGAGAAATGTATTTACCTGGCTATAAAGCTGGATTAGATGCGGGTGCAAAACTTGTCATGACGTCCTTCAATACAGTGGATGGGATTCCTGCTACAGGCAACCAATGGCTGTTTAGAGACGTATTACGAAATGAATTTGGCTTTGAAGGAGTTGTGATTTCAGACTGGGGAGCGATTAAAGAATTAATTCCTCATGGCGTTGCCAAAGATGAAAAACAGGCAGCAGAATTGGCTATCAAAGCTGGCGTAGATATTGAAATGATGACCACATGTTATCCAGATTATTTAAAAGAATTACTTGAAGAAGGCCGGATTGCTGAAACACTTATTGATGAAGCAGTTATGCGAATTTTAAAACTAAAAAATGAGCTAGGCTTATTTGAAAATCCCTATCGTGGTGCAGATGAACAAGCGGAAGCAGAAGTGATTTTAAGCAAAGAACATCGAGAAATAGCTAAAAAGATTGCTCAAAAATCAATGGTTCTTTTAAAAAATGAAAATATTTTGCCTTTTACACCGCAAGAAAAAATCGCGCTTGTCGGTCCAGGGGCCCAATCACAAGATATTTTAGGGGCTTGGTCATGGCAAGGAAAGAAAGAAGAAGCCATTTCCCTCGTGGCTGGGGCCAAAAAATTAACCACAAATCTTCTAGTTGCCCAAGAACCTTTTGATTACTTTGAACCGACCGCGGCGGCCATTGAAGAGGCTTTAACGTTAGCTAGTCAAGCAGATAAAGTAGTAGTGGCACTAGGCGAAACAGATTGGATGAGTGGGGAAGCTGCCAGTCGCAGTGATATTCGTCTACCCGAAAAACAATTAGCGGTAGTGGCACAAATTATTGAGAAAAATCCCAATGTTGTTGTCACGGTCTACAGTGGCCGGCCCTTAGATTTGCAAGGGATAGATGTTGCAAAAGGAATTGTGCAAGCTTGGCAACCTGGAACAGAAGGGGGCAATGCGCTAGCAGAAATTTTGTGGGGACAGTACAATCCAAGTGGTCGTTTAAGTATGTCGTTTCCAGAGACGGTTGGTCAAGTGCCAATTTTTTACAATGTCGACAATACTGGGCGTCCTTATGAGTCAGCACCAGAAGAAAAATATGTTTCTAAATATTTAGATGTCTCTAATTACGCTAAATATCCCTTTGGATTTGGCTTAAGTTATAGTCATTTCTCTTATCAACCAATTCAACTAAGTGCATTAACATTTACCAAAGAACAACCAGTCACGGTCTCTGTTTTAGTAAGAAATGACAGTCCAATCGCTGGAGAGGAAACCGTGCAATTTTATGTACGTGATTTGGTGGGACAAGTGGTTCGCCCAATTAAAGAGTTAAAAGATTTCCAAAAAGTTTGGCTGGAACCAAAGGAAGAAAAAGAAGTTCAGTTTCTTCTTTCAGAGGATATGGTGCGCTATGTTCATTCAGATAATCAGGTAACCAGTGATGCAGGTGAATTTATCGTAATGATTGGTGGAAATAGTCGCGATGTACAAACCGCAATAGTCACGTTAAATGAATAAGATGGGAAGGATAAGTTATGCAGATAAAGAAGCTTAAGCAAGCAGACACAGTCGCTACATTTCTAGAGACAGGTGATTTAAAAGAATTGAATAGCTGTGGCATGATGATTAATCAATTAGAAGGTAATCCTTTAGACGGCAGTATGAACCAACTCTATTTGCGGATAATTACAGGGGACACAATTAATTATCGACCAATGATTGGTTCCAACAGTCAAAGTGATTTTTATCTTTCAGATAACCAATTGACATGGCGGGGCGAATTTGAAGCGGTTCGTTACCAAGTTGACTTTCGTTTGGGGCCAAGCAATCAATGGTTCTGGCGGGTTAATGTCACTGGAACTGGCTTAGTAGATATTGTTTATGGTCAAGATATTGGCTTAGCGACAAAAGGAACCGTTCAGTCAAATGAAGCGTATGTGTCGCAGTATCTTGATCATCACCTTTGGCAAGAGGGCGAAGAGCTTGTTGTTTTATCAAGACAAAATCAACCGCAAAATGAGAAGTTTCCAGCCCTTATTCAAGGGAGTTTTCAAAAATTAGTAGGCTACTCAACGGACGGCTATCAATTTTTCGGACGTTCATTTAAACAAACAAACACACCAGAAGCATTGGGGAAAAGATATTTAGCAAATGAAGTCTATCAATATGAATTTGCTTACACCGCTTTACAAACGGAAGCCGTCCAATTAACGAATGAAAGTAAGGAATTTGTTTTTTATGGTGCGGTAACAGAAACACATCCGCAAGCATTAGCTGAACCTTTTTTATCGAAAGAAGACTTACAAGCTATTTATGAAACTGTGACATTCGATTCATTAGAAGAAACACAGGACTCTCCTCCGAAACTTTTAGGAGAACCTATCACAGGAAATCCATTAACAGAAGAAGAGTTGGCCGCACTTTATCCCATTCAGACACAAATTGAAAAAGTAGCAGGTCAGACGTATTCCTTTTTCACGGAAAATTACCATCATGTTGTTCTTCAAGAAAAAGAAATTGCCATGGAAAGAGCGCATGGCCACATTTTATTAAGTGGTAAAGACTTAACGGTTGACGAACCTTTGCTTAGTACGACAGTGTATATGTATGGCATTTTCAATTCACAAGTAGTTTTAGGAAATACGACTATGAACAAATTAATGAGTAATAGCCGAAACGCTTTAAACGTTATGAAACGCTCTGGTCAACGAATCTACATTTTAGAGAATGGCTTATGGCGCTTACTAACAATGCCTTCTGCTTTTGAAATGGGGTTGAACTCTGCTACGTGGTATTATAAGTTGCCAAAGGATACAATTCGTGTACGCACCTTCACTTCGCCTGATTCAAGAGTGATTCAATTGGAAGTGACCAGTCAAAAGGATGCGTATATGTGGGCTGTTTCTAACCATTTGTTATTAGGACCTGAAGAAGTACCAACCTATCAATTAGAACAAACTGGCAAAATGCTTCGAGTGACGGGAAATCATTCTGCTACAGAAAATTATTACCCAGAACTAACCTATGCATTGACAGTTGATAAATCATTTCAAGTAACCGATAGCACATTATTTGGTGGAGCTGAAGCGGACTTATTAGTCTTGGCAATCGAAAAGACCCAAAAATTTTCACTACTTATTACGGGCAGTATAGAGGACCAAGCATTAGTCAATACACCATTAGATTTTGAAAAAGCAGAAAGTCAATATTTAGCATTCATTAATGGCTTGTTACATCATTTTGAGTTAACACACACAGACTCAAGTGTGCAGCAAATGAATCAATTAACTCGTTGGTATACTCATAATATGCTCGTTCATTATTTGTCGCCACATGGCTTAGAACAGTATGGTGGAGCAGCTTGGGGCACACGAGATGTGTCGCAAGGACCGACAGAATTTTTCTTTGCGACGCAACAGCCTAAGATCGTGGCCTCCATTATTCAGCATCTATTTGAAAATCAATTTGAGGACGACGGCAACTGGCCGCAATGGTTTATGTTTGACCGATACGAAGAACAAAAAGCCAGTGAAAGCCATGGCGATATTATCGTCTGGCCATTGAAAGTAGTGACTGATTATTTGGAACAAACCGCAGATTATTCAATCTTAGCTACGGAAATCCCTTATACAAGTCGCAAAGATAATCACAAAACAAAAGAAACAGCATCTTTATTTGAACATTTGAAAAAAGAAATAAATTATATTGAACAACATTTTTTACCAGAAACTTTTCTATCCTGTTACGGTGACGGCGATTGGGATGACACGTTACAACCTTATGATAATCGTCTTAAAGAGCAAATGGCTAGTAGTTGGACCGTTGCCTTAACGTATCAAGTATTGAAAAAATTTGCGGCTTTAATTACGGAAATCGATGCTACTTATAGTCAGCACTTAGCAATTTTAGTCGCAGGAATAAAGAACGATTTTCAAAAATATATGTTGGCGGATGAAACGATTCCAGGGTTTATTTATATGGAAACGCCAGAAACTTTTGAACAAATGATTCACCCAAATGACCAAAAAACAGGGATTCAATATCGATTATTGCCAATGACTCGTAGTATGTTAGCTGAATTATTAACACCGGAACAAGTAAGTCATCATTTAGAAATTATTGAAAAAGAATTAACGTTTCCTGATGGCGTGCGCTTAATGAACAAACCAGCGAACTATCGAGGCGGTGTGAGCACTAATTTTAAACGAGCAGAACAGGCGGCTAATTTTGGTCGCGAAATTGGCTTACAGTATGTTCATGCGCACATTCGCTATACAGAAGCGATGGCGAAAATTGGTCAGCGAGACAAAACCTGGCAAGCATTAATGCAAATCAATCCAGTTCAATTAAAAGAAGTGGTTCACAATGCAGAGTTACGTCAAGCCAATGCCTATTTTAGTAGTTCCGATGGCGATTTTAAAACAAGGTATGAATCACAAGAAAATTTTGGTAAACTAAAAGATGGAAGTATTGGGGTAAAAGGTGGTTGGCGAATTTATTCAAGCGGGCCGGGAATTTATTTAAATCAATTAATTACAGCTGTTTTAGGGATTCGGCAAAAGGCCCAAAGCGTGGTTTTTGATCCCATGTTACCAGAAAAATTGTCTGGTTTAACACTAACTTACCAATTGTTTGATAAACCTGTCACATATAAATTTTATCCAAATCAGTCAGCGAAAATAGTTATCGATGGTCAAGAAGTTCCGTTTAAGTTTGAAGAAAACCCTTATCGAGAAGGGGGAATGGAAGTTCAAAAAGACGAGGTACTTTCATTATTAAATGAAGCAAGTGTTATTGAAATTTACCATTAGAAAGGAGAGTAGTCCATGGTAGGAATTAAAGATATTGCAAAAAAAGCAGGCGTATCAATCTCGACCGTTTCTTACGCATTGAATGGTAGTTCAAAGGTAACTGAAGAAACACGAACGCGCATCCAAGCAATTGCTGAAGAGCTAAACTATGTTCCTAACATGGCCGCTCGCACATTAAAACGTCGTCAAACCAATATTATTGGTGTCTATTTGGCCGATTATGGCGGTAGTTTTTATGGTGAATTGTTGGAGGGAATTAAGAAAGGCTTAGCACTGTTTGATTATGAGATGATTGTCTGCAGCGGTAAAAAGTCACATCTTTTCATTCCTGAAAAAATGGTGGATGGGGCAATTATTTTAGATTGGACATTTCCAACAAAAGAAATTGAAAAGTTTGCTGAACGAGGCCATTCGATCGTTGTCCTTGATCGAACCACTGAGCATAGGAATATTCGGCAAGTTCTCTTGGATAATCGTGGCGGTGCCACGCAGGCAATTGAGCAATTTGTCAATGTGGGTTCAAAAAAAGTTCTTCTGCTTTCTGGACCAGAAAAAGGTTATGATAGCCAAGAAAGATTGGCTGTTAGTACACGAGAATTAACTCGTTTTGGGATACCTTATGAAATTATCCAAGGCGATTTTACCGAACCTTCTGGCTATGCGGCTGCTAAAAAAATTTTGAGTCAACCACAGACAGAACCAGTCGATGTTTTTGCTTTTAATGATGAAATGGCGATCGGTGTCTATAAATATGTTGCAGAAACAAATTACCAAATGGGGAAAGACATTCGGATTATTGGTTTTGATAATTCTGAACTAGGTGCGTTTGTGCAACCGCGATTAGCAACAATTGCCTATTCTAAACATCGATGGGGCATGGTGGCTGCAGAGAAAATTATTCATTTAATGCGGGGAGAACCTGCTGAGAGCGAACACATTTACACTCGTTTTATAGAAGGAGAATCTTTTCCGTCTGAATAATAAATAAAAAGTTTGGTCCAATGCTAGCTAAGCTAGCGGACCAAACTTTTTTCTGTAATGGTAATTTCTTCTGATGCAATGGGTTCATCCAGACTGAGAAGGCGATCTCTAAATTTAAAATGGACCGGCTTATTCTCATTAATAAATTCATACGGGTAAGCGCCTTGGATTGTTTCACCAGGATTGATTTCATCTGCTAAACGATCTAATTTGTCTTGGAAAGGTGAATCTGTTAAGACTGCATATTGTAAATTTTGGGCTTTTCCGTGGACAGTTTGACTAACTTCCATAAAACTTTGAATCATTAGCTGAATATTTTGTGTTTTTTCGGTTGTATTGGTTAATTCAAACAGGACATAAAACATTGGTTTGCCTTGATAATCTTTTCCTTTATGCAAGGCAGTTAAGGCTAAACGACCATCTGGAACCAACAATGTTCGATTTTCATACGTCCCAATACTTGTCGCCAACACTTCATCAGGTGCGGGCGCACTTTGACTTGCTGGGCTGCCACTTACAGTTGAACAAGCACTTAATAAGGTACTTAGAACGAGTAAGCTCATTAAAATGTAGGGTTTCCTCATATAAAGTCCTCACTTTGGTTGATTGACTATGTAAAAAACAAATTGCTTGTATCTATATAAAAAAGAGTGCTACAAGCAATATTTTAATCGTAGTTCTAGTAAATAGCAATACTTTTATCAAAATTCATGTTTGGAAATATAATTTGAAAAATATTTTTAACTAGCAGAAAAACATTTCTAACAAAAAGTATTGGCTCAAAGTAAAGAGATCGTTTTGTTAGAAATGAGAAATGGCAACATAAAAGTTTTCTATTTTTCTGCAATTAAGACAGTTTCAAAAGTGAATTCACTAGGAATATGATTCGCAATTGAGTATTCAAAAATATGTCCATTGCCTAGGTAAGCAATTTGTTCTGCACGCATCAGGAAATCATTATCGGTTAAGTTTAGATATTTTTTTTCCAACGCAGAAGGACGGATCCCAGAAATGCTGACCCGCGCACTTTGAATTTTTTGATGCAATTGTTCCGAAATATATTGATAAATGGAGACTTTCAATTCTTTCATTGTCAAGTTCGGAATTAAAGCAACGGGCATCCAAGTGTATTCAATAATTGAGGGCACATCTTCGATAATCCGTAAACGAATAATTTTGTAGACTAACTCTTCTTCTGTAATACTTAATTTTTCAGTCACCCAAGGCTCAGGTACTTCTGTTGCAAAGCCTAAAACCACGGATTCAACTTTTCCATCGTAGGTTGAGTAAGTGCCGGTTAACGGAGAAAATTTAGTAATGGTTCGATTTTGAAAGTCTTGAACAAAGCTGCCCGAGCCACGTCGTCTGACAACATAACCTTCTTGCACAAGCAAATGTAAGGCTTTTGTAATGGTTAGTTCGCTGACTTGATATTTTTCTGCAAGAAGACGACCTTGGGGTAACTTTTGATTAATGGGATAAACACCTGCTTCAATATCCTGTTTTATAGCTGCATAAATTTCTTTATAACGTGTATTTGTGCGCATCAGAGTCCTCCTTTATCACCAGTATTTCTCTCATTATACCATGAATTTAACGTGTTAAAACTATATATTTATTTTTAACGTAACCACTTAATAATCAAGTACTTAAATAAAAGTAGTTGACTTATCCTTTTTAAAACTATATAGTTTTAAAAGTAAACAGAAGAACTTATTGATCTGATTGGTACTTTTTGTGAAAACCTTTTACAATAAAAGGGCAGCACAGAAAAGAGGGAGGTATGACAATGGAACATCACCAACTAAAAGCATTTCCGCAAGATTTTTTATGGGGCTCTGCTTCGGCAGCTTATCAAGTAGAAGGTGCTTGGAATGAAGACGGCAAAGGCGCATCTGTTTGGGATGAATTTGTTCGGCTACCAGGAAGAACGTTCAAAGAGACAACTGGCGATTTAGCCGTCGATCATTATCATCGTTTCAAAGAAGATGTGGCTTTAATGAAACAACAAGGTTTAAAAGCATATCGTTTCTCGATTGCATGGACACGAATTTTACCTGAAGGGCGTGGTCAAGTAAATCAAGCGGGACTGAAATTTTATTCAGATTTAATTGATGAGTTATTAGCGGCAGGAATTGAACCAATGGTAACTTTATATCATTGGGATTTGCCAGCTGTTTTGCAAAAAGAATATGGTGGCTGGGAATCAAGAAAAATTATTGCTGATTTTGTGGCCTATGCGAAAATTTTATTTGACGCTTTCCGTGGCAAAGTTCGCTATTGGATTAGTTTAAACGAACAAAATGTGTTTACTTCGTTAGGTTATCAATTAGCCGTGCATCCTCCCGGCGTAACAGACAATAAACGGATGTATGAGGCCAATCATATTGCTAATTTAGCCAATGCAGCAGTGATTAATGCGTTTCATGAATTAGAAATGCCTGGCAAAATTGGCCCTAGCTTTGCTTATACGCCTGTTTATGCCGTTGATGCGCATCCTGCCAATGTTTTAGCGGCTGAAAATGCAGAAGATTTGCTGTCGCATTTTTGGTTAGATGTCTATCTTTGGGGAGAATACCCAATTGCCGCATTAAATTACTTAAAGGAGCAAGGTGTGGCCCCAACGATAAAAGAGGGCGATTTAGCGTTACTACGTTCAGCCAAACCTGATTTTCTAGGTATTAATTATTATCGGACGGATACGGTTGCTGCTAATCCATTAGATGGCGTTGGAATAGGGAAGATGAATACAACGGGTAAAAAGGGTTCTGAAACGGAATCTGGGGTACCAGGATTATTTAAAAAAGTAAATAATCCATATGTTGAACGAACGAACTGGGATTGGGCCATTGACCCGCAAGGTTTGAGAATTGCCTTACGACGATTAGCTAGTCGCTATCAAGTGCCTATTTTAATTACTGAAAATGGGTTAGGCGAATATGATACCTTAACAGAAGATAAACATATTCATGATACTTATCGCATTGATTATTTGCGAAGCCATATCCAAGCGATTCAAGAGGCGATTACGGATGGCGTTTCAGTTATTGGTTATTGTACATGGAGTTACACCGATTTACTGTCGTGGCTTAACGGCTATCAAAAGCGTTATGGTTTTGTCTATGTGGATCAAGATGAAACACAAAAAGGTTCCTTAGAAAGAATCCCGAAGGACAGTTATTATTGGTATCAAAAAGTCATTGAAACAAATGGACTAATCTAATTATAAGAAAAGAGTGTGGAAAATATGACAGTAAAAATGGGGTTTATTGGATTTGGTAAAAGTGCCAACCGCTACCATTTACCTTACGTAATGATTCGAGAAACACTAGAAGTGAAAACGATTTTCGATTTACATGTTAATGAAAAAGCAGCAGCGCCCTTTAAAGAAAAAGGTGTAAATTTTACCACTGACCTTAATGAATTATTGACAGATCCAGAAATTGAATTGATCACAATCTGTACGCCTGCGCATACACATTATGATTTAGCCAAACAAGCCATTTTAGCTGGTAAATCAGTGATTGTGGAAAAACCATTTTGTGATACGTTAGAACATGCAGAGGAATTATTTGCTTTAGGGCAAGAAAAAGGGGTAGTAGTGATGCCTTATCAAAATCGACGTTTCGACGGCGATTACCTAGCGATGAAGCAAGTAGTAGAGCAAGGATTTTTAGGAGAAATCAATGAAGTGGAAACGCATATTGATTATTATCGACCAGGAAGTATCACGGAACAAGGACCTAAAGAAAATGGTTCGTTTTACGGACTAGGCATTCATTTAATGGATCGCATGATTGCTCTTTTCGGGCGTCCAGATCAAGTCACTTATGATATTCGTAATAATGAAGTGAGCGAGGCAGTCGATAATTATTTTGACGTTGATTTACATTATGGTTCAAAATTAAAAGTAAAAGTTAAAACGAATCATTCTGTCGCTAGTCCGTATCCACGTTTTATTGTTCATGGCAGCAATGGCTCGTTCATCAAATATGGCGAAGATCAACAAGAAAATGATTTAAAAGCCGGAATCATGCCGGATGCACCAGGCTTTGGAGAAGATTCACCAATGTATTATGGAGAAGTGACCTACCGTAATGGCAATGGCGACTGGGTTAAAAAACAAATTAAAACGCCTGTAGGTGATTACGGTCGTTATTATGATGCCGTCTATGAAACGTTGAAAAATGGTGCACCGCAACTAGTAACTGAAGAGCAAGCATTAACTAACATCGAAATTTTAGAAGCGGGTTTCCTTAACCCAAGTCCAAGTGTTTATCGTTTGAAAGAAAACTAAAGCGTGCTTAAATGACTTGAAAAGCGCCTGCCCTACAGTCCAGACAACTGTGGGGCAGGCGCTTTTATTTATAAAGAATTGTGAATTTTAATATAAGAAACGTATATTGTTAGTAAAAATAAAAAAAGGAAAGACATCTTAGTAGCACTACTTCCCCAAGAATTGCTACTAAAATGTCTTTTGTGATGCTCGCTCAATTGAAGAGCCTTAAATAGGATATCGAATATCCAGTATAAATGCAAGTAAACTACTTTATAGTTAATATTAGTATACTTCATAAAATAATTTTTCAAAGAGAAAAAGGCTTGTTATGAGAAAAAATTAATTTTTAACTCGTTTTTTCTAAGCAAGATTCGTGCGAAAAAGACAATAATTACTGAAGCTGAATGGTAATTAAAGAGGTTCTTTGCTAAAATAGGAAAGACAAGAAAGTTTGGTTAACGAAAGAACCAAATCAGAAAGGAGGACAACCAGTGGAAAGTTGGCTTTTTTTACTACTGATTGCCTTGATTGCGTTTGTTGCAAAAAATCAAAGTTTATTAATTGCGTCAGTTGTTGTGCTTGCTTTAAAAGCTTTACCAAATAGTGCGAAAATCATGTCGTGGTTGTCAGATAAAGGCATTAATTTAGGCGTCACAATTATTTCAATTACCATTTTAGTCCCGATTGCTACAGGACAAATTGGCTTAAAGGATTTAATTCAATCATTCAAAACACCGATGGGGTGGCTGGGGATACTTTGTGGAATTCTGGTGGCTGTTTTATCCTCAAAAGGAGTAGGTTTAATTAATCAATCGCCAGAGATTACGGTTGCCTTAGTTTTTGGAACGATTCTTGGCGTCGTTTTTTTAAAAGGAATTGCAGCTGGTCCGATTATTGCATCGGGGATGATGTACGTAATCATTACTACCTTTCAAGCCTTTCAACACTAAAAAAGCAAACAAAACGCGTAAACGTTTTGTTTGCTTTTTTAGTGTTGATAAATGTCCACATTACTATCTAATATGCCACTTTCATTTTTTAAAGTAATGGTTCCCGCATTCGGATGAATCACTAGCTGTAAATGCCCTGTTAAAAACATTTGGTCATACGTCGAAGTATAGACGTGAAAAGAATCATTAGCAATTGTTTCGGTATAAGGCGCTTCTGCTTGATCAACAGGAACGATAATGAAACGATCGCCAATCATACAACAACCTTCTGCGGAAGAATAAGGATTAGAGCCGTCATTTGCTACCAACAAGAAGGTGTTCGTTTCAGTTAAGAAAGGGGCTAAACGTTGTTTTACTTCTTCAGAAATAGTCAGAGACATTTGCCTCACTCCTTTAAATAATATGTAAAAGGAAGAGGGTAGCTTGTCGCTATGCCGCTCTTCAAAGGTTTTGTTATTTGCTTGTTTCTTTACTGCTTTTTTTGAAAAGAGCAATAGAAAAGGCGACAACTAAGACAACTGTTGCAGCTAAAACAAATGGATTTTTTGTTGCTGATGTGAACCCTAGGACTGTTGAACCAATCGCACCTACGTAAGATAAAATAATCGCTGCTTTCTTTGGTGTTGAAAGTTCTGTAAAGCTATCGCGGAAGGCGACACCTAAACCTAAAGCGCCAATAAAGGCAAACATCCCAAAAATAATGTGTAAAAAGACCATGAATTTCACCTCCAACAGTCAGTATAGAGAGAAATAGCTAGTTTGTAAACTAATTGAGCTTACTTGTGTTATTTATCACTTGATAAATGTCTTTGCCAATGCAAAAAAACAACGTACGATCAATCGGCAGTACGTTGTTTTTTAGTTTAATATAATTAGGAAGCAGAAGCCTTATTTTGCTGGATTTTTTTGATTGATTCTTCTGTTGGCGTCACATATAACGTTCGTTGGTTTTCATAAATCACATAACCTGGTTTTGCTCCATTGGGTTTATGCACATGTTTTACTTGGACATAGTCAACAGGCACTTGTGAAGAAAGTCGATATTTTGAAAAATAAGCTGCTAGAAGTGCGGCTTCAGTAAGGGTTTCTTCGCTAGGATGTGCGTCACGAATAATTACATGAGATCCAGGAATATCTTTGGCATGGAGCCAATAATCAGTTTTTTTAGCGGTTCGTAAAGTTAATTGATCATTTTGCAAATTGTTTTTACCAACGAGAATAGGTGTGCCATCTGTGGCATAAAAAAGATCGGGTTGGCTTTTTTTCGGCTGTTTTTGTTTTTTATTTTTTTTACGTTTTAAATAGCCTTGTTCAATCAGTTCTTCACGAATCACTTCAATGTCCATTGGTGTCGCAATTTCAAGTTGTGCCACAACTGACTCTAAATAAGAAATTTCTTGTTGTGTTTGCTGAATTTGTGTCTTAACAACTCGGACAGCATTTTTCAATTTTTGGTATTTTTGAAAATATTTTTGTGCATTTTGATTAGGTGAAAGTGCAGGATTTAGCGAGATACGCAATGGTGCATTTTCTTCATAATAATTTGGTAATTCCACCTCGGTGGCTCCTTTTGGGACTTGTGCCATGAAGGTTGTTAATAGTTCTCCGTCGCGACGGTAATTTTCAGCGTTTTCTGTATCGGCTAAGGTTTGTTGTAATTTTTTAAGTTTCTTTTGATTTCTTTTTAGTTCATTTTCAATTTTGCGAATTAGTTCGCCGCCTTGTTGTTTGACACGGTCTTTCTCTGCTTTACCAGAATAAAAGGCATCTAGTAATTCACTGAGTGTCGCATACGTTGTTTGTTCACCAACTAATGATTGATAAGGAATGGGCGTAAAATATTCTTTTTTTTCAGTGACGGTTAATGTGGGTACAACAGCTTCAGTGACTGAGGACCAAAATTCCGTCCAGATGGCCATTTTTTCATTTGGTTGTGAAAGTAAACGGGCACTTAATTCGTCTGCTGTATCTTTGCCTAGACCTTGGAAATGTTGTTGTAAATAGCGTCCGTTTAATTCAGGAGCTGTAGAAAGAAGCGCAAAGACTTCTTCTTTTGAGGCCGTGAGCGGATTAAGTCCCATTGGTTTTGGCGGTTCAATATAAGTTGCTCCAGGAAGCAACGAACGATAACTATTTTGGCTCATTCCAATGTGTTTTATCGCATCTAAGATTTTTCCAGAAGATTGGTTAACTAAAACGATTGTACTGTGACGTCCCATTAATTCAACAATCAAAACAATATTTTGTAAGTCACCTAGTTCATCTCTTTTTGAAAAGGTGAAGTGAATCACGCGATCATTTTCTATTTGTTGAATCGTTTCTAAAATGGCACCGTCCAGAAATTTTCGTAACATCATCACAAAATTAGGAGGTGTTTCCGGATTGCTATAGGTAATTGTAGATAGTTGTATGCGCGCATAACTAGGATGTGCTGATAATAATAATTTATGGTTTTTACCTTTCGCACGAATGACTAAAACGACTTCGTTTTCATAAGGCTGATGGATTTTTGAAATCCGGCCACTTACGAGTGTTTCTGTCAACTCATGAACCATGCTATGAGTAAATACGCCATCAAATGACATAATAAATCCCTCGTTTCTTTCCGACTAATAGCTTTATTATAGCGGAGTTTTTGAATTTAAGAAAGAAGCTTGTTAAAAAGGAGTTGGGTTTTCCTTAGAAAGCTGGGGAAGTTTGCTGGTTTTTTTAGTAATTAAAGCGCAAGGGTAGGCAAGAAAGAAAATGATTAGTATAATAGATAAGAACTAAAAGCGAGGAGCGATTAGAAGTTGAATAATTTTATGGAAGAACTAAAAGAGGCACTTTATGAATTAAGACAAAGAAAACTGTTAATGATTACCGCTATTGTAGCATTAGTATTAATAATTGGCTCAATCATTTTTATTCCAACGATGCAAAAAAATATTCGAGCTGCTCAAGTTGAATCGTTAGTCGCAGGACCCATCAAATCAGAGAAAGTCAGTGTCTTAGATTACAAAACAGCAGACAAGAAAATCCAAGAAACAGGAGCCATGTCAGTCATGTTTGCTAAACCGTCTGGCAAGCAATACGATCAAATGGTGAAGCTGTTTAATTCAGATAAAATGAATGAATTTCATCGATCGCTGTATATCTATCCGTTAATTTATAATGCTGGCAAAGCACAAGAGCAATACAATGTTAGCGGCGATGAGATCACGCTTGTTTTCTTTGAAAACGGCAAAGAAAAGACACGGACGGTTGTCGAAAAATCTATGGATTTAAAAACACAATTAATACCAGAATTAAATCGATTACCAATGGCTGGCGTTTTGAAAGACCAACAAAAGGCAGCCCAAGAAGCTGAAAAAGAAGCAGCAAAGACCGCTGAAACACAGACGACGACCAGCATGACTGGCGTTGCTCAATCTACTGAAACGACGACAGAAAGCACTGATACAGTACCAGAAACTGGTGAATAATAGCTAGCTATGTTAAACTTAGATTGTAGAAAGTTTTAAGGAATTAGAAAGAGGGGATTTTCGATGGCATTAGTAATTTCAATGACGATTTTAGTAAGTTTATGGCTGATTCAATCGCAAAAACAAGCAGTTAAAGTTCCCGTGAAAATTGAAAGAAACCGAAACAATTAAGTGGTAAATATGCTGAAATAAAGAAAAACGAGCCTCTCATAAGAGTGGCTCGTTTTTAGAAGTAAAAGAAATGCAAGAAAATAAAAACTTTTTCTTGACGAACAAAATCAATATAGTGTAGACTACCTTTAACAACATAACTAGGAGGGAAAATACATGACACAATTATCTAACGTAAAAGAAATGCACCAATCATGGCAAAACTGGCGTAGATAGTTGTATGTATGATTCTTTCATAGATACAACTTTAGAAGACTTATTCTAAAAAGTGTATCTATGCTGGTTATATTCAAGAAGAAAAAACGACCACATAGAGGACCCATCTATGTGGTTTTTGTTTTGCATAAAAACAACGACCACTCCTAAACACTTAGGATAAGTCGTTGTTTTTTTGCTACGAATCACTACGATTGGCACGAAGTGACAGAGTAGATGATGAGTAGTACAAGGTGAACGAAGAGAACGTTGTCCCATTCGTAGAAAAGTGCTCCTGCGATTCTCACCAAAATTGAGATCCTCGTCGCAGCTAAATCCTGACATTTGTAAAAAAGTGTTCCTAGGATTTTGACTAAGCAGAGGATTACGAATCTCAGTTTCACTTTCAACGGAAGAAACGCCCTATAGATAATGGTTTTATTATTAAAAAGAAAAAGTTGCCAAACAAAAGGGCAGTTAGGAGAATGCAAAATGAAAAATAAACGTTTAACGTTTGTCGTGTCTTTATTAGCTATTTATTTAATCGGTGCTTTTTTTGTGAATCAAAAAGTGACGAATTCAAAGAAAGAAACAGTTACTGTAGGGGTTTTGCAGTTTGTCAGTCACCCCGCATTGGACGAAATTTATAAAGGTGTCGAAGAAGGGTTAAAGGAAAATGGCTACGACAAAGGCAAAAACTTAGAAATTATTTTTCAAAATGGTCAAGCCGACCAGAGTAAGTTAGCAATCATGAGTCAACAATTAGTACAAAAAAAGGCAGACGTTTTAATTGGTATCGCCACGCCAGCTGCGCAAGCGTTAGCCAACACTACCCAAGAAATCCCGATCATTTTAGGCGCCATTACGGACCCTGTTAGTGCTGGATTGGTGAAAGACAATCAAAAGCCAGGCGGTAACATCACGGGTGTTAGTGATCAATCACCTTTGTCAGCCCAGATGGATTTACTAAAAGAATTGATACCAGCTGCCAAAAAAATAGGTATTCTCTATGCTTCCTCAGAAGAAAACTCTCGATACCAAGTAGCTGAAGCGCAGAAAGCAGCTGAAGCCAAAGGATTGACAGTGAAAACATATGCTGTGCCATCGAGTAATGAAATTGCACAAACGGTTCAAGTGATGACTAAGGAAACAGATGTGATTTATATACCAACTGATAATACGATTGCTAATGCCATGCAAACGGTAGTCGGAGAAGCAAATCGAACCAAGACGCCGATTATTCCTTCGGTGGATACAATGGTAGAACAAGGCGGTTTAGCAACAGTAGGGATTAATCAACATGCGTTGGGGGTACAAGCCGGCAAAATGGCAGCAGAGGTTCTGTCTGGAAAAAGTCAACCAGCAACTACACCCATTTATACCTTTAATACAGGCGACACAATTATCAATGAAAAACAAGCTCAAAAGTTAGGAATTACGATTCCCGCAGAGTTAGCAAAAAAATCGAAATTGATTAACTAATTATCAAAGAAAGTAGGAGAAGCGATGATTGTTTCAGCAATTGGACAAGGAATGTTATGGGCCTTGTTAGGACTAGGTATCTTTATGACTTATCGTATTTTAAATTTTCCAGATATGACCACAGAAGGTTCATTTCCGTTAGGGGGGGCGGTTTGTGTAACTGCCATTACAACGGGGGTTTCACCATTTGTAGCGACTCTTTTAGGGGTCGGAGCAGGAATGCTTGCCGGTTTAGTGACTGGTTTACTATTTACAAAAGGAAAAATTCCAATTATTTTAGCAGGAATTTTAGTGATGTCTGGTTTAAATTCCGTGATTTTATTTGTGATGAAATCGCCAAATAAGTCTTTATTAAACCAACCGAAGATTCAAGATGTTTTTCAAAAAATGGCCTTACCAGATTATTATGATACTATTTTTTTAGGGATTAGTGTTTTGGCTGTGGTAATGATTTTACTGTTATTTTTCTTTAACACTAGTTTAGGACAAGCCTATATTGCGACAGGTGACAATGAAGAAATGGCTCGCTCGATTGGCATTCAAACGGATCGCATGAAAATTTTAGGATTGGTTTTATCGAATGGCTTGATTGGCTTATCTGGCGCTTTGATTGCCCAAAATGATGGATATGCGGATGTAAGTAAAGGAACCGGCGTCATTGTGATTGGCTTAGCTTCACTCATTATTGGTGAAGTACTGTTTGGAGAATTAACGTTTGGTGAACGGTTGATGGCGATTGTTGTAGGGAGTATTATTTATCAACTATTGATTTTATTAGTGATTAAATTAGGCTTTGATACAACGTATTTGAAAATCTTCTCAGCAGTGATTTTAGCAATCTGTTTAATGATCCCGCAATTAAAAAAAGCATTACGACTACACGGCTTTTCTGATAAGGGGGAAACGAAATGAAACCAGTTGTTGAATTAAAAAATGCGACAAAAATCATTGATAATGGGATGAATGAAAAAAAAGTGATTTTGGATCATGTGAACTTAGCCATTTATCCCGGGGACTTCATTACTGTTTTAGGTGGAAATGGCGCAGGCAAGAGTACGCTATTCAATAGTTTAGCAGGAACTTTGACGCTAACAGAAGGACAATTTTTAATTGAAGGAGTCAATCGCACCAATCTTTCTGAAGTCAAACGGGCCAAATCTCTAGCGCGTGTTTTTCAAGATCCTAAAATGGGGACAGCACCAAGAATGACTGTGGCAGAAAATTTATTGCTTGCCATGAAACGCGGACAAAAACGTCCCTTAACATTACGGAAGATAAATGAGCAACGCGCCTTGTTTACAAAAATCTGCCAAGAAGTTGGCAATGGCTTGGAAAATCATCTGGATACACCGACAGGTAACCTTTCTGGCGGTCAACGCCAAGCCTTAAGTTTATTAATGGCCACTATCACAAAACCAGAATTATTACTTTTAGATGAGCATACTGCTGCCTTAGATCCCAAAACATCCAAGCAGTTGATGCACTTAACGGAACAACGGATTGAAGAAGGGAACTTAACTTGTTTGATGATTACCCATCGAATGGAAGATGCTTTACGATATGGCAATCGTTTAATTGTTTTACAAAAAGGTAAAATTGTTCAAGATTTAAACGCTGCTGAAAAAGCACAATTAACGCTACAAGATTTGTTGCTGTTCTTTGAAGAAGTAGAATAAAAAACAAGCTCGTTTTGTAGTGACCCCAAAAAGTTAGACTTTTTATAGAGTGGATTTTTCCACTCTATTTTTATGCAGTTTTTTGATTGAATTGTCGAAATTCTACTGGGCTTTTCCAGTTAAGTTTTTCCTTGATTCGGTGATGATTGTAATAATAAATGTAGTTCTCAATTGCTTCTCTCAATTCATTTTGACTTTGATAGATTTTTCCATAGTACACTTCTTGTTTTAGGATACTGAAGAAATTCTCCATAGGAGAATTATCTAAACAGGTTCCTTTTCGAGACATACTTTGAAAGATATTGTTGTCCTTTAATGTTTGTATATAGACATTCATTTGATAAGCCCAGCCTTGATCAGAGTGAAAGGTGCGCCGATAGGGACAATCATTTGTTTGAGAAATTGCTTCTTTCAGACCTTCCATAACTGTTTTACCATTTGGTTGAGTAGAAAGGCTATAGCTTAGAATTTCACTATTATACATATCCATAAATGGATCTAAGTATAGTTTTTTCTGACGAAAGATGCCTGCGTTATCTGCTTCAAAGTACTTAAATTCAGTTGTATCAGTTGTAATTTTTTGATGAGGAACAGAGGTTTTAAATCGGCGACGAATCAAATTTTTAGCGATTTTACCAACGGTTCCTTTATAGGAATTATATTTTCTTGATTTCTTAGTAAAAGCTTTGACTTGTAACTTTAACTTTTGTATTAATCGCTGGACTTTCTTTTTATTCACTTGAAATCCACGTCGTTTCAATTCTTGGGTCATCCTTCTATAGCCATAATGTTGATGTTTTTTACGAATCGCTTGAATTTCTTCTTCGATGATTTGTGTTGAAGCTGTTCTGTCGAGGCGTTTTTGCCAGTACATGTAAGTAGATTTTGGAAACCTTAGGGTTTCCAAAATATCTTTTAATCGAAAGTGTCTTCGGAGACTGTGAATGATTCGTGCGATTCGTTCATTTTTTGTTCGTCCTCTAAACGCAGTCTCCTCAATTCTTTTAAATAGGCATTCTCAATTTTTAACATTCTATTTTCTTTTTCTAGTTTCTCTACTTGAGATCGTTCACTTGGTAGTGGTTGGGGTTCATTTCGTTTCTTTTTAGACATGGTAGGTGGACGTCCTTTCTGTTTAGAGAGTCCCTCTATACCAAACTTCTGATACGTTCTAAGCCAATTCGCAATCAATGATGGATTGTTCATTTTTAGAAGATTAGCTACTTCTTGATAGGACAACTCTGTTGTTAAATATAACTCTATCGCATCTAGCTTAAATTGAACAGAGTAATTCTTATTTTTTCGACTGCGAAGTAGGCCTTCTTCACCAAGTTCTTTATAGGCATTTATCCATTTGCTTATTTGAGAACTATCTTTAAACCCATACTTCTTTGCGAGAAACCTTAGACCTCCTTGACCAGATAAGTAGTCATGAACAAGTTTAAGTTTAAATTCAAAACTGTATTTTGCCATACAAAAAAACCTCCAAAAGTTAGATTTCTAGGTCTAACTTTTGGGGGTCGGCTCATTTTCTGAGCTTGTTTTTTTTTATTTTTTGACCAATCGGAAGAGTCGCTTGGGGAAAAAACGTTTGACAATTCGTTCCAGTAACGATGTCACCATAAAGCCCGCTGCGATAGCTGCAGCAGTAAAGACAACTTTTAAAATCAACTGCAACCCGTCATCAATGTTTCCTAACAAAATGCTCCGAACCGCTTGATAGGCAGGGCCTCCTGGCACTAAAGGAACCAAACTAGGAATATAAAAAATAATCATCGGCATTTTTTTGTAACGAGAAAAAAAGATACTAGCGATCCCTAACCCGACCGTTCCTAAAAAGTTTGCAAAGGTTTGACTAGCATCAAAAGTTTGCGTTAAGACATAATAAATCATCCAGCCTGTCATGCCAGTAATACCACAAGCCACCAGTGCTTTACGAGGAATGTTCGTAATAATACCAAACGTCACAGTCGCTAAAAAACTAAAGAGAAGATGAAAAATTAGTTCCATTTGAACACTCCTTACATAAATAATTTAAAAATCAAGGCAATTCCCAGGCCAACAGACCCAGCAATAAAAATAGCTTCTGTCCCTCGCGCCGTCCCGCTGATGAGGTGGCCGGCTAAAATGTCGCGAAAAGAGTTCGTAATCGCCACACCTGGAACTAATGGCATCACCGCACCAATAATAATATTATCGATGTTGACCGCTAAGTGAAAATGCACAGCCAAATAGGCCAACAAACCAATGACAAAAGCGGCTGCGAATGAATCGAGGTAAGGAACTTGGAATAACTTTTGGGTAAAAAGATAACTGGTATACCCAATCACGCCAACAAAAAAAGTTGCAATAAAATCTTGCCAAGTGCCACCAAAAATGTACATCAACGTACAACTAACAATCCCGGCTGCTAACAAGCGTAACGAAATTGAAAAAGTGGGGGTATCTGTTTCTAATAGAGTTAAGCGCTGATAAAGCTCTGGTAGAGTAATCTCTTTTTGTGCAAATTCTCTTGATAATTGATTGACAAGGCTAACTTTTTCCAAATTAATCGAGCGCTGGGGGATGTTTTCTAATTGCGTATAATTACTGGAACGAAAGCCCACGAAAATCCCTGTAGCCGTCGTGTAACAAACGCTCTCTGGCTCGCCAGCATTTGCAGCAATCCGAGTAATTGTATCTTCGGTTCTATATACTTCAGATCCGCTTTCCAGCATAATTTTTCCAGCTAAAATGCATGTATCAATAATTAATTGTTTTCTTTTTTCGCTATTAACCAAAGGAATGGCTCCTTTCATTTCGAGTTCACTTTTAGTGTATCATTTTTTTTAAGAACTGTACGCAATTTAAAACAGAGATAGAAAAAAAGTGTGATTTTTTACAAAAATGAAACGAATCTTAAGAATAAATGAAAACAAATAAGGAATTAGTAAAAATTATGGGTTAGTTGTAAGAATCTAGGATCTTTCCTTGCATTTTAGTAGGAAACATCCTATCCTAAACATAGAAAAACAAAGGGGTCAATAAAAATGGACAACCAATGGTTACTCTACGGAATTAGCAGTGTTGTATTAATTATTTTAATCAGAAGAACAATCCTATCAGGAAACATCGTATTAAGTTGTTTGTTGGGAGCGATTTTGCTGATTCAAGTAGTGGGAGTAGCTCTCTGTGCACAGCAGAAAAAGAAAAATGAACATACAAAAGAACTACCTTCTTCTAAAGTACATCAATAGAAGAAGGTAGTTTTCTCTTATAGTAAATCAAATTTTTTCAAGCCATTAACAATGCCATTCTCAGTATTTTTAGTTGAAATAAAGGTGGCTTTTTCTTTTAGTTCTTCTCGCGCATTACCCATGGCAATTCCATAATCACAGGCCTCAAACAGCGCCAAATCATTGATGCCATCACCAAAGGCATAAGTGGGAATGCCGTTTAATCCCAAGGTGTTAAAAAGATTTTTGACACCAGAGCCTTTAGAGACCCCTTTACGAACAATATCTATTGAAAAAGGACCATTGCGATAAAAGGTTAATTCAGGAAATCGCTCATAGTAATATTCATCATCATCGCCATGTTGACTTAAGACCAACATCATGTTGACGGCATCATTCTCATAACCTGTGGGATCAATTTCTGGAACAGCTGAATGAATATAGTCATAGGCTTGTTTCACTGTGCCAGTATGCCCTGTACAAAAAATACGGCGCTCATTGTAAAAAGCCAATTCATGACCACGATGTTTGACATGTTCATGCAGTGAAACACATTCCTCTGTTGTAAATTCATCTGAATAAATCGTTTTTCCTTCATAATGAATAAATTGCCCGTTCATTACAATCGCTGAGTCAATGCCACTGGCTTTCATAATTGGCTGAATCTCACACAAGGTCCGTCCTGTCGCAATTAAAGGTAAAATTTGATTGTCTTTCAAGGCCGCCACTGCTGCGGTAATCTCAGGAGTTATTTGCGATGTTCCATCTAACAAAGTTCCATCTAAATCAAAAAAAGTAATAGCTTTCATTTTATCCATACCCTAACATCCTCTCTACGCTTGTTATTTTAACAAACTTTTCTGAAAAGACAATGGGTTCCTTTCGTTTTCTTTAAAAGAGCAGGAAAAAAAGTGATTTTTGATGGTTCTGTAAAGGATTTTTGAAGAAATATAGAATCGGTTGGTACAAATTCAATTTTAGAGTATACTACAATAGAGCAGTTTTATGAAAAGTGAATAAGGAGTGAATGAAATGAATATATTAATGATTGAAGACAATGAATCCGTCTCAGAAATGATGCAAATGTTTTTCTTAAATGAAGGGTGGGAAGCTACCTTTAAAGATGATGGCAAAGAAGGATTGGCGACTTTTCTTGCTTCGCCAGAAAAATGGGACATGATTACGTTAGACTTAAACTTACCTAGTATGGATGGGATGGCTGTTTGTCGTGAAATTCGCAAAGTTTCAGCCAATGTTCCCATTATTATGTTGACCGCTCGTGATTCTGAAAGTGACCAAGTAATTGGCCTTGAAATGGGTGCGGATGATTATGTGACAAAACCATTTAGTCCATTAACTTTGATTGCACGGATGAAAGCTCTACATCGTCGTGCCGAGGTGGCAGAGGCTGCGCATGATACGTCTGAGAATACAGATGAAACGTTTGATGTGATTACGGATCATTTTAAAATGAATACGAAAACACGAGAAACATATTTAGATAATCAATTAATTGAAGGCTTAACACCTAAAGAATTTGATTTGCTATACACTTTAGCAAAAAAACCACGCCAAGTCTTTTCACGCGAACAACTACTAGAATTGGTTTGGGACTATCAATACTTTGGCGATGAACGGACAGTTGATGCCCATATCAAAAAATTACGACAAAAAATTGAAAAAGTGGGTCCTCAAGTCATCCAAACGGTTTGGGGCGTAGGGTATAAATTCGACGATTCAGGTGTTGCTTAATGAAGTATTTGTATCAACAATTACTTGCTTTTATAGGTGTGATTGCTCTGATTATTCTCATTGTCGGAACGTCTTTCACACAATTGACCAAGCGCACAATGCAAGAAAATAACTATGAACAGCTATATGGTTATGCAGAATCGGCTTTAGAAACACGTGACTTTTTTATTAATGTCGCAGGCGTTTCGGATCGAGATGTTTTATCCTATTCATTTCAGTTGACTGAACGTGTACTCCAGAAGCAAGATGTGCAATTTGTGTTTATTAACAAGGACCGCGAAGTGCAGTACCCACCAGTTGATAGCACAAAAAAATTAGACTTTTCCTTAATCGATAAAAATTGGGATCAAATCATGAAAGGCAATCGTGTTTATGCAACAGAAAACATTGATATTTACGGGGCCCGAAATACTTCGTCCTATGTAATGTTACCGGTGTATGCATCAAATCAGTCTTCTGATAAAAAAGTGATTATTGGTTCACTCGTTATTACACAACCTGCCAAAAACGTTGACCGAAGTGTTCAGTCAGTGACACAAAACTTGATTAAAGGCTTTATTTTTTCTGGTGTGATTGCCTTGTTACTAAGCTATCTATTTGCGACTTTCCAAGTGAAACGAATTAATCGGATGCGTAAAGCCACCAAAGAAATCACTAGTGGAAATTTTGATATTCAATTACCAGTCCATGACAAAGATGAATTTGATGACCTAGCAGAAGATTTTAATAAAATGGCTGCGTCTTTAAAAGAATCACAAGAAGAAATCAATCGGCAAGAAGAGCGCCGTCGTCAATTTATGGCGGATGCCTCTCATGAAATGCGGACGCCTTTAACAACTATTAATGGCTTGTTAGAGGGATTGCAGTATAATGCTATTCCTGAAAATCAAAAAGAGAATGCGATTAAACTGATGCAAAATGAGACCGCTCGCTTGATACGCTTAGTCAATGAAAATCTTGATTATGAAAAAATTCGGACCAACCAGATTCAAATTGTTGTGAAGAAGTTCAACGGAACAGAAGCTTTAGAAAATATTGTGACTCAACTAACGGCCAAAGCTGAAGCCGCCGGTAATCAATTGTATTTAGACACCACCGAACCAATTGATGTGTATGCCGATTATGATCGTTTCGTGCAAGTTGTTGTCAATATTGTTCAAAATGCCATCCAATTTACTGAAAATGGTGAAATTCATATTGCTTTAGAAAAAGGCTATTTAGAAACCATTGTCCGTATTTCTGATACAGGAATCGGCATGACGGAAGAGCAAATTCTGAATATCTGGGATCGTTATTACAAAGTAGATCCATCCCGTAAAAATACGAAATATGGAGAATCAGGATTAGGCTTACCAATCGTTCAACAATTGGTCCGCTTGCATAAAGGAAAAATCAATGTTGAGAGTGAACTTGGTAAAGGCACCACGTTTATTATTTCATTTCCTGATGTTGAAATCACTGAAAACTAAAGAAAACGTCTGGTCACAATCAGTGCCAGACGTTTTTTTAGTTTAATAACGCATGTAGAGACAGGGGGTGCACATAGGGACTATCAATAATTTGTGGATCTTTTGTCAGAAATAGCAAGCGCTTGTTTCTTTTTTGAACTGCTATTTTTAATTGAGGTAAAATTTCTTGACGTTGTCCAATCGTTAATGAAGAAAAGATGTCATCAATCACTAACGTACTTGTTTTTGAAAGCAAAAGTTGTATTATGCGCATTTTAATTTTTTCAAAAGTCGTAAAAGAAGTAAAGGAACGACCAAGTAAGGCAGGTTCTAATTGGAACACCTGGAAAGCTTCGGCTAGAACTACTTTTCGATCCCGTTCTTTGATCGTACTAGCGATAAATAAATTTTCTTCTAATGGCAAGTAGGGCAGAAAGGTTTCACTAGAAGAAAGCCTAGTAATGGTTAGTTGGTTTGTTTGGAAAAAATCGGCCAATGCGAGTTCTTGTTCTGGAGCAGAATAAATGATTCCATAAACTTCTCGCAAAGCTAACGCGTCGAATGAGGATTTTTTTTCGGTTGTTTTTTTGAATGATGGTGTGACATTCATAGAAAATCCCTCCCTTATTTCTGATGTGTACGTAAATAAAGCAACGTGAAAGGAGTCCCGCAAACAAGAGGAATACCAAGCAAGATTAAGCAGTTAACAAAGCAGTTACGGATTGTATAAAGTGACTGCATACTTTTAAAATCAAAAGAAAACGCTTGGATCGTTTGAATCCCTAAATGCTGGATATTTGTAATCGTGACATCCTGGTCGGTACTTTTAGCTAAAAATGCTGGAGGTTCCAAATGAGACCACTGTAAAATAGCATCACGAGCAGCCCAAAGAACAGTATTATACGTTTCTTGAAACATTAAAGTGAAAAGTAAAAAACTGAAAATTCCTAATAGAGCCGGTAAACATAACTCTAGTAAGAGCTGTTTGGTGACATACATATTTGAAAAGTGCATGTGATACCATGTATGTATTTCTTCCTTTTTTATGCGTAATGTCACATACATCAACAGAAGAAAAGTAACACCAAAGAAAATGACACTACCTAGATAGAGGTGCCAATAGTATTGGATCAGTTGGTAATGGTAACTAGTTTGTTTTTCAATATCGACAAAGTCTGGCATCGTTCGTAAAAACTCTTTTTCAAAATCAATTAAGTTAAACAGCCCAGTCAATAAGAAAGAGAACAGGAAGAAGAAGAGTGCGGTGATTAACGTGATTTTTTTATGATAAAAACTACTAGCTGTAGCGTAACGGACACTTCTCATCAACTTTCACCTCTCTAAACTATCTTTAGTATAGTGAAATAATATGAATTAATTATGAAAAAGTAGCAAAAAAGCTTGAGCAAATTGCTCAAGCTTTTTGAAGATTTATTTACCCGTTTTTTGATAGCCTTGATAACTGTCAGTGTGATATTCATCAACGGTTGATTTATTATTGTTTTTACTGTAAACACTCGTTGATTTTTCACCTTTTTCTTTTTCAATTGCTTCCAGTTGTTGCAATTGGTTCTTGTAATCATAGTCTTCTGGGTTAACTGGTTTTAAGCCGCTATTGGTATAGAAACGAAGCAAGTCACCGTTAGTAATTTGGTCAGACGTTTCTAATTGTTTCGTCGCTTTGGCTTTTAAATCAGCGACTTCTTTCTTAACTTCTTCGGTTGGCTCTGTAATTAAAGTGCCTGTTTTAGTATCGTAAATGCTAGAACCTAAAATAGTATATTTAGGTGTTACAACATTGCCGTTGCGGAAAGCAACGATTTGATTGTGTTGTTTAGAGAATAAATCTTGGCCTAACTGAATGTAGTTTTTCGTATCGACACCAAGCAAGTGTAGAAGGGTTGGTAAGGCATCAACTTGGCCGCCATACGTATGGTTCACACCGCCATTTTCTTGACCAGGAACGTGAATCATATAAGGAACACGTTGCATATTGGCGTTGTCAAAATCGTTCCAATCTGCTTTGGTTTTACCTACTAACTCTGCTAAGTTTTGGTTTCTTGAATTAGAAACCCCATAGTGATCGCCATAAAGAACAATGACTGAGTTTTCATAGAGACCTGAAGATTTCAAGTAGTTAAAGAATTCTTCGACCGCTTTATCTAAATAATTCGCTGTTGCAAAGTAACCATTAATTGTTTCGTCAGAGGTTTTTGCAATTGGGAATCCTGCTTCATCGTTTGTAAATTGAGAATAAGGATAATGATTGGACACAGCAATAAATTTAGAATAGAACGGTTGTTGTAAATGTTCTAAATATTGAACGGATTGATTAAAGAATGGTTTATCGTGTAACCCATATTGGAATGAGTTATCTGAATTAACATCATAATAACTAGCATCAAAGAAATAGTCATAGCCTAAACGTTTATAGGTTTCATTTCGATTCCAGAAGTTACCGGCATTTCCGTGGAAAGCAGCGCTAGTGTAACCTTGCGTTTGTTTTAAAATATCGGGTGCTGCTTCAAACGTATTTTTGCCACCAACTTGTGTAAAGAGTGAACCTTGGTCTAAACCAAATAGTGAATTTTCAAGTAACGTTTCGGCATCACTTGTTTTTCCTTGACCAACTTGGTGGAAGAAGTTATCAAAGCTAAAGGTACTTTTACTATTGTAAAGACTATTGATAAATGGTGTGACTTCGTGTTCTACGCCATTTTCATCTTTTAATTTGTAATTAACTAAAAATTGTTGGAAACTTTCTAAATGGATATAAATTACATTTTTGCCTTTTGCAATACCAAACTTACTATCATCGGGTGCCGCATATTGTTGTTTCACGTAATCTTCAACTTGTTTCATATCGTTAGCACTGGCTTCGGCACGGACTTGGTTTGTTTGGTAAGTCGTAATGCCATCGTACACGGTAAAGGCATTTAAGCCTAAGAATTTCACGATATAGTCACGAGAGAATTGACGTCCTAATAATTGGGGACGTTCTGTTTCAGCCATAAATAGATTGAATAAGAAAAAGACAACAGAAAGGAGTGTGACAGAGACTGCTACACGTGCGCGGACTGGACGCGCATCTGTTTTAATTTTTTTCGTTAATAATAATACGCCAATAATAATGAAGTCTAAGAAATAAATGACGTCATAAGGTCTAAAGAGACGTAAGGCACTTTCGCCAAGACCGCTAGCTACTTTGCCAGCACCAAGCATCGTATTAACTGTGATGAAGTCAGTAAATTCTCGATAATACACGACATTTGAGAAGAGCAGTAAACTCATCAAGAAGTAAATAATCATCATTGTAATATAAGAAGCTTTTTTACGGCGAACATACAAAGCGATGGCTAATAAAAAGACCGTTGTGGCAATTGGATTAATTAAGAGTATGAAGTACTCGTTAATATTTTCCAAACGTAAATGGAAATCAACGGCGTACGCAAAGAGGTTTTTTAGCCACAGTAAGATGGCGATTAGCGAGAATAACCCCAGTCGCGTGTTCAAAATATTTGTTTTAAATAATTTTTTCAAAATAAACGTCCTTTCTAAACGATGATTCTATAAAAGTAAAATTAGGTAAATTTCGTATTTTACAATATCGCTTTAATTTTACTCTTTCACAAATTTTATGTCAATTCTTACCGAAGTGAGGAATGGTGATGTTAAAGAAAACTTACTATTTCCTTAAACTTTTTAGTTCGTTAAATGACGTGAAGCTTGAATCCTTTAAAGACAGATGGACCTTTTTTTGCTATACTAGATAGGACTTTGAAAAGTAGGTGTACAGAATGAAACTTCAAGTAACTAAAAAAGCAGAACATAAATTTAAAAAAGGATATCCTTTAATTCAAAAAGAAGATTTGCAACAAGTGCCAGCACCGTTGCCAACAGATTGGCTTACTTTGATTGATAGTAAAGGCCAGCGTTTAGCTGAAGGATATTTAGGCGAACAAAATAAAGGAATTGGTTGGTTGCTGTCATGGCATGGACCAATTAATCAATCTTTTTTTCAACAACTCTTTGAAATAAGTCGTGAGAAGCGGACGTCTTTTGAAAAGGATTCGCTAACAACCGCGTATCGATTATTTAATGGAGAAGGGGATGGCATTGGGGGTCTAATCATCGATCGCTATGCAGATTACGCCGTTTTTTCATGGTATAATGAAACCCTTTATCAGAAAAAAGCCGAACTTTTGACGGCGTTTCGCACAGTTTACCCTGACATTATTGGTGCCTACGAAAAGATTCGCTTTTCCACAAAAAATTTACCCGAATCACAGTTTTTGTATGGCGAACAAGCACCCGAGCCATTACTTGTCACTGAAAATGGCGTTCAATTTGCTACCTATTTAAACGAAGGATTAATGACAGGCATCTTTTTAGATCAAAAAGAAGTTCGTGGTCGATTAGTAGATGGTTTTGCAGTAGGTAAAACAGTCTTAAATATGTTTAGTTACACAGGTGCTTTTTCAGTAGCTGCCGCTATGGGGGGTGCCGTGGCCACCACTAGTGTGGATTTAGCTAAACGAAGCTTACCGAAAACGACTGAGCAATTTGAAGTCAATCATTTAAATCTTGCCCCGCAAAAGATTATTGTCATGGATGTTTTTGACTACTTTAAATATGCTTCACGTAAAGGCTTGAGTTATGACATGATCATTTTGGATCCGCCAAGTTTTGCTCGCAACAAAAAGAAAGTTTTTTCCGTTGCTAAAAATTATGGGGAGCTAGTGAAAGATTCTATTGATATTTTAACGGATAAGGGAACGCTTATTGCCTCAACCAATGCGGCAAATTTATCCTTAGCCAAATATCAAAAAATGGTGATTACTGCCTTGCAAGAGAAAAATGTCCGTTACAAGATTACGGACACGTATCAATTACCGGCAGACTTTCAAGTGAATCCTAATTTTCCAGAAGGTAATTACTTAAAAGTCCTGTTTATCGAAATTGAAAAATAATTTTTTACACCAAGCAAAAGTCCCAGCGCCGCTAATCGGTATTGGGACTTTTGCTTGGTGTTTATTTTATAGTAACTTTTGGGCTTTTTGAGTGTTTGCAAAATGCAGCTTCGCGTAGTTTGCTAATAAGTCTAGGCCGCCTTTTTTCAAAATACGGGCGGCTACTTGGTCTGATTTGCTGCCAGCACCAGAGGGCACAGAGAAACCCAATTCTGCAGATTCTTTGTCTAACTCTTCTAAAAAAGCAGCGCGGCTAATAATAGAGGCGGCAGCAACGGCAACATGATACTGCTCTCCTTTAGTGACGAAGAACAATTTTTCAGTGACTTGATTTTTTTCATTACGAACATATTTCCGATAATTATTTTCAGGGGTGAACTGGTCAATTAAAATCCCTTCTGGCTTTGTGGGAGCCAATTCTTGTAGCAACAGATAAATCGCTTGGTTATGCAAAGCGACTTTCATGTGTACAGCATTGTAGTTTGGTTGGATCTGATTGTATTTTTTGGGTTCAACGATTAATAACTTGTAAGGAATCAGTTCTTTAATGACATGTGACAATTGAATAATTTGTGGGTCGGTTAATTCTTTGGAATCACGAACACCCAATGCTTTTAGTTTGCTAATCATGCTTTTGTCAACATAGGCAGCACAGACAGTTACTGGACCAAAATAGCTACCATTACCGACTTCATCGGAACCTATCACAGACCAGTTGCCAAAATCAGCAGGCAGTGTAGTAGTCTGGGGAGAAATTTTTTTCTTTGGTGTGGTATTCGTTCCTTCCCAACGAGCGGCCTCTTTTTCAGCTTGAGGTCCCTGAAACATGACTTTACCTGATTGATAAGCAGTGATGGTAGTGGTACCAACCTTGGCCACAAAGACAGTATAAGGGACCGTTTTATTTAAACGATTGGGTTGATAAACAGTGGTCATCTCTGCTAATGTTTTTTTACTAACTTTAATTACGTGATTCTGTGCCATCAATTGTTCCTCATTTCTTGATATTTCTTCTTTACTATAGTAAAGGAAAAACAAGTAAATGAAAAGGTTTTGCGTTAGCTTGTTCCTGAAAATGATAATGTTTAGGAAATGTATAATTTTTTTCTATAGTTGGGCGCTAGTTGTTATCTAAATTTTTATTCAGTGCTATACTGTGGGAGAGAAGGAGACGATGAAAGAGTCGACTAGAACAAGGGGTGATGTGTTTGAGAAGAAAAAAAGAAATGCAAGAAAATGAACCAATAGCAGTGACTGCTAACGCGGAACGCTATTATCCAGAAGATAAACAAGGCTTGACGGCCGCACAAGTTGAAGAAAGACAGCGAAAAGGCTTAGTCAATGCCGCCGTCGATACAGAGTTTATCACAACGAAACAGATTGTTATTAATAACGTATTTACGTATTTCAACTTAATTTTTGTGGTACTAGGTGTGTTATTAATGCTGGTACAATCTTATAAAAATATGACCTTTTTGCCAGTAGTAATCATTAATACGGTCATTGGAATTTACCAAGAAATTAAGTCGAAGAAAGTATTAGATAGCTTAAATATTCTAAACGCTACAAAAGTAACCGTTGTAAGGGATGGCCAAGAACAAGAAATTTCGCCAGATGAACTGGTTTTGGATGATGTGGTGCTCTTTAAATCGGGTGAACAGATTTCTGGGGATGCAATTGTCTTATCTGGTGAAGTCCGTGTGAATGAATCCTTGTTAACTGGGGAATCTGATGAGATTACCAAAGTAGCAGATAGCCAACTTTTGTCAGGTAGCTTTATTGTGTCAGGTTCTTGTTATGCAAGAATTGATAAAATTGGCGCTGAGGCCTATGTTCATCAATTAACGCTTGAAGCGAAGTCAATTAAAAAAGGGGAACAATCAGAGATGGTTGGTTCCATTAACCGTTTGGTGAAATGGGTAGGAATTATTATTATCCCGATCGGCTGTGTTCTATTTTTCCAAAGTTATTTCATCAACCATCAAGGGCTTCATGACAGCATTGTCTCCATGGAAGCTGCCTTGATTGGGATGATTCCGGAAGGGTTGTACCTTTTAACAACCGTTGCATTAGCTGCCAGCACAATGCGCTTAGCGAAGCGCGGCGTTTTATTGCACAACATGAAAAGTATCGAATCCTTAGCACGTGTTGATGTGTTATGTGTAGATAAAACAGGAACAATTACTGAAAACACGATGGAAGTCCAAGAGTTGGTTCCTGTGGTGAGTATCGAAAATGATGGTACAGACTTAACCAATGTCGAAAAATTAATTGGCGATTTTTGCCGAACAATGTCAGCTGACAACGATACGATGAAAGCGATGAAAGAATTTTTTGTTACTAATAATCAGAGGGAAGCCGTTAGCTATACCTCGTTTTCGTCTGTCGAAAAATTTAGTAGCGTGACTTTCCCAGAAGCGACGTATATTCTTGGGGCGCCAGAGATGATTTTGAGAGACAATTATGAAATGTATCAATCTGAAGTGGAACATTATACAAGTCAAGGCTATCGCTTATTGGTGTTCGGAAAGTATTTAGGAGAATTTCAGGAAACGTTGACAGCAGAGGTTCAACCTCTAGGCTACATTCTTCTTTGGAATCCGATTCGTAAAGAAGCCAAAGCAACTTTTGAATATTTCGCTGAACAAAATGTGGCCATTAAGGTCATTTCTGGCGATAATCCTTTAACAGTATCCAATGTAGCACAAGCGGCAGGCATTATTGGTGCTGAAAATTACGTGGATGCGCGAACATTAACTACAATGGAAGCCCAGACAGAAGCCTTAGAAAAATACACCGTTTTTGGTCGTGTCACGCCAGAACAAAAGAAACAATTTGTGCTATTGTTGAAAAAATTAGATCATACAGTGGCGATGACAGGGGATGGAGTCAATGATATTTTAGCCATGAAAGAAGCAGATTGTAGTATTGCCATGGCTTCAGGAAATCAAGCTACAGCACAAGCCTCGCAAGTTGTGTTGTTGGATTCTGATTTTTCAACGATGCCGGAGGTTGTCTTTGAAGGCCGCCAAGTAGTTAATAACATTGAACGCTCTTCAAGTTTATTCCTTGTAAAAAATATTTTCTCCTTGCTAATGTCTGTCTTTGCTATGATTTTTGCCGTGACATATCCTTTACAACCGACACAAGTCACATTGATTAGTTTATTTACAATTGGGATTCCTTCGACATTTCTAGCTTTGGAACCAAATCATCGTCGCATTGAAGGGAAATTTCTTTTCAATGTGTTATCAAAAGCAATTCCTGGTGGGTTAACGGATATGTTAGTAGTCGGTGCCTTACTAATTTGTGGTGATATTCTTGCACTTCAAAAAACGGACATTTCAACGACTGCAACATTGTTGCTAGTTTCAGTCGGCTTTATGGTTCTTTATAAAATTAGTTCACCAATGAATCGTTACCGCAAGCGCGTAATGATTGGCTGTTTAATCGGAATGGTTATTACAAGTATTTCCATGAAAAACTTGTTCTCGTTAACTTCGGTATCGCCAACAGCCTTGTTACTTTTAGCCATTCTTTTCTTTGCAGCAGACTCAACTTTCCAACATTTATCAACCATTTCTGAAAAAGTTCAATTATGGTTTTATAAGAAAAGACATTAGGAGCAAAACACCGAGCCAAAATTATTTTGGTTCGGTGTTTTTTGTTTTTTATTGTTGAGAAAAATAAAAACACTTGTACCTAGTTAATCCTTGATAGTATAAACCTAACCAATTATTTTAGGTAGGAAGGATTGAATAAAAATGAAAAAAAGAAGTTTTGTCTATTGGGGAATGTTTTTCATTCTTTTGTCGACGCTGATAACGCCTTTTCTGAAACTTGAAACAGGATATGCGCAAACGGAACCAACTAGTACCAGTGAAACCAATCAAATTTCTGCTACGCCAAATGTAGTGCCGCGTAAACAAGTGGGCAACATTGTGTCAGCGATTCAACTAACGGACAAAGAGGGAAACCCGCTTGGGACCATTAATCAATATACAGACATCTACCTCCGAATTGAGTTCAACTTACCGGATAATACCGTTAATAGTGGGGATACGAGTGTGATTACTTTACCCGAAGAGCTACGTCTCGAGAAAAATATGACCTTTAATGTAGTAGATGATACAGGTGCTGTGGTTGCAATTGCACAGACCGATGTAGCAAATAAAACGGTCACGTTAACGTATACAGATTACGTAGAAAACCATGCCAATATTAGTGGGTCTTTATATTTTACAAGTTTGATTGATTTCGAAAATGTCGAAAATGAATCCAAGATTCCTATTTACGTCACGGTTGAAGGGGAAAAAATATTTGCTGGCGATCTTGATTACCAAGGTGAAGGCGATGATGTTAACGAAAAATTTAGCAAGTATTCATGGTTTATCGAAGACGATCCAACCGAAATTTACAATGTGCTACGGATTAATCCAACAGGGCAAACGTATACTGATTTAGAAGTAGAAGATGTGCTAAAAACAGAAAGTTTAAGTTATATGAAAGACACTATGAAAATTGAACGAGGACAATGGACACTGGATGGAAATGCTATTTGGCAGTTCACGCCAGAGGAAGATATAACTGGTCAGTTGGCTGTCCAGTATGGTCCTGGTGACCGCAATTTTTCGGTGCATTTTGGCAATATTGGAACCAACGAATATCGTATCACTTATAAAACCAAAATCAATCATCTTCCCGAAAAAGGTGAAACCTTCACAAATTATGCAAAATTAACAGAAAATCAAACGGTGGTGGAAGAAGTCGAAGTGAGTCGTGTCTCACAAACGGGTGGTGGAGAAGCTAATGGTGAACAATATGTTGTTGAAATCCATAAAGAAGATGAAGCGGGCCAGCGTTTAGCAGGTGCAGAATTTGAACTCATTCGAAACTCAACCAATCAAACAGTGGCCAAAATCACAACAGATCAAAACGGAACAGCGATTGTTAAAGGCTTGTTAAAAGATAACTATACTTTAGTAGAAACCAAAGCACCTATTGGTTACCAACTTTCGCAAAACAAGATTCCAATAACGCCTGAAGACTTTGGTAAAAACTTAGTTGCACTGAAAACTGTTGTGAATCATAAGATTTCATATCAACCAGTCGCTGCTTCATTTTTAGCTGGAAAAGTTCTTTTAGGAAAACCACTGAAGGATGCTGAATTTCAATTTGAATTGTTAGATGAGAAAGGCACAGTACTAGAAACGGTTGGTAACGATACTTTAGGGAAAATTCAATTTTCGCCATTAACCTTTGAAACTCCTGGAAACTATCAATACACCATTCGGGAAGTAAACACGCAACAGGCAGGTGTTTCCTACGATACGCACAACCTTCAAGTTCAAGTAACCGTCGAGGCGCTTTTAGGAAATCTTGTGGCGACTATTCAGTATGATGGAGGTCAAGTATTTACTAATCACTATACGCCAGAAAAACCTATAGAAAGTACCACGCCACCAACGAGTGGGACAACAGATACTACCACGAATTCAACCACAGAAACTACTTCAATAACCATTGAAAAACAGGCGATTCGTAATAAGGAATTGCCAAAAACAGGAGAAACAAAAGAAAACGCGTTTCTTTTCTTAGGTAGCCTTCTTTTGATTCAAGGAGTATTTATCTATTTTAAAACGAAAAAATAATCGCTTAGATAGTTTCAGTAATCGAGACAAAATGTGCAAATTTCGAGAGGTTTAGCTTGTTCATTTGAGTTTGGAGTGGTTCTGTGCTATACTATCTTTAGCGTAATGATACTAGTTGGGAGTGAGCGGATTTCTGCTCACTCTTTTTGATGGAAAAGTCATCAGGACACGGTTCGTTACATCAATCTCGAAGGAGGCGAAAATTTTGAGTAGTGCTGTGGAAACTGTAACAAAGTTAGTCACACCAATCTTAGAAGAACAAAATTTTGAACTTGTGGAAGTAGAGTTTGTTAAGGAAGGAAAAAATTGGTTTTTACGAGTATTTATCGATAAAGAAGGTGGCATTGATATTGAGGAATGTGCCTTTGTCAGCGAAAAATTAAGTGAAAAACTAGATGCAATGGATCCAGATCCAATTCCGCAAGCGTACTTTCTGGAAGTTTCTTCTCCGGGAGCAGAACGTCCGTTAAAGAAAGAAAGCGATTATGAACAAGCGGTAGGCAAGTACATTCATATTTCTCTTTATCAAGCAGTTGATGGAGAAAAACAGATTGAGGGTACCTTAGTCCATCTTGATTCAGAACAATTAACATTAAGTGTAAAAATTAAAACCAGAGTGAAGGAAATGACTTTTGAACGTAAAAATATCGCAAAAGCTCGTTTAGCCATTCAATTTTAATCAACAGACTCGAATGTAAAAAAGGGTCCACTAAAAGTTTTACTTTTAGCTAGGCCTGTGACAAGTTTTAACGAGAAGTTTTTCCCTTGGAAGAAGAACCACTCGTTCAGCTTTAACGAATCCATAGGAGGAAAAGAAAAACAATGAGCAAAGAAATGTTAAATGCATTAGACGTATTAGAAGCTGAAAAAGGGATTCCTAAAGATACGGTGATTGAAGCGTTACAAGCAGCTTTAGTTTCTGCATATAAAAGACATTATGGACAAGCAAGCAACGTCGAAGTTGAATTTGAACCAAAAAAAGGCAATATTCACGTGTATGCTGTCAAAGAAGTAACAGAAGAAGTATTTGATTCACAATTGGAAGTTTCATTAAAAGATGCCGTTGCATTAAATGGTGCATATGAAATCGGCGACAAAATTCGTTTTGAAGTTACGCCAAAAGACTTTGGCCGCATTGCTGCCCAAACAGCAAAGCAAGTAATTTTACAACGTGTCCGTGAAGCAGAAAGAACAATTATTTATAATGAATTTAGCGAATACGAAAATGACATCATGCAAGGAATTGTTGAACGTCAAGATCGTCGTTATATCTATGTAAACTTAGGTAAAATCGAAGCAGTCTTATCAAAACAAGATCAAATGCCAAATGAATTTTACCAACCGCATGATCGGATTAAAGTTTACGTATCACGTGTTGAAAACACATCAAAAGGCCCACAAGTTTTTGTAAGCCGTAGCCATCCAGATTTACTAAAACGTCTTTTTGAACAAGAAATTCCAGAAGTTTATGATGGAATTGTTGAAATCGTAAGCGTCGCTCGTGAAGCTGGCGATCGTTCAAAAGTAGCCGTTCGTTCAACAGATCCTAATATTGACCCAGTGGGTACCTGTGTTGGTCCAAAAGGCCAACGTGTCCAAGCGATTGTGAATGAATTAAAAGGCGAAAATATGGATATTGTGGAATGGAACGAAGATCCAGCTATTTATATTAGTAATGCCTTGAATCCAGCTCAAGTATTAGATGTTATTTTTGATCCAGAAAATAGCAAAGCATGTACAGTTGTTGTACCTGATTATCAATTGTCATTAGCAATTGGTAAACGTGGTCAAAATGCGCGCTTAGCTGCTAAATTAACGGGCCATAAAATTGATATCAAATCAGAATCTGATATGGCTGAATTTTATGAACAACAAGCCAATCAAGAAGTTGCCGAAGTGGCAGAAGAAATGGATGAAGCAATTATCCATTCAGATATGACGGCAGATGATTACGAAAACTTGGCTGCTGAAGAAGCAGTTGTTGAAGCAGAAATTACAGAAGAATTACCTGAACAAGAATAACGTTTTTGGAGGGTGAAAAAATGAAAAAGAGAAAAATTCCAATGCGTAAATCGGTTGTTTCAGGCGAAATGAAACCGAAAAAAGAATTAGTCAGAATCACTCGCTCCAAAGAAGGCGAAGTGGCCTTAGATCCAACTGGTAAATTACCTGGACGTGGCGCTTACGTTGATTTGGATCCTGCGGAAGTCCAAAAAGCTTGGGATAAAAAAATTCTTGATCGTGTCTTAGAAACAAAATTAAGTGATGAATTTTATCAAGAACTATTGGATTATGTAACACATCAAAAAGCCCGCAAAGAGTTGTTTGGCGATGGAAAATAAAACCAAAATTTTGAACCTTTTAGGTTTAGCAATGCGCGCCGGTAAATTAGTCACAGGCGAGGAATTAACCCTTAAAGATATTCGTGCAAACAAAGCGAAATTTGTGTTTGTTGCGCAAGATGCCAGTGAGAATACTAGAAAGAAAATCAAGGACAAAAGTTCTTATTATAATGTTCCTGTTAGCGAACTGTTCAGTCAATTCGAGCTCAGCCAAGCGATTGGGCGACCACGAATGGTTATCGGAGTAACTGATGCAGGATTTGCCACCAAAATCAAGGAATTACTAAAAGGTTAGGAAGGTGATTGCATGGGAAAAAAAAGAATTTATGAACTAGCAAAAGAAATGAATAAAGCAAGCAAAGACGTTGTCGATAAAGCGCATCAATTAGGTATGGATGTTAAAAACCATATGGGCGCAATTAGTTCCGAGCAAGAAACAAAGCTTCGTCAAGCATTCGGAGGAGGAAGTACCGTAAATACTCAATCAAAAGCAACAAACAACCAAAAGCAACAAACAACACAAAATAAACCAGCCAATAAGAAACCAATGAACAATAAACCTGGTGAACAAAGAAATAACCAAAATCGTCCAAACAATCAATCAACGAATGGACAACAAAGAAACAACAACAACCAAAATCGTCACGGCCAAAGCAACACACAAAACCGTAGCAATCAAACAAATACAAACAATCAAAACCGCAATACCCAAAACAATAACGGTTCTACAACGAATCAAAATCGGACCAGCCAAAATAACAATGGCGGGAACAACCAAAACCGTGGCGGCCAAAACCGTAACAACAATTTTGGTGGCGGTCAAAATCGTAATAACCGGAATAACTTTAATAACCAAAACCGCAATCGTTTCAACAAAAAAGGGAAAAAAGGCAAACATCAACAAGAATCAGCGAAGCCAGCAGTACCAGCACGTAAATTCCGTGAATTACCAGATGTTTTAGAATATACAGAAGGTATGAACGTGGCGGATATTGCGAAAAAAATCCACCGCGAACCAGCGGAAATCATCAAAAAATTATTTATGATGGGTGTCATGGTTAACCAAAACCAAGCCTTAGATAAAGATACAATTGAATTATTAGCTGTGGACTATGGCATGGAACCGCAAGAAAAAGTTCAAGTTGATATTGCGGACATTGATAAATTCTTCGAACCAGAAGCAGTTGTTGAAGAAAACTTAACTACACGTCCCCCTGTTGTCACAATCATGGGACACGTAGACCACGGGAAAACAACATTATTAGATACATTGCGCCATTCTCGTGTGACTTCAGGTGAAGCAGGCGGTATCACGCAGCATATTGGTGCCTATCAGTTAGATATTGATGGCAAACCAATTACGTTCTTAGATACACCAGGACATGCGGCCTTTACAAGTATGCGCGCGCGTGGTGCCAGCATCACTGATATTACCATCTTAGTTGTTGCAGCGGACGATGGAGTAATGCCACAAACAATCGAGGCGATTAACCATGCCAAAGCGGCAAAAGTGCCGATTATTGTAGCAGTTAACAAAATTGATAAGCCTGGTGCAAATCCTGATCATGTGAAACAAGAATTAAGTGAACATGAATTAATTCCTGAAGAATGGGGCGGAGATACGATTTTCGTCAATATTTCAGCGAAATTCAATCAAAACATTGATGAGCTATTGGAAAATATTTTATTGATTGCTGAAGTAGAAGACTTAAAAGCTGATCCAACGCAAAAAGCAATTGGAACAGTGATTGAAGCGCGCTTAGATAAAGGTAAAGGTCCGGTTGCGACATTACTCGTTCAACAAGGAACTTTACATGTTGGTGATCCAATCGTTGTTGGTAATACTTACGGACGTGTTCGTGTGATGACCAATGACATGGGCCGCCGTGATAAAGAAGCAGGACCCGCAACTCCTGTAGAAATTACCGGATTAAATGATGTTCCTCAAGCGGGTGATCGTTTTGTGGTCTTTGAAGATGAAAAAACAGCACGTCAAGCAGGGGAAGAACGGGCTAAACGTGCGTTGCTTGAACAACGTTCAGCAAGTAGCCGTGTGACATTGGATAACTTATTTGAAAGCCTAAAAGAAGGCGAATTAAAAGAAGTTAATATCATTGTCAAAGCAGACGTACAAGGATCTGCCGAAGCCGTTTCAGCAAGTTTACAAAAAATTGATGTAGAAGGCGTTCGTGTGAAAATTGTTCACGCGGCAGTTGGGGCCATCAATGAAAGCGACGTAACTTTAGCCGCAGCAAGTAATGCGATTATTATCGGCTTTAACGTTCGCCCAACACCACAAGCGAAACAACAAGCAGAACAAGAAGAAGTTGATATTCGTTTACACCGTATTATCTATAAAGCCCTAGAAGAAATCGAAACAGCGATGAAAGGGTTATTAGATCCAGAATTTGAAGAAAAAATTACGGGTCAAATGACGGTTCGTGAATTGTACAAAGTATCTAAAGTTGGCACAATCGCTGGCTGTTATGTTACAGAAGGCTTTATTCGCCGCGATAGTGGCGTGCGTGTCATTCGTGATGGTATTGTTATTTATGAAGGTAAATTAGCAAGCTTGAAACGCTTTAAAGATGACGTGAAAGAAGTCAAACTTGGTTTTGAATGTGGCGCTATGATTGAAAACTTCAATGATTTACGTGTAGATGATGCGATTGAAGGCTTCATTATGGAAGAAATCAAACAATAATTTTAGTAATTGGAGGAAGACACTATGGCAAATTATCGTGACCGTCGTGTAGGTCAAGAAATCATGCGTGAAGTGAATGATATCTTGAACAAACGCATCAGAGATCCACGCGTCCAAGGCATCACTATTACAGATGTTCGTGTGACCGGTGATTTACAACAAGCAACGATTTATTACAGCTTGTTATCTGATTTAGCTTCCGAACAACAAAAAGCTCAACAAGGATTAGACAAAGCCAAAGGACTGATTCGTAAAGAATTAGGACAACGGTTAACCTTGTATAAAACACCAGAGTTGATTTTTGAAAGAGACGAATCTGTCCAATACGGAAATCACATTGATGAGTTGATTCGTAAGTTGAATCAAGGTGAATAATTAAAAAGAAAAAGCACACCAGACGAATGGTGTGCTTTTTCTTTTCATGATTAATGACTTTAGTCAGTTGAAATCTCTAAAGAGATTTCGACAAAAAAACCACGCGTACTGCGCGTGGAGGTCAGAACTTTAGCGATAAAAACTCCTTTCGATATAATAGATAAAGGCTACCAACCGTTATCAAATCGAAAGGAGTTTTTGAATGTCGAACGACGATAAAAGTTTAGCACATACTCGTTGGAATTGTAAGTATCATCTTGTGTTTACACCAAAATATAGAAGAAAAGTAATCTATGGTCAATTGAAGCGAGATATAGGGAAAATACTAAGAAAATTGTGTGAGATGAAAGAAGTCGAAATCATTGAAGCGCATGCAATGCCCGACCATATCCATATGTTGGTAAGAATTCCACCGAAGTTGAGTGTATCAGGTTTTATGGGTTTCTTAAAAGGAAGAAGTGCAGTAATCATTCATGAACGTCATGCGAATTTAAAATACAATTATGGAAATCGATCCTTTTGGTCAAAAGGTTATTATGTGAGCACTGTAGGACTGAACCAAAAAACGATAGCAAAGTGTATACGAGAACAAGAAGCAGAAGATCGAGTAAGGGATAGTATAAACAAAAGAGAGTATAAAGATCCATTTAGGAAGTAACAGCTAGATAAGAATAGAAAGGTAGCGGTTGGCGGTCTCTAAAAAAGCTCCCTTAAAGGGAGCAGCAGGTAGCGAGCCCTTCTAGGGCTATTTACTTCTTGATAAAATAGTCATGGAGGTGCAAAGATGAAAAGAATTGTTGCTTTCTATAAAAATGGAGATCGCTATTTAAAAGAAATGGGTTCAGGTAAAAGTTCCCTGTACTTTTTTCTTTTCTTCTTTATACTACATAGTATGCGGGAACGTATTATTCAGTTCATCGGATTTTGGCCGTCATTTATATTCGTCCTCATACTTGTCCCCAATCTTATGTTTGGCGTCGGACATATTAACCATTGGTACAAAAACCGCTCTTGAAATTTCCAGAATACTTTTAAGCATGGAACAAAATCCTTATTGATTTTGTTCCATGCTTTTTAAGTTAACCCAGTATTTAATACCATCACAGAATAATCCCTAAATTCAAAAATTCGTCCTTTATAAAGATAAGTGGCGCCATACTTTTGTCGATAGTACGTAATCACATTTTTTAATGTTTCAACATCGATTTCCAAAAATTCAGCACAAGAATAATGGTTGCTTAAGCCAGCTTCAGAGCAACGAATTAAATCGTCTAATGTAACTAATTGCTCTAAGGCCACATTGCGGGCTTTCAACTCTTGCTTCCGATTTTCTGTACAATTTTGATTTAAAATAGTGCCAACGGATGTTTGATAATGCCCGTATTCCTCGGCTAAAATATTCTTCTTTTGACGGGTACTCAATGTTTTTTCAATATAAATTTTGCCATTTCGATACAACCCATAACAACCTGTTTGATTGTATAAATCAATTTCTAAAACCGTCACATCCTTTTGAATGGAACTGACGAGTTTTTCATAATCATTCACTTTACCATTCACCTGCCATTACTTAATAAAAAGAGTAGATGGGAAGTTAATCCTCTTTTTTGTCAGAAGAAATCGATTGTTGATATTTGGCATCAATTTCATCCAAGTAATCGTGAATTTTCTCGATTTCTTCTTTTGAAAATATCTTTTCTGGATCCCCAGCGTGGGCAGCCAGTGTCATTTCGTCACGGCGAGGGAATGAGAGAATTTCTGCTTGCGTTTGTTGTTCGTGTAATTGTTGTTCGGCAAATTGATAAACGATGGCTTGTCGTTGGGGCTCTAATTTTTTATAAATGCGGTCGATAGTTGAGGCATTTTTTTCCATGGGAACCTCTTGTCCCATCAACCAGGCCTCATTAATGTCTAATGCATCTGCAATGCGATAAACTTTGTCTTGTTTTGCTTCGTAACGACCAGCTAGCCAATCGCTGATCGAAGATTTACCGATGCCAGTTTTTTTCGCTAATTCACTAGGTTTGATGTTCTTGGCTGTTAAAGCTTCTTTTAAACGGATAGCAAAAATGTTCATATTTCCGAACCTCCTATTGCCTCAAAGTATACTATACCTGTTTAGAGAAGGCAAGTAACAATCGCAATTAAAATTAGCGGTTCATAAAACCGAACTTATGAGTTGACAGTGAAAATATTTGGTGCTAAGATAGAGCCATTCAAGTGTTCGGTTAACTGAACTAATTTTTTTGAACACTATGTTCGGAAAACCGTATTTTAGTGGAAAGGGTGAAGAAATGAGTCGGAACTATAAAAAAACGTTGTCGGATATGTTACTTTTAGCAATTATTTTATTAATAAGCAGTGTCTCAATAAAAATCGGGGCCATCGTGATTGGTATGATTGGCCTCATGGAATTACTGACAGAGTAACAATAATTTAGTTAAAAGGAGAGAAGCGTATTGGCAGAACGACGCATGTTTGCAAAAACGATTATTGATAGTGATGCGTTTTTAGATATGCCCTTATCAAGTCAGGCCCTGTATTTTCATTTAGCGATGCGTGCCGATGATGATGGATTTATCAATAATCCCAAAAAATTGCAGCGAATGGTCGGTTGTGGGGAAGACGATCTAAAATTGCTAATGGTTAAAAAATTTATTCTAGTATTTGAAAGTGGTGTGATCGTTATCAAACATTGGAAAATTCATAATTATATTCGCAGTGATCGTTACAAACCAACCTTGTATCAAGAAGAGAAAAATCAGATTGTTGAAAAAAATAGCAAAGCTTATACGTTTAAAGCAGAATCGTCTGTCAGTGGTCAACCAGCTGACTACCAACGGTTACCACAGGAAAGCATAGTCCAGTCTAAGTTAGGTCAGAGTCAAGGTAGTAGTTCGGAAAACGATTGTTTAAAGACGATTTATCATTTTTATGAGGAAAACGGCTTTGGTACACTGGCCTCAAAAACAAGCCAAGATTTTAAGTATTGGTTGCAAGATTTTATACAAAAAGGGGCTAGCCAAGAGGAAGCATGCCAATTAATCTTGCATGCTTTAGGAATTGCCGTTGATCGAAATAAACGGAATTACGGCTATGTAAATGCTATTTTGAAAAGTTGGGAGCAACAAAATTATTTATCCGTACATGAAGTTCTAGTAAATGATAAAAAACAAGTGTTGGAGCATACGCCGCAAATGACAGAAGAATATCAAGAGTTAGGTTTTTAAAGAAAGGAGGAAATCAGTATGCATGCGACAGATCAAACTTTTCAAATACTATTGAGTCAATTGTTAGAAAAAGTTGAAGACCGTTGTCCTGAATGTGGCAGTGAACAATATGTTTGGCAACAAAAAAATAAAGATGGCACAGAACGTTGTGCCCCAACTTGTTGGTCGTGTGGGTATAAAATGCTAAAAAAACATGAACAAGAAGCCACTCAACAACGTTCTCAAGAGAGTTTTATGGCACGTACACAAAAATTTTTTCATCAAGGGTCCTTAATTGCTGATGATGCGCTACGGCAATGTCGTTTAACCAATTACCAAACCACTGAATTAGAAACAAGACAAGCAAAAGAACGGGCCTTAGCAGCAGTTTCAGCGATTGTTGAAGGAAAGCCAATCCACGTTATTTTTTCAGGGAAACCTGGTGTCGGTAAAAGTCATTTGGCTATCAGTATTTTAGTTGAAGTCTTAGAACGCTCTGCATATCAAAAGTATTGTTTATTTGTCAGCTACTCTGAGTTATTAGAAAAACTAAAAATGTCCATGAATGAATCGGCCAAAAGCCAAGCAAAGGCTCAAGCGTATATTACTAGAATGAAAAAAGCAGACGTTTTGGTCTTAGATGATTTAGGTGCTGAATTAGGAATTAAAAATAAAGTTAGTACGGATTTTAATAATGATATCTTAAACCGAATTTTAGAAGCTAGACAGAATAAAGCAACTATTTTTACTACTAATTTTTCTGGAAAACAACTGGTGGAGGCCTATGGAACACGCATTATTTCTCGTCTAATGAAGCACGCCAGTGGCTATGTTTTCCAATATAAAGACACAACAGACAAACGAATGAGGAGTGTGAAATAAATATGTTAACAATTATTATTGGGTTTATCTTTTGGACAATGACACTAATGTTAGGTTATCTAATTGGTGAAAGAGAAGGCCGTAAACATGAGTAATTTAACAAAACGTAAAAAAGATTTATTTGAAATGAAAAGCGTTGTATTTAAAGATATTTCAAAGCAACAAAGCGAAAAAGCACAAAAAAGAAAACGACTCTTACAACTAATGAATCAATATCCCGATTGGGCAAGTCAAAAAAATAAACTTATTATGCAGGAAATTCAAGAATTAGGACAAGCAATCGGTAATTGGTCGATGGATCAATCAAGACCCATCCAATCCATCAAGGCCGCATCGTTTACAAAAAGCGAGTATCTCTATTTAATTTGGCTCGGTTATTCAGATGAAGCGATTCGTCACGGCTTAGAAATGTCGAAAGAGTGTTATTTTATTTATCGATTAACACTTTTAAATGAATAAAAGTAAAGGAGATTAACCAATGCGTACGTCAACATTTAATTATATCAAAGATATTTTAGCAGACTTTTATAAAACAGATGAGTATATCCGTCAACGGGAAGAAGAATTACGGCACCCTTATCAAGAAGCAGATTTAAATGCTGGTATTAGAGGACAAGGACTTCACTCTGTAGTGACCGAACGAATGGCGATTACGATAGCTATGGATCGTCGTCTGTGGAACTTAGAGAGAAATCGAGACATTATCAAAAATTGTTTAGCTGAAGCGGATGAACAAACGCGCGTGATTATTGAAGAACTATATATGAAAAAACGGCCCTCTTTAACATTAATTGGACTTGCCCAGCAATTATTTATTAGTAAAAGCCAAGCCTATAAATTAAGAAATCATTTCTTTGAAGCGGTGGCGGATGAACTAGGGATGTAAACATGGAAAAAGCGTGGAATTTTTTCAGGTGTCAACATGGTAAATTAATAGTGTCGAAAGAGATAGATAAACGTGAGGCAACCAAAAAAATGAAGACACGGAATTCTATGATTTTGACTGCTTTCTTGTGTCAGCTATGAAGGAGCAGAAAATGCCGGCTACTTTCAAGATCCTTCATTTTGACTAGAAGAGAGCCAATTTGTTAACCAATCCTGAATTTTTTGAATGGAAAGGTGGCGCTAAAAATGAATGAAGCGGAACAAGAGTTATATGAAGCCCTTGTTGCAATCTGCCAGACGTCAGGATTTTTGTTGCTAGAGGAACTGCCGACAGATTTACCAGATCAGCCATTTGTTTATTTAGGTGATAGTAAAGAATTACCTAAGCCAACTAAATCAGCTATTTTGGGAGAAATTGAATTAATAATGCATGTTTATGGTGCGTTATCTGAACGACAACAAATTTCTACAATTAAAGGAACGATTTTACGGCAGGCAACCAGTAACTTAAAACGAACGGCTCATTTTAATTGGGGTATCAAACATCAAGAAGTCAAAGCACAAATGGTAAAAGATACCAAACAAATGAAAAAAACAATTTGGCATGCTGTACTACCATTACACATGCAATTTTACTAGGAGGAATTATCAATGGGAGAAGTTATGCAAGGAAAAGACCGTATTTTATTAGTTCGTCGCTTGGATGAAGCAGCGACAAAGAAAGCAATGAAACCCTTATTTCAAATTGAACATGAATGGGAATTCTCACGTGAATCGAGCGGTACGCAAACAAAAGATGGCGTTGCGAATGCTGTTTCTGGTTTAGAAGTTACGTTATCGTTAAGCGGTTTAGCCTCTCGAGATGATGAAAATTTATACATGAAAGACGCAGTTGAAGATGGCATCTTAATGGAATTTTGGGACGTTGATTTAAAAGGTGAAAAAAATGCGGAAGGTAAATATCCAGCAATTTATGCCCAAGGTTATGTAAATTCATGGAGTTTACCAGCCAATGTAGAAGAATTAGTAGAAATTGAAACAGAAGCCTCTATTAATGGCAAACCACAAGATGGTTTTGCAACAGTAGAAGCAGATATTATTGCAGAAGCACAATATGCGTTCCAAGATACCGTTCCAGAGAAAGCACCACAACCTGGCGAATAATCAAAAAGTGTTGAATTTTAGGAGGATAAAAAATGAATTTAGAGATTAACGGAAAAACAATTGAAGTGAAATTTACGATTGGCGCGATTCGCGAATTAGATAAACGTTACCAAATTGAAAATGGCGCTGCCAAATTCGGCATGGGCATCAGTTCAGCAATGATTTATTTACGCCAATACAATCCAGTAATCTTAGTTGACATCATGGAAGCTTTACAAAGTGGGCAATTAAAAATAGGTAAGTCGGAAATTGAAGCATGGTTAATGACCCAAGATGTCAAAAAACTTTCAGATGATTTGCTTAAAGAAATGGGAAAGCAACCTCTTACAAAACCAATGATCGATCAGTTCAGCAAAGAAGCGAAGAAAGCAGAAGCGCAAGCGACCAACTAATTAAAACGAGCGATGACGTGTATCACGACATCGCTCTTTCTGCTTTTCGCTACTTAGGCTGTCGTTCATTTGAAGAAGTGGATCGGATGACCATGTCTGAATTTGAATTACGAATGATTGCTTTTAATTTAGCAGAAGTAGATGAAGAGCGGAAAAGGCACGAGCTTGCCTACTTAAATGTTAAAGCGCAAGCGACAAACAAAAAAGGAAAACCCGTTTTTGAAAGCTTTAAAAGTTTTTATGATTATGAAAAACGAGTTGCTGAAGTTCTGGCAGCTAACCAGCCACAACGAATGAAATTAAATGAGCGGAAAAAAACGCAACTTGCTACTGTGGCAGAGCGTCTACGCCGCTATCGAGAAGGGAGGAGAGTAGATGGAGAATGACAAAGAAAAAACGCCGTTATCGGAGGCAAAGAAAAGCCTTGCAGGCGTCCAACAAGCATTAAAAAGTATGAGCGGTGAGTATGCCTTATTAAGTGGATATTTAGGGAAAATTAGTGCGGGTGTCAATCAGTCAGCCACGGTCATGAACACATTTAAAACCGTCATGCAACAATCTGGAGAAACAGTGAAAAAAACAGGAGACGAAACAGCAAAGGCAGCAGATCAAATGAACACAGCGTTAACAGATTCTGCTGAACAAACCGGTGAAGCAGCTAAAAAAGCGGGGAAAGAAACCTCTGATGGCTTTACTAATGCACAAAATAATATGCTGAGCTTTGGGACGGCCATGACTAGTGCCGTTTCCTTACCTATGCTGAATGTTTTAAAAACAGCTATGGGCGTCGGTGCTGGGGTCAGTGGCGAATTTCAAGGAATGCAAGGACTGATTATGGCTAGTGCAGGAGGGATTTCTGATTCATTGCAGGGCGAGTTGCAAGGGGCATTGACTCAGATGAATCAATCATTTGAAGCGGCGGCACAAGTGATTCAAAGCGTGATGGCTCCAGGAATGGAAATTTTGGTTCAAGTGGTTATCACAGTCGTCAAAGGCATTACAGCTTTGGTGAATTTATTTATCAAATTACCAAAACCCGTCCAAGTTTTTATTGTTGCCATTATGGGCATTTTAGCCGCCATTGGGCCCATGTTGATTATGGTAACGATGGCTCAGCAAAAATTTCAACAGTTTAGTGATGGTTTGGTTCTTATAAAAGGAAACATTGGGAAGTTAGGTGGTGGCTTATCAAAACTAAGTGCTAGTTTTAGTGCCTTAAGTGGAGGACCATTAATTTTAATTGTAGCAGCCGTTTTAGCAGCGGTAGCAGCGTTTGTTTATTTCTATAAAACCAATGAAACATTTAGAAATAGTATCAATAGCTTAGCTAGTGCCATTCAAGGAGCTGTTTCAGCGGCGTTTGGCAAATTGGTAGGATTGCTACAACAGATCCAGCCGGCCTTTCAGCAAGTAATGGCAGTTTTTAAACAATTTTTTGCAGTAGGCTTAGAGAAAATGGCGACTATTTTTTCAACAATTGGTCGTGTGCTAGCAGGCGTTTTTGCCAGCGGTTTGCAATTAGGTAGTAACTTATTAGGGCAATTTGGTGGCACCTTTGACAAAGCTGGTTTAGCGGTTGGTCTTTTGGTAAAAGTTCTGACAAAGGTTGCACTGGCTGCATTAGGAATTTCTGGGCCGTTTGGTCTAATTATTTCCTTGATTGTTTCATTCGTGACGGCCTGGATGAAAACCGGTGATTTGAGTGCGGGTGGTATTACCCAAGTCTTTGATAATTTAGGTAACACGATTACATCGGTTACAACAATGCTGGCAGCTAATCTACCGAAAGTTATACAACTTTTTACAACAGTCTTAACCAGTATTCTCGGGAAAATAACAGAAGCTATTCCAAGCATCGTAACCGCGTTATCTAGTTTAATTACGTTAATTGTTGGTGCGATCGTTGCCAATTTGCCAGTCTTAATTGAAGCGGCAACACAAATTATTACTACGTTGATTCAGGGGATTACAACAGTCTTACCAATGTTGATAGAAGTTGGTTTGAGCTTATTAATGACTTTAGTTAATGCGATTGTCACCGCCTTGCCAACAATTACAACTGCAGCGATTAATATCATCACTACATTAGTGACAGCTTTTGTCACAGCGTTACCAATGCTAGTTACAGCAGGTGTTTCAATTATCACGGCCTTAGTCAATGCATTTGTTACGATGTTACCGTTGATTTTGACTGCTGGTTTACAAATTTTGATGGCATTAATCACTGGGATTATGACGATTTTACCTCAGTTAATTCAATCAGCGCTGACGATTATTCTAGCGTTAGTGACTGCGTTGGTAGGTGCCTTACCACAGATTATCAGCGCAGGTGTCAAATTGTTAATGGCGTTAATTCAAGGAATTATTTCGATTTTACCAACCTTAGTTGCGGCAGCTATTACCTTGATTTTGACATTGGTAAATGCCTTAATTGGTGCGTTACCACAAATCATCAGCGCAGGCGTCAAATTGCTAATGGCTTTGATCCAAGGGATTATTTCAATTTTACCGCAACTGGTTACTGCAGCAATTACGCTAATTACCGCTTTAATGGGTGCGTTAATCAATGCGTTGCCACAGTTGTTAAGTGCTGGGATTCAACTGATTCAAGCCTTAATTAATGGTGTACTCAGTCTATTGGGTGCCTTGCTGTCCGCAGCAGGAACATTAATCTCACAAATGATCACGAAGATTGGTTCTTATTTTGGTCAACTGTTAGCTTCGGGCGGACAGTTAGTTGAAAATATCAAAAATGGGGTTACCAATGCAGCCGATCAGGTAAAAAATGCCATTGGTTCTGTAATTGAAGGTGCTTGGCAAGCAATCCAAGGTTGGTTTTCAAAATTCACCGATGCCGGTGCGAATATTGTCGGCATGATTGCTGATGGAATTACAGGCGCAATTGGAAAAGCCAAAGAAGCAATCGATGGGGTCGTCAGTAAAATTCGTAACTTTTTACCATTTTCACCAGCAAAAGAAGGTCCCTTATCTGATTTGCATAAATTGAATTTCGGCGGCACAATTGCCACGGGGATTTATGCAGGCGAAACAGCCGTTAGTAGAGCAATGGCTTCTATTTTAGATTTACCGCTGTTAAATGATTTTGCCTTGGACTTAGCTGGTCGAGGAAACTTCACAGCAACGATTGACCATCGTTTAGAAAATGATGCATACAATCGACCATTATTTGTGACAGTAGAGTCAACGTTAGATGGGAAAGTTGTCGCAGCAACTACGGCGCCTTATTTAGCAACAGAGTTACAACGACAACAAGTGAAACAAAATAACCGCTTAGGAAGGAGAGGATAACATGTATAAATTTGTTGATACCAATCAAGCAACTCATTCAACGCCTCTTCCTTCAGAAGCGTTGAATTTTAACGGCCAATTTTTAGAAAAAGTCATCCCTGGTTATCAAACATTATCAGTTTCAGGACGAGAATTAGTTCCAAGCGAAATTGAAAGCTATCAATTAGGGATTCGTGATGGTAAACGTCACATTTATGCGCGGATTCCAGAACGAGAATTAACAGTCAAATATCGCCTTTCAGCTGTGAATAATGAAGCGTTTCGAGATGCATTTAATCATTTAAACGTTGCTTTGTTTACAGAAAAAGACGTTTCTATTTGGTTTAACGATGAACCGGAAATGCTGTGGTTTGGCAGTAAGTCTTCAGTGAGTGATGTACCCGAAGGTGTTAACCAAGTAACAGGCACCTTTACTTTATTGCTTTCTGATCCGTATAAATACACACGGAGTGATGCGACTAGTGTGATGTGGGGTTCGCCAACCATTACATTTCAAGCAAATTACTTAATGGGGAATACAGGCTCAGGTGCAGTTGATTTTCCAATTTTAATTGAAGGCGGGGCTTATTGGGGATCAACCATGATTACCTTTCAAAATCGGGCCTACACGATGGGGGATTTAGGCAAAGAAGTTCGGCCAATTGAAATTTATCCTACGGTTGAAGGCTTAAAAGTCAAACCGACCATTATTTTAACAGGAACCGGACGTGGTGTTTGGATTAAAACACGGAACGATACAATTAACTTAGGAGACTTTGATCGTTCGGAAATTATCATTGATACTGAAAATTTTTATCTGACAAAAAATGGTGCACCGATGATTCGACCAATGAACGATTTTTACCTATATCCCAATGAACCGCTGTATATTCAAGCCAAAGATAGCGACTTCCGCTTGACGATTCGCTATCCTAACCGATTTGTGTAGGAGGGTGATTAAATGTTAATGGCGCTGGATTTGAAAAGAACATATACGGCAATCTTGGATAATGCCTATCAAGTCAGTTATGAAAAAATAGAGAACAAAATTGGCAGTTTAGATTTTACCATGCCGCTAGATGATCCTAAAAATGAATTTATTGCAGAAATGCAATGGGTGGAACTGACCGACAATGAGAATGAATATATTGGTTTATATCGCGTGATGCCAACCACAATTAAGAAAGATGCGAACAATAATCAAATTCACTACTCTGCCACAGAAGCATTATGTACCTTAGGCGATACTGTCCTATTTGGTTGTCACGAAATTAAAAACAAAACAACGAAAGAGGCCATTCAATTTCTATTAAATAAACAAAAAACAAAGCATTGGGTCCTAAAAAAATGTGATTTTTCAAGGAAATTAACCTATAAATGGGAGAATGAAAACGGGCTAGTCGAGCCTTTATTTAGCATCCCAGCCGATTTCGAAGAGGAATATCTTTGGCAATGGAATACAGAGGTCTATCCTTTTGAACTTTCATTAGTCAAACCACCAACAGAACCAGTTGCGCGAATTCAAGAAGGTTACAACATGCAAGGATTTGAAATAGAACGTAATCCCAAGATGCTAATCAATCGGATTTATCCATTAGGTTCAGGCGAAGGTGTTAACAAAGTCAATATTCGCTCGGTCAATCAAGGGGTTCCGTATTTAGAGAACAAGGCCGCAATTGACCGCTATGGTTTATTGGAGTCAATTTGGGTAGAACAGCGTTTTTCTGATCCCAAGGCATTAAAGGAAAATGCTTTGCGAATGTTAGAAGAATGGACCAAGCCACAAGTTTCTTGGGTAGTGACTGCAGCTGATTTAATTAAATTAACAGATCAACCTTTGGCAATCGATCGTTTGCGGTTGGGTACGGTTATCATGATTAATACGAATGAATTTGGGAGTGTCAACCTTCGTATCAAAAAAGAAAGTAAAAAAGATGTCTTTGGTGCCCCCCAAGACATTCAGCTAGAGTTGGGAAATCTGCAAGAAACAATTCATAGTACCATGACAGCTTTCAGTCGGAAACAAGAGATTAGCGAAACTTACGCACAAGGGGCGACGACACTTTTAAATCGTTCAATACAAGGAGAACTTAGCAAGACACAGCCAGTGGAGCTGAATTTATACTTTGACGAGGACATTCTTTATGTAAACACCGCAGAATTAACGTTCAAGGCAACTGCTAAAGGACCTTCGCATTCTGTAACGAATATTGATTTGGTAGTGGATGGCAAAAAATTACCCCAACTATCATTGCAACAACAACGGCTAAATATTTTGAGTTATTTACGAAAAACAACAGATGGAAAAATCGAACGCGGCAATCACACGCTTCAATTTTTCTCTCATCAGCCACTATGGTTGGATGCTTCGGTCATCTGTCGTGTGTATATTCAATCCCAATTGGGTGGCCAGTTTTAATAAAATAATGAAAACTAGAGGAGTGTGACGAAATGTCAGTAGAACATATTGAAGAATTAGATACCCTGAATCAAGGTCGCCTTAAAATCAATGCAATCTTGGATCAGTCGAATGCATCAGCTGAGAAAGTTGATGCTTACCAAGTCCAGTTAACGAATGGAATTTCTGAAGCGAAAAACATCGCAGATGAAGCTGGCAAAGAAGCCGTACAAATTGCCACCGATGCAGGCAATCAAGCAAATGAAACAGCCAACCAAGCGATGAACAATGCCAAAACAGCCATCACGATGGCAGGAAATGCAGTTTCAACGGCAAATAATAATAAACAAGAATTTGATACTTTGCGAAATGATTTCGATCAATTAGTAGCAGAAGCAGGTGATAGTAATCCAGAAATTGTCCAAGCACGCACAGATACACAAGGCATCAAACAAGCTACCTTAGCGAATCGTCTTCAAATTGATTTGAATGACCGTATGACAAAAGCAGATGGTATTTCTTTATTGGCTAAGCCAACCACTGTCAAATTGAAGTTAGACTTTAACGGTAAAACGGCCGGCAATACAGCCACCAATGCAAACAGTTATTCCACTGATTTTACGGCTAAAATTCTTAAGAAGCCAACAGACGTTTGGGAGGAAGTTTCCCAAGCGGACTACAATAAAATGGCCAGCCGTGATGATGAGGGTGTGAAAACAGGTTCCACCCAAAGTGGTGTGATTCCACAACAATTAGCGGCCTTCAATCTCGTTGAAGCCGCAAAAAAATTAATTCCACAAATGTTTGAAACATTCACAACTGACGAGGCGGTGGCATTTATTCGCCAGAACGTTCAATTTTTTACGATTAATCAACGCGTGAAAGCCGCTGCGCCCAATAATCAAACGATTAAAATCGCTGCGTATTTACCAACTACGGATAATTGGGTAACTCAAATCCAAGAATCAGCAAAAGAGTTCAGCGATTTTTCAATTCAAATCAATGATCAGAATTTTATCACAGATGAAGGTTTCATTTATTTAATGAGCTATACAGATTCATCAAATGGGGTAACGCCAGCCAGCGTAGAAGTTGATTACGTGGGGCTTCATATTGGTCTGTCTGTTGATGCCCAAGCGGTTTTAGCGAAGAGTGGTTTTGTTCAAGCAGAGCAACTCAAGACCCATGTGGAAAATCAGGATAATCCGCACCAAGTAACCGCTGAACAAGTGGGGCTAGGCAATGTAGAAAATTATGGCTTCGCATCAGACAGCGAAGCAGTCGCGGGAACTTTAACGAGTAAATATATGCACCCGAAAAACGTTGCGGAAGCGATTAAAGGTCAAGCTGTGACACAAACAGGTGACCAAGAGATTGCTGGGATGAAGAATTTTGTAACTATGCCAACCGTCAATGGTGTGCCTTTGGAATCCTCTAAAATGGCCATTTATGAAGCTAGTGGAGTCGGTGAAGTCGAGGCAAAATATCAGGCGGCCTTTAATAAAGACAATATGAAATTTGTATTAATTAGGGTAGGAAATCGTGTCGATGCATTTGTAAGATGTAATTTGAGTGATCCGACGAAATTGAATAATAATGTGGTTAAAGTGTTTACTGTTCCAACAGGATATACATTATCGACGAAGATTACAAAGGGAATATGGAATTTGGCGTTAACTGCTATGCAATATACATTCCCTCAACCGAATTGTGCAGGTTTATATGAGATGGGAAATCAAGGAATTCTTTTTGGTGCTAACCGTGCTGGAAATATTTACCTCCAAGGAAGTTGGTACACGGACGATCCGTTTCCGACAAAATAACAAGCTAGTTTAGGAGACTTTTTATGGAACGTTATCTCAACACAATAACAATGCTTTTAAGCATTTTCGGTGGGATTGTCGTACGTTTATTAGGCGGATTAGATCAATTGTTGGATGTCTTCCTCTTTTTAATTATTGTCGATTTCATCACAGGTTGGATTAAGGCAATCGCCACAAAAGAATTGTCCAGTCGGATTGGTATGCTCGGAATTGCGAAAAAAGTGACGATGTTATTTGTGGTTGCCGTAGCGGTTCGTGTTGAAAAAGTTGTGGGGAACAATTTGCCAATTCGGGAAATGGTTCTGATTTTTTACATTGCGAACGAAGGACTTTCTTTTTTTGAAAACATTGCGACCTTTATTCCTATGCCGAAAAAGTTAAAAGAGTTATTTATTCAGTTAAAAAATAAAGATGATTAAGTAGAAGTGGTCGGGACAAACGTAGAATTTTCGGCTGATTGCCGAAGAAATTACTTCTGTCCCGCCATTTATCTGCAGGTTTAAGCCGTGAAAGGGAAGCTATTTTGACTTTCCTTTCATGGCTTTTTTTAGAAAGGAGTATGCTATGTTTAAAAAATTAATGATTCAACTTGCTTTAGTGATTGGCTTAAGTTTAACGATTCCGATGACGGCTTGCGCTTACACCATCGAAGCGGATCCAATCAACTTTACTTATTTTCCAGGCTCTGCAAGCAATGAATTAATTGTTTTACATGAATCAGGAAACGAGCGGAACCTAGGACCACACAGTTTAGACAATGAAGTGGCCTATATGAAACGAAATTGGTCAAATGCTTATGTCTCATATTTTGTCGGATCTGGTGGACGAGTGAAACAATTAGCTCCTGCTGGCCAAATTCAATATGGCGCAGGTTCTTTAGCTAATCAAAAAGCCTATGCACAAATCGAATTGGCTCGAACGAATAATGCGGCGACATTTAAAAAAGATTATGCTGCCTATGTTAATTTGGCCCGTGATTTGGCTCAGAACATTGGTGCTGATTTTTCGCTGGACGATGGAACAGGTTATGGCATAGTCACTCATGATTGGATTACAAAAAATTGGTGGGGAGATCATACAGATCCTTATGGTTATTTAGCGCGTTGGGGGATTAGTAAAGCGCAGTTGGCACAAGATTTACAAACGGGCGTTTCTGAAACAGGTGAGACTGTCATTATTCAGCCAGGTAAACCTAATGCGCCAAAATATCAAGTAGGACAAGCAATTCGTTTCACTTCAATCTATCCAACACCAGATGCTTTAATCAATGAACATCTATCAGCAGAGGCACTTTGGACACAAGTAGGAACAATTACAGCGAAATTACCAGACCGACAAAACCTTTACCGTATTGAAAATAGCGGACATTTGTTAGGCTATGTGAACGATGGCGACATTGCTGAACTTTGGCACCCGCAAACGAAGAAATCATTTTTAATTGGTGTGGACGAAGGCATTGTTTTAAGAGCAGGACAACCTAGTTTGTCAGCACCCATTTATGGTATTTGGCCCAAAAATACTCGCTTTTATTACGATGCGTTTTATATTGCAGATGGGTATGTTTTTATTGGTGGAACAGATACGACAGGCGCGAGAATTTATTTGCCAATCGGACCAAACGATGGCAACGCACAGAATACATGGGGATCATTTACTAGCTAAAAAAAAGCCACAAACTCTGATAAAAGCAGAGTTTGTGGCTTTTTGTGCATTTAGCAGAGATTTTGCCAAAGAGAATAAGCAATGGAGACTGCGAAGCTAGGTACTTTTATGCTATAATGACAAAGTTAGTATTATCGGAACTGGAGGAACTATAATGGACGGCATTTTACCGTTATGGAAGGAACGTGGCATGACAAGTCATGACTGCGTATTTAAATTGAGAAAAATTTTACATACCAAAAAAATTGGTCATGGTGGTACGCTAGATCCAGATGTCGAAGGGGTCTTACCCATCTGCGTTGGCAAAGGAACGAAAGTGATCGAATACATGGTAGATTCTGGCAAAACCTATGAAGGTGAAATTACACTTGGATTTGCTACGACAACCGAAGATGTTAGTGGTGAAATTGTTGAAAAAAAACCAGTTACAACACCTCTGTCAACTGAACAAATTGATCAAGCAATGGCCGAAATGACAGGTGAAATCACACAAATCCCACCGATGTTTTCTGCGGTGAAAGTCAATGGTAAACGTTTATATGAATATGCGCGGAATGGGGAAGAAGTTGAACGGCCCCAACGAAAAGCTACGATTTATTCATTTGAACGTACTAGTGAACCAATTTTTAACGAATCCGCTCAAACACAAAGTTGGCGGTTTAAAGTGGTCTGTGGCAAAGGAACCTATGTGCGGACACTATCCGTGGATACTGGCAAAAAATTAGGCTATCCTGCCCATATGTCGGATTTAACGAGAACGGCAAGTGGCGGTTTGCAAGCTGCGCAATGCTTAACGTTAGAAGAAGTAGCCAAACAAATGGCTGCTGAAACAATCGATCAATGCCTGTTGCCCATTGAGACAGCAGTAGAACAATTCCCACGAATTGATTTATCAGATGAATTGTATCAAAAAGTAAAAAATGGCATGCGTTTGCACAAAAAAGAATTAGGAATAAAGGCAATGCCAGAATCCTTAGTTGCCTTATTTTACCAAAATCAAGTGGTTAGTTTATACATGCCACACCCAACGCATGATAAATTATTGAAACCAAGTAAAGTTCTACGGAACAATTAAATAAAAAAGAAGGAAGTTTTTGCACATGCAAGTTATTCAACTACATCATCCCTATGAACCCAATCAAATTCCTAATGAAGAAGTCGTGATGGTCCTAGGCTTTTTTGACGGTGTCCACAAAGGCCACCAAAAAGTAATTGAAACAGGCAAAAAGATTGCGGAGGAAAAAGGCTTGAAGTTAGCTGTGATGACCTTCAACCAACACCCATCAATCGTTTTTCAAAAAGTTTTACCAGAAAATATGAAATATTTAACTAGCTTGGAACAAAAAGAACGCCTAATGGCCAACTTGGGCGTTGATATTTTATATATTGTCGAATTTACTTCAGCGTTTGCTCAATTAAAACCGCAAGATTTTGTCGATCAGTATATCGTTAATTTAAATAGTGCAGTGGCAGTCTCTGGGTTTGATTATACGTATGGTCCTAAAGAAATCGCTGGAGTCAAACAGTTACCAACGTATGCGCAAGGCCGTTTTGAAGTGGTGACAGTACCAAAAGAAGAAATGACTGGTGCCAAAATTAGCTCAACAAGAATTCGCGAAAAAATGGAAGCCGGCGAAATGGAGGAGGTCACGGAGTTGTTAGGATATATTTATGAAACAGAAGGAACAGTTGTCCATGGCGATGCTCGTGGCCGTTTATTGGGTTTCCCGACCGCTAATGTCAAAGTGAAAAGCACCGTGCGCTTACCAAGAATTGGCGTCTATGCTGTGCAAATCGAAGTTGGTGGCAAATGGTATGTCGGCATGGGCTCAATTGGTCATAATGACACCTTTGGAGAAGGACGCGATTTAACCGTGGAAGTCTATATTTTGGACTTCCATCAAGACATCTATGGCGAACAAGTGGTGGTTCGTTGGAATCATTATTTACGTGACCAAGTGAAATTCAATGGGGCTGAAGCCTTAATCGACCAATTAAAACAAGATGAACGAGATACGGCTGACTATTTCCAACAATCTGAGGACAAATAATGAAGATTCGTCAAGAAAAACCTGCAGAGTATCAAGCTGTAGAGCGTTTAACGTATCAAGCGTTCAAGGAATTAAACTTGACCGAAAACTGGCGTCCCACAGAGCATTTTATCGTGCATTTATTAAGAGAAAGTGCCGACTTTATTCCGGAGTTGTCCTTAGTCTCAGAAACTGATCAAGGAAAATTAACGGGTCATATTATGTCTTCAAAAGCCAAACTACGATTACCTGATCATACAGAAAAGGCTGTTTTGACCGTTGGGCCGCTAAGTGTCCATCCAGAAGCACAGAACACGGGCGTAGGCTCAGCGTTAATTAAGCATTCTGTGCAGAAGGCCAAAGAATTAGGCATCGGCGGATTGATTATCCTGAGCCATCCAACTTACTATACGAAGTTCGGTTTTGTTCCAGCGACTACTTTTCAGATTACGTTACCGGAAAAAGAAACATCAGAAGCATTATTGGCTTTGGAATTACTGCCAGGTTATTTTGGCACAAGTGGTGGGGAGTGGCATTTTTCAACATGCTTTGCTTATCCAGAAACACACCTTGCAGAATTAGAAGCCTTTGAAGCAGAACTCGGAATAAATGAATAAAGAATAATAAGACACGCCAACCACTAGTTAAGTACTGGTGGTTGTCGTGTCTTTACTACTTTTTATTACAAAGTAGTTGACAGAACCGGTACTCAGTATTATTATGTAGTGGTATGTAGTAATAAAGAGTAGTTCAGGGAGGAAAAGCAGTGAAGCAGACAGAGTTGCTAAAAGGCATTTTAGAAGGTTTAGTTTTAGCCATCATCCAAAGGAAAGAAACATATGGTTATGAAATTACAAAAATTTTAAATGACCAAGGGTTTACTGAAATTGTTGAAGGAACCATTTATACGATTTTACTGCGTTTAGAAAAAAATCAATGGGTTATAGCTGAAAAAAAACCTTCAGAAAAAGGACCAATGCGGAAGTTCTATCGCTTAACCTCATCAGGAGAAGCAGAACTCGCTGATTTTTGGCAGCGGTGGACGTTGCTTTCAAAACAAGTAAACAAGATGAAAAAAATGGAGGGATAGAGCATGTCAAATTTTAAAGCGTTGATCAAAAAAGTTGTTGGGGATAAAAAAGAGTACAAAGAATATAAACGACGGATTGCAGCATTACCAGCAGAGTATCGACAAGTATTTCAAGAAATTGAAAAATATGCATGGCATTTTTCAGATCATAGCGGAGCCAATATGTTCAATGCGTTGACTGATTTACTTGATTTGTTTGAAGAAGGAGCTGCTAACGGAACACCTATCAAAAATATTACGGGAGAAAAAGTAGGTGATTTTGCTGAAACAATTGTCAATGAAGTCGCTGGCAAATGGATTGATAAACAGAAAGAAAAACTGAATCATCAATTTTCTAAACAATAGTCAAAACAAAAAAAGGAGAATAAACATGGTTGAAAATTTTTTTAAAGAAGGAAAGTTGCTGGTTATTCCCAAGAAAAATGCGAAAAAAGTCCAAGAGTTTCAACGTGTGGCCAACCAATTTGAATTTGGGAAAGAATATACGGAAAAAGAAGTCAATCAGCGACTTAGAGAAATCTATGAAGATTATGCACTTTTGAGACGGTATTTAGTAGATTATCAGTATTTAGAAAGAGATAAGTTTGGAAAAATTTATCAGAAATGTGAGCAACACACAAAAATTATATAAATGTCTTTTTTTAAAAGTAGCGAAACTAGGTGAAATGAACCAAGTCTAGCTACTTTTTGTTATGTAAGCTTAGTAATAGTTCTATAAAAAACTCTCTATTTGTTTTCTAACTCAGACTGGTAAGATTGATTTAATTAGAAAAAGATAGAGGTGAGAGAATGAATCTACGTACTTTAGGTCTAACAAAAATTCTTTTGACCTTTATTATATTAAGTATTATTGGCGCGTTAATGATTTATAGCGCCAGTAGCTATGACTTGCTGATGCAAGGCGTGAAGCCCACTGCTGTGTTTATTAAACAAGGTATTATTATGTGTCTCAGCTGGGTGCTAATGTTCGTGATCTACAAAGTTCGACTAGAAGTGTTATTTAATAAGAAAATTGCGATTGGACTGCTTTTAGTTTCGGTACTATTACTGTTAATGGTTCGACTACCTTTTTTTGGTGTAGCAGCGAATGGCGCACAACGTTGGATTTCTCTCTTTGGAATCCAATTTCAGCCATCAGAGCTTTGTAATTTTGCGATTATTTATTACTTGAGTTGTTATTTAGGTGAAAAAGAAAATGGCTTGACAACGAAGCAGTTAAGGAAACAATGGCTGTTTGTTTTGGTCGTTGCATTTTTAGTTTTGATCCAACCCAAAGTTGGCGGGGCTATTCTTATTTTAGTTATTGGCAGTGTCTTGATTTTCTCAGCAAGTATTCATGCAAAATTTAGTGTAATTGCTGCGGGGATTGTCGTTGCTAGCGCGGCGCTTCTTTCTAAAATAATTATTTTTCTAGGGGATCACCAGTACTTACCACATTTTTTTGCGCATGTGTATGACCGCTTAGTTGTTTTGAAAAATCCGTTTTTATCCTTTCATGATCGCGGATTTCAGCCTTCAATGGCCTATTTGGCGATGTATAACGGTGGGTTTTGGGGCACCGGACTAGCCAATGGTATGGTAAAAAAAGGTGGCTTGCCAGAAGGTCAAACCGATTTTATCTTTGCGGTGATTGTGGAAGAACTTGGTTTGATTGGCGGCTTACTATTGCTATTTCTTTTGTTATTTTTAGCGGCCTCGATTTTGCGGAGTAGTTGTGTAATAAAAAATCATTGTTACGGCTTGTTTTTGTTAGGGGTCGGGACCTTGATTTTAGCTCAAACGGCGATTAACATTGGTGGCGTTTTGGGTTTGATTCCAATGACGGGAATTCCTTTACCGTTTGTTAGTTACGGTGGGACAAGTTATTTAATCTTTTCAGTGGCATTAGGAATCGTCATTAAAATTATTGCAAACGAAAGGCGGCAGTTAAATGGTCAATACAAAAAAATTCAACTTACATCTTAATTATGATTTATTATTGCCCATTTTTTTACTCACACTTTTATCTTCTGGTGTGCAATATTGGATTGCCGTTAATGAAGGAAAAGACGGAACTGTGCCAGCATTAAAACAACTCTTCTTTATTTTTGTTGGCTATGCAGGCATGTTTTTAGCTAGTCGGCTGTCACAGAAATTTATTTGGAAAGTAGCTCCTTTTTTCTATGGATTTTCATTAATCTTGATGAGCGCTTTGTATTTTTCCTATGACAAAGGAATGTATTTATTGACGGGCACAAAGCGCTGGTTAGATTTAGGGTTTATTAAATTTCAGCCATCAGAAATTGCGAAAATTGCGTTTATTTTAATGTTGGCAAAAATTATTGTCCAACATGAGCAACAAGACTGGTCCGATAAATGGCGTTCAGACAAGCGACTTCTAAAAAAAATCGTTGCGGTTAGTGTCCCTGTTTTTTTCTTGATGGCGATACAAAAAGATTTTGGGACATCCCTTGTTTTCGTAACGATTATCCTATCTCTTTTAGTTATTTCAGGAATTGATCGTAAAATTTTAATCATTATTTTCAGTGCTTTAGCAACGTTAGGCGTGGTCTTGATTCTGTTAGTCTTTACAGAGTGGGGGCACAAAGTACTCTTCTTTTTACATTTTAAACAATATCAATTGGATCGAATTTTAGCATGGATTCATCCCTATGATTATGTCGATAAAATCTCCTATCAACAAGTACAAGGCTTATTGGCAATTGGTTCGGGTGGTTTATTTGGCAAGGGTGTGCATGGGATTGAAGTGTATGTTCCTGTTCGTGAGTCTGATATGGTTTTTACTTTTATCGGGGAAGCCTGGGGCTTTGTGGGCAGTGCCACTGTTGTTTTTCTCTATTTTTACTTGTTTTATCAAGTTTTAGTAGCTGGCTTGCGGAGCAATTCGCGTTTTTGTATGTACATCTGTGTCGCCCTCATTTTTTCGCTGGTTTTTCAAACGGTGGAGAATATCGGTGCGGTGATTGGACTGTTGCCGTTAAAAGGTATTCCGCTTCCGTTTTTAAGTCAAGGAGGCACTTCGTTAGTGATGGCTATCACTTCTTTAGGATTTGTCAAAGGAAGAGAAGCCGCTACCTGAAAACACAAATAAAAACCAAGACTGGAACTCGCTTGCCGACAAGCTCTAGTCTTGGTTTTTACTATTGAAATTGTTTTTGGCATTCAGCCAAAAGTTGTTGAAGTTGTCGACTCATGTAACGTTCTTTTAAATAATAAACTGCCATGTTTCGTTTAGGTAGTTCTTGGTAAGTTAGTGTATGAATCGAATTGTCTAAAAGTTGAATATTTGTGTATTCGGGGACAATAGCGAAACTATCGGAATGAGACACCAAGTGAGTAATAAGTGAAAGAGTATCCACTTGAATGACTTTCTCTGGAGAAAAATTAGAAAACGTAGTATCTAGCCAATTGGTTAATTTGTTTTGCTCGGAAAATTCGGTATTTAAACGGACAAAGGGGTACATTGTTAGTTCTTTTAAAATTTCTTCCGTCGTGGCGTTTGCCAAAGCTGGATGATCGTTTCTTAAAATGAATTGATAATTTGCTGTAAATAAATCAATTTTACCAATATGTTCAGGTAATGGTAAGTCAGCAAAGGAAATACCAAAATCTGCATCCATTGTTTCCAAGGATTGAAGAATATTTTCTGTAATAATAGTGTGGACTTGTAAGTTGGATGAACGATCCGTTAATGTTGTCATTAGTAAGTCATTCAATTTATATTCTAAATCACAGAGATAAGTGGCTACATAAATATGGTTGGAAGAATGATTAATTTCTTTTAGCTCTTCTTCAATTGAGACCAACTCATTGGTGATGCGCCAACAATATTTTTCTAAAATTAATCCAGCTGGTGTTAAGGTGGTAGTTTGACCTTGGCGATTAAAAAGTTCAGCGCCTAACGTTGCTTCAAGAATTTTTATTTGCTTACTTAATGCAGCTTGAGAAATTGCTAAATTTTCGGCTGCTTTAGTAAATTGTTTCACTTTGCATAACTCTAAAAAATAATGTAAACGAAATAGTTCCATGGGAATTCCTCCTTTTTCTATTCCTAGAATAAATAACGTAATTGTTCGAATAAATAACGGTGTGCTTCACAATGTCCGTGATGATTATTCTGAACTAAATAGATGGCTCGTTCTGGACTATCTTCCAGAGGAATACCAACTAAGTTACGTCTGTTTAGTTCATCAGTGAGTGAATAGGGAAGGATGCTACAGGCTTTTTCTCGTTGGACCATGTCTAAGACTAAATGAAGAGAAGGGAGTTCGATGACGATTTGCCGATTTTCCCAATTGATTTTACGTTCCCAACGTTTAAACACTTTTTTTTCATATACTTGATCGGAATATGCAGCAAAAGGTAAAGAACGAATTTCGTCAATCGTCACGCTATCGGCATGGGCTAAAGGATGATTTTTATTGACACAAAGGAGATAGCTTTCTGTATAAATTAATTCTTTCTCTAATGGAATCGAGGTATCCAAAAATATCCCAATCCCAATGTCAATTAAATCTGTTTCCAAGGCTGTTTCAAGATCGTAATAATACTTAAAATCAATACTTACATACGGATAGGATTGATTAAATAACAACAAGACTTCTCCAAATGCTTTATCTATATCAATTAAGTTTGTTCCAATCCGAATGGTCGTTGTCGAACCTTGGGTCACTAATTCATTAATTTCTTCTTGCGCTTCCTTAATGAGTGCAAAAATCATTTCTGTTCGCTTGGCGACGACTTCGCCTGCTGGAGAAAGCCGACAATGTTTCTTGTCTCTTAAAATTAATGAAGCACCTAATTCACGTTCCAACTCCTTGAGCTGGGTACTTAAATAAGGTTGACTCGTATGGAGCTTTTGAGAAGCTAAAGTAAAACTCGCATACTTTGAAACTGCCATAAAATATTCTAGTTGTTGTAATTTCATTTTCCTCACCGCCGTTTCTTTAACTATACAAAAAATAGCAGAAGAAAAGCTTCTCGACAAGGCTATCTGACGGTCTTTAGATTAATTTAACCAGTTATGATTCTATGAATAAATACGAATCATACCAGAAAACCATAGTAAATAAGCGGATTATTTTTCTTTTTGTTACTGAAGGGACAAAAAGTTATCTGCTAAAAACTTTTTCTATATCGTTATTTTTTCAAGGAAGAATTATACTTGCTGTTGTAATTAAATAAGATTTGTTAGGTGAGGCTCCTATACAAACATAGGCTACTGCCCAAAAATGTCGAGAGACGCCAATGGGTAGAACAGGAACTGTCGAATGAAGGCTTTTCTTAAGGTAGCTAAAAGCAATCGCTTTTTACGTTGTATAGTGCTAAAGCTCAACGATAAGAACGATTATTCTTTGACACGTTGAGTTTTCAGCGTGTCTTTTTTTGTGGAAAGGGTGAGGAAAATGGAAGATGAACCGATCGTCAATTCAAGTCAACAACAGATAAATGAGGTGAAAGAAAATGGAAAAGAAAATGCGTCACTTGGGCCATGACTATAGTTACAAAAAGTTTGCCCATTCAGAAGTAGAAAAAGTTTTACAACGTTTCGGCTCAACTTGGGATGGCATTAAACACCAAGATATTGAAGAATTACAAGAACGTTATGGCCGCAATAAAATTATGAATGAAAAAAAAGCTTCACGGCTGCGACTTTTTATAAAATCGTATATCACGCCGTTTACTTTGGTGTTATTAGCACTAGCCACGATTTCATTTTTTACAGAATATGTCTATGCTGCGCCAGAGGAAAAAGATGTTACTGGCGTGTTAATTATGTTAGCGATGGTCATCTTAAGCGGCACGATGAGTTTTGTACAATCAGTCAAATCAAGCAATGCAGTTGAAAAATTACAAAATATGATTAAAGTTACAGCGACAGTCATTCGTGACAAGAAGCAAATGGAAATTCCTATTGAGGAAGTTGTGTGTGGCGACTTAGTCCAACTATCCGCTGGCGATATGATTCCAGCCGATTTACGTTTAATCCAATCTAAGGACTTATTTGTTTCCCAATCATCCTTGACTGGAGAGAGTTTTCCCATTGAAAAACACGCGACTCATCAAAAAGATAGTGATCAAATTGATACAGAATACGACAATCTTTTGTTTTTAGGAACAAATGTAATTAGTGGCACTGGTTTAGGCATTGTCATTAAAGTTGGTAATCAAACTTTATTCGGACGGATGGCTTCTGATAACGGAGAAGAGCAGCAGCAGACGAGTTTTGAAACAGGAATTAATAAAACAACGTGGGTGCTGATTCGCTTTATGTTGGTCATTACGCCGACTGTTTTTCTAATTAATGGGTTAACAAAAGGCGATTGGGTGGAAGCATTAATGTTCGCGATTGCCACAGCTGTCGGCTTGACACCAGAAATGTTACCTATGATTGTAACAACCAATTTAGTCAAAGGTTCTCGAGAAATGGCTAAAGAAGGCACGATTATGAAAAATGTCAATGCCATTCAAAATTTTGGCGGGATGGATGTACTTTGTACGGATAAAACAGGTACCTTAACACAAGATAAAGTAATTTTAGAATACCACTATAATATTGGGTGCCAAGAAGATCAAAAAGTCTTGGATTTAGCATTTCTAAACAGTTATTTTCAAACAGGTTTGCGTAATTTAATGGATAACGCCGTTATTCAAGCGGCGACACAAGAAAGTGATATACAATCAGATGATTTTTATAAAGTAGATGAAATTCCTTTCGATTTCAATCGACGTCGAATGAGCGTGATTATCAAAGAGTTTAAAACGCGAGAAACACGCTTAATTACCAAAGGTGCGGTTGAAGAAATGCTCTTGGTCTGCACACAGGTACTTTTAGATGGCGAAATTGTGCCTTTAACAGAGACGCTACGTCAAAAAATTACCAAAGACGTTGAAGCTTTAAATCGAGATGGTTTGCGCGTTCTAGCAATTGCCGATAAAAAAGTCGAAGCGGCTGAATGGGAGTATACAACTAAAGATGAATCAGAGTTGATTTTACAAGGTTATCTTGCCTTCTTGGATCCGCCAAAAGAAACAGCGGCGGCAGCTATTCACGCCTTGCATCAACATAATGTAGCTGTGAAAGTATTAACGGGGGACAATCAGTATGTGACGCATTCTGTTTGTAAAGAAGTTGGTCTGGCTGGCGAAAAAATTATTACAGGAAATGAACTTCAACAATTAAACCAAGAAGAATTAAGAAAAACCGTTCAAGCGTATAATATTTTCGCCAAAATTACGCCTGACCAAAAAGTTCGTATTGTAAATGCGTTAACTGAAAATGGTCAAACTGTTGGCTTTTTAGGTGATGGAATAAATGATGCTGGAGCAATGCGTGCTGCTGATGTAGGAATCTCTGTTGATACAGCTGTCGATGTGGCGAAAGAATCGGCGGATGTAATTTTATTGAGAAAAGATTTAATGGTTTTGGAAAAAGGAATTTTATCTGGACGGCGCGTGTTTACGAACACGATGAAGTACGTCAAATTAACAGCAAGTTCTAATTTTGGCAATGTTTTTTCCGTGATCCCAGCAAGTATCTTTTTACCATTTTTACCGATTGCTCCGATTCAATCGCTATTATTAAATCTAATTTACGATACTTCGTGCATGTCAGTTCCTTGGGACAAAGTAGATGAAGAATACGTAGAAAAACCAAAAAAATGGGAACCAAAATCAATTGGTAATTTTATGCGTTGGTTTGGTCCAACGAGTTCTATTTTTGATATTGTTACCTATTTATTTATGTATTTCATTGTGTGTCCGGCTATCCTAGGTGGCTCATTCTTTGAATTAAATGGAGCAGATAAATTGCTCTTTATCGGTATTTTCCATGCAGGGTGGTTCATTGAGTCCTTATGGTCCCAAATGCTCGTCTTGCATTTCCTACGAACAGAAAAAATGCCTTTCCTTCAAAGTAGTGCTTCTGGAATTATGACGTTAGTCACTACAGCAGGGATTGTTCTCGGAACTGTTTTACCCTTTACCGCTTTCGGTGCAGAACTAGGATTTGTCGGTTTATCACCAAGCTATTTCTTGTATTTAATCCCGACAATTGTTGCTTATTTAGCACTGGTTGCGTTCATTAAAGTTTTATACGTCAAACGTTACGGTCAATTACTGTAACTGATTTGTACTATTATATATAGAAAAATTTTTTTACTTTTCTTTCAAGGTTGAGGAGGTGTCGGTTTTTATGACAGCTCCTCGTTGTTGTTTTAAGTGACTGTGCGAATTTTTTTATGGATTTATTTGTCATTTACAGTTAGTATGGCTAGTAGAGACTTTCCAAAAAGAACGAGCTTTTTGGTAATAAGGAGATAAAACGAGCTAATGACCAAAACAAACCAACTTTCAACTTCAACGCCGATGTTCGATCGGTCGGCCTATATTCATATTCCATTTTGTGAGCATATTTGTTATTATTGCGATTTTAACAAGGTCTTTTTAGAAGGACAACCAGTTGATGAATATATTCAGAGTTTATTAAAAGAAATTCAACTTACGCAAGCATTGTATCCAGAACAAGAAATGAAAACAATCTATATTGGCGGAGGCACGCCAACTTCATTATCAGCGAAACAGTTAGATGTGCTACTAAATGGGGTTCGCGAACAGCTAACATTTGATGACCGAAATGAATTTACGGTGGAAGCAAACCCTGGTGATTTAACCCAAGAAAAATTACAAGTCATGAAAAACTATGGCGTCAATCGTCTTTCGATGGGCGTTCAGACATTTGATGATCGATTGCTCAAAAAAATCGGTCGCAAACACACCGCCGCAGATGTTTATGAAACAATGAAATTTTTAGAGAAAGAAAATTTTACCAATGTCAGTATTGACTTAATCTATGCTTTACCTGGACAAACATTGGAAAGTTTTCGCGATACTTTGACAAGAGCCTTAGCATTGGACTTGCCGCACTATTCGCTTTATTCATTAATTCTTGAAAATAAAACAATGTTCATGAACTGGGTTCGTCAAGGACGGTTACAGCTGCCTGAAGAAGAAATCGAAGCACAAATGTTTGACGAAACGATTGAAGCAATGGAGAAAAAAGGACGTCACCAATATGAAGTTAGTAATTTTGCTTTAACAGGAAAAGAAAGCCAGCATAATCTGGCTTATTGGAATAATGACCACTACTATGGATTTGGCGCAGGTGCCAGCGGCTATCTTGGGCAAACTCGTTACAAAAATCATGGCCCAATCCAACATTATTTGAAACCCTTGCGAGAAAATCAATTGCCAATTGTGGAGACTGAAGAATTAACTCGTCTAAATCAAATAGAAGAAGAGCTATTTTTAGGCTTACGTAAAAAAGTAGGCATTTCTAAACAAAAATTCCAACAAAAATTTCATGAACCAATTGAAGCAATTTATGGTGAGGTCATTCAACGCTTAATCAAAGAAGAATTATTAATTGAAGAAGCAGATATCTTACGTTTAACGAAAAAAGGACTATTTGTGGGGAATAATGTTTTTGAAGCATTTTTGTTAAGTGAAAAAGAGTAAAAAAAATAAAAAAATCATCGAAGTGTGACAAAGCATTCCGATGATTTTTTTATTACAAAAGTTGGTATTGATGGTTTTTGAAGGTGGTTTGCAGCGATTAGCACTCTTGTGTGGAGAGTGCTAAAAAGTTGCGTATTTCCCTTGACAAAAAGGTAAGGACTTGTTATATTAGTATATGTAGTTAGCACTTAGATGTTAAGAGTGCTAATGAAGGGTGGTAATAACGATGATTACAGAAAGACAACAAAATATCTTGAGACTTATCATCCAAAATTACACGAACACGGGCTTACCTGTCGGTTCTAAGAAATTGATGGAGGATGGCATTGCCTCTAGTTCTGCCACAATTCGTAATGATATGAAAGCATTAGAGGAATACGGCTTATTAGCTAAGACCCATTCTTCTTCAGGGCGAATTCCCTCAATGGCTGGTTATCGTTACTACGTGGATCATCTTTTACAACCAACACAAGTAGAAGAGAACGAACTTAGAAGGATTCGTCAATCTTTTGGAAAAGAATTTCATGAGATTAATGATATTATTCGACAATCAGCTGAAATTCTATCAGAATTGACAAGTTATACTGCTTTTTCATTAGGACCTGAAGTGAAAGAACGGAAATTAACCGGCTTTCGAATGGTTCCTTTGAATGATCGGCAAGTCCTTGCTATTATAGTGACAGATAAAGGCAATGTTGAAAACCAAGTATTTGCCATTCCTGCCGCTGTTTCTAGCCAAGATCTTGAAAAAATGACACAAATCATCAATGATAAGTTGGTTGGACAACCTTTGTTGACCGTTTATCATCGTTTGCGGACGGAGATTCCGATGATTTTACATCGCTATTTCCAAACGCCAGAAGGAATGATGAACTTATTCGATGAGATGTTAGGACATGCCTTTGAAGAAAAAGTCTTTGTCGGTGGTCGCATGAATTTGTTAGATTTTGGCATCAAACAAGATATTGAACAATTGAAATCTGTCTATTCCTTTATGCAAAATTCTGATGAGCTGACGCATTTATTAAATGGTTCTGCAACAACAGAAAATCCAATTGTTTTTCGTATCGGCTCAGAAATTGGCAACAATCTCTTAGAAGATATGAGCATGATCACTGCTACGTATGAAGTATCAGGACATGGCAAAGGAACAATTGCCCTGCTAGGACCAACCAGTATGCCGTATTCAAAAATATTCGGTTTGGTAGACACGTTTCGACATGAGCTAGCTTCACAACTAGGTGACTATTACCGTTTTTTAGGTAATTAAGCAAACCTTGTTAGGATAAGAAGTAGATGCATAAAGAGAAAGGAAGTTGCTGAAGTGAGTAAAAAAGAAGAGAAGCAAGAAGAATTACAAGAAGAAATGGAAGCTGTTGATGCTGCTGGCGTTTCTGAAGTAGAAGTTGAAGCAACAGAGATTGAAAATCTTAAAGCAGAGCTTTCCGAAATGGAAGACAAGTTCTTGCGGGCAAGAGCCGAAATTGCTAATATGAGCAATCGAAATAAAAACGAACGAGAATTATTAGTTCGTTACCGCTCACAAGATTTAGGTAAAAAGATTTTACCATCCATTGATAATTTAGAACGAGCAATGGCTATTGAAGTATCAGATGAACAAGGCGAAAGCTTGAAAAAAGGTATTTCGATGGTGCTAGAAAGTATTACTGTGGCTTTAAAAGAAGAAGGAATTGAAGAAATCCCAGCAATGGGTGAAACCTTTGATCCAAATTTACATCAAGCCGTTCAAACAGTCCCTGCTTCTGAAGAAACCCCAGCAGATACCATTGTTGAAGTTCTACAAAAAGGGTACAAATTACAAGATCGTGTGTTACGACCATCAATGGTCATTGTTGCACAATAACAAACGTTAATTAAAAATATATTATTATAGAAAACTAATACAGATTGGAGATATTCACTATGAGTAAAATTATTGGTATTGACTTAGGAACAACAAACTCAGCTGTCGCAGTGCTAGAAGGCGGCGAAGCGAAAATTATTGCAAACCCAGAAGGTAACCGCACAACTCCTTCGGTCGTTTCATTCAAAAACGGTGAAATTCAAGTGGGCGAAGTAGCAAAACGTCAAGCTGTTACAAATCCTAACACGATTTCATCTATTAAACGTCACATGGGTGAAGCTGGCTACAAAGTTGATGTTGAAGGAAAATCATATACACCACAAGAAGTTTCTGCAATGATCTTACAATATTTAAAAGGTTTTGCTGAAGACTATTTAGGTGAAAAAGTTGAAAAAGCAGTTATTACAGTTCCTGCATATTTCAACGATGCGCAACGTCAAGCAACAAAAGATGCTGGTAAAATTGCTGGCTTAGAAGTAGAACGGATCGTTAACGAACCAACAGCAGCAGCTTTAGCTTATGGTTTAGATAAAACAGACAAAGATGAAAAAATTCTTGTCTTTGACCTTGGTGGTGGTACATTCGACGTGTCAATCCTTGAATTAGGCGATGGCGTTTTCGATGTATTATCAACAGCCGGTGATAACAACCTAGGTGGGGATGACTTTGATAATAAGATCATTGACTACATGGTTGCAGAATTCAAAAAAGAAAATGGCATTGACTTAGCTAACGATAAAATGGCATTACAACGTTTGAAAGATGCTGCTGAAAAAGCGAAAAAAGACTTATCAGGTGTAACAAGCACACAAATCAGCTTGCCATTTATTACTGCTGGCGAAGCAGGACCATTGCACTTAGAAATGAACTTAACTCGTGCAAAATTTGATGAATTAACAAGTGATTTAGTTGAACGTACAAAAGTACCAGTACGTCAAGCCTTGAAAGATGCTGGATTAAATCCTTCTGAAATCGACGAAGTTATCCTAGTTGGTGGTTCAACACGTATTCCAGCTGTAGTTGAAGCTGTTCGCAAAGAAACAAACAAAGAACCAAACAAATCAGTTAACCCTGACGAAGTAGTAGCAATGGGTGCTGCAATCCAAGGTGGCGTAATCACTGGTGATGTTAAAGACGTTGTCTTATTAGACGTAACACCGTTGTCATTAGGGATTGAAACAATGGGTGGCGTATTTACAAAATTAATTGATCGTAACACTACGATTCCAACAAGTAAATCACAAGTCTTCTCAACTGCTGCTGACAATCAACCAGCTGTTGATATTCACGTTTTACAAGGTGAACGTCCAATGGCCGCTGATAATAAAACATTAGGTCGTTTCCAATTAACAGATATTCCTGCGGCTCCTCGTGGTGTGCCACAAATTGAAGTAAGCTTTGACATTGATAAAAACGGGATTGTAAATGTTCGTGCGAAAGACTTAGGCACTCAAAAAGAACAAACAATCACGATTAAATCTTCTTCAGGTTTATCTGATGATGAAATCGAACGTATGGTGAAAGATGCTGAAGCAAACGCTGAAGCAGATAAACAACGTAAAGAAGAAGTTGACTTACGTAACGATGCAGATGCTTTATTATTCACTGTTGATAAAACATTGAAAGAATTAGAAGGCAAAGTAGACGCTGAAGAAGTGAAAAAAGCAGAAGATGCGCGTGATGAATTAAAAGCAGCCATCGAAGCAAACGATATCGAACAAATGAAAGCAAAACGTGATTCATTGAATGAAATCGTCCAAAACTTAACAGTAAAACTTTACGAACAAGCTGCGCAACAACAAGCACAAGAAAATCCTGAAGCTGCCCAAGGTGGCGCTGATGATGTTGTTGATGCTGATTTTGAAGAAGTAAATGGTGATGATAAATAATCAATAACAATTGATTTTAGGGACTGGATCATTAGTACAATGACTAATGTCCCAGTCCCTTGTCTTTTGTGAGGAAATCAACCACAATCAAGTTAGCAAGAAACTATTTAGGTTTTGAAAGAACTGTGGTATGATTACAACGATGTTAAACAAGCTGAAAATACCTATTCACAGCTAGTAACACTGATTCAAGGTGTGACAGATAATCCAACCAGAGAGACCGAAAGCAATCGATGAATTTGGCTGGTTCTAAACACATTGTAAAGTTTGAAGAAAGTTGGAGGGAAGTCAATGGCGACGAAACGAGATTATTATGAAGTGCTAGGATTAGCAAAAGGTGCTTCAGATGATGAAATAAAAAAAGCATACCGCAAACTTTCCAAAAAGTACCATCCAGATATTAACAAAGAAGCCGATGCGGAAGAAAAATTTAAAGAAGTTTCTGAAGCGTATGAAGTATTAAGTGATCCACAGAAAAAAGCGGCCTATGACCAATATGGCCATGCAGGAACTGATCCTAATTACGGTAGCGGCGCTGGTGGCTTTGGCGGTTTCGGTGGCGGCGGATTTAGCAGTAGTGGTTTTGGTGGATTCGAAGATATTTTCGATTCATTCTTTGGCGGCGGCGGTGGCCGTTCTGTTGATCCAAATGCACCAAGACAAGGCGCCGATTTACAATATACAATTCAATTGAAATTTGAAGAAGCTATTTTCGGTGTCGAAAAAGAGATTAAGTACAATCGAGAAGATACTTGTGCAACCTGTGGCGGTAATGGCGCCAAACCAGGCACACACCCAGAAACTTGTCATAAATGTCATGGCTCTGGAACAATCAATGTTGAACGTCAAACGCCATTAGGTCGTATGATGAGTCGTCAAACTTGTGATGTGTGTCATGGCACAGGGAAAGAAATCAAAGAACCATGTCCAACTTGTCATGGCACAGGTCATGAGAAAAAAGCACATACTGTCAAAGTAAATGTGCCTGCTGGAGTAGAAGACGGTCAACAAATGCGCTTAGCTAACCAAGGAGAAGCGGGTACCAATGGTGGACCTTATGGTGATTTATATGTAGTCTTTCGTGTTGAAGATAGTGATATTTTCGATCGAGATGGCGCAGAAATCTACTACGATTTACCAGTAAGTTTCGTCCAAGCGGCTCTAGGGGACGAAGTAACTGTCCCAACTGTTCATGGTGACGTGAAATTAAAAATTCCGGCTGGAACACAAACTGGCACAAACTTCCGCTTAAGAGGCAAAGGTGCGCCACGTTTACGTGGTGGGGGCAATGGTGATCAACACGTGAAAGTGAAATTAATAACACCAAAAAATCTTAATGAAGAACAAAAGGATGCCCTACGAGCTTTTGCAAAAGCTGGCGGACAAAATGTAACTGAACAACAAGAAGAAGGCTTCTTTGATAAAATGAAAGATGCGTTTGGCGGTAAGAAGAAAAAATAAAAGAGACAACCCAGTAAGTCATGAATATTTCGTGGCTTGCTGGGTTTATTTTTCCTTTACATTTGAATAAAGTTATATTACGATGAGAAAAAAGGGTGAATATTATGGTGCTAGATATTGGTAAAAATATCCAGATGTTGAGGTGTAAAAAAGGATTATCTAGAGAATCCCTCTGTGAAGATGAAAGTAAACTTTCTGTCAGGCAATTAACTAGAATAGAAAATGAAAACGCAAACACTACGATTAGTGTACTAAACTTTATAGCGAAGCAATTAAATGTGGCTGTAGTAAATTTAATTGAACAAAAAAGTGAACTGCCTAGAGACTATTTAAAATTAAAACATAAAGTTTTTAAAACGTACCCTGTGATAGGTAGCTTGGAAAGGTTAGAATATAAAGAAGGGATTTTAGAGTTAATATATGAAAAGTATTTTTTTGATCTTCCGTTAGAAGAACAACTAACTATTGAATTAGAAAGTTCAATAATAAGTACTGTAGTAACTAAAAATGTAGACTACATGGAAAATCTTTTGAAAAATAATTTTAAAAGATTAATAGAACCTGAAGTTTATGGTATTAACGAATTATTACTTTCAAAGATATATTTTGAGATGCTCCATAGTTACGGATGGAATGAAGGTGAATTTAGTAAAATATTAAAAAAATTAATCTGTAGTATCAATTACTTGTATGATTTAGAGCTTGTTATTTTGGATGGAGTTTTCACTTCCGTTGCTAGTATTTGTTTTAGAAAAAAAAGATATGAGGATTTATACAATATAATCAAATTTTCTAAGCAAATAAGAAAGCAGGCTCACTGGTTAAATAACTGGGCAATATGGGAAATGTTAGAAGGAAAATATGAAGTAGTTGTTAACAAAAATTTGGGCAAAGCTGATAATAAATACTTGACTGCAATAAATATAGCTGAGTTATTAAGTGATTATTATTAAGTGATTATCTATTAAAAGAAAAAATATTAGATGAATGGGAGAAAGACAAAAAAATAATTATGCCTTAAATTGTGTTTATAGTCAAGGACAAAAAAGTCATTTTTAATTAAATCATTCTTGTGTATTATGTTACAAAGAAAGGAGATTTATTATGGGAAATGAATGGTGGATTGTTTATACATTGAATAATTAGGTATTTAACCTAATTAAAATATATTTTTTTAGGAGGATTGGGTAATGAAAAAAATGTCAGAAATTTCGATGGTAGAAAAGAAAGTGATGGAAAACACAAAAAGTAAAGTCAAGAAAGAGGTAAGTAATCTTTCGAAAGTATATTCTTGCTGCGCAAAAACTCAACGTCAAGTAAATATACACATTTAATCAAAAAACTCACTATAAAATCTTTATTTTATAGTGAGTTTTTTTAAAAGGAGGAATTAAAAATGTTTTATGTTCCTGCAATTTCTGAAGATAGATTTGTAGAATATTTTGAAATTCAGATTGCCCAGTCAGATACTACTGTAATTACAGGGTTAGTAGGTTCGCAAATAAAAGATTCAGTATTTATAGCGAAAACATTGCTTAAAAATAATAAACAGAAGTTTGGTTTAAATGAAATAAAAGACTTTCATATCCATTTTACTAATAATGATATATTTAAAGATGGACCTTCGGCGTCTCTTGGGATTTTTATGGCAATATTATATTATCAGAAGTATCACACCAAAATGAAGCTAATAAATAGCGATTTTACATTTTTAGTAACTGGAGATGTTGATTTGAGGGGAAATGTCAAAGAAATTGGTGGTTTGGAGGAGAAAAGAAAATTTTTTAGAAAAGAAAATTTTTCTTTATTTGTTATACCTAAAGAAGGTAATGAAGTGTTACGTTATAGCGATGAATTAAGTTGTGATAATATTTATGACACTTTGTCTATAATAGAAATGAGGGCTTCTCATGTTGAAAAAATCTAATTATATATTTGTAGAAAGAGGAAAAGAAACTGTAAGAATAATAAATTATTTTTCTCTCACTGTTTTTGAAGTTCCTTATCAACTATGGAATAGAATTGATGATTGGGTGAAATATGATTTGGAATTAGTGGAGAAGCTAGTTGCAAATGGTATATTAGTTCAAAAAAAATATAAAGAAGAAAATTATTTGGAGTACATATACAATTCTCGCTTTTTTGAAAATAATTATTTCATAAAAATTGAAAATATCAATGATTTGAAAGAATTGAATAAAATTTGTAAAACATATAATTTATATAAAAATATATGCATAGAAATGACTTTTGAAACTGATGAATATCATTTTGAAAACTTTAATCTATTTATCAGAAATAGTTCTACATTAAAACTGAAAAACAATAAAAATTTTTTTGTAAAAAAATATAATGACTGCAAGCAAATATATGATTACCCTGAGGAATTACTTTTTTTATTTGGTATGTTTCCTTCATTGCAAGTAACGTTTGGCTTTTTCAAAACTATGCTTAGCAATAAAGATATTTGTCAAGAATTTAATGAAAGTAAAATATCAATATACAATAATATAAGGGATGAATATAAAGCTGTGTTGGAGAGGGATGAATAAATTGGAAAGACTTAGTAAGTATGTTGTAAAAACTAGGATAAATAAAAGTCAGACTGCGCTTTACAATATGTTAACAAAACAACATATGCTCATTGATAACGAAAATAGAGACTCCATGTATCCAGAATTAGAACATCAGTTTTATATGAATAAAACATGTAAATCTGACAAAGAAGAACTGTTGAATCCTGTAAGAAATTCATATTTATTTTCAGACAAAGTTGCACGATATGTCGTTCATTTAAATTATGATTGTAATTTAAAGTGTAGTTATTGTTATCAGAATGTTATTTCAGAGAAAGAAGTAATGACAGAAGTTACAGTTAACGAGGTTGTTAATTTTATAAATGTTTCTGTAAACGACATCCAACCAGAACAAGTGGATATTTGTTTTATCGGAGGGGAACCCATGCTTCATTCAAAATCAATTGAAAATATTATGAAAACTTTGAGTGTACCTAGGGAGCGAACTCATTTCAATATGGTTACTAACGGTACTATAATGGGGAGAAAATACCAAAGATTGTACGATTTAGGTCTGAAAGAGCTTATGATTACATTAGATGGTCCGAGGTTAATACATGATAATTTTCGTGTTTCGAAACACGGAAGTGGTAGCTTTGATAAAATTTTGGAGAACATAGCATTATTAAATGAAAAATATCCAGATATTAACATTCAAATTAATTGTAATCTAAATGCTGAAAATGTAGATTCTATTCCTGAATTAATTCAACAATTAAAAGTACAAAATATTACCTATCCACTTATATTTAGTGATGTCATAGATACTAAAGATGAACAGTATGAATATACTTTAAAAGAAGATACTCATTGGTACGAAGTACACAAAATAGCACTGGAAGAGGGATATACATACGAACCATTTTATAGAGATATATTTTTAGGATGTAGCATGTTTCAAAAAAATAATTTTATTATTGGAGCAAATGGTTATCTTTATTCATGTATAGAAGCAGTAGGTTTAAAACAATTTCAACAAGTACATGTAAGAGAATATGGTGAATTCATGTTTGATTTTATCCGTTCGCAAGAGATTAATAAAAATGAATCTTTAGAGGACTGTATAGAATGTAAGTTTTTACCTGTTTGTGATGGGGGTTGCTATTATAAGAGATTCAGTAAAACGTTTAAGTGCCCCAAAAATTCATTTGAGAGTAATTCTATCCCTCTAGTGCATGAATTTTCAGAAAGGATGTATCTTAATGGAAGAAGTGATTAAATGTCAGAACCTCACTAAAAAATTTGGACAAGAACTCATTTTTGAAGATTTATCTTTTGCAATTAATAAAGGAGAAATTTTTGTGATTCTTGGTAAGAATGGCGCAGGTAAATCAACCTTGATTAAAATTCTGTTGGGAATGATCTATGCGACCAAGGGGGAAGTAAAATATGCTGGAATTAAAAAAAATAATTCTGCTCAGCTATATAGCAAAATGGGAGCAGTTTTGGAATCAGTAGACAATATCTACCCTTTTTTATCTGGGATAGAAAATATTCGTTATTTTCTAAGTTTATCTGGAAAATCATACAAGAAGGAAAAACAAAAAGTTCATCAATGGGTCCAACGCTTTCAGTTGCAACAAGCTATTCACAAACCGGCAGGAGCTTATTCACGAGGTATGCAACAAAAATTAGCCATTATTTGTGCGTTAGTTAAAGAAACAGATATTTTATTTTTAGATGAACCAACCTTAGGTTTAGATTTTCAGTCAAATAAAGAAATTATGGCAATTATTGAAGAATTAGCGCACCAAGAGCAAAAAACAATTGTCTTAACCTCCCATCAAGCGGATGTTTTAGAAACCTTGTCAGATCGAGTCTTGTTGTTAAATAACGGTAAGCAATTATATTATGGTAGCTATTCGACCTTTATAAAACAATTTGAATCTGATATGTATGAAATAGTTTTTAATTTTTTAGGAGAACCCTCAAAAGAAATAATTCTTGAAGGAGAGGAAACAGCACAGCTAGAACTACAAAATTTAATCAAACAAGGGTACCAAATTAATAGATTTGAAAAACGTAAGAAAAACATTGAAGAAATTTTAAGGGAGGTTTATCATGAAAATTCTACAAGCATTCGTTGGTGAACTTCGTAAATATTTATTTGAAATTAAAATGTATTACCCTGACCAAATTGTGAGTACAGTGATTACGATTTTTATTTTTATTGGTATGGGATTAATGAGCGGAAACACGTCGGAAAGCTCTTTTTATATTGGATTTGTCTATTGGTTTTTATTAAGTAGTTTAATTGGCGAAGCCTCAGTTTCAACTTCTAGTGAAAAACAAATGGGTGTTTTGGAACAATTAATGATTCAACCAATCGGTTTGAAAAAACTAATTTTAATTCGTTCGAGTATTTGGGGTGTCGTTAATTTAGTGAAAGTTCTTGTAGCACTTATTATTTTAAAAGTGATTTTAAATTTAACTTTAGGCTTCCATATGCTCTTGGTTCCTATTTTTTTTATTGCAAGTCTCGGAATTCTTGGGTTTACGATGCTTTTGTGTGGCCTAACGTTAAAGTTTACTAAAACAGCTTCTTTTGAGTCGATTATTTCATATGGAATAATGATTTTATCAGGTGCGATTTTTCCTCTGGGATTATTACCTAATTGGCTTCAAAAAATAGGTCAATTACTACCTATTACTAAAGGAATCAAAATTAGTCAAACCTTGATTCAAGGTGAAGCAATTTCTAGTGGAGAATATCTATTATTTATTATTATTTCTGTTAGTTATCTGACTTTAGGAATTTTAGCGTTTGATAGTATTTATGACAAGAGTAAATCTGCAGGTGTAGATCGTAGATATTAACAGAATAAGCTGACTCTCTTAAAAGTTTATTGAAAAGTAAACTTTTAAGAGCTTTTTTATTTCCAAACATTTTACGAGAATATTTTAAAATTTAGCGTATACTTAATATAAGCAAGTTAGGAGGGCTTATTTATGAAACCATATGTTTATGTAATCAGTGATATTCATGGACAAGCAGATTTGTTTGATGCCTTACTCACAGACTATGACCCAGTCGAGCATCAGCTAGTTTTAATTGGTGATTTAAACGACCGTGGTCCGCATTCTAAAGCCTGTTTTCTCAAAGGAAAAGAACTTGTCGAGCAACACGGCGCTGTTTATTTACGAGGCAATCATGAAGAATATTTTTTGCAGTTTCTTCAAAATCCAGAGGACTGGTTTGCAGGATATGTTCGCAATGGTGGCAAGGAAACAATTGAAAGCCTCTTGCATCCAGGAGCTACTGCAGAATACTCACCAACAGAAATGGCCTTAATGATCCGTAGTCGCTATCCAGAGTTAATTGATTTTTTAACAAAACGACCGCTTTATTTTGAATGGCAGCATTACTTATTTGTGCATGCTGGGGTTGATTTAACGATGGAAGATTGGCGGCAAACAGCACCTAAGGATTTTTTGTGGATTCGCGAACCCTTTCATCAAGGGAAAAATAATACAGGCAAGACCATTGTTTTTGGTCATACCATTACTCCGATGTTACATGGTGATATGCAGACCACGGACCTTTGGCAAAGTGATGGAAAAATTGGGATAGATGGTGGTGCTATTTTTGGCGGCTCTGTACATGGTGTGATTTTTAATGAAAAAGGCATTGTCCAAGATATCGAATATCAAAAACGCACCCCTGCGTGGCAACCAGAATTTTGATTCCTTAATCGCACGAATCAGTTACCTCACTTCTATATTTAGAAGCAAAAATATGCTAAAATAGATAAGTATGCATAAGAAAAGAGGTATCTAGTTAATGGCAGAAGCTTATAACGAAGAAGTAGTAGCGCTACTTCAAAAAGAATTGACAACGTATCGTTCAAAACAAATAACAACGGTTTTAACTTTATTAAATGAAGGAAATACAGTTCCTTTTATTGCCCGTTACCGGAAAGAAATGACTGGAAGTTTAGATGAAGTCCAAATCCGTGAAATAGAAGAACGTTATCATTATTTACAAAACTTGAAAAAGCGGAAAGAAGAAGTTCTCCGTTTAATTGAAGAGCAAGGAAAACTAACAAAAGAACTCAAAACAGATATTCAAAAAGCAGTAAAAATGCAACAAGTGGAAGATTTATATCGACCATATAAACAAAAACGTCGGACTAAAGCGACTATCGCGAAAGAAAAAGGGTTGGAACCATTAGCAGATTGGTTGCTCTCTTTACCTGAAAACGCGGATATCTTAGCTAAAGCGGCTACTTTTATTAATGAAGAAAAAGAAGTTGCAACCGCCGAGATAGCCTTGCAAGGTGCTCATGAAATTTTAGCAGAACGTATTAGCGATGAACCAAAATACCGAACATGGTTACGTGATTATATGGTTAAACATGCGCAATACGTTAGCGTAGTTAAGGATGAAGAAAAAGACGAAAAGCGGACCTATGAAATGTATTACGATTTTGCAGAACCAGTTAGCAAAATGGTGCCGCACCGTGTCTTAGCAACGAATCGTGGTGAAAAAGAAGACATTCTAAAGGTTTCCCTTGTCGCTGATGAAACAAAAATTAATGATTATTTCCAACGTCAACTAATCGGCAAACAAGCAACAAGCTTAGCTGCTCCATACATTGAGGCTGCTTATTTAGATAGCTATAAACGATTCATTGGACCAGCGATTGAACGGGAGATTCGCAATGAATTAACAGAAAAAGCTGATGAACAAGCGATTGCAATTTTCGGTGAAAATTTACGTAATTTATTATTACAGTCACCACTTAAAGGAAAAGTTGTTCTAGGATTTGACCCGGCTTATCGGACAGGTTGTAAATTAGCAGTTGTCGATGAAACGGGTAAAGTTTTAGCAATTCAAGTGATTTATCCACATAAACCAGCGACTGCTGCGAAACGTGAAGCCGCTGGTCCAGCCTTTAAAAAAATCATTGAAGACTATCAAGTGGACATGGTAGCTATTGGAAACGGAACGGCAAGTCGTGAATCTGAATTGTTTGTGGCAGAGCAATTAAAAGCGGTGAAGCGTGACGTCTTTTACGTGATTGTTAATGAAGCAGGGGCTTCCGTTTACTCTGCGAGTGAAGTGGCTCGTAAAGAGTTTCCTGATTTACAAGTTGAAGAACGAAGTGCGGTCAGCATTGCACGTCGTTTACAAGATCCGCTGGCAGAATTAGTAAAAATTGATCCCAAAGCAGTCGGGGTTGGTCAATATCAGCATGACGTATCGCAAAAACGTCTTGCCGAGCAATTGGATTTTGTTGTAGAAACTGCGGTAAACCAAGTTGGTGTTGATGTGAATACAGCGAGTGCTCAACTTTTACAACATATTTCTGGCTTAAATAAAACAACGGCGCAAAACTTAGTCACTTATCGTGATGAAAATGGTGTCTTTACAGCACGAAATCAAGTCAAAAAAGTACCTCGTTTAGGACCAAAAGCATTTGAACAAGCAATTGGCTTTTTACGAATTCCTAATGGCAAAAATGTGTTAGATAACACTGGCATTCACCCAGAAAGTTATCCAGTAGCACAAGCAATTTTAGAAAAAGCAGAGATTGCTTCTAAAGAATTAGGGACAGCAGAAGCTATCGAAAAATTGAAACAGTTACCAGTGAATCAATTAGCTACTGAGTTAGAAGTAGGTTCAGAAACACTCACAGATATTATTGCTAGTTTAATCCAACCAGGTCGTGATATGCGCGATGAGATGTCAGCGCCACTTTTACGTAAAGACGTGTTGACGATGGAAGATTTGAAACCAGGAATGGAAATGCAAGGGACTGTTCGAAATGTAATTGACTTTGGTGCGTTTGTCGATATTGGTGTGAAGCAAGATGGCTTAGTTCACATTTCTAAGTTAAGTACTAAATTTGTTAAGCACCCAACGGATGTTGTTGCGGTGGGGGATGTAGTCACAGTTTGGGTAGAAGATGTTGACTTGAAAAAGGGGCGTATTAGTTTAACCATGTTGCCTCGGGCTGATAGAAAAGAGTAACAATGAAAGAGTCTCAACCAGTCTTGATGACAGATCAAGCGCTTCAAACGCTAGTGGAAAAAATTTCAATCGTATTTTTTCAGAAACCTTTTCTGCATCAAGCTACATTTAATCGGCGGTTAAAAACTACGGGCGGTCGCTATCATTTAGCTTCGCATCACCTGGATTTTAATCCAACTGTCTTTTTAAAGTATGGACAAGAGGAACTGGAAAAAGTCATTAAGCATGAGTTATGTCACTATCATTTACATTTAGCTGGCAAAGGCTATCAGCATAAAGATAAGGACTTTAAAGAGTTATTGGCTAAGACTGGCGGTGCCCGTTATGCACCGCCTCTAGTAGAACGGAAAAAAGCAGTTTTCCATCAGTACCAATGTCAGTCTTGTGGAGAAGTCATCCTCAGAAAACGACGAATTGATACGACACGATATGTCTGCGGAAAATGTCATGGGCGTTTGTCCTGGCAAGCGAAAAAAGAACAAATCTAACAATTCTGGTCTTTGTTATCTTGACAAAGACCAGTAATTATTTTAGGATAAATAAGTGCTCTTAAAATGCAGATGTGTTGGAATTGGCAGACAAGCATGATTGAGGGTCATGTGGACAGATGTCCGTGTGGGTTCGAGTCCCATCATCTGCATCAACTAGTATAACAAGAGGTCGGGACAGAAGTGTTTAACTCCGAGAAATAAGAAGGAATTTCCGAAAATTGTTCTTTAATTTTTGGAGAATTTCGGCTTATTTCCGAAGAAGTTGCTTCTGTTCCCACCGTTTATCAGTTTTTGAGCGTGGAGCAAAAATCCAAAGTGATTTTTGTCCCACGCTCTTGTTTATTACGGAAAAACCATCAATTTTTTATTAAATTCTGATATTTATTATTGCTTTTTCATTATAGTTGGCGTAACTTTAGAGTATAAATTTGTGAAGCGAGGGAGTCCGTGTGAGAAATTTTAAAAAATCCGATAAATTAAATAACGTAAGTTACGATGTCCGTGGTCCTGTTTTAGAAGAAGCAGAACGCATGCAAGAAGAGGGCATACGTATTTTGAAATTAAATACAGGGAATCCAGCGCCATTTGGTTTTGATGCCCCAAATGAAATTGTGCGCGACATGATTGTAAATGTTCGCGATTCAGAAGGTTATTCCGATTCAAAAGGTATTTTTTCTGCAAGAAAAGCGATTGAACAATATTGCCAATTAAAAAAATTTCCTAATGTAACGATTAATGATATTTACACTGGTAATGGCGTGAGTGAATTAATTACCATGTGTATGCAAGGCTTGTTAAATAACGGCGATGAAGTACTTGTGCCAATGCCAGACTATCCTCTATGGACTGCGTCTGTTTCTTTGGCAGGCGGTACGCCCGTTCATTATATTTGTGATGAGCAAGCAGAATGGTATCCAGACATTGATGATATAAAATCAAAAATAACTTCGAATACAAAAGCAATCGTTATTATAAATCCAAATAATCCGACTGGTGCTTTATATCCGAAAGAGTTATTACTAGAAATTGTCGAAGTGGCACGTCAAAATGATTTAATTATTTACTCCGATGAAATTTATGATCGTTTGGTCATGGACGGTTTGGTTCATGTACCAATTGCTACATTAGCACCTGATTTATTTGTCGTAACATTGAATGGTTTGTCAAAATCACATCGAGTGGCAGGCTTCCGATGCGGTTGGATGGTGTTAAGTGGAGATAAATCACGAGTAAAAGGGTATATCGAAGGGCTAAATATGCTTGCTTCCATGCGGTTATGCTCGAATGTGTTGTCACAACAAATCATTCAAACCGCATTAGGCGGCTATCAAAGTGTCGATGATTTACTTTTACCAGGTGGCAGAATTTACGAACAACGAGAATTTATTTACAATGCGATAAATGATATTCCTGGTTTATCAGCCGTGAAGCCTAAAGCAGCTTTCTATATTTTCCCGAAAATTGATACGGCCAAATTTGACATTTATGATGATGAAAAATTTGTTTTAGATTTCTTACACAAACATCATATTTTATTAGTCCATGGTGGTGGGTTCAACTGGCAACAACCAGATCACTTCCGTATTGTTTATTTACCGAAGATGGAAGACTTAAAAACTACAGCAGATAAAATGCGTGAATTTTTAAGTACCTACAAACAAAAATAAAAGAACTACCAAAAAATAGCCTCTAACGAAGCTATTTTTTGGTAGTTCTTGTTTTATCAACAATACTATTCTGCGGTTTCACATGCTTTTTTACTAATAATCATTCGGTTGGTATATTTTTCTTCCATATCAGGACTAGGATTTGCTACTACGATGAGATAAGAATTTTCATACTCCTTCTCCACAAAGCCTGAATAATTTGTTTTTTCCCAAATGAAGTGAACCTTTTTCTCTTCGGCCATACAATAACACTCCTTTTTAATAAAAATGAACCTATTTATTTTCTAAGAAAACCTTAGATAATGTTCTTGCAGTATATTATGCAATAAAGTACAATAAAAGCATAATGCGAATTCGCATATTTTGACAAAATCCCCATTTTGCAAGGAAAATGGCCGATATAAATAGGAGCTATTGTGATGAATTCTTTAGGTGCAGTTATTAAAGAAATTAGAAAAAATAGAAAATTGACACAGAAAATGTTATCAGAAGACATCTGTTCGCAAAGTGTTTTAAGCCGCATTGAAAACAATGAAGAGTTGCCAAACGTTCTCGTAATGCAACAACTTTGTGATCGTTTAGGTGTGACTGTTGACCAGATTATGCGTTATAAATCTGGTGATGTGCACGTTGTTACGTATTCATTTGAAAAAATGGCTGAATATTTTCGCCATAAAAAATATCAATTATTATTAAATTATTTAAAGGAAAATCGTATTGAAGAACAATTGTATTTAGATACGGACTGGCAAAAATATTATTATTATTTAGGTAGTTGTGAATTGTTTGTTCTAAATGATTACGAAAAAGCTATTGCTAGTTTGCGTAAAGGATTATCTTTCACCTATAAAGCCGATAAATTAAATGTTTCTGATTTAGAGATTCAATTAATTAGTTGTCTAGGTGCTACTTATGGTTACATGGGCAATCGAGTAGAGGCAGAACGATTTTTAAGTTTGAGTATTCATTATTTTAATCAATTGCCAAATGAACGCAGTAATGCAGAGTTAACGAAAATATTTTTTAATTATGCTGATTTCTTATTCAAAAATTATACAGAAAAAGATGCCGAAATTTATGTGGATCAAGGAATTACTTGGGCTCGCAAAAAAAATAGTTATTATTATTTAAGTGAATTATTAAATCTAAAATATTTAGTTTTAATGAGAAAGAATAAACATGAAGAAGCGGAACGTTATCTGAACTTAGCACAACAAATGAAAAATGTGGAAAGTGGCAATCTTTAAAAAATCCTCAGAATTGCTTAAAAGGTCTACACCATTTCTTGACTTTTGTACTGATTAAGAGTACTTTTGAAGTAAGTAAAATAAAGAAAGAAGGATGAAGATGAAAACATTTATCTTTGCAGACAAGTTCTTTTTAAAAAGCGATGTTAAAGGACCTGGTTATTTAGAAATCACGGATGGTATCTTTGGTAATTATACAAAAGATGAACCGCAAGGGGACGTAAAAATTATTCGTGAGGAAGGCAAATGGATTGCCCCAGGTTTAGTCGATACTCATATTCATGGTTACATGAATCATGACGTAATGGATAACGATGCAGAAGGCATTAAAGTGATGTCTGAAGGCTTATTATCTTGTGGTGTAACTTCATTTTTACCAACAACGTTAACGTCAAGTAAAGAACGTTTAACAGACGTTGCACGTACGATTGGTCAAGTCTACCAAGAAGTACCTGGTGCAAAAATTCAAGGGATTTACTTTGAAGGACCTTTCTTTACTGAAGAACATAAAGGCGCACAAAATCCAAGTTATTTTGGAGATCCAGACCTTGATACATTCCACGAATGGCAAGAAGCTTCAGGCGGAATTATTAAGAAAATTGCGTTGGCACCAGAACGTAATGGGGTGAAAGAATTTGTTGAAACCGTTACAGATGAAGGTGTCGTTGTTGCTTTAGGCCATAGTAATGCGACCTTAGAAGAAGCTGATGTGGCAGTTGAAGCAGGCGCTAGCGTTTTTGTTCATGCATATAATGGGATGCGTGGCTTAAATCACCGTGAACCAGGGATGGTTGGTGCATTGTTAACGTTACAACACGTTTTCTCTGAATTAATTTGTGATGGACACCATGTACATCCGCAAGCGGCTGAAGTATTGATGGAAAAAGCGGGCCATGATCACGTTGCGTTAATTACAGACTGCATGATGGCTGGCGGTATGCCAGATGGCAACTACAATTTAGGTGAATTTCCTGTTGTGGTAGCAGAAGGAACGGCTCGTTTGGATACTGGGAACTTAGCAGGTAGTATTTTAAAACTAAAAGAAGCAATTAAAAATGTAGTTGATTGGGGTATTGCAACACCTGCACAAGCAATTATGATGGCTTCATTAGTTCCTGCGATCAGCTGTAAAATTGATGATCAATGCGGCATGATTGCAAATGGTCGTGATGCTGACTTTATCGTATTAGAACCAACCATGGAATTAGCAGCTACTTATTTAGATGGCGTTGAACGTTATCGAGCATAAGACACAAGAAAAAGCTTGCGGAAATTTATCCGCAAGCTTTTTTTATAATTCTTTTGGTAAAATCGCAGAAGTGATTTCTTTGTTCTCGTAGGCAATAAAAAAATCGATTAATTGCTTGTCAAATTGCTCAATATCCTCTTTGTAAAGGGAGCTAGGAATCACAAAGGTTTGCTCTAGGGTGCCTGCTAGATAATCGCCATCTAAACTTTGGGCGACAACTAAAAATTCTTGTTCGCGCCAATGTTCCACATCTGTTTCAGAAATGGTTTCCGGAGAGGCTAAAAATTTACAATTTTCGACAAACTGTTCATCAATTTCTTCACTGAAAGTTAATTCAGCATCCTCTTCTTGAGGTTGAGAGAGGATTGCTTGCAAAAATGTTTGTGGTTTTGCATCGGGTAATGTTTCTTTTAGCTGTTCAAAATCCAATGAAAGTTCCTCCTTATTGTTTGTTTAAAATAGTTACTGAAAAATCAATGGGTGAATTTGTTTTAAGGCTTTTGGCTTCTAAGATGATTTTTTCAGCCAACAAATCGTTTCCGTTATATACAGGTGTCACGCGATAGCGAACAGTTTCTCCGCGATCAAGAGCTGCCCGAATCTGATTTTCATATTTCGTCATATAAGGAGTGTTGACAGGATTCTGATACAAGGTGGTTAAGTTACGTGGATCATCACCACTGCCTCCCATTTGACGGCCGATTAGGTGGCCACGCGAATGATTAGCTTTTCCTGAAATGAAACCAGCTGGTCGAATATCTTTATTAGCGGAAGTTCCTGTATTGACCATTGCGGGTTTTAATAGCGCATCAGCGCCTGTCGCTCGTTTTAGACGATCTAGAGAATGATAAGTAATCCAGCCGTTTGAGTTATCCTTTAATTCCTCTGCTGAAAATGTGGCTTTACCATTTTCAATGGGTCCGGGATTATCTCCTTTAGGTGCTGGTGTGCTTGAAGGGGTGGTTGTTTGTGGTTGAACATTAAATAAATCTTGTAAAGCATCAGGAACTTTAACGCCAACCGCGCCTAAAATTAAAATGATTAATGCGCCAATCAGCATGATGGTTGAATTAAATGGTGGTTTCTTCTTTCTGTTTGCCATAACGTGCTCCTCTAATTTTATACTTGCAATAGTCCAAATTTAAGTGGACCATCTTTTCTATTATACGTAAATTTGCTAAAAAATCAAAAAAGGCTTTTCTTTGAAAGACTTGTTTTCTCAGATATGTTACTATTTTAATGTAGAAGGGAAGGGATAGTGGATGGCCTATATTGAAGTCAAAAATGAATACAAGCGTTACCAAATGGGAGAGACAACTATTACTGCGAATGACGGCATTTCTTTTGAAGTGGAAAAAGGAGAAGTAGCGGTTATTTTAGGCCCCAGCGGTGCTGGAAAATCAACTGTTTTAAATATTCTTGGTGGAATGGACAGCTGTGATGAAGGGGAAATTATTATTGATGGCACAGATATCGCTCAGTTTTCAGAGAAACAATTAACCACTTATCGACGCAATGATGTCGGGTTTGTTTTCCAATTTTACAATTTAGTCCCAAATTTAACAGCAAAAGAAAATGTCGAATTGGCTTCGCAAATCGTTGCGGATGCGTTGGATTCGACCACTGTTTTACAATCGGTGGGTTTAGGGGAACGTTTAGATAATTTTCCAGCGCAACTTTCTGGTGGTGAACAACAACGAGTGACCATCGCCCGTGCGATTGCTAAAAAGCCCAAGTTACTTTTATGTGATGAACCGACAGGAGCGCTGGATTATGAAACAGGGAAACAAATTTTAACCATTTTGCAAAACACTGCTCGTGAAACAGGAACGACCGTCTTAATTATTACCCATAATTCAGCCATTGCAGAAATGGCCGATCGGGTAATTCGAATTAATGATGCGAAAGTTCGTGAAATGACTGTGAATGATCAGCCTAAATTGGTTGCTGAAATTGAATGGTAGGTGCCTAAAATGAAGAAAACAGCGCTAATTAAAACAAGCTTACGTGAAATTAGACAATCTACTACACGGTTTTTATCGATTATGGGGATTATTTTCCTTGGTGTAATGGTCTTTGTTGGTTTGAAAGCTACTGGCCCAGATATGATTAAAACCGCGAATAATTATTACCAGAAAGAGCAGCTTCCAGATGCGCGAATAATTTCTACAATGGGACTGGAAAAGAAAGATTTAACAACACTACAGTCTTTAAAAGATGTCGAAACAGTTGTGCCGCGGTATACAATAGATGCCACGATTGGGCCGCAAAATAATGCAGTAAAATTGTTTGGCTATCGAAAAAATCAAGCAGGATCGGTTAACTATCAAGTAGTTGACGGTCGGTTACCTAAACAAACAAATGAAATTGCATTAGATACATTAGCGAAAACTAGATATGACTATAAAATGGGTGATAAAATCACTTTAAACGATGCAGCGATTAAAGAAAAAGGACTGACACAAACTCATTTTACTGTTGTCGGATTTATCAATTCACCAGAATATATTGATAATACATCCAGGGGAACCACAACGGTCGGTTCTGGAACGTTAAACTTTTTTGGCGTGGTTTCGGAAAAAGCCTTTGACAGTCAACTGTATCCAGAATTGCTAATCTCATTTCGTTCATTAAAACATCAAAATACGTATTCCTCTGATTATGAAAAGAAAAGAGAGCAGGCCTTAAATCAAGTAAAAGAGACACTGAAAAATCGGCCAGAAGAACAGGTTGCGGCTCTGCGTGATTCGGCTCAGCCGGACATTAACCAAGGTCGGCAAGCGCTGGAAACGGGAAAACAAGCACTTGCGCAGTTGGAGCAACAACCAGGAATTCCAGCTGAGATGCTTGAAAAGCAAAAAGACGAATTAGCTAAACAAGAACAACTGTTGGCTGAAAAAGAAACAGAGCTAGCCAATTTGAAAGCCCCGACGTATTATTATTTTACCAGGGAAGACAATCCAGGATTTTCTGAATATCAAGATAATGCTGATCGGATTTCTTCTTTAGCCACGCTGTTCCCGTTGTTCTTTTTCCTAATTGCGGCATTAGTCAGCTTAACTACCATGACACGTATGGTGGAAGAAAAAAGAATGGAAATTGGTAGTTTGAAAGCTTTAGGTTATCGTAATCGTGAAATTGCTTCGATTTTTATTACCTATGCAACGGTTGCCAGCCTAACAGGTGCATTATTAGGATTGACAGTTGGCTATTATCTATTCCCTAAAATAATTTTTGATGCCTACGGTCAAATGTACAATATTCCTGATTTAGTTACACCGTGGTACTTAAATTACAGTTTATGGGGCATCATTGTAGCCTTAGCTTGTACTGTGGGAGCGGCCTTAGTGACATTAAGAATCGATTTATTAAGTACCCCAGCTACCTTGCTAAGACCCAAAGCGCCGAAAGCAGGCCAACGGATTTTATTAGAACGAATCCGCCCTTTATGGCAACGCATGAGCTTTATTCAAAAAGTGACCGCTAGAAATCTGTTCCGCTATAAACGACGGATGCTGATGACTGTTATCGGAATAGCTGGTTGTATGGGGCTGTTAATTGTTGGTTTTGGTTTACGCGATTCAATTGTGGATGTCGCTACAATTCAATTCAATAAAATCTGGCATTATCAAGCAGTCGTGACTTTTAAAGAGCAAACAACAGCTGAAGAGACAAAAGAGTATCAAGAAACGTTGCGCAAACTGGATGGTTTGAATAAAACAATTCCGTTATATTCAGAAATCTTTAAAACGAAGGGCAAAGGCGCACCAACTCAAAATATTACTCTTTATGTGCCACAAGATCCTTCGAAAATGACTGATTTTCAGTTATTTAATGATCGAGTCACTGGAGAAAAATATTCCCTCAACGATGACGGTGTAATCATTAATGAAAAATTAGCTAAATTATTTGGCTATAAAGTCGGAGATCAATTAAATTTAGAAAATAGTGATAATCAAACCTATCACGTGAAAATTGCCGCGATTGCAGAGAACTACACGGGTCATTTTGTCTATATGACGCCGAAACTCTACCAGACGATGACGAAACAGAAGCCGGAGTATAATACAGAATTCCTACTTTTTGACAAAAAGTTATCCTCAAAACAAGAAACCTCAATCGGAGAGGCGTTGACAAAACAGCCGAAAGTGTTGAATATTACGTTTTTAACTGCGATGAAAGGTTCGTTTGATGATATGCTGAAAAGCCTTGATATTGTCATTTGGGTACTAATTGCTGTTTCTGGTTCTTTAGCGTTAATTGTGTTATATAATTTAACCAACATTAATGTTTCTGAACGGATTCGAGAACTTTCCACGATTAAGGTTTTAGGATTTTACGATCGTGAAGTCACTACCTATGTTTACCGTGAAAACATTATTTTAACGTTCATTGGTATTATTGTTGGCTGTTTCTTTGGGAAAATTTTGCATCAGTATATTTTAGCAACCGTTGAAGTTGATTTAATTATGTTTTCGCCAATTATTCATTGGCCAAGTTATCTATATTCCGCAGTCATCACCATGTGTTTCACGTTGTTTGTGATGGTCATTATGCATCGGAAATTGAAGAAAATCAATATGATTGAAGCGTTAAAATCAAATGAATAGCACATTTTAAAAACGAGGAGTCCGTAGAAGTTCGATAATTCTAGGACTGCTCGTTTATTGCTGCTTCTTTTATTAAGAAAAAATAGGTCTTAAGATGTATCTTTTGAGATTTATTTGGAAATTACTACTCTTTTTATTTAAAAATTGGTACACTATTACTAGGTTATAGCACAGAAAGGAGTGTGGGAAAAGTGTTAGAAGGTCTACCATTGGAAACGGTTTATTTTTATGCATTAGTGGGGAGCGCGGTCCTCGCTTTTTTACTAATTATTTTTGGGGATGTTTTTAATTTTGATGGACCGGTGGACCCAATGCTGATTATTCCATGGATTGCTTTTACCTCGCTGTTTGGGTACCTTGGGGAAGAGTTAACAGCGGTGAATAGTTGGCTTATTTTAATTGTCAGTGGTATTCTTTCAACCATTATTGTTTTCTTCCTAAATTTTTATGTGTTGGTCCCTTTGAAAAATTCGGAGGCCACAATTTCTATTTCGGAAAAAGACATGGAGGGTCGTGTTGCTACTGTGATTACCCCAATTCCTGTCCGGGGAATGGGCGAGATTCAATTGAAGAGTGTCACAGGTTCGTTAAGTCGACCAGCAGCATTTTATGTGCCACAAGAAGTGGCTGCGCCAAGAGGTAGTGAGGTATTGATTATTGAATTGAAAGAACGGGTTTGTTATGTCATTCCTTACGAAGGCAGTCTAAAAATATAGAGTAGGAGAGAAGAAAATGGGGATTTTGTTACCGATTATTATTGCAGTTTTAGTATTATTAATGTTATTAATTGTGTTTGTTTCTAAATATCAGACAGCCAAACCTGATGAAGCGTTAATTATCAGCGGGAGCTATCTAGGCTCTAAAAATGTTCATGTAGACGAAGGTGGCAACAAAATTAAAATCGTTCGTGGCGGTGGTGCGTTTGTCTTACCAGTGTTCCAACGTTCAAATCGAATTAGTTTGCTTTCAAGTAAATTAGATGTTTCCACACCAGAAGTGTACACAGAACAAGGGGTTCCTGTAATGTGTGATGGGACATCAATCATTAAAATTGGTTCGTCAGTTGAAGAAATTGCGACAGCAGCGGAACAATTTTTAGGAAAAACAACAGAAGAATTAGAAAATGAAGCACGTGAAGTATTAGAAGGACATTTACGTTCGATTTTAGGTTCAATGACAGTGGAAGAAATTTACCAAAATCGTGATAAATTTAGCCAAAGTGTACAAGAAGTTGCCAGTGTTGACTTAGCTAAAATGGGCTTAGTTATTGTGTCGTTCACAATTAAAGAAGTTCGTGATAAAAATGGATACTTGGATTCATTAGGGAAACCAAGAATCGCTCAAGTTAAACGTGATGCAGATATTGCAGAAGCAGAAGCCTTGAAAGAAACTCGCATCAAAAAAGCGGAAGCAGAAAAAGAATCACAACAAGCGGAATTGCAACGTCAAACAGAAATTGCAGAAGCTTCAAAAGAAAAAGAATTGAAATTAGCATTATACAAACAAGAACAAGATATTGCCAAAGCCAAAGCAGACCAAGCCTATAACTTGGAAAGCGCGCGTGCACAACAACACGTGGTGGAACAAGAAATGGAAGTCAAAGTCGTTGAACGTCAAAAACAAATTGAGTTAGAAGAAAAAGAAATTACGCGTCGTGAAAAACAATACGACTCAGAAGTGAAGAAAAAAGCCGATGCAGATCGTTACGCACGCGAACAAGAAGCTCTTGCTCAAAAAGCACGCGAAGTGGCAGAAGCCGAAGCAGAACGCTTCAAAGTTGAAGCATTAGCCGAAGCGGAAGCCAATAAAACGCGTTTAACAGGTCAAGCGCAAGCCGAAGCTATTTTAGCTCGTGGTGCAGCGGAAGCCGAAGCCAAACAAAAGATTGCTGATGCCTTCAAAGAATATGGTGAAGCAGCTGTGTTAAGTATGGTGATGGAAATGTTACCACAATTAATGAAAGAAGCAGCACAACCATTGGGCAACATCGACAAGATTTCAGTGGTAGATACAGGCGCAGGTGGCGAAAATTCTGGCGCCAACCGTATTACCAATTATGCAACAAACTTGTTGGCTGGTACACAAGAAACACTAAAAGAAACAACGGGCCTCGACGTGAAAGAGCTAATTGAAAACTTTTCTAAAAAAGGTACCTCAAATAGCGTGAACTATCATGCAACAGAAGGTTCAGAAAAAGAATAGAAATCAGCCTTTAAGGAGTAGCGAATCGCATTTCGTTACTCCTTAATGCTGCATTGAAACGATAAACGAACAAGCTGACAGAGAAATAGCGAGTGCTTGTTTTGTTTCAAAGATTCTGATAACATAGAGTTCTTGGAGGGATAGAGATGTCAAAAAAGAATAAAGATATTGAAGTACGTGTTGAAGAAGAAAAAGCCCAATACAATGGAGCAAATGTTTTAATGAACAAATTATTTATTGGTAAAAAAGAAATCGGTCGTGTCATTCCGCAAAATGATAAAAAATTCATCATTGAAATTGATGGCAAGCAAGAAGGTACAGCAAAAAATCTGGACGAAGCCTTTGAAACAATTATTCGTCAATGGAATTTAAGTGAATAAAAAATAAATAACAATTTTTTTAAAAAAAGGGTTGCTTTTTTCTGGAAAAGATTGTATTATAACTAAGTCAGGTCGTTACAGCGACAATGACTTTTTGGAGGAATAGCGAAGTGGCTAAACGCGACGGACTGTAAATCCGTTCCTTAGGGTTCAGTGGTTCGAATCCACTTTCCTCCATTTTCTTTTTGGGGTATAGCCAAGCGGTAAGGCAACGGACTTTGACTCCGTCATGCGTTGGTTCGAATCCAGCTACCCCAGTTTTCAGAACATTTCTGGTAGAGAGATGTTCTTTTTTTGTATAATTATATAACAAAAATGAGGTAAGATTTTCCTCATGTACAGGCTAGAAAAGTTTTCATTTATATAAGAATATGCTAAAGTATTAAGAAAGAATAGTCTGGAGTTGATAAGAATGAACTTTAAAGAAAAAATTACAGAAATGGTTGAAAATGTTTACGATTTAGCACGCGATGGTAAGTATGATGTCAAAGTTGACTTAATTCCTCGTAAAAAAGGTAACATCAAAAGTGGTGTTAAAGTCACTTCTTCAAGAAATACAGCCCACAATATCAAATGGCGTTCAAAAAACTAACTCGTCTTTAACAGAAACACCGGAGCAGACAACGTTATTGTCTACTCCGGTGTTTTTATTTTTCTAATTCGATGCCTAAGACAGTTAAATGACCATTACCAACTAATTTGATAACTAATTGGGCTAAGTGGTTGGGTGTCATATCCGTTTCGCTAGTAATCCACCAATGAAGGGTACCGATGAAGATAGAGGTCATGTATTCAATAACAAAATCTATCGGTACATCAATATCATTTTCGGTAATACGCAACTGCGAAAAAATCGTCGCATATTTTTCTTCGATAATTTCAGCTAAGCGTTTTCGAAAGTGTTCGTTGAAATTATTGTCCATGATAGTTAAGAAGAAAGATTTATTCTCTTGAATATTAATGTAGAGCTGCGTCAGAAGTTCTTCAATGTGCTTCACGCGGACACGGTTGCCATTAACCAGTTGTTGCGAATCAAGAATAGCGGTAAAAGCACTAAGCGTAAAGGTGAAGATTGCATCATATAAATGCTGTTTGTCTTTAAAATGAGCATAAAAAGTCGCACGATTAATCATAGCTTCATCAGCAATATCCTGAATCGTCACCGCTTCGTAGCCTTTCGTTTCTACAAGTTTAAAAAAAGCTTCAATAATCATTTTTCTGGTTCGTTGTACTCTAAGGTCTGTTTTCTTTGCCATCATAAATTCCTTTCGAGATAGTCAACATTCGCGGAAACTTTGTTGTTTATCTCACAAAATAGGGTAAATTGCTTGTTGCAAATCATTTAGAACCTTTCTAAAATAGGTATATCTATTATAACAAACAGTTTGTATAATAATCAACAAACTGTTGGGAAATGAAGGGGTATTTTAATTGATGGTTATGAGAGCAGGGATTGATGTTGGCTCAACGACAGTAAAATTAGTATTTTTAAATAAACAAAATCAGCCTATTTTTACAAAATATGAACGCCATTTTTCAGATGTCAAAGCAGCAACGGAACGCATTTTAAAAGAAGGGCTAGCAAGGATCGGTGCAGACCAACCTGTGACAATGAGCATAACTGGCTCTGGTGGTATGGGGCTGGCTGAGGTATTAGGGATTCCCTTTGTTCAAGAGGTTATCGCGTGTACACGAACTGTTGAAACAATAATACCAGAAACGGATGTTGCTATTGAACTTGGCGGAGAAGATGCAAAAATCACTTTTTTTGATGGTGCTTTAGAGCAACGAATGAATGGTAGTTGTGCAGGTGGGACAGGCGCCTTCATCGATCAAATGGCTGTTTTACTTAAAACGGATGCCAATGGAGTGAATGAATTGGCGAAGAATTATCAAACTATTTATCCGATTGCTTCCCGCTGTGGGGTTTTTGCCAAAACGGATGTTCAACCTTTAATCAATGAAGGAGCAGCGAAAGAAGATATCGCGGCGAGTATTTTTCAAGCGGTAGTTAATCAAACAATCGCCGGGTTAGCTGCTGGTCGCAAAATTAAAGGTAAAGTAGCGTTTTTAGGGGGACCTTTATTTTTCATGTCAGAATTGAGAAAACGGTTTGTTGAAACCTTAGCAATTCAGCCAGAAGATGTTATTTTTCCAGAACAACCGCAACTGTTTGTAGCAATGGGTGCAGCACTTTATTCAGAAGATGCAGCCGAATGTACATTGGAAGAATTAATTCAGCGCTTAGTGAACAGCCAGGCTACTGATTTACAGCCGAGCGACACGTTACCACCGTTATTTAACAGCGCAGAAGATTTGGCAGATTTTCGAGAAAGACACGCGCAAGCTCAAGCAAAGGAGAAACCTTTATCTCAACATACTGGCGTGACCTTTTTAGGGATTGATGCAGGCTCCACAACGACAAAAGTCACATTGATTGATGAAGATGGTCATTTGTTGTTTTCTTTTTATGGTAATAACCAAGGGCAACCTTTAGAAACCACCATGACAGTACTGAAATCACTTTATCAACAACTGCCTGAAGAAGTTTTTATCGGAAAAGGGGCTGTTACAGGATATGGAGAACAGCTAATAAAAAATGCGTTAAAAGTCGATATTGGTGAAGTTGAAACGATGGCCCATTACAAAGCAGCCAACCATTTTCAGCCAGGTGTGGATTTTATTTTGGATATCGGAGGACAAGATATGAAAGCGATGACCATTAAAAATGGCGTGCTTTCCTCGATACAATTAAATGAAGCTTGTTCTTCTGGGTGCGGTTCTTTTATCGAAACCTTTGCGCAATCTTTAAAATATAATGTGAAGGATTTTGCTTTGGCGGCTTTAGAATCGCAAGCGCCTGTTGATTTAGGTTCTCGGTGTACTGTTTTTATGAACTCAAAAGTGAAACAAGTTCAAAAAGAAGGGGCCTCTGTCGGCGATATTTCTGCTGGACTATCTTATTCAGTCATCAAAAATGCCATTTATAAAGTCATTAAGGTTCGCCGACCTGAAGAGTTGGGAGAAAAGATTGTCTGCCAGGGAGGAACATTTTACAATGAAGCGGTCTTGAGAGCTTTTGAAAAAATTAGCGGTCGTGAAGTGGTTCGTCCTTCTATTGCTGGTTTGATGGGGGCCTATGGGGCAGCGCTGATTGCTTTGGACGCTTATGAAATTGGGGAAGAAACCACGCTTCTTTCTTTAGAAGAGTTAGCGGCATTTACCTCTGAAAAGGAATTTACTCATTGCGGCTTGTGTGAAAACAATTGTCAATTAACGGTCACAGTGTTTTCAGATGGGCGCCAATTTATTACGGGAAATCGCTGTGAACGTGGTGCGCGAATTAAAATTAAACGAGAAGAACGCAAAGTGAATTTGGTTGATTATAAGTACCGCAAGTTATTTAAGTACCGACCTTTGCGGGAAAATAAAGCGTTTCGTGGGCGCTTGGGTATCCCTAGAGTCCTAAACATGTATGAAAATTATCCTTTGTGGCATACATTTTTTACTGACTTAGGCTTTCGGGTCGAATTATCGCCACGTTCTAATAAGCAAATCTATGAACAAGGCCTTGAAACGATTCCCAGTGATACGGTTTGTTACCCAGCGAAAATGGCGCATGGACATATTCAAGCATTAATTGATGCGCAAGTGCCAATCATCTTTTATCCTGGTGTCGTTTTTGAACAGCAAGAAACAGTGGAAGCGGATAATCATTTTAATTGTCCAATTGTGCAAAGCTACCCAGATGTCATTCGAAATAATGTGGATGCCATCAGAGAGGGCCAAGTAGATTATCGAAATCCCTATCTTAATTTAGCGAATGAAGCTGCAGTTGCCAAAGTTTTAGCTGAAAATTTTGCTGATTTAGGGATTTCCCTAGAAGAAATTCAAACAGCGCTGCATCATGGTTATCAAGAATTAGCAGCCTTTAAAAAAGAAATTCAAGAAAAAGGCGAAGAAACGTTAGCCATGTTAACTGAAAAAGGCCAGAGAGGAATTGTCTTATCGGGACGACCGTATCACTTGGATCCAGAAATTAATCACGGCATTGCCGAAGTCATTACACAGGAAGGATTCCATGTCTTGACAGAAGACAGTATCTCGCATCTTGGAGACGTGCAGAATTTACGTGTGGTGAATCAATGGGTCTATCATTCTCGCTTATATGCGGCGGCTAAAGTAGTGGCTAAGACGAAAAATTTAGAACTTGTCCAACTGAATTCCTTTGGTTGCGGCTTAGATGCTGTGACAACCGATCAAGTAGAAGAAATCATGGATCGGTCTGGCAAAATTTATACAGTCCTCAAAATCGATGAAGGTGCGAATTTGGGCGCAATTCGTATTCGGTTGCGCTCCTTGAAAGCGGCTGTCAATGAGCGGGAGAAGCAACAGTTTGTTCCGCATATGCAAATGGAAGAGCCGGAGAAAATTGTGTTTACAAAACAAATGAAAAAAACACATACCTTACTGTTACCAATGCTTAGCCCGATTCATCAATCTGGATTAGTCGATGTAGCATTACAAGCTTCTGGGTATCATGTCGTCTGTTTGCCTGCGCAGGATAAAGAAGCCGTGAATGTCGGGTTAAAATATGTCAATAATGATGCGTGTTACCCAGCAATTATTTCTATCGGACAACTAGTCGAAGCTTTGGAAAGTGGTCAATATGATTTGGATAATGTCAGTGTCTTAATGACGCAAACAGGGGGCGGTTGTCGCGCAACGAATTACATTCCCTTATTACGAAAAGCCTTAAATGATGCTGGTTTTTCTCAAGTTCCTGTAGTTTCAGTTTCGATGGGCAATAAAGGGGTCGAATCCAATCCAGGATTTAAATTTACGTTGCCAATGATCAAACGCTTAGTGGTTGCCTTTTTATATGGTGACTTATTCGAACGAGTAGTTTATCGAACAAGACCTTATGAAACAGAAAAAGGAATGGTGGATCAACTGCACCAAGATTGGCTAAAAAGAGTGGAAGCCAATGTCCGGAATGGTTCGCTGACACAATTTAATCACTTCATGAAAAAAATTATTCGGACGTTTGATGAAATTCCTTTACAAGAGATAAAAAAACCAAAAGTCGGTGTGGTCGGGGAAATTTTAGTGAAATATTCGCCGACAGCGAATAATGATATTGTGCGTTTGCTAGAAGAAGAAGGCGCTGAAGCAGTTGTACCAGATATTGTTGGCTTTATGAACTATTCTTTGTACAATCAAATTTGGAAATACGAAAATATGGGCATGTCAAAACAAAGCAAACGTTTAGCAGAATTTGCGATAAAAATCATTGAATTGGTAGAAAAACCAATGGATAAGGCATTGAGAAAATCGGTCCGTTTTGATGGTATTCATTCCATTTATGATATGGCAGCAGACGCAAGTAAAATTTTATCAATTGGCAATCATACGGGTGAAGGTTGGTTTTTAACAGCTGAAATGATTGAGCTCTTAAAACACGAGGTGAATAACATCGTTTGTATGCAGCCGTTTGGATGTTTACCAAACCATATTGTTGGAAAAGGGGTCGTGAAAGAGCTACGACGTCAATATCCGCAAGCAAACATTGCGGCGGTGGATTATGATCCAGGGGTATCTTTGGTTAATCAGTTGAACCGAATCCGTTTGATGATGGCCACAGCGAACAAGTTGTTGAAAGAAGAAAATGTAAAAAGATAATAACTAATAGAAATTCGTTTAAAAACATTTGACTTGGTCACTTTTTACTGACTAAGCCAAATGTTTTTGTTATAAAAAGAAAGCATGCAACTAGACCAACTTTGATAAAAATTCCAATTCCTCTTTTATTTATCATTTTTTGGTTGTTTACACGGTCTATACCAGTTATAATAGAAGAGGAGATGAACGAAGAGGAGGAAGCGTAAATGGTTCAAAATATACCAATTTATATTCAAATTCACGATAAAATCAAAGAAGATATTGAAAAAGGTGTCTGGAGCATCGGGGATCGTTTGCCCTCTGAGCGAGAATTAGCCTTGAAATTTGATGTTAGTCGAATGACCTTACGCCAAGCCATCCAGACTTTAGCAGACGAAGGGATTTTAGAACGAAAAATTGGTTCAGGAACGTATGTAGCACGTAAGAAAGTTCAAGAAACAATGACAGGTACCACTAGTTTTACAGAAATTACCTTGTCTCAAAATCGCGTTCCTTCTAGTCGGACGGTGTCTTATTTTGTAGCGAAACCTAGTTCTAGTGAGATGGAAAAATTACAACTAGGTCCAGAAGATTCAATTTTACGAATGGAAAGAATTCGTTTTGCGGATGACATTCCGATTTGTTTTGAGGTGGCGAGCATTCCTTATTCATTGGTCTCGCAATATGGCAAATCTGAAATCACGAACTCTTTTTATAAAACACTTGAAGCCAAATCTGGCCACAAAATTGGCCATTCTAACCAAACAATCTCTGCTGTTCAAGCATCGGAACAGATCGCAGAATATTTAGAGATTAAACGAGGCGATGCGATTCTGCGTGTGCGCCAAGTATCCTATTTTGAAAACGGACTACCTTTTGAATATGTTCGTACGCAGTATGCAGGAAGTCGATTTGAGTTTTATTTAGAGAAGTAGAGAAATGATAAGTATAGAAAAATGCCAAGAAATAGGCTGAGGTAAGATATTTTAACCTCCAAAAGTTGTATCTGAAAAATACAATTTTTGGAGGTTATTTTTTATGAACTTATCAGGTAGAATTCAAATTAAAATTAGTGAAAGCATCTCAATTCAAATAAATATTGAATAGAGTAGCAAGTCTGAATACCAGAAAAGTGAGATGGTTTGTCCCGCTATAAATATTGTTAAAAATAAACTTATAATAGCTGCTAGTTTATTTGCTTTTATTCTTTTTTTGGCTGTAGTTCATTTTTGTCCATTTTTTATATTCTTTTTTTTAATTGATAAACCGACATAAGTAATTTGGATAAAAATATCAAAAATTCAGGTTACTGACAAACATTTAATTAGCATCTAAAAAATAATCATGTAAATTAAATGAGCAACGAAAACATCTGTTAGGGTGCTATCAATTTTTTTAAAATCTACATATGATTAAAACTTGATGCTATAATGTTACTAGTAAGGTCAATGTATACCATAGCAGTACTTGAGAAAAGTAGAAGTGTTTCTGATGTTAGATATGTGGGCTGTGTGTTGACTGATTTTCCTTTGAAGTTGAATAATAAGTTCGTGAATAATCGGAAATACTATATTTTTTCTGGTGAACAGATGGATTAGTGAAGATTGATGCTGAGCAGTCAATTGTTTTAAAAAAAGTGATTTTCAAATGGTGATAAAAGTATATTTAAAGGAACTCGAATTTTCAGAAAGTAGCTTCAAACTTAGTTTGAAAGAATAGCTTTCGGCTATAAAAAAAGTTAAAAGGAGCCTGCCATGTTACAGAAATATATAGAAATTTTAACAAGAGACGAGGCCATCTTTCGTAAAAAGCCAGATGGAACAGAAGTAAATTATTTTCTATTTCCAGAGTTTGAAATACATATAAATAGCTTGCCAGGAAAAACTGTGCAAGGTTGGCATAAACATCACGAAATCGAAGAAGTTTTACTTGTGCAGTCGGGAAAAGTGAAAGTAGAAGAGGTAGAAAATCAGCAAATTGTTTCAAGAATTTGTGCAGAAGGAGAACTTATTCGGATGCATAATAGTCTTCATCGGATTAGTAATCCTGATACGTTATCTGCATCATTCACTGTATTTCGTTTTGTTCCACAAGGGCAAAACCAACAGGAATGCTTAAAAAATGATAAAGAAGAATTCTCTGATGCGACAGTACAACGGCTTCTAAAAAATAAATGATTCGTGGTGATCGTTATTTCTAAACTTTTCTTTTCCCCCTCCTAGAAAACACAAAACCGTGGTACAATAACTTACGTAATAGACACACCTACTCCGAATGTCAAAAAAGGGCAGAAAAGTAGACAAGAAATTGTTTAAGGAGTAAAGTAAACTTACTTAAAATTTTGGGGGAAATAAAATGTATGATGTAATTATCATTGGTGCCGGTCCTGCTGGGATGACGGCAGCACTTTATGCATCACGGTCTAATCTTTCTGTATTGATGATTGAACGCGGTGCGCCTGGTGGGCAAATGAACAACACTGCTGAGGTAGAGAATTACCCAGGCTTTGATTCTATTATGGGTCCAGAATTGGCCTATAAAATGTATGAAAATGTAGAAAAATTTGGTACGGAAAATGCGTATGGCATTGTGATGGGTATTGAAGACCACGGATCCTATAAAGAAGTGATTTGTGATGACAAATCTTATGAAGCTAAAGCGGTAATTATTGCAACAGGCTGTGAACACCGAAAATTGGGTGTAAAAGGCGAAGAAGAATTTGCTGGCCGTGGTGTTTCTTATTGTGCCGTTTGTGACGGTGCCTTCTTTAAAAATAAACGCTTAGTAGTTGTTGGTGGCGGCGATTCTGCAGTTGAAGAAGCAATCTATTTAACACAATTTGCTTCTGAAGTAGTGATTGTTCACCGTCGCGATGAATTGCGTGCGCAAAAAATCATTCAAGATCGTGCCTTTGCAAATGAAAAGATTTCCTTTGTTTGGGATACAGTTGTCGAAGAAATTGTTGGCAATGAAATGGTCGTGACAGGTGTGAAAGCCCGGAATGTCAAAACAGATGAAGTTTCTGAAATTGAAGCAAACGGCGTGTTCATTTACGTGGGGCTAGATCCATTAACAGAACCATTTAAGAAAGCTGGTATTACGAATGAGGCTGGTTGGATTGAAACAGACCAAGAAATGAGAACAAAAATCCCTGGTGTTTATGCCATTGGTGATGTCCGTGAAAAAACATTGCGTCAAATCACGACAGCGGTCGGTGAAGGCGGTATCGCTGGACAACAAGTATTTAACTACATTGAAGAATTAAAATAAAAAAATGCTTTTGCCTTTATTATTAAAGGCAAAAGCATTTTTTAATAGGTTCCTTTAATGACAAAATAAGAGCCGCGAATGGTTCCAGCTAATTTTGATTTTTGACGAGCAAATTTGAATTTTCCTTCAAATTCTGCAGGGATTGCCATACCATCTGAAAGTTTAAACCCAACGGCGCGTTTGCCTTCCTCAGCTAATGTGTACATCACGTTAACTGCTAAGCCGTTTTCATAAAATACATAGGCCATTTTTATGCCATCTAAAGTGAAAGAAGAAATTTCAAGTGGCTTGTAAGGGAAATGTAACGCTCGTTCTAATAAAATTTTTTCAATCCAGGCCAATGTTTCTGGAGCTTCAGAGGCAGGGACGGTCGTAAAGCGATGTTTGTATTTATTCCAAAAATAGCGAGCTTCATTCGCTCTTAGTCCAGCAAGAGCAGGTGCCACTGGTGAACTTTCTAAACCAAGAGTGGCTACTTCTTTAAAATCAACTGTATAAACCATGAATTGATACTCCCATCTTTTCTTTTAAACTAAGTATAACGGTAGCAGGGGTAACGAACAATTATTATTGCTTAAAAGAATGAAATTGGGACAGAACGATCGGCTTCAGAAAATGTTAAGCTTTCCGAAAGCGTAGGTTCTGTCCCGAAGAGTATTTTAAGATTTGGTTATTTCGTGATAAGTTATACGCTTGTGCTTATTTATTGGCATCTAAGGTAACTTTTTCATCTGCCGTAGTTGTTTTAACATCTACTGTATAAACAAGTTTATTGTTATTTTTGGTTAACTTCCAAGTTAAAATACGTGGCGAAAGTCCTCCAACTTCTTTTTTTGCTTTGGCTAAGACGTCGTTAACAGCGCCTAAATCTTTGACTTCAGCAGCTGAAAAGGCTGTCTCGTTTTCGCCAAGTTGATTTGCTTCAGTATTTTTGGTGACTTTTCCTGTTTCAGGATTAACGTAAAGTGTTTCTGTATCGTTGGTAAAGATATAGCTGTAGTCACTTGCTGGTTCTGTATCAAATTGGACATTTACTAATGGTTTGCTGTTGCCAGCTTCTTTTTCGTAGATTTCAGCAGCTTGCTGCAAACTAACTTTGTACTTAGTATCTGTGACAGCATCTTTTCCTATGCCACAACTAGCTAAAATAAAAATAGCTCCTAAAAGTGAAAAAAATAGTAAAAATGGTTTTTTTAACATGAAATTACCTCGTTTCTTTTTATTAAGCATTCACAATCATTTAGTATACGGTGGTTTTATAAAAATTACAAACAAAAAATAATCCTTTAAGAGAAATTAAAGGATTATTTTTTGTTATTTATTCTGCACGTAAAGCAACTGCCGCATCTTTTTTCGCTGCCATTCGGGCAGGAATATGGCCACCAATCATGGTTAAGATTGTGCTAATTACAATCAAAATAATTCCGTGAATTGGATTTAAGGTGGCAACATTTTCTAAATCAGTCAGGTTATAGAGCACTGCATTGATCGGAAATGTTGCGAGAAAGGCAATCACAACACCAAGAATACCAGAGGCAACGCCTAAAATAGCAGTTTCGGCATCGAACACCCGGGTAATATCTTTTTTACGAGCTCCTAACGCTTTCAGAATACCGATTTCTTTGGTCCGCTCAATGACAGAAGTATAGGTGATAATCCCAATCATAATCATACTTGTAACAAGGGAAATCCCAGCAAATGCAATCAGCACATAGGTGATGGCATCCATTAAACCACCTGTTAAGCGGGTCATTGTTCCAGCTAAATCAGAATAGATGATTTGGTCTTTTTTATCTTTTCCTTTGTTATAAGCATCTAAATAATCAAGAATTTTATCTTTTGATTTGAAATCGTTTGGATAAATCATAATACTTGAAGGGATTTCATTCGCTCCTAAATAAGACAACAGGTTTTCTTTCGCGGAAGCATCTAATGTTTCGTTAGTCATAACGTTAGTATTGCTGGCTTCTTGCGCTTTAACAATGTCAGAGGTTTTGTTTTTGGCAATCATATTAGTTGAAAGTGCATCGCTATAAGCAATTCCAGGTGCTAATAGATTCATTGTTGAAGAATCTTTAATTCGCAAAATCCCTGAAATTGTTAATTCAGTATTTTCTGGGTTATCGTAAACAGCTTGCAAATCTTGGTTAGGAATGAAGTTGCCTGTCGGTAATTTGGTGTAAAATGCATTATTATTGGCTAATTTCATTTTTGTGCCAACAATGTCTGAAAAGGCAATCTTTTGATTATCTTTCACGTCAAAGCCAAGATTTTTTAAAGCATTAATATTGGTGGTATTGTTACTATCGACGATTAAAACGACATCGGTTTCTTTTTCTGGATAATTTCCTTCAAGCAACGAGTAATTGTCTTTTAAGAAATTGTTTTTTCCATTTTCTAGTTGTTTAGGAAAAGCAGAAACGCCGACGCCAGTTTGGGCAGCCATCATAGAAGCCATCGCGTTTGATTGGCCGTCGGGTGCATCGTTTGAAAATTTGACAGTTTGTGCTTTCCCGTTGATTTCTCTTAATAAGTTCATATTGACTAGACGAGTATAGCCGATATTATTACTTAATTCAGGATCAATGTGATTGACATAGTCAATAAACTTTTGATCAATTAAATTCGTGTGTTGCGCACGGTCCGCATCGCTAATTTTAGCAGTCACTTCTTTTTCTTTCGGGAAGGTACCTTTTTTGTCCTGATTATTGAAACTTTCTGGATCTTGATCTGTCGCTATTTTAGAAATGGTAATCGGAAATTGCGCTAACGTTTCCGACTGAGTTTTATCAATTTGTTTCTGGAATCCTGTTGAAAGAGAAAGGACAATCGCGATACTGATAATTCCGATACTTGAAGCAAAGGCGGTTAAAAAAGTTCGCCCTTTTTTAGTGCGGATATTATTAAAAGACAAACGCAGCGCAGTTGTGAATTTCATTTTGGTGCGTTTCAATTCGAAAGGTTCTTTTTTTTCATGTTCAATATGAGGACGCGAGTCATGACGAATTTGGCCATCTGAAAATTCAATAATTCGATCAGCGTATTCGTGAGCTAATTCAGGATTGTGGGTCACCATAATAACTAATTTTTCTTTCGAAAGTTCTTGGATAAGTGCCATAATTTGCAGACTGGTTTCTGAATCCAATGCACCAGTTGGTTCATCACAAAGTAAAATATCGGGATCATTAGCTAAAGCGCGAGCAATGGCAACCCGTTGCATTTGACCGCCAGATAATTGGGAAGGTTTTTTATGGATATGGTCCTTCAAACCGACACGGATGAGTGCATCTTCGGCTTTTTGGCGTCTTTCTGCTTTTGAAATACCACTTAGTGTCATACCAAGCTCGACATTATCCAAAATCCCTTGATGACTAATTAAGTTGTAACTTTGAAAAATAAAACCAATTGAGTTATTCCGATAAGCATCCCAATCGGCTTCTTTAAAATTTTTTGTTGATTTGCCGTTAATGATTAAGTCACCAGAATCGTAATTGTCCAATCCGCCAATCACATTCAACATCGTCGTTTTACCAGAGCCGCTGGGACCCAGAATGGCTACAAATTCTTGTTTTCGAAAAGCGACAGAGACGCCATCTAAAGCTTTAGTGGTCGTTCCGCCGACAGTATAATATTTTTTTATCTCTTTGAGTTCTAGCATATTTTTCGCATCCTTCTTCCAATTTATCAACAACACAACCTTAAGTTAGTGTATAACGTAACATAATAGTTAACAAAAATCAATCATTACCATTTGATAATCAAGTGAATTTAGTATACACTAGGTGGGAAACGAGGGAGAACATATGGATAAAGAGAAGCATTCTTCAAATTTAGATATTAGTGTCTTTACTGAAATTTTTTCATATATGAGCCAATTGCTTTTTAAAGACCTAGACTTGGAGGATCTAAAATTAACCAAGTTAGACATGTTAATTTTATTAATTGTGGCAACGAATGAAGGAATCAGTATGACAGAGTTAGCCAACCAAGTAGGAACGTCGAAAGTTCAAGTGAGTCGCTCTATTGCGGGGTTAGAAGAACGAGCGATTGTTCAACGTCGCCATAATCAAGAAAATCGCCGCGTGGTTAATGTTTATACGACAAAAGAAGGCGAGAAGCTCTTTAAGCAAAAAGAAAATCAAGTAAAACAGCAACTATCTGAAACGCTTAGTGTTCTTTCCTTAGAGGATTATCAAGAGGTCAATCAACACTTTTTGGCGGTCATGAAAATTTTGTCCAATTATCAAGCGCTACGAAGAAAAACGTGTAAGGAAAACAACGCCAAAAAATAAAAAACATCGTTTGGCTATAAACCAAACGATGTTTTTTCTAGCCTTTGACAGAGCCAGAAGTCACGCCTTCTACATAGAAACGTTGCATTAATATAAATAAAATAGTAATTGGAATGGCAATCAGCACACATCCTGCTGTAAAAGCCATGAATAGTGAATTGGCTGTTGATTTGGTCATCATCGAAAAGAGACCAATCGCAACGGTGTAATTTTCAACTTTATCACCCATAATAACTTTTGCGAAAATAAAATCCATCCAAGGGCCCATGAAGGCGGTTAAAGAAGTATAGACAATAATTGGTTTCGACAATGGCAACGTAATTTTTGTGAAAATTTGCCACTTGTTGGCACCGTCAATCATAGCCGACTCGTCTAAAGCCATCGGAATGGTATCGAAGAACCCTTTGGCGATGTAAAAACCTAGCGCCGAGCCTGCAGAGTAAACCAGAATTAAAGCGAATAAACTTTCAGTTAAATTTAAGGCTTTTAAAATATAGTAAACGGCAATCATGCTCATAAAACCAGGGAACATATTTAAAACGAGCGCCACTTTTAAAAATGGTTTTCTTAAGCGGAAACGCAACCGGGACAGCGCATAAGCCATTGCGATTGTAATGAAAGTTGATAACAGACAGCTTGCGATGGAAACGAACAAGGTGTTCAAAAACCAACGGACAAAGGGGAAGTTGCCAGTCTGATTTGTTAATAATACTTTATAGTTTTCTAAAGTGAATGTTTTGGGAATGATATAGGGAACAAATGCACCGCCCTCGCCACGAAAACTTGTTAAGATAATCCACACAATGGGGAACATCCAAAAAACTGCTAAAATGGTTAGAATGATGTAAACGCTGGTAAGTGCAGTGCGTTGTTTTTTCTGGTAACTTTTTGCTTTAGCCATAAGTTACGCCTCCTTAAATGAATTCGTCCGTGTATAGGCAATTAAACTGAAGACTGCGGAGAGAATGAAGATTAAAATACCAATCACAGAGGCTAAATTGTAATCCATTGTATCGACAGTCAATTTGTATAGCCAGGTAACTAAAAGGTCAGTTGAGCCTGCACCGTAGAAGTTAGAATTGGCTGGCCCACCACCTGTTAATAGATAAATGACATTGAAGTTATTGATGTTGCCAATAAACTGTTGAATTAGCGCCGGGGTCATCACAAATAGAATTTGTGGAAACGTAATACTTTTAAAAATTTGCCATTTATTGGCGCCGTCAATTCTAGCAGCTTCGATTTGATCTTCAGGGAGATTTTGGATAATCCCTGTAGAGATTAACATCGTAGCAGGAATACCAATCCACATATTGACAACAATAATGGTTAATTTTGCCCAATTCGGATCTGTTAAGAAGGGGATAGAAGAATCGATTAAGCCCCAATTTAACAACAGAGCATTGATAGGTCCAGAACCATTTAAGAGGTTTCGCATAATTAAAAGTGAAACAAACGGAGGTACGGCCATCGTGATAACAAAAATAGTCCGCCAAAACGCTTTATATTTTAAGCCTTTTGTATTGATAAGCAAGGCTAAAATGATTCCAAAAAAGAAACAAGTTGCGGTTGCGAAAACAGCCCAAATCAAGGTCCAGCCAAGTACTGGAAAGAACGTTGAAGCCATATCGCCTGTGATTACATTACCTAGATTTGCCAAGCCAACCCAAGTAAAAAGGTTTTTCGGTGGCAAATGGTTATGGTCGTAGTTGGTAAAGGCAATTGAAATCATATACAACAACGGCAAGATGGTAAAGAAAAGAACGCCTAGTAAGGGAATCGTCATTAAAGTTGCATGGAAACGCTCGTTTAACAAGCTACGTAAATCATCCATAGTTGTTGGAATTTTTTTGCCGGCTGTCTTTAATTCATATAGGTGACGGGCGCTTTTTAAATTGATTACATATAAAATGATTAGCGATAAACAGACTAAAATTGCTGCAATTCCGAATAATAATAAGAGCATTGAATTATCGCCTTCTTTTAGAACTTCAATCCCTAAAGAATCATCATATACTAATCCTTGCTGTTGGGTCCCTAGTGTTCCTAGCATCATTAATGCGTGGAAACCATTACGGATTAACCAATAGATAAAGCCGATTTCAGCTGTTAAAAAGATGATTCCCTTTAACCACTGCTTGTTGGCGAAGTTTGCAGCACCCATAACTAAAAAAGATAGTTTTGTAGCGAAGTCGCCTTTTTTAAAGACCTCTCGAAATGACGTCTGGGCTTTCTTTTTCTTGAACATCTTCGTTCACTCACTTTCTACTTAAATAAAAAAGATAGAGGAAATGGGACAGCAGATTGAAGCTCGTCCCATTTCTTTACTCTTTTTATTCTTTTGCTTCTTTTGATGTGTCTTGGACTAATTTATCTAATTTTGCTTGATAATCCGCAGGTTTGATATTGCCTTTGTACGTATCATTGATCACTGCATCCATCGCAGGCCAGAATGAAACGATTTCTGGGATTTTTGGCATTACCACAGAGTGGGTTGGTTGCGCCATTTCTAAGATAGCTTTTGCAACAGTATCTTGTGTAATTTCTTCGTTTGTTTGTAATTTTTTGTTTGAAGGGACAAAACCGATTTCTTTGAAGTAAGTCATTTGTGATTTTTCACTTGTTAAATAGTTTGCTAATGTCATTGCGGCCAATGGTGCTTGTGTTTGTTGGTTGACAGCAAAACTACGAACGCCCAAGAAAGCTTTCATTTGTTTTTCTCCATTGCCAAAATCAATGGTTGGGTAGGCAGCGGCCCCCATTTTGTCGCCAAGAGCTTTTTCTACATCGTTTTTAGACCAAGGACCAGAAAGGAAGGCATCCGTTTTGCCAGAACCTAGATTAGACAATGCTTCTGTATTTGATTGGATCACACCAGGATTATTTTTTTGATCGGCAATCCATTGTAATACTTCTATACCTTGTTGGTTGTTAAAGTTGGTACCTTTTGGATCTTCGCCATTTTCACCATATAAGTAATCGCCGTTACTCATAAATAGAGGACCGAAGATATAATTTGCGCCATCTTCGCCAAAATTGGTACCGATTTTGCCTTTTTCAGTTAAAGACTTCCAAGTTTTGATTTCCTCTGGAGAATACGTATCTTTGTTATAATAAAGAACTTGTGACTCTACGGCATAAGGGTAGGCATAGACTTTGTCTTTCCAAGTGACTCCTGCGACTGCCGAGTCGATATTGTTTTCTTTGACTTCTTTTTCATATTTTGTGTTAGGGTAAATCAGACCAGCTTCTGCCATTTGACCAATTTGATCATGTGGCATCATGAAAACATCTGCGGCAGCTTTAGGATCTTTTGCAATGTCTTTTTTAGCATCTGCCGAATTTCCAGCAGTTAAGTTAACTTTAATATCGGGGTTTTCTTTTTCAAAATCGGCGACAACTTTTTTAAAGACGCCCATATATTCAGTATCAACCCATAATTTTACGTCACCAGCTGCTTTATTTGCTGAACCGCTTTCATTTCCGGCTTTCGTTTTTTCTGCGCCACCACAGGCAGTAAGTAAAACCGCGGAAGCACTTAAAAGGATACCGCCCATTAAAATCTTTTTCCAATTCGCTTTCATTTTTGAACCCTCCAAAAATTATTTTTTACAAGCCTTATTATGCAACCGATTGCGGAAATAATCAAGTGTTTTTCATCGAGAAAGTTAAAAAAGTTTTTTTGTTATAAATAACATACTGTTTATTTAAAGTGGTGTATACCACTAATTGAGCATTTTAAATAAAAAAATAAAAAAGGGTATACAAATGCAATCGTTTGCGCTAAAATGTGTTCGAGTATTAGAAAATACACGAAAAGCGACAATTAAAGGAGAGAATTAAATGAACACTGCTGCAATCTACCATCGTCCAGAAAGTGAATTTGCTTATCTTTATACAGAAGAAACCATGCATATTCGTTTGCGTACGGCAAAAGGCGACATTGCCTCTGTCCAATTAGTGCAAGGAGATCCTTATCTTTTAGGGAAAGAAAAGTGGTACCAACAGTCGTTAACCATGGAGAAGTTAGTATCTACGGAGTTATATGATTACTGGTTTATTGCATTAAGTGCAAAATTTAAACGCCTTTCATATGCTTTTACTTTAGTAGGGACGGATGGCTTGACGGCGTTTTATGGCGAACACGGCATTTATCCTTTAGAAGAAAAGTATTTAGAGATGGCGAATAATTATTTTCGGATGCCGTATTTTCATGAAGTCGATCGTTTTAAAGCACCTGAATGGGTGAAAGAAACGGTTTGGTATCAAATATTTCCAGAGCGTTTTGCAAATGGTGATCCTGCCAATGATCCTGAAGGGACGTTACCGTGGGGATCTAAAAGACCAGATCGACAAGATTTTTTTGGTGGGGATTTGCAAGGGGTGCTAGATCATCTTGATTACATTGAAGATTTAGGTGTTAATGGCTTATATTTTTGCCCGATTTTTGAAGCGTTTTCTAATCACAAATATGATACGATTGATTATTTAAAAATTGATCCAGCTTTTGGTGATGGCGTTACCTTTAAGCGTTTAGTCGAAGAGTGTCATCGACGGGGCATTAAGATTATGTTGGACGCCGTTTTTAATCATATGGGGGACACTTCGCCTCAATGGCAAGACGTGTTAAAAAATGGCCAGGACTCAATTTATGCCGATTGGTTCCACGTAAATGAGTTTCCAGCTAGCTATGAAGAAAGTGCTGATTTTGAAGAAGCGAGCAACATTACCTATGATACTTTTGCATTCACTCCGCATATGCCTAAATTAAATACAGCAAATCCAGAAGTGCAAGCCTATCTTTTAGAAATTGCTCGTTATTGGATTGAGGAATATGATATTGACGCCTGGCGTTTAGATGTGTCAAACGAAGTGGATCATGCGTTCTGGAAAAAATTCCGGCAAACATGTGATGACGCAAAAGAAGATTTTTATATTTTAGGAGAAATTTGGCACTCGTCGCAAAGCTGGCTCCAAGGAGACGAATTTCATGCAGTGATGAATTATGCATACACAGATGCGATTATGGGCTACTTTGTCAAGCAAGAACTGTCCTTGGAAAAGATGCTCTCTGAAATGAACAACCAGTTAATGCTCTATCGACAACAAACGAATCAAATGCAGTTTAATGTTTTAGATTCCCACGATACACCACGCTTATTGCATGAAACGAAAGAGGATAAAGAGCTGATGCGCCAAGTATTAGCGTTTACGTATATTCAACCAGGCGTCCCTTGTCTTTACTATGGTGATGAAATTGGTATGACAGGTGATATGGATCCTGATTGTCGTCGTTGTATGGTTTGGGAGGAAAATCAGCAAGATTTGGATTTGAAGGAATTTGTAAAATCATTGATTGCCCTTCGCAAAAAGTATGCGGCTGTTTTTTCTGGTGGAACAATCGATTGGACAGGCACTTCTTTTGAAACGAGGTTGATTAGACTCGCTTGTCGTTTGGAGGAACAAACGATCTATGGGATTTTTAATACTGGCCAAGAGACACAATTTGTTGATAGAACTGATCGAGAAGTTTTGCTAAGTTCTTCTATCGAAACTGCTTCAGAACAGATAATGGTTTTACCAAAAGGTTTTCTTTTATATCAAGCATAATAATTAAGCAAAGGAATGTGAAGAAGAATGGAAAAACATTGGTGGCAAGAAGTCGTGGTTTATCAGATTTATCCTCGCAGTTTTAAGGATAGCAATGGAGATGGCATTGGAGATTTACCAGGAATTATTGAAAAATTGGATTATTTGGAAACGTTAGGCATTGGGGCTATTTGGTTATCACCAGTTTATCAATCACCCAATGATGACAATGGTTATGACATTTCTGATTATGAAGCGATTATGACAGAGTTTGGGACGATGGCGGATATGGATCGTCTAATTGAGGAAGCGAAAAAGCGAAAGATTGAAATTATTATGGATTTAGTTGTTAACCATACGTCAGATGAACATCGTTGGTTTATTGAAGCGAAAAAAAGCAAGGAGAACCCCTACCGAGACTATTATGTATGGGCTGATCCTGCTTCAGATGGCGGTGTGCCTAACCGATTGAAATCTGCCTTTTCGGGTTCGGCGTGGACGTTTGATGAAGCGAGTGGGCAATACTATTTGCATTTGTTTAGTAAAAAACAACCAGATTTAAATTGGGAAAACCAACAAATGCGTCAGTCGGTTTACGAGATGATGAATTTTTGGATTGATAAAGGAATTGGCGGTTTCCGTTTAGATGTAATTGACTTAGTGGGTAAAATTCCAGGAGAAGAGATCACCGCGAATGGACCTCATTTACATCGTTATTTACAAGAAATGAACGCCGCGACATTTGGAGGCAAAGAGCTGTTAACTGTAGGTGAAACATGGGGGGCCACACCTGAAATTGCAAAAATGTACTCTAGTCCAGAGCGTCATGAATTATCTATGATTTTTCAGTTTGAACATATGAGCTTGGATCAACAACCAGGTAAAGAAAAATGGGACCTTCAGCCAATGGAAGTTGCCAAGTTGAAACAGGTTTTTGCAAAATGGCAAACAGAATTAGGAAATGATGGCTGGAATTCTTTATTTTGGAATAACCATGATTTACCGAGAATGATTTCGCGTTGGGGAAATGATCAGGAACATTGGTTGGAAAGTAGTAAGTTATTCGCTATTTTACTGCACATGATGAAAGGCACACCTTATATTTATCAAGGGGAAGAAATTGGTATGACCAATACGCCGATTACAGATATTCGCGAAGCGCGGGACATCGAAACGATTAACATGTACCATGAGTATCTAGAAAAAGGATATTCTAAAGAAGAAATTTTGCTGAAAATTAATACTAAAGGTCGCGACAATGCACGCCGGCCTATGCAGTGGACTGCTGAAAAAAATGCGGGCTTTACGACTGGTACACCTTGGATTGATGTTAATTCTAATTATCAAACGATTAACGTCGCTGCTGCTTTGGCAGATAAAAATTCACTATTCTATACGTACCAAGAAATGATTCGTTTGAGAAAAGAACATCCTTTAATTGTTTGGGGCAACTTTGAATTGCTAGAAACAGTGGAGGAAGTGATCAGTTTTTATCGTACCTATGGTGAGGAACGCTGGCTTGTTGTAACGAACTTTTCTGACAAAGTTCAGCCATTTTCTGCAGACGTTCATGTAGAACAAGTAATGATTGAAAATATGCCGACAGATGTCACTGCTTTAGCAGACTATTCGTTAGCGCCTTGGCAAGCATTTGTTGTGAAAGTGAGTCAATAAGATGGAACAATGGTGGAAAAATGCTGTCGGTTATCAAATTTATCCTCGGAGTTTTAAAGATAGCAACGGGGATGGCATTGGTGATTTGCGGGGAATTATTGAGCAATTACCGTATTTAAAAGAACTAGGGGTCGATTTTTTATGGTTAAATCCGATTTACACTTCGCCAAACGTTGACAATGGTTATGATATTGCGGATTATCAAGGGATTCAGCCAGAATTTGGTACGATGGAAGATTTTCAAGAACTTTTGGATCAAGCGCATCAATTAGATTTGAAGATTATTCTTGATCTGGTAGTCAATCATACAAGTGATCAACATCCGTGGTTTGTTGAAGCGAAAAAAAGTTTAGATAATCCGTATCGTGAGTATTATTTATGGGCCGATGCGACACCAGATCGTATGCCGAATGAATGGCAAAGTTTTTTTGGTGGCTCGACTTGGACGTATGACGAGGGTACAAAGCAAGCATATTTTCATGTGTTTGCAAAAGAGCAACCTGATTTGAACTGGGAAAATCCTAAAGTTCGTGAAGAGATTTATGCGATGATTCGCTGGTGGTTAGATTTGGGAATTGATGGTTTCCGATTGGATGCGATTAGTCATATCCAAAAAGAACCTTGGGATTTTAAAATTACCACGAATCCATGGGCTCCCTTTATGAATGTAAAAGGCATTGAAGACTATATGCTGGATTTGAAAGCTATTTTTGCTGAGTATGACATCATGACAGTGGGGGAAGCTAGTGGCGTTTCAAGTAAAAAAGCGGTGGAATGGACCAATGATGCGGGCTATCTGAATATGATTTTTGAATTAGAGCACAATGTTCGAGAAGGAAAGCCAGGAGAAGAACGGTTAAATATTTTAGGCTATAAAAAAGTAATGGCTCGCTGGCAAAAGCATTTAGGGACAGAAGGCTGGAATGCATTATATGTAGAAAATCATGATAATCCCAGAATCAATTCGATTTTAGGCAATGAAACCTCTCATTCTGCTAAGGCGATTGGAACAATCGCCTTGCTCTTGCGAGGAACGCCGTTTATTTATCAAGGACAGGAAATCGGCATGGTTAATTATCCGTTTCAACAGATTGACGAGTTAGATGCTAAAGATTCTCATAACCATTATCGTTTGCTTATAGAAAGTGGCTACGATGCGAAACAAGCATTAAAAGAAGTGGCGCATTGGACGCGGGACCATTCGCGTACGCCTATGCAGTGGACGAGTCAAGAGGCAAGTTCATTCACCTCGGGGCATCCGTGGTTAGCAATTCATCCCAATTTCAAAGAAATAAATGTGGCTGACCAAGAAACGGATGCGCAATCCGTGTTGAATTATTATAAAAAGTTAATTGCACTGCGGAAAGAAAATCCAGTCTTTACAAATGGACAGTTTGAACTATTAGCGCCCAATCATCCGTCTGTTTTTGCTTTTTTAAGAAAAACAACTGAGGCAACAGCGTTAGTGATTGTCAATTTAAGTGGAGAAAAGTGCCAATTTGACTTGCCAAATAAATTACTAGGCAGAAAGTGGCAACAATTGTTAGGGAATCAAGATTTTACAGTGGAGAAACGAATGCAGTTAGCACCTTATCAGGCAGGGGTCTTCCAATAACTGATTTGTTCTATAACGAGTGTAAGAGGCTTACTTTTAAGTGGGACTCTTGCACTCGTTTTTAGGTACTTCAACAACCGAGAGACTTCATAAATAATTGAATTTTTACAGAAATGCGTTATACTTACTTTGGGTAAGTTATTTAATTTTATGAAAGTAGGGGGAAATGATGCCGAAAACACGTGTAGAAGCATTTACAGATGCAGTCATTGCGATTATTTTAACGTTATTAATTTTAGAATTAAAAATTCCTGAAAAAGCAGATTGGTCCGCTCTGACTCAATCTGGACACAAAATCATTATTTATTTAATTAGTTTTGTTACTTTATTAATTTATTGGAACAATCATCACCATTTATTTCAAAGTGTCCGTAAAATTGATGGACGTGTCCTTTGGATGAATAATTTTCTAATTTTGACGTTGACGTTTTTCCCGTTTGTTACTGGTTGGGTAGGTGAACATCCGTTTTCTTGGCCGCCACAAGCTTTGTATGGCTTAGTAGTATTAGGAGCTGATGTTGCTTATTATCTAGTGGTGCGGGCATTGATTCAGGCAAATGGCCCCAAATCCGAAGTACAACGTTTGTTTGGCCACTATCCAAAATTAACGCTTTCGATTGTGTTGAATATTATTGCGTTGATTGTAGGCAAACTAGTAGCGCCAATCGCTGTCCTGATTATTGATACGATTGTTTTAGTCATGTGGTTTATTCCTGAGCGAAAAGCAGAAATAAAGGAAATTTTAAAGTAGTTATTTTTTATTTATAACAAAAAAGTCATAAATCTTTTGACAAGAATGTCAAACTCCTCTATTATAAGAAGTGGATAAAAACTGAATAATTGTTAGGTGAGGCTCCTATTTGGACAAATGCTGCTGCCGCGAAAGGATCGAGAGACCCTTAGTTGGTTGAACAGGAATAATCGTGAAGGTTATTCATAATGTAGCTGATACATGTTATCTACGCCCTATAGTGCTAAAGCTCAACGATAGAGAATCTTATTTAAAGATGGTATTTTGGGACGTACTCTATTGTTGAGTAGGTCCTTTTTTGTGTATTTGGCAAAAAAGCAATTATTCACTGGAAGTATAAATAAGAAAAAGAAAGGATGACTGTCATGGAAGACCCTGGAAGTGAACAGAGAAACAAAATACAGTCACCAACGAAAGGAGAAGATTTTAGTACTCTTTTCGGCAGGTGACCACAACCTTGGAGGAAAAGAAAATGATGAACAAAAAAACAATGGATATGAGAAAAGCAACCAAAGATCAAGAATTACGTAAATTGGCGTTGCTTTCTGAACGGGAATTAATGATGGAATTACGGACATCTGAAAAAGGACTCTCGAATGAAGATGCCGAAAAAAGATTAGAGGAATTTGGACCAAACGAAGTTTCTGCACAAAAGCCAACCCCAGCAATTATTTTATTTTTAAGTGCATTCAAAGATCCATTTGTCTATGTCTTAGCCTTATTGATGGTCGTTTCAACTTTAACGAAAGATTTCGAAGCCGCTATCGTGATGGGCGTGATGATTTTAGCCAGTGTCTTGATTGCTTTTATACAAGAATATCGTTCGCAAAAAGCGAGTTTGGATTTAAAAGAATTAATTGAAAACACCGCTGCAGTGACACGGGAAGGAATTACGAAAGAAATTCCAATGGACGAAATTGTTCCAGGAGACATTGTAACTTTAGCTACAGGAGACATGATTCCTGCAGATGCCGTGTTGATTTGGACCAAAGATTTATTCGTTAATCAATCGTCGCTAACAGGCGAATCCATGCCTGTCGAAAAATTTGTGGATGCAGGTGTGGATCGTCAACAAACAGAGGTTTCTGCATTAGATATGCAAGACCTAGTGTTTATGGGCACAGATGTCTTGAGTGGACAAGGAAAAGCGATTATTTTAAAAACTGGGCAACATACATTTTTTGGTGATATTGCTAAAAATGCTACAACACAAAGAGGAAAAACTAGTTTTGACTTAGGCTTAGCAAAAGTCAGTAAGTTTTTATTACGAATGGTAATGATTTTGTTTCCAATCGTTTTCTTGATTAATGGTTTAACTAAAGGTGCTTGGGGCGAAGCGTTTTTCTTCGCGATTGCCGTTGCAGTTGGTTTGACACCAGAAATGTTGCCAATGATTGTTACGAGTAACTTAGCCAAGGGTGCATTATCCTTATCGAAACATAAAGTCATTGTTAAAGAATTAGCGGCTATCCAAAATTTGGGTGGTATGGATGTGCTCTGTACAGATAAGACTGGAACGATTACCGAAGATCGTGTAGTTTTGGTTCAACATTTGAATCCATTAGGTGATTTGAGTGACGAGGTTCTAAATTTAGCCTACTTAAATTCTTCTTATCAAACAGGTTGGAAAAATTTAATGGATATTGCCGTTATTAATTTTTATGAAGAGCATCAATGGAAAACGCCGTTTAAAAATGTCACTAAAATTGATGAAATTCCTTTTGATTTTTCCAGACGCCGCTTAACGGTTGTCGTAAATGCAGATGATCATCAATTGATGATTACGAAAGGCGCCGTGGAAGAAATGGAAGAAGTGTGCACGCATGCGCAAATTAATGGCGAAATTGTACCATTAAGCAGTGCTGTACGAGAAGAACTACGCCGAGTGAATGTTCAAATGAACAAACAAGGGATGCGTGTGTTAGCGGTAGCTGTAAAAAAAGATGTCCATAAAGAAGCAGTTTATTCAGTTGAAGATGAAAAAGAGATGACATTGATTGGGTTTATGGGTTTTCTTGATCCAGCAAAAGAGTCAGCTGTCAGCGCTATCCGCTCCTTACATGAACATGGTGTCAACGTGAAAGTGCTAACGGGCGATAATGACATTGTCGCCAAAAAAGTCTGTAAAGATGTAGGCATTGAAGTTTCCCATGTGTTATTAGGTTCTCAAATTGAAGCAATGACAGATGAAGAGTTGCGGGCGCAAGTAGAAGAAACTAATTTATTTGCCAAATTAAATCCGATGCAAAAATCTAAAATTATTGAATTGCTACAAGCAAAAGGTCATACGGTTGGTTTTATGGGGGATGGCATTAATGATGCACCGGCATTACGAAAAGCTGATGTGGGCATTTCAGTAGATACTGCAGCTGATATTACTAAAGATGCTAGCTCGATTATTTTACTGGAAAAAAGTTTAAATGTACTGGAATCTGGTGTGATTGAAGGACGAAAAGTATTTAGCAATATGATGAAATATATTAAAATTACCATCAGTTCCAATTTTGGGAATGTCTTTTCAATTTTAGTAGCCAGTGCCTTTTTACCATTTCTACCAATGCTTTCCTTACAACTCTTGATTCAAAATTTGATTTATGATGTGGCTCAGTTGACAATTCCTTGGGATAATGTCGATGAAGAAGAGTTATTAAGCCCTGTTCGGTGGGAAACGAACGGACTAGCGAAATTTACAGTATGTATTGGCCCGGTAAGTAGTATTTTCGATATTCTAACGTATCTTGTCATGTGGTTTGTGTTTAGCGCCAATAGTTTGGCAACTCAACATTTATTCCAAACAGGTTGGTTTATGGTGGGACTTGTTAGTCAAACGTTAGTTGTTCATATGGTCCGGACGCGGAAAATACCATTCATTCAAAGTCGTGCGTCAATGCCTGTGATGTTAAGTAGTTTAGGCGCAATTTTACTCGGTTTCCTGATTGTAGCAACGCCTATAAGAGAGGTTTTTGACTTTGTGAAACTTCCGGCTAACTACTGGCCATGGTTCTTTGGAATCATCATTGCGTACATGTTAACTGTTGAAGTAGCTAAACGTTTATATATTAAAATTACTAAGGAATGGATTTAGTAAAATCTACTGAAAGAGAAAAGAAATTGCTAAGCTGTATTACTCGTTTTGCGAAAATTTGGTGATTTTACGCAATGAATGTTCGTGATAAAACCTAAGGTAAAGTATTTGTTAAAAAAACGAGCCCAAAAAAATAAAAATTAACGAAAAAAACTTTGTTCTAAAAAAAATAAAAAACCGCATGCTGAGTAGGTTACTCGGCTGACGGTTTTTATTTTTTGGTTTTTTCAAGATAATTTTCATGAAAACGCAAAGTTCGGAAATCAGATTACTAGCCAGCTCGGGGATGAGAGAGCTCGAATTAATAGAACTGTTATATAATATTTTTAAAATAGAATATAACAGTTAGGAGAAAAATAGTACAGAAGAAGTGTAGAACGGAAACCGTTTTCTTGTTTGTGAAAATTATCACTAAACCGCAAAAACATGCGGTTTTGCTCTTTTGTGAAAAAATGAAGAAATTAGAGTTTTTTTCTTGCGCTTTTTCGAATTTAGTGATAATTTGTTAAGTGTAGTCGATAAAAAGTAATACAGTTTCGCACTCTGTTTTACTTTTGTCGAAATTAAAGAAACGTAATAGAGAGGATTGTGTGACAAAATGGCAAAGGCTAAGAAACAAAAACCTATTGACTTTAAAGAGCTAATGGCTAAAGTCGACGCTGATTTCCCAACTTTCCAAATCTTGGATCAAGATGGAAAAATTGTGAATGAAGATTTAGTACCTGATTTATCGGATGAGGAATTAGTTGAATTAATGACACGCATGGTTTGGTCTCGTGTGTTAGACCAACGTTCTACTGCATTAAACCGTCAAGGACGCTTAGGATTCTTCGCGCCAACAGCTGGACAAGAAGCAAGCCAATTGGCAAGTCAATTTGCAATGGAAAAAGAAGACTACTTACTACCAGGTTACCGTGATGTACCTCAATTAGTACAACATGGTTTACCATTAAGAGAAGCTTTCTTATGGTCTCGTGGTCACGTAGCAGGGAACTACTACGCGGAAGATTTAAATGCATTACCACCACAAATTATCATCGGTGCTCAATACATCCAAGCAGCTGGTGTTGCTTTAGGATTGAAAAAACGTGGAAAAGAAAATGTTGTATTCACTTATACTGGTGACGGCGGTTCTTCACAAGGGGACTTCTATGAAGCAATTAACTTTGCTGGTGCTTACCAAGCAAACGGTGTCTTCATTATCCAAAACAATGGTTTTGCGATTTCTACACCTCGTGAAAAACAAACAGCGGCTAAAACTTTAGCTCAAAAAGCTGTTGCAGCAGGAATTCCTGGTATTCAAGTTGATGGTATGGATCCATTAGCAGTTTACGCAATTGCAAAAGAAGCACGCGATTGGTCAGCTGCAGGAAACGGTCCAGTTTTAATTGAAACATTAACTTATCGTTATGGTCCACATACTTTATCTGGAGACGATCCAACACGTTACCGTTCAAAAGAAATGGATGACGAATGGGTACAAAAAGATCCATTGACTCGTTTCCGTAAATATCTAACAGATAAAGGCTTATGGTCTGAAGCAAAAGAAGAAGAAATTATTGAAAAAACAAAAGAAGAAATCAAAGTAGCGATTGCAGAAGCGGATAAAGCGCCAAAACAAAAAGTTTCTGATTTCTTGAAAAATATGTTTGAAGTTCAACCTCAAACAATTAAAGAACAAATTGCATTTTATGAAGCGAAGGAGTCGAAATAAAAATGGCACAAAAAACTATGATCCAAGCAATTACAGATGCCTTAGCTCTTGAATTAGAGAAAGACGAAAATGTCTTAATCTTCGGTGAAGACGTTGGTAACAACGGTGGGGTTTTCCGTGCAACTGAAGGTTTACAAGAAAAATTTGGTGAAGACCGCGTCTTCGATACACCTTTAGCTGAATCTGGTATCGGTGGATTGGCTTTCGGTCTTGCCTTGCAAGGTTACCGTCCAGTTCCTGAAATCCAATTCTTTGGTTTCGTTTTTGAAGTATTTGACGAAATCGTTGGTCAAATGGCTCGTACGCGTTACCGTATGGGTGGAACTCGTAATATGCCAATTACTGTTCGTGCCCCATTTGGTGGTGGTGTTCATACACCAGAACTTCACTCAGATAACTTAGAAGGATTAATCGCACAATCACCAGGTGTTCGTGTTGTTATTCCATCAAACCCTTACGATGCAAAAGGACTATTAATTTCATCTATTCGCAGCAACGATCCAGTTGTCTACTTAGAGCACATGAAATTATACCGTTCATTCCGTGAGGAAGTGCCAGACGAAGCTTATGAAGTGCCTTTAGATAAAGCGGCTGTAACTCGTGAAGGAACAGACGTATCAATCATCACTTACGGCGCTATGGTTCGTGAAGCGATTAAAGCAGCTGATAGCTTAGCGAAAGACAATATTTCAGCAGAAATCATTGACTTACGTACAGTGGCTCCTTTAGATGTGGAAACAATTATTAACTCTGTTGAAAAAACTGGCCGTGTGGTTGTCGTTCAAGAAGCACAAAAACAAGCTGGCGTTGGCGCTATGGTTGTTTCTGAAATTTCTGAACGTGCCGTATTATCATTAGAAGCACCAATCGGACGTGTATCTGCTCCAGATACAATCTTCCCATTCGGACAAGCAGAAAATATCTGGTTACCAAATGCGAAAGATATCGAAGCAAAAGCTAGAGAAATCGTCGAATTTTAATAGTTATTCGAAGTAGATAAACGAAGAATTAAACAGGTGGAATACGGCTATAGGCATGAAATGTTCAGCTACTATAGTCGTTTCCCCGCGTTTTGCTCCTAAGAAAATAGACAGATCCAACGAAGAAGGGAAGACTTAAAAAATGGCTTATCAGTTTAAATTACCGGATATCGGTGAAGGGATTGCCGAAGGCGAAATCGTTAAATGGTTTGTAAAACCTGGCGATACAATCAACGAAGACGATACGTTATTAGAAGTACAAAATGACAAATCAGTGGAAGAAATTCCATCACCAGTAACAGGTACTGTAAAAAATATCGTTGTACCAGAAGGAACAGTTGCAAACGTTGGTGACGTGTTAATCGAAATCGACGCACCTGGTCACGAAGATAACGATGCAGCACCAGCAGCTCCTGCACAAGAACAAACACCAGCACAACCTGCTGCTGTACCAACAACCGAAGCAGCTGGCGGATTTTTCCAATTCAAATTACCAGACATCGGTGAAGGAATTGCCGAAGGCGAAATCGTTAAATGGTTCGTTAAAGCGGGCGACACAATTAATGAAGATGATTCATTATTAGAAGTACAAAATGACAAATCAGTAGAAGAAATTCCATCACCAGTAACAGGTACTGTAAAAAATATCGTTGTACCAGAAGGAACAGTTGCCAATGTGGGTGACGTGTTAGTTGAAATTGACGCACCTGGTCATAATTCAGCAGCACCGGCAGCCGCAGCACCAGCTACTGACGCCCCTAAAGCGGAAGCATCAGCTCCAGCCGCTTCAACAGGCGTAGTTGCAGCCGCTGATCCAAACAAACGCGTTTTAGCAATGCCATCTGTTCGTCAGTATGCGCGTGAAAAAGACGTTGATATTACACAAGTAACTGCAACTGGTAAAGGTGGCCGTGTCATTAAAGCGGATATTGATGCCTTTGTTTCTGGTGGTTCTCAAGCAGCACCAGCTACTGAAGCTGCCGCAACAGAAGCAGCACCTAAAGCGGAAGCAGCTGCACCTAAAGCAGCGCCAAAAGCCTTTACTTCTGATTTAGGCGAAATGGAAACACGTGAAAAAATGACACCAACACGTAAAGCAATTGCTAAAGCAATGGTTAACAGCAAACACACTGCTCCTCACGTAACATTACATGATGAAGTAGAAGTTTCTAAATTATGGGATCACCGTAAGAAATTTAAAGATGTTGCTGCTGCAAATGGTACAAAATTAACATTCTTACCATACGTTGTAAAAGCATTGACTTCAACTGTTCAAAAATTCCCAATCTTGAATGCATCAATCGATGATGCAGCACAAGAAATTGTTTACAAAAATTACTTTAACATTGGTATCGCTACTGATACAGATCATGGCTTATATGTACCAAATGTTAAAAATGCTAATACGAAGAGCATGTTTGCTATCGCTGATGAAATCAACGAAAAAGCAGCATTGGCTATCGAAGGTAAATTAACTGCACAAGATATGCGTGATGGTACAATCACAATTAGTAACATTGGTTCAGTCGGTGGCGGCTGGTTTACACCAGTAATCAACTACCCTGAAGTTGCTATTTTAGGCGTTGGTACAATTGCACAAGAACCAGTTGTTAATGCAGACGGCGAAATCGTTGTGGGACGCATGATGAAATTATCATTAAGCTTTGACCACCGTATCGTTGACGGCGCAACTGCTCAAAAAGCAATGAACAACATTAAACGCTTATTAGCTGATCCAGAATTACTATTAATGGAAGGATGATTAACAAATGGTAGTAGGAGATTTCGCCATTGAACTAGATACAGTCGTAATCGGAGCTGGTCCTGGAGGATACGTTGCCGCAATTCGTGCCGCAGAAATGGGTCAAAAAGTTGCGATTATCGAACGTGAATACATCGGAGGCGTTTGTTTAAACGTTGGATGTATTCCTTCAAAAGCTTTAATTGCTGCTGGACATCATTACCAAGAAGCACAAGATTCTTCAACTTTTGGTGTAACAGCTAAAGGAGTCGAATTAGACTTTGCAAAAACACAAGACTGGAAAGATAACACAGTTGTTAAATCATTAACAGGCGGCGTTGGCATGTTATTGAAAAAACACAAAGTAGAAATTATTGAAGGCGAAGCATTCTTCGTTGACGAAAATACATTGCGTGTTATTCACCCAGACTCAGCACAAACTTACTCATTCAATAATGCTATTGTAGCAACAGGTTCTCGTCCAATTGAAATCCCAGGATTCAAATTTGGCGGACGCGTGTTAGATTCTACAGGCGGTTTAAACTTAAAAGAAGTTCCTAAAAAATTCGTTATTATCGGTGGCGGTGTCATCGGTGCTGAATTAGGTGGCGCTTATGCTAACTTAGGTTCAGAAGTAACAATTTTAGAAGGTAGCCCATCAATTTTACCAACTTATGAAAAAGATATGGTTAAAGTTGTCACAGACGACTTCAAGAAGAAAAACGTAACAATCGTGACTTCTGCAATGGCTAAAGAAGCTGTTGACAATGGCGATAGCGTCACTGTTAAATATGAAGTTAACGGAAAAGAAGAAAGTGTTGAAGCAGATTACGTAATGGTCACTGTTGGACGTCGTCCAAACACAGACGACTTAGGCTTAGAACAAGCGGGCGTTGAAATTGGCGAACGTGGTTTAATCCCAGTTGATAACCAAGGACGTACTAACGTGAAAAACATCTTCGCAATCGGCGACATCGTACCAGGTGCTGCGTTAGCGCATAAAGCAAGCTACGAAGCAAAAATTGCTGCTGAAGCAATTTCTGGTAAGAAAGTTGCAGTTGATTACAAAGCAATGCCAGCTGTTGCCTTTACTGATCCAGAATTGGCAAGCGTTGGTATGACTGTTGCAGAAGCAAAAGAAGCGGGAATCGAAGCAAAAGGTTACAAATTCCCATTTGCTGGTAACGGCCGTGCAATTTCTTTAGATAAAACTGAAGGATTCATGCGTTTAGTTACAACTGTAGAAGACAATGTCATCATCGGTGCACAAATTGCCGGTGTCGGTGCAAGTGACATGATTTCTGAATTAGCTTTAGCTATTGAATCTGGCATGAATGCAGAAGACATTGCTTTAACAATCCACCCACACCCATCATTGGGCGAAATTACTATGGATACAGCTGAATTGGCTTTAGGTTTACCAATTCATATTTAATAGTATCACTTTGTCGCACGACAGATATAATGCGCCTTTTGCACTTGTTGCATTAGCCACAGCAAGTGCAAAAGGTGTAAAAAAAACAACGACTTCTCTGAGCCGACCCCCAAAAGTTAGACCTAGAAATCTAACTTTTGGAGGTTTTTTTGTATGGCAAAATACAGTTTTGAATTTAAACTTAAACTTGTTCATGACTACTTATCTGGTCAAGGCGGTATAAGGTTTCTCGCAAAGAAGTATGGGTTTAAAGATAGTTCTCAAATAAGCAAATGGATAAATGCCTATAAAGAACTTGGTGAAGAAGGCCTACTTCGCAGTCGAAAAAATAAGAATTACTCTGTTCAATTTAAGCTAGATGCGATAGAGTTATATTTAACAACAGAGTTGTCCTATCAAGAAGCAGCTAATCTTCTAAAAATGAACAATCCATCATTGATTGCGAATTGGCTTAGAACGTATCAGAAGTTTGGTATAGAGGGACTCTCTAAACAGAAAGGACGTCCACCTACCATGTCTAAAAAGAAACGAAATGAACCCCAACCACTACCAAGTGAACGATCTCAAGTAGAGAAACTAGAAAAAGAAAATAGAATGTTAAAAATTGAGAATGCCTATTTAAAAGAATTGAGGAGACTGCGTTTAGAGGACGAACAAAAAATGAACGAATCGCACGAATCATTCACAGTCTCCGAAGACACTTTCGATTAAAAGATATTTTGGAAACCCTAAGGTTTCCAAAATCTACTTACATGTACTGGCAAAAACGCCTCGACAGAACAGCTTCAACACAAATCATCGAAGAAGAAATTCAAGCGATTCGTAAAAAACATCAACATTATGGCTATAGAAGGATGACCCAAGAATTGAAACGACGTGGATTTCAAGTGAATAAAAAGAAAGTCCAGCGATTAATACAAAAGTTAAAGTTACAAGTCAAAGCTTTTACTAAGAAATCAAGAAAATATAATTCCTATAAAGGAACCGTTGGTAAAATCGCTAAAAATTTGATTCGTCGCCGATTTAAAACTTCTGTTCCTCATCAAAAAATTACAACTGATACAACTGAATTTAAGTACTTTGAAGCAGATAACGCAGGCATCTTTCGTCAGAAAAAACTATACTTAGCTCCATTTATGGATATGTATAATAGTGAAATTCTAAGCTATAGCCTTTCTACTCAACCAAATGGTAAAACAGTTATGGAAGGTCTGAAAGAAGCAATTTCTCAAACAAATGATTGTCCCTATCGGCGCACCTTTCACTCTGATCAAGGCTGGGCTTATCAAATGAATGTCTATATACAAACATTAAAGGACAACAATATCTTTCAAAGTATGTCTCGAAAAGGAACCTGTTTAGATAATTCTCCTATGGAGAATTTCTTCAGTATCCTAAAACAAGAAGTGTACTATGGAAAAATCTATCAAAGTCAAAATGAATTGATAGAAGCAATTGAGAACTACATTTATTATTACAATCATCACCGAATCAAGGAAAAACTTAACTGGAAAAGCCCAGTAGAATTTCGACAATTCAATCAAAAAACTGCATAAAAATAGAGTGGAAAAATCCACTCTATAAAAAGTCTAACTTTTTGGGGTCGCTACACTCGGAGTCGTTGTTTTTTTTATGCTCTGTTCTTTCTTTTACGGTATTTAAGGGGTGTTTCACCCGTTTCTTGTTTAAAGATCCGGACAAAATAGCTATCTTCAACAAACCCTAAATCTTCACTGATTTGGGCGATCGTTTTATCTGTCTCCAAAAGAAGCTGTTTAGCCCATGTGATTTTTAATTGTCGATAAAATTGACTAAAGGGAATACCAAACTCCTCTTTTAATAAACGACTTAAATACGTCGGTGTCAAATGAACAAGGTCTGCCAGTTCTTGTAAATTTAAACGCAGCGATTTGTTTTCCCAAAGGGCATCTAAAACCGGTTGCAATTGCTTATTTTTAGTTTGATAGGCACTTGAAGGAGTTAATTGAGCAGTTAACAAAGTTTGTTGAATATCTTTTTGGATCATATTCAATGGCTCCAGCTCTTCTTTTCGCGAACTAATCTGTAAGGACTGTTTGTACGTATTGATTAAATAATCTTTTTTGATGGCTTCAGAAATAATATATTGGCTTAGATCAGCGATTAATGTCGCGCTCTTTTCTAAGTCTGCTAGTTCTAAAACAGGGTATTGTTGATACAGCTCTTGGTGTGTTACTAAAAATTCTTGAATGAAGGCATCATTCATGGTTAAAACCTGTTCTAACTCTTCTTGGTGATCTTCGAGCAAAACTTCACCAGCCATAATGGCTCCTACATACTGGTCATCAACAATAATGGGGATGGCCATATCAACGATGTTAAAGTGACAACGGTAGATAAAAGGCTGACCAGTGCGAACAGCTTCCAAGCCACCACGAGCATCACATTTTTCACAAAGTTTCGAGAGCTCAGGGGAGTGACGTACCAGTTGGCAAAAGGGTTGAACTTGACTATGTTTCGTCACAGGACGACCTTTATAATCGACTAAAATAATGGCTAAACGAGTGCTTAAGGCCAATGATTCTTGCAATTTTTCCCACTTTTCTAAATCTAAAATATTTTTTAATTCTACAGTCATAAGGCAATCCTTCAATCTAAAGTTTAAAAATCATAATATTTTATTATTTCACAAAATAATTCTATCATTTTTTTCAAGAAAACGATACCAAAAGTTCAATGCTTTTTGGATGAAAGCGTTTTATACTATGTATGTAAACAAAATATAGGAGGCTATCAACATGAGAAAAGCATTGATTTTACCAACGAAATATGTTCAAGGGGAAGATGAATTACTAAACTTAGGTTACTTCGTTTCAACTTTTGGAAAAAAAGCGTTACTAATTGCAAATCCTGCTGACGTTGATCGTGTACGTCCACAATTGGAAGAAACAGCGAAAAAGTTTGACATTACCTTCGTAGAGGGTGGCTTTAGTGGAGAAGTAACGCGTGAAGAAACAAAGCGTTTGCAAAACGTTGGACAAAAAGAACAAGCAGACTGTATCATTGGTTTAGGTGGCGGTAAAGCAATCGATGCTTCAAAAGTCGTAGCAGAAGGTGAAAACTTAATTATTGTACCAACGATTGCGGCTCAAGATGCACCAACTTCGCATTCAGCTGTACTATATCATGAAGATGGCTCATTTGATGATTATGCTTACTTTAAACAAAGTCCAAGCGTCGTTATGGTTGATACAAAAGTGGTTGCCAAAGCGCCAACTAGATTTTTAGTTGCTGGAATGGGGGATGCCTTATCCACATATTTTGAAGCACGCGCAACACACAATTCATATTCTCGGGTTAATGCTAGTTTGCCAATGGGTTCAAGAGAAGGCTTAACGCCTGCTGCTAGCGGCACATATGCAGCTTTAGCCATGGCAAAACTTTGCTGGGAAAATCTACAGGAAGATGGGTTAAAAGCGAAATTAGCTTGTGATGCAAATGTGGTTACTGAATCATTGAATAAGATTATCGAAACAAATATCTTACTTTCAGGCTTAGGTTTTGAAAGTGGCGGTTTAGCTGCAGCGCATGCGATTCATAACGGTATGACAGTCTTACCTGGTGCGCACAGTTATTTACATGGTGAAAAAGTAGCCTTTGCAACGATTGCACAACTTGTATTAGAAGATGCAGCAAAAGACGAATTAGAAGCTGTTTTAGACTTTAGCGCTTCTGTAGGTTTACCATTAACGCTTTCAGACATTGGTGTCGATGAAATCACTTATGAAGAAGCGTTGGAAGTAGCCAAAATTGCTTGTATTCCAGAAGAATCAATTCATTCAATGCCATTCCCAATTGTCGTTGAAGAAGTAGCGAATGCAATCATTGTTGCAGATAAAGTCGGACAAGAATATAAAACAAGACATAAATTAGATTAAGGAAGTGTCCACATGAAAGCAGATATTTTACTCGTTTCACATAGCAAAATGATTACAGATGGTATTAAAGAGATGATTGAACAGATGAACGCCAGTGAAGAAATTACGATTCATTCACTTGGTGGTACATCAGATGGTTCATTAGGTTCAGATCCAATGAAAATCATTGACACGATTAACGAAGCGAACTCTGACCGAGAATTTTTAATTTTTGCCGATTTAGGCAGTGCCGTTTTAAGTTCAGAATTAGCTTTTGATATGCTAGAAGAAGACCAACAGAAACATTATCATTTAGTCGATGCACCATTGGTTGAAGGTGCCTTTGCGGCAGCAATTACTGCAGGTGTCTCAGATGATTTGACGCAAATTTTAGCAGAAGCTCAAAATGCTGGTAAGAAAGGGTGGAACTAAATGAAAAAAATTATTAATGAACCTGGTAAAATTGTCGAAGAAATGCTCCAAGGAATTGTGAAAAGCTATGGAAACCTTGTTCATCAAGTCGAAGATTCTCGCGTGATTGCTCGCAACGACTCAAACAAACAAGTTGGGTTAGTATCTGGTGGCGGAAGTGGTCATGAGCCTGCACATGCTGGGTTTGTTGGTGATGGAATGTTAAATGCCGCAGTTTTAGGTGATGTCTTTACTTCACCAACACCAGATCAAATTTTAACAGGGATCCAAGCGGCAGACCAAGGGGCCGGTGTTCTGTTAATCGTAAAAAATTATACAGGCGATATTTTGAACTTTGAAATGGCCAAAGATATGGCTGATATGGAAGACATTCATGTAGAAATGGTCGTTGTCGATGACGATATTGCAGTCGAAGATAGCACCTATACCGCTGGAAAACGCGGCGTTGCCGGGACTGTTCTTGTCCATAAAATTTTAGGACATCATGCCCGCCAAGGTGCTTCTTTAGAAGAGCTCGTTTCTTTAGGAGAAAAGATTGTAGCAGCCACGAAAACAATTGGAGTGGCTTTAAAAGCAGCCACTGTGCCTGAAGTTGGCAAACCAGGTTTTACTTTACCAGAAGATGAAATTGAATTTGGCGTAGGGATTCACGGAGAACCAGGCTATCGTCGTGAAAAAATCCAACCATCGAAAGAGTTAGCGAAAGAATTAGTTGAAAAAACATTAAGTAGCTATGAACAACAACCACAAACAGTGGGGGTACTTGTCAATGGCATGGGCGGCACGCCATTAATGGAACAATTTGTATTTATGAACGACGTGCTAACATTATTAGAAGATAAAGGTGTTCAAGTTACCTTCCATAAAGTGGGTAACTATATGACGTCTATTGACATGCAAGGATTATCTTTAACGATGATTGACTTGGCGACAAAAGACTGGCAAACAGCGCTAGAAAGCAATGTAACAACAATTTCTTGGTAAGGGTGATAAAAAGATGGAATTAACAGTAAAAGACATTCAAACATGGTTAGACAATTATTCAAAAGTTATTGAAGAAAAAAAAGACTATTTAAGTGAATTAGACACGCCGATTGGTGATGGGGATCACGGTAACAACATGGCTCGTGGTATGGCTGAATACAAAATTGCGTTTGACAAAAAAGTACCAACAACAATCACGGAGACATTTAAAGTCCTATCCATGGCTTTGATTTCAAAAGTTGGCGGAGCTTCTGGTCCTTTATATGGTACTGCGTTTATGAATATGACTAAAGCGACAAAAGATTTGGAAACCATCAGTTCGCCAGAGCAATTAAAAGAAATTGTTCAGCAAGGTCTAGCTGGGATTCAGATGCGCGGCAAAGCTGAACCAGGAGATAAAACGATGGTTGATGTCTGGGCACCTGTTGCTGAAGTGATTGGAACGGAACAATTTAATGAAGAAAAAATTGAACAATTTGCTGAAGCAACAAAAGATTGGGTGGCGAAAAAAGGACGTGCCTCTTATTTAGGGGAACGAGCAATTGGTCATATTGATCCAGGAGCAGCATCTAGTGCATTATTATTTGAAGAACTAGTCAAAGTAATCAATCAATAACAGTGAGAAAAAAGTTTAGCAAGTGCCTCTCTTGAAGCGCTTGCTAAACTTTTTTATAAATAATGGTTTCTTTTGTTCATCTATGGGATAATTTAAGTAACAAAAAATAACAAAGATAGACAAATGGGGGATTTAAAGATGAAAAAGCATGTGATTGTGGGATGTTTATTAATCGTTAGCTCAATGTTTGTAAGTGCTTGTGGAAATTCATCAGACGTGACCACAGAAAAAAACAGTGTCACAAAACAAGTCGAAGCTACGGGCCAAAGCACATCCTCTTCCGTAGACCAAACCAAGTATGATGCCATTATTACAGAAGCTAAAAAGTTAACGGCAGAGGGGCAATATAAAGAATCAGAAGAAAAATTAGCTACGATCCCTGTTAGCGATTTAGGGAAACCTCATTATTCGATCGTTAAAGAAACGGTTGAGAAACTAAATAATCAAAATAATGAAGGCTTAAAAAGACAAGAAGAAGTCGCGGTTGAAAAGCAAACGAAGTCGAGTCCGGCTCCAACGGAATCACTTAAACCAATTCCAGATGAATTTGCTAAATGGGCAACCACGTATCTTTTTTATTATCCACGAGGAGATCAAAAGCAAGCGGGTTTAATCATTGAAGCGAATGGAGCGGTCACGCAGACGAATACGAATGGCGAAATTTACACAGGAAAAGCCGAAATAAGTGGAGCTTCGGGCACTATTTTAAGTTATGATACGACTAGTTATCGCCCGACGACCCAACCAGCTACAAAATCGATTACTCCAAATGTTAAAATCACTGTTACTTGGAACAATGGCGGCGGTGTTGATGTTTATTATGGCTACGTTTCTTATTCACAACGTTTAGCTTTGACAGATGGTATCGCCGTGACAGACGGGGTCAAAGAAGTTTGGCTTTCATAAAAAGAGCTAGACATTCAAGTTTTTGCTTGAATGTCTAGCTCTTTTGTTGATTGAATCGGGGGATTTAAATACTTAGTTTCGATAAGAACGAACGGTATTATTAATAGCAAAAATACTATATTTTAATTCATCTTCTAACGTTTGATCAATGTCTGTGTCTAAAGTTTCTGCAAACATGGCTTCATATTCAGCGATAGAAAGTTCTGTCCGATTATCCAGCAGTGCTAAATGAGTTTCTTTTTGTAAATGATTTTGATAACCAGCTACTAATTCACCAGTGAAAAATTCAGCGACAGCACCAGAACCATAACTGAATAACCCAATTTGATTGCCTGCGGTTAAAGTCGTTGCATTTTCTAAAAGGGAAATGAGTCCCAGATAAAGTGAACCCGTATACAAGTTTCCTACGCGACGACTATAGATGATGCTTTCTTCATAACGGGCTAAAATTCGTTCCTGTTCTGCTTCAGTTTGGTCGGAGATTTTTGCTAATAAGGCTTTTTTGCCCATTTTTGTGTAAGGAATATGGAACGCTAAAGCATCATAATCTGCAAAATCAAGACCGGTTCGTTTTTTATGTTCATCCCAGACTTGGGCAAAAGATTGGATGTAGGTTTCGTTTGACAAAGGACCATCGACCATAGGATACGGGTGGCCTGTTGGACGCCAAAAGTCATAGATATCTTGCGTCAGCATCACATTATCCTCTTTTAAAGCCAAAATGCGCGGTTCACTAGCAACTAACATTGCAACCGCCCCAGCTCCTTGTGTAGGCTCACCGCCAGAATTTAAGCCATATTTTGCAATATCTGCCGCTACGACCAAGACTTTTTTATCTGGATGTAAGGCTACGTGATTCTTAGCTAACTGTAAGCCTGCTGTTGCTCCGTAACAAGCTTCCTTGATTTCGAAAGAGCGAGCGAAAGGTTGAATCCCCATTAAACGATGTAAGACAACTGCGGCCGCTTTTGACTCATCGATACTGGACTCAGTCCCGACAATCACCATATCAATGGCCTCTTTATCTTCTTTGGTCAAGATCGCTTCTGCGGCATTGGCTGCAAATGTCACAATATCTTGGCTGATTGGGTTCACCGCCATTTGGTCTTGCCCAATACCAATATGAAATTTTCCAGGGTCTACATTTCTGGCTTCAGCCAGTGCCGTCATATCAATATAATAAGGGGGCACAAAAAAACTAATTTTATCAATCCCAATTGTCATTTCTTTAACTCCTTTACGATAAATAGATTCATTATATAAAATAGCACGAAATGAACCAAAATGGGGAATTTTTGTATTAACTTCATAGATTATTAAAAAATATCTTATAAGTCTGTTAACATTCAGTAATTGGCACTTGTGATTCTGGGATTTTATGATATATTTCAAGATGGAGGTGCATTTAGTTGAAAACAGTAGTTATTATTGATGCATTACGAACACCAATTGGAAAATATAAAGGCAGCTTAAGTCAAGTAAGTGCCGTAGACTTAGGAACACATGTTACAACACAACTTTTAAAAAGACATTCCACTATTTCTGAAGAAATTGATCAAGTAATCTTTGGAAATGTTTTACAAGCTGGAAATGGCCAAAATCCCGCACGACAAATAGCAATAAACAGCGGTTTGTCTCATGAAATTCCCGCAATGACGGTTAATGAGGTCTGCGGATCAGGAATGAAGGCCGTTATTTTGGCGAAACAATTGATTCAATTAGGAGAAGCGGAAGTTTTAATTGCTGGCGGGATTGAGAATATGTCCCAAGCACCTAAATTACAACGTTTTAATTACGAAACAGAAAGCTACGATGCGCCTTTTTCTAGTATGATGTATGATGGATTAACGGATGCCTTTAGTGGTCAGGCAATGGGCTTAACTGCTGAAAATGTGGCCGAAAAGTATCATGTAACTAGAGAAGAGCAAGATCAATTTTCTGTACATTCACAATTAAAAGCAGCTCAAGCACAAGCAGAAGGGATATTCGCTGACGAAATAGCCCCATTAGAAGTATCAGGAACGCTTGTGGAGAAAGATGAAGGGATTCGCCCTAATTCGAGCGTTGAGAAGCTAGGAACGCTTAAAACAGTTTTTAAAGAAGACGGTACTGTAACAGCAGGGAATGCATCAACCATTAATGATGGGGCTTCTGCTTTGATTATTGCTTCACAAGAATATGCCGAAGCACACGGTCTTCCTTATTTAGCTATTATTCGAGACAGTGTGGAAGTCGGTATTGATCCAGCCTATATGGGAATTTCGCCGATTAAAGCCATTCAAAAACTGTTAGCGCGCAATCAACTTACTACGGAAGAAATTGATCTGTATGAAATCAACGAAGCATTTGCAGCAACTTCAATCGTGGTCCAAAGAGAACTGGCTTTACCAGAGGAAAAGGTCAACATTTATGGTGGCGGTATTTCATTAGGTCATGCGATTGGTGCCACAGGTGCTCGTTTATTAACGAGTTTAAGTTATCAATTAAATCAAAAAGAAAAGAAATATGGAGTGGCTTCTTTATGTATCGGCGGTGGCTTAGGACTCGCTATGCTACTAGAGAGACCTCAGCAAAAAAAAAACAGCCGATTTTATCAAATGAGTCCTGAGGAACGCCTGGCTTCTCTTCTTAATGAAGGCCAGATTTCTGCTGATACAAAAAAAGAATTTGAAAATACGGCTTTATCTTCGCAGATTGCCAATCATATGATTGAAAATCAAATCAGTGAAACAGAAGTGCCGATGGGCGTTGGCTTACATTTAACAGTGGACGAAACTGATTATTTGGTACCAATGGCGACAGAAGAGCCCTCAGTTATTGCGGCTTTGAGTAATGGTGCAAAAATAGCACAAGGATTTAAAACAGTGAATCAACAACGCTTAATGCGTGGACAAATCGTTTTTTACGATGTTGCAGATCCCGAGTCATTGATTGATAAACTACAAGTAAGAGAAGCGGAAGTTTTTCAACAAGCAGAGTTAAGTTATCCATCTATCGTTAAACGGGGCGGCGGCTTAAGAGATTTGCAATATCGTACTTTTGATGAATCATTTGTATCTGTCGACTTTTTAGTAGATGTTAAGGATGCAATGGGGGCAAATATCGTTAACGCTATGTTGGAAGGTGTGGCCGAGTTGTTCCGTGAATGGTTTGCGGAGCAAAAGATTTTATTCAGTATTTTAAGTAATTATGCCACGGAGTCGGTTGTTACGATGAAAACGGCTATTCCAGTTTCACGTTTAAGTAAGGGGAGCAATGGCCGGGAAATTGCTGAAAAAATTGTTTTAGCTTCACGCTATGCTTCATTAGATCCTTATCGGGCAGTCACGCATAACAAAGGAATCATGAATGGCATTGAAGCTGTAGTTTTAGCTACAGGAAATGATACACGCGCTGTTAGCGCTTCTTGTCATGCTTTTGCGGTGAAGGAAGGTCGCTACCAAGGCTTGACTAGTTGGACGCTGGATGGCGAACAACTAATTGGTGAAATTTCAGTTCCGCTTGCTTTAGCCACGGTTGGCGGTGCCACAAAAGTCTTACCTAAATCTCAAGCAGCTGCTGATTTGTTAGCAGTGACGGATGCAAAAGAACTAAGTCGAGTAGTAGCGGCTGTTGGTTTGGCACAAAATTTAGCGGCGTTACGGGCCTTAGTCTCTGAAGGAATTCAAAAAGGACACATGGCTCTACAAGCACGTTCTTTAGCGATGACGGTCGGAGCTACTGGTAAAGAAGTTGAGGCAGTCGCTCAACAATTAAAACGTCAAAAAACGATGAACCAAGACCGAGCCATGGCTATTTTAAATGATTTAAGAAAACAATAAAAAAACAGTTCAGCAGAAATTATTCTGCTGAACTATTTTTTTTCACATTAGGTAGCCGTTTCAGGCCACGAATTGGTTTTACTTTTAAGACATCTAAGAAGAAAGTGAAAACAGGGATTCCTACAATAAGTCCCCATACACCAAAAAGACGCTCACTAACTAATAAAATGACAAACGTATAAAAGATTGGTAACTCTGTTTTACTAGACATGAATTTAGGATTTAGCACGTAAGATTCAAATAAATGGACGATTGTAATTAAAGCTAAGATATAAATCACATCGTTCAAGCCACCTTGGGAATAAGCGATGAAACTTAGCGGAATGCAGGAAATAATCACACCAGCAACTGGGACTAAGCTCAAAATGAAGATCATAATGGCTAAACTAGGTAGCTGAGTAAAGCCGATTATCGCCAAGGCCAAGGTAGTAATGACTGTATTCACCACAGCAATGAAAAACTGAGCTTCCATTACGACACCAAATGTGTTGACGAACTTGTTGGCAAAATAATAGATATCCTGAAAAAACCAATCAAAATCACTTTTTAAAAATAACTTAGAAAAATCAGCCATTTGCTTCTTCTCAATCATAAAGAAGAAACTTAAAATAAAGGACATGACAAATGATAAGCCGACAGCGCCAATATCTTGAATGTAGCGTAAAATCATTGAAGCACCATTCTGGAGTTGAGAGAGTAAGTTAGATTTTTCCAAGTATTGATCAATAAATTGCAATACTTGATTTGTATCTGTATGTGGACTTTGATAAAAATCAACTACAGAATTAATCATTTGAGTCGTTTGGTTAACTAGAACGGGAACATATTTAGTAATCGCTAAATAGATTAGAAAAACAACCAATGCATAGGTTAAGAGAACGATGACAATCGTCGGGATTTTCATATAGCGTTGAACAAAATGGACCAAACGAACAGCTAAATAGGTAAAGATAAATGTTAAAAGAATTGTTGTAATCATACTTCTGGATAAATAAAGCACAAAAATAATCAAAGCAAGGACGCAAAAACGTCGCAAACGTTCATTTTGAATAAATTTTTGATACAAACTCATAGGGGAAACTCCTTCTTTACTGAATAATCAATCCTGTTAAGAATAACATAACCATACCGATGGCAGCTAGGCCGCAAACAATAATATGGCGGCGTTTGTACATCACTACAATGGCGATGAACTCTCGAATAAACGCGTTAGGTAAAAAATAAAAAGCGGTTTTTGCACCAATGCCATCAGCTTTTAAGCCAGCCATTCGAGCGAAAAGACCCGCTCGGAAAAGGTGATAATTGTTTGTAGTAAAAATGGCTTGGAAATTAGCATTTCCAAAATCCTCAATCATTGTTTCTTTGGAAAAACGCATATTTTCTAGTGTGTTTTTTGAATGAGCTTCTACTAAAATATCATCATCAGGAATACCTTGTGTCAAAGCATACATTTTCATCGCGACACTTTCAGGAAGTAATTCATCGGGACCTTGGCCACCAGACATGACGATTTTTGGCGGATTTAACGTTGCGCGATTTTGAGCCTTGTAAAATTGAATGGCTTTGTTGATGCGGGCTTGCAATAACGGCGGGACAATCTCACCATTGATTAACCCCGAACCTAACACAACAATATAATCCTGTGTATATTTTGGCTGATTAAATTGATACAACGTAGAAACAGTTAAAAAATTATAAAAAACAAACGCGAAATAAGTCAAAATAAATGGCGCAATAGTTAAGGGTAAGGAGAGCCAAGTTGGTAACAACGATTGAAAAAAGAAATTATAAATTAATAGTAATGTTAAGCCAATTGCTAGCAACAATGTCAACAAGTTCCCTAGAGACCGACCTTCTTTTCTCATAACAACGACCGCATTCCAATAGAGGAAAATAATTAAGGCATAGAGTCCTAAAGCCAAAGCGATAAAAATTGCCAGCAGGGCAATAATTGCTAAGGTGATTAGAAAGTAGTTGTTTGTACGAATCGCAGTAATCCCTAAATAAGTCGCTAGAACCACAAGAAAAATATTAAATAATGTTCCATTCAGTAAACGCCTTTTTTCTTTGAAGTAGAAGAGCGCAAACAAGCCAAAAAAAGCAATGGGAATTAAAAAGAAGGCTGTGCCACGAATGATTTCTAAATATAAAACATATGAGAAGAACATAAAGACAGTCCAGCCAAACATCCACGGCAACCAATCGTGTTCTTTTTTCTTTTTCCGCCACGAGGGAATGAAAAAGAGACCCAATAAATAAACACCTAAAAAGGTTAAATCACCATAAAATTGCATAAATAAACTCCTTTAAAACATTTTTCCTCTTCAGTATAACGAAAACTCTTCAAAAAAAATAGAGGAAGCACTTAGTTTCAGAAAGTTTTCTTGTTCTTTTTTTTTATAAAAAAAACCTGACGATTAACGTCAGGTTTTTGAGTCAGTATTGTTTAATTAAGCTTTAGTAACGTTAGTTGCTTGAGGGCCACGTTGACCTTCTTCGATTTCGAAAGTTACTGCTTGACCTTCTTCTAAAGTTTTGAAGCCGTCACCTTGGATAGCTGAGAAATGTACGAATACATCGTTTCCGTTTTCTGCAGTGATGAAGCCAAAGCCTTTGTCTGAGTTAAACCATTTTACTGTACCTGTTTCCATAATAAATATCCTCCTAGATGTGTGTTATAACACATTCATATTTTGCAATTACTTGAAAGGTGAAAAATGTGGAAGATGTTTATTTGAAACAGCTACCCATATTACCGAACAAAAACTACATCTATTACTATAGCATACTAACTGGTTTTTGTATAGCGATAACCTTATTTTCTTTTTTATCGGATGTTTTTTAAAAACTAGAAAGTGAAGATAAGGCTGTTATAGTGCTGTTTCAATAAGTCTCAGAAAAAAAGCCCATTGTAAGGCGCTTTCTTACAATGGGCTTTTTGCCTGTTTTTAATAACGGAGGATAGCCGCTAAAGATTTTTCATCTGGTGCAGCTTTTTGGTCTAAAACAAAAACTTGACCGCCATTTTGAATAATTTGGTAAGCAATGGTGTTTAAAAGTTTGCGGCGATCGTACTCTTCAGATGACATTTCATTGTTTTCAGTAACAAAGAGTGACGTTGCAATAAAAAGATGGGAAATTTTACCGTCAGCTGCGGCTGGCGAAATATCTGTAAATTGATCTAAGAATTTACGATCTAGTAATTTGTTATAAGAAGCTGTTTCTTTTTCTGTTAACTCTGCAGCTATTTTTTCACTAGCGCTGCGGATATCTTGAATGGTTGCTTGTGCAGGTGAAGCAGCAACTGAAATTGAGCAATCATAATAAGGATTTTTAGCAATCTTTTTAAAGAGTGTTTGGTTTTCTGGTAAAGCATAAAGATAAAGCGGTAATTTTTCAGGATTATCCAGTTGATCTTTTAAGAAAGTATCGACTGCTTGATAGTAGTTCACCCAATCAATTTCAACTTCTTTATCTTTAGTATTGATGCTATGATAAGCGACACCTTCTTTAGAACCGTTAGAACTACCTTGAGTTGAAAAGTTTAAATTACCACCCGTTAATTCATCACCTAAAGCTGTGACCACGTCTGTTGGCGCGTCTTTAGGCAATTCAACAGGAGTCACAGTCGTATGATCGACTTTGTAAAGTTTCATTGAATCGCGATTTAGAGCAAGTAGGTAATAATGGTAGTTAAATTGTTTGTCTTTGACTAGTCCAAGTAAATAAGGGATCGTGTCCACGTAATATTGATCGTCAACGGGCACATCTAATCGTTGAACAAAGGTGTTTTCTGGAGATAAGATGATTGAAACACTTGCTGTGCCGTTGCGCCAGAAGGAAGCATCAGCTAGAAGTGCGTCAATTTTTTCTTGGAAAACAGCCCATTTTTCCTCAGGAAATTTTTTTTCAAAGCGTGTTTTTGCCGCTTTTGCAAAATTTTTCAAAACAAGCGAATCTTTTTCTACGTTTTGATGAGCGACATGGGTGTTAAACAAGAAAGTAACAAACGGTCCATGAACTTCTTCAGAAAATAATGTTGATAAGCTATCTTTTTTTTGATTTGCCATAATAAAATCCCCCTTCTAAAAGTAAGTGTAGCACAGGAAATCGAATGTTTAAAACAATATGTTCAATAAAAGAAAACGCTTTAAAGAATCTAAATAAAGGACTGTTAATGGTGTTCTAATAAAAGTTTTATAAAAAATATAGCTGAAACTCATGATAAAAAAGGCACAAACTACTATACTTACGTTATGCCAATTATCCCGAATTGGTTTTTTCATACTTACTCCTACCAAGAGTAAATAACAACCTTCATTTCCACCACAGACGACGGTCGTGGTGGTTTTTTTTGTTTAGGTTCTAGTTTTTGCTATTAATTGACTAGGAGTAGTGAACGCTCTTTAAGAATTTGTCATTTCAAATTTACGGAACCGCAAGAAACGATTTGCTTCTTCCTCTAACTGAGTAATTTCTTCTTCTGTTAACTCTTCCGTAGTAATCTGAATATGTAACTCTTTTTGTGTGCTTGTCATAGATGCCTGATGATTGATCTCTGTTTGTTGGGTGCGGCCCATTAAATAGTCCAAGGAAACAGAAAAATAGTCTGCTATTTTTAAAAGATTCTCTACTTTAGGCGAAGAGGTATCCCAACGACGAATTTGTCCATTGGAAATGCCGACGTTTCTTTCTAATTGGGCGAGGGTTAATTGCTTTGACTGAGCTAATTGTTTAATGCGAGAAATTAAGGTCATTTCAAGTCCTCCTTGCGTTTTCCGTTTGCTAATTTTAAATTAGCGTAAAAGCGAATGGTTGTCAATTGCGAGCGTGTAATAAGAAGGTGAACATCTCATGAGTGATTTTTTAGAAAATTTCCGATGAAAAAAAGAAGAAATAGAGTTATTATTAGTAAGTAAACTGTTTTGGAGCGAGAGGGGATGAATCAATGGAGAAAATTAAAAGTTACCAAGAGGATTCTGAAGTGCAGAAAAATCGTTGGTGGATCTTAGTTTCTGTGGCTATGTTTACCTTCATGTCTACATTAGATTCCAGCATTGTAAATATTGCTTTACCGACTATTTCAAAAGAAATGTCCGTACCCATGAATCAAGCGGAATGGGTCGTATCTATTTATTTAATGGTTGTCTGTGCTTGTTTATTATTATTTGGAAAAATTGGCGACAGTTTTGGAAAAATAAAAGTTTATCGAATTGGCACGGTTATTTTTACGATTGGTTCGTTACTTTGTGGCTTTAATCAATCGCTGAGCTTTCTATTATTTGCGCGAGTCGTTCAAAGTATTGGTGCTAGCATGACCATGGCGACCAATTCAGGAATTATTACGGAAGTATTCCCTTTAAATGAAAGAGGGCGGGCGCTTGGTGCAGTAGGTGCCTTTGTCTCTTTGGGCGCGATTGCTGGTCCTGGGATTGGTGGATTGATCTTATCAAACTTTTCTTGGTCGTATATTTTTTGGATTAATGTTCCCGTGGGGCTAGTTACAATTTTAATTGGCGAAAAGTTCCTACCAAAAGATATTACAAAAACAAAAGAAAAAATCGATTTTCCAGGATTTGCTTGTATTGCCATTGCGATTATGACGTTCTTCGGCGGGATTTTCCTCGGACAAGAGAGCGGGTTTGGCTCGTTACAATCCTATTTATTGTTCATTATTGCAGTAATCGCATTAGGATTATTTATCATGGTTGAACGAAAAAGAAAAAGCCCACTTATTAAGTTCGCAATTTTTAAAAATAAAATTTTTACTTTAAGTTTATTGTCCGCCGTTTTAATTTTTGCCTCAAACTTTTTTGTAAATGTTGTCATTCCATTTTATTTGCAGGATGCACGCAAACTAAGTGCTAGTTATGCTGGTCTATTAATGATGGTATTTCCGTTATTAATGGTGGTTGGGGCTCCTCTGAGTGGCTATTTGACGGATAAAATTGGCCCAGGTATTTTAACATTTGGCGGATTGTTGCTCTTGTGCTGTACGTCGTTAATGTATATGTTTTTAGATATGAATTCGCCCATCTGGTATTATGTCATTGCAACAGCCATTATGGGCTTGGGAAATGCACTTTTCCAGTCTCCAAACAATACAATGGTTATGAGCAGTGTTGAAAAGCAAGATTTAGGTGTAGCAGGAAGTATGAATTCTTTTGCTAGAAACTTAGGAATGGTTATTGGGATTGCGTTGTCAACGACCATTTTATATCGTGGCATGAGCGAAGCCTATGGTGAACGAGTAACCACGTATCTGGCTAATCGCCCAGATATATTTATTGTGGGAATGCGTGAAACCTTTTTTGTCGCCTTTCTATTATGTGTGGCGGCCTTTATATTAACGATTTTACGTTTTCGGAAAACAACCAAATAAGTAAAAAGAAACAGACGAGAAAGATCCATGATTTTTCTCGTCTGTTTCTTTACTAGCTAAGAAAATAAGCAAATGCGATTGTATATTTCTAATTCTCTGTTACAATAAAGAAAGTAAACTGTACTAAACTGTACTACTTTTAAGAATGGATTTGACGATTAATTATCATAAGATTGTGTAGAAAATACCGTAGGAGGAATACAAATGGAACTGATAGGACATGGACATTCATGTATTGAAATTCGTCTAAACGACGGCACGAACCTTTTATTTGATCCTTTTATTAATGGCAACCCTTTAGCGGACGTTTCACTTGAAGATTTACACCCTGATTACATCTTAATCACCCACGGACACAGCGATCATATTGGCGATATGCTAGCAATTGCTCAAGCCAACAAGGCAACGATTATTGCGATAGCTGAAGTGGCTACGTATGCGCAGTCGCAAGGGGTAAAAGCGCATGGAATGAATCTAGGTGGGCGTTATGTCTTTCCTTTTGGTTCGGTTAAATTTGTGCCAGCTTTGCATAGTTCCGGTTATGAAATAGACGGCGTAATGACCTACATGGGCGAAGCAAGTGGGATTATTTTAGAAGCAGAAGATAAAAAAATTTATCACGCTGGTGATACGGCGTTGTTTTCAGATATGCGCCTTTTTGCAAAAGACCAATCCATTGATGTAGCGTTCTTACCAATTGGCGATAATTACACGATGGGACCAGAGGATGCGCTACAAGCAGTCTCTTACTTAAATCCCAAAATAACCATTCCAATTCATTACAATACCTTTCCTGTTATCCAACAAAATCCAGCAATATTCGTAGAACAAGTAGTTGGCGGGAAAGTATTAAACCCAGGAGAGACGATCCTAGTTTAGGAGGAAATTATGGCGACGAAACATGATCAAATTTTAAAACATATTGAAGAATTACCAATTGGCGATCGAATCTCTGTTCGAAGCATTGCCAAAAGTTTAAGTGTTAGTGAAGGAACAGCGTATCGGGCCATCAAAGATGCAGAAAATATTGGGCTTGTTTCCACCATTCAACGTGTTGGTACGATACGAATTGAGCGGAAGTTAAAAAAACATATTGAAAAATTAACATTTGGTGAAGTGGTCCGGATTATTGAAGGGGATGTGTTAGGCGGTAGCTCTGGTCTAGACAAAGTCCTTAATAAATTTGTAATTGGTGCGATGACAGAAACCGCGATGACGCGATATATTACTCCCGGATCCTTAATGATTGTTGGTAACCGCCAAGGCGTGCAAAAGCTTGCTTTAGAAAATGGGGCAGCCGTTTTAATTACAGGTGGATTTGAAACATCTGAAGAGATTGCGCAGTTAGCAGATCGTCTGGGTATGCCTGTCTTGAGAACCACATATGATACATTTACTGTGGCTACTATGATTAACCGTGCTTTAAGTGATCAGCTGATTAAAAAAGACATTTTACTCGTCAGTGATATTTATACAGCGCTTGAAAAAACCAATTATTTGTTGACAACTCAAACGATTGCAGATTATCAGGCTTTATCTGAAAGTACCCATCATTCTCGTTTCCCAGTAGTAAATAAGAAATTACGTTTAGTGGGGATTGTCACAGCCAAAGATGTCATTGGTAAAAGTGAACATTTAACCGTGGATAAAGTCATGACAAAGGACCCCAATGTTGTGAAAAAGATGATGAGTGTAGCGAGTGTCAGTCATCAAATGATTTGGGATGGTCTAGAAGTCATGCCTGTGGTGGAAGATGATTTAGCGCTTGTTGGAATTGTTTCTCGCCAAGATGTGATGAAAGCTATGCAATTGGTGCAACGACAACCACAAATTGCAGATACAATTTCAGATCAAATTTCCGGGGAAGTGATGCCTGTTGAAGAAAATGGCAAAGAAACAACCCGTTTTCGTTTTTCGGTTGCGCCCCAAATGGTTAACAGTGTTGGTACCATCTCGTTCGGTGTCCTAAGTGAAATTATTTCTAACGTGACACAACGAACAATGTTGATGAATCAAAAAAGAAATGTACTAATTGAACAAGTGAATCTACATTATTTGCGGCTAATCCAGTTGGAAAGTGAATTGGACATTCGTCCACGGATTTTAGAAATTGGTCGTCGCTCTGCAAAATTAGATATTGAAGTTTATTTAGAAAATGTCATTGTGGCAAAAGCAATTGTTGTTTGCCAAGTGATGGAGAGAACGTAGGAGGCTACAAAGAATGGACGTAGTAAAAGAAATTATGGCAGCAATTAAACAATATGAAACAATTATTATTCATAGACATCAAAGGCCCGATCCAGATGCAATTGGCTCACAGGTTGGGTTAGCAGAACTCTTAAGAGCGAGCTTTCCTGAAAAAAATATTTATCAAGTAGGCGGACCAGTGGAAGGCTTAGAGTTTTTAGCTGAAATGGACGTTATTACTGACGATGTCTATCGAGGTGCATTAGTCATTGTAACAGATACTGCAAATGCTCCACGAATTAGTGATGCGCGTTTTTCTTTAGGCGATCAATTAATTAAAATCGATCATCATCCGAATGATGAACCTTATGGAGATTTAGTTTGGGTGAATACAAATGCAAGTAGTTGTAGTGAAATTATTGTTGATTTTTGGCAACAGCATTTAGCAGAATTAACGATGACAGATAATACAGCTCGTTTATTGTATGCTGGGATTGTGGGGGATACAGGACGTTTTCTTTATCCTTCCACTTCGGCGCATACACTCGCTGTCGCTGCACAATTGCGTACGTTTAACTTTAATGCCGCAGACTTAAATCGTGAGTTAGACCAAATGCCTTTAAAGGTTGCTAAATTAGCGGGTTATATTTATCAAAATTTAGAAATCGACGCAAATGGCGCAGCTCGTGTCGTTTTACCACAAAGTATTTTAAACAGTTATGATATTGTCGATTCTGAAACGGCAGCCATTGTTTCAATGCCAGGAAAAATTGAAGATGTTCTCTCATGGGCAATCTTTGTTGAACAGCCGGAAGGTTATTATCGCGTTCGGTTACGTTCCAAAGGACCAATCATTAATACAATTGCCAAAAAACATCATGGCGGCGGCCATCCTTTGGCAAGTGGCGCTAATGCACGTGATGCGGCTGAAATTGAAGTGATTTACCAAGAAATCCAAGCAGCTTGCCAAGAGTGGGCGCAAAAATAAATAAGTAATTAGAAAGTAGTTATCGGACGTTGATAAATCATTAGGACTACTTTTCATTCACTAGAAAATAAGGTAAAATGAAAAAGAATTATTTTTTACAAAGGAGAACGTTAATGACAGAGCAATTACCAAACTGCCCTGAATGTGGGTCGGCATATGCCTATGAAGATCGCGGATTATTTATTTGTCCAGAATGCGGTCATGAATGGTCACCAACAGAAGAAGTTGCAGAAGAAGGCTTAGTAGTCAAGGACTCAAATGGCAATCTTTTAGCGGATGGTGACAGTGTTACTGTAATCAAAGATTTGAAAGTTAAAGGTGCCAGTGGCGCAATTAAACAAGGCACAAAAGTGAAAAACATTCGTTTAGTGGAAGGTGATCATAACATAGATTGTAAGGTAGATGGCTTTGGTCCAATGAAGTTAAAATCAGAGTTTGTTAAGAAAAATTAAATTTCATTTGAATGATGAGACAGTAAGAGTCTAGGACACAACCATCGTCCTAGACTCTTACTAATGTTTATCGGTCTTGTATTTTATCATTGTACGAAGGCCGTGCCAAGCGTTGTAAAGTGTGAGGATTAACCCGATACCTAAAGGAATCCATAACCATTGCGGAGAATAAGCAGCATCTTTTAACGTTTCAGGGTTGATGGTCCATGATTCTTGCAATACTTGGAAACTAAAAACCATGAGAAATGTTGAAATAAGTAACAAAATAAACCGTAAATAATGAATCGTTGTTTGACGGTGAATCAGTGCAAAGAGTAAGTAGAGCACAAGTAAAAATAGCGGCACTCCAAACGCAAAATATGGCTGTAACATGAGAACGTCCTCCTTTTTCTTAATGATACTGCAAAGGAGAGGATTTGCAAAATAAAATTTATTGTTGGTACATTTTTTTAGAAACAAGTATAGTGTTATTGAGGCATTCATACTTGAAATTGTTTATCTTGGAGGGATTTTTATGGCAGTATATAGCGAACCAATTAAATGGGCAATCATTATTTTCCCGTTTCTAGCATTTTTTATTTCTGGGGCATTATTAATCTATGAATACCGCAAATATGGTTCATTTGTTTGGACACGAGCAATGATTTTGTATTCATTTGTTTTTTATTTATTATGTGCCTATTTCTTGGTAATTTTACCGTTGCCATCTCGAGCAGAAGTGGCTCAATACACAGGACCAACAATGGAACTGCGGCCTTTTCATTTTATTTCAGGGATTTTAAACGAAACTGTTTTTTCGATCAAAGATCCTAGTACGTATTTGCCAGCATTAAAACAACATGCCGTTTTAGAACCACTGTTTAATGTTTTATTAGTTTTACCTTTTGGTGTGTATTTACGGTATTATTTCAAATGTTCATTTTTAAAAACAGTTCTTGCGAGTTTTTTATTGTCATTATTTTTTGAATTAACACAGTTATCTGGCCTTTATTTTATTTATCCACGTTCGTATCGCTTGGCGGATGTCAATGATTTAATTAATAATACCGTCGGAGGCATAGTTGGTTATTGGTTGACGCCGCTCTTTACCTTTTTATTGCCAACACGAGAAGAAATTGATGCCACCTCTTATGAAAAAGGGCAGACAGTTAGCCTGTTAAGACGTTTCTTTGCATGGGGAATTGATTGGTTGGTGATTGGTTTTGTGCAAGGCCTGCTCGTTTTTGGACTAAATTTCATTCCAGCTTATAAAAATTGGGCAACTAATTATCCGATTTTTTCAGATCGGATGTGGTTCTTTATCATGGTGTTTGCGGTCTTTATTGTCATGATGAAACTGACAAATGGTCAAACGTTAGGTAAAAAAGTTGTTCGCATTCGGGTGGTTGAAACAGGACATGAAAAAATTCGTTTAAAAGCCTTGTTTGTTCGCTATGGTTATTTGTATTTTGTGTATGGTGTAATTAGTATTTATCTAGCTAATGCCACTGATTTATTGAATTCTTCTAATCGGATGTTGCAAATGGTGTCACTGCTTCTGTATTTGTTCTGTTTAATTTTATATTTACTATTTTTGATCAATGTTTTGTTAACCTTGATTCGTAAAAAACGGCGTTTGTTTTATGAAAAAGCCAGCCACACTTATACAGTCAGTACATTAGAAGTTGCGAAAACAAAGGAATCAGCAGGTGAGTAAAAGTTGTTTTTGTGTTATAATGCCAAAGTGCATAAAGAATTTAACGAGAAGAGGTGAGGCAAGTGCCTTCATTTAAACAATTTCAATTTCAACCTTTTATCAACGAAGCACTCGCAGAAAAAGGGTTTGAAGAACCAACAGAAGTCCAAGAAAAATTAATCCCAATCATTAAGAAAGGGAAAAGTGTCATTGGACAATCGCAAACAGGAAGTGGAAAGACGCATACTTTTTTACTTCCATTAATGGATAAAGTTAAGCCAACTATCGACGAAGTACAAATTGTGATTACTGCGCCTAGTCGTGAATTAGCCAATCAAATTTATCAAGAAGCGCAGCAACTGGCTCGTTTCAGTCAACCAGAAATTCGAGTGTCAAATTTTGTTGGCGGAACAGATAAACAACGTCAATTAAATAAATTAAAGCATCAACAACCTCATGTGGTGATTGGTACACCAGGGCGGATTTTAGATATGATGAATGAACAAGCCTTGAAAGTGCATACGGCTTTTGCCTTTGTTGTCGATGAAGCAGACATGACATTAGATATGGGCTTTTTAGCAGAAGTCGATCAAATTGCTGGTCGTTTGCCAGAAAAATTACAAATGCTCGTTTTTTCTGCAACCATTCCAGAAAAATTACGACCATTTTTAAAAAAATATTTAGAAAATCCAGTGATTGAACATATCAAACCAAAAGCAGTTATTTCAGAAACAATTGACAATTGGTTGATTTCCACCAAAGGAAAAAACAGCAATCAAATAATTTATCAATTATTGACTATCGGGCATCCTTATTTAGCGATTGTTTTTGCAAATACTAAACAAAGAGTTGATGAAATCACCGATTACTTAAAAGATCAGGGCCTAAAAGTTGCCAAAATTCATGGAGACATTACACCACGCGAAAGAAAACGTGTGATGCGTCAAGTTCAAAATCTTGACTACCAATATGTGGTAGCTACTGATTTAGCCGCACGTGGGATTGATATTGAAGGGGTTTCACATGTCATCAATGCAGAAGTTCCACATGAATTGGACTTCTTTATCCATCGGGTTGGCCGCACAGGACGTAATGGATTGAATGGAACTGCCATAACATTATATTCACCAGCGGATGATGAAGCGATTACTCAGATTGAGCAGTTAGGTGTTTCTTTCAAACCAAAAGAAATTAAAAATGGTGAGATTGTAGAGACGTATGATCGCAATCGTCGAACAAAACGAGAAAAATCTCGAGAAGAATTAGACCCAACGTTAATTGGTTTAGTGAAAAAGAAAAAGAAAAAAATTAAACCAGGATACAAGAAAAAAATTAATTGGGCAATTGAAGACAGCAATAAGAAAAAACGTAAAATTGAACGTCGTCAAAAAGATCGTTCTGCTAGAAAAGCAAAAAAGAATTCTTCTAACTAACATTGTTGTGGATTATTTAAAGTAAGGGACGAGAATCGTAAAGATTCTCGTCCCTTACTTTTTTATATGATAAATATTTAAGTCACTTTTAAAATAACTCTTTTTTAAAAGTAGTTATCGTTAAAAGTAGAGAAAATTACCGATTAATTGTAAAGATTTTTGTTGAAAACATCAAAATGTTAGTGTTAAACATCAACATTTTGATGTTTTCTCAAGAAAAAAATAATAAAATTACAGATTTTTTGGCGAGTTTTAGCAAAAAGTAGGAAGTTTCGGCACTTTTTTTGTTAAAAAATCAGCTTTATTAGTTGATATTAAAGGAAATTCATTTTTTTTTACGGAGGATAAAAAAATTTTACACACAAAAAAAATCATTTTCTAATATAATATAAATAACCACCAAAATAAAGAATAAAGGAGCGAAGAGAGATGAAGATAAAAAGGTGTTTATTAACCAATCGATGGAGAAAACACGCGATTTGGTAACGTATTTTGATTGGTGCGTTTAGTTATTGGTAGCAGAAAGAGTTCTAGGAGGAAAGAAGAAATGAGAAGGATTTTGGTATTAACAAAGAACATTTTAGTTGAGCAAACATTTCAGCAGCAATTACAACATTTAAATTATGAAGTCTTTTGTACGAACTGCTGTGAAGAAACTATAGAACATGAGTTAACTTTTTTTAATCATTTTGATGCAATTGTATTAAGCGAAACACTATCTCAGAACGATTGCTTGAGATTATTAGGAAGTCTTTCATCGTTAGAGAAGCCGATTTATCGACGTTCACAATCGATGTGTAATAAACGTGAAGCGGAGATTTGGTAGGAAAGAGGTATTATCCGGTGGTTAGGCCTCAAAGATTCATTGGAAGATATTCGTGAAAAAATTGACACTGTCGATCAAAGTTTTGCCGAAGTCACAGCCGAGCTACTTGATGACCAAGTAAAAAAGATTCGCTTTACAAAAAACGAGCAACGCTTTTTAAAAATCTTGTATCAGCATGCCCACGAAGGGTTGGATCGTGATCAAATTTGTCGCTTGCTTTGGCAGAAAGAACCAGATGCTTCTACAAAATCGCAGCTGTCTTTCGTATGTAAACGAGTGAAACAAAAATTTAGTGATGCAGGTATGAACGAAGAGATTATTACAACCTCTTGGGGAAAAGGGTATCAAATAAATGAACAAATTTTGCCTTATTTAGAGCAAACGTTATTTGAAACAGCTCAGTAAGGAAAGATTCCTACGAAAACAATTGACTTTTTAGCAGATCTTTCTTATACTTTTGACTATAAGCTAAAGGATATGAGGAATCTTATTTTGATCACAGAAAGCCGTTCATTGCTGAGAGAAGGGCATCAGATAAATTTACTTGCTCCCTTTAGATGGACTTGATAGAAATATCAACGCGACTCTGCGTTATAGAGCTTAAGAGGTAATGATCCAACATCATTGCAATCAAGGTGGTACCGCGAGCAATCGTCCTTGACTGCAATGGTGTTTTTTGTGTTCACAATCTGCCACTTAAGAGGGTACAAAACATAAATAGTTAATTATTAATAGAAAGTAGGAAAATCAATGAAAGAATTAACAAGTAGTCAAGTTCGTCAAATGTATTTAGACTTCTTTAAGTCTAAAGGACATTCAGTAGAACCAAGCGCTTCTTTAGTACCAGTAAACGATCCAACATTATTATGGATTAACTCTGGTGTTGCGACCTTGAAAAAATATTTTGATGGCTCTGTTGTGCCAGAAAATCCAAGAATTACGAATGCTCAAAAATCTATTCGTACAAATGATATTGAGAATGTTGGGAAAACGGCTCGTCATCATACAATGTTTGAAATGTTAGGGAACTTCTCAATTGGAGATTATTTTAAAAATGAAGCGATTCACTGGGCTTGGGAATTTTTAACTGGTGCTGAATGGCTTGCTTTTGACCCAGAAAAATTATATGTGACTGTTTATCCGAAAGATACAGAAGCAAAACGCATTTGGCGTGATGAAGTTGGTTTATCTGAAGATCATATTATTGATGTAGAAGATAACTTCTGGGATATCGGTGCTGGTCCAAGTGGTCCGGATACGGAAATCTTTTATGATCGCGGCGAAGAATTTTTAGATATTCCAGAAGATGATCCAGAAAATTATCCTGGTGGCGAAAATGAACGCTATTTAGAAATTTGGAACTTAGTGTTCTCTGAATTTAACCATACACCAGAAGATACGTATGAACCATTACCACATAAAAACATTGATACGGGCATGGGCTTGGAACGTGTTGTATCTATCATTCAAGATGCACCAACAAATTTTGAAACTGATTTATTTATGCCAATCATTCATGCGGTAGAAGCTTTAGGAACCAACGTGAAATATGGAGATGCACCACAAACGGATGTTTCCTTTAAAGTTATTGCTGACCATATTCGTGCCTTATCCTTTGCAATTGGTGATGGTGCGCTTCCTTCAAATGAAGGTCGTGGCTATGTGTTACGTCGTTTATTACGTCGTGCGGTAATGCACGGGAAAAAATTAGGCATTAATGAAGCCTTTTTATACAAATTAGTGCCTGTTGTTGGCGAAATCATGGTAAGCTACTATCCAGAAGTATTACAACAAAAAGACTTCATCGAAAAAGTGGTTCGGACAGAGGAAGAACGTTTCCATGAAACCATCAATGAAGGTTTAAGCATGTTAAATGAGGTTATTAAAGAAGTTAAAGATGCAAAAGGCGATACATTAGATGGAAAAATTATCTTCAAACTTTATGATACTTTTGGCTTCCCCGTAGAATTAACGGAAGAAGTTGCGGAAGATGAAGGCTTGAAAGTCGATCATGCTGGGTTTGAAACAGAAATGGAAGCACAGCGTGAACGCGCTCGTTCTGCCCGCAGTAAAGAAACTTCAATGGGTGTTCAATCTGCTTTATTAACAGATATTAAAGTAGAAAGTAAATTTGTTGGCTATACAGAATTAACACATGATAGTGAATTATTTGTTATTATTCAAGGTGACGCACTAGTAAATGAAGCATCTGCAGGAACAGCCGAATTAATTTTTGCTGAAACACCATTTTATGCTGAAATGGGTGGACAAATTGCTGACCGCGGCTATGTAAAAAATACCGCAGGGGAAGTCGTTGCCAACGTGGTGGATGTGAAAAAAGCACCAAACGGTCAATTTTTACACAAAGTAGAAGTTTTGGCGCCATTAGCAGAAGGTCAAATTTATCAATTGCAAGTGGACGAACGGATGCGGACACGTATTTTGAAAAACCATACGGCAACCCATTTATTGCATCGTGCTTTAAAAGATGTGTTAGGGGAGCATGCCAACCAAGCAGGCTCATTAGTTGCACCAGGACATCTACGTTTTGACTTTACTCATTTTGGGCAAGTTACATCAGAAGAACTAGCGCGGATGGAAGCCATCGTTAACGAAAAAATCTGGGAAGCTATTCCTGTTGTCACAATTGAAACAGATATTGATACAGCGAAAAACATGGGCGCAATGGCGTTATTTGGCGAAAAATATGGCAAAGAAGTCCGTGTAGTTAATATTGGGGATTACTCTATCGAATTATGTGGTGGAACACATGTTGCTAATACAGAAGATATCGGGATTTTCAAAATTGTTTCTGAATCTGGAATTGGTGCAGGAGTACGCCGTATTGAAGCAGTGACGAGTAAAGAAGCGTATCAACTTTTACAAGAAGAAGAACGTCAATTGAAAGAGATTGCTACATTAGTTAAATCACCTCAATTAAAAGAAGTGGTTACGAAAACAGAGCAATTGCAACAACAATTACGTGATCTACAAAAAGAAAACGAACAATTGGCAGGCAAATTAGCGAACCAACAAGCTGGTGACATTTTTAAAGATGTCAAAGACGTCAACGGTGTTCGTTATATTGCCGCTCAAGTCAATGTTAAAGACATGAATCAATTACGCCAATTGGCTGACCAATGGAAACAAAAAGAATTGTCTGATGTACTAGTTCTAGCAACTGCACAAGATGAAAAAGTAAGCTTGTTAGCGGCTATGACAAAAGACATGAACGGAAAAGGCTTAAAAGCCGGTGACTTAATCAAAGCAATTGCGCCAAAAGTTGGCGGTGGCGGCGGTGGTCGTCCTGATATGGCTCAAGCTGGTGGGAAAAATCCAGCAGGGATTGCGGATGCCTTAGCAGAAGTTGAAAACTGGTTGGCAAATGCCTAATTAAAAATGTTTTCCCTATTATTAATATAAGGAGAATGCTCTTTATAGCAATAATGACAGCCCTCTTCAAGGTTATGAAATTGATTTTGAAGGGGGTTCTTTTTTATAAGTGATTAGGGAGAGAAAACAGTAGATTGCACGAATGTGTAAGTTTTCATCTTCAATTGACAATGGTATAATAAGCAACGGAGGAATCAAAAATATGAATGAAAATCAATTATCAAAACGTCTCGCAACGGTTGGTGATTTAATCCCTAGAGGAAGTCGCTTAGCAGACATTGGTTCAGACCATGCTTATTTACCAGTTGCTTTAATGTTAGAAAATAAACTGTCTTTTGCTGTGGCTGGGGAAGTGGTGGAAGGCCCTTATCAATCTGCCAAAACCCAAGTCAGTAAATCCAATTTGACGGATAAAATTATCGTACGTTTAGCGAACGGGCTAGATGCAATTGAACCTGAAGATCAAATAGACGTCATTAGTATTTGTGGAATGGGCGGCACATTAATCCGAGATATTTTAGAAGCTGGACGCAAAAAAAATCGTTTAACAGGGAAGGAACGCCTTGTTTTACAACCGAATATTGGTGAACCAACTTTACGCCGCTGGTTAATGGCAAATGACTACAGTATTATTGATGAAACAATCGTGGAAGAAAACCGTAAATTGTATGAAATTATCGTAGCCGAAAAAACAGAGCAATCCGTTTCTTATACGGACCAAGAATTACTATTTGGGCCAGTTTTAATAAAAAAACAAGGACCGGTTTTTACTAAAAAATGGCAAAGAGAACTAAAACAGCGCAAAACTGTTCTTGCACAACTAGCAAAAGCAAGTGGAGAACATATTGAAAAACAAGTAAAACTACAGCAAGACCAACAATTAATTGAGGAGGTGCTGGCCAATGGCTGTGAACGGTAAGACATTGATTCGACGCTTCAATGACTATTGTCCCGAATGGTTAGCAGAAACGGGAGATCCTGTGGGCTTGCACATTGGTACGTTAGATAAACCAATTGAAAATGTGATGGTTACCTTAGATGTTCGTCCTGAGGTCGTTGCAGAAGCAATTGAGAAGCAGGTTGATTTAATTATTGCGAAACACCCACCTATTTTCCGCCCAGTTAAGCGATTAACCACAGATAATTTTCAAGAAAAAATGTACGCTGATTTATTAAAACACGATATTGCTGTTTATGCAGCGCATACTAACATGGATATTATTGACAATGGGCTAAATGATTGGTTTTGTGAATTATTGGGAATTAAACAGACCACCTTTTTAACTAAAACACATACTGTTCCTTATAAAAAATTAGCCGTTTTTGTGCCAATTGATGAAGCTCCCCAAATGAGAGAAGCTTTAGGTCTAGCTGGCGCCGGGTCTCAAGGTGATTATTCTAAAACAAGTTACTCTTTAATTGGAACAGGACGTTTTACGCCAACACAAGGAGCAAATCCCACGATTGGCGAAATTGGTCAAGAAAGTGTCGTCCAAGAAGCAAAAATCGAAGTGATTTTCCCTGAAACTAAACAAGAACAAGTTCTTGCAGCTATGTTACAGGCGCATCCTTATGAAGAACCGGCGTATGATGTTTATACCATTGAAAATCAATCAAAAGAATTTGGTTTAGGTCGGGTTGGAGTATTAGACAAGCCTGTGAGATTCTCTGATTTTGTACAGCAAGTCAAGGAAGCTTTCCAATTGGACGGCTTGCGGGTCATTGCAAAAGATGATACTAAAATGATTCAACGGGTAGCCATTTGTGGTGGAAGTGGTGAAAAATTCTATCATGATGCATTACGTAAACAAGCCGATGTCTATATTACTGGTGATGTGTATTATCATACGGCACATGACATGATTGCTGAAGATTTACCAGTCATCGATCCTGGTCATTACATTGAAGCGCTTTGTAAGCCAAAACTTGTGGAATTAATGAATCAATGGAAACAAGAAAATGAGTGGGCTGTATCCATTTTTGAATCAGAAGCGAATACCAACCCATTTCGTTTTAAATAAAAAAATGAAGATTAAAGGAGTGTTCTTTTATGTATGAAAATTTATTACCTCGTTTTTTACGCTATGTGAAAACAGAAACACGCTCAGATGCAACAAGCACAACGACACCATCAACACAAACACAAGTAGCCTTTGCACAAACCTTAAAAAAAGAATTAGAAGAATTAGGGATGAGCGATGTTATTTATAACGAAACAAATGGTTTTGTGATTGCTACGTTACCTAGTAACGTGGAGAAAGACGTTCGTTCAATCGGCTTTATTGCCCATATGGATACCGCTGATTTTAATGCAGTGAATGTTTCTCCGCAAATTGTTGAGAACTATGACGGAGAATCAACGATTCCTTTAGATAAAGAAGGCAAATTCACTTTAAATACGAAAGACTTTCCTAACTTAAAAAATTATCGTGGTGAAACACTTATCACAACCGATGGTACCACTTTATTAGGGGCTGATGATAAATCAGGTATTGCGGAAATAATGACAGCCATGGAATATTTAATTAATCACCCAGAAGTTAAACATGGCACCATTCGTGTGGCTTTCGGTCCTGACGAAGAAATTGGTGTAGGTGCCGACAAATTTGATGTCGCTCAATTTAACGTGGATTTTGCTTATACAATGGATGGCGGACCGGTAGGTGAATTACAATTTGAAACGTTTAATGCGGCGCAAGCAGAAATTACAATTCAAGGGAAAAACGTTCATCCAGGAACAGCCAAAAATACAATGATTAATGCGTTACAATTAGGAATTGATTTCCATAATGCCTTACCTGCTGACGAAGTTCCAGAAAAAACAGAAGGTGAAGAAGGCTTTTATCATTTAGCAGCGTTTGCTGGAACGCCAGAAGAAGCTACAATGACGTATATTATTCGCGATCACAATCGCGAGATTTTTGAAGCACGTAAAGCTAAAATTAAAGAAATTCAGCAAACATTGAATGCACCATTTGATGAAGAACGAATCAAAGTTGATTTATTTGATCAATACTATAATATGCGAGAAGTGATTGAAAAAGATATGTCCATTGTCGAAATTGCTAAACAAGCAATGGAAGAATTGTCAATTCAACCAATTATTGAACCAGTTCGCGGTGGAACGGATGGCTCAAAAATTTCTTATTTAGGGATTCCAACACCAAATATCTTTGCTGGTGGCGAAAATATGCATGGCCGTTTTGAATTTGTTTCATTACAAGCCATGGAAAAAGCGACCAATGTGATTATTAAAATTGCTGAATTAAATGCAAAATAAATGAGGCACTCAATAGGAAAGTAAGAAAACGGGCAACCGAGAACTTACTTTCCTGTTGTAGTTTCATGAGTCATTGAAAATTTTTTTGCAATTAGAATCAGAACAAGGTATCCTAGTACAGTAACTAGTTAGGAGGCCAGAAAGGATGCTTCAGTGGATAGTAATCATTTATTTCCTCGTCATTAATTTAGTATTGTTTAGTATGATGGGTTATGATAAAAAACAAGCAAAACGTGGGAACTGGCGTATTCCAGAACGCCGCTTATTGACGATAGGACTTGTCGGTGGCGGTTTAGGTGGGCTAATGGGACAAAAGAAATTTCATCATAAAACCCAAAAACCAGTTTTTGCATTGTGTTATTCAATTGGCGTAATCGCGATGATTAGTTGCATCTATCTAACGTTTAAGTAAGAACAAAAAAGGAGAAGCGATGAAAGGAAAAGTAAAAATTGGCTTAAATATGTTGTTAATGATTATCGTTTTAGGCGTAATCTTTTATGTCATGGATAATTCACTAAGTGATATTTTTGCTCAACTGATGGAAACGAGTTGGCTGGTGCTGATTGCTGTTATTTTTTTTGGTGTAGTTTATCAATTTGCAGAAGGGCGCTCAATCAAGGAAATAGCTCGTTATTTTAACAAAGACTTTACAACAGTGGATGGTTTTTTTACTTCTTGTTATGTAGCATTTTATCGGATTATTTCATTTGGCACGGGAACCTTGCTTTCAGAAATTTATTTTTATAAGAAAAAGGGAATTCCTGTTTCTAAAAGTGTAGGGATAACGGCATTACATATGATTATGTACAAAGCAGCCGTGATTTTTTTAGCAATTATTGGTTTGATTATTCAATTTTCCCTGTTTTATGAAAATGCGCCTAAGATGATTCCATTCATTTTAGCAGGTGTTATTTTAACATTAGTAATAATTGCAGCATTGCTTATTTTATCTAGTAGCTTAAAGTTGCAAGTTTTATTGGTTAAGTTTGCCAATCGTTGGTTTAAACGACCAAAACTAAGAGATTGGGTGGATAATTGTAATTTACAAATCTATTCCTTGCGGGCGGCTGTCCAAACAATTACACAAGATCGCTCAGCGTTGCTTCGAATCTTTTCATGGAATGTATTTAAATTATTATTTTGGTACATTATTCCTTACATTGTTTTAGTAGAAAATCACCCGAATATTGATTTATTATTAGTGATGTCCTTTACCAGTTTTGCTGTTATTCTTTCAGGAGTTATTCCAACACCTGCTGGCATTGGCCCATTTGAATTTGTTTACTTATTGTTGTTTAAACCATTGGTCGGCAATGTTGATGCTGTAGCATCTGTTTTACTGTATCGATTTGGTAGCTTTGTGTTACCCTTTTTGATTGGCTTGGTTTATGTCGCCATTGAGAAACGAAAATCATTACGCATTGAGATTGAAGAAATAAAACGTCAAACAGATGAATAAGGTAGAACGAGAAAAAGAGTCGCTCTTTTTCTCGTTCTTTTTTTTTAAAAGGAATTGACTTGTACGAGGGATGTCTTATAATAGACTTAATACATGACTAAAAAATATTTTTTTGAACTAATAAAAATTATGGTAAAGGGGTGGCGAAAATTATTGCTGATTGTACAGCAGTGCTGTTATGCGGCGGGAAAAGTTCACGGATGGGATTTGATAAAGCATTATTGAAAATTCAAGGCCAATACGTGATCTTGCAAACAGCTGAAAAGTTAATGGAACTGTTCGAAGAGGTTATTTTAGTAACGAATGATAGTCAAAAATTTCCTAAGGCGTTTAGAAAATGCACAATCATTCAAGATATGTATCTTGGAAAGGGGCCATTAGGTGGGATTGTGACAGCAATGAACTATACTCAGAAAGCTGAAGTGTTTGTAATTGCCTGTGATATACCAACTTTTTCTCCTAAACTTGTGTATCAGTTAGCCTCTAAGCGTGGACAAAATCAAGTAACAATCTTTGACTTTGAAGGTCGTCAAGAACCATTATTTGGCTTTTATCGATGTTCTTGTTTACCAACATTTCAAAAACAGCTTGCGCAAAATAACTATCAGATTCGGCAAGAATTTGAGCATCTATCTGTAAAAACGGTGCAACTATCAAAAGAGAATCAACTTAAAAATGTCAATCGAAAAGAAGAATTGTCTCAGTGGTATCGATAAAAAGGAGGAATCGTAATGGATTTTTTCAGTAGTGAAGAAATAGTTGCAAGCTTAGGTGATAAGGCAAAAATGAAAGGGAAATTATCGTTTGTTCGACTCTGTATTTTAGGTATCATGGCTGGTTTTTGTATTGCACTAGGTTACTTGGCGTTTATTCGTATCACTGGAACCGCCCCCACAGAATGGGGAAGTTTTAACAATTTTCTGGGTGGAGCTTTATTTCCAGTTGGATTGATAGCGCTTACTTTTGTTGGTGGTGAGTTAGCAACAGGCAATATGATGGTAATGACATTAGGCGTATTACAGAAAAAGGTTCGAGTGGGCGCTCTTTGTTATAACTGGATAGTTGTTTTATTGACCAATTGTCTAGGCGGATTTCTTGTGGCGTATTTATTTGGCCATATTGTTGGGTTAACTGAAGGTGCGTTTCTGGATAGAACAGTCGCAGTTGCTCAGGCGAAAATTGCTGATCCACCGCTAGTTGCTTTTGTTTCAGGGATTGGCTGTAATATTTTTGTTTGTTTAGCGGTTTATCTCGGAGCGTTGGCAAAATCATATTTAGGTAAAATGTTTGGCTTATGGTTTCCTGTCATGGTTTTCGTTGTTTGTGGGTTTCAACACGTGGTCGCCAATGCATTTATTATTCCAGCGGCAATTTTTTCACAAAGTACCACAATCAGTTGGTGGGATTATTTGCAGAATACACTATGGGTATTTTTAGGCAATGCGGTAGGGGGCAGTCTTTTTATGGCCGTACCATTGATCTTTATGACAAAACCAGCAACTGTCAAACCAAGAGTTGAGAAAACGATTCAGACGGAGGAGCTCTATGGCAATTGAGGTACCAAACATGATTCAAATTGGATCTACTGGTCGGAATAGTGGCAAAACGACATTAGCCGAAGCTCTTATTAAACAGTACCAAGAAGTCTATCCAATTTATGGCTTGAAGATTATTACGATTAGTGGTCAACGAGGGGTGTGTCAACGAGGCACAAAAGGATGCGGAATTTGTACCAGTATTACAGCTGGTTATGAATTAGTAGAAGAGCAAGAGACGATTGGCAATAAAGATACCATGAAATTATTAGCTGCAGGTTGTCAAAAAGTTTTTCTATTGAAAGTTTTTCAAGAAAATTTGGCGGAAGCCATTCAGCAATTTCTGAAAGCTGTGCCGGCCCAAGCATTAATCATTTGTGAATCAAATTCATTACGTAATGTTGTGCAGCCAGGACTATTTCTTATGATGAATAACCAGAATCGCCAAAAAGAATCAGCAAAAAAAGTCATAGATAAAGCCGATTTTTGTTTACTATCTGCTGAAATACCAAAAGAATTGCGTATCTATTATCAAGGAGAACAACTTCAAGTTTCACTAAAAAGGGGGAATAAAAAGGAATGTGTGCATTAAGCTTAATTGAAAAAGAAGCGATTATTCTAGAAAACGATGCTGATCCACAACGAATTTTAAATATTTTAATTGAATTACAATTTGCTTCAGAGGAAGGGTATATCGATCAGGAGACAGCTCAATTAGTTGCAGAGCATCTACATTTAACGGAAGCGCGAGTCTATGAAATCGTCAGTTTTTATGCCATTTTAAAGACGGAACCGCAAGCGAAGTATGTCTTGAAGATTTGTAACAGCACACCGTGTCATTATACTGGTGGGGCGATGGTTGCCGAAGTTTTAGAAACTATTTTAGAAGTGCCAGAGAATCAGCCGACCCCAGATGGCTTATTTATGTATCACAGTATTCCTTGTATCGGGGCTTGTGATTTGGGTCCAGTAATTAAAATTAAGGACACCGTTTTTAGTCAACTAACAGAAGAGAAAATTTATCAATTAATTCAACATTTACAAAATGATTGCTATGAAGGATTGTAGGAGGTGAGTCAATGCTTAAGAGAAACCAACCAATGTTATTAGAGAGAATGGGAAAAATGCAATCTGCGACCGATGTTGCTGAATATTGTAAATACGATGGATTTGATGGTTTAAAAAGAGCAATTTCACTATCGGATGAAGAAATTTTAAACGAACTGGATGTTGCTCACTTAAGAGGTCGCGGTGGAGCAGCCTATCCTTTAGGAAAAAAATGGCGCCATCTTTATCATGCAAAAGGAACCACAAAGTACATTGTTTGTAATGCTGATGAAGGCGAACCAGGGACCTTTAAGGATAAAGTACTTTTATCTGAAGATCCATTGAGTGTGATTGAAGGAATGATCATTGCTGGCTATTTATTTTCAGCAAAAGCAGGTTATATTTATATGCGAGGAGAATATCGCAGAATCCAAAAAACATTTCAAGAAGCACTCGATAATGCACGACAAGCTGGCTTTTTAGGGGAAAACATTTTAGGAATTGAAGGATTCAATTATGATATTACGATTATTTCTGGTGCTGGCGCCTATATTTGTGGGGAAAATTCAGCACTTTTAAATTCAATTGAAGGAAAAACGGGGCGGCCGCGTGTCAAACCACCACACTTAGCAGATGTTGGTTTATATTTGCAACCAACATTAGTAAATAATGTTGAATCATTTGCAAGTGTTCCTGTAATTTTAAGAGAAGGTGGACAAGCCTTTTTAGAGATGGGTACTGCCGATGGTGGCGGCACAAAGCTAATTTGTTTGTCTGGACATATTAAAAATCGGGGCTTATACGAGGTCAACCTTGGAACACCATTAGAAGAAATAATTTATGGCGAGCAATACGGCGGAGGCTCTGCAACTGGTCGAGCATTAAAATTTATTCACTTCGGTGGACAATCCGGTCCAATTGGTGCTGTCGCAACGTTAAGAGATTGTTTGTATTCCTACGAAGATTTATGGGCCCATGACTTATCTGTCGGCTCTGGTGCAATTGTAGTAATGGATGATTCAGTCAATGTTGTGGACTATTTAGTACACGTGGCGGCCTTTTTTGCTCATGAGTCCTGTGGTAAATGCACCCCTTGCCGATTGGGAACAACTAGGATTTTGGAATTATTGAGTAAATTCAATCGGAACGAGGCAACAGCTAGTGATTTGCCACGATTGGAAAAGATGCTCACGCATGTCACGCGATTATCAGCTTGTGGTTTGGGCCAATCCGTCGCAAATCCAATGAAGAGTGCATTGGCTTTGTTTCCAGAAGAATTTGAAACGACTGCTGAAACAGAAATCTATGCCACCAGCAAAGGAGGTTGGTAAAAATGAAAACTAAGTTGCATACGCAAACAGTTACGTTGTCTATTGATAACCAAGAAGTAACTGTGCCTAAAGGGACTACTATTCTCGAAGCAGCGAAAGGGCTAGGTGTTGAAATTCCAACGCTCTGTCATTTAAAGGAATTAGCACCTGATGGTTCTTGTCGGATGTGCGTGGTTGAGGTGGAAGGCGGCCGACGTGGTGGCTTAACAACTGCTTGTACGGCACATTGTCAAGAGGACATGGTTGTGTCAACACATTCTGAAAAAGTTGCTGATTCCAGACGTTTTATTCTTGATTTATTATTGAGTAATCATAAATTAGAATGTTTTTCTTGTGGAAAAAACGGGGATTGTCAATTACAACAGTATGCGCTAGATTATGGGATTGATGCCACTAGCTTTACCGAGGGAAAAAGAATGCCTTGCCATCAAGAAGATACCAGTAATCCATTTTTCTCTTATGATCCAGAAAAGTGTATCATGTGTCGTCGTTGTGCCCGTGTCTGTCAATTGCGGCAGGGAAGAGATGTACTTAGTATTGCTAATCGTGGCTTTGAAACAAAAATGATGCCAAGTTATGGGCAGGCGTTTGATCAATCTATCTGTGAATCATGTGGCAATTGTGTCTCTTCCTGTCCTACAGGAGCGTTAACAGCAAAAGATACGAAAGAGTACCGCAAATGGGAAACCCAGAAAATCCCTACAACTTGTCCGCATTGTGGGACAGGCTGTCAGATGAATTTACTCGTTAAAAATAATCGTTTGGTGGGTGTTGAACCCCTGGATGGACCAGCTAATAAAAATTTACTTTGTGTGAAAGGAAAATTTGCTTCATATAAATTTGTTGGGTCAGGAGATCGCTTAACGGAGCCATTAATTAAACGGAATGGGATTTTTGAACCTGCTTCTTGGGAAGAAGCCTTAGCGCTTGTTTCGTCAAAATTTAACGAAATTAAAGCAGAAAACGGCGCGGATGCTCTTGCTGGTTTTTCGTGCTCTAGAGCAACAAATGAAGATAATTATGTCTTTCAAAAAATGGTGCGTGCTGCTTTTGGTACCAATAATGTTGATAACTGTGCCCGTGTTTGTCATTCGGCTTCGGTCCATGGTTTAGCCCAAACCTTAGGCTCTGGTGCGATGACCAATCCTATTGCTGATATCACTGAAGATGTCGATATGATTTTATTAGTAGGGTCCAATCCAGAAGAAGCTCATCCAGTTATTGGTGCGCAAATTCGCCAAGCCATCCAAAGAGGAACACAAGTTGTTGTTGTTGATCCGCGGAAAATTAACTTAGTGAAGGATAGTGCACTGCATTTACAAGTTCAGGCGGGAACGAATGTCGCATTTGCTAATGGCATGATGCATGTGATTTTGAAAGAAGGTTTAGCAGATCGCCACTTTATTGAAGAACGGACAGAAGGATTTTCAGATTTAGAAAAAATGGTGGCTGATTATACGCCGGAAAAAGTCGCAGAAATTTGTCATATTCATCCAGAAGATCTAATTCAAGCGGCACGCATGTATGCAAAAGCAGAAAAAGCACCAATCATTTATTGTTTAGGCGTAACGGAACATTCGACAGGAACTGAGGGTGTTATGAGTATGTCTAATTTGGCAATGTTGGTTGGTAAAGTTGGAAAACCAGGCTGTGGTGTCAATCCTTTGCGAGGTCAAAATAATGTTCAAGGTGCTTGCGATATGGGCTGTATGCCTTATGATTTCCCAGGCTATCAAAAAGTCAATAATCTAGAAGTAATCGACAAATTTGAAAAAGCTTGGCATGTACCGTTAAATCGAAACACAGGTTTAACTTCTACTAAAGTCTTACCAGCAGCAACGGCAGGAAACGTCAAAGGCCTTTATATTTTTGGAGAAGATCCAATTGTTACGGATCCAGACACAGGACATGTTCGTCAAGCTTTAGAAAGTTTAGACTTTTTAGTTGTTCAAGAATTATTTATGACAGAAACGGCTGCTTATGCAGATGTCGTTTTACCAGGCATCAGTTATGCAGAAAAAGACGGGACATTTACAAATACAGAACGGCGCGTGCAAAGAGTTCGTAAAGCTGTTGAACCAAGAGGACAAGCGCGAGAAGACTATGAAATTTTTTGTGAAGTCATGACACGAATGGGCTATCCTTGTGCGTATGAATCTGCAAAAGAAATTATGAAAGAAATTTCAGCTGTGACGCCTTCGTTTGGTGGAATTAATTATGAACGATTAGAGAAGGAGAGCTTACAATGGCCTTGTCGTAGCTTGACAGATCCAGGTACGCCGATTATGCATGTGGGCAGTTTTGCTCGTGGGAAAGGTTTATTTAAAGCAATTCCGTATAAGCAAGCACAAGAATTACCAGATGAAGAGTACCCGTATTTAATGTCGACAGGCCGAATGCTTTACCATTACAATACCCGAGCAATGACAGGACGAACGGAAGGGATTAACCAAATAGCGAATCACTCTTATATTGAGATAAATGCCGTCGATGCACAAGCTCTGGGAATCCAAGAAGGTGACAAAGTGGAAGTTCATTCTCGACGTGGCAAAATTGAAACCTATGCGGCTGTCGGAAATCGAGTATTTCCGCAAGAAGTCTTTATGACATTCCACTTTCCAGATGGGAATGTTAACGAAATTACCAATGCTGTATTTGATGATATCGCCACAATTCCTGAATATAAAGTTTGTGCCGTTGCGATTAAACCAGTGAATAAATAATAAAGGATGGTTAAAACATGATCGAGTTGGAAGAAGCACGAGAGAAAATGACCCAACATATGAAGAGTCAATGTGAAACAGAAGAAGTGGCGCTGCTTGATTCCTTGGGGCGGATTAGCGGAGAAACCATTTTTGCAGAGACAGCGATTCCTCATTTTCCTCGTGCCGGGATGGATGGGTATGCCGTTCGTGCAGTAGAAACACGAGGTGCGACTGCTGAAAGCCCAAGTTGTTTAAAAGTCGTCGGTTCTTTAGTGGCAGGGGATTCCATGTTTTATTGTAATCAGACGAATAACTGTGCGATTAAAATAACGACAGGTGCTTTTATTCCAACCGATTTTGATGCTGTAGTGCCACAAGAATGGACGGATTTTGGGCAAGACCATGTTAAAATTTTTCGCTCTGTCACAGCGGGCCAAAACTATGCGGAAATTGGAGAAGATATTGCTTTTCAGCAAAAAATTTTAGCAAAACATCAACAGATTAATAGTCGTATGATTGGTTTGTTGGCAATGCAAGGGATTGATAAAGTTGTTGTTTTGAAGCGCATGAAGGTGGGGATTTTAGCGACCGGTAGTGAGTTAGTTTCTTTGGAAGAACCACTGTCAGTTGGGAAAATTTATAATAGTAATCGCTACATGTTAGCAGCTTTTGTCAAAGCGAGTGGCAATGAAGTAATCCACCTAGACCATTGTTCAGATGACCCTGAAGAATTAGCGAATAGGCTGATTGAGATTTTACCAAAACTTGATTTATTAATTACTTGTGGTGGTGTTTCGGTAGGTGAAAAGGATAATTTACCTTTAGCGATTAAACGTATCGGAGGAACAGAGTTGTTTCATTTTGTAAATATGAAACCTGGAACCCCAGTTATGGGAAGTAAATTTCAAGAAACACTCATTTTAAGCGTTTCAGGCAATCCGTTTGCGGCAATGGTTAATTTACATCTTTTTTACTGGACATTATTAGCTACTTTTTTTAATTGTGTCGAGTTAAATCTCAAGGAACGAACAGCAATTTTAGCGCATGAATTAGCCCCCAGTAGACTACGTCGATTTTACCGAGCGAAAGAAATAGATGGCAAAGTAAATTTAGTGACAAAAAGTCATCTTTCATCCAATTTATCAAATACTTTAGAAACAAATTGCCTGCTAGAACAACCAGCTGGTGTACTACTCAAAAAAGGCGCGCTTGTAAAAGTCTATTATTGGCAAACTTGATGACAACCTGACCTAAGATTAGTATGAAAGTAAGCCATCAGTCGAGTCGACTGGTGGCTTATTACTTATCAAGTTTTAAGACTTAGACAAAAGTCTGGTCAGGCTAAGCGAATCACGTAATTTTTGTCGCTTAACATTTTTAACTTCGATTTCTCACTAAAAAAAATTATGGATGCCAGATTGTTTTTTTGATGCAAGAGTGATACACTTGAAAAAGAAGTATTGTGTAAACGTTAACAAATGTCAAATGTGAGGTGGAGAAATGGTTCAAAGTAAGGAATTTACGCACTTGAATACACAAGGAGAAGTGCACATGGTTGATATTTCGGAAAAAAATGACACTGAAAGAACAGCCCTCGCTTATGGAGAAATTCACATGTTGGAAGCGACAGCAGAAGCGATCCAGACCCAAATGATTAAAAAAGGTGAAGTATTACAGGTAGCAAGAGTAGCTGGGATTACCGCCGCAAAACGAACGTTTGAATGGATTCCTTTGTGTCATTTGGTTGCTTTGACAAAGTGTGAAATTCAGTTTGATTGGCGCAATCAAACTTGTTTAGAAGTACGTTGCTTTACAAAAACAGTGGGTTCAACTGGCGTTGAAATGGAAGCGCTAACAGGTGTGCAGGCAGCACTCTTAACAATTTATGACATGTGTAAAGCAATTGATCGAGGAATGACAATGACAAACATTGGTTTATTAGAGAAAAATGGTGGACGTAGTGGTCATTTCATTCGTTCTTCAATTAAATCAAAGGAAAGTGATGAGTGAACAGCATGAAAGATGCATTTAACCGTGAAATTGATTATGTTCGTTTGTCTTTAACAGATCGTTGTGACTTACGTTGCACGTATTGCATGCCAGCAACAGGTCTTTGCTTTTTAAAAAAAGAGCAGCTTCTAACAGATGATGAGATTATTTTTTTATTGAGGATACTAGCGAAAGAAGGCATCAAAAAAGTTAAATTAACAGGTGGTGAACCGCTTGTTAGACCGAATTTACTCTCTTTAATTAAAAGGATAAAGCAAATCTCAGGCATCGAAAAAGTAACCCTAACGACTAATGGCATGAAGTTAGCTCGTGAGGCTCAAGGGTTAAAAGAGGCGGGCTTGGACGGCATTAATATTAGCTTAGACACTTTGGATCCAGAAGAATTTCGAGAAATAACAAGAGTTGGTCAGTTAAGGAATGTTCTGGCGGGCTTAGAACAAGCGATTGATGTGGGATTACCTAATATCAAAATTAATACTGTAGCTAGGAAAGAGCTAAGTGAAGCAACAATTGTAGAACTGGCTGAAATCGCTAAGAAAGAGACTGTGCATCTTCGTTTCATTGAAATGATGCCAATTGGATTAGGGAAGGAGCATCCAGGTAAGCAACAAGAAGAAGTAGAAGACATTTTAACCCAACATTATGGAACGTTACAACCATACCAAAAACCATTGGGCAATGGCCCTGCTAGTTATTACGCCTTAAAAGATTTTAAAGGAAAAATAGGTTTTATTAGTGCATTAGGGCATTGTTTTTGCGAGACGTGCAATCGGATTCGAATTACTGCAGACGGTCATTTAAAAACGTGCCTGCATTCTGCAGACGGCTACTCGTTAAAGGAAGCTTTAGCTATGGAACAAACAGCAGAATTGTTAGGGATTATCAAGAGTGGCATTGCCTGTAAGCCTGAAAAACATCTTTTCTTGGAACAACAAGGAGAACAACGATTTATGTCACAAATAGGAGGGTAAGTATGAAAACAGGAGAAATTATTGCAATAAATATTAGCCCGCGAAGAGGCACACAGAAAAAGGAAATTCCTGAAGTCAACTTAATTAAAGGTTTCGGATTAGAAAATGATGCGCACGGCGGGAATTGGCATCGACAAGTCAGTTTGTTATCTTTTGAAGAAATAACGGCTTTCAATGAAAAAGGAGCTCGGGTTGGCAATGGTGCTTTTGGGGAAAACATAATCGTCTCAGGGATTGATTTACGTCAATTACCTGTTGGAACGAAAATGAAAATAGGCGATTCCGAATTGGTGGTTACTCAAATTGGGAAAGAGTGCCATAAACACTGTCAGATTTACGCGCGAGTGGGCGATTGCATCATGCCTAGAGAAGGAATCTTTGCAGTCGTTGTGACAGAAGGTCATATTAAAAAAGGAGACCAGTTAGACGTTGTTTAAAGTGGGCATTGTAACGTTAAGTGATCGTTGCTTTCAAGGGCTTGCTGTCGACCAATCGGGTCCCTTGATTCGTGAACAGTTACCTGCGCTCTACCAGGTAACCAAACAAACCATTTTACCAGATGAAGAAAATCAATTAGTAGAGCTATTGCAAGAGTGGTCTAAGACCTGTGATTTGATTTTAACGACAGGCGGCACAGGGTTGAGTGAACGGGATCGGACCCCAGAAGCTACCTTACGTGTAGCAGAGCGAATCATTCCTGGGATCAGTGAGGGCTTGCGTCAACTTAGCTTGGAAAAAACACCATTTGCTATGTTAAGTCGAGGCGTTTCTGTTCAAAGAGGACGCACGCTCATTGTTAATTTGCCTGGTAGCCCGAAAAGTGTAACAGAACATTTGCATTTTTTGTTGCCTGTTTTGCCCCACGCTTTGGATTTAATCACAAATAAAAAAATCATACATGATGAGGAATAAACCATGAAAACAATTCGAACAGAAGAGGCAGTTGGCCTTCCATTGAGTCATGATATTACGCGAATTGACTATGGAAAGACCAAGGAAGTGTGTTTTAAAAAAGGACATATAGTTGTTCAAGAAGATATTCCAATTCTTTTATCATTAGGGAAAAAACATCTGTTTGTTGCCTTGGATCCAGCAGAAATACATGAAGAAGAGGCAGCGACATTTTTGTATAACCTGTTAACAGATGACTCATGTCAGCCGAGTGAAGTCCATGAAGGAAAAATTGTTGCTAAAGCTAGCACGAGAGGTCTTTTAAAAGTCAATCGAGAAAAATTAATTGCTTTAAATGAAATTGAAGGTCTCGCCTTGTCAACTAAAGTTACCAATATAGAAGTTCAGAAAGATGAAAAAGTTGCAGCCTTTCGAGTGATTCCACTAACAATTTCTAAAAGCCAATTAGAAAAGGCACGCCAGTTCAGCACGTCTGAGCCACTAATCTCTGTGAAACCTTTCAAAAAAATACGGGTCGGGATTGTAACTACTGGCAGTGAAGTTTACACAGGATTGGTTGAGGATGCTTTTTACCCTGTGTTAAAAGCCAAGTTCTCCGCGTATCCTTTAGTTACGATTGTCAAGCAAGAAATTGTCGATGATCAGCCGCAAAAAATTACTGTTGCGATCAAAAAGATGTTAGCACAAGGGCTTGATCTGATTGTTTGTACAGGTGGTATGAGTGTAGATCCTGATGATTTGACACCGTTAGCAATTAAGCAGACAGGTGCTGAAATCGTAACCCATGGGACACCAGTCTTACCAGGCTCAATGTTTTTGCTAGCTTATAAAGGAGAGCAAACGATCATTGGCTTACCAGGTGGTGTTTTATTTTCAGAAAAAACTGTTTTTGATTTGTTGTTACCAAGATTAATGGCCAAAGAAGTGATTAAAAAATCTGAAATTATTGACTTGAGTTATGGCGGGTATTTATAAAAGAAAAGAGGCGTTCAAATGTCTAAACAAAAAAAGACTGTGTTCTTGCTTAGTTTATTCAGTTTAGTTGCCCTAATTGCTGCATGTACAAATCAGCCGCAAAAAGAAACAGTTTCAACAAAAAAAGAAGAAATAACCCTTGCGGCAGCAGCTAGCTTAGAATCAGTCATGGAGAAGAAAATTATTCCAGCCTTTGAAAAAGAGCATCCAGATATTCAGGTAACTGGAACCTATGATAGTTCTGGAAAATTACAGATGCAAATTGAAAAAGGCCTAAAAGCCGATGTATTTTTCTCAGCTTCGACAAAACAAATGAATGCATTGGTTGCAGAAAAACTAATTAATAAAAAAAGTGTCGTTCCTTTATTGGAAAACCAGCTTGTTCTTATTGTGCCTAACCAAGATCAAGCAAAGTGGCATGATTTTTCTGATTTAAAAAAAGCCCAAATGATAGCAATTGGTGATCCTGCGAGTGTTCCAGCTGGTCAATATGCCGAAGAAGGCTTAAAAGCTTTAGGCGCTTGGTCTTATGTAGAAAAACACGCAAGCTTTGGCACGAATGTAACAGAAGTCCTTGAATGGGTAGCGAATGCAAGTGCAGAAGCTGGCTTAGTTTATGCGACAGATGCAGCAACCAATTCAAAAGTAGCGATTGTTGCGGCCATGCCTGAAGCTGCTTTGAAAAAGCCAATTATCTACCCAGTTGGTAAAGTTGCCGCCTCTAAGAAACAAAAATCAGCAGATGCTTTTTTAAATTTTTTACAGAGTCAACAATGCAGAAAATATTTTGAAAATATTGGCTTTAAGTTAACAAAGTAGGTGGGAAAATGGATGTTCGACCAATTCTTTTATCTTTTCAGACAGCAATAATCGCCATTTTATTTACTTTTGTTTTAGGAACAGGCGTTGCGTATATTGTTTTTCGTTTGAAAAATCGTAAATTAAAAATTCTTTTGAATAGTTTATTTACGTTGCCATTAGTTTTACCGCCGACTGTTTTTGGTTTTTTTCTCTTAACTATTTTTGGTGTTCAGCAACCAGTGGGCCAGTTTTTACTTGATTTTTTTGCCATTCAAGTTGTTTTTTCATGGCCAGCTACGGTTATTGCTGCCGTTGCTGTTTCATTTCCTTTAATGTATCGTTCAGCCTTAACGGCGTTTGAACAAATGGATAGTGAATTGTTGGCTGTGGCCCAGACACTCGGATTTTCGGAAAGTCGATATTTTAGAAAAATTGCGTTACCTTTGTCGATGAACGGTCTCTTGGCCGGTGGCGTGTTAGCCTTTGCCCGTGGGTTAGGCGAATTTGGAGCGACGACAATGTTAGCAGGGAATATTGCTGGTAAAACAAGAACGCTTCCTTTAGCTATCTACTCTGCTGTAGCAAGTGGGGATTGGCGTTTAGCCAATCAATATGTTGTAATTATGTTATTACTTTGCCTGATTATTTTATTTTTTACGGAATTTTTTAGTCAGCGCGCTTGGAGAAGATCGGAATGAGATTAATTGTTGATATTCAAAAAGAATTGAAAAGTCATACTTTGCAAATTCAGTTTGAAACAAAGACGCAAACAACAGGAATTTTAGGTGCTTCTGGTTGTGGCAAGAGTATGTTGTTAAAATGTATTGCGGGTGTTGAGACTGCGGATAAAGGTCAGATTGTTTTAAATGATCAAGTCTTATTCGATACTGAAAAAAAGATCAATTTGTCGCCGCAACAACGAAAAATTGGTCTTTTGTTTCAACAGTATGCGTTGTTTCCTCATTTGTCGGTAGTAGAAAATCTGACGTGCGTGACAAAAGATTTACAATTGGTCACTCAATTGCTTGCATCTTTTCACTTAACTAAAGTCCAACAACAATATCCTAGTCAACTTTCTGGAGGACAAAGACAGCGAGTGGCTTTTGCGCGAATGCTAGCGGCTCAGCCGGCTTACCTGTTATTAGATGAGCCATTTTCCGCATTAGATGCACCCTTAAAGGAAGAGCTGCAAATTGAACTTCAACAGCGATTAAGTAATTTAAATCAACATGCCTTAATTGTGAGTCATAGTTTAGATGAACTGTATAAGTTATGTCAGAGTTTAGTGATAATCACAAAAAACCAAACACTTTTTGGTGCAACAAATCAATTATTTAACCAACCTCAAACGATTGAAGCAGCTAAACTCACTGGTTGTAAAAATATTTGGCCTGTCAAACGCATAGATGCGCACAGAGTCCAAGTGATTGGCTGGCAACAAACACTAATGGTTACACAAGAAGTTCCTATTTCTTGTCATTCTATAGGTATTCGGGCCCATGATTTCACAACAGAACCGCAGGCAACCAATCAGATCGAAGTGCATCACTTACAAACATTGTCAGCACCTTTTGAACAAAGTGCTTGGTTTCAACACCAACAAACCAAAATTTGGTGGAAAGGCAGCAATAGACTCAATCCGAAAGTTATTACTCAGTTATCCATTCCACCTACAGCAATTATGCCATTATGTCTATAAAATAGAAAAAGATTACGTGAAGCGGTTGACATATGATTGCATCTTCATTTATAATAGATTCATGAAAGGTTATTCATGTAAACGGAATAATCGCTATTATATAGGGAGTGAAGGTGTTTAAATGCAAAAGAGTTATAAACTAGAAGGACTTGATTGTGCAAGTTGTGCAGACAAAATTGAAAAATCTGTCCAAAAAATTCACGGAGTAGAAAAAGCGCGTGTGGACTTCATGGCTGAAAAGATGACACTGGAAGTTGAATCAGGACATGATTTAGAAGTCGAAAATGAAGCGCGTGCAGTGATTGGTAAGTTAGAATCAGATGTCAAAGTTATTTCTTTAAAAGATGTCAAAGAAGAAGAGGGACGTAATCCAAATAAGAATCGCTTAATTCGTATCATTATTGCATTTGTTTTATTTTTAGCACTTATTATCATTAAAACAAGTAATAATTGGGTTGCTTTGGCATCTTATTTAGTCGTTTATGTCTTAATTGGTGGCGACATTGTCAAACGAGCGGTAACGAATATTTTTCGTGGGGAAGTGTTTGATGAAAATTTCTTAATGTCTGTGGCAACGATCGGGGCATTCTTTATTGGGGAATATCCCGAAGCTGTGGCAGTAATGTTGTTCTACCAAGTCGGCGAATGGTTCCAAAGTGCTGCGGTTGATCAATCCAGAAAATCAATTGCCAAATTAATGGATATTCGTCCAGATTCAGCAAATCTTTTAGTAAATGGACAAATAAAAGCGGTCGCTCCAGATACAATTGAAATTGGGCAACAAATATTAGTGAAACCAGGTGAAAAAGTTCCATTAGATGGTCAAATTATTGATGGATCAAGTATGGTAGATACCTCTGCGTTGACTGGTGAATCCGTTCCAAGAACGGTCAAAGTCGGCGATGAAATCTTAGGTGGTTTTATCAATAAAAATGGGGCCTTGACCATTAATGTTACGAAAAAATTTGGGGATTCAACAGTTAGCAAAATTTTAGATTTAGTTGAAAATGCTAGCAGTAAAAAAGCCCCTGCAGAAAACTTTATTTCTAAATTTGCTCGTTACTATACACCAGTTGTCGTTGTTTTAGCTATCCTATTGGCAGTGATTCCACCATTTATTTTCCCTGATACTTCTATTAATGAATGGGTTTATCGGGCATTAACGTTCTTGGTTATTTCTTGTCCATGTGCCTTAGTCATTTCTGTTCCTTTAAGTTTCTTCGGTGGAATTGGCGGAGCCAGCAAACTAGGTGTTTTAATTAAAGGAAGTAACTATTTAGAAATTTTAGCGAATACGGAAACAATTGTTTTTGATAAAACTGGTACGCTAACAAAAGGAAATTTTGTGGTTCAAAACATAACTAGTGTTGTCTTACCCGAAGAAGAGTTGTTGCGTTTAACAGCAACAGCAGAACAATTATCCACTCATCCAATTGCTATTTCTATTAAAGAAAGCTATGGCAAAGAAACTGTTCCAGCAACAGCAATTGAAGAGGTTGCCGGACACGGTATCAAAGCCACAATTGAAGGTAAAACAGTTTTAGTCGGTAATGCGAAGTTAATGAAACAATTTGGTATCGAAGCACCAGAAGTGAAGGAAGCGGGAACTTTAATTTTTGTCGCTATTGATAATCAATTTGCAGGCTATTTAGTGATTGCGGATCAATTGAAACCAGACGCCATTTCAGCAATAAAAGAATTAAAGGCTGAAGGGGTCAAACAAACTGTTATGCTGACTGGAGACAATCAACAAGTTGCAGAAGCTATTGCAAAAGAAGTTGGTGTTGACAAAGTTTATGCAGAACTTTTACCAGATGGTAAAGTGGATCGTTTAGAAGAGTTGTTAAAAGCATCTTCACCTAAAAACAAAGTTGCCTTTGTTGGTGATGGTATGAATGATGCACCTGTTTTAGCCCGGGCTGATGTTGGGATTGCCATGGGTGGTTTAGGAAGTGACGCGGCAATTGAAGCTGCTGATGTGGTGATTATGAATGATGAACCAAGTCGTATCGCCTCTGCGATTAAATTATCAAGAAAAACATTGAGAATTGTTAAACAAAACATTATCTTTGCGATTGCTGTTAAAATCATTGTCTTGGCACTAGGTGCATTAGGCTTGGCTTCAATGCAAGCAGCAGTGTTTGCTGATGTTGGTGTAACTATTATCGCTGTTTTAAATGCTATGCGTTGTTTACGTGTAGAAAAGATGAAAGATAATAACTAAGCCTTAAAAAGTACAGCTGAGACGAACGTTTTTAGCTGATTATCAGGTTTTGAGCGTGGGACAAAAATCACTTTGACTTTTTGTTCCACGCTTTTTCTCCTACACAATTTCTATTCGTTCTTAAATTGCCAGAGTTCTTGTAAAGAAATCTTTAAATTTTTCGCTTTGTGGCATATAATAAGAAAGAATTTGTACGAAAATTGCGCTTCGCTTTTTTTTCATGGTACAATAAGCAAGAATGGATTGATTTACAGGAGGGAACCTCAACATGGCATCAAATGAAAAAACACGATATAAAGCAATCATTGCAGACCATACGTATACAATTATTGGCCAAGAGTCAAAACAACATATGGATTTAGTCACAAAAATTGTCAACGAACAACTGGCGGAAATTAAACATCTTTCTCCGCAAACTGATACGGAACAAGCTTCTGTTTTATTAGCAATTAATGCAATTTCAGATCAACTAAAAAAACAAGAATATGCTTTAAAATTGGAAAAACAAGTAGCAGATTTAAAACAGAAAACCATTCGTTTGGCTGAATTAGAGAATCGTGTGCGCCGAATGGAAATTATCGAAGAAGAAGCACGAGATGTTTTGAAAAAGAATGGACAAGAAGATGTAGAAATTCATAATCATGTGGAAGCCCAACAAATTTTGAATGAAAATCGAAAACAGCAGATTCAAAATAAAGGTGTTTCGGAGTAGTTCCTGAAAGGATGACAAGATGTTAACAATACTTATTTTATTACTTTTAGCCTTTGGATTTTATACAGGAGCTAAACGAGGCTTGATTTTACAAGTGCTCTATTCGGTAGGTTACTTAATTTCATATTTTGTTGCTCGTACCTATTACAAAGAGGTCGCTTCTCATTTAGAATTGTATATTCCATATCCATCGGTTACGCCAACGTCAAAGCTTGTCTTTTTTAATCAAGAGATTTCTTTAGACTTGGACAAAGCCTTTTATTCAGCGGTTGCGTTTCTATTATTGCTGTTTGCAGGCTGGTTGGTCGTTCGTTTTTTAGCTATCTTTTTACATGGATTAACATTTATTCCAGTTTTGAAACAGGTAAATGGACTATTAGGTGGCGTATTAAGTGTTCTTGTGTTATACGTGGGTCTTTTTCTAGTGTTAGCTACGGCGTCAATGATTCCGTCAGATATTGTCCAAAATCAGTTTCGGTCAAGTGGCTTGGCACGAGGCATTGTAAAAAATACCCCAATTCTAACAAAACAAGCATATGAATTATGGGTTGAACCAATTACGAAATAAAGCTGAATGGGACTGAGATAGAGATAAGAAGTAAGTGAGCAAAGCGAAACTTCTTATGTTATGTCTCAGTCTTTTCAACAAATGAAAAAGTTAGAAAAGTAGGTGGAAAAATGAATCAGCGTATTCTATCAACATTAGGGTTTGATAAAGTAAAACAACAGTTGTTGCAATTTATTGTGACAGCTCAGGGGACAAACGAAGTTTCGGAATTATTACCAATTGCTGATGAAAATAAAATTCAATCATGGCTAAATGAAACACAGGATGGTTTAAAAGTTCAACGATTACGTGGTGGAATCCCCATTCCTAAATTAGAAAATATCCAACCACACATGAAACGGATTGAAATTGGTGCGGATTTAAATGGCATAGAATTAGCACAAGTAGGCCGTGTCTTGTCGACTACTTCAGAACTGACTCGTTTTTTTGATGAGTTAAGTGAAAATGAAGTTGATTTTGAACGTTTATATATGTGGCGAGAGCAACTAGAAGTTTTGCCTGAATTAAATCGCCAACTCAAACAAGCCATTGATGATGATGGCTACGTCACAGATGAAGCTTCGCCAGCCTTAAAGGCAATTCGGCAAAATATTCGTCGTAGTGAGCAGACCATTCGAGAAGAACTAGATAGTATTATTCGTGGGAAAAACGCACGTTATCTGAGTGATGCCCTTGTTACTATGCGAAATGAACGCTACGTAATTCCAGTCAAACAAGAATATAAAAATATTTTTGGTGGCGTGGTTCACGACCAAAGTGCTTCAGGACAAACCTTATTTATTGAACCTAAACAAATTTTAGAAATGAATAATCGTTTGCGACAACAACAAATTGCCGAAAGAAATGAGATTACTCGCATCTTGGCAGAACTGTCGGCTGAGTTGGTTCCTTATCGCCGAGAAATTACGCATAATGCTTATGTCATTGGTAAACTTGATTTTATTAATGCTAAGGCGCGACTAGGAAAAGAACTAAAAGCAGTTGTTCCAGAAATTAGTCAAGCAAATCATGTAGTTTTTAAACAAGCCCGGCACCCACTATTAAATCCAGAAAAAGCTGTAGCCAATGACATTGTGATTGGAGAAGAATATCAAGCAATTGTGATTACAGGGCCTAATACCGGCGGGAAAACCATTACTCTGAAAACGTTAGGTCTTTTACAATTAATGGGTCAAGCTGGATTACCTATTCCAGTTGAAGAAGAGAGTAAAATGGGGATTTTTACAGAAGTATTTGCGGATATCGGGGATGAACAATCGATTGAACAAAGTTTAAGTACTTTCTCTTCACATATGACGAATATCGTGTCTGTCTTAAAGAAAGTCGATCATCAAAGTTTAGTACTATTTGATGAATTAGGTGCTGGGACAGATCCGCAAGAAGGGGCCGCTTTAGCGATTGCCATTTTAGATTCATTGGGCGCTAAAGGAGCCTATGTGATGGCAACAACCCATTATCCTGAATTAAAAGTGTATGGCTATAATCGAGCTGGAACAATCAATGCCAGTATGGAATTTGATGTAGATACTTTGAGTCCAACCTATCGTTTATTAATTGGCGTGCCTGGCCGAAGTAATGCTTTTGAAATTTCGAAACGTCTTGGATTAGACAACAGTATTATTGAGGCTGCAAAACAAATAATGGACGGTGAAAGTCAAGATTTAAACGAAATGATTGAAGACTTGGAAAACCGTCGCAAAATGGCCGAAACTGAATATTTAGAAGCTCGCCACTATGTCGATGAATCGGCCGCTTTGCATAAGGAACTGAAAGAAGCCTATCAAGTATTTTTTGAAGAACGAGAAAAAGAATTACAAAAAGCACGGAAAGAAGCAAATAAAATTATTGCAGAAGCGGAAGAAAACGCAGAAACCATTATTTCTGATATTCGCAAAATGCAATTGGAAAGTGGCCAACAAGGTGGTGTCAAAGAACATCAGTTAATTGATGCGAAAACACAACTTTCTCAATTACACCATGAAGAAACCAAGCTTGCTAAAAACAAAGTGCTGAAGAAGGCGAAAGAACAGAAAAAATTAAAAGCTGGCGATGAAGTAATTGTCAATACTTACGGCCAACGAGGGACCTTATTAAAAGACAACGGCAAAGGACAATGGCAAGTCCAATTGGGCATTTTAAAAATGAACGTATCTGAAGAGGATATGACGCCTGTCGCTCCACAAAAAGAAGCGAAACCAAGAGTTACAACGGTTCGTTCTGCAGAAAGCAGTCATGTTGGCACACAACTAGACTTACGTGGCAAACGCTACGAAGAAGCATTGGCAGAAGTTGACCAATACATTGATGCTGCGATTCTAGCGGGCTATCCACAAGTAACCATTGTTCACGGCAAAGGAACAGGTGCATTAAGAACCGGAATAACGGAATTTTTAAAAAATCACCGCAGTGTGAAAAGCTATGAATTTGCGCCACAAAACCAAGGTGGTAATGGTGCGACTGTCGTAAAATTCCAATAAACAAGGACTTACAATAAGTAAGCAGAACACTCGCTATCTTAGAGATGACGTGTTATACTAAGCATGTAATAAGAGTAAAGAGTAGGAGGTTTGTGAAATGACACAAGCAATTACCGATAAAGATTTTGCAACAGAAACAGATGAAGGATTAGTCTTAATCGACTTTTGGGCAACTTGGTGTGGCCCTTGCCGTATGCAAGCACCCATCTTAGAACAATTATCTGAAGAATATGATGAAGACGAAGTGAAAATCGTCAAAATGGATGTGGATGAAAATCCTGCAACACCAGCAAGTTTTGGAATCATGAGCATCCCAACATTGCTATTGAAAAAAGATGGCGAAGTTGTTGAAAAAGCAGTCGGTGTTCATACAAAAGACCAATTGCAAGCAATGATTGCCAAACACTTATAAACGTTGATTAGTCATTACGAATAGTTTGATTCAGTCTGAAGAGAAATCATTAGCGATTGTCTTTTCAGGCTGTTTCTTTCGTACATAAAGTAGCGGCTTTTTTTGTTTAATTACAAAAAGAGGTGTATAATAGACGAAGCATTTTGTTAGAAAGGAAGTATCGTATGAACGAACGAATAAAAAATAAATTAGCACTGCTTCCTGATCAACCTGGTTGTTATTTAATGAAAGATAAAAACGGCACGATTATCTATGTTGGGAAAGCCAAAATTTTGAAAAACCGTGTCCGATCTTATTTTCGTGGTAGCCATGATACTAAGACAGAACGATTAGTCAGTGAAATCGATGATTTTGAATATATTGTGACAGAATCGAATATTGAAGCACTTTTATTAGAAATTAATTTAATCCATAAAAATAATCCCAAATATAACATCATGTTAAAAGACGATAAAACCTATCCTTTTATCAAAATCACAAACGAAAAATATCCTCGTTTAATGATTACTCGAAAGGTTTTAAAAGACAAAGCGTTATATTTTGGCCCATATCCAGATGTAAATGCAGCGAATGAAACAAAGAAACTGTTAGATCGGCTTTTTCCTTTGCGAAAATGTAATCCGTCGCAAAAAACACCTTGTTTGTATTATCATTTAGGACAATGTCTGTGTCCCTATGCTTTTGATGTGGATCCGCAAGTCTACAAAGATATGGTGGAAGAGATTAAAGGTTTTCTCTCTGGTGGACATACAGAAATTCAGGACCGCTTACAAGAAAAAATGGCTTATGCAGCTGCACATATGGAATTTGAAAAAGCTGCAGAATTTCGCGATCAAATTAAAGCGATTGAAACAGTTATGACCCGCCAAAAAATGACGAATGTGGATTTAATTGATCGTGATGTGTTTGGTTATGCTGTTGATAAAGGCTGGATGTGTGTCCAAGTATTCTTTGTCAGACAAGGAAAATTAATCGAACGTGATGTATCGATTTTTCCATTTTATGATGATGCCAGTGAAGCATTTTTAACTTTTATTGGACAATTTTATCAAGAGAATGAGCATTTTGTGCCAAAAGAAGTCTTGATTCCTGATGACATTGATAAAGAAAGCGTCGAAGCTTTATTAGCTACGAAAGTCTTGCAGCCGCAACGGGGAGAAAAGAAAAAACTGGTTAAATTAGCCAGTAAAAATGCTGCAGTTGCTTTAAATGAAAAATTCGATTTGATTGTACGGAAACAAGAACGAACAATTGGCGCAGTTGAAAAATTAGGCAATGCGATGAACATACCTGCGCCCATTCGAATTGAAGCATTTGATAATTCAAATATTATGGGAACAAATCCTGTTTCTGCGATGGTTGTGTTTATTGACGGACGGCCAGCTAAAAATGAGTATCGAAAATATAAAATAAAAACCGTCCAAGGTCCTGATGATTACGCTTCTATGAGAGAAGTCATTTATCGCAGATATTCACGAGTTTTAAAAGAAGGCTTGCCTTTTCCTGATTTAATTTTAATCGATGGTGGTAAAGGTCAAGTCGATGTTGCCAAAGATGTGTTAGCCAATCAACTAGGAGTCGATATTCCTGTAGCTGGATTAGCCAAGAACGACAAGCACAAAACGAGTGAACTTTTATTTGGTCCAAACTTAGAAGTTGTACCATTGGAAAGAAACTCACAAGAATTTTTCTTGTTGCAACGAATCCAAGATGAAGTCCATCGTTTCGCCATCACATTCCATCGTCAATTACGTAGTAAAAATAGTTTTGCTTCCAAATTAGATAACATTGAAGGCTTGGGACCGAAACGCAAAAAAAATCTTTTAAAAGAATTTAAATCGCTTAAAAATATTACGGCAGCCAGTGTTGAAGAATTAAGAAAAGCTGGGTTACCTGAAACTGTCGCAAAGAATGTGTATCGTCATTTGCATCAAGAAACAACCTCTGAGATAGAAAAATAAATGAAAATGAACCAGACCAATTAGGTGCTTTTCCTAATTTGTCTGGTTTTTTTATTCAATTTTTTCATGAAAAGTTGAACTCTCAAGAAAATATGATAACGATTTCTTTCGTGATATACTAATACTAACTTAAAAGAGAGGACGTCTGATCATGAAAATACTAACACCCGTTTATCAAATAAAATTTAAAAAAGTACCAAATCAATTACTGATTGATGAGCGTTTAATGAATGAATTGGGTAGATGGCTGAATCGTACAGGTCGAATTTGGGCCTGTCAATCATCAAAATCGGCAAAGGAATTTAAAAATACATTTTATGAAAGTACAGGCTTGTCCGCAAATGAAGTGTATATTTCTGCCGAGACGGATGGCCTTTTTCGTTTAGCAGAAAATAAAGCGTCTGATTAAAGTGCAACATCTTTCCATAACAATTGTCATTGACAAGCCAACACAGGAAAGATACGATATGAGTAACTAAACAGCGGTTTAGAAAAAGTGAAGGGGGCGTTTATGTGTTAGAGGTAAAAGAGTTAGTCAAAACCTTTGGGGATTTTAAAGCAGTTGATCATGTATCCTTTACGATACCGGACGGGAAAATTTTAGGATTAATTGGCCAAAATGGTGCCGGGAAAACAACTACATTTCGCTTGATTTTAAATTTTTTAACACAAGATAGCGGGTCGGTTTTATGGAATGGTCAACCATTAAATGAAAAAGAGTACAATATTATTGGTTATTTACCAGAAGAACGGGGTTTATATCCTAAAATTACGATTGAAGACCAACTAATTTATTTCGCTTCGTTGCGGGGAAAAACTAAAAAAGAAATTGAACCTAAAATTGACTTTTGGATGGAAAAATTTCAAGTTAAAGGCAAAAAAACAGATAAAGTTAAATCTTTATCAAAAGGCAATCAACAAAAAGTTCAATTGATTGCGACACTTATTCATGAACCGAAGTTAATTATTTTAGACGAACCATTCAGTGGCTTGGATCCAGTTAATGCAGAATTATTAAAAGACGGCATTATTGAATTGAAAAATCAAGGTTCTTGTGTCATTTTTTCCAGTCATAATATGGACAATGTGGAGAAAATCTGTGACCATTTAGTCATGTTAAAAAATGGACGCATGGTTTTAGATGGTCAGGTTCATGAAATTCGACAACAATTTGGTCGAACAAAATTATTCTTAGAATCACCGTTATCTGTTGAGGAAGTTGCTGCTACAGCAGGTGTGAAAGAAGCACACTTGCGACAAGATGGCGTCTTAGAAGCGACATTAGAAAACGCTGAAGTGGGCAAAGTGTTGTTTGATAAAGCGACAGCCAACGGCTACATTCCAATGTTTAATCAACAACCACCAACATTGGAAGAAATTTTCAAAATGAAAGTAGGTGGGCAAGATGAGTAAATTTTGGATTATTGCGACTGATGTCTATAAGAAAAATGTGAAGTCGCTGTCTTTCTTAATCATGATTTTAGCGCCATTTCTTCTTGTAGGAATTGTTTACTTAGCGGGCTCTCTAGCTAGCGGTTTTTCAGGAGATACTACCATTGGTCTGGTTTCGGAAAATCAAGCGCTCGTTAAAGAGTTGACAAAGAATAAAACAGAGGACTTTTCTTTCAAAGCTGTTTCTTCTGAGAAAAAGGCCCAAGAACAATTAAAAGACGAGAAAATTGATGCCTATTTACTTTTGGACACTACAGATAATCAGATTTCTGGTCAGCTTTACTCTGAACGCTCTTTAGGAAATGCAACCGAGATGCTAATTCCTCAAATGTTAAACCAATTACAAACAATGGCGAATGCCAATCGTTTAAACCTAACAGCTGAGCAAGTTGCCATGTTGAATCAACAAGCAACATTTAAAAAAGCCAAAATTAGTTTTGATGAAAATGGTAAAATAAAAACAGGAGAAGATAACACAGGGATTCAAATGGCGTTAGCAATGGGGATAACAATTTTGTTATTTGTCTTCATCAGCAGTTATTCTTCAATTATTGCCCAAGAGATTGCTTCTGAAAAAGGCACTAGAATCATGGAAGTTATTCTCTCTAGTACAAAAGCGCAAACCCATTTTTATGGCAAATTAACTGGGGTTATTCTAGTAGCTTTAACACAAATTTTTATTTACGGAGTGGCGTTTGTTCTCGGCTATTCTCAATTGAAAAATCTTGATTTTATGAAAAGTCTATTAAGTGGTATTTCACCACAAAGTATTTTTTCATCAACCTTTATTTTTACATTAGGCTTTTTCATTATTGGTATTCTCGTTTTTGCTGTTTTGGCAGCACTTTGTGGTTCTCTTGTTTCCAAACCAGAGGATACAGCAAAAGCAGTTCAGCCCATCATGTATATTGGTTTAATCGGTTATATGATTGGCATTACGTTTGGGACGAATGATCCGCAAAATATCGTGGTGAAAGTGACTTCCTTTATTCCGCTGATTTCGTCATACATTATGCCAGTACGCTTGGCGACCGAAACGGCATCAACAATGGAAGCAATTGTCTCATTAGTGATTTTGGCAGTTTTTGGAATTATTTTAACAATCTTCTCTGCTCGTTTATACAAATCAAACGTTCTTGTATACAGCGAAGGCGGCATGATTCAATCCTTAAAACAGTCAATTTCTATTTTAAAAAATGAACAAAAGCATAAATAATTTTTGTTTAACTCTAAAAGGACCCGGTAAGTCAGTCAAAGTGACTGATCTGCCGGGTCTTTTTTAGGCACCGTTCGTCGTTCAACTAGACGAACGGTTAATTTTTTTTCAGGAATGTTCGTCTGATTTAATTGGTTGTATAGGTAAATAAATGAGTTTTCGGCTTGATACTGAATGGCATAATCAACAGTCGTAATATGCATCAATTCACTGACATAACTATTATCAAAGCCAATGACAGCGACATCGCGAGGAACGGCATAATTTAGATTTTCAAGTTCTGAAATAAACTCAGCTGCTACGTGATCATTATAAAAGGCCAAAGCTTCTGGCTTTTCGGTTAATTGTTGCCAGTAATGGGCAATTTTGCGACCAGAATGGTTAGTATACTGATCATTAATCAGCCACTCAGCTTGCCAAGGTGCCTGAGTGTTTTCATAAAAATCTTTCATTGCACGTTTTCGTGCGTGCGTGTTTAAATTTTCGGGATTACCGAGGACATGACCAATTTTTTGGTATCCTTGTTGTTGTAAATATTCTAAGGAACGATAATAACCAGAGTAATGATCAATGTAGGAAGAGTATATATTAGGTGAATCGATACGATGCCAGGTTGCTAAAGGACCATACGCGCTGTAAGGCTCAATCACCGACCATTCATTTGTTCGTGTCAATAAAAACAAGCCATCTAATTGTTTGTATTTTAATTGGTTCAAGGCATCAATTTCTTTTTGCTGATCGCCATCTGTAAAAAATAAGGTTACGGAATAATTGTATTTTTTGGCAATTGAAATAAAGCGATTCAAGAAAATACCTAAGGAACCTAAATAGCTAGGGGCTAAAAAGCCAATGGTTTTTGTGGCACCTGCTCGTAAATTCCGCGCCACATAATTCGGGGTATAATTTAATTCTTTCATTGCTTTGAGAATTTTTTCTTGACTATCGGCACTCACATATCCTTTTCCAGAAATTAAGCGAGAAACAGTCGATTTCGAGACACCGGCAACTTTTGCTACATCAATGATAGACGTCATTTTTTACCTCCAAAGTGGAATGTATTCTTATAAGAAGTATAGCATACATTTTTTTGAAAATAGTGCTTGACATGGGAACATTCCCATAATTTATCCTAAAGATGTAAACGATAACAATTTAATCAAGGAGGAAGAAGACGGATGACAAGAGGAGCATTAAAAATTGCAACAATTGGTGGCGGTTCTAGTTATACACCTGAATTAATTGAAGGATACATTAAAAGAAAAGATGAACTGCCAATTAAGGAAATTTGGTTAGTCGATATTGAAGCTGGTAAAGAAAAATTGGAAATCGTTGGTGCAATGGCGAAGCGCATGATTAAAGCTGCTGGTTTAGATTGGGAAGTTCATTTAACATTGGACCGTGAAGCAGCCTTAAAAGGGGCGGATTTTGTTTCAACACAGTTTCGTGTAGGATTATTAGATGCTCGCATTAAAGATGAACGGATTCCTTTGTCCCATGGGGTATTAGGCCAAGAAACAAATGGCGCTGGAGGAATGTTTAAAGCATTTCGAACAATTCCTGTCATTTTAGCTATTATTGACGATATGAAACGTCTTTGCCCAGATGCTTGGTTAGTGAATTTTACCAATCCAGCTGGAATGGTTACGGAAGCCGCAATTAAACATGGCGGTTGGAAAAAAACAGTTGGCTTATGTAATGTGCCGATTGGTCATAGAAAACAAGCGGCCGAAATGCTGGGAATTCCAGAAGAAGACTTATTCTTTAAATTTGCTGGAATTAATCATTTCCATTGGCACCGCGTTTGGGACAAAGAAGGACAAGAGCGAACACAAGAACTCATTGATTTAATTTACGGGCCTAAGCAAGAGCAAGAAAGTCATTTGAAAAATATTTTTGATGCGCCGTTCCATTATGAACAGTTGAAAGATTTAGGAATGTTACCATGTGGTTATCATCGCTATTATTATATTGAAGATGAGATGTTGAAGCATTCCATCGAAGAGTATGAACGGGGCGAAACAAGAGCACAAGTGGTTAAAGAAACGGAAAGTCGTCTGTTTGAACTATACAAAGATCCCAAACTAGATTACAAACCAAAAGAATTAGAAGAACGGGGCGGCACACACTATAGCGATGCAGCTTGTGAAATGATTGCATCAATTTATAATGATAAACGAACGGATATGGTTGTTTCTACTGAAAACAATGGGACAATTACTGATTTACCGTATGATTGTGTTGTAGAAGTGTCTGGTCCTGTGACAGCACATGGCCATGAACCTTACAACTGGGGAGCTTTTCCGCCAGCAGCACGAGGAATTATTCAAAATATGAAAGCTATGGAAGAAACGGTTATTCGAGCAGCCATAAATGGTGATTACGGCGCAGCATTGCATGCTTTCACTATTAATCCATTAGTTCCTGGCGGCGTCATGGCGAAGACCTTGTTGGACGAATTATTAATTGCCCACAAAGCGCATTTACCGAATTTTGCAGATGCGATTAATAAAATTGAAGAAACACAACCAGAAACAGTCACATATGTGGCCGAATTAATGAAAAGTAATTAAAAAATATCGCACGCTAAAGATTCGTTTAGTGTGCGATACTTTTTTTAGAATAGGAAGCAAAGGATTCCGTTTTTTTCTTGACAGTAAAATGATAGGTTTGTTGGCGGAACAGCCACTGAATACCAGAGTAAATTAAAATTTCAGCAATAATAAATGTCGAAAGTTTCTGTGCGGAAAGGAATAATAGCGTTAAAATTAAAAATAAGACGACACAGGTATAAAAAACGTGTTGCAATTTTTTAGAATTGATAATCGTGATTTCTTTGGTATCTTCAGTAACTTCAATGCGCCGATAAAACTGGAACCAGCCTTCATAGAACGTTAAAACATCCCCAGGATCAGCCTCAATTTCAATAGGTACATTAGTAAAAAGTTTCCCTTGATGCACACCATTTTTATAAAATGTAAAATAGCGTAACGCGCCCCAAGCTGATGTTTTTCGTGTCAATGTAATCTTCATGGTTTTCACCTCCGTCTTTATTTTGCCATAGTTTCGGTAAAATTGTATCCTACTAAAGTCCGATTCTCTGATTTTAGGGTCAGAATTGACAAAAGAAAGCAGAGGTGTTAATGTGGGAGTAATTAAACGAGGAGGTATAATTGTATGTTGGCATCTATCAGAATTTGGATTGACTTTTTGACAAAATAAATTGAATAAATCTTATCAAAAAGTCTGAAATTAAAATTCATGGGTGGCGTGTGTACTTTTATACGAAACTACAAGGATAGCGATTAGGCTGTCCTTTTTTGCGTACCCAAGATTCTTTCGTTTCAGAAATGAAAGAAGAGGGCAAAATGAAAAAATTAAGTATTCATCTGAAAGAAGTAAGTATTCACTTTTCGGGAAAACCAATTCTAGAAATTGATGAATTATTTGTATATGAAAATGAAAAAATTGGGATTATTGGTAAAAATGGCGCAGGAAAATCAACACTGCTCAATTTAATTATGGGTAAGATTCAATCAGACAAAGGAAAAGTTCAAAGATTGAACGATTTTCATTACTTGGCACAAGTAGCTGAAGAAATAACGAATGAACCAGAGAAAACTGACAAAAACTGTTTGCTAAATCAGAAAAATCAAAAACTAAGTGGTGGCGAAAAAGTCCAAAAACGCTTAGCAACATTATTTTCAGAGTATCCAACCGGGGTTATTTTAGATGAACCAACCACACATTTAGATAAAGAACATCGTCAGTTGTTAGTGGCGGATTTAACGTATTATTATGGGACCGTTTTGTTTGTTAGTCATGATCGCTTTTTCTTGAATCAATTAGCAGAGAAAATTTGGGAAGTTTCGGATGGACATGTCAAAGAATATTTAGGAAACTACGATGCGTATTGTCGTCAAAAAGAATTGGAACAGCAAACACAATATAATGTCTATCGTCAGTATCAAAAGGAAAAGAAAAAATTACAGGAATCTTACGCAAAGAAACAAGCACAAGCGCAAAAATCTAGTCATGTTTCAAAAAAACAAAAACAAAAGCAAATTAAACCTAGTCGTTTAGCTGGTTCTAAACAAAAAGATACCGTACAAAAAGCACTCCAAAAACAAGCGAAAGCGATTAATGCCAGAATTGACAGATTACCCGATGTTGCGCAAGCAAAACAAGAGCGAAAAATTATTTTTCCTACTAATAATCAGTTCTCTTTATACAATCCATATCCAATTAGAATTGAAAATTTAACTTTCGCTTATGAGAATCGAACAATTCTTAACCAAGTGAACGTTCAAATTCCTTTAAACGAAAAAATAGCACTTTGTGGAAAAAATGGTGCTGGGAAGAGTACCTTCCTTCAACAAATTGAAGCTCGTCACCCGGCCATTTACTTTTCTCCCAAAGTCCGGTTAGGAACGTATCATCAATTAGATTATCGATTAAAAAATGATGAACCACTGTTGACTTATTTATTGAAGCGGACAAATTATTCTGAAAAGATTGTGCGTTCACTTTTATATCGGCTAGGTTTTCAACAAGAAAATTTACAGACAAAGATATCTTCTCTAAGTGGTGGCGAAGCCATAAAAATTACTTTGGCGCAACTGTTTATAGAACCAAATAATATTATCTTATTGGATGAACCCACCAATTTTCTTGATTTAGAGACAATCCAAGCACTTGAAGAATTTATAAGTGCCTATCAAGGAACAGTAATTTTTACCTCGCATGATGAAACGTTTGTGGAAAAAGTAGCCACCCGCACTATTTATTTAGAAAACGGGAAAATTATTGATAAATAAAAAAAGTAAACAAAAAGTCGCTATTGTAGCGACTTTTTGTTTAGACTTCTTCAATTGGTAAATAGGTGTATTCTGCAATTTCTGCGGCATGGGAGCCAGCAACATGTCCAGTGACAAATGCAGCTGTAACATTGTAGCCTCCAGTATAGCCATTAATATCTAAAAGTTCACCAGCAAAAAATAAACCATTGACTAATTTGCTCTCCATTGTTTTTGGGGTCACTTCTTTGAGGGAAATCCCACCGCCTGTGACAAAAGATTTTTCCAAAGGCAATGTTTTCGTAACAGTGAACTGAAAGTCTTTCAGTAGTTCCACAAAGGAAAGACGTTGCTTTTCTGTTAGTTGTTTGGCAGGCACTTCTTCAATTGCTAGTTTCTCTAGATAAAAAGTGAGCAGCCGTTCTGGTATTAAAGAATGAAAGGCATTTTTTGCCACTTTATTTGGCTGTTCCTCAATCATGTAATCAACATTTTTCAGCACTTCTTCAAAAGATTTTGTCGGAAACACATCCAAGGCTACCGTGACAGGTTGATTGCCGTTGCGAGTTAATTCTTGGTTAATAAAACTAGAACAGCGGAGCGCGGCAGGTCCTGAAATGCCAAAATGTGTAAACAGCATATCCATTTGATGATTAACTAAAGGTTTTCCTTTTTGGTTCAAAACAGTTAAATTAACATCTTGTAAAGAGAGACCTTGCAACGTTTTATCAAGGATAAAAGGTTCTTCAGAAATAATAGGCGATTCGGTAGGGTAGAGTGGGCTGATGGTATGCCCCATTTTTTTGGCTAGTTTATAGCCATCACCAGTTGCTCCTGTGGAAGGATAAGTGCGGCCGCCAGTTGTTAATACAACACACGGTGCATAAATTTTTTCCAGTTCGGTTTCAACGCCAATTATTTGATCGTCTTTTCGTAGTAATTTTGTGACCTGTGTTTTTGTAAAAACAGTGACTCCTAATTCGTTAATGCGGTTAAATAGCGCATCAACAATTGACTTCGATTTATCTGTAACAGGGAACATGCGTCCGTGATCTTCTTCTTTTAAGTGAATACCATTGGATTCAAAAAAGTTCATGATATCATAGTTATCAAATTGTGAAAATGCGCTGTATAAAAATTTTCCATTTCCAGGAATAAATGAAATGATTTCTTCTGCGGGCCGATTATTAGTTACATTACAGCGGCCGCCACCAGTCATTAATAATTTTTTCCCAACACGGCGATTTTTTTCAATTAATAATACTTGAGCGCCTGCTTCGGCGGCCGCAATCGTGGCCATCATACCACTTGTCCCAGCGCCGACAATAATTACATCAAATTTCTTCATAGTTCTCCTCCAATTCAATAGGTAGTGTACCATAATTACGGGATTTTTTCTGGATTTAAGGAAAAAATAAACGTTTGACTATGGTAATTTTTGAATTTTCAGTTAAAATAAACCTATAACAATGAGAGGATGATTAAATGGACGCAAAACAATATGTTAAAAATATTCAAGAAAAGATTCACCAATTAGACCAAGGTCAAACAGAATATTTACAAGCAGTCGATGAGTTTTTACCAACCGTAGAAGGTTTTTTAGAAAAAAATCCTCAATACATTGAAGCAAATGTTTTAGGTGTCTTGATTGAACCTGAACGTATTTTTCAATTTCGTGTGCCGTGGCAAGATGACCAGGGCAATTGGCATGTGAACAGAGGCTATCGTGTCCAATATAATTCAGCGATTGGACCATACAAAGGTGGTTTGCGGTTTCATCCAAGTGTGAATTTAAGTGTGATGAAGTTTTTGGCCTTTGAACAAATTTTTAAAAATAGTTTAACTGGTTTGCCAATCGGTGGCGGCAAAGGCGGTAGTGATTTTGATCCAAAAGGTAAGTCAGATGCTGAAGTGATGCGCTTTTGTCAAAGTTTCATGACCGAGCTTCAAAAACATATTGGTCCAAGTACAGATGTTCCAGCAGGCGATATTGGCGTAGGCGCTCGTGAAATTGGTTATTTGTTTGGCATGTATAAACGCTTGCGCAACTATGATGCAGGAGTGTTGACTGGAAAACCTTTAGGATACTGGGGAAGCCAAGCAAGAACAGAAGCGACGGGTTATGGAACGGTTTATTTTGTTAAACATTTATTAGCAGATAAAAACGATACGTTTGAAGGCAAAAAAGTCGCTGTTTCTGGTAGCGGGAATGTCGCAATTTATGCCATGGAAAAAGCAACTGAGCTAGGCGCCACAGTAATCACATGTTCCGATTCGTCTGGTTTTGTCTATGATCCAGAAGGAATTGATGTGGCGTTAGTAAAAGAACTAAAAGAAAAAAATCGTGAACGCATTTCAAAATATGTTGAAACACGTAAAGGCGCAACTTATTATGATAAAGAATCTGTTTGGGATTTCGAAACAGCGTATGACATTGCGTTACCATGTGCAACACAAAATGAAATCAACGAAAAGCAAGCCGCTATTTTAGTGAAAAATGGAGTGAAAGTCGTGGCAGAAGGCGCAAATATGCCTTGTACACTAGAAGCAGTCGCCGTTTTTGCTAAATCAGCTGTAATTTATTGTCCAGGTAAAGCCGCTAATGCAGGTGGTGTTGCGGTTTCTGCCTTAGAGATGAGCCAAAATGCTGAACGTTTAGCTTGGTCCTTTGAAAAAGTTGACGGTATGCTAGATCAAATTATGCAAAACATTTATGAGACTTGTCGTGATACAGCTAACGAATATCAGGAACGAGATAACTTTGTTTTAGGTGCGAATATTGCTGGCTTTGAAAAAGTAGCGGCAGCGATGCTAAGTCAAGGACTCGTCTAATAACAAAAAATGCTAGGATTTCCTAGCATTTTTTATTGGTTTGTTTGATTAAGAGAATAAATATCTCTAATTAAATAGTTAAAATTAAACAATTGGTCTATCCAAAAGAATTTGCTTGAAAAAATGTCTAAAAACACGTAAAGTATACATGTAGTAAGTTTACTTTCGAGGAGGAAAAGGAATGTCACACATTCAATTAGATTATTCCAAATTAGCACCATTTGTTGCTGACCATGAATTGGAATACATGCAAACACAAGTCACTGCAGTGGACAAAGCATTACGTGAAGGTACAGGAGCTGGTAATGATTTTACTGGCTGGATTGATTTACCAGAAAACTATGACAAAGAAGAATTCGCGCGCATTAAAAAAGCAGCAGCAAAAATTCAATCTGACTCTGAGGTATTAGTAGTCATTGGTATCGGTGGTTCATATTTAGGTGCCCGTGCAGCAATTGAATTTTTGACACATTCATTTAATAATCTATTATCAAAAGAAGAACGGAAAGCGCCACAAATCTTCTTTGCTGGAAATAGCATCAGCTCAACTTATTTAGCTGATCTAATCAATGTGATTGGTGATCGTGATTTTTCTGTCAACGTTATTTCAAAATCTGGAACGACGACAGAACCAGCGATTGCTTTCCGCGTCTTTAAAGAGTTATTAATTAATAAATATGGCAAAGAAGAAGCCAATAAACGTATTTATGCGACAACTGACCGTGCTAAAGGAGCAGTAAAAGTTGAAGCCGATGCGGAAGGTTGGGAAACATTTGTGATTCCTGATGATGTGGGCGGTCGTTTCACTGTTTTAACGCCAGTAGGTCTTTTACCAATCGCTGTTAGCGGTGCAGATATTGATCGTTTAATGGAAGGTGCAAATGATGCACGTAAAGAATACGGCGCAACGAGCGACTTAAAAGAAAACCAAGCCTATCAATATGCTGCGTTACGTAACATTTTATATCGTAAAGGTAAAACAACTGAAATGTTAATTAACTATGAGCCTGGTATGCACTATTTCTCTGAATGGTGGAAACAATTATACGGTGAATCAGAAGGAAAAGATGGCAAAGGTATTTTCCCAGCAGCCGCAGACTTTTCAACTGACTTACATTCTATGGGTCAATATGTTCAAGAAGGTATGCGTAACTTATTTGAAACAGTGGTTAAAATTGAAAATCCACGCCATAGCATTTCAATTCCAGAACAAAATGAAGATCTAGATGGCCTAGGCTATTTACAAGGAAAAGAAATTGACTTCGTCAATACAAAAGCGTTCGAAGGTACGTTGCTTGCTCACACAGATGGTGGTGTGCCAAACATGATCGTTAAAGTGCCAACAATGGATGCTTATTCATTAGGTTATGTTATGTACTTCTTCGAAATTGCGGTGGGTATCTCAGGTTACTTAAATGGGGTTAATCCATTTGATCAACCAGGTGTTGAAGCTTACAAACGCAACATGTTCGCTTTATTAGGTAAACCAGGATTTGAAGAATTAGCAAAAGATTTAAATGCACGTCTATAATTTGTAAATAACAGAAGAAAAGAGCCAGAAACGTAAGTGTTTCTGGCTCTTTTCTTCTGTTTAAATTATTTTTCCAAAGGTTCGTTCCATTTTTTAGGACTCCAAATGGTTCCTTCCAATGCAACTTGAAGACTTTCATTATCATCTTCTAATTGTTCAATATATTTGATGGTTTCCTCGATAATAAAAGAATTGGGTTCTTCGCTGATTGACTGAAGTTGTTCTGCTAACCATGTATTTCTCATTTTTCTTCACCTCAAAATGTAGTCTATCATAGGTGAGCTTTTTAGTAATGAAACTTGCTTATTGGTTTTCCTTTAAAATAGCATAAATTCGTTCAATATCCGCTTGGGTGCCTCTTAATTCATAGTCAGCTAAGAAGGGAAAGTTAAATTGTTCCGCATACTGTTTAGCTGTCAGGCAGTATTGGTGATTAAAGTTTTTATTGCCGCTGCCCACCACGCCAGAGCAATAACGATAATTATTTTCAAAAGCAAGATATTCTCGCATGACTTCTGTTAAAATTTCGGTATTGCCGTTGTTGATGCCATCGCCACCATCTAAATAGGTAGGCACAAAGGTAAAAAATGGTTCTGTTTCTACTTCTAACGGAGAATTTTCCGAAATTTCTTTGAAAGTAATCGTAGGATTTTTTTCGTTTTGCTGATGTTGCTCTTCAGCATAAGTTGTTAAACGTTGAACAAATGAGCGTGTATTACCAGAGATTGAAATATATCGTATATTCATCAGAGACCCCTCCAAATAAATTTAATTGTTTACGTAAGTATAGCACATCTATGTGAAAAAAATTCAAGATCAATAATTATAAAGCGAAAAAAATAATGCCTTTTTATTACCTATTATAAAAGTGAAAATTTGTTATTTTAATTCATTTGGGTAAGTATTGAATTTTGCGAAAAACTTTGCTAAGATGGTAGAGTATTGAATAAAGAATGGTTGGGCGAAAGCTTCAAGGATTCAGTTCTTCAAGGGGTGAGAAGAACAATTTTTGAGTTTGCGCCTTTTTGCATACCTAAAACAAAAGGGCTGAGCGTATCTCTATTTCGCTAGTCCTTTTTCTTATATGCTAAAGGTGTAAAAACTAAGGAGGTGGAGACAATGGTACAAGAAGTACTAGAGCAAATCAAGGCAGCGGAAGATGCGGTGGAAGAGCATCGGCAACAAGCTAAGATGAATTGTCGTTTATATGAAGAACAGAAGCAAGAACGTTTAGCTGAACTACGTCAAGAGAGTGAAGAAGCTGTTGAAAAAGTGCTGACGGATTCACTAGCAACGCAAGAAAAGATGTTACAACTTGAAAAAGAACAACTTTTAGATGAAACAAAGCGCACTGAACAAGCGCTTCACGAACGTTACGAAGCGAACAAAGAACAAGTCATTGATTCAATTATTGAGAGGGTGAAAGACGTTTATGGCAGTTAGTAAAATGGAAAAAATGACAATAATTGCCGCTGCCGAAAAAGAAGCAGCAATTCTACAAGCCATTCAAGGCTTGCAAATTGTCGAAGTAAAACGGATTTTTCATTCGCCTGAAGAAGAACAAGCCTTAAAGAGTCAATATTCTTTTTTACAAGCAGAACAGTCAACTGAACAGCTACGTAAATATGAAACGATGCTACAACAATTGCAAGAGCTTCTTTTATTTTTGACACGCTCTTCAGGAAAAGGCTTAAAGATAAAAAGAAAAGTCTATACCTTAGAAGAGTTGGAACAAACCTTTGATGAAAAAACATTACAAAGCTATTTGACGGAATTAAAGAATATTCAAGAATCTTTGAAACAAATTCAAACGGATCGTCAAGGGTTAGAAGCCGAAGAAGAATTATTAGGCCGCTGGCAATATCTGGATATTTTACCGCATAAACAACAGTTAAAAAGTAGTTATGTCGTTCATGGTTCGATAAATCTAGCCAATAAAGCCAGTTTCTTGAGCGCTTTGTCTCAATGGCCAACGGTTTATTTTGAAGAAATTTATCAAAGTATGCATCATAGTTACTTTACACTCGTTTACCTGAAGGAACATCAGCAGAGTGTAACCGAGTTATTAAACCAATATAGTTTTGAACCACTCCAATACCGTTATGATGTTCCACCTAAAGAGGCATATCAACAAGTCAAAGAACGATATGAAATTTTACAAAAAGAAGAAAAAGCCTTAAAGCAACAACTGGCTTCTTATCATGATTTTTATGAAACGTTTTGTTTGGCTGAAGAAGTCTTATTGGCGGTTATCCAAAGAGAACAAGCACGTCAACATTTGTTAAATGCTTCATCATTTTTCATCTTGCAAACGTGGATTCCGGTCGAAGAAAAAGCCGAGATTTTGACAGCGATTGAAGAAAAAGTTCCTAAGGACGAAATAGCTCTTACTTTTGAAAATCCTACGAAGGCGGAAATTGAGACGGATATACCAGTTAAACTAGCGAATAATAAATTGGTGCAGCCGTTTGAAATGTTAACAGAGATGTATAGCTTACCAAAATATGAAGAAGTTGATCCGACACCTGCGATGATGCCGTTTTATCTAGTCTTTTTTGGCATGATGGTAGCGGATATTGGCTATGGCTTACTGATGCTACTCTTGTCTATTATTGCTCTGAAAGCATTTGTTTTACCGAGAGGCATGAAACGTTTTGCCGACTTTTTCTTGATTTTATCATTTCCAACAATTATTTGGGGCTTCATTTACGGTTCGTTTTTTGGTGCAGCATTACCGCCAACAATGTTTGGAATCAAATCACCATTTCCGATTTTATCAACGACCGAAGATGTAAATACGATTCTTATTTTATCGGTTATTTTTGGGTTTATTCAATTGGTTGTCGGTTTAATGATCAATGGGATTCAGTTATCAAAACAAAAGCGCTATTTAGATAGTATTAACGAAAGTTACGCTTGGTTAGGGATTTTGTTTGGTTTAGCATTGTTAGTCGTTGGTAAATTAGTGGTTAAAAATGAAGGCTTATTTACAGCAGGTGCGATTTTAGCTAGCCTTTCTGCCATTGCAATTATTGTGATTCCAATGATTCAATCGAAGGCCAAATTAAAAGGCTTAGCCAAAGGACTGTATGGACTATACGGTGTGACAGGTTATGTCGGTGATTTAGTTAGTTATACACGTTTGATGGCGTTAGGAATTGCTGGGGGAAGTATTGCTTCAGCGTTTAATATGCTCGTAGAGTTCATGCCGCCAGTTGCCCGTTTTAGCGTGGGCATCTTGCTGTTAATTGTTTTACATGCGTTAAACATATTCTTATCGTTATTAGGTGCTTATGTTCATGGCGCACGTTTGCAATATGTTGAGTTCTTTGGAAAATTTTACACAGGCGGTGGCCGGGCGTTTAATCCGCTAAAAACAAAAGAAAAGTATGTCAATGTTGAGAAAAAATAGAAAATTATTTATTGGAGGAAAATAGAGATGATGGATTACTTAATTAATAATAATGGTGGAATTGTTTTTGCAGTATTAGGAATGGCAATGGCGACAATTTTTGCTGGGATTGGATCAGCCAAAGGGGTTGGCTTTACTGGGGAAGCAGCAGCAGCTTTAACGACGGAGCAGCCAGAAAAATTTGGTCAAGCGTTAATTTTACAGTTATTACCAGGTACACAAGGACTATACGGTTTCGTTATTGCTTTCTTAATTTATATTAACTTAGGAAACGATATGAGTATGGTTCAAGGATTGAACTATTTTGTAGCAGCTTTACCAATTGCTTTTGCAGGATTGTTCTCTGGGATTGCCCAAGGTCGTGTAGCCGCTGCGGGGATCCAAATTTTAGCGAAGAAACCAGAACATGCAACAAAAGGAATTATCTATGCTGCCATGGTTGAAACTTATGCCATCTTAGGGTTCGTAATTTCCTTCTTACTTGTATTGAACGTCAAATAATTGAGGAGGCAGATGGATGGATGCCATTGAAAAAATCATCAGTGAAATTAAGCAACAAGGAAAGCAAGAAGTCGAAGCCTATGTCACCAGTGAACAAACGCGCATCGATCAAGAATTCCAAGCAGCACAACAAGAAATTTTGCTGAAGCAAGAACATGAAATAGAAAAACGACAACAACAATTATTAAAAGAATTTAAACAACGCCAACAACGGCAAACATTAGAAATTCGTCAGGATGCATTAAATAAAAAACAAGCATATCTTAACCAATTATTTGACGAAGTGGTCTTAAAGATGAGTGAATGGTCAGCGGAAGAATTTCAACAATTCATGAAAGCACAATTAGGTTCACTTGAATTAACAGGAAAAGCAACCATTCTTTTAGGCGAGTATTCTCAAACGAAGGTGACGCAAGAATGGCTGACCGCCCTTTCTGATGCTACTGTTCAATGGGAGCTTTCAGAGGAAGTTGTTCCAAAAGAAAGTGGCTTTATCGTTGCAAAAGACGGTTTGGATTATAATTTTCTCTTTTCAGCATTAGTTGAAGAGATTCAAAAAACAGAAGGCTTTAAAGTAGCAGAAAAACTTTTCAGTTAAGAAGGGAGGACGTAGCATGAGAAAACCAACGTATCATCAAATTAATCCGCTGATTCGTTTAAAAGAAACGGAGCTGCTTTCTGAGCAACAGTTTCAACAACTTTTAGAAGCGGAAACAGTTGAAGACGTTAAAAATATGTTAAAAAGTACGGTTTATCAACCTTATTTAACCGAAACTTTTGAAGAAAAATTTGACTACCATTCTTCTGAAGCGCTGGGAAGTCTTTATCGCTGGTTATATGAAATGGCTCCAGAACCAGCTGTAGTAACGTTGTATACGATGCGTTTTACCTTCCATAACTTGAAAATTTTGACGAAAGCTGAGCGAACAGGTAAAGATTTTGATTATCTTTATTTAGAAGATGGTCGTTATTCTCTAAACACAGTCAAAAGTGCCATTCATACAAAAAACTCTTCCGAACTTGAACCAGCGTTGTTAGAAGTGATTCGTGATGTTTTTGCCTATCTGGAAGAAGGCGGTTTGCCGCAAGCAATTGATATCCTTTATGATCGAGCATTTTTACAGCAACAGCGAAAATTAGCGGATGAATTGGGCTATGAAGAGTTAACGAAGGAAGTCATCGCTTTTATTGATTTAACCAATCTATCAACGATGGCTAGAGGGATTGTTCAACATCAAAACAGTAACTTTTTATCAACCGTGCTTTCTAGCGCTGGCAGTCTCTCAAAGAAAGAGCTGTTGACCTATGCGGAAAAGTCACTTGTAGAATTTACAGCATTTGTCAGAACAACGAATTACGGACAACTATTAGAAAAGATTATCAATAAAGAAACCAATGAATTAAATTTATTGGCTTTTGAAAAACTCAAAGATGATTACCTGACCTCAATGTATGAAAACGGTCGGACGGTTGCTTTTGGGCCGCTCCCATTACTAGCCTTTTTGAATGCGAAAGAAGTTGAATGGAAAAATTTGCGTTTAATTTTGGTCGGAAAACATAGTGGGTTTTCAAATGAAAAAATTCGAGAAAGGATGCGAAAAGTCAATGGGGTATAAAATTGGTGTCATTGGAGACAAAAATTCAATCTTACCATTTAAACTGTTTGGCTTTGAGGTCCATCATGCCATTTCAGAAATGCAAGTTAGAGAAGCCATTGAAACTATGGCAAAAAATAAGTTTGGGGTCATTTTCATAACGGAAGAAGCCTCTACTTTAGCAGAAGAAACGATTGAACGATACAAAGAACAAGTGACACCAGCGATTATTTTAATCCCAAGTCATAATGGTACAATCGGAATCGGTTTAAGTGAGATTGAAAAAAATGTTGAAAAAGCAATTGGACAAAATATTTTATAATGCAAAGGAGAATGAGCGTGCAAATTGGAAAAATTGTCAAAGTTTCAGGTCCTTTGATTTTAGCTGAAAACATGTCAGATGCTAGTATCCAAGACATTTGTCATGTGGGAGATTTAGGCGTTATCGGAGAGATTATTGAAATGCGAGGCGACGTCGCTTCGATTCAAGTATATGAAGAAACAACAGGCATTGGACCAGGAGAACCAGTTATTTCAACAGGAGAACCATTATCTGTTGAATTAGCCCCAGGTTTAATTGCCGAAATGTTTGATGGTATTCAACGACCATTGGATACATTTCAAGAAGTAACCCACAGTAACTTTTTAGGCCGTGGCGTTAAAATTGATGCATTAGATCGTGAGAAAAAATGGACGTTTGAACCGACTGTGGCAGTTGGTGAAGAAGTGTCGGCAGGTGACATCGTCGGTGTGGTTCAAGAAACACCGATTATTCAACATAAAATTATGGTGCCTTTCGGCGTTTCAGGAACGATTGTCGAAATTAAAGCAGGTGACTTTGCCATTGATGAAACAGTTTACTCAGTGAAAACGGCTAAAGGAACGGAAAGTTTTAGCATGATGCAAAAATGGCCCGTTCGGCGGGGACGTCCCATTTTAGAAAAACTAAGTCCCAAAGTACCGATGGTGACCGGACAACGCGTAATTGATACCTTTTTCCCAATTACGAAAGGCGGAGCGGCAGCAGTTCCAGGACCATTTGGCGCTGGAAAAACAGTCGTTCAGCACCAAATTGCCAAGTGGGCCGATGTCGACTTAGTCGTTTACGTTGGTTGTGGGGAACGCGGGAATGAAATGACAGATGTTTTAAATGAATTTCCAGAATTAATTGATCCAACAACTGGTGAGTCTTTGATGAATCGGACGATTTTAATTGCGAATACGTCAAATATGCCGGTAGCGGCACGGGAAGCCTCGATTTATACAGGGATTACCATTGCAGAATATTTCCGTGATATGGGTTACTCAGTCGCAATTATGGCGGATTCTACTTCTCGTTGGGCAGAAGCGTTACGAGAAATGAGTGGTCGGTTAGAAGAAATGCCTGGTGATGAAGGCTATCCAGCCTATTTAGGTAGTCGCTTAGCTGAATATTATGAACGAGCAGGGCAAGTCATCGCGTTAGGAAAAGATCATCGTGAAGGAAGCATTACGGCGATTAGTGCGGTTTCGCCATCTGGTGGGGACATATCAGAACCTGTCACACAAAATACGTTACGCGTTGTTAAAGTATTCTGGGGCTTAGATTCTCAATTAGCACAAAAACGTCATTTTCCTTCTATTAACTGGTTGCAAAGTTATTCTCTTTACTCCACAGAAGTAGGGCAATATTTAGACTTGGAATTGCAAGGAAACTGGGCCGCTATGGTAGCTGAAGGGATGCGGATTTTACAAGAGGAATCTCAATTGGAAGAAATTGTTCGTTTGGTTGGGATTGATTCCTTGTCGGATAAAGACCGTTTAACGTTGGAAACAGCCAAATCATTACGGGAAGACTATTTGCAACAAAATGCTTTTGATGACGTAGATACGTTCACTTCTCGATCCAAACAAGCGAAAATGTTGCAATTGATTCTAACTTTTGGTGAAGAAGGTCAAAAAGCCTTAAGTTTAGGCACTTATTTCTCTGAGTTAATGGCGGGAACAGTTGAAATCCGTGATCGCATTGCTCGTAGCAAGTATTTACCAGAAGAAGAATTAGAAAAATTGGATCGTTTACAAGCAGAAATTAAAACAACGATAAAAGAAATCATTGCTGAAGGAGGAATGACGAATGATTAAAGAATATCGCACAATCAATGAAGTCGTTGGTCCTCTGATGATTGTTGAAAAAGTGGCAGGCGTAAAGTACGAAGAATTAATTGAAGTACGCATGCAAAATGGCGAAATTCGCCAAGGGCAAGTTTTAGAAATCAATGGAGATAAAGCGATGGTCCAAATATTTGAAGGAACGAGTAACATCAATATTCGTGATTCAAAAGTTCGCTTTCTGGGACATCCTTTAGAATTAGGGGTTTCACCAGATATGATGGGGCGCGTTTTTGACGGCTTAGGTCGCTTAAAAGATAATGGACCAGAATTATTACCTGAGAAAAAATTAGATATTAACGGCGAAGTTATCAATCCAGTCGCTCGTGATTATCCCGATGAGTTCATCCAAACAGGGATTTCAGCGATTGACCATTTAAATACCTTAGTTCGTGGTCAAAAATTACCTGTTTTTTCAGCATCTGGCTTACCTCATAAAGAATTAGCGGCACAAATTGCCAGACAAGCCAACGTGTTAAATAGTGAAGAAGAATTTGCCGTAGTTTTTGCGGCCATTGGGATTACCTTTGAAGAAGCGGAATATTTTATGGAAGATTTCCGTCAAACAGGCGCAATTGATCGTTCAGTCTTGTTTATGAACTTAGCGAATGATCCAGCCATTGAACGGATTGCAACACCTAGAATGGCTTTGACAGCCGCTGAATATTTAGCTTATGAAAAGGGCATGCATGTCTTAGTTATCATGACGGATATGACCAATTATTGCGAAGCGTTGCGAGAAATTTCAGCAGCACGCCGTGAAGTTCCAGGACGTCGTGGTTACCCAGGTTATCTTTACACGAACTTAGCAACGTTGTATGAACGGGCGGGCCGAATTCGTGGCTCAAAAGGTTCCGTAACACAGATTCCTATTTTAACAATGCCAGAGGAGGATAAAACACATCCAATTCCCGATTTAACTGGTTATATTACAGAAGGGCAAATTATCTTGTCCCGGGAACTATATAAGAGCGGTATTCAACCACCAATTGATGTCTTGCCATCACTTTCCCGTCTTAAAGACAAAGGAACTGGGGAAGGCAAAACGCGCGGGGATCACGCAGCAACGATGAATCAATTGTTCTCAGCCTATGCACAAGGGAAACAAGCCAAAGAATTAGCTGTCATTTTAGGAGAATCAGCTCTTTCCGATGTCGATAAAATTTACTCAGCTTTTGCCCAACGTTTTGAAGAAGAATATGTCAATCAAGGATTCGACACAAACCGTTCGATTGAAGAAACGTTAGATCTTGGGTGGGAACTATTAAGTATGCTACCGAGAACAGAACTAAAACGAATTAAAGAGGATATGCTCGATCAATATTTAACTGAAGGGAAGTAGAAAAATGGCTCGATTAAATGTTAATCCAACCCGTATGGAACTTTCCCGATTGAAAAAACAGTTAACTACGGCCACGAGAGGTCATAAGTTGCTGAAAGACAAACAAGATGAATTGATGCGACGGTTTATTGCGCTAGTCAAAGAAAACAATGAGTTACGTATTCAGGTTGAACAAGAAGTGACGGATGCGTTATCAAATTTTGTATTGGCAAACGCAACGTTGAACGAAGCCTTTATTGAAGAGTTAGTGGCAATTCCAGCTGAAAAAGTTGAATTAGAAATTATTGAACAGAACATCTTAAGTGTGCCAGTTCCTAAAATGATTTTTGATTACGATGAATCGGTTCAAGAAGCACCCTTAGATTATGGCTACGTGAATTCAAACAGCGAGCTTGATCAAGCTTTTGCTAAAATTTCAAGCATTTTACCGAAATTATTAGCACTTGCAAATGTTGAAAAGACGTGCCAATTATTATCAAAAGAAATTGAAAAAACGCGTCGTCGTGTCAACGCCTTAGAGTATATGACGATTCCACAATTAGAAGAAACAATTTACTACATTCAAATGAAATTAGAAGAAAATGAACGTGGCGAAATTACGCGTCTAATTAAAATTAAAAGCATGAACAAAGAAAATTAGTGGTTAGAAAGAACGAGTGCGAAGCCAGTTGGTAGCTTTCGTGCTCGTTTTTAATAAAAAAGGGAGTGGAAAAAATGAAAAATGAAGAACGCCGCAAAGCGATTGCACTGAATTGTCAAAAGTACGAAAGTGACTATGCTCGCTTGGTGGAACCAATCAATGAGCTACTGTTAAACTTGGGAGCGGCTATTTCAGAAGAAGCCGCGAAGCAAATCATTCTGAATGTAAAACGATATCATCACGGCGTGAAATATCTTCCTGAGTGTCATTTAGATGAAAGTAACCAATTTATCGAAGATGGGCTTGAAGCTCTTAAAAAGGGAGATTTAGGCAACGGTGCGTTACAACTATTTGGGGCCGGCTTAAACTTTGCTAGTTTTGCAGCAAAAGCACAAGGAACCAAAAAAATTGATGCCCACCAAATGTTGGCAGAACGTTTTACGAAGTTGTTGTCTGTACAAATGGATAATGATAACAAACAATAAAAAAATACCCTTGGTTTATTAAGTCGTCTTAATAAACCAAGGGTATTTTCTTAACTGTTATCATTAGGATATTCAGACACCTGTAATTGCCATAGCTTATCTGTCACTGAAGCAATAAACGCAGCACTCTTAGCATTATCAGGTCCTTTAGTAAAAATTGCTAAAGCAAAGGGGTGAGGTGTTTCTAAAATCCCCATATCATGAATAAATTCATCATAGGAACCAATTTTATGAGCAACTTTTCCTTGAGTTGTGGGAGTTTCCATTCTTTCATGGAAAACACTTTGTTTCATAGAATCATAAATCGCTTGGTAATCTGGTTTTGTTGCTTTTTCAGTATATAATTTTTGTAGAATAACAAGCGCATCTTCAGAAGAAAATTGTGGCTCTTCAATCGAAGGTGTCTTGTGCAAATAACGCTGATACATTTCTCGTTTTGCTTTTGCATCACCACCCAATGTGTCATAGAGCATATTTTTAGCGATATTATCAGAATAGGTGATGGCATATTCTTGTAACGTTTTTAATGGATATTCTGGTTGGATATTATAGGCAATGATCCCAGTTCCTTCTTCATAATCTTCTTCGGCGTTATAGGGAATCAGGTCTGTCCATTTTTTTTGACCAGAAGCAACCGTGTCGGCGACTAACATCGTCAGTGGCACTTTAATAGTACTAGCTGTATAAAATTCATGTTGGCCATTCACGGAACGTTGTTCGCCAGTTTCTAAATCTAAATAACTAATCCCGACCGTTCCTTCAAATTCTTTGACAGAAGCGACGAGCAGGTCATTTATTTTATCAAAAAATACTGTATTTGCTGAATTATTTTCTTCCTTGTCTTTCGTATGCTTCTCATGTTTGGCGGAATCAATTGTAACTTTTTGTTCAGATTCTTTGGCATAATCTTCGCCACGACTTGAGAAGAAGAAGCCCACAATTAGGAAAAAGCAAAGAAAGAAAATGGTGCCGTATAGTGAGAGTTGCTGTTTCTTCAATGTAAAACCCTTTCCGTTTCTCTAATAGATATTTTTCTCAACTCCTCCATTTAATCATTTTTCGGATAAGAGCGCAAGCGTCTTTTTAACGGCACTACTGGTTTTGTTTCATTTGTTTTTGGAGTGCTTGCGATTGCTTTAATAGCTCTTTGCCGATAGTGGTATCTTTCACCAATAGCCGCTGTAAGGGACGATCGATGACTTGTTTGATGGAATGAATGTCTTGATTATTTAAAATGGCTGTTTCTTTACTAGAAAAAGATTTATGCGCGGTCAGTTGTAAACCAAACGAGTTGTACAACAATGTATAACCAGCAATTCCAGTAATTGTCTGATAAGATTTTGAAAAGCCGCCGTCAATTACGAGAAGCGTGCCATTTGCTTTGATTGGCGATTCGCCTTTTGTTCGTTTAACTGGTGTATGGCCATTAATGATATGTCGATTTTCACCAGTCACTTCAAATTCATCTAGGATTCTTTCACAAACTTCAACCGTATCACGCAAAGAGTAATAAGGATTCTTTTCTTCGTAATGTGTTTCTTTTTCAGCGAGAAAATAACGCTCGAAGGTTTTCATAGCTCGTTTACCAAATAATGAGGAACCTTCGCCACACCAAAGATACCATAAACAATCTGTTGCATAGTCATCTGTGCTAGCAGGCTGAGCATAAGCTTCTTCTAACATTTCCTGAAAGAAGTCAACTAAAGCTTTTCCTGAATAGGAGTGGCCTTTAAATGTATAAGCTTGAAAAGTACCGTCCGCATTCAGAGGCAGACAGCCGTGGATCAATAAATTTTGATTATACACAAGGTAAAGAGAGGCTTTTTCCATTAGAAAGCGCATGTGTTTTGTTAACCGCGGTGAAGACTGAAATTGCGTTAATAAATCATCAATTATCTGTTTTTCCTCACGTGTTAATTGGTAAGGCTGCTCTTCAGAAACGGTTTGGAAACAGCTGTTAATTAATGTATAACGACATTCGTCAAAAGTAATAGTTTCCCCTTGAATCTTATCTAGGCGTAGCCGATGTGCCAAGTTAAAATCAGGGCGTCGACCAATAATTTGGCCTTCTAGTTTTTCTTGAATAATGGCAATGGCTTGTTGCACACGCATCGCTACTTGTTTTTCATCTTCAGTTAACGCACGATAGGGATTTTTCTTGGGTGCAAAAGCAGGATTTTCTTTATACGTTTCTAAACTAAATTTTTTTAAGGCGGTTAAATCGATAGCATAACGTTCTTCTAACAAATCTAAATTTCCATAGCGAGCACAAATACGTACTACATTGGCTAAACAAGCCAGTGAACCACTATAAGCAGCCAGCCAAATCATATCATGATTGCCTAGTTGAATATCCAAGGAGTGATAGGACATTAATCGGTCCATAATTTTATCTGGTGCTGGCCCCCGGTCATAGATATCCCCAATAACATGTAGGTGATCGATAATCAGACGTTGGATTAGATAAGCTAATTCTGTTACGAAACGTTTGGCTTCACCTAGTAAAATAATTTTTTCAATAATTTGTTGATAGTAACCGTTTTTGGTTGTTGTTTCATCATATTGATAAATCAATTCTTCGAGAATATACCCATAGGTTTCAGGAAGGGCTTTGCGAACTTTAGAACGTGTGTACTTCATCGAAGAAGAACGGACGATTTCAACCAGACGGCGAATCGTTAATAGCCACCATTCATAAGAGAGGGCGCTTTCATTTTCTAAAAGTGTTAATTTTTCTTCTGGATAGTAGATAATAAAACAAAGCTCGTCCATCTGATGGGCATTTAATTCTTGTTTAAATAAAAATTGAACTTTTTCTCGGATTCGCCCAGAACCATTTCTTAAAATATGGTCAAAAGCTTCAAATTCACCATGTAAATCACTGACAAAATGTTCTGTTCCTTTCGGTAAATTCAAAATTGCTTCCAAATTAATAATTTCTTCAATTTGTTGATTGCGGTTCAGTGTAGCCAAGTCATCTGCCTTCTTTCTTTTTCGTATATACCAATTTTGATTTAAAAGATTAAAGTATTGATAATAAAGGTTTTTTATTCGTATGCCAATTATTGTAGGCTATTTGGCGAAAAAAAGCAACAGGAGAAAGTCAGAGAAAAATGTGGAAAATTATAGGAAGCTACTGGGTTTTATGCTATGATTTTTAATAAAACAAAATGAAGGGGCGGGAAAACATGTTATTTGGTACAGCAAAAATGAATCGGGAAAATCATTTAGAAGTCGGTGGTTGTGACACCGTAAAGTTGGCGCAAAAATTCGGGACGCCGTTATTTGTTTATGATGTCGCTCATATTCGCGCGCAGGCACGTGGTTTTAAACAAACGTTAAATCAATTAGGTATAAAAAATAAAGTGGTTTATGCAAGTAAAGCATTTAGTTGTTTAGCTATTTATCAAGTGTTAAAGGAAGAAGATATTGCTTGTGATGTTGTCTCTGGTGGAGAACTATTCACAGCTTTAAAAGGGGGCATGGAGCCAGCGGAAATTGAGTTCCATGGAAATAATAAAACCCCTGAAGAATTACGTTATGCTTTGGATAACAAAATAGGTACAATTGTCATTGATAATTTTTACGAAATTGACTTGTTGGAAGAATTATTAGCTACACGAAACCAAACACAAAAAGTTCTTTTTCGGGTGAGTCCTGGTGTGGATGCAGAAACACATGATTACATTTTGACAGGCCAAGAAGATTCAAAATTTGGTTTTGATGTTGCAAGTGGCCAGGCAACAGAAGCGCTCGTTCGCCTTTTATCAAATCCCTCTTTTGATGTGCAAGGGGTCCATTGCCATATTGGCTCGCAAATTTTTGCTGTGGAAGGCTTTTTAGCTGCTGTTGAAAAAATGTTCACTATTTTAGAAGACTGGCGGCAAGTCCATCAATTTACAGCACGTGTTTTAAATATGGGTGGTGGTTTTGGTGTGCAGTACACGCAGCAAGATGAGCCATTAGCACCAGCAACATTTGTTGAAAAAATTGTTTATTCCTTGAAAGGTCATTGTGAACAATTAGGGTATCCACTGCCTGAGCTTTGGATTGAACCAGGCCGCAGTTTAATTGCCGAAGCGGGCACAACGATATATACAGTTGGCGCGCAAAAAGAGGTTCCTGGTGTTCGTCATTTTGTTTCCGTAGATGGTGGCATGGGTGATAATATACGGCCTGCTTTGTATCAAGCGGTTTATGATGGATTTCTAGCGAATCGTGATGGGCATGATTCAATCAAGAAAGTCACAGTGGTTGGTAAATATTGCGAATCAGGAGATGTCTTACTTCGAGATATTTTATTGCCAGAAGTTAAAGCAGGGGATTTATTGGCCATTAGTAGTACGGGGGCTTACGGTTATTCAATGGCAAGTAATTACAACCGAAATCCTCGACCAGCGGTGGTTTTTGTCGAAGATGGACAAGCAAAATTAGTTGCTCGCCGTGAGACATATGAAGATATGACAACGTTGGATTGTTGATAGATTAAAAGTAGCCGCCTCTTTTTGAGCCGGCTGCTTTTTTTCAAAAAATAACAAAATGTAAGGGTGATTTCTTTCAGAAATGAAAAATCCATAGTATATTAAATGAAGAAGGAAATACTTTAGAAGAGGGTGTGATTTGCAGATGAAATGGCTCCTCGGGTTACTGATCATTTTTGCAATGATTGGCGTTGTTTTTTCTGTTTACATTGCCAATTATTTTTTGAAAATTGCGTTGCTTAAAGACAACCCTTGGTATCATAAAAAAGGGCATCGGTTATTAAATCCTGATAATTTTCAAGAACGTGAAACAAGATATACAAAAATAGAAGAACAACAAAAACAAGAAGGCGAAGCTTTTTGGACAGAGTCTTTTGCTGAAGATCGTTGGTTGAAAATTAAAGATGAAACATTGTATGCACGGTGCTTTATTCCTTATCCAGATAACCATCGTTGGGCGATTTGTGTGCATGGTTATCGTTCAAACGGAAAACGCGATATGGCATATACTGCATTACGTTTTGCAGAAGAAGGCTACAATGTTTTAGTTCCCGATTTGCGTGCGCACGGGAAAAGTTCAGGTAATAAAATTGGGATGGGATGGCTGGATCGGTTAGATTTATTAAGTTGGCTTAGTGAAGTTCTTGCCATTGATATGGAAGCAGAAATTATTTTAGTGGGCGGTTCCATGGGAGCGGCTACTGTCATGATGGCAAGTGGTGAAAAGTTACCAACGAATGTCCGCGGATTAATAGTGGATTGTGGCTACACTTCTGTTTATGATGAATTTAAATATGTCCTACATGAATCTTTTCATTTACCCGCTTTTCCTATTTTAACAATTGCTAATCAATTAGCATTAAATAACTATGGCTTTCAATTGAAAACCGCTTCTTCCGTGAGACAATTACACAAAAATACGTTGCCCACATTCTTTATTCACGGTACAGGTGATCGCTTTGTTCCAATGACAATGTTTGAAGAAAATTTAGCGGCAACTCAGGGGATAAAAAAAGGTCTCATTGTTGCTAAAGCACCACATTTATCTTCAAGTGTCTACGAACCTGAAAATTATTACAGTAGTATTTTTGAATTTTTGGAAGAAAACTGTCCTGCAGTAAAAACAACATCCGACTAAAAAAGACATGGATTTTCATGATTCCATGTCTTTTTTTTGCCTGACTCGTTTAGCTAAATTTAAGTGCTTAAAAAGAAAAATAATAAAAGTTGGACTAGCAAACTATTAGCTAAACAAAAAACCACATAAAAAAACTAATCAGTCAGTTCTTTCAGGCGGTTTTTATCATTAGTCTCGAAATAACTAGCGAATACCCAAAGCAATTCGTGCGTAACGGCTCATTTTATCCGTTGTCCAAGCAGGGTACCAGACTAATTTTACTTCGATATTATTCACTTCAGGAATATCTTTTAAAACACCATGGATTTGTTCTGTTAAAACATCTGCTAACGGACAACCCATTGTGGTTAAGGTCATTTTGATGACAGTATCACCAGTTTCTTCTGCAAATTCAACTTCATAAATTAGTCCTAAATTAACAATATCGATGCCTAATTCAGGGTCAATCACTGTTTCTAATGCAGTTAAAATATCTTCTTTAATTGCTTCAACTTCTTCGGTTGAACGTTGTTGAGGTTGTTCACTCATTCGTCTTCTACTCCTTTGCAAGTTGCCTCTTTACTATCATACCTTTTTTAAGAATGTTTGTAAATGAGAAGTATCTCACATGTCATGGAATTTACTGATTTACTAAAAAAGCTCATAAAATTCGAAATTCATTTTATTTTAATCAAAATCTCATTATTTTGTTGACATTAGAAAACAATGAGTTTAGAATGATCGATAACAATCTAAATTTAATTTTTGGATATTTTTAAAAAACTGAATTTTCAGTCAATTGAAAATATCAAAGGGAGGATTTTATGAAAATTAAGCAGGTACATGTTAGGGCATCAAAAATCAAGCTGAAAGAAACATTTACAATCGCTTTGGGGACGATTGAATCCGCGGATAGTGCAATTGTGGAAATTGAAACAGAAGAGGGACTTATTGGATATGGAGAAGGAGGGCCAGGCATTTTTATTACCGGTGAAACGTTGGCTGGCACGCTTGAAACGATCGAATTATTTGGCCAAGCAATCATTGGCTTAAACCCCTTTAATATTGAGAAAATTCATGAAGTGATGGATAAAATATCTGCTTTCGCTCCAGCGGCAAAAGCAGCAATCGATATTGCTTGTTATGATTTGATGGGTCAGAAAGCTCAACTGCCTCTTTATCAATTGTTAGGCGGCTATGATAACCAAGTAATAACGGATATTACACTAGGTATTGATGAACCAAATGTGATGGCACAAAAAGCCGTCGAAAAAGTCAAACTAGGTTTTGATACATTAAAAATTAAAGTCGGAACAGGAATTGAAGCTGATATCGCAAGAGTAAAAGCGATTCGTGAAGCAGTTGGCTTTGATATCAAGCTCCGCTTAGATGCGAATCAGGCTTGGACGCCCAAAGATGCAGTTAAAGCGATTCAAGAATTAGCAGATTATCAAATTGAATTAGTGGAACAGCCAGTTAAAAGACGCGATTTAGAAGGTCTAAAATACGTTACTTCACAAGTTAATACGACAATTATGGCTGATGAAAGCTGTTTTGATGCTCAAGATGCGTTGGAATTAGTTAAAAAAGGCACAGTCGATGTTATCAATATAAAATTAATGAAGTGTGGCGGCATTCATGAAGCGCTGAAAATTAATCAGATTTGTGAAACAGCAGGCATCGAATGCATGATTGGTTGCATGGCGGAAGAAACAACCATTGGCATCACGGCTGCTGCCCATTTAGCTGCTGCTCAAAAGAATATCACACGAGCAGATTTAGATGCGACATTCGGTTTAGAAACTGCGCCCGTAACTGGGGGCGTATCCTTAGAAGCAAAACCATTATTGGAATTAGGAGAAGCAGCTGGATTAGGCATTTCTCAATAAAAAAGGAGTAAAACAAATGAAGTATGATTTAAAGTATCTTAGTGTCCCTTTGCCTGAGGAAATTCAAAGGGTGAAAGAATTTGGCGATTTTGCAAGTGCGGATATTGCCATTGATTTTTGGTTGACAAAAGAACTTCCGCAGGCATTAAAAGAACGTTTGATAATTGAAAAAGATGTCATTAAAATGATGCGTATGAATGAGTATCCTCATAGCTTTGCAAAAGCTGATCAAATGATGAGAGACACTTTTCAGGATTATCAAACAGAGGAATTAATTCGTTTAAAAGAAACGGGTTTAGTGGACTGGGTTTATATTGACGGTGAACCGTATTTCCAACTTCGATTTTTGGCCAATTTAATTAAAACAAATGCGGCATATGTTGCACGTTTGCGGGAAGCAGAAAGCAATCAATTAGAAATTCTCCGCAAAAAAGAACTAAAAGAGAACATCGAACAAATGCAAAAAAACGGTGGTAGAAAAGTGAGAACAACAATTAAAGCCACCATTCAGGTGAAAAAAGAATTTGAGCGTCCAGGTGAGCGTGTTCGTGTCCATTTGCCGCTGCCCAAAGCGTGTCAACAACAATCAGAAATTGAAATCCTAGCTACGTCACCTGAAGCAACCTATATTGCGGCAGAAGATGCGCCTCAACGAACACTGTGTTTTGAAACAATCTTAAAAGAAAATCAAACGTTTACAGTTGAATATTGTTATGTTAATCGGATGGTTTACCAACAGTTAGAAGAAAATAACGTAGACAAAATGCAACCAAGCTTTGATTTAGAGGAACAGTTACCGCATATTCGATTCACGCCTTATTTAAGAAATTTAGCAGATGAGATTGTGGGCGATGAAAGTAATCCCTTAAAAAAGGCACGCTTGATTTATGACTTTGTGACGACAAAGATTCATTATTCTTTCATGCGTGAATATTTTACAATTTCCAATATTTCAGAGTATGCTGCAACTAATTTAAAAGGTGACTGCGGCGTGCAAGCGATTTTGTTTATCACGCTTTGTCGGATTGCAGGGATACCAGCCAAATGGCAATCGGGATTATATGTTTCTACACATTATACAGGCTGTCATGATTGGGCACAATTTTATATAGAACCGTACGGCTGGCTCTTTGCGGATTTATCTTTTGGCGGAGGTGCTTACCGAGACGGGGATAGACAGCGGTGGAATCATTATTTCGGCAATTTAGATGTTTTTAGAATGGTCGCAAATAGTGAGATCCAGGCAGACTTTCAGCCGGCGAAAATGCAATTGCGTGCAGACCCAATTGACAACCAGCGGGGAGAATTTGAGTACGAAAATGAGGGCTTGCCCTACGCATGCTTGATAGTTTCGCAAGAACGGCTTTCCATGGAAGAGTTGCCGTTTGATTGACACATAGGGGGAATAGTATGAAAAAGTTAAAAATGATGGGGATTATGTTATTTGTTAGTACGGTCTTGGTAGGTTGTGGCACAACAGCAGAAACAAAAAGAGACGAGAAAGCAACTGAGAAAACCAGTGTCTCGAAAAAAGTTTTAAATTTAATGGAGAACTCGGAAATCGGTTCAATGGATTCTATTTTTACACAAGATGAAGCCAGTATTAACGCACAGTCCAATGTCTTTGAAGGGTTATATCAATTGGATGAAAAAGATCAACTAATACCTGCTGCCGCTAAAGAGATGCCAGAAATTTCTGAAGATGGCAAACGATATACCATTAAACTAAGAGAAGATGGCCAGTGGTCTAATGGTGATGCTGTAACAGCCAATGATTTCGTTTTTGCTTGGCGTAAATTAGCGAATCCCAAAAACCAAGCCAATTACTTTTTCTTGTTAGAAGGAACGATTCTGAACGGAACAGCTATTACAAAAGAGGAAAAAGCACCAGAGGAATTGGGTGTCAAAGCGCTTGATGATTATACTTTAGAGGTTACTTTAGAAAAGCCTGTACCATATTTTACGTCCTTATTGGCATTTTCTCCATTTTTCCCACAAAACGAAGCATTCGTGAAAGAAAAAGGACAAGCCTATGGCACTTCTAGTGAAATGATTGTATCTAATGGTCCGTTTTTAATGAAAAATTGGGATCAGTCAGCGATGTCGTGGGATTTTGTGCGTAATCCCGACTATTACGATAAAGAAAAAGTAAAATCAGAAACGATTCATTTTGAAGTTCTTAAAGAAACCAATACCGTTTATAATTTGTACGAATCAGGTGAATTAGATGTGGCTGTCTTAACAGGAGATTTTGCTAAACAAAATCGAGACAACCCAGACTATGAAGCAATCGAACGGTCAAAAGTCTATTCCTTACGTTTAAACCAAAAAAGAAACGAAAAACCATCCATTTTTGCAAATGAGAATGTCCGCAAAGCTTTAGCTTATGCTTTGGATAAAAAAAGTTTAGTCGATAATATTTTAGCAGATGGTTCAAAAGAAATTTATGGGTACATTCCAGAAAAATTTGTATATAACCCAGAAACGAATGAAGATTTTCGTCAAGAAGCAGGCGCCCTTGTCAAAACAGACGCCAAAAAAGCCAAAGAGTATTTAGATAAAGCAAAAGCAGAGCTAAACGGAGATGTAGCCATTGAACTTCTTTCAAGAGATGGTGATAGTGACCGAAAAGTTGCTGAATTTATCCAAGGCCAGTTACAAGAAACGTTGCCTGGTCTCACTATTAATGTCAAAACAGTTCCTTTAAATAATGCGATTGAATTAATGAGAAAAGGGGATTATGAATTGTCTGTTGGCATGTGGGGACCCGATTATCAGGATCCAATGACTTTCTTAGAAAGCTCAGTTAGTGGTAACCGTATGAACTATTCTAGCCCAACGTTTGATCAACTAATTGAAGAAGCAACAACTAAATACGCAAATGATCCTGAAACTCGTTGGCAAACATTAATTAAAGCTGAAAAAGTATTGGTGGAAGAAGATGCCGCTTTAATTCCTTTATACCAAGAGGCTCGTAGTCAGCTTATACGACCAGGTGTCAAAGGTATTCAGTATCATAACTTCGGTGCAACGAGCACATATAAGTATGCCTATAAAGAATAAATTAGTGAACAAAAGTACCTTTAGCTGAAGGTACTTTTTTCCCGATAAGAGCTTCTTTTTTGTTAATAGTCAACAATTAATAAAAAAATAATTGAAAAAGGTTGACAAAAATAATGATACTCGTTAGAATAAGCACTGTTAACAAATGAATAGCGTTTTCATGTGACTAGATAATACTAGGCATGGAAGAATTTCGTAATACAATGTGGTGTACAATGGTTACGCAACATGTTTAACGGGATTGTTCTATGCTTTTTTTGTTGTTTTCACTGAAAATGTTAGAATTACTTCTGCAGAAGAGGGTCATTTATGAAAATTAAAAAGGTGCTAAATCAAAATGCTGTACTTGTTCTTGACGAAGGACAGGAGAAAGTAGCTGTCGGTAAAGGCGTCGGGTTTAATAAGACTAAAAATGATGTCTTATCTCGACAATTGGTGGAGCGGATGTTTGTGATGGAGCCAGAAGGACTGAAAAAACTTCAAGTATTGCTATCACAAATCGAAGACAAATACTTTTTAGCGAGTGAAGAAATTATCCAACATGCTGAAACGGTATTGGGTGAAAAGTTGAATGAACATATTAATATTGGGTTGAGTGATCACATTGCTTTTGCAGCTGAAAATATTCAAAATAATATTATTGTTCGGAACAAGCTTTTAAGTGAAATTGAGATTTTATATAGTGAAGAATTTGCTATTGCTCAATGGGCTGTAGAATATTTAACACAAACCTTAGAGATTCCATTTAGTTATGATGAAGCGGGGTATATTGCGATTCATATCCATAGTGCTCGCAGCGGGCGTACTGATAATAGTAAAAGTATCCGTGAAGTTACAATCGTTTCTGAAATTATTCATTTAATCGAGCAGGAATTGGCTATTGATATTCATGATGATAAAAATAGTCTCAGTTATTCACGTTTGGTGAATCATTTACGTTTGTTTATTCATCGCTTCCAACAAAATCAATATGCTGTTTTAGATGAAGAAATTTTGGAAGTCGTAAAGAAAAAGTATGCTGAAAGCTATGAAATCTCAAAAAAAGTACAAGTCTTATTAATGAGAAATTTTCATTATCAAGTACCAAATGAAGAACTTGGTTATTTATCGATTCACATTGAACGATTAAGAATGACCAAATAATAAAAATTAAATAGTTTATGTGAGGAGTTACGTATAATGAAAGCGTATATGCAAAGAATGGGACGTTCGTTAATGTTACCAGTTGCTGTATTACCGGCGGCTTCTTTATTAGTCGGTATTGCTAACTGGATCGTGGGTACAATCGGCGCTAGTCCAGCCACAACTTTTCTAATGAATGGTGGATTGGCTATCTTAAACAACTTAGCATTATTATTTGCGGTTGGTTTAGCGTTAGGAATGTCAAAAGATAAAGATGGATCGGCAGCATTAGCTGGTTTAGTCGCTTATTTAGTGCCAAAAACTGTTTTAGCGCCTGCTTCTATCCAAGCCATTAAAGGCTTCAAGGATATTGCTGAAGTAAACCCAGCCTTCAACAGCATGGACAACAATGTCTTTGTCGGGATTGTCGCTGGTTTAGTTGCTGCGGCAATGTATAATCGTTTCTCTGGTGTGAAATTGCCAATGGCTTTATCATTCTTTAGTGGAAAACGTTTAGTTCCTATTATGTCAGCTATTTCGATGTTAGCAATCTCAGCTGTCTTATTCTTCTTCTGGCCAGTTGTTTATAACGGATTAGTTGCTTTTGGTAAAGGAATCTCTAGCTTAGGTTTCGTAGGAGCTGGCTTGTATGGTTTCTTTAACCGACTATTAATTCCAACAGGCTTACATCATGCTTTGAATTCTGTTTTCTGGTTTGATGTTGCTGGTATCAATGATATTGGGAACTTTTTAGCTGGTCAACAAGCGTTAGATACTGGTAAAGCAATTGTAGGACAAACAGGGATGTATCAAGCTGGTTTCTTCCCAGTAATGATGTTTGGTTTACCAGCAGGCGCGTTTGCTATTTATCAATGTGCACGTCCTGAGAAGAAAAAAGTTACAGCTTCATTAATGTTAGCTGCTGGTTTTGCGGCTTTCTTTACAGGCGTTACTGAACCTTTAGAATTCTCATTTATGTTCGTTGCTTGGCCTTTATATGTTTTACATGCAGTCTTTACAGGTATTTCTTTAGCATTCGCTGCGTTTATGCATTGGACAGCTGGCTTTGCCTTTAGTGCAGGTTTTGTAGACTTCTTCTTAAGTTTGAAAAACCCAGTCGCGAATCATCCAATGATGTTGGTGGTTCAAGGACTTGTCTTTGCAGCAATTTACTACTTCGGTTTCCGTTTTGCAATCACTAAGTTTAACTTAATGACACCAGGACGTGAAGAAGGCGATGGCGAAGAAACGCCAGATGTTGCAGAAGGTGACAACAAATTTGCTTCTCTAGCTCGTCGTATTTATGATGGTTTAGGCGCTGATGCTAATGTAACTTCTATTGATAACTGTACAACTCGTTTACGCTTAACAGTGAAAGATACAGGCAAAGTGGATCAAGCAAAAATTAAAGCAACTGGGGTTCCTGGTGTGAAAGTCATTGATGACACCAATATCCAAGTGATTGTTGGTACGGAAGTACAATTTGTTGCTGACGAAATGCAACGATTATATAACCACCAAGCGCCAGCAACACCAGTCAAAGAAACACCTGTTTCTCAACCAGTTGTTGAAAAAAAAGCACCAGTTTCAACAAAAGAAACTGAATTATATTCTGTAGCGAATGGGAAAGTTATTCCTATTTCTGAAGTACCAGATGATGTTTTCTCAGCAAAAATGATGGGTGACGGTTACGCTGTCGTACCAACAGACGGCGAAGTTTCAACACCCGTTGCTGGTAAAATTACTAGCATTTTCCCAACAAAACATGCGTTAGGTATCCAAACAGATTCAGGCATTGAAGTATTATTACACATGGGTCTAGATACTGTTGAGTTACAAGGTGGACCATTTACATTACATGTTGAAGAAGGCCAAGTTGTAAAACAAGGCGATAAAATTGCAACCATTGATTTAGCCGCATTAGAACAAGCTGGCAAAAAATCAGATTTAATTGTTGTTTTCACAAATCAAGATATCGTTGCTCAATACGATTTACAAAAAGCAGGTCAAACGACTTCAATGAATGATGTAATCGGAAATGTTACCGTAAAATAAAAGTAAAAAAGGGCTAGCCGCAAGGCAGCCCTTTTTTTGTATTCTTTGAAAGTGTTAGTGTCTGTAGAGCCAGTAATAAAAATCGCTTGCTCTACAGGTTTTTATTTATAAATAGCTTAGAAAGTTTCGCATAATTGAACACTTTAACCACTCACAAAAATGGCCAATGTAACGGACAGAAAACAAGGAAGCGTTTTCTTTTATATAGATTATAATAAATATATCAAGGAGGGGTTGCTATGAGTTCGAAAAAAGAACGTGGACAAAAATTGTTGTTACTTCTCTCAAAAAAACAAGATTATATGACTGCAGAAGAATTGGCAAACTGCCTAAGTACTTCTCCTAAGACAGTTTATCGTTTGATAAAAAAAATTAACGATGAAATTTCAGAAGGTTCACTCATATTATCTGAGAAAGGACGAGGATACAAGCTAGACTATGAACGATTTATGGAACAGAATCGACATTTAGTCGAAAAAGAAAGTGATTTTTCGCCAAGGGAAAGACGCAATCGAATTCTGGAGGAATTGTTGTTAGCTTCTCCACAAGCTAAAAATGTTTATGAATTATTTGCAAGATATTATGTTGGCGATTCTGTGATATTTAGCGATGAACAACAATTATCCGAAGATTTAAAGAAATATGATTTAACACTCAAACGGAAAAATCGAACGTTGGCAATTATCGGTGAGGAAAGAGCTATCAGGAAAGCCATTTCCGATAGAATACAGCTGTTGAACATTATCGATATTGAGGATCTTCGAAACAACAAAGCATTAAATTTTAATAATTATGATGTCCTTTTTACGTTAGATCAAGTCAGGAACATTGAAAAAAAACTGGATATTACTATTCCACATCCATATAACGTAAACATCTTTTCGCATCTTTATATCTTAATTAGTCGTTCACGAAAAGTAGCTATTTCTGAAAAATACCAATTATCTAACGAAGAAGAACAAGAATTAACAAAGGACTTAGTACTCAAAAAGGTCGCGCAAACAACGATTCAACAGATTGAAACTTATTTAAATAAGAGACTGCCTAACGTTGAAATTTATTACTTATATCAATATTTGGTTTCTTCTAGGATGCAAGGTTCGTTTAGTAAAGTAACTAATTTTTCTTTCAAAGTAATGCAAGTTACTCAATTTTATTTAGAGGAAATGAGTGCACAACTAAAAATTTTAACTGATAATGATCAGCTACTTCTTGAATTGGCTAGTCATATAAAACCAATGATAAATCGTCTTGAAAACGGCATACATGTTAAGAATAGTTTATTGGATCAAATAAAAATGACGTATGAAACAATTTTTAGAAAAATTGCGCAAGTTTCTAAGCAAGTAAGTAAAAACTATCAACTGCCGGCTATAAACGAAGATGAGAATGGGTTTATTACATTGTATTTTGCGCGAATGATTGAAACCAATCAGTTACCTATTCGTACTTTGATTATGTGTACCACTGGAATTGGAACTTCAGAACTATTGAGAGTAAAAGTTGAAAAGAAATTCCCTGAATTACAAATTGTTGAAATTATTGCCACACGAAATATAAAGAAATCATTAAAAGATTATTCTGATATTGAATTGATTCTTACAACGATTCATTTACAGGAAAAGGTCCCCATTAAATCATTGTTGGTAAGTGCCATGTTTACAATGGATGATCAGTATCGATTACAAAGAAAAGTTGAGGAAATCTATCATGAACGTTAATCCTTTATACCAAGTTTTCCTAAACCAAGAACTTCTTTCAAAACAGCAAGTATATCAATTCATTGCAGAAACAGCAGCACCTTTGTTAACGCCCGAAGAAAAAAAGCAGATTGAGGAATCTTTGGTAAATCGTGAGAAGATGGGAAGTAATCAGATTGCAGAGCAAATTGTCTTGCCACATTTAGAAAATGCACTCTTGAAAAAAAGTGAAATATATCTGATTGGCTTAAAAACAGAAATCCAAGAATGGACGGCAGACATTAAGCAAGTGAAATTAATTATTGTCATCTTACTAAAAGAAAATGAACGGTTAAAAGTAAAAAAAGAAATCAGTCGATTTACTAGAAAATTAGCAAATGAAGACTTCTTAGAAAAGTTGTTGCGTTTAAAAACAGAAACAGATTTTTATAAAAATATAGAAAAATTTGAGGAGGAAAAATAATGAAGATAGTCGGCGTAGCAGCCTGCACAGTAGGAATTGCTCACACATATATCGCACAAGAAAAATTGGAGAACGCTGCAAAAAAAGCAGGAGTTGAGATCCATATAGAAACACAAGGGACCATTGGGATTGAAAACAAACTAACGGATGAACAAATTAAGGAAGCGGACATTGTTATATTAGCCATTGATGTAAAAATTTCTGGAAGAGAGCGTTTTGATGGGAAACGAATCATTCAAGTACCTACAGAAGTTGCTGTAAAATCACCCACTAAACTAATTGAAAAAGCAGAAGAAGTTATGACACAAGAAAAGTAACCTTCTAGGAGGAATTGTAATGGAAGTAAAGGATATCATTGACTTAAAAACCGTTAAAACGAATATGAATGTAAATACAAAAGAGGAAGCGTTAAAAGAATTAGCCAATCTTTTGCTTGAAAATGGCAATATTTCAGATGAAAAAGGCTTTATAAAAGATATCTATGTTAGAGAGGCGGAAGGCCAAACAGGCATCGGAAACTATCTAGCCATTCCACATGGCAAAAGTGCGTATGTAAAAAAAATAGGCGTGGCCATTGGTATTAATGGTACAGAAATTCCTTGGGAATCTTTAGATGATAATGGCGTAAAAGGAATCATTCTTTTTGCTGTGGGCAATGATCATAAAGAAACAACTAGCCATCTTAAACTATTATCATTGTTTGCCAGAAAACTCGGAAATGATGAAGTAGTGAAAGAACTCCTTCAATCAAAATCGCCAGAGGATGTAGTGAAGGCATTCTCTTAATGAAATTACTGAGACAGCATATTGTGGATATTTTCTACAGAAGAATTCATAACAGCAATTTTTTTAAATAGAAAATAAAATAAAAGAACAATGTTTAGGAGGATAAAAATGAAAAAACTAAAAGAGTTAAATCTTAAAGGTCATTTATTAACAGCAATCTCATATTTAATTCCAATTGTCTGTGGCGCTGGCTTTTTAATTGCAATTGGTATGGGGATTGGTGGCTCAAGTCAAGGAACCTTGGTACCAGGTGAATTTTCGCTTTGGGATGCTTTAGCTACTATGGGTGGCGCTGGCTTAGGCTTACTTCCGGTTGTTATATCTACTGGCATTTCCTTTTCAATCGCCGGTAAACCTGGAATTGCTCCAGGCTTTATTATTGGTTTAACTGCGAATGCAGTTGGCGCCGGCTTTATTGGTGGTATCTTAGGTGGTTACTTGGCAGGATATCTTGTATTAGCTATTTTGAAATATGTGAAATTACCCAATTGGGCGAAAGGGTTAATGCCAACATTAATTATTCCATTTTTAACCTCAATTACTGGTGGATTAATCATGATATATATTATCGGGACCCCAATAACGGCATTTACTTCATTATTAACGAACTTTTTAGATAGCTTAGGTAACTCGTCATTATTAATTTTTGGTGGTGTAATTGGTTTATTAAGTGGTATAGACTATGGCGGACCCATTAACAAAACTGTTTTTGCCTTTGTTTTGACAATGCAAGCTGAAGGACTTAATGGACCAATTACAGCATTGCAATTAGTAAATACAGCAACGCCAATAGGCTTTGGATTAGCTTTCTTCTTTGCTAAATTATTTAGAAAAAATATTTATACAAAACTAGAAATTGAGACGTTAAAGTCTGCCGTACCAATGGGCGTGATTAACATTGTTGAAGGTGTTATCCCTTTAGTTATGAATGATATTGTCCGAGGAGTCATTGCTACAGCGATTGGTGGCTTCGTGGGTGGCGCAACAACAATGATCCTAGGGGCAGATGCGACAGTTCCATTTGGCGGTGTTTTAATGATTCCAACAATGAGTAAACCGCTGGCTGGCATTATTGCAATTGTTGTAAACGCTGTGGTTACCGGTTTAGTTTTAGCTATTATTAAGAAAGATGTAACTGAGAAAGATATGGAAGCTTTAGTAGAAAAAGAAGAAGAGGAGATAAACTTGGAAGATATTCAGATTTTCTAAACAAAATGAAAAAGCGCAACAAAATTAATGCAATGTATATTGCCTGTCAGAGATGTGTCAACGTCTGAATATAACGAGTTAGAAAAATTTTCAAAAACATCAACCAAATAATCAGATAGAAAGAGTTGAAAATTAGAATGAACAAAGTTGAATTTTCTCCGTCACTAATGACGATGGATTTGGACAAGTTTAAACAACAAATCACCTTTTTGAATGATCATGTTGCTTCGTATCACATAGACATTATGGATGGTCACTATGTGCCAAACATTACATTATCTCCGTGGTTTATTGAGGAGTTAAGAAAAATTTCGAAGCTCCCAGTATCTGCCCATTTAATGGTTACGAATCCAAGCTTTTGGGTACAACAACTAGTAGATATCAAATGTGAATGGATTTGTATGCATGCAGAGGTTTTAGATGGTCTAGCATTTCGCCTAATTGACCAAATTCACAATGCTAATCTTAAAGCAGGGATCGTCCTTAATCCCGAAACGCCTATTGAATCAATCTTTCCATATATTGAATTGTTGGATAAAATCACAATCATGACCGTTGATCCAGGCTTTGCTGGCCAGCGATTTATTGAAGGAACACTTGATAAAATTGTTGCTCTTCGTAATTTACGTGAAGAAAAAGGGTATCGTTATGTAATTGAAATGGACGGCTCATCGAATAGAAATTCATTTAAGCGAATTGATGCTGCAGGACCTGATATTTATATTGTTGGTAGAAGTGGATTGTTTGGATTGAATGAAGATATTGAAAAAGCTTGGAGAATGATGAGTAGAGACTATGAAGAAATGACTGGGAAAAAAATTCCATAAAACATTTGACTGTTTGTTAAAAGAATAGATAAGTTGTATAAAGTCAAGCCTAGAAGAGAATTTTGTTCATTCTTATCTGGGCTTTTTTTGATGCAATAAATAAGCGTCAATAGAACAAAATTACTTGTTATTCTATTCTAGGTGAAAACGTTCAATCTTGCGAAGTTACGGTTTGTTCACAAAAAAGTTACTTTTATTAAATAAAACTAAAGAAGTAACAAAAACTTCGCTTTTTTCAGTTATTTCAAGTAACATAGAACGTATCTTAAAAGAAAAAGTTTGGATGATTCGATGCGTAGAGTAAGAAAAATAATTTATAAAATCATGCTACTTTTGTTTGTTGGTTTAGTTGCTGGTCTTGGCTATCTTGGCTATAAAATACATCAAAATGTTGAAACGGTAATGACCTTTGAAAAACAAGTAGAAGCAGAAGTCAAAAAAAATAAAATACCCGAATACAAAACATTAGCTTTAGCGATTATCTATACAGAATCTAAAGGGAAATCTGGCGATATTATGCAGAGCAGTGAAAGTGTTTATGGACAACAAGAAGTGATTGAAACACCAGAGGAAAGTATCGCACATGGCGTCAAATTTCTCGCGGAAGCGTTAGCGAAAGCAAAAGAAGCTGGCTGCGATGAGTGGACAGGCGTACAAGCATATAATTATGGACTGGATTATATTCAGTTTGTTAAAGAACGCGGCGGGAAACACACGACAGAGTTAGCAGAAGAATATTCAAGAGAAGTCCTTTCACCGTTGCTAGGAAATGACCAAAATACGAAATATCGTTATTATCGTTGGCAAGCGTTAGTTTACAATGGTGGTTACCTTTATCAAAATGGTGGCAATATGTTCTATGCGGAAATTGTCAAAATGAATCGTTGGTTTATTGAAAAGTTAAATTAAAACGAGAAAAGTCTAAAGAATTCTTTCAACTTACAGGAATTTTTTAGGCTTTTCTTGCAGTTTCATGAAAATGCAAGTAAACTAGAAGGGATGTAACTGATTAATTGAAAAGGTAGGGAAAGAGCTGGATGTTGAATAAAGTCGACCTGAAAAAAGGGTTAAGTACAGAAGAAGTTGCCAAGCAGAAAGAGTTAGGCCTTCAAAATAATTATGAGGAAAATGTAGCAAAATCTACAAAAGATATTATTTTTGATAACGTCATGACGTTATTCAACTTTTTAAACTTTGCAATCGCTGTTTGTTTACTATTTGTCGGAGCGTATTCCAATCTGGCTTTCTTAGCGATTATTATTGTGAACATGTCAATCGGGATTTTCCAAGAAATTCATGCCCGTAATTTAGTTCAAAAATTATCTATTGTGGCAAAAGAAAATGTTCATGTTGTTCGAAATGGCGTACAACAAGAAATTGATACAAAAGAACTAGTTATGGAAGATATTGTTATTATCTCTGCAGGGGAACAAGTTCCTTCTGATATGGAAGTTATTGACGGTAAAGTCGAAGCGAATGAAGCGTTGTTAACAGGTGAATCAGATTTAATTGAAAAGGAAATCGGCGATACCTTGCTTTCTGGAAGTTTCATTGTTAGCGGACAAGCCTATGCCCGTGTTATCCACGTTGGTGCCGAAAACTATGCTGTGAAAATCACCCAAGAAGCTAAAGTGCATAAACCAATTCAATCAGAGTTAGTCAATTCGATTCGTAAAGTCTCTAAATTTACAAGTTGGGTGATTATTCCTCTAGGGATTATTTTATTTGTTGAAGCTTTTTGGCTAAGAGATGCTGGCATTAAAACATCTGTTGTTGCTTCTTCAGCTGCTTTGTTAGGGATGTTACCAAAAGGATTAGTACTATTAATTAGTATTGCGCTGACAACAGGTGTCATTAAGTTAGCCAAAAAACGTATTCTAGTACAAGATATGTACTCAATTGAAACATTGGCCCATGTGGACACTTTGTGTTTAGATAAAACTGGAACGATTACAGAAGGTAAAATGAAAGTGCAAAAGGCGATTATCTTGCATGACAAATATGAAGAACTCTTCCCGCAGATTATCGGAAGCTACCTATCTGAAAGTACAGATAATAATATTACAATGCAAGCAATTCGTGATCATTATGAAGTATCCAATCGATTTGGCGCAAAAGAAGTCTTGGCTTTTTCTTCTGAACGAAAATGGGGCGCTATTGAATTTCCAGAAATTGGGACAGTTTATTTAGGGGCTCCTGAGCGTTTGGTAGACGATAGTCGGTTGCCAGAAGCTGTTTTTACAGCACAAGAGAATGGGTATCGCGTCTTGATGTTAGCTATTGCGGAGCAACAACCGTTAAACGAAACCAAAATGCCTTATTTAGAGCCATTAGCAATTCTAGAAATTGATGATCCAATTCGCCAAAATGCCAAAGAAACACTGGCTTATCTAAAAGAAGAAGGAATCGACTTAAAAGTAATTTCTGGTGATAATCCGGTGACTGTTTCAAATATTGCTCGTCGTGCTGGGCTACCCGGTTATGAGTCTTATATTGATTTGTCGACCAAAACGACAGAAGCAGAAGTGCGTGAAGCAGTTCAGCAATACACAGTGTTCGGACGTGTATCGCCTCAGCAAAAACGAACCATTGTGCGTGAGTTGAAAGACACAGAGCATGTGGTGGCGATGACCGGCGATGGCGTTAACGATGTTTTAGCGTTACGAGAAGCGGATTGTAGTATCGCCATGGCAGAGGGAGATGGCGCTACTCGGCAAATTTCTAATCTAGTTTTGCTAGATTCTGATTTTACAACGTTACCAGATGTCTTGTTTGAAGGACGACGTGTGGTAAATAATGTAACCCGAGTTTCCAGCGTTTTCTTCATTAAAACGATTTATTCGTTTATTCTCTCAATCATTTGTGCCTTAACGGCCATTGCGTTCCCGTTCATTCCGATTCAAGTGACCTTGATTGATTTAGCAATTGAAGGATATCCAGCCTTCTTCTTATCTTTCGAAGGGGACAAACGAAAAGTTGTCGGGAAGTTTTTACCAACAGCTTTGAAAAATGCGTCTGTTAATGCGCTTTTAGTTGTAGCGAATATCATTGCTGTTTATCTGATTGGACAAAATCAAGGATTTTCTTCTTTAGACACCACGACGTTAATGTATTATTTATTAGTTGGAATTAGCTGTATGGCTGTTGTTCGAGCATGTCTGCCTTTAAATCCACTACGCATTTTCTTGGTTTTCAGTACCATTATTGGTATTTATGTAGCAGCTATGTTATTCCACAACATTTTAGAAATTGGTTTCTTAACTTCGCAAACAATGGGTCTCTTCTTTATTATGATGGCCATTAATATTGTGGTGCGTGTAACAATTGGTTTCGTACAAATGAAACGTGCTGGAAAAACAATTAAAGATTTATAAAAAGCAGAGGTTGAGCTAAAAGCATTCGTCTCCAGAAATGCAGTTCTTCTTTAAATCTTGAAGGAAGTCGGAGCAAGCTTGATGTTTAACTGATTATTTTAAGAGTTAGTGTCTGGGGCAGGAGTCAGGAAGACTTTTGTCCTAGATACTTTCTTTTTTTGTTGAGTTGAAACAAGATACTTGAAAAACAGCGATTATGTGATACAATAAATCATGTGTAAATGTGTCCATTGGAATTCGCACTGAAATGACAGTGCGTTTTTTAAACGGTCAATCACATGAGTTAGCACAATGCTATTCTTAGGAGGTGAGGACAATGGCACAACGCATTCCTCAGGAAGTCATTGAGGAAGTTCGTCACCGAACGAATATAGTAGATATTATTGGGCAGTATGTCCAGTTAAAAAAATCCGGTAAAAATTATATGGGTTTATGTCCGTTTCACGAAGAACGTTCCCCTTCATTTTCAGTAGCAGAAGACAAACAAATTTTTCACTGTTTTGGCTGCGGGAAAGGTGGAACTGTTTTTAATTTCTTGCAAGAAATTGAAGGCATTAGTTTTCCAGAATCCGTGAAACGTGTTGCAGATTTGGAACATTTATCTGTGGATTTTGATTGGTCAGAGCCGCGTGAAGTAGCGGATACCCCAGAAAACCAACAAAGACGGAGTTTGTTACAACTGCATAGTAAAGCCGCAGAACTTTACCATCATATTTTAGTGAATACTAAAATTGGCGAACCCGCATTAAACTATTTATTAGAGCGGGGGTTAACACAAGAACTAATTGAGACCTTTCAAATTGGATTCGCGCCGCAAAAACGTGATTTCTTAAGTCAAGTTTTTAAAAATGAACAACTGGATGAAACGCTTTTTGAGCCTTCTGGGCTGTTTGTCCAAAGAGATAACGGTACGTTTTTGGATCGTTTCTATCAACGAATCATGTTTCCAATTAATGATCCCCAAGGCAATGTCATCGCCTTTTCTGGTCGCTTGTTAAAAACAGCTGATTTTCCAGGGGATGAGATGCCTAAATACTTGAATAGTCCTGAAACAACACTTTTTAATAAGCGAGAAACGCTGTTTAACTTTGATAAAGCCAGAAAAGAAATTCGTAAAGAAAATACAGTCTTGCTTTTTGAAGGATTCATGGATGTTATCGCTGCTTGGCAATCAGGCGTAAAAAGTGGGGTGGCTTCAATGGGGACTAGTTTGACCAATGAACAAATTCGGCGTTTGGAGCGGGTCGCTAAGGAAGTAGTTATTTGTTACGATGGCGATAATGCCGGTGTTCAAGCCACAAACCGTGCGATTCAATTATTGCAAGAAAACAGTCATTTTGACTTGAGTATTGTCAGCATCCCTGAAAAGCTGGATCCTGATGAATATGTGCGGAAATATGGCGCAGAAGCTTTTCAAAATTTAGCCAATCATGGCCGAGAAACAGTTTTTAGTTTTAAAATGAATTATCATCGATTAACTAGAAACATGAATAACGAAAAAGAACAATTGGATTATGTGAACGAATTGTTACGGGAGTTAACCAATGTTCAATCTCCCTTGGAACGTGATCGTTATTTAAACCAAATTGCTCAGGAATTTCAACTTTCTGTTCATAGTTTGGAAGAGCAATTCAATCAATTGAAGCAAGAGCAACGTTCAGTCCAACGGCAAGAAAGGCAACAATTTTATCAAGATGAAATGATGCCACCACCAATGGAAGAACCTGTTTTTGAAGAGAATCACGTCCAGAACAAGTTACCGTTAACACAAGTTCAAAAAGCAGAACGTTCCTTATTATTTCGTTTAATGAATGAACAAGGAGTACGGCAAACCGTTCAACAATTGCCAGATTTTTCGTTCGCTCATGATGAATACCAAGAATTATATTTCTTGCTAGAAAGTTATGCGACACTGCATCAAAGTTTCGACATTGCCGATTTTATTAATTTCTTGCAAGATAATCAAACCAAACAATTAGCAATTGAAATTGCGTATCAGAATTTATCGGAAGAAAGCTCTGAGCGAGAAGTTGCCGATTTATTACATGTAATTGCCTTATCAAGTATTGCAGAGGCAATTGAGCAGAAAAAGATTCAACAGCAAGAAGCAAAACGAGTGGGCAACCAACAGCTTGAAGCCGAATTAACAATGGAGATTATCCAATTGGCTCGACAGCTTAAAGCTCAACGAACATTTACTTAAGTAATAAATGAATAGAACTAAGCGTTTTGTTCATTTTATTTTGATAAGTCCCAGTGATTTATCAGTTATTTCAAGCGTGAACCGAAAAATGAAGGGGGCCTTCTTTCATGGAAAAAGAAACAAGTAAAAAATATGAAGCTGCAGTGGCAGCATTTATCAAAGAAAACAAGCCTAAAGGAACAGTGGTTTATGATGATTTAGCGAATCAATTAGCCACACCGTATACTTTGGATGCAGAAGCTATGGAAAAATTGATCCAAAAAGTTGAAGATGCTGGTATCAGCGTGGTCGATGAAAATGGAGACCCAAGTGAACATAGCTTGAAAAAAGATGAAAAAGAAGCGGAAAAGGCCCAAGCAGAAGACTTATCTGCGCCAACAGGTGTTAAAATTAATGATCCCGTGCGTATGTACCTAAAAGAAATTGGGCGCGTTCAATTGTTAACTGCCGCAGAAGAAGTTGAATTGGCACTTAAAATTGAAGAAGGCGATCAAGAAGCAAAACAACGTTTAGCAGAAGCTAACTTACGTTTGGTTGTTTCAATTGCCAAACGATATGTAGGTCGTGGTATGCAATTCTTGGATTTAATTCAAGAAGGTAATATGGGCTTAATGAAAGCTGTTGAAAAATTTGACTACCGTAAAGGGTTCAAATTCTCTACGTATGCTACTTGGTGGATTCGTCAAGCGATTACGCGGGCAATTGCGGACCAAGCTAGAACGATTCGAATTCCTGTTCATATGGTTGAAACAATCAATAAATTGATTCGGATTCAACGCCAACTATTGCAAGATTTAGGTAGAGAACCAACGCCAGAAGAAATTGGTGCGGAAATGGATTTACCAACAGAAAAAGTTCGTGAAATCCTAAAAATCGCACAAGAGCCAGTCTCTTTAGAAACACCAATTGGTGAAGAAGATGATTCACATTTAGGTGATTTCATTGAAGACCAAGATGCTACCAGTCCTGCTGAGCATGCAGCTTACGAATTGTTAAAAGAACAACTAGAAGATGTTCTGGATACTTTAACAGACCGTGAAGAAAATGTTTTACGTTTACGTTTTGGTTTAGATGATGGTCGGACACGTACGCTAGAAGAAGTCGGAAAAGTTTTCGGTGTCACTCGCGAACGTATTCGTCAAATTGAAGCAAAAGCGTTAAGAAAACTAAGACATCCTTCTCGTTCAAAACAATTAAAAGACTTTTTAGAATAAACATACCGTTTAGCGGCTCTTTTCGTGCATGCGAGAAGAGCCGCTTTTGATTTTTAAAAAGTCTCTAAATGTCATTGCTAGTTATTGGAAGAAGGCGCAAGTTGTGGTAAATTAGAAGTAATGGAATATTAGCAGAATGTGAGGCGGAAGAATGACAAAAAAATGTCCGAAGTGCGGGAACGAATTCGATGCAGAATTAACGACCTGCCCAACATGTGGCTATTCACTAACTGACACAACAGTTGATAAAGAAGAAGCGGAAACGACTTCAACAAATATAGATTTTGAAACACAGGAAAATGAACAACACGAAGATCAATTAAATGAGAATATTGAATGGTCTGAGTTAAAAGATATGAGCTTAGGCCATGTGATGGAACTGTTTGGCGAATCACCTGAAGAAGAAAGTAATGATGACAAAAAAGAAGAGTCGATAGAAGATAACTTAATAGTCTCTGATTCAGAGGATGTTTCTGGTCTAGAAACATCGCTTCAAGAAGGGGCTAGTGAGGAGACTCATGATTCGGTGGAGGAGTCGACACCAGCGACAGAAGAGACGCCTACTCATTCAACAGAAGAAAAACTAGCAACGGACGAAGCAGTTAATTTAGAGGAAACAACAGAAGAAACAACTACTGTTGAAGCAGAAACAGCTGAGGTATCTGAGACGGTGAAGTCAGAAGAGGAAGCTTTAACAGAGATTTCAGGAACTGAAGTTATCTCTACCACTTCTGAAGAAGAAATTTTTTCACAACCACCGATAGAAGATCAAGATGTAACACCAAACGAAACTTTGCAAGCTTATATTCAAGCGCATCGAGCAGATACAGAAATGTCTGAAAATCCATCAGAAGAAACAGCAGAGACCCAAGAGTTAGAAAACAGCGGTGAGGCAGTATTAACCCAAGCCGAAACACCAACTGAATCCATTTCAGATTCTGAAGAAGGGTTAACAAGTGCAGCGTCGCTAGAGGCACCGAGCGACGCTGATGCAACCGAGGAAAAAGTTTCAGATTCAGGTGTGATACCACCGATGAATGAAACTGGGAATGCTCAACCAGCGCCTGCTCCGAAGAAACCATCAAAAAAAGTAGTTTTCGTTGCGCTTGCGGTTGTTTTATTAGCTGGAGGTAGTGCTTGGGCGTATCATGATCAAACGCAAAAAGCTGCCGCGCAAGAGGCGGCGGCACTAACCAAGAAAACAGATACGCTGAAAGATGAACTAGCAGCCTTTTATACCACGAAAGAGCAAGTTTTTATTAAACCCGATATGGTGACTGTTAGTCCAGAAAAACTCTCAAAACAAGTCGCGGAAATTAAAGATTCAGAAGAGTATTCTCAATTAAATAAACAAATTCAAACATTGAAAGAGAAGCAACAAATCATTCAACAAATCAACCAATTATTTGAGGCCCCGATTGTCAATGGCAATGAGTTGAAACCGGCGATTCTAGCTGCTGATCAACCAATTTCCGTAAAGAAATTAACAGGAAATGATCCATTTGACCAATTGATGAACCAAGCAATCGATCAAGCGAACCAACAATACAACCAATTACAAAAAGCTAAAAAAGCGGTTGAGGTCATTTATAAAGATGGAAAAACTACCAATCAGCTGAATCGAGACACGTATCAAGCTGCTAAGGCAGAAGTAGGTAAAGTAACAAGTGATAAGCTGAAAAAAGAACTGGTCAAACAAGTCACGACAGCTGACCAAGCGTTAACCAAGGTTGAAGAAGAACAGAAAAGAATTGCAGAAGAACAAGCTGCCGCAGAGCAAGCAAAACAAGCAGAAGAACAAGCAAAACAAGCTGCTGCCGCGAAAAAAGAGAACGCTAAGAAGGAAGAAACAGCAAAAACAGAAGCGAATGGCTACACGGCGCCGAATAGTGACGGGGTTTACACTAGTCCGCTTTATGCGCCAGATGCTGCTGATATCGCTGATAGTAGCAATCCAGCGTGGACATGGGCACCAGGTGTGAAAGAAAAAGTCTTAGACACAGTGATTGCTCGTGGCTATGTGGTTCCTGGCGGATATTCTTTAGAACCTGCCAAAATTGTGAATGGCGAAGGTTACTACAATCTTTATGCAACAAACAATCAATCAAAATTATTAGAAGGCACTACAGAGAAAAATGTTCACATGTATTTAGTTACAATCAATGCTAAAACAGGTTGGTTCAAAGGGAACGCTTCTCGTAATGCAGGGCAATAAAAGAAAATAGAAACAATCGAACAAAAGCAGAAATCTTTTGTTCGATTGATTTTCCTTGAGGAGTTAATGATAAATGAGAGAATTACTAGCAACAACATTTACCGGCATTGTGGTCGATGAAAATGAACAATTTTATTTTGTTCAAAAAAATGGCATCACATTCCGTTTAAAAAAAGAAGAAGGTACGCATGCCATAGGAGAGGCTGTAGAAGGGTTTGGTTATTTAAATCAAAAACAAGAGCCAGCACTGACAACTACAATTCCTACTGTGCGCATTGGTAGCTATGGCTTTGGTACTGTCACAGGAACGAGACGTGATTTAGGTGTCTTTGTAGACGTTGGCTTACCAGATAAAGATGTCGTTATTTCGTTGGATGAATTACCAACTATGCGGGAACTTTGGCCTAAAAAAGAAGACCGAGTAATGGTTACTTTAAAAGTGGACAGTAAAGACCGCATTTGGGGCGAATTAGCAGATGAAAAAGTCTTTAAAGCAATGGCAAAACGCGGGAATGCTGAAATGCAAAACCAAAACTTAACTGGGCATGTGTATCGTCTGAAACTTGCAGGAACGTATATTTTAACTGATGATTTATACATTGGATTTATCCATCCTTCTGAACGATTCCAGGAACCACGTTTAGGTGAAAAAGTAGTGGGGCGTGTGATTGGCGTGCGGCCGGACGGCGTATTGAATCTTTCATTAAAACCAAGAAGTCATGAAGTAATCAGCGATGATGCGTTAATGATTCTAACTTTCTTAGAAAGAGCAAACGATCATCAAATTCCTTTCACCGATAAATCAAGCCCTGATGAAATTAAACAAACCTTTGGCATTAGTAAAGCTCAATTTAAACGCGCCTTAGGCCATTTAATGAAACAAAAATTAATTAAACAAGAAGATGGTAAAACAATTCTAATTGGCTCGTTGGAACAATCAAAAGAAAAAAATTAAGGTAGCTAATTGAGAATATCTTGCAAATTACAGTTATTTCTTTTATAATTATTTTAATTTGATTGATAAATTAAGTTTCTTAATTTGTAATCATTCTAAACAAGGAGCTGTAATAATGGATTCGACTGCTGCTTTAAAAAAGACAAAAAAACAATTACATGAATCAGGCTTTAAATTAACACCACAACGGGAAGCAACCGTACTTGTATTATTGGAAAATGAAAAAGATCATTTATCAGCAGAAGAAATTTACTTCTTGGTAAAACAAAAAAGTCCGGAAATTGGTCTAGCAACAGTCTATCGAACGCTAGAAATTTTAACAGACTTAAAAGTCGTTGATAAAGTGAGCTTTAACGATGGTTTAGCTCGCTATGATTTAAGAAAAGAAGGCGCCAAACACTTTCACCACCATTTGTTATGCTTAGAATGTGGCACAATTGAGGAAGTGGAAGAAGACTTGCTTGGTGAAGTAGAGCAAATTGTTGAAAGTCGGTATCATTTTTTAGTCAAAGATCATCGCTTAACTTTTCATGGTATTTGTCAAAGTTGTCAAAGTAAACATTAAAAAAACTGCCTTGCATTAATTTATGCAAGGCAGTTTTTTATTCATTGGAATTATAAATTAGCGAATTTTTCCAATAAGCGAATCATTTGGCAAGTAAAACCATATTCATTGTCATACCAAGCCACAGTTTTCACTAATTGGAAATCGCCAGCTGTCGTTACTTCTGTTTGCGTTGGGTCAAAAATCGAACCTTCTGTCGTGCCGATTATGTCTCCAGAAACAATTTCACGATCATCATAACCGAAAGAAGGGTTATCAATGGTGTGTTTTTTCATTGCTTCATTTACTTGATCAGCTGTTACTTTTGTTTTTAAAATGCTAACTAATTCTGTTAAGGATCCATCCACAACGGGAACACGTTGGGCATGGCCTTGTAATTTTCCATTAAGTTCTGGAATAACTAAGCCAATTGCTTTAGCAGCACCAGTTGAATGGGGAATAGTATTGTCTGCAGCAGAGCGTGCCGCACGAAGATTTCCGCCACGAACAGGGCCATCTAATAGCATTTGTGTTGATGTGTAGGCATGGACAGTTGTCATGGTACCAACTTCAATACCAAATTCATTATTTAAGAAGTAAGCCATCGGTGCTAGACAGTTTGTCGTACATGAACCAGCAGAAATGATTTTATCGTTGGCATCAAGTGTATCATCATTGACGTTATAAACGATTGTTTTCATTGCGCCTGCAGGAGCAGAGATAACCACACGTTTCACACCTGCATCTAAATGAGCTTGTGCTTTTTCTTCAGAGGTATAAAAACCTGTACATTCAAGGACAATGTCTACTCCGTTTTCTTTAACCCAAGGGATTTTACTTGCATCTGGTTCTGCGTAGACACGGGTTTCTTCGCCGTCAACCACAATGCCATTTTCAGTGGCTGTCACGGTGCCAGGATAGGTGCCATGCGTAGAGTCAAATTGTAATAAGTGAGCCAACATTGTTGGGCTAGTCAAATCATTGATAGCCACAACTTCAATATCATCAGAAACTTCTTTTATTCGGCGAAAGGCTAAACGACCAATTCTTCCAAAACCGTTAATTCCTACTTTGACTGTCATAACAAAAATTCCTCCTTTAGATGTTTGTGTTTCTTTGGACCCTTGCTGAAAAAGTGATTTTCTTCAACTATCTATAGTATGAACCTCTAAAATTTTTTTGTCAAAAGACTGATAGCGAAGCGACAAAAAGAAAGCGAAAGATTCATGAGAAATTTTGCTTTTTCCAACGATAACTAACTAGAATTGCTAGACAAACGGTTGTTTTCCCGATACAATAATAAAGACTTTCGAATCACGCTTTTTGAGGTGATTAAAGATAGTAGAAGTAGAATAGGAGGACAAATTATATGTCCATGTTTTTAGATCAAGTGACGATTGATGTCAAAGCTGGTAAAGGCGGCGACGGAATGGTTGCTTTCCGTAGAGAAAAATATGTACCAGACGGGGGTCCCGCTGGTGGTGATGGCGGACGCGGTGGCGACGTTGTTTTAGTTGTTGAAGAAGGATTACGCACATTAATGGATTTCCGGTTTAATCGTCATTTTAAGGCGACACCTGGAGAAAATGGTATGAGTAAAGGAATGCACGGTCGTGGTTCAGAAGATTTACTTGTCAAAGTTCCACCAGGTACAACAGTTCGTGATGCAGAAACTGGAGCCTTAATTGGAGATTTAATTGAGAATGGTCAGACCTTAGTAGTAGCAAAAGGCGGACGCGGTGGTCGCGGGAATATTCGCTTTGCTTCCCCAAGAAATCCTGCACCAGAAATTGCCGAAAACGGCGAACCGGGTCAAGAACGTAAAATCGAATTAGAATTAAAAGTCTTAGCAGATGTTGGCTTAGTTGGGTTTCCTTCTGTAGGGAAATCAACGTTACTCTCTGTTATCTCGTCCGCTCGTCCGAAAATTGGTGCCTATCATTTTACGACGTTAGTTCCAAACTTAGGGATGGTGACTACTAGTGACGGTCGAAGCTTCGCTGCAGCAGATTTGCCAGGCTTAATTGAAGGAGCTTCTCAAGGTGTCGGCTTAGGAACACAGTTCTTACGCCACATTGAACGGACGCGTGTTATTTTACATGTCATTGATATGAGTGGCATGGAAGGACGCGATCCTTACGAAGATTATTTGGCAATCAATAAAGAATTGGCTTCACACAATTTACGTTTGATGGAGCGACCTCAAATTATTGTTGCCAATAAAATGGACATGCCTGAAGCAGAAGAGAATTTAGCGAAATTTAAAGAGCAACTTGCGAAGGAACGCACCGATGAGTATGCTGATGAGCTACCTATTTTCCCAATCTCTGGGGTTACTCGTAAAGGTATTGAACCTCTATTAAATGCAACAGCTGACTTGTTGGAAGTAACACCTGAATTCCCATTATATGAAGATGAAGTGGTAGAGGAAGAAACCGTTCGTTATGGCTTCCAACCAGAAGGTCCAGAATTTACGATTGATCGTGAACCAGATGCTTCATGGGTTTTATCTGGTGAAAAATTAGAAAAATTATTTGAAATGACGAATTTCGATCATGATGAAACAGTAATGCGTTTTGCACGTCAATTACGTGGTATGGGTGTCGATGAGGCATTACGAGCACGTGGCGCGAAAGATGGCGACATTGTTCGGATTGGTAATTTTGAATTTGAATTTGTCGAATAAGCATAAAACCAGTTCACTCAGTGAACTGGTTTTTTATTTTAAAATTAGTATTAAATCAGCGAATAGATTGAAATAATATTTTTAATAGCTTATAATTTTAAATGTAACAAAATAACAAACGAAAGGAGCGAAATTGAAATGGAAAACAATCAAGCAATGGTTCCTAAGTTTTCAGTTAAAAGTGCCGGTTTTCTTTTTAGTATGGGGCTCTTATGCGGTGTCCTGTTGCCGAGTGTTTTATTATGGACTTTCAATCTGCCGTTTAATATTGGTGCCATGATTTTTTTGCCTGTTGGGATTGCTTTTGCGTTAGCGTATAGTCATTATTTTATTGAAACGAAAACAGGTTTTTGTAAGCGTTTTATTTGGTTGTTTTTAATTTCTCTTATTTTATTAGAGCTTATCTCTTATTTATGGCTGATTAAAGGAGTTATTTTTTAAGAGAAAAACAGAGGAGAGTGTTATTTATGTTAGATAAACTGACTGTTTGGATTGAAAATCATCTAGCTGGACCAATGGCTAAAATTGCCAATCAGCGCCATTTACGTGCGGTGCGGGATGGGATTATTGCGACATTACCTTTAATTATTGTCGGTTCTTTTTTTCTAATTATTGCGTTTCCGCCGTTACCAGAATCTTGGGGCATTACTCAATTTTTAACAAGTAATGCTGCTACAATTTTACTGCCTTACCGAATGACAATGTACATTATGGCGTTATATGCGACTTTTGGCATTGGCGCTAGTTTAGCGAAATCATATAATCTTGATCAAGTCTCTGGAGGGATTTTGGCTACGATTGCTTTTTTATTAACATTAGTACCTGTGGCGATTCCTGAAGAAGCCAGTAAAGCAGCTGGCGTTTCTGGGTTTGTTTTACCAATGGCTAATTTGGGTGGTGCAGGGATGTTTGTCGGGATTGTGACGTCAATTATTGCTGTCGAAATCTATCGAGTGACAGATAAGTCTAAGTTCAAAATTACAATGCCTGATAACGTTCCACCTGCTGTTGCTCGTTCATTTGAATCGCTGACTCCGACGTTAATTGTCATGTTATTGATTGGTTCAATCACTTATTATTTAGGCTTTGATTGGCACACATTTGTAGGGAACTTAGTGGGACCACTAGTTCAAGCAGCGGACTCTTTATTGAGTGTCTTGCTGTTAGTCTTTTTAACCACATTTTTCTGGTTCTTTGGGATTCACGGCGCTTCAATCGTAGGATCGTTGGCGCGTCCTCTATGGCTACAACTATTAGAGGAAAACACGACTGCTAAAGCAGCTGGCGAAGCATTACCTCGGATTGCGGCAGAACCTTTTTACCAATGGTTTATTTGGATTGGTGGTGCTGGAGCCACAATTGGTTTAGCTATATTATTAGCCTTTCGGGCAAAATCAGAATATGGTTCAAAACTAGGAAAAGCTATTTTAGCACCGTCTATTTTTAATATTAATGAGCCAGTTATTTTCGGTGTACCGATTGTCTTAAATCCGATTTTAATGATTCCTTTTATCTTTGCACCAATGGTTTTAGCAACGATTGCTTGGTTTGCCACAAAATTAGGTTTAGTAAGTGAAGTTGTCTTTACCGCTCCTTGGACCTTACCAGGACCAATTGGCGCCTTTATGGCGACAGGCGGCGATTGGCGTGCTGCTGTTTTGAATATTGTTTTAATTCTAGTGGCCATTTTGATTTACTATCCGTTCTTTGTAGCTTATGATAAAAATGAGCTTGCCAAAGAACAAGGCAAACAAATAGAAGAATAAAGAGTGCAGCCGTTTAGTGTCCAGAACAAAAGGTGGTGACCTTTTGTTCTGGACCTATTTGTTTATAGGCGTTAAAAATTCTCAATTTTTTTGAAATGTATAGAAAATTTTGAGAAAAGAAACGCATAAAGAAGTGTAAAATATTATATATATAATGAAAATGGTTTTCTTTTGTGTGAACATAATAAAGTTATTGTTAACTAAAAGAGAAAAGGGGTATGAAAATGGTTAGAACGAAGGTATATACAAAGGAAAAAATCTTAAACGTAGCTGAAAAAATTTTAGTAGATAAAGGTTTTTCTAATTTAACTGCTAGAAATATTGCAGATACTATGGGGATTTCTACGCAGCCAATTTATTTAGAATTTGTCAACATGGACGATTTAAAACGAACCTTAATTAAATCGTTATTTCATCGTATGCAATTATTTTATAAAGCAGATGTCGGTGCCTCAGACCCAGTGATTGCATTGGGTCTGAACTTTATATTATTTGCCCAAAAACATCAAAAAATCTATACGGCGTTATTTATGAAAGCACATGGTTATGAAGAAGAATTGCAGCAAATGCTTCAAACTTTTTTTGAAGAGCATTTATTATTGGATAAAAAATATGTACAAATGGACAAAGGAAAATTTGTCGAATTATTTCCTAAAATGGTGGTAATCTATTTAGGTTTAGCCACAGCGGTTACAATGAAGACAATTGACTTAACTAAGAATCAAGAAATTCAATTATTAAGTCAATTGTTGATAGAAGAGTAGTGTTTTGTTATTTATTCAAAATAACAAAAATACGACATAAGTCTGAGAAAAAACTGGTCGTTGCGCCCGAGGAAGGATTGTTTAAATCTTGTTATACTTTGGAAGAAGTAACAGAGAATAATTACTCGGGAGGATTTATGTGATGAAATTTATTAAATTTTTAGTGGTGACAGCAATTGTTATTGGTGGTGGTTTATTTGGGGCCAAGTTTTACGCAGAAAAGAACTCTGGCGAATTAGCTGGTGTGTTAGATCAATTAAATCCATTGGTTAAAGAAGGAAATGTGTATGTTAAAACAAAGAAAGCCGATAGCGTTAATGGCTATGGAATTGCTAGTTATACGCAAGTAGCCGCAGATGAGGAAGGCAAAACGCGAGAAATAACTTTCACAGCGGACCATGAATTAAAAACAGATCATTATCTAAAAGTCTCAAATAAAGGGGCCCACATCAATACGTATGAAGAGGTCAATCAAGACCAAGTACCAGAAAAGGCATTACAAGCGATTCAAAAATAACAAAAAGTCAGAACGTATCTTCAGCATACGTTCTGACTTTTTGTTATTTTTTTGCTTCTTGAAGAATATTGATTTTTTCAATTTTAACATCGGTTTTTGGTTTATCGTTGGCACCAACTTCGACTTTGGCAATTTTATCGACAATATCCATTCCTTTGGTTACTTGACCGAAAACAGTATGTTTTTTATCAAGAGAAGGATAGCCGCCTTTTTTGTAAGCATCAATGATTGCTTTTGGATAATCATCATATAAAAGACCATCAGATTGATCATCTGTATTTTGGACAATAAAGAACTGACTGCCGTTAGTATTAGGTCCTGCATTCGCCATTGATAACGCGCCACGAATGTTATATAACTGGTTTGAAAATTCATCTTCAAATGGTTTATTCCAGATGCTGTTTCCGCCAGTTCCATCACCGCTAGGATCGCCACCTTGGATCATAAAGTTATTGATGACGCGGTGGAAAGTCAAGCCATCATAATAGCCATCTTTGGCATGTTTCATAAAGTTCTCAACAGTTTTTGGAGCCTGTTTAGGAAATAGTTTGATTTCAATATTTCCCATTGAAGTAACCATTTGGACTAAGTCTTGATCTTCGGCAACTTTGTCATCTAGTTGTGGTAAATCTAGTGAATTTAAGTCGACCGAATCCTTTGTTTTGCTTTCACTGGATTTAGCGACAGAATCACTCGTTGCGGTCGTGCCTTTATTATTGGTTGTGTTACAGCCTGCTAAAAGCAAGGTGAATGCTGCAACTGAAGCAACAGCAAGCATTTTCTTATGTTTCATCTGTTTTCCTCTTCCTTTCACACTGACAATTAGGTTCTTTTTTATCATAACAAAAGAGAAGATAACAAACCAGTGGAATTTTTATAAGATTTCCTATAGGAAAGGTGTAGACCACTTTTGTTTTTTTTGTTACAATGTAAGCAGATACATTATTATGTTTTACAATTTAGGAGGCAATCACATGGGAAAATTAGGTATTTCAATTTATCCAGAACGTTCAACATTTGAAAAGGACAAAGCATATTTGGATTTGGCTCATAAATACGGCTTTAAGCGTGTCTTTACTAGTTTATTGCAAATCAATGATGATCGGGAAAAGGTATTAGCAGAGTTTAAAAAAGTCGTAGATTACGCCAACCAATTAGGTATGGAAGTGATGGTCGATATTAATCCTGCATTGTTCGAACAATTAGGCATCTCTTATGATGATTTATCATTTTTCCATGATATGGGCGCTTACGGTATTCGTTTAGATCTTGGTTTTACTGGGCAAGAAGAGGCGAATATGACAAGAAACCCTTATGGCATTAAAATTGAAATTAATATGAGTTCAGGGACAAATTATGTAGATAATATTATGGCCTACTCACCAAATACAGAAAATTTACTAGGTTCACATAATTTCTATCCACATCGCTATACAGGCTTAGGCTATGATCATTTTGTTTATTGTTCAGAAAAATTTAGAAAATATAATTTAAATACGATGGCGTTTGTGAACTCACACGATGCTACATTTGGGCCATGGCCGACACAAGATGGGTTATGTTCTTTGGAAGACCACCGCGATTTAGAAATTGCAACGCAAGTTAAGCATTTAGTTTTAACAGGATTAATCGATGATATTTCTGTCGGAAATGCTTATGCCTCAGAAGCAGAATTAGCAGCAATGGCAGAAGCCTTTCATGCACCGTATCCTTCGATCAAAGTGGATACAGAACCAGAAATCACAGAAGATGAAAGAATTGCATTGTTCGATAACTTACACAGTTATCGTGGAGATCGTTCTGATTACGTTTTGCGTTCAACAATGACACGTGTTTACTATAAAGATCGTTCTTTCCCAGCTCATACAACGAGAGATATTGTTCGAGGCGATGTCTTGATTGACAACGTTGGCTATGGACAATACAAAGGGGAAACACAAATTGCTTTAAAAGAAATGAAAAATGATGGCCGTGTAAATGTGGTTGGTCGTATTTCTGATGACGAACGTTTCTTATTAGAATTTTTGAAACCATGGTCAAGTTTTAAACTTATTGAAAATAAATAATTTTTAGTTTCCTATAAATAGATAAGTGGAGCATAGCGTAAAAGGTAATATTTTTGTGCTATGCTTTTTTGTCGCAACAAAATTGTCCCATTGTAGTGGTAAAGAAAGATGGTTGAATCTTTGAATGGTGGTTGTCAAAAAAAGGGCGACAACTTATAATGAATCATACAATTTAAATAAAAGGAGTACGTAGATGAATCGATGGTTAAAAATTTTGATTGCGCTTATTGTAGTAATTGCAATTGGTTTAATTGCGGCAGGCTTATATTTTTATAATTATGCAGTAGTTCCAGGAAAGAAAGACTTTATAAATGAGAATACCCCAGGGTCAAAAGTGGTCCAGACACCTGAAGGCGCGTGGTTTAAAGATGACAAAAATCGACAAGAATGGTCAATTACTTCAGAAGATGGGCTACGTCTAAAGGCTATTTATTTACCAGCCGACAAGAAAAGTAATCGTACCGTTATTATGGCACATGGTTATATGGGTTCGGCAGAAACGATGTCTGTCTTTGCGAAAATGTATCATGATTGGGGCTACAATGTGTTAGCGCCAGATGCGCGTGGTCATGGGAAAAGTCAAGGAGATTATATTGGGTTCGGCTGGCCCGATCGTAAAGATTATGTCCAATGGATTGAGAAAGTTTTAACCGAAAATGGTCAGCAAGAACAAATCACTTTATATGGTGTCAGTATGGGTGCTGCCACAGTCATGATGACGAGCGGGGAAAAATTACCAGATAACGTGAAAGCCATTGTGGAAGATTGTGGCTATTCTACAGTCAATCAGGAGTTGCAATATCAATTGAAAGAGCTTTTCAATTTACCAAGTTTCCCATTAGTTAATGTTACTAGCGGGATTACGAAACTTAGAGCTGGCTATTTCTTTGGGGAAGCAAGCGCTGTTAAGCAATTGCAAAAGAATCATTTACCAATGCTCTTTATTCATGGTGAAAATGATACGTTTGTGCCGTTTAGTATGTTAGACGAAGTTTATAATGCAACCCAAGGACCTAAAGAAAAATATGTCGTGCCTGGAGCAGAGCATGCGAAAGCTTATAATAAAAACCCAGAAAAATATAAGGAAACAGTAGCTGCTTTTCTAGATAAATATATAAAATAACAAATTTATTCTTTACTAATAGTAGCAACAACAAAAGACTTGTTCTTAAGTTAACGACTTAGTGAACAAGTCTTTTGTTGTCAGTTGATTTTTTTTAATAAGTTGGAATTTACCCATGCAATCTAGGGCATAATCTGATAGGATAGTACTAGAAATGAGGGAAGGTTAATGGAAGAACAATTAGTCGATTATTTACACTATTTACAAATAGAGCGGGGCTTATCAAATAACACACGACGGAGTTACGAGCGAGATTTAAAAAAATACGTAGCCTTTTTACAAGAACAAGGCTTGCATTCTTGGGACGAAGTTGACCGTTACATGATTACAGAATTTTTGCAATCCCTTCACGAAGAACAGCAAGCTTCAGCAAGTGTGATTCGGATGATTTCTAGTTTGAGAGGATTTCATCAATTTTTACGTCAAGAACGCTTAAGCGAACATAATCCGATGCAACATATTGACTCCCCCAAGAAAGTTCAAAAATTGCCAAGTACATTATCTGTTGACGAAGTGACTCGATTAATTGAAACGCCTGATACAAGTAAACCACTAGGTATGCGGAATCGTGCTATTTTAGAAGTGATGTATGCAACGGGCCTGCGAGTTAGTGAACTAATTGAAATAAAATTAGGGGATCTGCATTTATCCATTGGTTTATTGCAAACAATCGGAAAAGGGGACAAAGAACGAATTATCCCTTTAGGCGATTATGCGATTCAATGGATTGAGCGCTATATGAACGAAGCCAGACCTCAATTGATTAAAAACCATCCGAATGAAACACACCTGTTCGTTAATCATCATGGCGAACCGTTATCTAGACAGGGCATTTGGAAAAATTTAAAACAGATTGTTCGAGAAGCCCAGATAGAGAAAAATATTACCCCGCATACATTACGGCATAGCTTTGCGACACATTTGTTGGAAAATGGCGCAGACCTTAGAATCGTACAAGAATTATTAGGACATGCAGATATCTCCACGACACAAATTTATACACATATTACCAAACAACGAATGGCAGATGTTTATAAGGAACATTTTCCTCGGGCTTAATTTGCGAGAATGCCCACAAACGAATAAATTTATGGTAAACTAGGAAGTCGAGAAAAGAAAGTAGGTGTCGTTTTTGCAAGAAATTAATTTAAAACTAGATGTCTTTGAAGGACCACTGGATCTTCTACTACATTTAATTCAAAAATTAGAAATCGATATCTATGACATTCCCATTACAGCAGTAACTGAACAATACATGTCTTATATTCATGCGATGCAAACCTTAGAGTTAGAAGTCGCTGGAGAATATCTAGTCATGGCTGCCACCTTAATGGCTATTAAAAGTCAGATGTTACTTCCAAAACAAGAGCTTGAAATCATTGATGATGAAGATTTTTTTGAAGAGGAAGACCCACGGGAAGCTTTAGTAGCTCAGTTATTGGAGTATCGGAAATTTAAATATGCAGCGACTGTTTTACATGAAAAAGAAGAAGAACGTAAACTCTATTATACAAAAGAACCAATGGATATGGATGATTATAAAGAGGAAGATACAACACTACCGCCTAATCAAATTAATACAATTGATTTATTTCTAGCCTTTCATGCCATGTTAGAAAAGAAAAAAAATCGCCAGCCTGTTGAAACAACTGTTGCTAGTGACGATGTTTCCATCGAAGAAAAAATCACCGCTATTTCAGAACGTATGCGTCAAGTACAGAAAGGGAAGGCAGTGTCGTTTGATTCTTTCTTCGATTCTTATTCCAAACAAGAAATTGTGACAACGTTCATGGCTCTTTTAGAATTAATGAAAACAGGCGTGATTTATGCTGAACAAGAGAATAATTATAGTGAAATTTTGTTATTTAATACAGAAACCCAGCAGGAAGATACAACAGAGGTGGAGGAAACACAGTGACATTAGTTAGTCAAATTGAAGCAATTTTATTTGTGGTTGGCGAAGAAGGAATTGGCTTGGAAGAGCTTGCGTACTTATTAGAGAAGTCAACAGCAAAAACCTATGAAGAATTAACGAAATTGAAAGAACATTATGCTTCTGACAATAAATCGGCGTTAAATATTTTAGAAGTCGGCAATCATTTTGTCTTAACAACGAAGAAAAAATATGCCTCATTACTAAAAAAATATGCGCAATCGCCTATGTCGAACGCCTTATCACAAGCGGCGCTAGAAACATTATCCATTATTGCTTATAAGCAACCAATTTCGCGTATTGAAATTGATGAAATTCGTGGCGTACAGACTTCTGGCTCTATCCAAAAGTTAGTTGCCCGTCAGTTGATAGAAGAAAAAGGCCGCGTCGATGGTCCTGGTAGAGCAATTTTGTATGGCACAACGAAGTATTTTATGGATTACTTTGGGTTGAAAAGTTTAGATGAATTACCAGATATCCAACAAATGGAAGATGAATTAGAAGAAGAACTACCAATGGATCTATTTTTTGATCGTTATCAAGAAACGAACCCAATGTCTGAAACAACAGAAGGCGAGGAAGCTTAAACAATGGAAAGATTACAAAAAGCAATTGCTCATGCTGGGGTGACTTCGCGTCGCAAAGCAGAGGAATTAATTGTCAAAGGTCGCGTAAAAGTCAATGGCCAAGTGGTCAAAGAATTAGGAACACAAGTAAGTAAACAAGATACCGTTGAAGTTGATGGTGTACCAATTTATCAAGAAGAATATGGTTATTATTTATTCTATAAACCAAGAGGGGTTATTTCTGCGGTGTCTGACGATAAAGGCCGTAAAGTAGTAACGGATTATTTTACAGATGTTACTGAGCGAATTTATCCAGTCGGTCGTCTGGATTATGATACTTCTGGGTTGTTACTTTTAACGAATGATGGAAGTTTTTCACAAAAATTAACCCATCCTAAACATGAAGTAGATAAAGTCTACGTAGCAAAAATTAAAGGTGTACCAACTAAACGAGATCTATTGCCATTAGCCAAAGGCATTCGCATTGATGGCAAACGCACAGCACCAGCCAATTTTCAAATTCTTTCAGCGGATATTAAAACAGGTAGCAGTGTCGTGGAATTAACGATTCATGAAGGACGTAATCATCAAGTGAAGAAAATGTTTCAAGCTGTTGGTTTCCCTGTTCAAAAATTAAAACGTGAACGTTATGGTGAGTTGACCTTACAAGGTTTGCGACCAGGACAATATCGTGATTTAACTAAAAAAGAAATCAGTCAATTATTAAATCAAGCTAAATAAGATAAAATGACTCGATCTCTTCGCGCTTATGGCGGAGGGATTGTTTTTTTTTTGAGAAACGAAACAATCAATGAAATTTAATAAAAAAGCTTAGTTAGTTGCATTCATTGTTCAAATCGGTTACACTAAGTAAGTAAAAAAATATAATACAAGGTTCGTCTTCAGGGGCAGGGTGTAATTCCCGACCGGTGGTTATAGTCCACGACTCGTTTTTAACGATTGAATTGGTGTAATTCCAATACCGACAGTATAGTCTGGATAAAGAAGATAGGGCTTATTTGAGACGCTTTTTCATCAGATAATCCTACTCTATTTTTCCCTGCAGAAAAATAGGGTTTTTTTGTATGACAAAGAAGCGAATCAAAAAGTTCGTTGAAGATGGGTCCTTAATTGGAGGATTTCAGATGAACAACAAGGTACAAAAAATGGTCAGCATTGCAATGTTGGCTGCAATCGGTACAGTATTACAATTTGTGGCATTTCCGATTATGCCGGCATTTAGTTTTTTGAAAATCGATTTTAGTGATATTCCGATTCTACTCGGAATGTTCTTGTACGGACCGTTAGCAGGAGTAATTACTGCTTTTGTTCGTTCGTTGCTACACCTGTTCTTAACCGGACTAGCACCGCAAAATATGGTGGGAGATTTCGCTAGCTTTTTAGCAAGTAGTATCTTCACCTTGCCAATTTTTTATTTCTTTGGTAAAAAGAAAAATATCCGTACAAATCGGATAGTGGGCTTAGTAAGTGGGATCTTAGCCTTGACAATTTTCATGAGTATTGCGAATTATTTTGTCATTACACCCATTTACTTACAATTATATGGTGTGACCACACAACAATTTTTAGGAACATCTTTAGCAAGCTATGTGGCGATTGGTATTGTGCCATTCAACCTTATTAAAGGCCTCTTAGTCAGTGGTGTTTTTCTAGTACTACATGCGAAGTTATTGCCATGGCTATCAAAAAAACAACATACTATTCAGAAAAAAACACCGTTAACAAAATAAATGATAAAAAACCTGCTGTTGAACAATGTTTGACAGCGGGTTTTTAAAATTTACGCCTAAAAGAAAAGAGGTTGTCATAATCTGTCATCATTCTGTTAAAAAATACTAAACCATCTGCATTGTAATTTTAACTTTCCCTTGGTATGATAGAAATCATCAAAGAAAGAGGAGTTTTCCTGAGTGAAAAAGTGTAAAAATTGTCGTCACGTGAATCGTGATACGGAGTCCTTTTGTGAAGAATGCGGCGCTCCGCTAATGAATGAATCAATGCATCAAGAGGAAAACCAAGCACAACCATCAATGAATAAAGGGAACGAATCTACTCCTCTCAGATCAAAAAGAAGCTGGATCTGGGTGTTTCTTTTTGTGTTCATCGTTCTTGGAGCGGGTAGCTATTTTCTCGGGACGCATTATTTTTCTAAGGAACAACAAATTTCTTATTTTATTGAAGCGATTGAGAATGGTGATGCCCAAGAATTAAGTAAAAAAATGAGGACGAACGAGTCTGAATTTCAAGTGAATCCGCAAAGCATTAAGCCTTTAATCACTTATTATCAAAAAAATCCAACTGAGCTAAAAAAATTAGAAAAAGCGCTATTAAAGGATAAAAAGCTACATGGTTTAACTATTCGTGAAACAAGTCAAACAGCATTTTTCTTTCACCGTTATCAATTCATTTTAACGCCTGTTTCTGTTCAGTTAACGACGAATCAGCGCGGTGTGACGCTGGCAATGAACGGGCGGGAAGTGGGCACTTCCGACTCAACCACTTATCAAAAGGAATTGGGCCCCTTAGCGCCAGGACAATATACTTTTACAGCCACAGTGAAAGATAGCACCGGCGAACCTGTTATCACAGAAGAGTATCGTTTATTAGAAGAGGAAAATTATATTTCTAGTATTCCTTTAGATTTTAAACGAATGAATTTTGTTGTGGAAAGCAATCTGCCAGACGCAGATATTTATATTAATGATCGGAAAGTTGGTACGCTAACGAATGGAAGCAAAACGATTGGCCCTTTGTTCTGGTCCAAAGGGATGACGATTCAACTTAAAAAGACGATTAATGGAGAAGAAATTCAAACATCAAAAGAAACGATTGGTGAAAATGATTTTGTCGAAGCGCTCTCCGATAATCCAACGCTACAATTGAATTTTCCGTTAGCTAGCGACTATGATGCCCGCAAAGCACTAGAAACCTTTTATCAAGCATTTGCCAAACAAGTGAAAAGTCATACGGATAGTACAGAATTTGCTAAAAAATATCTCGTTGGTGGGGAAAATAATCCTCAATTTCCTTCTTTTATAGAAGCACTTGAACGATTACGTGAAAAGAAATCGACCGATGTTTCACCAGATTTTGAAGTAACCATTAATACGCTACAATTGGATGGTAAAGAAAATTACCATGTCAATTATTATTTAGAAGCCAAAAATTCTAAAGCAAAAGAAAATGGTCTTCGTTATGAATGGATCAATGGCCTAAATGATCAAATTCATCTAGTCAAAGAACCGCTAAAAGAAGGACAATTACAGTTTGTTTCGATAGATGAGCAAACACTTGCTTGGCTCGAAAAAATACTCTAAGCAAAAATGAGTGCTAAATTATTTAGCACTCATTTTTGCTTATTTCTATTGCACGCGTGGGACATTTGCGGTACGCTTTTAACACATTCTCGCGTTCGTTTTCTGGAATAAATTGTTGTCGAGCATGCGGCTCGTCTTTAAAAAGGACAATCCCATGATCATCATAATCAAATATATTGGGCGCATAAACTTGACAAAGTCCACAAGCAATACATTTTTCAGGAACTAAACGTGATTGCATAAACAGTGACACATCCTATCTAAAAGAGGTTTACTATGGAAGCAACTTTTATTTTAGCGTTATTATCTCACGGATACAAGGTGCGTGCATCAACTTTGTATCATCTTTTAAAAGGCAAACGGACTAGCTCTGTTTTGATTTATGGTTTTTTATATGATTGTTTACGGTTCATTGGCTGGTGGCCAACGATTTCCGAACAAGCCTTTTTTCAATTTCTTGAAAAACTTTCGAAGGCGAAACAAATTCAGTATCACAAAGAGACAAATGAGATTCAACTAACAAAAGAAGGGCAACTATTTTTAAAGGAGCATCATTTTTCGTTGCTGGATTATCCTGCAATTGATCTTTATCGTTTTGGCAGAAGTGATCGAGAAAGTTGGCAACTCATTCAATTTGCCGTGCAAGTGACTTCGTATTTATCATTTGAGGAAAAACAGTATATTCCACTTTTATCAACACCGATTCCGCAACTATATTTGAAACGATGGTTACAACAAGACAAGAAAGAGCAGCGCATTCAATCAATCAAAGAAGAACTGTTGCGAGGGTTTGAGTTACTACCTGAAGCAGAAAGCGACTATTTGGTTGCGCAACTTTCTGGTTATCAGCAAACTGGCAAAGTTCCTCAGCAATTAACAAGCCATAAGACAGCTCTTGAACAGCGTTTATGGCATACGCAAGCGGTTCATCATTTACTGCAGTTGATAATGTACGGAGGAAACTATCCTGCTTTACAAACGCTTGTATGGCCGTATCTAGAAAAAAATCTAAACCAAAGTATGCAAGAAACCCAACGATTGTTAACGGAAGGCAAGACGCTTCAAGAAATTGCTGAGCAACGAAAAATAAAACCGAGTACCATTCATGACCATCTATTAGAGTTGGCTATTCAAGGGCAGCTGCAGGCGTCTGTTTATCTTGAAAAGGAGGCAATACTCCAAAACTTGGCTCAAACAGAACAAGATCCGCGGTTGTGGGTGTATCGGGATTGGCGAGCGCAAGAAGCGACGCTTTCTTATTTAGATTTTCGGTTATATCAAATCCAACAAATTTGGCAAGAAAAGGAGTGAGTGTTGTTGACATTAGAACAAGAATTATTCACTCGATTTGGTTACGCAGCGTTTAAGCCTGGTCAAAAAGAAGTGATTACAAACTTACTTGACGGTATGAATACATTGGCTGTTTTGCCAACAGGGACTGGAAAATCATTGTGTTATCAATTTGTGGGCCAGAAGTTAGAGGGACTAACGGTAATTGTTTCTCCCTTACTTTCGTTAATGGAAGATCAGGTGCGTCAATTACAAAGACAAGGAATTAAAGGTGCGGTTGCCTTAAACAGTACGTTACAATATTCAGAAAAGCGTTATGTTTTAGCGAAAATGTTCCAATACGATTATCTGTTTTTAAGCCCAGAAATGCTTTTGCAGCAAGAAGTACTTAGTGTGTTACAACGCCAAAAAATTGCATTATTTGTGGTGGATGAAGCCCATTGTGTTTATCAGTGGGGCGTCGATTTTCGCCCTGAATATAGTAAATTAGATCTGGTCCAAAAACAGCTAGACTTTCCTTTGACCTTGGCGTTAACTGCCACAGCAACACCCGTTGTACAGCACGCAATTATAAAACAATTATTTTCTCATGGTAGCTATCAAGAAGTTCTTTCTTCAGTGAATCGAAAAAATATTGGCTTGTTCGTGAAGGAAACGTCAGAAAAAGAAGAAGTGTTACTAGATTACTTATCTAAAACGGCTGGTAAAATCATTATCTATTGCGCCACGCGCAACAAAACAGAACAAATCAGTCAACTTATTCAGGCAAAAACCAGTTTTAAGGTGGCCTATTATCATGGGGGCTTGGAGGCTAGTGAACGTAGTCGCTTGCAAGAACAATTTATTGATAATCAAATCGATATTCTTTGTGCAACGAATGCTTTTGGGATGGGGATCGACAAACCTGATGTTCGTGGAGTGATTCATTTTGATTTGCCTGATAGCTTAGAAAATTACCTGCAGGAAATCGGGCGAGCTGGACGTGATGGTCAAAAAAGTTGGGCGCTATTATTATATAAAAAAGGGGATGAATTTATTCATCGGTTTTTCTTAGAAGAGACAAGAGCGAATCGAGCGACCTTAAAATCGCTGATTGAAGGAGAAGAACAAGCAGGTTTGTTAGAAAATGCCACCGAGTTACAACAAAAATGGGTCCAAGGCTATTTAGCCAAGGATTATTCTTTTGAAGAGCTAGAGCATCGTTTAGAGGAGAAAGAAAAAGATCGTCAAGCGCAATTAAGAGGGATGCTGACGTATATTGAAACCACAACCTGTCGAAGAACGTTGATTCAAACTTATTTTCAAGAACCGATTGTCAAACAATCACCGGAAACTTGTTGTGATAATTGTGCGTTATTCTTTGACATTTACCAAGATTCAATAGTAAAATCGAACAAGACCAGCAATCAAAATGAAGAAGATTGGCGTTCTAAATTTCTAAAATTATTTAAAGAACGTGATTAATTCATTTTTTTAGTCGGCAGTTGGCAAAAGCTATGATATAATAACAAGCGAGAGAAGTTTAGGAGGAAATTAGCAGTGAGTAAAAAGGACAAAAAGAAAAACCAAGCTCGTGAGCCATGGGAACAATCAATTTATGAACCTGATCAAAATGGTGGTGGTTCTCGTTTAGCAAAACGCCAACAGCAACGAGGAAATTCATTATTTCTAACTGTTTTAGTTATTTTGCTATTATTAATTATTGCCATTCCAATTGGGACTTTCTTATGGATGATGCAAGACAAGAAACCGAACGAAAGTGCTAGCAAAAATAGCCAGCCATCTTCTTCATTAGTCCAATCATCATCAAAAGAGAAGAAAAAAGAAAGTACGTCAAAATCAGTGGAAAGCTCAGAACCAGCAAGCAGCCAACCAGCTGAAAATACAACACCTTCAAGTTCAGATGCTGCTGCACAGCAACAACAGGACCAACAAGCACAACAACAACAACAGCAACAACAAGAGCAGCAACAACAACAACAAGAAGCTCAAAATCAACAACAGCAACAAGCGCAGAACCAACAACCTGTTTATGATACCGTTCAAAGTGGCGAAGGGGCACGTCAAGTTGCCGAACGTAACGGAATGACATTAGAACAAATTTTAGCGTTAAATCCTGGGATTGATACCTCTGTGTTTTATCCAGGACAACCATTACGTATTAAATAATCCAGAAAAAGAGGTTTGGACAGCACTTTCAAGGGCTAAACCGCGACGAATGATTACATGAGAATGCCAATAAGCAGAAATTTCCGAAAGATGTTTTGCGTCTTTCGAGGGATTTCGGCTTATTGCTTTTTCGTTAGAGACTCGTCATCAGTTTAAATCCAAGTTCTTTTCTTCTGATTTTAATATAAAAGAAGAAGCGCATTTTAAAGGATGCATATCAGTTAAGGAGTTTTTTCATGGGGAAAATCAGTATTGCTATTGACGGACCAGCTTCGTCAGGCAAAAGTACAGTTGCAAAAATTTTAGCAAAACAATTGAATTATGTGTATTGTGACACGGGTGCCATGTACCGAGCGATTACGTATCTGGCCTTGCAAAATCAAATCGATATTCAAGCGGAAGAACCATTAGTAGCGCTTTGTGTCAACCACACTATTTCTTTTCAGCAAGCAGAGAATGGCCAACGTGTTTTTATCGACGGTCATGAAGTGACCGAAGCGATTCGCCAGCCAGATGTAACGAATGCTGTTTCAGCTGTTTCAAAACATGCAAAAGTTAGAGAAGAAATGGTGGCGTTACAACAGAAAATTGGTCAAGCTGGCGGAGTTGTCATGGATGGTCGAGATATTGGTACTGCAGTTTTACCAAAGGCCGAAGTAAAGATATTCCTGGTGGCTAGCGTTGAAGAACGTGCAGAACGTCGTTTTAAAGAAAATCAAGAAAAAGGGATTGAGACGGATTTTGAAACCTTGAAGGCGGAGATTGAACGTCGGGATTATTTAGATTCAACCAGAGAAGTATCACCCCTTGTCCAAGCAAGTGATGCTGTGAAAATCGATACAACAGGGTTGACGATTGAAGAAGTCGTCGCCGCCATACAAAATGTGATTAAACAAAAAGGTTTTGAACTTTTTTAAAGAATTTTAAGAAAAATAGAAGAAATCGCTTTATTTTTTTACAAAAATCTCGTACTATGTAAGTATATATAGCTAAGTTTTGGAATTTTTGTTGGCATAGGAGGATAAGAGGCATGACAGATTTTGAAGACAAACAAGTAGCAAACAACGAAACAATGGAAGATGCAATGAACAGCGTTCAAGAAGTCAGTGTTGGCGATATTGTTAAAGGCGAAGTTTTAGCCATTGAAGACAAACAAGTTGTTGTCGGCATTGAAGGAGCGGGCGTTGAAGGCGTTGTTCCTGCAAAGGAATTATCGACTTTACCAGTTGAAGATGTACACGAACTTGTGAAAGTCGGTGATGTGTTAGATTTAGTTGTGATCACATCAATTGGCAAAGATAAAGAAAACGGCAGTTATTTACTGTCAAAACGCCGTTTAGATGCTAAAAAAGTTTGGGAAGAAATTGAACAAGATTTCCAAGCGGGCAAAGTAATCGAAGCACCTGTTACAAATGTTGTTAAAGGTGGTTTGGTTGTTGATGTCGGTGTTCGCGGATTTGTTCCTGCCTCAATGGTTGAAGATCATTTTGTTGCAGATTTTTCTGAATATAAAGGTCAAACACTAGCATTTAAAATTATTGAAATCGAACCTTCAGAAAACCGCTTAATTCTTTCACATAAAGCAGTTGTTGAAGCTGAAAAAGAATCGAAAAAAGAAGAATTACTTTCTTCTTTACATGACGGAGACGTTGTTGAAGGGAAAGTAGCTCGTTTAACAGATTTCGGCGCATTCATTGATTTAGGTGGCGTGGATGGTTTAGTTCATGTTTCTGAAATTGCTCATCAGCATGTGGGCAAACCAAGTGATGCGTTAACTGTTGGCGAAGATGTTCAAGTAAAAATTCTTTCAATTAATCCAGAAGAAGGACGTATTTCTTTATCTATTAAAGAAACATTGCCTGGACCATGGACAGATATCGAAACAAAAGCAGCCGCTGGGACTGTTTTAGATGGCACAGTAAAACGCCTAACAAGCTTCGGTGCCTTTGTGGAAGTTTTCCCTGGTGTGGAAGGATTAGTGCATATTTCTCAAATTTCTCACAAGCACATTGCAACGCCTCATGAAGTTCTTCATGAAGGGGATCAAGTACAAGTGAAAGTTTTAGAAGTTAATCCAGAGGAACATCGTATTGCTTTAAGTATCAAAGCGTTAGAACCAAAACCTGAGTCTCAAGAAGAACCAAAAGAAGAACAGGAATATGAATTGCCTGAAGAAAATACTGGCTTTACCATGGGCGATATTTTAGGTGACGCTTTATCTGATGCGAAAGAAGAGGAATAACACGTTACTTTCTTGAAATTTATGAGTTTGACATAGCCGTAAACAGATCGGCTGTGTCAAACTCATTTTTTCTTGAATTGGTTAGAAAATCAGCAGAAACTAAAACTTTTCTTGCACTTTAAGGTTTGATTAGGTAAACTAGTAAGGATTGAAATTCTCAAGGAGGGAATCAAATGGCAAATCCAACTATTGCGATTGTCGGTAGACCGAATGTCGGTAAATCGACTATTTTTAACCGCATTGCCGGTGTGCGTATCTCGATTGTAGAAGATACTCCTGGCGTAACACGCGACCGTATTTATACAACTGGAGAATGGTTAGGGCGTGAATTTAGTATTATTGATACAGGTGGGATTGATTTAGGTGACGAACCATTTATGGATCAAATCAAACACCAAGCAGAAATTGCGATTGATGAAGCAGATGTGATTATCTTTGTTGCTAGTGGCCGTGAAGGAATTACTGATGCAGATGAGTTAGTAGCAAAAATTTTATATCGTAGTAATAAACCAGTGATCTTAGCTGTTAATAAAGTTGACAATCCTGAAATGCGTAATGATATTTATGAATTTTATGCTTTAGGACTAGGGGATCCTTTCCCAGTTTCTGGTAGTCATGGTTTAGGCATTGGCGATGTGTTAGACGAAGCAGTTAAACATTTTCCTAACACTTCAGAAGAAGAGGACGAAGATACAATTAAATTTAGTTTAATCGGGCGTCCAAATGTCGGTAAATCATCATTGATTAATGCTATTCTTGGTGAAGATCGTGTGATTGTTTCAGATATTGAAGGAACAACGCGAGACGCAATCGATACGTATTTTGAATCTGAAGAAGGTCAAAAGTTCTTAATGATTGATACTGCTGGTATGCGTAAACGTGGGAAAGTATACGAATCAACTGAAAAATATAGCGTCATGCGCGCAATGCGGGCCATTGAACGCTCAGACATTGTTTTAATGGTCTTGAATGCAGAAGAAGGTATTCGTGAGCAAGACAAGCGTGTGGCGGGCTATGCCCATGAAGCAGGTCGTGGTATTATTATCGTGGTCAACAAATGGGATACAGTCAAAAAAGATACAAATACAATGCGTGATTTTGAAGCGGAAATTCGTGATGAATTCCAATATTTAGATTATGCACCTATTATTTTTGTGTCTGCATTAACCAAACAACGTTTAAATAAACTGCCTGAACTAATTGAAACAGTAAGTATGAATCAAAACTTACGGATTCCTTCAGCGTTGTTAAATGACGTTGTAATGGATGCTGTAGCAATTAATCCGACACCAACCGATAAAGGAAAACGTTTGAAGATTTTTTATGCAACACAAGTGGCAGTCAAACCACCTACATTTGTTATTTTTGTCAACGAAGAAGAACTAATGCACTTTTCTTATGCCCGGTTTTTAGAAAATCAAATCAGAAAAGCATTTACGTTTGAGGGTACACCGATTAAAATCATTCCGCGACGCCGAAAATAGTGCATTCTACCATACTTTTTTTAGATATTCAAATAAATTTATCAACTTTGAGAAAAAATGATTATTTTTTGAAAAAACTGGTTAAAATACACTAAAAACCTTGCTATTACAACTTTCTTATGCTATCTTGTTAACAGAATATTGAACCAGATCAATATTTGCTGTCTGTTTTTGGACCACTCAAAAATAGACGGAACTTTAGGTGTGTAAAAACATCGTATCTCTTATAGAGGAGGTGAAATGATCCATGGCAAATAAAGCAGAATTAATCGAAAACGTTGCATCTTCAACTGGTTTAACTAAAAAAGATGCTACTGCAGCAGTAGACGCTGTCTTTTCAACAATTCAAGAAACTCTTGCTAAAGGTGAAAAAGTTCAATTAATCGGTTTTGGTAACTTTGAAGTTCGCGAACGCGCAGCTCGTAAAGGACGTAACCCACAAACTGGACAAGAAATTCAAATCGCTGCAAGCAAAGTACCTGCATTCAAACCAGGTAAAGCATTGAAAGATGCAGTGAAATAAGACAGACAATTAGAACCCTTGGTTTCCAAGGGTTCTTTTTTGAATCATACATAAAAAATGTTATTTTAAGAGGTGGTCGAAACAGCACGCTAAAAGGCTAAATTGTAACGAACCTTGGGTGAGAAAAACGTGCTTCGCTCCGAGAATCAAGCGGGAACGGTTCGACACTCGCTCCTTGCTTTTTTGATAAAAAGAGAAAGATTTATGAATGAAGGACAAAAATAAGTTGTTGCCAGTAGCTGTTTTTTAGTGGTTATGCTAGACTTGGGGTGAAGGAAGAGGAAACAGTCTTAAGGTGGTGAATCAATGAAATACAACTATTCTAGAGGGGAAAACAAGGTCGCTATTATTTATGGAGAAACATTTGCTTCCGTCCTAAAAAAACGACCAGTAACGACGGAGTCAATCGTTGTTTTGGCGAATCAGCGTTACTATGATCTTTTTTCGGAGAAGATTAATTATGCCTTTGGGGAACAGTTGGGATTAAACTGGTATATTTGTCGCAATGATGTTCATTGCAATGACTTATCAGAATTAGAAAGTGTGTTACGTTTCTTAGCTGATTGGCCAGAAAATCAGGATGTTTTATTGATTGGTTTGGGTAATGAAGGGGTACTACAATTAACCGCATTTTTGCACCAAGTAAGTAAGTGTTCCTCCAAATGTTGGCTGATGCCTGTGTCTGTTCAAGCGTTACGGCAAGGACTTTTACCAAGTGTCACAATTCAGCAAGCACAGCATGCAACTATGCATATAGAAAATCATTCAGAAGAAATTTTGTTTGATAGTACCTTGACCAATAAAAAAGGTGCCGCTCCTTTAATTGATTTGCTCGTTTTTATTCGAGCGGGTCTTGTCTGTGATTATGCTTATTTACAAATGCTATACCAAACGTATCCAGATAAAAAACGGTTGAATCAAACGTCATTTAATGGTATTTTAGACGAGTTGTTATCTTTGTATGAACAAGCAGGGGAAAAAGTGGATCAATTTGGCCGAGTTTTTGAAGCGGCCTTTGCTACAACCGAAAATGGCCATTTGTTATCAGGCCCCATGAAACGATTATTGGGATTATTGTTACAAGTTTTATGGAGCCAGCAAGTCAATCACTTTGACTTTCAATTTAAAAATTTTATCGTTTGGTTTATTCGCTTAGGTTTTCCGGTGGCGTTTCCAAAAGAAATTTTAAGTGCTGATTACGCAGAACAAGTTTTGCTTCACACAGAAACACTAGGTCCTCCTATGGTGTTGGAAAAAATCGGTCAACTAGGAGCAGCTTTAAAGCCAACGCCCGATCAACTGTTAACAACGATTGAAAGATACCAAGAAATTTTAAAAGAGATTTGAGGGGAAATTATGTCATACAGTGAAAAAATGGTTCAAGCATTACAAGCTGAAAATTTAGCAGAAGCACAGTTAATGTTTGAAGAAGCATTAAAGAAAGATGATGAAAATACCTTAGCTGATTTAGGGGAAACGTTATTATCTTTAGGTTTTCTAGAAGAAGCCAAACAAATTTTCCAACAATTGTTGGAACAATTTCCCGATGCAGATGGCTTAAACATTCCATTAGCAGAAATCGCCATTGAAAATAATGAAATAGATGACGCATTCATCTATTTAGAAAAAATTCCAGAAACTAGTGACAGTTATGTTCAAAGTCTCTTAGTTACTGCGGATTTGTACCAAGTTTTAGGGATTCCAGAAGTCAGTGAAGCGAAATTAAAAGAAGCGGCTAATCTTATGCCAGAAGAGCCGTTAATTCAATTTGCTTTGGGAGAACTATACTTTACAAATGGTCAATTTGTCGAGGCTATTACTCGTTATCAAAGCATTGTAGAAAGCGGGACAGCACAAATCTCTGCTATTTCCTTGAATGAACGCTTAGGAAGTAGTTACAGCATGTTAGGTGATTTTGAAGAAGCAGTTCCTTATTTGGAAGCCGCGGTCAAAGAAGAACAAACAGACGATCGTTTATTCCAGTTAGCTTTCACTTATTTACAGTTACATGAGAATCAAAAAGCCATTACGTTGTTCCAGCAATTAAAAACACTAAACCCACATTATCAATCACTTTATCTATATTTAGCGGAAGCGCTCCAAGAAGAAGAGCAATTAGAGGAAGCAAAAGCGGTGATCGAAGAAGGAATTGCGGAAAACCCCTTCCAAGTAGAGTTATACCAATTTGCCTCTGAAAATGCCTATCGCTTACACGATATTGCTGGTGCTGAAAATTGGTTGTTAAAAGCTTTGGAATTAGGTGAGAAAACAGATGAAAGTCGTTTGACCTTAAGTAATCTCTACATCACGGAAGAGCGTTTTGAGGAAGTAATTACTATCTTAAATGATTTAGAGGAAACGGATCATCCTTATGCTGAATGGAATTTAGCAAAAGCGTACAACGAATTAGAAAACTTTGCCGTCGCTAAAGTTCATTATGAACAAGCAGCGCAAGAATTGTCTCACGAACCAGAATTTCTAAAAGAATACGCATTGTTCTTACGAGAAGAAGGCGAACTTGAAAAAGCAAAACACTTGTTGCACCATTATTTGGAACATGAACCTGGTGATGTCGACATGCAATCTGTGCTAGCAGATATGGAAGAAAGATAGGAAACGACGATGTTTGTTAGTTTATCAGAAAAGAAAAAATTTTTAACTTGGTTAGTGAATACCGTGCCTTTTGGAAGAAGAGAAGTACTGTGGATTTTAAATTACTTATTAACGCATGATGCGATTTTAAATAATGTTCATTTTGTTGAGAACGTAGAGAAGACTGATCGAGGGATCCGCGTGGTAGCAGATGGTTTAGGTAAGGAGCCGTTATTGCTTTTTATCCAAGCACAAGAATTTACAGATCCGGAACAAATTTTTCATGAGATTCGAATGAATTGGCGGAAAGCTCTTTATTTAGAATGTGTATTTCCAGAGGCTTGGCAAACGAGCCAGTATTTATCTGTTTTAGAAGACAATCCGTTTGCGCCATGGAATGAACAAGTGGATCAGGAAGTTGCCAGAGCGATTGATCAATATTTTAAGCAAGAAGAACAAACGCAGCGAATGGCATTACTTAAAGCTCAAATTGATGATGCTTTAGAAACAGGCAACAAAGAAGCGTTTTTAGAATTATCCGATGAATTAAATCGTTTGAAACAACAATAAATAAAACCCAGCATTTTCAATAAATGCTGGGTTTTATTTATTGTTTTAATTTAAAGCGCCGTTGTTTGCTGGGTTTTGCATAAGTAAAGCCTTCGCCAATTGCTTCATGTACGTTAATGATGGACACAAAGGCTTTTTCATCTATTTCATTAGCAATCCGTTTGACTTCCATTATTTCTCGAGGGCTGACTACCGTGTAGAGAACCCGTTTTTCCACTTGTGAATAAGCACCTTCACCATTTAAATATGTTACCCCACGTTCTAAAGAAGCCATTAAACTTTGACCGATTTCTTCGGAATGATTGGAAACAATTAAAATTCCTTTCGCAGCATAGGCTCCATCGAGTACAGAATCAACAACACGACTGAAAACAAAGGACACAATTAAAGTATACATCATTCGTTTGACATCAATATAGGTCAACGAGAGGAGTAAGACTGCAACATCAAAAAGTAACAACGAGCGGCCCATGCTAATCCCAAAGTATTTTTCGAAAATGCGGGCAATGACGTCGGTCCCACCAGTGGTTCCGCCTACGCGGTAAACAAGGCCACTCCCGAATCCTGCGGCCAAACCAGCTAAGAGAGCAGCAATCAATAAATCATGATCTAAATTAATTTCAACAGGAAATTTTTGCCAAAACCACAAAAATACCGATAACGACACGGTACCAATTAGCGTATAATAGAGGGAACGTTTGCCTAAAATTTTACCACCAATTAATAAGAGCGGAATATTGATTAATAATGTCGTATATGCTGGGTTAAAATGAAATAAGGCTCTTAAAATCAAAGTAATCCCCGTGACACCACCTTCGGCCAGGTCATTGGCAATATTGAAAGTAACCAAACCAAAGGCATAGATACAGCTTCCTAATACAATAAATAACACATCTTTAAAATAAAATCTTTGTTCTTCCATTTAATCACGTCCTTTTACAGTATAAACTGTATCATTCTCTATATAAAACAACAAGTAGAACCTTTCCAGATAGCCAAGTTTTTGATAAGATGTAGGAGGTAGAGTAAGAAAGGTTGGGGTAAAATGTCAGAATCAGAACAACGTAGTTTGCAATCGATGCAAACAGAAGTTGATGATTATATTCAACAGTTTAAAACAGGCTATTTTTCACCATTAGGACAAATGGCTCGTTTGACGGAAGAGGTCGGAGAATTAGCCCGTGAAGTCAATCATTATTATGGTGAAAAACAGAAAAAAGCAGACGAAAAACCAAAGACAGTATCAGAGGAACTTGGAGATGTCTTTTTTGTATTGATTAGCATGGCAAATTCTTTAGAGATTGATTTAACCGAAGTTTTTGAAGAAAATATGGCCAAATTTAACAAGCGGGATCGCTATCGCTTTGAAAGAAAGGATGGGAAAACACATGATTAAAATAATTGTCGCTGGGTTTAAAGGACGGATGGGCAGTACTGCTACACAAATGGTCTTAGAAACCGCAGACTTTGAATTAGTAGGTGTGTATGATCCTCATGAAGCACAAGAAACTGTTTCTTTCAATGATGAAACAGCAATTCCCGTTTTTCAGCGCTTAGAAGAAGTCCTAGCTGTCAAACCAGATGTTTGGATTGATTTTACGGTTCCTGAAGCCGCCTATCCAAATACGCGTTTTGCGTTGGAACACGGTATGGCGCCTGTTGTTGGGACGACAGGCTTTACGGAGGAACAAATCAACGAATTGACAAACCTATCTCGAGAAAAAGCCATCGGCGGCTTGATTGCGCCAAATTTTGCAATTGGGGCAGTTTTAATGATGCAATTTGCCCAAAAAGCGGCGCAGTATTTTCCAGATGTGGAAATCATTGAATTACATCATGATAACAAATTGGATGCACCGAGCGGAACGGCTATAAAAACTGCAGAAATGATTCAAGAAGTTCGGCCAGCAAAAAAACAAGGGAATCCGCAAGAGGTAGAATCAATACCAGGGGCACGCGGGGCTGATTTCGAGGGTCTGCGAATCCATAGTGTCCGCTTACCTGGTTTAGTGGCACACCAACAAGTCCAATTTGGCAGTGTAGGTGAAGGGCTCACTATTCGGCATGATTCTTATGATCGGCGTTCATTCATGACAGGAGTAGCGTTAGCTTGTCGGCAAGTGGTACAGAGAACAGAACTACTTTACGGATTGGAACAGATGCTATGAAATTGACAACTATTCCAAACGAATTTAAAGAAGCCGCTCCCGTTATTCGTGAAATCAATGCACAGGGCTTTGAAGCGTATTTTGTCGGGGGCAGCGTCCGTGATGCTTTATTAAATAAACCAATCCATGATGTCGATATTGCGACAAGTGCCTATCCAGAAGAAATCAAGCAAATTTTTAAACGAACCGTTGATGTGGGCATCGAACATGGCACAGTCCTTGTATTGATGGAAGACCAACAGTATGAAGTAACAACCTTTCGTACCGAGTCAACTTATCAAGACTTTCGCCGACCAGATGAAGTCACCTTTGTTCGCTCCTTGAAAGAAGATTTAAAACGGCGAGATTTTACGATTAATGCCTTGGCGCTCGACAGCACAGGTGAAATCATTGATTTATTTGATGGTATCGAAGATTTAACTAATCAAACCATTCGTGCAGTCGGTAATCCCCATGAGCGGTTTCATGAAGATGCTCTGCGAATGATGCGGGGCTTACGCTTTGCTAGCCAATTAGATTTTAAAATTGAAGAAAAAACCTTAGCCGCTATCGCTGAATTTCATCCTTTATTGGAAAAAATTTCAGTAGAACGCATTACAATTGAATTTGTAAAAATGCTTTTAGGGGTTAATCGACAAGGTGGCTTAGCTCCGTTTATTGAAACAGAATGCTATCAATACTGTCCAAAATTACGAGAACAAGGGGCTGGACTTTTTCGTTTAATGGACTTGCCTGCTCGTCAAATTGAAACAGAAGCAGAAGCGTGGACGTTACTTATCCAATCGTTGAATTTACCAGAAGCAGAAATTCGCTCCTTCTTAAAGGCTTGGAAACTTTCAAATCAATTAATCCAAAACGTTTCACAATTAGTACGCGGTTTGCGTTTTCGCTTGAGTAACGACTGGCAGCCAATGATGCTTTATGAATTAGGCGAAGAATCAGCAGTACTTGTTGAAAGGCTTTTATATTATTACCAACAAGAGAGTCAAGTACAAGTAACAAAAGAGTTAGTTAAGGCATTACCCATCCATCAAAGACATGAATTGGCCATAACAGGAAAAGACCTTTTAGCCGTCTTAGAAGAAACACCAGGCAAATGGTTAGGGGAACTGATTGCTGAAATCGAGCAACACGTTGTTGAAGGTAGCTTAGAGAATAAACAAGAAGTTCTGCTTTCGTTTGCCAAAAAACAACGTTCAAAAGGAGAGAAAGCATAATGCCAACAGAAATGTTTACAAAAGAATTCTTGGTGAAAGAATCACAAACGGCTAAAATGCTCGGTTCTGGTGACTTAGAAGTTTTAGGAACCCCTGCTTTAGCTGCCATGATTGAACAAACAGCCAAAGAAGCTGTGAAGGACCAATTATCAGTTGGGGAAACAACTGTCGGAACGGTGTTAGAATTGCGCCACTTATTTCCATCCGCGGTAGGGGCGACAATCGTTGTTACGATGACCAGCATTGAACAGACTGCACACAAAATACGCTATGAATTTGTTGCTTATGAAGGAGAACGACAAATTGCCAAAGGTTCTCACCAACGTGCAGTAGTTGAGATTGATTCTTTTTTAAAAAGAATAACAAAAGATTAAGAATCTACAGCGAAAGTTTGTGACCGTTTATCAAAAGTATGGTAAACTAATAATGTAAGAAATTATTTTTAAGTAAGGAGATTTGTGCTATGGCTAGAGAAATGACAGGACTTAAATTTTATTTCAGAAATGGTGAAACTTGGACGATTGATCGTCGTTTTATTGGTGATTTATGGATCAAACATATTACAACAAGTTTTGGCCGTATCCATGGTAGTGAATTTGTTGAAATTCATCCATGTGAAGGGTTCAAAATTGAAATTTTCCAAGAAGGAGATCATGTTCAAACCCACGATATTAACTTAGGTGGCTTAGAATTAGGGATGTTCTCTCGTGCTTTAAAATATGAAGATATCGAACGTATGGAAATTCTTTACAAAAATGGCACACCAGATTTAGTTTATTTCCCTTACAAAGATAAAACAGATGAGGGCTTGGATAACATCTATCAATCTACAAAAGTCAGCGAAAAAACTAAAAACTTATACATTGTTATCGACCCAACACAAACAGTTGATGATGTATACGCTGAAGAATTAAAATAATTTTTGCTCCACAGGAATCAGTGAAATGACTGGTTCCTGTGGCTTTTTTCAGTCTTTTGACGAATAAAATAACATTGGTTTTAATGGAATAGTCGAAAAAATAAGCGAATAAGTGTTGACACATGTTTTTTCTAGCGGTATACTGTTAACAATTCTTAATTAAATCAGTTTTGGAGTGATTCTTATGACAACAACGAAGAAAAACCATACACAACTGAATAACTTTTACTTTAGCTATTTTAGATAGGTTTGTATTCATAACATTATGGGTACAGACAACAAACGTTTGTATCTATAATGGCTAGGGAAATTTAAGATGACTTTCAGCCATGTAGATTTAAGAAAATCTATAGTGGCTTTTATATTGCTTTTTTGTAGGGTATTCACTGTAGATTTTTCTTAAAATTTACTGTGAATATCCTTTTTGTTTGGCCAAAAATTAGGATTTCAGAAACTTACTAAAAAAATTTCGTAAAGGAGCACACAGGATGAAAGAAATAACTGGAGCCACTCGTTTAGCTGGGCTATTCGCGAAACCCAGCCAACACAGTATTTCACCGTTGATTCATAATACAGCATTTCAAAATTTAGGAGTTGATGCTCGGTATCTGGCGTTTGACGTTGGACAAGAGACATTGCCACAAGCAATTGAAGCGATTCGAACGTTTCACATGTTAGGGGCCAACTTATCAATGCCCAATAAAGTGGCGGCTGTAAGTTATATGGATGAACTAAGTCCTACCGCTCAACTGGTTGGCGCAATTAATACGATTGTCAACAAAGATGGAAAACTTTACGGAGACAGCACGGATGGTACTGGTTTTATGTGGAGTTTGAAAGAGAAAAAGGTTGACGTTTTTCAGAATAAAATGACCATCTTAGGAACAGGTGGTGCAGCCTTATCAATCATTGCCCAAGCTGCTTTAGATGGCGTGAAAGAAATCGCCGTTTACAACAGGAAAAGCGCGGGCTTTAACGACAGTCAAAAAAAACTGGCAAATTTCACTGAACGAACCAACTGTGTAATTCATTTAAACGATTTAGCGGATACTGAAAAACTAGCAAAAGATGTTGCTGAAAGCGTCTTGTTAGTTAATGCAACGAGTGTGGGTATGCATCCACATGCGCATAGTAGTCCTATAGAAAATTATGCAATGATTCAACCGAAGTTATTTGTGTATGATGCTATTTATAATCCCAGAGAAACACAGTTATTAAAAGAAGCCCGTTTACGTGGTGCAGAAACAAGCAACGGCTTGGACATGCTACTTTATCAAGGCGCTGCTGCTTTTGAACAATGGACAGGACAAAAAATGCCTGTATCAGTCGTAAAACGTAAAATTGAAAATAGATAAAAAGAGCGCCGTTTAAAGGCATGAGGAGAGAATATAATGATCGTAATTATGAAAGAAAATGCAACCGAAAAGCAAATGAAACAAGTCATTGATTTAGTAACAGGTGCAGGCTTAACTACTCAAACAAGTCAAGATAATGGAAAAACAGTGATAGGCTTGATTGGTGATACAGAAAAATTAGTTGAAGCAGAGTTAACAGCATTAGAAGGCGTGGAGAAAAGTGTCCGCATTTCGTTGTCTTACAAACTAACGAGTCGTTTATTTCATCCAGAGAATACAGTGGTTGATGTGAACGGTGTTAAAATCGGTGACGGCAGTATGACCATGATGGCGGGCCCTTGTTCAATCGAAAGCTTAGATCAGATTCGCGAATGTGCGCGAATTGCTAAAGCTGGAGGTGCAACAATTTTACGAGGTGGTGCATTCAAACCTAGAACGTCGCCATACGCTTTCCAAGGACTAGAAGAAGAAGGACTAAAATACATTCGCCAAGCGGCTGATGAATTAGATATGCAAGTCATTACAGAAGTGATGGATGAAGCGAATTTAGAACTTGTCGCAAAATACAGTGACATTTTACAAATCGGTGCGCGCAACATGCAAAATTTCAAGTTATTACAAGCGGTTGGTAAAACTGGAAAACCTATTGGCTTAAAACGCGGGATTGCTGGTACGATTGATGAATGGCTAAACGCAGCTGAATACATTGCTGCGCAAGGAAATTTCAATGTGATCTTCATTGAACGTGGGATTCGTACGTACGAAACCGCTACGCGCAATACACTTGATTTAAGTGCGGTGCCTTTAATTAAAAAATTAAGTCATTTTCCAATTATTGTTGATCCGAGTCATGGTGTTGGTATCTGGGATTTAGTACCGCCAATGGCCCGAGCAGGTGTTGCTTCAGGTGCGGACGGCTTGATTGTAGAAATTCATCCAGATCCAGCGAATGCGTGGTCAGATGGGCCACAATCCTTGAATGAAAAAACTTACCTACGTATGATGAAAGAAGTTCATATCATCGAAAAAGCAATGAAAGAAATTAATGCTTTAGAAGATTAGTAAAGACAGAGGAGTAGAGGACATGAAATTAACCGTAACGTTACCTACACATTCATATGATTTAACCATCGAAACAGGTGCCTTAGATAAAATTGGCACCTGGGTACGTAGCCTGTGGCAGCCACAACGGGTAGCGATTATTACCGATGAAACGGTGAATAAATTATATGGCGCAGCTGTTGAGAAAGAATTGCAAGCTGCTGGTTTTGAAACATCATTGATTGCTGTAGCGGCAGGTGAACAAAGTAAGAGCCTCGAAACAGCTCAGCTTCTTTATGATTTTTTAGCGGAACAGCAATTGACTCGAAGTGATGGTCTAATTGCTTTAGGTGGAGGCGTTGTGGGAGATCTAGCTGGATTTGTCGCTTCAACCTATATGCGCGGTATTCACTTTTTGCAAGTACCAACAACCTTACTGGCACAAGTAGATAGTAGCATTGGAGGTAAAACAGCGGTTAACACTAAAAAAGCCAAAAATCTTGTCGGTACTTTTGCCCAACCAGATGGGGTTTTAATTGATCCTAATACACTTAAAACATTAGAACCTAGACGTGTGCGTGAAGGAATTGCAGAAATTGTAAAATCAGCAGCTATCGCTGATGTTGAATTGTGGCACCGTTTATCCTCTTTGGAAAATGAACAAGATTTAGTGGCACATGCAGAAGAAATTATCACGGCCTGTTGCAAGATTAAACGTGATGTCGTCGAAGAAGATGAATTAGATTTGGGTTTACGTTTGATTCTGAATTTTGGGCATACGATCGGCCACGCATTAGAAAATACAGCTGGTTACGGGGTGATTGCTCACGGTGAAGGCGTTTCTTTAGGAATGATTCAAATAACTCAAGTCGCAGAACAACAAGGGCTTTCCCCACTTGGGACTACCCAAGAGTTAGTCACCATGCTAGAAAAGTTCGATTTACCAGTAACGACAGATTGTTGGCCAGAAGAACGTCTCTATCAAGCAATTACACATGATAAAAAAACACGTGGGGGACAGATTAAAATCATTGTCTTAGAAAAAATTGGTCAAGCGAAAATTGTCTCTTTACCAACGGAAGAAATTCGAGCATTTTTAAACAGAGAAGGAGGAATTTAAGATGCGCTTTATTACAGCAGGCGAATCACATGGACCTGAATTAACTGCTATTATTGAAGGCTTACCAGCCGGCTTGCCTTTAAGTAGCGAAGAGATTAACCGAGAATTAGCAAGACGTCAAGGCGGTTACGGTCGTGGGGGACGGATGAAAATTGAAAAAGACCAAGTACGTATTACTTCGGGTATTCGGCATGGTAAAACACTTGGCTCACCAGTAACGTTGATTGTCGAAAACAAAGACTGGAAAAATTGGACCTCCGTGATGTCAGTAGAGCCAGTTCCTGAAAAACAAAAGAAAATCCGCCGCGTCAGCAAACCACGTCCAGGACATGCTGATTTAGTCGGTGGCATGAAATATCAACATGATGATTTACGGAATGTTTTAGAACGGTCTTCGGCACGAGAAACAACGATGCGTGTGGCGATTGGTGCGGTTGCTAAAAAACTCTTAGCTGAACTGGATATCCAAGTCGCTGGGCATGTCGCGGTATTAGGTGGGATTGAAGCTACGATCCCTGAAAATTTAACGATTCGTGAAATTCAAGAACGATCTGAACAATCTGCCGTTCGCGTATTAGATCCTTCCGTAGAAGAAAAAATGAAAGAACTAATTGACCAAACCAAGAAAAATGGCGATACAATTGGTGGGGTAGTAGAAGTACTTGTGGGTGGCGTTCCAGCTGGCTTAGGTAGCTATGTCCAATGGGATCGTAAACTAGATGCCAAAATTGCGCAAGCAGTTGTAAGCATCAACGCTTTTAAAGGTGCTGAGTTTGGCATTGGATTTGAAATGGCACAACGCCCTGGTAGTCAAGTGATGGACGAGATTGTTTGGGACGAAAGTACTGGTTATACCAGAACTTCCAACAATTTAGGCGGTTTTGAAGGAGGAATGACCAACGGAATGCCAATCATCGTTCGTGGTGTCATGAAACCTATTCCAACCCTTTATAAACCATTACAAAGCGTGAATATTGATACAAAAGAGCCTTATAAGGCCAGTGTTGAGCGCTCTGATAGCACGGCGGTACCGGCCGCTAGCGTTGTTTGTGAAGCCGTTGTTGCAACGGAAGTAGCAAAGGCTATGCTCGAAAAATTTGATAGTGACTCATTTGAACAAATGAAAGAAGCAGTGAAACGTTATCGTCTATATACTCAAAACTTTTAATGGAAGAAAGTCGCAAGTATATGGAGGGAAAAAATGAAGAAACGTATTTTAATCGTAGGATTAGGGCTAATCGGGAGTTCACTGGCTTTGTGTATCAAAAAAGGGCATCCAAACAGTGAGATTATCGGTTTCGATAATCAAGCGGAGGCAACTGAATTTGCTAAGAAAACGGGTCTAATTGATGAGATAGCTGAATCTTTAACAAGTGGGGCAAGACGAGCAGAGATTATTTTTCTTTGTTCCCCAGTTAAAGCAACTTTAGTACAACTAGAAGAATTAAACCAATTATCACTAGAAACTGCTCTGATCACAGATGTGGGTAGTACCAAGGTGGAAATTAATCAGTTAGCAACAAAGCTTAACATGAAAAATTTTATTGGTGGTCATCCAATGGCTGGTTCACATAAATCCGGCGTAACAGCCGCTGATGAACGTTTGTTTGAAAATGCCTACTATATTTTTACCGATGACCATGGCGAAAAAAACAAACAGATTCAGGAGTTACAAACGTTACTAAAAGGAACGCATGCGAAGTTTATTACGATGCCTGCACAGGAACATGATGAAATTACTGGTGCTCTAAGTCACTTGCCACATATTGTTGCCGCAGCGTTAGTGAACGAAAGTCAGCAACTGAATACCACTTACCCTAGAGCGCAGCAGCTAGCGGCTGGAGGATTCAGAGATATTACTCGAATTGCTTCCTCTGATGCAACGATGTGGACGGATATTTTATTAAGCAATCGCTTAGTATTATTGGACTTACTAGAAAATTGGCAAAAAGAGATGACTACTGTTTGCCAATGGTTAACAGAAAAAAATGCCCCAGCTATTCGTAATTTTTTTGATAAGGCCAAAGAAACACGTGCTCAATTGCCTATTCATAAAGAAGGCGCAATCCCAGCTTTCTATGATCTGTTTGTTGATGTACCAGATCAACCAGGAATCATTGCTGAAATTACGCAAATTTTAGGCGAAGCGGACCTTTCTCTTACAAATATTAAAATTTTAGAAACGAGAGAAGAAATCTATGGGATTCTTCAATTGTCTTTTAAAAATCAACCAGACTGCCAAGCTGCAAAACAAATTTTATCTAAAAAAACGAACTATACGTGTTACGAAAAATAAGAGGTGATGAGGGTGCAACTACGTACAAATGTGAAGCATTTACAAGGGACTCTGATGGTTCCTAGCGACAAATCGATTTCCCATAGAAGTATTATGTTTGGAGCGATTTCTTCTGGAAAAACGACGATTACAAATTTTCTAAGAGGCGAAGATTGTTTAAGTACCTTAGCGGCGTTTCGTTCTTTAGGTGTGAACATTGAAGATGACGGGACGACAATCACCGTTGAGGGGCGAGGATTTGCAGGCTTAAAAAAGGCGAAGAATACAATTGATGTTGGAAATTCAGGGACAACAATTCGTCTGATGCTGGGCATTTTAGCTGGCTGTCCCTTTGAAACGCGCCTAGCTGGTGATGCGTCTATTGCCAAACGACCAATGAATCGTGTAATGCTTCCTTTAAACCAAATGGGAGCGGAATGTCAAGGGGTTCAGCAAACGGAGTTTCCGCCAATTTCTATTCGCGGGACTCAAAATTTGCAACCGATTGACTACACAATGCCTGTTGCAAGTGCTCAAGTTAAATCGGCTATTTTATTCGCCGCTTTGCAAGCCGAGGGCACTTCTGTAGTGGTTGAGAAAGAAAAGACACGTGATCATACAGAAGAGATGATTCGACAATTTGGTGGGACACTTGAAGTAGACGGTAAAAAAATTATGTTAACTGGACCGCAACAATTAACAGGTCAAAATGTGGTAGTTCCTGGTGATATCTCTTCTGCAGCTTTCTTTTTAGTTGCGGGTTTAGTAGTCCCAGATAGCGAGATACTTCTGAAAAATGTTGGCTTAAATCAAACGCGGACAGGTATTTTAGATGTGATTAAAAACATGGGCGGTTCCGTCACTATTTTAAATGAAGATGAGGCCAATCATTCTGGCGATTTACTTGTAAAAACGAGTCAATTAACAGCTACAGAGATTGGTGGCGCTATTATCCCACGTTTAATTGATGAGTTACCGATTATTGCTTTGTTAGCTACTCAGGCTACTGGCACGACAATCATTCGAGATGCAGAAGAATTGAAAGTCAAAGAAACCAATCGGATTGATGCAGTAGCGAAAGAATTAACAATTTTAGGCGCCGACATCACGCCTACTGATGATGGCTTAATTATACATGGACCAACTTCTTTACATGGTGGAAGAGTTACCAGTTATGGGGATCATCGTATCGGGATGATGTTACAAATTGCTGCATTACTTGTAAAAGAAGGCACTGTTGAATTAGATAAGGCTGAAGCAGTTTCAGTTTCTTATCCAGCATTTTTTGACGACTTAGAACGTTTAAGTTGTTAACGAAGGAGGATAACGAACCATGGAAAGCATTGTTTTAATTGGTTTCATGGGTGCGGGTAAAACAACTATCGGCCAAAGTTTGGCCAATAAACTGAAGATGCCTCATCTTGATTTAGATACAGCGTTAATTGAAAAAATAGGACGCTCAATTCCTGACTATTTCGAAAAATATGGTGAAGCAGCTTTCCGAGAACAGGAAACCCAACTTTTAAAGGAGCTGTCAAAAAATACAGCCGTCCTTTCAACTGGGGGCGGAATTGTTGTCGGACCAGAAAATCGTAGCTTATTAAAATCTTTTCAGCAAGTGATTTATTTACATGCGACACCAGAAGAGCTGTTAAAAAGAATCACAGAAGATACTGAAAACCAACGGCCCTTAGCTATAGAACGTTCTTCAAAAGAAATCATTACTTTGTTTGAGTCTCGTAAAAATTTTTATGAAGAATGTGCGAAGATGACAATTGATACGACCAATCGCTCGCCAGAAGAAATTATCAATGAAATTCTGCAACAATTAAAGGAGTAGAGAAACGATGAAAGTTGGTTATTTAGGTCCGATTGGTTCCTTTACGTACAGTGCAACGTTGGCTGCTTTTCCTGAAGCTACGTTGATGCCGTACGCATCGATTCCAGCTTGCTTGAAAGCAATTGAACAGCAAGAAGTGGCATGGAGCATTATCCCAATAGAAAACACGATTGAAGGAACTGTTAACGCATCGATAGATTATTTGTATCATCAAGCGCAGTTACCTGTCCAAGCAGAGTTAGTTTTACCGATTCAACAACAATTAATGGTGGCAAAAGAGAATCAAGCGATCTGGCAACAAAGTCAGAAAATTTTATCACATCCGCAAGCATTAGCTCAATCGCAGATGTTTCTAGAGAAAAACTTTCCAGAAGCGATTTTAGAAGCAACACCTTCAACAGCTTACGCCGCCAAATACATTGCAGAACATCCAGAATTACCTTTTGCAGCTATTGCACCAAAACTTTCTGCGGAAATGTATGATTTGACCATTGTTGAAAAAAATATACAAGATTTATCGGTAAATCAAACCCGATTTTGGGTTCTTGGTTCTGAAAATTTAGCGATTTCTTTCCCGCTATCTGAGAAAAAAATAACACTGGCGATTACGATGCCAAGTAATGTTCCTGGCTCTTTACACAAAGCATTAAGCGTGTTTAGTTGGCGAGGGATTAATCTTAGCAAAATAGAATCGCGGCCGTTGAAAACAAAGCTAGGAGAGTACTTCTTTTTAATGGACTTAGTGAAAGATCAACCAGAAAAATTAATTGAAGCAGCCTTAACAGAACTGGAACTCATTGGTGCAGAAATAAAAATTTTAGGGGATTACCCGATCTATGTTTTGTCCACACTTTAAAGAGTTAAAAATGAAAATGAAGCTTACTTATTAGATAAAGTGAGTTTCATTTTTTATTAAATTACATATTTGTAATAGGAATTTCCTGTGAAATGAGGTATCCTAAGAAAGGTGATAAAACACAGAGGTAAAGGAGTGACACGATGAGTCGTGTAGATCGTTATAAACATATTCATGAAAAATCGAGACCAGCAGAGCATAAAAAGACCTTTAATCCCCGAAAATCAATGGGTGAACATAGAGAAGAAGAACCAGAAGAACTAGCTGAAAGCCTTCAAGAGCCAGTTTACGAAGACAGCTATACTGAGGACAGTCGCAGAAGTGAGAGGCGACATCAAACAGATTCAGGTGGTGGCAACGGTTCTGACCAACCACCCCGCGGAAAAAAAGACAAGAAACCAAAAAAGAAACGTAAAAAATCAAAAACAAAACGCTTTTTCAAATGGCTAGTGATCCTATTGATTCTGTTATTTGCCTATAGTACAGTCATGTTTTTAAAAGGAAAATCTGCAGCAGAACATGATGACTCGTTGCCTCAAGAAAAAGTAGAAACATTTAATGGTGTCAAAAGTAGCAACGGGGCTAAGAATATTTTAATTCTTGGCAGCGATACACGTGGGGAAGATGCTGGACGAGCCGACACAATAATGGTTCTCCAACTAAATGGACCATCAAAAAAACCGAAATTAATTTCATTTATGCGTGATACATTCGTGGACATTCCTGGTGTCGGGCCGAATAAAATTAATGCCGCATACGCTTATGGCGGTGCTGAATTGGTTCGTGAAACGTTAAAACAAAACTTTAATTTAGATACGAAATATTATGCTAAGGTAGATTTCCAATCATTTGAAAAAATTGTTGACTCTATGTTTCCAAAAGGTGTCAAAATCGATGCAGAAAAATCACTGAATTTAGATGGTGTTGATATTGAAAAAGGGCAACAGGTCATGGATGGACATGTCTTACTTCAATACGCTCGCTTTAGGATGGATGAAGAAGGCGACTTTGGTCGGGTTCGTCGCCAACAACAAGTTATGTCAGCTGTAATGAGCCAAATGAAAAACCCAATGACTTTATTAAGAACCCCAGAATCACTTGGGAAATTAGTCGGCTATATGTCGACAGATGTGCCTGTTAGTTTCATGTTAACGAATGGACCATCATTGTTGATTAAAGGAAAAGCAGGGGTTGAGTCATTATCGGTTCCGGTACCAGATTCTTGGAATTTTGGTGAATCCTCTTATGCAGGCAGTATTTTAGAAGTAGATGAACAAAAAAATGCTGACGCCATCGAAAAATTCCTGAACGAATAAGGAAAGCATTTTAAAATATCCTTTTTTATGCTATATTAGAAACAACGTGGAAAATTAGTGAAACGAGGTTACAAAATGAAAATTGCTATTGTGACAGATAGTACAGCTTATTTACCCGAGCGCATTAAAGATCATCCGAATCTTTTTGTAATTCCCATCCCAGTCATTTTAGATGGAAAAATATACAACGAAGGCATTGACATTGAAGCAGATGAATATTATGCATTGCTAAATAATAGTAAAGAATTTCCGACGACTTCACAACCTGCTTTAGGAGAAGTGTTAGAGCTTTACAAATCAATCGCTGAACAAGGGTACGACACCATCATCAGCATTCATCTTTCTTCAGGAATCTCTGGTTTTGTTCATACATTGCACGGACTTACCGATGAAATCCCAGGCGTTGCTTTGTATCCATATGACTCAAAAATTACAAGTATGCCAATGGGACACATGGTAGAAGCTGCTTTAGATTTAACAGAAGAAAAAGCCAGCTTAGAAGAAATTTTTGCCAAATTAGATTTAATTCGTGACAATACGTATGCATATCTAATTGTAGAAGATCTGAACAACTTAGTTCGTGGCGGTCGCTTAACGAATGGCGCAGCCTTGATCGCTGGACTATTGAAGATTAAACCTATCTTGACTTTTGAAGATGGAAAGATTGTATTATTTGAAAAAATCCGTTCAACAAAGAAAGCTTTTGCTCGTGCAGAAAAGATTATTGGTGAACGAAACGCAGGGATTGAAGCACCAGTTAAACTGTATGTGATTCATGCCAATAACCGCATCGTTGCTGAAAAAGAACAAGCAAAATTACAAAAGCTATACCCAAATGCAGAAATTGAAATTGGTCATTTTGGTCCAGTTATCGGGACCCACCTAGGGGAAAAAGCAATTGGTTTAGCGATTTCAGCTCAATAATAAAAGATGAGACAAAAGTAAACTACTTCTGTCTCATCTTTTATTCTATTATTTTATCGTTCGCTGGTGTTACTCAGCCGAACACTTTTTGTTTATAAGAAAATGTAAAATTACTCCTTTTTATTAGAAAATATCTTGCAAATTAAGCAATTCCTTACAAAGTAATGTATACTAAGGAAGAGGAGGCGGTTAAATGAAAAGAAATATAGCCTTGTTGCAAAGCGAAAAAATGAAAAAAGTTCAAGCTTTAGCAAACTACTACCAAGAATCAATTGACTTACCGCCTGGAAAAAACCGTGAGGCGGTTATCAAAAAGATTAACGAATCAAAAAAAGAAATTAAAGAAATAAATGATATATTAACAGATATTCAAAAGAAAAAGAAATAAAGGAGTCGTTTGTGATTATCGATGGATTTACGTTATTGCTATTTTTATTTGTCGTCGTTATGTATGGTTACTTTTACTTCGTACGTAAAAGTATTGTAATTCCGGCTGCAAAACATCCTACAACAAAATATTTAGTTGCTTTTTTTAGTTTAATGATTCTGGCCAATGCATTTTCGGCAGGAGATAAAATTGAAATGATTCGAAGTGTGTTATATATTTTGATTATCTTCAGTTTTCTTTACGATGCAAGAGGTTTTGCGGAGGACTGTATTATTACGCATCCTTTTGACAATCGGGGCACGGCCTTTAAAGATATCGAAAAGATTGTCCTTGTTCAAAAGCCGAACGGTATTCGTTTAGGGTATTTAAAAAAAGGCAGAAGAGGGGTGGTTTTACGCTTTTCTGCGCCACTAGAAGAAATGGTTCTTTTTCTTTCAACACGGATGAATGAAGAGGCAGAAATTGATATTATTGTTAATGAAGATTAACCATGTTCAGCTCCTATAAATCAGCTTTTCCCGCGTTAAGTTTTGTCTGAATTTCTTTTGAAAAAAAGAAAGCAATTTTGCTTGTACTTTTGGTAAAATTTGTTATAATTAGTCAGATTAAATTTTGGAAGGAAGTTGTTTCGGTGAGTGAAGAATTTGAAAAGTGTGTCGCTGACTTGAAAAAGAAATATCAAGCAATCCCTGAAGAAAAACGACAACACTTTGCAGAACGTATGCAAAAGAAAAATTTCTTACGCTACAAAAAAATTGAATTAATTAAAGGAGAACTTCTTCGTTTAGAAGCACGACGCGCTCAATTGGAACTTTGCGAACGCAGTTCTGAGTTAGAAGAAGTTGAAAAGAAAATTATTCTTAAAAAGAAAAAATTACTTAAATGTTTTGATCGGTAAGTCAATAAAAATTTAATATAGAAGGGAATGATAGGATGGAATTTACCTTTCTAATCATTGTTTTTGCACTGTCTATTACCTTCTCAAACATATTCAACCGGATTGTTCCCGTCATTCCGCTGCCAATTGTGCAAATTATTGTAGGCGTTCTAATTGGTTTAACTAAAATGGGGCAGGAAATTGAATTTGAGCCTGAAGTGTTTTTAGTAATGATTATTGCACCGCTTTTATTTAGAGAAGGGGAGCTAATCAATCTGAAAGCAATGATGAAAAATTTCGGGATGATTCTTTTCTTGGCCTTTTTTGGTGTGTTAATTACCTTAGTTGGAGTCGGCTGGACCCTGCATATGATTTTGCCTACTTTACCATTAGCTGCTTGCTTCGCTTTTGGAGCGGCTTTAGGGCCAACGGATGCGGTGGCGGTAGGTTCGTTATCAGGTCGAATTGACATTCCTGAACGTTCGATGAACATTTTATCTGGTGAAGGACTCATTAATGATGCATCAGGCGTTACAGCCTTTCAATTTGCATTAGCGGCTTTATTAACGGGGTCATTTTCGCCGGTGGAAGCGGCAGGGACCTTGGTTATTTCCAGCATTGGTGGAGCGGTAGTCGGAATCGTGTTAGTTCTATTAAAACAGCAAATTGTTCATTTACTTGAAACTGCAGTGGCAAAAGATGTTACAGGCTACTTGTTGATTGAATTACTCTTGCCATTTATTGCTTATTTAATTTCAGAGTTGATTGGCGTTTCTGGAATTATTGCTGCTGTGATTGCTGGAATTATGCAAGCGTCTAGTTTGAAAAAAGTTTCGCTTTTTGAAGCTGAGCTGTCAAATGTTGGCGAAAGTATTTGGAGTATGATTGAGTTCACTTTAAATGCCTTAGTTTTCTTATTCTTAGGAATTGAACTTTCTCAAGTGTTTTCGCCAATTTGGATTGACCAACAATATTCAAACTGGTTCCTACTACTGGTTGTTCTAATTATTAGCGCCGTTGTCTTTTTGATTCGTTTCTTAGCCATTTTCAGTGTTTACACGCTTCAACATGGACTTAAGAAAGTTAAAAACGCAATGAATGAAATGTTGATTTTAACTTTTGGCGGTGTTAAAGGAACAGTGAGTTTAGCCACCATCTTTATTTTGCCAACAGCGATTAACGGCGAGCATTTTAAAGAACGACCGTTATTACTATTTATTACGGCTTGTGTTATTTTGGTGACTCTGATTGGCGGGATTCTAGTTTTACCATTTTTAACTGATTCAGAGACGGAAGTGGAAAATGAAGAGTCAGTCGAAATTGATTTATTACGTGATGTCATTGATGTCTTAAAACAGCAAAATGAAGAGAATCCTCGTGGTGAAATGAATGCGGTCATTGAAAATTATCAAGATCGTTTAAAAGAATTGTATACCGAGCAGCTAAGTGCAGAACGAAAACAAGAAGTGCAAGAGTTGCGGACGTTAATTGTGTCCATTGAACGAGACGGCTTAGAAGAAAGTCTGAAACAAGGAGAAATTAGTGTCAGAAGTTATCGTATGTATCAACGCTTGATTACACGGATGCAACGGTCGATTGCCAAACAATTATTATCGATTGTAGGCTTTTGGTTATTATTTGCTCGACAAATCATTTCGATTCTTTTACATCCTAAGCTATTTTTCAATCGTGGTGAAGCTTCTGAAGAAGAAAAAGAATTACGAAATGAAGAACTAGAAAATATTCGCCAAGTTTTTCTAAGAAATTCTCAAGTTATTCTGAAGAGTTTAGATAATTTGCGCGGTGTCTATGATGATGATTTAATTGATTTCTTCATTGACGGACGCTTGGATTTAGCCCATAAGTTTGAAAAAGGCGAATTTATTGATTCGTATATTGTTCATACGGAGACAGACTATGTCAAAGACCTATTATTAGGCTTCCAAGAAGAACGACGGATGATTGATCATTACGAACAATCTGAACGCATTTCAATTATCGAAGCGAACGAGTTACGAAAAAATGTCAATTTATTAGAGAGTTATTCGATTAGCGGCGAAGTGAATAATGTTCCGCTGAAACGATTTGTTAAAAATTTTAATAAAGAATAAGTAATAGTGTATGAGATGAAACCAAGACGATTTTTATCTCATGCACTTTTTTTATAATCCAATTTTTGATACAATAAGCAAGACCAAAATAGAAGGAGTTGGTAGTGTCGGTGAAAGAATTAAAAGTAACAGATTTAACCAAAACATATGGGGAAAAAACACTATTTGATCATCTTTCTTTTTTGATTCATGAAAAAGATCGCATTGGTTTAATTGGGATTAACGGCACAGGGAAAACCAGTTTATTAAATATTATTGCTGGCGTAGATAGCGGTGATGGTGATCTTGCTGCGATTCAGCAGCCAAGTGATTATCAAATTGGGTACCTTTCCCAGAATCAAACATTTGACGAGAATATTACGATTGCAGAAGCCGTGTTTCAGGGAGACAGCCCGATCATAAAAGCGGTCAAAAATTATGAATTAGCGTTAGCTGCTTTAAGTGAGAATGGTTTAGACGAAGGGGTTCAAAGACGTTACACGCAAGCAGAAGAAGCCATGAATAAACAAGATGCTTGGACAGCAGATACCAATGCAAAAATTATTTTACAAAAATTAGGCATTCCCACATTGGAAAAGAAAATAGGTGAGCTTTCTGGTGGGCAGTTAAAACGAGTAAGCTTGGCGCAAGTCTTAATTGAAGCGCCTGATTTACTGTTATTGGATGAACCAACGAACCATCTGGATTATGAAACGATTGAATGGCTGGAAAACTTTTTAAATAACTATCGTGGCGCGGTTTTAATGGTGACCCATGACCGCTACTTTTTAGATCGAGTAACCAATCGGATTTTCGAACTTTCTTTTGGAAAACTGTATGAATACAAAGGAAACTATGAAACGTATGTGATGGAAAAAGCCGAACGTGAACGTGTCGCTGTAGAACAAGAAGAAAAAAGAAAACGCCTCTTCAAACAAGAACTTGCGTGGATGCGAGCAGGCGTTCAAGCACGAGGAACGAAACAACAAGCAAGAATTGATCGGTTTCAGGATTTAAAAGAAAACTTGCATCAGGTACAAACCAATGGCACCTTAGAAGCAGACTTTGCCACGCAGCGTTTAGGGAAAAAAGTTCTGGAAATCAAGGAAGGAAATTATGCCATTGATCATAAACAGCTTTTGAAAGACTTTAATTTACTCATTCAAGCAAACGATCGAATTGGCATTACTGGTAAAAACGGTGCAGGCAAATCCACATTATTAAATATTTTAGCTGGACGCATTCCTTTAGAGAGTGGTCTATATAGTATCGGTGAAACCGTCCGAATTGGCTATTATACCCAGCAAAACGAAGAAATGGATCCTAATCAACGGATGATTGCTTATTTGCAAGAAGCAGCAGAAGAAGTGAAACGCAGTGATGGAAGCAGCGTTGGGGTCGCTGAAATGTTAGAGCGCTTTTTATTTCCTCGTTTTATGCATGGCACACTGATTGGCAAACTGTCTGGTGGAGAAAAACGCCGGTTATATCTCTTAAAATTATTAATTAGTCAGCCTAACGTGTTATTATTGGATGAGCCAACCAATGATTTGGACATTGATACGTTGACCATTTTAGAAGATTATATCCAAACGTTTAAAGGAGCGGTAATTGCGGTTTCTCATGACCGTTATTTCTTGGATAAAACAATGGATAAATTGTTAGTTTTTCAAGGAAATGGTCAGATCCTATCATTTTATGGCACGATGAGTGAATATTTGGCGAACCAAAAAGAACAAGAAAAGGTCAAAGAAAAACCGCTCAATAAACCAGTAAAAGAAGCATCGACAGAAAAGAAAGAAAAAACAAAGCTGACTTATATGGAACAAAAAGAGTGGGCAACAATTGAAGAAGACATCACACAATTAGAAACGAAATTAGAAACATTAACTGAAGAAATGAATCATCAGGGTGATGATTTTGTTCGTTTACAAGAATTGCAAGAAGCAGTAACAGCAACGGAACAATTGTTAGAAGAAAAAATGAATCGTTGGGAATACTTGAGTGAATACGCGGATTAAGAGACGGAGGGAATAAGATGGAAGAAGCATACTTAGCGCTAGGAAAAAAGATTTTAGAAGAAGGTCATTTTAAAGAAGACCGTACAGGAACTGGGACGTATAGTTTATTTGGCTATCAAATGCGTTTTGATTTGGCCAAAGGATTTCCCTTACTAACAACCAAACGAGTACCGTTTGGCTTGATTAAAAGTGAGTTATTGTGGTTTTTAAAAGGCGACACGAATATTCGCTATTTGTTAGAGCGAAATAATCATATTTGGGATGAATGGGCGTTCGAACGTTACGTAAAAAGCGCAGATTATCAAGGACCAGACATGACGGATTTTGGGCATCGTGTCTTACAAGATCCAGCGTTTGCAGAACAATACAAAGAAGAACATCAAAAATTCTGTGATGCCATTTTAAATGATGCAGAGTTTGCAGAAAAATATGGTGAATTAGGGAATATTTATGGTGCACAATGGCGTCACTGGGAAACCAAAGATGGTAGCTTTATCGATCAATTAGCTAATGTGATTGAAATGATTAAAACCAATCCTGATTCTCGCCGTTTAATTGTTTCCGCTTGGAATCCAGAAGATGTGCCTTCAATGGCGTTGCCGCCTTGTCACACTATGTTTCAATTTTATGTAAATGAAGGAAAATTAAGCTGTCAACTTTATCAGCGCAGTGCCGATGTTTTTTTAGGTGTTCCTTTTAACATTGCAAGCTATGCTTTATTGACACATCTGATTGCGCATGAAACAGGTTTAGAAGTGGGGGAGTTTGTACACACGCTAGGAGATGCCCACTTATATCAAAATCATGTGGAACAAATGCAAGAACAATTATCACGAGAAGTTCGTTCTTTCCCAACGCTCGTTTTGAATCCAGACAAGGCTTCTGTTTTTGATTTTGATATGGAAGATATTAAAGTAGAAGGCTATGACCCACATCCAACGATTAAAGCGCCGATTGCCGTATAAAAAAGGAGAGAGAAGCTATGTTAGCAGCCATTTGGGCCCAAGATGAACAAGGAGTGATTGGTAAAGAAGGCAAATTGCCTTGGCATTTACCCAACGACTTGAAATTTTTCAAGGAAAAAACAATTCATAATACATTGGTTTTAGGACGTGCAACTTTCGAAGGTATGGGATGTCGTCCGTTACCAAATCGAACAACGATTGTTCTTACCAGTAATCCGGATTACCAAGCTGAAGGCGTTTTGGTTATGCATTCCGTAGAGGAAATTCTTGCGTATGCTGACAAGTATGAAGGCGTGACCGTTATTGGTGGAGGTTCTGTCGTTTTTAAAGAATTGATTCCCGCATGCGATGTCTTATATCGGACGATGATTCATGAAACGTTTGAAGGCGACACCTTCTTTCCAGAAATCGACTGGTCTGTTTGGGAAAAAGTTGCCACTGTTCCCGGCGTCGTGGACGAGAAAAATCTCTATGCACATGACTATGAAACGTATCATCGAAACGATAAATAATAAAATGAAGGGAGTCATGAGCAATGCCGACATTGAAAGAAAAAATTATTCAAGAGAGTCAACGTTTAGGCATCGATAAAATCGGCTTTACTCATGCTGAACCATTTATTGAATTAGAAGATTCTCTGCATGAACAACGAGAGCGAGGATATAACTCGGGATTTGAACATCAAAATGTGGAAGAACGAATTTACCCAGAAAAAACGTTTGAGCATCCTAAAAGTATTATCTCCATTGCTTTAGCTTATCCCACCAAAGCTCAGGAAAAAATGCCTAGAGATGAAAAGCGTGGACAATTTGCGCGAGCCTCTTGGGGAATTGATTATCATCACATTTTGCAGGATCGGTTGCAAAAATTAATTGCTTTTATTGAAGAGCAGGCTGCCACTGAAGCAGAAAAAGAACACTGGCGCTTTCGGCCGCAAGTAGATACTGGCGAATATGTTGACACCGCTGTTGCTCAGCGGGCGGGTTTAGGATTCATTGGTAAAAATGGTCTACTGATTACCGAAGAATTTGGTTCCTTTGTATATTTAGGTGAGGTGACCACCAATATTCAATTTGAACCAGATGAACCTGTTCCAAATGGTTGCGGTGATTGTACTCGTTGTATCACAGGGTGTCCTACAGGGGCTTTGTTAGGGGACGGTCGAATGAATGCTCAAAAATGTTTGTCTTATCAAACGCAAACAAAAGGCATGATGCCTGAAGACTATCGGAAAAAAATGCGTAACGTCATTTATGGTTGCGACATTTGTCAGCTGGTTTGCCCTTATAATAAAGGAAAAGATTTTCATTTTCATGAAGAGATGGAACCAAAGATTGAAGAAGTTTATCCCAAATTAGCACCGTTATTAACTATTTCCAATAAAGAGTTTAAACAGCAATTCGGACACTTAGCAGGCTCTTGGCGTGGTAAAAAACCATTGCAACGGAATGCTTTAATTGCGTTAGCGAATTTGGGCGGCCGTGAAGCTATCCCACAAATTATTCTCTGTTTAAATGATCAGCGTCCTGTCATTCGCGGAACAGCTGCTTGGTCGTTAGGTCAGCTCGCAAAAAGAGAACCCGAGCAAAGTTTAGAAGCTTTAAATTATCTACTTTCTGTAGAAACTGAAGAAGAGGTTATCGAGGAAGCCCAAAAGGCTATTCACTTGTTAACAAGCAAAAAAGGAAGCCGCTCAACGGAGTGACTTCCTTTTTTTATTAAATATGATTGCGATATAAACCAACAACTTTACCTAAAATTGTAACGTTATCTAAAAGAATAGGCGCTAATGCATCATTTTCAGGCTGCAAGCGGATATGATCTACTTCTCGGAAGAATCGTTTACAGGTTGCTTCATCTTCATCGGTCATTGCGATTACGATGTCGCCATTATTGGCATTCGATTGCTTACGAACAATCACTTGGTCGCCATCTAGAATACCTGCGTTAATCATACTTTCTCCTCGAATCGTCAACATAAATAAAGCATTTTCTTCTGTACGTAAATCAGGAGGTAACGGGAAGAAATCTGATGCTTCTTCCACCGCTAAAATTGGTTCACCAGCAGTTACGACACCTAACATCGGAATAGTTGTCGGCTGAATTCCGATCTTTTCCAAGCCTTCTGGTGTTAATTCGATTGCTCGCGGTTTTGTTGGGTCACGTAAGATTAGACCCTTTTTTTCAAGACGAGCTAAATGTCCGTGAACGGTAGAAGTTGAGGATAAATCAACAGCCTTCCCAATTTCGCGAACGGTTGGCGGATAGCCCTTTAATTCGACTTGTTCGTATATATATTTAAGTACTTCTAATTGTCTTGTTTCTGTACGTTTCGCCAAAACCCGCACCTTCTTTCAATTGATAAAATTAGTGTACCATAAAATGCGAACGAAATCAAACAAGCGTTCGTGTTTTATAAATATCAGAATATAGTTGTTTTTTTAAGGCAGTTCTTATAATATAGACAGTGAGAGTAAGGAGGGATTTTGATGTTATCGAAAGAAAAAATTGCCCGTATAAATGAATTAGCGAATAAAGCAAAAGTGGAAGAACTTAGTGCGAAAGAAAAAGTCGAACAACAAGAATTACGTAAAGAGTATTTAGAAGCATTTCGTGGAGGGATGCGTCACCATATCGAAGGAATGAAGGTCGTGGATCAAGAAGGGACCGATGTGACTCCTGAAAAACTAAAAAAAATTCAGCGTGAAAAAGGACTTCACAACAGAAAGTAATTGCTTTCATTGTCGAAATAAGCTACACTATGAATAAAGGTAAAAAAAACCTAAATTAGGAGATGATTTTTTTGTTTGACAAGACAGATCAATTGGGCGTTAATACAATCCGGACATTAAGTATTGAAGCCGTACAAAAAGCGAACTCAGGACATCCTGGTTTACCAATGGGTGCTGCCCCAATGGCGTATGCACTTTGGACAAAACATTTAAAGGTGAACCCAACAACTTCTAGAAACTGGGTTGATCGTGATCGTTTTGTACTTTCAGCAGGCCACGGCTCTGCAATGTTGTACAGCTTATTACATCTATCAGGATACAACGTAACAATTGACGATTTGAAAAATTTCCGTCAATGGGATAGTAAAACACCAGGGCATCCAGAAGTGCACCACACAGATGGTGTTGAAGCAACAACAGGACCTCTAGGACAAGGGATTGCTATGGCTGTTGGTATGGCAATGGCTGAAGCGCATTTAGCTGCAACTTATAATCGTGATAGTTTCCCTATTATGGATCATTATACGTACGCAATTTGTGGTGATGGTGATTTAATGGAAGGTGTTTCTCAAGAAGCAAGTTCAATGGCTGGTCATATGAAATTAGGTAAATTAATTGTCTTGTACGATTCAAATGACATCTCATTAGATGGACCAACTTCTAAAGCCTTTACTGAAAATGTTGGGGCTCGTTATGAAGCATACGGATGGCAACATATTTTAGTTAAAGATGGCAATGATTTAGATGAAATAGAGGCTGCGATTGAAGCGGCTAAAGCTGAAACGGATAAACCAACATTGATTGAAGTTAAAACAGTCATCGGTTACGGAGCACCAAAAGAAGGAACATCTTCCGTTCACGGCGCGCCAATTGGTGAAGAGGGCATTACAGCGGCTAAAGCTGTTTATGGTTGGGAATACCCTGACTTTACTGTGCCAGAGGAAGTCGCTGCTCGTTTTAAAGAAACGATGATTGACGAAGGCCAAAAAGCTGAAGAGGCTTGGAATGAGATGTTTAAGAACTATGAACATGCGCATCCAGAATTAGCCAAACAATTTAAAGAAGCTTTTGCCAACCAATTACCTGAAGGTTGGGAACAAGAATTACCTAAATATGAACTAGGAACAAGTGCCGCAAGTCGTGTAACAAGTAAAGAAACGATTCAAGCTATTTCAAAAGTTGTTCCAAGTTTCTGGGGCGGTTCAGCTGATTTATCTGCCTCAAATAATACAATGGTTGCTGCAGAAAAAGATTTCGAACCTGGTCAATACGAAGGCCGTAATATTTGGTTTGGTGTTCGCGAATTTGCAATGGCTGCAGCAATGAACGGGATTCAATTACATGGTGGTAGCCATGTTTATGGCGGGACATTCTTCGTCTTTACTGACTACTTACGTCCAGCAATCCGTTTAGCCGCTTTACAAAAAGTTCCTGTAACTTACGTCTTAACGCATGACTCTGTTGCGGTGGGTGAAGATGGGCCAACACACGAACCAATTGAGCAATTAGCAAGTGTTCGTTGCATTCCAAATGTTCATGTGATTCGTCCAGCAGACGGCAATGAAACTGTTGCTGCTTGGAGAATTGCTATGACTTCTACGGAAACACCAACTATTTTAGTTCTAAGTCGTCAAAACTTACCTGTTTTAGAAGGAACGTTAGAACACGCTTCTGATTCTGTTCAAAAAGGTGCTTATGTATTGTCACCACAAAAAGGTGAACAACCAGCAGGGATTTTAATTGCGACTGGTTCTGAAGTAAATCTAGCGGTGGAAGCACAAGCGAAATTAGCGGAAGAAGGCATCGATGTATCTGTCGTGTCAATGCCAAGTTTTGATTTATTTGAAAAACAATCTGCTGAATATAAAGAAAGTGTGTTACCTAAAGCTGTGACAAAACGTGTGGCGATTGAAGCTGCAGCAAGCTTTGGTTGGGAACGCTATGTAGGGACGGAAGGCAAAACAATTACAATTGATCACTTCGGCGCTTCTGCACCTGGCGGTCTAGTTCTTGAAAAATTCGGCTTTACTCCTGAAAATGTGGTTAATACCTATAAATCACTATAAATAAACGATAAAAAACCTGAATGCTTGTGATAGCATTCAGGTTTTTTTGCTTCATTTCTTTTTGGGAGCAAAGAGCATAAAGTGAAAAAATAATGCGAACAATTGGAACCCAATACCAGTTAAAGTAACACCAGACCAACCATAGTTTTGCCACATTAATGTACCAATCAATGAACCCAGTGAACCGCCGATGAAATAGAAAAACATAAAGACGGTATTGTTACGATTGCTGGCTTCTTCTCCCAAATTTTGGACGCGTGTTTGATTGGCTACTTGCCCAAATTGAGTACCGATATCTAAAACAATAATTGCTAAGATTAGTAAGACCACATGTGTTCCACCTAGAAAAAGTAAGATAAAACTACCGAACTGCATCAACAGGCCAATCAAAACAATCTTCCGCTCTGGATAATAATCGGATAGACGACCAATGATGGGTGCTACGAATGCTCCCGATAAACCAAAAATTGCTAAAATACCGACTTCTTTCGGTCCCCAATAATAAGCTGGACTACTAACAAAGAAAATTAATGTAGACCAAAAGATTGAAAAGGTTGCAAACATAAAAAAGCCATTGACAGTTGCTTCTCTTAACAAAGGTTGCGATTTGATTAGCTTAGGAAGACTTTTCAAAGAACCTAAATAAGTTAATCGATTTGAAGTTTGAGTATGTATCACTGTTTTGGGCAATTTTAATTGAAGTAGAACGACCAATGCTAACACGAATATTACGGCGATTAGGTAGACTGTTCGCCAAGAAGCTGCACTAGCAATGAAACCCGAGATCGTTCGAGACAATAAAATTCCTGTCAATAGTCCGCCCAGCATTCGACCTGTTACTTTACCACGGTTCGCTGGTCCCGCCATGACCGCAGCATAAGGAATAATAATTTGGGCGACAATAGAGAGCAGCCCGATAAAAAAAGAAGAGAGTGCAAACAGGAGAAAACTTGGTGCAAAAAATGCAGCACTTAGAGACAGCGAGGAGAGCGCGGCTACTCGAATGATTAATTTGCGACGATCAACGACATCGCCTAATGGAACAAGAAAAAGTAAGCCTAGCGCATAGCCTAATTGGGTCAGCATAGTAACAAAACCAATAGAACCAATACTGACTTGAAAGGCCTGAGCAATTTGGGTGCCAATTGGTTGAATATAATACATATTGGCGACCACGACCCCGCAAGTTAACGCTAATAAAAACGTCACTTGATTTGTTAAACCCGATTGTTGTTTCTTCATCTAACCACCTACATTTCTATGTAATTCATTTTGTAATACAACAACTACTCGGCAATAGTTGTTTTGATTACAAAAACAGACTTCTCTTATAAAGTTTGTTCAAAAAGTGACAAGTCCATTAAAAATTTTATCACAATAAATAAAGAAAAGTAAGAGGATAAATAACAAAAATCTCATCAAATTGAAAAGAAGAAGTGGTTGTTTTCACAAGTGTGAAGAGGGTTAATTAAATACAAACAAGATTTCAATTACATTACAGAAATTTTAAAACTCAAAATTTAATACGTTTATTTCTTGTTTCAATAGGAAATTAACGGTAAAATAGAAAAGTGAGACAGTGAGGAGGAAAAATGAATGAGCGAACAGTTAACAAGAAGTAGTAAACATATTCAAAAAGCTCTTAAAAAGCAAAAAGCTTATAAACGTGCTACCGCCGTTGCGGGGACTTCAATGATTTTAGCACCTGTGGTTGGTGCTGCGGTACCTGCCCAAGCAGAATCAAGCCAGCAAGCATTTATTAATGAAATCGGAAATTCAGCAGCAGCCGTTGCCAATAGCAATGATATGTATGCTTCCGTCATGATTGCTCAAGCGTTGCTAGAAAGTAGTTATGGTAGTTCTGGGTTAGCATCTGCACCGAACTATAACTTGTTTGGTGTAAAAGGAAGTTATAATGGACAATCTGTTTATATGCCAACAAAAGAATATTTAGACGGACAATGGGTGACCGTCACAGCAGCATTTAGAAGTTATAATTCTTATGCGGAATCGTTCCAAGATCATGCCAATGTTATTCGTTCCACTGCTTTTGGGGATACATACCATTATTCAGGCGTTTGGAAGAGTAATACTAGCAGTTATCGCGATGCAACAGCCGCTTTAGCTGGAAGTTATGCAACTGATCCAGGCTATGCCGAAAAATTGAATTGGTTAATTGAAGCATATAATTTAACTCAATATGATTGGGGAGCACCAGTCGCTCAAACCACTAGTTATTCAGATACAACGGGAACCGTTGATACAACAATCGATACAGCGGCTTCTGCAACAGCAACAGCAGAAACTGTAGCTAGTCAAAGTTACACTGTCGCAAACGGCGACACATTGTGGGACATTGCTGCACGTTTTGGAACGACAGTTGATAATTTAATGTCACTAAATGGATTAACATTGGATTCTGTTTTATCGGTGGGTCAAACCATCCAAATCGGTTAATTTTGCAATTATTTAGTTGAAGAAAGACCTTACAAAAGCAGTAGTTTTTGTAAGGTCTTTTATCGTGAAAATAGGTAGGGCTAGCAGCAATTATTTGATGAGCCTAATCCGTTTTTTTATTTAATTTTTCACAAACTAAAATTCGTTTTTCTGGTAGAAATCGTTTTTTTGAGCTATGCTTAGAGAAAGAATTATTATATTGTTTGTAAAATTGGAGGATGTAGGATTATGACTAAAGGTTATGTAAAATCAGTAACAGAGTTAATTGGTCAAAGCCCAGTTGTGAAATTAAAACGGATGGTACCAGAAGGAGCTGCAGATGTTTTTGTTAAACTAGAGTTCTTTAATCCTGGTGGCAGTGTGAAAGATCGAATTGCTTTAAGCATGATCCAACAAGCCGAAGCAGATGGTCGCCTAAAACCTGGACAAACGATTATTGAGCCGACTAGTGGTAATACAGGCATTGGGTTAGCAATGGTAGGTGCTGCGTTGGGATATCCAGTTAAGATTGTGATGCCAGATACTATGAGTATTGAACGCCGCAAATTAATGCAAGCATATGGGGCTGATCTATTATTAACCCCTGGTGCCGAAGGAATGAAAGGGGCAATTGCAAAAGCTACAGCATTAGCAGAAGAACACGGGTACTTCATGCCTTTGCAATTTAATAATCCAGCTAATCCAATGGTACATGAACAAAAAACAGGAAAAGAAATTGTTGATGTCTTTGGTAAACGTGGCTTAGATGCGTTTGTTTCTGGTGTTGGCACTGGAGGAACCGTTACAGGAGTTGGCCATGAATTGAAACGGATTTTTCCAGATATTGAAATTGTTGCAGTAGAACCAACAGAGTCGCCTGTTTTAGAAGGTGGCGAACCAGGTCCACATAAAATCCAAGGAATAGGCGCTGGTTTTGTCCCAGAAGTTTTAGACACCACCGTTTATCAAAAAGTTGCCGCTGTTTCTAGTGAAGACGCATTAGAAACTGCTCGTTTAATGGGGCCAAAAGAAGGTATCCTTGTGGGGATTTCAGCAGGGGCAGCAATTAAAGCTGCCATTGATTTGGCAGTCGAATTAGGCGCAGGCAAACGTGTCTTAGCGCTGGTTCCGGATAACGGTGAACGTTATCTTTCGACAGCTCTTTACGAATTTCCAGAATAAAAAACACGCCAAAAAACGAGCATTTCTCTTAGTTTAGTAAAATGCTCGTTTTTTCCACGAGAATCCTACAATAATTCTTGTCAATCGTAATAAGAAATAGTATTATTTAAGAAAGATAGACAGGGGAGGGATACAAAGATGGACAACGTATTGGTTAAAAATGCACTTGCTGAATTAAAAGAAGCCAATATCCGAATTACTCCGCAACGTTATGCTATCTTGGAATATTTAATCGAAAATCATACACACCCAACAGCTGATGAAATTTATCGCGCACTAGAAGATCATTTTCCAAATATGAGTGTAGCAACGGTTTACAACAATCTACGTTTATTTACTGAAATCGGTTTCGTTCAAGAAATGAGTTATGGCGATGCATCTAGTCGTTTTGATTTTAGTTCGAAGAAACATTATCACGTGATTTGTCAAAAATGTGGTAAAATCGTTGATTTTCATTATCCAGGGTTAGAGGACGTTGAAATGGCCGCTAGTAAATTAACAGGCTTCGAAATTAATGAACATCGTTTAGAATTATATGGATTATGTCCAGATTGCCAACAAGCACAACAGGAGAATGTGTAAAAAATTACATACTGTTAAAAATTTATCAAAAGATAAGTCACTTGTCTAGGCAAATTTCACAAGCGTAAGAGTTTTCACTCTTATGCTTGTTTTTTTGTGTGGTTATTGACTTTTAAATTCTTAAAAACAAAAAATTAACTAGCTATTATTAAGAATTAGCAACAGTTTGTGAATTTTTTTATATGCGATTCACAAGCATAGAACTCGAATAAGCTTGATTCCTCTGATATATTTTAAACAGACAGAGGGAGACGTCACCTCTGCAAAACAAAGATTGTGAAAGAAGGGATTTACAACATGAAAGTCGTAGTCGTAGGATGTACCCATGCTGGAACTTCAGCAGTTAAAAGTATTTTAGCAAATCACCCGGAGGCGGAAGTCACTGTATATGAAAGAAATGACAATATTTCCTTCCTATCTTGCGGAATTGCCTTGTACGTTGGAGGCGTAGTTAAAAATGCTGCTGATTTATTTTATTCAAATCCAGAAGAACTGGCTTCTTTAGGAGCAACAGTGAAGATGGAACACAATGTTGAAGAAATCAACGTGGACGACAAAACTGTTACAGCGAAAAACTTACAAACGGGCGCAACTGAGACCGTTTCTTATGATAAATTAGTAATGACAACTGGTTCTTGGCCAATTATTCCACCAATTCCAGGAATTGATGCTGAAAATATTTTATTATGTAAAAACTATTCACAAGCCAACGTGATCATCGAAAAAGCGAAAGATGCCAAACGTGTCGTTGTCGTTGGTGGCGGTTATATTGGTATTGAATTAGTAGAAGCTTTTGTAGAATCAGGTAAACAAGTTACTTTAGTTGACGGGTTAGACCGCATTTTAAATAAATATTTAGATAAGCCATTCACAGATGTTCTAGAAAAAGAATTAGTTGATCGTGGCGTTAATTTAGCTTTAGGTGAAAATGTCCAACAATTCGTAGCAGATGAGCAAGGAAAAGTAGCAAAAGTCATTACACCAAGTCAAGAATTCGAAGCAGATATGGTGATTATGTGTGTTGGTTTCCGTCCAAATACAGAATTATTAAAAGATAAAGTTGACATGTTACCAAATGGTGCAATCGAAGTCAATGAGTATATGCAAACAAGCAATCCTGATATTTTTGCTGCGGGTGATAGTGCAGTTGTTCACTACAACCCAAGTCAAACAAAAAATTATATCCCATTAGCAACGAATGCTGTTCGTCAAGGTATGCTAGTAGGTCGTAATTTGACTGAACAAAAATTGGCTTATCGTGGCACACAGGGAACTTCTGGTTTATATTTATTCGGTTGGAAAATTGGTTCAACAGGTGTGACAAAAGAAAGTGCCAAATTAAACGGACTAGATGTCGAAGCGACTGTTTTCGAAGATAACTATCGTCCAGAGTTTATGCCAACAACTGAAAAAGTTCTGATGGAATTAGTCTATGAAAAAGGAACACAACGCATTGTTGGTGGTCAATTGATGTCTAAATATGATATCACACAATCTGCCAATACTTTATCATTAGCGGTCCAAAATAAAATGACTGTCGAAGATTTAGCGATTTCTGATTTCTTCTTCCAACCACATTTTGATCGCCCTTGGAACTACTTAAACTTATTAGCCCAAGCCGCTTTAGAAAATATGTAATTAATAATAGAAAAAGAGAATGGGACAATAATCAGAAAAAAATCTGATTATTGCCCCATTTTTTTAATTTCAAAGTACACAAAAAGCACTCATTCCTGTAAGATTAAAGTGACGAAACCCAATCAGAAAGGAAGCGAGTGCTTTATGTTTAAAAATTATACCATCAATCAAACAACTTTACCATTAGATATGGAACAATATATTCCTGAAACAGATGTCGCTTTTGCGGTTAATGCTTTAGTCGAAGCCATGCCACAAACACTCTTTCTTAAATTAGAAGAACAACTAGGCCGACCGGCCTACCACCCCAAAATGATGTTAAAAATTATTTTATATGCTTATACGCAACGTGTTTTTTCAGGTCGTAAAATTGAATTTCTATTAGATGACAGTTATCGTATGCGTTGGCTAGCTAACCACGAACAAGTCAGTTACCGGACCATCAATCGCTTCCGAAGTCAGGAAACAACTGCTCACCTTTTAGCAGAAGCCTTTGTCTTATTCCGCCGTCAATTAATCACCAATCAGGTAATTGACAATGAAGCGCTATTTATTGATGGTACAAAAATCGAAGCGGATGCCAATAAATTCAGTTTTGTCTGGCGCAAAGCAACAAATCGGTATGAAGCTGCTTTGGATAAACAATCAAACGAATTCTATCAAACCCTTTATAAAGAAGAAATCTTGCCTTCTTTAAAAGAAGAAAACCAAAGTGATAGATTGACAAGCACCCAATTGGAAGAAATCGCGCAGCACTTGGAAACAGAGTTGGTGGCGACAGAAGAACAACTACAAAAGGAAAAGAAGAAAGAAAAACAAAGCCAATTAAAGAAAAAAAGAAGAACCTACAAAAAGTATCTACGCAAAATCCAAGCGGATTATTTACCAAGAAAACAAAGATATGAAACCTATAACCGCCTTTTTCAAGAGCGAAATAGTTTTTCTAAAACAGATACAGATGCCACATTTATGCGGATGAAAGACGATTATATGCGCAATGGTCAACTAAAGCCAGGCTACAATTTACAAATCGCAACAGAAAATCAATATGTCCTAGCGTATGATCTGTTCCCGAATCCAACAGATACAAAAACTTTAAATCCATTTTTAGACAGCTTTTTGGAACAACACAACGAATTACCCGAGTATATTGTAGCGGATGCCGGCTATGGAAGTGAAGAAAATTATACGTATATCAACGATGTCTTGCATAAAACGCCATTAATCACCTATGCTAGTTATCATAAAGAAAATAAAAAGACCTATAGAAACAGTCCTTTTATGGTTGATAACTGGCGCTATTTGGAAAAAGAAGATACATATATTTGTCCTGCCCATCGGGCAGTTCCCTTCAAGCGATATAGTCGAAGAAAAGATAAAGGCGGATTTGTCCGTGACTTCAAAATTTATGAATGTGAAAATTGTCGAGATTGTCCTGTTCGTAGTCAATGTACGAAGGCAAAAAGTGAGCAAAACCGACAAATTTTAGTGAATAATACATGGCGCTATTTCAAAGCCGAATGTAAAAAGAAGCTTTTAGAGGAAAAAACAGGTTCGATTTATCGGAAACGGAAAATCGATGTCGAACCAGTGTTCGGCCACCTAAAGGCTCATTTGGCGTTCCAACGTTTCCACTTACGAGGGAAACAAGGAGCCAAGATTGACATTGGCTTGGCGCTCATGGCATTAAATTTAAGAAAATTAGGGAAATATATGGAGAAAAAACAACGTAAAAATGAAAAACCAAGTCCGATTTTGAAAGTAATCATCAAAATCGGACTTGGTTTCTTTTGGAGAAAGGACTATTGTCCCACTCTCTTTTTGTTAGTCACTAAGCGCTCCAGTTGTTTGGTTCATTAATGCCATTAATTGCTCTTTCGTTGTTCGTTTGATAGAAAGAGAGGGGAGATTATCTAAAGAAAAATAAGCACAATTCGAGGTTTCAATGTTTTTTTCAAAGGGATGATTTTCTAGAATGTCACAAGAAAAGATCATTTTATAGTACTGAAATAGTTGAGGAATGTCTTTTCGTTTATCTGTATCATAAACAGCAAGCAATTCTTTTGCTGTAACAACTAAGCCAGTTTCTTCCAATACTTCTTTTTCAATATTTTCTTTAGGAGAGCAGCCAATTTCGGCATAGCCACCAGGTAATGACCATTCTTTGGTCCGTAAATCTTCAACTAATAAAAAACGATTCTCTTTTTTTATCAAACCGCGAACATCTACTTTCGGTGTTGGATAACCTTCTTCTTTAGTTAAGATTTTTTCTAAGTCGGGCAAGACAGTCGCTTCGTGTCCGGTTGCGCTAATAAGTTGTAACGTAAGTTCTCGTAGTTCTTGGTAACGTTCTTGATCAAAAGCATCTTTCCCGTAAAAAAGACCAGCATCTGCCAATGCTAGCAACCGCTTATAAGTGTTCAGATAATCCATATACGCACGCTCCTCATAGACTTAATACGTTTAGTTTAACAGAAAAAAATAAAGAAAGGGCAGATTTAGCGAGAAAAGGCGTCGTTTTAAGGAAATAATAAAGAATAAATGACTAACTTACATTTTTAAACTACCTATGCTATTATTTAATAAAAAAGATTGGGTATACAATAATTTTGTTATGTAAACAAAAAGGAGGTTGTAAATTGAAAGAATTTACAATTATAAGGGAAAAAAATGCAGATAAAAAGACTCAGGCAGCACAAGAAGTATTGTTTAATCTTCCAGAATGGTTTGGCCTTGAAAAAGAGACCCGCAAGTATATCGATATAGCTAGCACTTTACCTATGTGGGTGGCAAAGGATGTAGAGAATAAAATACTCGGTTTTATAACACTTTCAGAAACAAGTAAAGATACAGTAGAAATCCATTGTATGGCAGTTAAAAAGCGGTATCATCGCAAAGGTATCGGCAAGTTATTGATAGAAAGCGTGGAAACGTATTCTAAAAATAACTATTTTTTTATTCAAGTCAAAACAGTTGACGAAGGAAATTATTCCGTGTACGATCATACTATTCGTTTTTACGAATCATTGGGTTTTAAGCGCCTTGAGGTTTTTCCGACATTATGGGACGCTTGGAATCCTTGTTTAATTTTAATTAAACAGTTGATTTAATCTACAAAGGAGTTTTAGTATGTCAGTATTTATTAGAGAGTGTACCGTCGCAGACGTACCAGAATTAGAGGCCATTTGCCAAGAGACTTTTGCAGATACTTATGGAGATGGCGAAAACGAAAAGGATTTACAGGCACATTATGAGAGGAAATTTAGTCCAGCAGTTTTAGAAAGCGAAATCTTACATAAAGATTCGCAATATTTCTTTGCTTTTTATAATAATGAACTTGCAGGTTATGTGAAATTAAATCACGGTGATGCTCAGATTACCTATCAACATCCACAAGCGTTACAAGTTGAGCGCATTTATATTCGTAAATCTTTTAAGCGTTTAGGCTTAGGCAAACATTTGATTACGAAAGCAATTGAATTAGCGGAAGAAGCAGAAAAAGAGACGGTTTGGTTAGGTGTTTGGGAACATAATCATCCAGCGCAAAAATTTTATCAATCATTGGGCTTCGTCAAAACAGATGAACATGATTTTTATATGGGAAATGAACGCCATACCGATTATACAATGACGAAACAGTTAAAAGAGTCAATGTAAAGCAAAAACAAGGAAACGGACGCAATGAAGCCGACGATTCCTTGTTTTTTTATCTTAAAATTGTGAAGGAGATTTTCCATAATATTTTTTGAATAATTTACTGAAATGATAGGCATCTTCGTAACCAACCGTTTTTGCCACTTCTTTGACACTTAGGGAATCATTTTTCAGCAATTCTTTCGCATGGTTTAAGCGGATTTGAATTAAATAATTGATTGGCCCAACGCCTGTGGCCGCTTTAAAGGTTTTCGACAAATAAGTCGGGGTCACATATAGCATTTCAGCTAACTGTTCCAAAGTAATTTCTTCGTCATGGTGCGTTTCCAGATAATAAATCGTATGATTGACTAAATTTCGTTTTCTTTTTTCCGTTTTCGATAGCCGAGTTTCAATTTTATTTTCTTGATCAACTGCTAAGCTTCTTAAAATATAGACCAATAGTTCAATAACTAAAGCTTTAATTTGTAACGCTGATTCAACTTCTTGATGGTTTAATTCATGAACAATTTGCCAAGCTTTTTCTAAAAAAGCACCATGTAAATGACTTAAATCTAATAAAGCTGATTTATTTGGAAATACGTTTCGCGCTAAGCCTTCTAAATAGAGATTTGAAATGCCAATGTGTAGTTGATGTGAGTAAGTTCCTGCTTTTTGTTGCTCACCATGTTCCGTTCGCGGATTAAAAAGAAACACTGTACCAGCAGTGGCATGGTACTGTTGCCCTTGAACAATATATTCAGATTCACCTTCTAAAAGAATAGATATTTCCAGAAATTCATGATGATGACAATTATAAGGGTGGGTCTCTTCGTTCCAAGGATCAAAGGCATATAAAATTTCAGGATTAAACGTTCGACTATTTGTGTAGTTCATAAAAAATCACTCCTACTTGTATCCGCTTTCTATACTATATTGTACATCAAAATATACAAGAATGCCCATTTCTTTTCCTATAAAAAAACAGTAATCTTATACACGTCCATAAAAACAAGAGAGAGTAGGGGAGAAAATGAATAGTTTTGAATGGATTTGGCAATATGCTAAAAAAAATAAGAATAAGTTACTGCTAGCTGTTATTTTTGTCGTTATTAACGCTATTTTAATTGTTATTATTCCATTGTTATCTGGCAGAATTGTAGACCAAGTAATCAATCAGGGGAAAACTGAAGAGCTTGTCCCAATTCTTGGGATTATGATTGGAGTGACCGTTATTCGGACAGTTGTTCGTTATAGTTATCAAGTCTTGTTTGAATCGGTTGGACAATCTGCGTTATTTGACTTAAGAAAAGATATGTATGTCAAACTTCAAGAATTAGATTTTGATTTCTTTAATCATACACGTGTTGGCGACATTATGGCGCGAATGACAGGGGATACAGACGCTATCCGCCATTTTGTTTCTTGGGTCACTTATAACCTCTTAGAATGTATTTTATGGTTCATCGCAGCCGTGATTGTGATGGGGACGATCAATTGGCAATTGATGCTAGCATTAATTTTAATTACACCTTTGATTTTTCTGTTAACACAAAAAATGTCGAAGGAATCGCATCCGGTATTTTTTGAGATCCGGGAAAGTTTTTCTCGGCTAAATTCGATGGTCGAAGAAAATATTGGTGGAAATCGGGTGGTTAAAGCTTTTTCTCAAGAACCTTATGAAATTGAAAAGTTTAACAAGCACAATGAAGACTATAAAAAATGGAATATGGCTTCTGCAGATGTCTCAAAAAAATATTTACCGTGGTTAGACGGTTTTGCAGGTAGTTTAAATGTTATTGCCTTAGTTCTTGGTGGCCTCTTTGTAATTCAAGGTCGGATGACAATTGGTGATTTAGTGGCCTTTAACGGTTTTCTCTGGATGTTGAACATGCCGATGCGAATGAGTGGCTGGTTGATCAATGATGTGCAACGCTTTACGGCATCGTCCATTAAAATTCGTCAGTTATTAGCAACGAAACCGAAGATTCCCATTGCTCGGGAAAAAGAAGCAGAACCAATCCAAGGCTATGTGACGTTTGATCACGTGTCCTTTCATTTTTCAGATGATCCAGAAACCCCCATTTTATCGGATGTTTCATTTTCAGCAAAACCTGGTGAAACAATTGGTATTTTAGGGGAAACTGGTTCAGGCAAAACCACTTTAGTTAACTTAATCGCTCGGTTCTATGATCCAACAAAAGGCACTGTTTATATTGATGGAAAAGATGCTAAAAGCTATTCTGTTCGTAAATTGCGAGAAAATATCTCCATGGTTATGCAAGATGTCTTTCTTTTTTCCAATACAATAGAAGATAACATTGCTTTTGGTAACACATTGGCTAACTTGGAACAAGTGCAAATGATGGCTGAAATTGCTGATGCTCATAGCTTTATTTCCAGAATGCCCGAAGGTTATGCAACAATTGTTGGTGAACGCGGCGTTGGCCTATCTGGTGGCCAAAAACAGCGGATTTCACTGGCCCGTGCCTTAACCAAAGATCCAGCTATTTTAATTTTAGATGACACAACTTCCGCTGTTGATATGGAAACAGAATCAAAAATTCAAAAAGAACTAGGTCGTTTGACGGAAAAGAAAACGACATTTATTATTGCCCACCGAATTTCTTCTGTGAGAGAGGCCAATTTAATTTTGATGATGGAAAAAGGCCGTGTGGTGGAAAGCGGTACGCATAGCGAATTAGTCGAACAAAAAGGCAAATATTTTGACGTATATCAAAAACAATTAGGTCTGACAAAGGAAGGTGAGTCGCGTGGCTAGAAATACGTTTGATGTAGATGAGACTTTAGAAAAAGAATTTAATTGGTCCCACTATAAACGATTAGGCGCCTATATTAAGCCTTACAAAAAAGCTGTTTTTAAAACATTATTTGTCATCATATTAGCTAATCTGGCAAGTATGTTAGGCCCTTACTTTACTAAAATTGCGATTGACCAAGTAATTCCACAAAAGAATCTCTCGTTACTCTTGATACTAGGGGCTATTTTCCTATTTTCCTTGGTGATTATTGGTTGGTGTATGCGTTATCGGATATATGCCATCACAGAAATTGGACAAGATATTTTAAAAGATATGCGTTTTTCAATTTTTGAGCATCTACAAAAATTACCATTTTCTTACTTTGACAGTCGGCCGCATGGAAAAATCTTAATTCGGGTGGTCAATTACATCAATACGTTAAGTGATTTATTAAGTAACGGATTGATCAATTTAATTTCTGATTTATTTAATGTGATTATCACCTTAATCTTCATGTTATTTATTGATGTGAAATTAACCTTATACAGTTTGCTGCTATTGCCTGTGTTGTTCGTGATGGTTCTATTTATCCAAGGGAAACAACGGAAAGCTTACCAAGAGCTTAGCAATAAACAATCAAACTTAAATGCCTATATTCATGAAAGTATTTCAGGAATTAAAATTACACAATCTTTTGCACGAGAAGATGAAAATTTCCAGATTTTTAACGAGGTAAGCGAAGAATATCGTCAATCCTTTATGAAAGCTGTGCGTGTCCAGTATTTATTATGGCCAGCAGTGCAAAATATATCCGTCATTACGACTTGTTTTATCTATTTCGTAGGAATCCGTCAATTAGGTGTGTCCGTTACCACTGGGACGCTAATTGCTTTTATCGGTTATATCAATAACTTTTGGAATCCAGTCATCAATATTGGTAACTTCTACAATTCTCTGATTACTGCAACTGCCTATTTGGAAAGGATTTTTGAAACGATGGATGTTGTTCCAGAAATTCAAGATGCGCCGCACGCTATTGAGTTGCCGCCAATTAAAGGAACCGTCGACTTTCAGCATGTTTATTTCCGTTATGAAGAAGGAAAAAATATTTTGACCGATGTTAGTTTTCATATTGAGCCAGGACAAACAATCGCCTTGGTTGGGCCAACAGGTGCGGGTAAAACAACAATCATCAATTTGTTAAGTCGTTTTTATGATGTGAATGAAGGGGCCGTTAAAATTGATGGTTATGATGTTCGCGATGTGACACTCCGTTCGTTAAGAAAACAAATGGGGGTAATGCTTCAAGATACGTTTATTTTTTCAGGAACGATTATTGAAAACATTCGGTACGGAAATTTAGCAGCCACAGAGGAAGAAGTCATCCAAGCCGCAAAAATTGTTCGTGCGCACGACTTTATCAAGGATTTAAAAGATGGCTATGAAACAGTTGTGGAAGAGCGGGGTAGTACACTCTCGGCAGGACAACGCCAATTAATTTCATTTGCTCGTGCTTTACTGGCAGATCCCAAAATTTTAATTTTAGACGAAGCAACCTCCAGTATTGATACAAAAACAGAAGAATTGTTACAAGAAGGACTACAACAACTTCTGAAAGGACGGACATCGTTTATTATTGCTCATCGACTTTCTACCATCAAAAATAGCGATAAAATTTTCTATATTGATGGTGGTCGTATTGTGGAAGAAGGATCTCATGATCAACTAATGGCAAAACATGCGTTATATCATCATTTATATCAATCGCAATACGACTTATTAAAGAGCTAGATGATAAAACAGAGAAAATTCTTAGTTGAATCTTTCTCTGTTTTTCTGTATCGTAACCTTAACAAAGGAAAAAATGATGAGGTGCCAAATGAATCGGAATTTTGAAGTAGAATTAACAACATTATGTATGATTAGAAATCAGAAAAATGAAATCCTTGTGCAAGAACGACAAAAAAAGGATTGGCCTGGTTGGACGTTCCCTGGCGGACATGTTGAAAAAAACGAGGGCATGGAAACAGCCATGGTTCGCGAACTCCTTGAAGAAACAGGATTAGTGCTGAAGCCACAATTAGTAGGTGTTGCAGAATGGCTGAATGATTGTTCAGGTGCGCGGGAATTAGCCACATTATTCATTGCAGAAACAGCGGATGAACTACCAGAAGAAACGGAACAACCCTTGTTTTGGGTCACTGAAAAAGAATTGCGAGAAGGTCCTTTAGCTGGCAGTTTAGCAGAACTTTTCCCAGTATTTTTTGGCGAAAAGCAATTTTATTTTAAAAATAATACAGCTTAATGATTCAAACCTAAAAGATTAAATCAATCCCATTTATTAAAAGAGAGGAAATCTAAAATTAAACATTGCTATTTATAAGCAATGTTTGCTATTCTTAATAAAAGGGAATTAATTTTTTATATAATGAGGGGGAAAAAGTGTGTTAAAAAGAAAAGTGGGGATTGTCGCAGGCGTTTTCTGTTCAGCTTTGTTACTGACAGGCTGTGGCAAAAGTGCGAAAGATGAGTTCATTCAAGGGGTCGGCAATCAAAACGCACAAGAATCAGGGGTTTGGGATTTCTCTATGTCAATTAGTGACATGAAATTTTCACAAGAAGATGGTGCACAAACGAATCCTATGATTGGGATGCTCATCACGCAAATCAAAGACGCATCGCTTTCTGGGAAGATTCAAGTAGATGCCAAAAAAGAAAAAGCATTCAACTTAGAGATGAAATTAAAAGCGATGGGAATGGATGTACCGATTTCATTGGTTGGATCATTAGATAACGAGGGCAAAGAGCCAAAACTCTATTTAGCAACAGATATGATGGAATATATTGTCGCTGTCGCAGACTCAATGACTGACGGTGCTATTGATAGTTCTCAGTTAGATACAGAAAAACTAAAAGGAAAATACATTGATCTTTTAGCCATGAACGAGGAAAGCGCGAAAGAATGGCAAGATACAATTAAAGAGACTCAAGAATCTGAAGAAGACCTTAAGCAAACGATGGAAGAATACAAAGAGTTTTTAGAAGGATTAGACAAGGATACGTTCGAGAAAAAAGGGGACACCATTACCCATACGTTTACAAAAAAAGAATTACAAAAGTTAATCAAAATTACGACAGAAACATCTGAAAAAGGTAAAGAACAAGATCCTTTCGAAAAAGTCAAAGATGTTTCTGCCAAAGTTTCTGTTAATACAAAAGAAAATAAAACAAATATGTTGATTAATGTGAAACCGCAGCAAGACAAGAACGTTGATATGGGACTTGAATCATTATCTAGTAAAATTAGCATTACACAAAAAGCCAAAAAAGCGACGATTTCAATGCCTAAGAAAGAAAATATTTTATCAGAACAAGAAGTTGAAAAAATATTTTCCGATAGCACCTCTATGACAGGTCTATCGATTGAAGACACGACTGTTGCGATTAATCAATAACGCTGAATGACCAATAAAAACGGTCGCTCAAAAAGAGTAACGAAAGACCTAGCATGATTGGGATGCTAGGTCTTTTTTGAATAAAAAAACAGCATTTTAGTTTTCTTTGAATTATTGGTTGTTATTTTTAATGGCGTAAACAGTTTAAAGTTAATACATTTGTTTTTGATTTAAATTCTACTGCTATTTTTAATCATTCTATTAAATAACAAATGTTTTCGAGTGTTTTTAAGCATTATTTTTGTTATGCAGAGTGGTTTTTTTATACAATGAGTATAATTTTAGATGAAGGAGTGTTTTAGGTGAAAAATCAATATTTAACTACGTCACAAGGAAGTCCAGTTGGCGATAATCAAAATTCGCTAACTGCAGGAGAATTTGGTCCTGTCCTAATCCAAGACGTTCATTTATTAGAAAAATTAGCTCATTTTAATCGTGAGCGCGTGCCAGAACGGGTTGTTCATGCCAAAGGTGCTGGTGCTCATGGGATTTTCAAGGTGAGCCAATCAATGGCACAATATACTAAAGCCGATTTTTTATCTGAAGTTGGCAAAGAAACACCTTTATTCGCTCGTTTTTCAACTGTAGCTGGAGAATTAGGTTCATCAGATACATTGCGTGATCCTCGCGGTTTTGCGCTTAAATTCTATACAGACGAAGGAAATTACGACTTAGTTGGCAATAATACGCCCATTTTTTTCATTCGTGATGCAATTAAGTTCCCAGATTTTATTCATAGCCAAAAAAGAAATCCGCGGACGCATTTGAAAAGTCCAGAAGCAGTTTGGGATTTTTGGTCTCATTCACCAGAAAGCCTTCATCAAGTAACAATTTTAATGAGTGATCGTGGCATTCCGTTGTCGTTCCGTCACATGCATGGTTTTGGTAGCCATACATTCAAATGGGTCAATGCTGCTGGAGAAGTATTTTTTGTTAAATATCACTTCAAGACGAATCAAGGAATCAAAAATCTAGAGAGTCAATTAGCAGAAGAAATTGCTGGGAAAAACCCAGATTTCCATATTGAAGATTTGCATAATGCAATTGAAAATCAAGAATTTCCTTCTTGGACATTATCTGTGCAAATTATCCCGTATGCAGATGCGTTAACAATGAAAGAAACACTTTTTGATGTAACAAAAACGGTTTCTCAAAAAGAGTATCCGCTGATTGAAGTTGGCACGATGACTTTAAATAGAAATCCAGAGAATTATTTTGCAGAGGTTGAACAAGTAACCTTTTCACCAGGGAATTTCGTTCCTGGTATTGAAGCTTCTCCAGATAAATTATTGCAAGGACGTTTGTTCGCTTATGGGGATGCACATCGTCATCGTGTGGGCGCTAATAGTCACCAATTGCCAATCAACCAAGCAAAAGCACCTGTAAATAACTACCAAAAAGACGGCAATATGCGTTTTGACAATGGCAATAGCGAAATTAATTACGAACCAAATAGTTATACTGAAACACCAAAAGAAGATCCTACGGCGAAAATTAGTTCCTTTGAAGTTGAGGGAAATGTTGGTAATTATAGCTATAATCAAGATCACTTTACACAAGCAAACGCTTTGTATAATTTGCTGCCAAACGAAGAAAAAGAAAACTTAATTAACAATATAGCGGCATCTTTAGGTCAAGTGAAAAATCAAGAAATCATCGCGCGTCAAATTGATTTGTTCACTAGAGTAAATCCAGAATATGGAGCACGCGTCGCACAAGCCATCAAGCAACAAGCATAATTTATATAACGTACGTGACAAAACCAGTCTAGATAAACTAAAGACTGGTTTTGTTTGCTTTTCAATGCTTTTTACTCTACTCCCGAATACTAGAATAAAGTGCAACACTCAGCAAATTATTGTTGAGTGTTTTTGTTATGTATCGAGGGTTAACATTGACAAATAAGCTATTTTAAGCTAATGTATAAATATGCTTATACCAACTTAAAAGGAGGCATGTTTATGATTCAAAAGAAACGACTTGAGTTAATTTTAGAGGAATTGAAGACGCGCGGAACTCTTAGTTTGAAGGAAATTATAAACTTAACAGGTTCTTCAAGAGATACAGCAAGAAGAGATATTATCAAATTAGCTCAAAATAATGCTATTGATCGCACATATGGTGGAATTAGTTTGCCCAATACCTTTAGTCGTTTAGATGAATATCTTGAACGTACTGAAGATCTCAGTGCTGAAAAAGATATTCTAGCAAAAACTGCTAGTAATTTAGTAAAAGATAATTCCCATATTTTTTTAGATATTTCGACAACGGTCAGTTGCATTCCAAGACATATAAGACCTTATGAGAATGTCATAGCAACGACAAATTCATTAGATATTACCGACCAACTATTGAGAAATACTAAATGTAAAACTAAGATTTTAGGTGGAAGCGTCGATCCTATCAAACGAAATGTCGTTGGAACGAAACCAATGCTTGAGCTGGATTCATTTATCTTTGATGTTGCTTTTATGAGTGCTGCTGGAATCACAACTTCAGGCATTTATTACGCCTACGATGAAGATATAGATTTCAAAAAAAAGATAAGAAAACAATCCAAACTTGTAGTTTTACTAATTGATAATACAAAAATCGGATTAAGTCATAACTATAAAGGTTTAGATTTCGAAGATATTGATTTTCTTGTTATAGAAAGTCGTCTACCAGATGATTTAGAAAGAACAATATCAGATAGTAATGTCTCTATAATAAATTCAAAGTAGGTGCAAACATGATTAAAACGGTATTATTTGACGTAGATGGAACAATCTTAGATACAGAATTTGTCATGATTAAGTCTTTACAAAAAACTCTAAAAGAAGAGAAAAACTTGGACGTTCCAGAAGAAAATTTAGAGTATATCTTAGGTATACCAGGTAAAAAAGCAATTGAACGGTATTCATCATCTGGAGAGGAAGTTGATAAGCTACATGCATGTTGGTCCGAACATGTTAAACAATACTCTCATCTTGCGACTTTGTTTCCTCAAGTGGAAGAAGCATTGACTAAGTTAAAAGAAAACGAGATACAAATTGGGATCGTTACATCCAAAACAAATGAAGAAATGGAAAATGAATTTGAACATTTTGGTTTAAGTAAACTTTTTGATATTTCAGTAACTGCCTCTGATACAACGAAACATAAACCTAATCCTGAACCAATTCTATATGCATTAAATAAATTAGGAAGTTTACCCGAAGAAACAATTTATATAGGCGATTCTATCTATGATATGCATAGCTCACAATCAGCTGGAGCTAAATTTGCTTTAGCAAAGTGGGGAGCAAAAGAAAATCCACTATTCTCAAGTGCAGATATTAGGTTAGAAACTCCTCTAGAAATATTACAACACTTAAAATAGATCAGCTTACTAAAAAATATGTTATTTCATTAACGGTTAACATAAGTGAGGATTATTTCAAGTGATTGTCGTAGCAAGGATTTCAATCACCTAGATTGTGAAATGAGAATGGTCTACCTACGAACGCCTTGTCATTAAGGGATTTGTGGGCAGAAATCTTTGTGATTTACTAGAAGCGTCGTTTGTTGGGTTTGTTTTTTTAGATAGGAGTTTATGAAATGTCGTATAACCATTTATCAGCTGAAGAGCGTGGACAAATAGAAGCGTATCTGAAGGAAGGAGTCTCTCAGGCTGAGATAGCTCGCCGATTGGATCGGCATAGATCCACGATCTCTAGAGAGATCAAACGTGGTTCCGAGCAAAGAAAGAAGAAGAGTCTCGCTAGTTTGCCTTATCAAGCAACTAGCGCTGGTAATTTAGCACGTATTCGCAAGAAAAATTGCGGAACAACTACTAAGGCTACTGTACACAATACTAAAACTATCATGAAGTATCTTGATATGAAATATTCGCCGGAACAGATAGCGAACGCAGTTCGTAGTGTAAAGGTTTGTACATCAACAATTTATAACTGGATTTACAAAAAGATCGTTCCTTTGTGACCGTGGAAGCGAGTTTGTCAATCAGTTTGAAATTGGACTTATTGAAGACACTTTTGACTGCAAAATCTATTATGCTAATCCATGCGCGCCACATGAACGCGGATCAAATGAAAATCATAATGGATTACTCAGAGAATATTTTCCAAAACCATCTAATTTTAAAAATATTTCTCAAAATAAGATCAATCAAGCTGTTCAAAGTATGAATTTACGGCCACGAAAAATCTTTAAGTGGAAATCACCGCAGCACAAATTTAATTTGGAGTATTCGAAAGCTTTCTAGCACCAACAAATAGTTTTTACATTGTTATAAAAAAGAACAAAACGAACGATACTATTTATATGGAAATTGAAACATGATATAATAGAGCAAATCACGAACAATCGTTATACTAAAACAATTACATGTTGCGCTTAATCCTAACATTCGCCCTTTTTACTCTACTTTGTATAATGTATATTATGTAAACTAGAATAAATAAAAAACTTTAGCCGATAACTTGCCACTTCTCTTTCGACCAATCAATTCACCCAACTAACCTTACAGTTGTTTGCTAAGCTAGTTGGGTTTACTGTTTATTGAAACCTTGGATTGTTCATTTCTTGATGAATTTCTTTGCTCGCTTCATATAGAAATAATGTTTGTTTTTTACTTGATGCATAATCGACAATGGGTTTTGGATAATTTTCTCCTAAATGTACATGATATTGCGTTTGTAAGGCTTCGTTCATTAGATTTGGTTGATGAATATACTTTTGTGGCACTTGTTTAAGTTCTGGAACATATTTTTTGATGAACTGGCCGTCATTATCAAATTTTTTTGACTGGATAATTGGATTAAAAATCCGAAAATACGGGACAGCGTCCGTTCCTGTCGAAGCAGCCCATTGCCAGCCACCGATATTATTGGCGGCATCATAATCAATCAACATTTTTTGAAAGTATTTTTCACCCCAACGCCAATCGATGTGTAAATTTTTAACTAAAAAAGAGGCAGTGATCATTCTTAAGCGATTGTGCATCCAACCAGTTTGATTCAGTTGTCGCATTGCGGCATCAATTATAGGGTACCCCGTCTCCCCTTTTTGCCACTTGGCAAACATTTCTGGGTCATTTGTCCATTGAATATAACGAAATTTTTCTTGAATAGCTTCCTCTTTTTGTTGTGGAAACGCACTATAGATCATATTGTAAAAGTCACGCCAAGCTAATTCTTTTTTGAAGGTTTCTTTACTTAAGCTAGAAGGCGCAGATGCAAGCTCTTGCCAAATGGTGCGAATCGAAAGTTCTCCCGTTCTTAAAAAAGTAGACAGATGACTCGTTTGATCCTGATAAGGAAAATCACGCTTATTTTCATAGGATTGAAGTTTTTGATCAATAAAAGTATTTAAGCACCTTCTGGCTGTTTTTTCGCCGACACTATAGTGCTTTAAAGGAATCCTCGCAATCTGTTCCCCATATGCTGCTTCCTCTTCTGGAAAAAGACACGCACTAAAAATTTTTTCAGCTGTATAGGAAACAGGAATCGGGGTTTCTTTAGGCGCCTCTTTCCATTTATTGTAATAGGGCGTAAACACTTGGTACTTGCTACCATCGTTCTTCTTAATTTCTTCAGAGCCATGCAAATAGGCATCTTGAAAAGAGAAAGACTGAATATTATTTTCTTCAAAAAAGCGCATAGCTTGCTGGTCCCGCTTTGCCCCAAAGCCACAAGTATCTTCATTAAAATAAATGGTCTGCCAATCGGGTAATTTGCGTTTCAAACGTGAAAATAAATCTAACGGTTCGCCGACCATGATTTGTAAATGTGCCTCTTGATCTATTCGTTCTTTAAACGAGGCTAAACTTGCAAAAAAAGCGTTATGATTAGCACTTTCTTGAATAAATTGTTGAGGATTCATTTGGAATAATAAAATCAATTCATCAGCTGCAGAATTTTGTAACGCGTGTGCTAATGCTTTATTATCTTGTAATCGTAAATCACGTCTAAACCACATTACTCTTTTCATTTTTAAATCCTCCTAAATACTTCGTCTTGCTTATCGTAACCGTGACTGCTGATTTTTAAAAGCAACTTGCCTAGACTTTTCAAAAAGCCGATAAAAACTGGATTTTCAGCTTTTATCGGCTTTTTGATTAAATTAATAGGAAATATTAAAAGCTTTCATATCTTTCTCAATATATTGTAGGACTTCTGTATTGCCAAAAAATTGTGTAAAATAATAGGCTTGACGATAGTCATCGGCTGTGTCTTCCCCGAGCATTTGTTTGTTAAAGGCTTTTTCATATAAAAGATAATCTAGCAAATAAATGGAGTGTTTGTCACGACAAATCTGAATCCCTTTTTCGCTTAAAATGACACTTTTTTGGTAGTCTTTCATTTCCGAGTAGAATTTAGCAGAATTATAATAGATTCTACAACGCTCCAAGGAACATTCTAATTTAAATTGTTCCAATTCTTGTAATGATTTTTCGTAATATACTTGCGCTTTTCTCATATCTTTTTCCAGTTCATATAGCGTACCTAGCGCATTAAGGCTTAAAATGTTGTAAATATTGACTTTACGGTCAATTTCCGCGCCCCGGTATAGGTAAAACAAGGCCTCTGCTTTATCTTTTTTTCCTAATAAACAAGTAATTCCCTTATAATATAACAATTTAGTCGTTAGTTCATTATTAGATAAGATAAGACCTTCAGGCACTTCTTGTAATAAATTGTAGGCCTCTAAGTGAAATAATCGTAAAGATAAATCCTCGACTTTGTTTAGTAGATTTTCAATTTTCTTTTCTTCAGAAATCATCATGCATTCTTCTACTTCTAAATCTAATCGGAGGCAAATAGATGAGAAAATATCTAAACTGTCACATAGATTACGGTTTTCAATATTACTAATTGTTGCTTGCGTACAGATGCCGTTAGCCAGCTCTGATTGTGTGATTTTTTTAAGTTTTCTCGCTTGTTTTATTTTGTCTCCTGCTACCTTCACGAACAGACCTCCACTTGTATTATTATGTAAATTCATTAAAAAATGTTATACTTTGATTATCAATTAAAGGAGGTACATGCTATGTTTGATTTACTTGCATTATTGACTGGAACATCAACTTATGGCAACGTTCCCCATGTTTAATTAGTCAATGCGTGTCAAGTATGGTCTTCCATACTTGGCATGTTTCCTTTAAAACTGACTCAATCATACTACAAACGGATAGACAAATACAACCGAAAATCATTGGTTTTTTATTAAGAAAAAGAACAGCAAGAAGTGATAACTACTTCTTGCTGTTCTTTTGTTTAGTTAGGTGTATTTAGATTTAAAATGATTTGTTCCGGCGTAATTTCATTATGATCTGACATCATTGGCTCTACGCTTAAATAACTTGAAGTATTTGTAATGATAACCATGACAGTTGAGTCAAGCCCAGCTTCTTTAATGGCTTTTCGATCGAACGTTCCTAAAAGATCTCCTTTTTTAACACGATGACCTTGGGTTACTTGTGTCTGAAAGACCTCCTGTCCCAATGTGACAGTATCAATTCCTATATGAATTAATACTTCAGCTCCTGCGTCCGTTTGGATACCATAAGCGTGCCCAGTTTCTGCAACCAAGTTTAATAAACCATCTGCAGGCGCGTAAACCTTGTTCGCTGTTGGCATGATTGCTAAACCTTTGCCCATCATCTCGCTTGAAAATACTGGGTCATTAACAGCAGTAAGATTCATGGCGTAACCAGTTACCGGAGAAAAAAGTTGTTCATCTAAGGTATTGTGTTGCATTTCAAAGACTTCGCGTTCTTCCTCTTCGATTACTTTATCTGAAATCAAAACTTCTTGCGGAATTGCAAATAGACTGGTTAATGCATAACATACACCGACAGATAAAAGTGCGACTAATAAATAGATCACTAATTGATGTGCACTATAGATATACATTAAGAAAGAAGGAATAACGGCTAAGCCATAAGAATTTGATTGAATATGAAAAATAGCTAAAATTGCTCCGCCTAAACCTGATGTAAACAAGACACATAGCAGCGGTTTTAAGTTCCAACGAATAAGTAATCCAAATAACACAGGCTCACTAACTCCAAATAATTGAGACAACATAGAACCAATGGCTGTCGACTTCACTTTGCTATCTTGCGCTTTTTTCGCAAAGGCTAAACAACTGCCAACGTTGGCAAACCCATACATGGCACATATTGTAATCAATGCATTAAATCCTGTATTTGCTAATAATGATGTTTCTACCATAGTTAGTGTATGATGAATACCAATCAAAACCATTAAAGGATATGAGGCACCAATCACGAAACCACCTAATCCTAAGGGCAACCCAATCAACCATTGGACAACATCTACCATGCCTAACTCAACGGTATGCAAAATTGGGCCAATTCCGAGAATCATGATTAAAAAAGTAATTAACATAGTCATAAAGGGTGTAAAAATTTGATCAAGAATATTCGGCATCTTTTTTCGGAAAAAAAGTTCAATCTTTGCGCCAATTATACCAGCAGCAATTGCACTTAAAACGGACCCTTGTGCACCGACAACTGGGATAAAACCAAAAGCCATAATAGCTTTCACGCCAGAATCTGGTGTTGCAACTGCATAAGCGTTTGGTAAAATGGGTGATACCATCATTAAACCAATAACAATCCCGATTACAGGCGTCGCATTAAATGCTTTAAAGGTAGACCAAACAATCAAAGCTGGCAAAAAGGCAAAGACGGTATCTGTAATGACAGAGACAATTTGTTGAAAGCTTTCAGGAATATTGGCTACACTTGCTCCGAATAATTGTAAAAAAGTATCGTTAAAAATAACACCTTTTAACCCTAGGAACAATCCTGTTGCTGCAATTACTGGAACAATTGGAATGAATATTTCACTTAAAATGCGCATTGTTTTGCGCATGCCTGTTTCATTATTTTTTAAAATTGCTGTTTGCTCTGCTTTTGACACAACATTGATTCCAAGTTTTTCTATTTCATCATACACTTTAGTCACAATACCAGTTCCTAAAATCACTTGGTATTGACCACCATTATAAAAAACCCCCTTGACTAAATCGATTTTTTCTAGTTGTTTACCATCTACTTGTTCATGGTCCTTCAAAATAAAACGTAACCGCGTTTGACAATGGGTGACCGATATAATGTTATCCATACCGATTAATTGAATAATGTCTTTGGCTGCCTGCTGATAATTTTCTGCCATGTTATACTCCTCCTAGCTACTCATTTATAGTAATCAATAGTCCTTGATAGCTTTTTAATAATGTTCCCTGCTGAACTAATTGCTCTCGTTCTTCAGACTGTGTATCAAAAATAACTGTGCCATTAACTAAATAATGAGGGATTGGAACCGCCTCACCAAAATTAAAAAAGGCGTAAATCGTTTTTTCATTTAATTTGCGTTTATAAGCAATAACATTATCTGGAAGATTTGACAGACCCTCAAATGTTCCATAAAGTAAGATGTCTGTATAGGGACTCTTTTGACGAAATGCAATCATCCGCTTATAGAAATGAAAAATACTTTGACTATTTTTCATTTCTGCTTCGGCATTGATTTCTTTATAATTATCCACCATTCCTAACCAAGGCTTGACGCTTGAAAAACCGCCATACATAGAATCATTCCATGGAAAAGGCGTGCGGGCATTGTCTCGACTACGCAAATTGACAAGTGACAAGGCTTCTTTGGGCGTAAATCCTTCTTTTATTGCTCGATAGTATTGATCAATGCTAGAAATATCATCGAATTCATCAATCGAACCCCTTTCAAAATTGGTCATTCCTAATTCTTGTCCTTGGTAAATAAAAGGCGTGCCCCTTAAAAAGAAATACATGGCGCCGAATGTTTTAACCGCATTTGGCTGTTGAGCCTGTTCTTTTAAATATTTCGTTGTCGCTCGAGGTTGATCATGATTTTCAATAAAATTTGCACTCCAACCAGCCTCTTGCATGGCTTCTTGCTGTTTGAAAATTAATGTGCGTAAATCATTCCAAGACCAATCGATTCTATAAAACCATTCGCTTCCTGATTTCACATCCAAATCAGCCCATTTGAAGTCAAAAATCATGTCGAAATACCCTGTTTCTCCAATAAATTCTGATAAATTTAGATAATTGACGCCGGCCGCTTCGGCAACTGTGACAATATCAAAGCCAGCAAAAGCTTTTTCTTTTAATTCGTTCAGAAAGTCACTCATTCCTGGCATGTTTCTACTAGCTTTTGTTACTTTGGCTAATTGATCTGCCCCATCAGCAGGTAAGTTTGTCCAAGTCAAATCTTTCTTAATAAAATTAATCGCATCTACACGAAAACCAGCAATTCCTTTGTTTAACCAAAAACGAATCATTTGATAGATTTCTTTGCGTAGTTCAGGATTTTCCCAATTTAAATCCGGCTGTTTTTTATGAAAGGCATGAAAGTAGTAGGCATCTTCCCCAGGTAATTTTTCCCAAACACTACCACCGAAGTTAGACCGCCAATTTGTAGGTGCTTCTCGTCCTTCTTTTATAATATAAAAGTCTCGAAAACGACTTTGAGGATTTTTTAAAACATCTTGAAACCAAGCATGTTCATCAGATGTATGGTTTACCACCAAATCTAAAATAACTTTTATGTTTCGTTTTTTTGCTTCTTCAATGAGTTCATCGAAGTCTGCCATTGTACCAAAATCGCTAGAAATACCATAATAGTCTGAAATATCATATCCATTGTCAGCCATTGGCGACGGGTACATTGGACTCAGCCAAATCAGCGTAATTCCTAAATTTTCTAAGTAATCCAGTTTTTGAATAATGCCTTGTAAATCACCAATTCCGTCATTATTACTATCCGAAAAGCTACGTGGATAAATTTGATAGGCCACTTCTTTTTGCCACCAATTTCTGTTCATTCTGGTTCTCCTCACTCTTAAACTAGTCCTGTTAATTTTTTCTGTAACCGTTTTTACATTTTGTATGATACTCGTTTTTGCGTAATATGTCAAACGTTTATCATAAATAAATGTAAATTATAATATTCTTTTGATTTAAATAGATTTATATATGTTATACGTTTGACTTTTTTCTGATTTGTTTATACTATTAGACTAACTACTATTTTCTAATAAAGGAGACATTACTTATGTCAAGCATCATGAACCAATGGACGGATGAATTACGTTATGCGCCTTATTCTTCTTGGACATCTGCTCACCTCGAAAATCTAACTTCTATTATCGCGCAATCTAGTTGGCGTTTTAAGTATCATATTCAACCACAGACAGGACTACTAAATGATCCCAACGGTTTTTCGTATTTCAATAACCAGTGGCATTTATTTTATCAAGCGTTTCCTTTCGGGAGTGTTCACGGACTAAAAAGTTGGGCCCACTTAACTTCCTCCGACTTAATTCACTGGGATTATGAAGGAATTGCCCTTTATCCCGACTCTGAATATGATTCTCATGGCGTCTATTCAGGCTCAGCTTTAACAATAGATAACCAACTATGTTTATTTTATACAGGAAATGTTCGTGATCAAACTTGGCAACGATTTGCATATCAAAATATTGCATGGCTGAATTCTTTAGGTGCGATCACAAAGGAATCAACACCATTCCTACCTATTGACCCCAATTATTCTTCCCATTTTCGTGATCCGATGGTATTTCCTTATCAAGAAGGACTTGTTTTATTAATTGGTGCTAGTGATTTAAATGGACAAGGAAAAATTGTGGTCTATTTTTCTAAAGATCGAAATGTACACAATTTTCATCAACTTGGCGAATTGACGTTCACCAACCAAGAATTAGGCTACATGGTTGAATGCCCCAATTTGGTATTTATTGATGGCCAGCCTGTCTTATTATTTTGCCCACAAGGTCTATCTCCATCTGTAAAAAGTTATCAGAATATCTATCCGAATATGTACACATTGGCCGAAACGTTTGATTTGGAGAATCTTTCTTTAGTTCAGGCTGGGCCTTTTGAAAATTTAGATGAAGGATTTGATGTCTACGCCACTCAAGCCTTTAATGCGCCAGATGGTCGTGCACTTGCGGTCAGTTGGATTGGGTTGCCAGAAATCACTTACCCAAGTGATGTGGAGGGTTGGGCAAATGGCTTAAGTCTGGTTAAAGAACTCACAATTCACAACGGGAAACTATTTCAATATCCAGTTTCTGAAACAGAAATGCTTCGTCAATCCGCTACTACTTTATCAAATGGCTGCCATTTCTTATCTACTGCTTCTTTTGAATTAGAAGTGTATATTCCCAAAAATGAGATTGCTTTTATTCGGCTTTTAGCGAACGAAACGGGTTCAAAAGGACTTTTAATTACAATTGATACGATTCATGGTAAAATAACCCTTGATCGAACATTTGCTGGCCAATCTTTTGCTGAAAAGTATGGCACAATTCGTGAAACTAAAATTAGGAAAAATAAGTCAGTTCAGTTAACTATTTTTGTTGATTGCTCTGTTGCAGAAATCTATGTAAATAAAGGTGAAAAAACGATGACTGGTCGCTTCTTTCCAGATAAAGCGCAACAGTATCTTCATCTATCCAAGACGGCAAAAGCTTGTTTTTATGAGCTGGAAAATACGAATAATTAGGAATGATGGTGAATTTTGATGGTGGTTAAATTAACGGATGTAGCAAAGCTTGCTGGGGTGAGCCCGACAACGGTAAGCCGCGTGATTAATAATTATGGTTATCTTAGTCAAAAAACAATTGATAAAGTTCATCAAGCGATGGAAGAATTAAATTATCAACCTAATGGATTAGCCAGAAGCCTCCAAGGAAAAAGTACGCAGCTGATTGGTTTAGTCTTCCCTTCTGTTAGTCATCCATTTTTTGGTGAATTAATTGAAACACTGGAAAGAAAGCTCTTTGTTCAAGGATATAAAGTGATTTTATGTGATAGTGAAAAAGATCCAGAAAAAGAGCGCGCCTATTTACGAATGCTCGCTGCAAATAAAGTGGACGGTGTAATCACTGGTAGCCATAACTTAGCTATTAACGAATATGAAAATGTTTCACTACCTATTGTTTCCTTTGACCGTTTCTTGGCACCTGGCATTCCAATTGTCTCTTCGCAAAACTTTCAAGGGGGCCAAAAAGCCACTGAAGCCTTATTTGCAAGTGGTGCACAAAAGATTGCAATTATTACTGGTGCTAATAACACAGGCGCACCTAGCGATTATCGATTGGCTGGTTATAAACAAACAATGGAAAAATATGGCGCAGAAAAAACGATTCTACAAATTGATAATGGGACCTCAACAACATTAAAAAATCTAGAAATCGAACGTTTGCTTCAAAATAAAACTGTAGACGGCATCTTTTGTACAGATGATTTGACAGCAATTACAGTTATGAATATTGCTCAAAAATTGAAGATATCCATTCCTGAAGAATTAAAAGTAATTGGTTATGATGGGACAAAATTAATCAAAAGAATTGCCCCACAACTATCAACCATTGTGCAGCCAATCGACGAGATGTGTGACGTTATGATTGACTTACTGCTTCGTAGAATGAAGGATCCTGATGTTGCACTTGAGGAAAATTATCCTATTCCGATTCAGCTATCATTGTCTGAATCCTGTTAAAAAAGACACCTTTTCAGGTGTCTTTTTTTATTCTTAATTCCTCATTTGCCTATTTTCCCTTAATTCCAAAGCACAGAGATTAAATAATACAACAACATGATCCCTACAAATACACCGAGCATTAGTAAAACATACCACCAATTTTTGGCGCTATAGGTTTCATTTTTATTTTTTTCGGTTCGTTTCCCGGCAGCCCATTTCCATAAATCGTAATTATTCATCTCTCTCACCACCTTTAATGGGTTTATTAACTTAAGCCTAACACGGAATGAGAGAACTTGAAAACAAAAGGATCACCCGCTTATGCAATGGATGATCCTTTTTTGGGCACTATTCTTCTGATAACCCATTATTTTTAATAACTGATTGGTACCAATAAAAACTATCTTTTTTAATGCGTCGTAAATCTTTTAACTCATGGTCTTCACGATTAACGTAAATAAAACCGTAGCGTTTTTTGAATCCTTGATGGGAACTTAAAATATCCATGACCGACCAAGGGCAATAGCCAAACAACTCAACACCGTCAGAAATAGCCGCATGACAAGCAGCAATATGATCATGCAAATACGCAATTCGATAATCATCATGAATTTTTCCGTCCTCTGTTAGGTGATCTGGTGTGCCTAAGCCGTTTTCTGTAATGATTAACGGCAAACGGTATTGACGATAATAATCATTTAAAACTAAACGTAGACCAGTTGGATCAATTTGGGCACCATACTTAGAGGTTTTTAAATGTTGATTTTTTTCGATTTTAAAATAACCGTATAGATCAAAATCAATGTCCTTTTCTTTCGTACCCAATGGGTGTTGCTCATCTGTCGGTAAATAGCTAGCGACTAACGTCCGATAATAATTAAGAGCGATAAAATCTGGTTTAGCGGCTTTCAAAATTGCTTGATCTTCTGGCTGTGTTTCGGGATAAATGCCACATTTGGTCAAATACTCTTGATAGTAACCTGGGTATTCGCCAAAACAATACATTTCTAGAGCGTAATTCGTTTTAAAGTTATCATTCATACGAGCCGCCCAAACATCTTCAGGCTTATTAGAACTAGGATAAGTCATCGTTGAGGAAACAGAGGGACCGACTTTTCCCCCAGCGACCAATTGGTGACAATCATTCGTCGCTAACGCATGGGCAACAAACATATGGTAATCCATTTGTGCACGAATTTTTTCAGCATTTTCTGGTGCAACGTCGTACATATTCATTCGTTCATCGACACGAATCATTAAGTTTTGTTCGTTTGTAACTTGCCAATTTTTGACTCGATCACCAAACGCTTGATAACAGACTTGCGCATAGCGTTGAAATGCGGAAACGCAGCGACGATCCGCCCAACCATTGTATTTTTCCACCAACGCAAAAGGTAAATCAAAATGATAAAGTGTGACAAACGGCAAAATATCGTTTTCTAAAAGTGTATCAATGACAGCATTATAAAAATCGATGCCGGCTTGATTGATTTCGCCATCACCTGTTGGAATGATTCGTGCCCATGAAAGAGAAAAACGATAGGTTTTTAAGCCTAATTCTTTCATTAACGCAATGTCCTCTTTGAAACGATGGTAAAAATCGCTGGCGACTTTCGTATCTGCTTGTACAGCTGACTTTTTAAAAGAATTGTAATCAGCGACTGTTAGGCCTTTGCCGTCCTCATTCCAAGCGCCCTCAATTTGAAAAGCGGATGAAGAAGCGCCCCATAAAAAATCGTTCTTAAATTGTTTAACCATTAGTTTTGCTCCTTTACTTGCATGAAAAATAAATTTGTTTGTGGTGTAATCTCTGTTTGTTTGGTTGTCTCAATTACAGCCATTTCCGCAGTATTTGTTACGATGACTAAGACGGTTGGATCATAACCAGCAGCTTGGATGATTTGTTTATCAAAAGAGAGCAGTTTTTGTCCTAGTCTGACCCTTTCTCCTACTTTTACGAACGTTTCAAATCCCCGCCCTTTTAATTCGACTGTATTGATTCCAATGTGAAGGAGGATTTCAGCACCATTGTCTAACTTTAAGCCAATTGCATGATGAGTTGGATATAAAGCCGTCACTTGCCCATTTCCTGGTGAAACAATTTGTTCCTCTGTCGGATAAATAGCTAGCGTTTTTCCCATTTGTTGAGAAGCAAAGACTTCATCGTTGATTTGGTCTAAAGATACGAGTTGTCCTTGAACAGGTGCTTGAATCCGTTGTTTTTCTTTGACTGTCCCTACCTCTGTCTTTAAGCCGGGTTCTTGACGTGACTCGTCAAGCGGTAAATCATTAAAGCCTAGAAAAATCGTTAATAGAAATGCACCAAAAAAAGCAATGCCACAACCTAATAAATAACAAATAAAGGCTTTGGTTCCTGCTTCTGCGTAAACTGGGATGGTCAAGAGTCCTTGGTTAGCGAAGGCTGTCCCGTAGGAACCGCCCCAGCCCATTAAGGCCCCACCTGCTGCTCCGCTAGCCACCGCATAAATCATCGGTTTTTTTAACCGCAAGTTTGCCCCATAAATGGCTGGTTCTGTGATACCAAATAATGCAGTCACTGTTGCAGAGGCAGCAACAGCTTTCAAGTCTTTATTTTTTGTGCGGACAAACACGCCAAATGCGGCGCCCGCTTGAGAAAAGTTCGCTGCACCAGCAAACGCTAGCAAATTTTGCCGTCCTGTTCGAGCGACATCATTAATCCCAATTGGCACAAGCCCACGGTGAGCCCCAAAAATGACTAAGACACACCAAATTCCCCCGATAAAACCGCCTAACAAGATGGGACTCAAATTCATTATATAATAATACAACCAATTCACGCCGTCACCTAAATAAATCCCTATCGGTCCAAATAATAATAAAGTGGCTGGAATCATTAAAAGTAATGACAGCGTAGGAACCATAATAATTTTTAGAACTTCTGGAATAACTTTTTCCAAAAAGCGTTGCACATAAGCTAACATAAAAATTGCAAGAATAATAGGAATTACCGTGGAAACATAATTGGCTTTGGTCACATGTAATCCAAACAAGGTAACCGCTTGTTTTTCGGTCATTAATGAAACGATGGTCGGATAACATAAGGTGGCACCAATTACCATGGCGATATATTCGTTTGTTTTGAAAACCTTAGCAGCTGAATAACCTAAAATAACTGGCATAAAATAAAAAAGTGCATCGGAAGCGGCGCTTAAAATAATATACGTATTCAAAGGTTTTAAATCGACCTGGTAAAAATTGTTTGCGACCATCACAGCGATGGCTAGAATTCCTTTTAACATGCCTGAAGCGGCAATTGCTGGTACGACAGGTGTGAAAATCGCGGCAACAGTATTTAAAATTCGATTACCTAATGAATTTTTTTCTTTTGTGGATGTTTTGGTCGTAAGTTGCTGAGCCAACAAAGGTTCTAGAACATTATAAACATGCGCGACTTTATTGCCTAAAACCACTTGATACTGCCCGCCACTTTCAACAACAGAAATGACACCTTCTGTTTGTAGTAAGGCTTCTTTGTTCGCTTGTTTCGTATCTTTCAATACGAAACGCAATCGTGTATAACAATGTGTGACATCCACGATATTGTCTTTGCCACCTACGTCTTTCAAAATTTCTTTTGCTATTGCTTGGTAGTCCATGATGACCACTCCTTATCTATAAAATAACAGCTCAATAAAAAAGACCAAATCACACATGCACATTTCAGCAAACACACTCAATATTTGCTCGTCGTGAATGTCCCTTTGATCTGATCTACGTAATAACTATGTTTCTCACGATAGAATAGCTGATTGAATTTATTTTTAATTTACCATTATTTAGAGGGATTATCAATGAATTAGGTAGACCACCTCAGTGTTTTGTTACTAAAATCAGCAGTGAAAATAGTAGTTTACTACATTCACTGCTGATTTATTTGATTACAAGACTGGGGACAACAAGCGTGAAAAGTTTTGCTTGAAGCGTAGCCAGTACCCTTGTTTTTTAATTATCTCGTCGGTTAGTAAGACACTTTTTTCTATATCTTCTTCAAAGACTTGCGCTAACATCCACGCAATGTCGGGATTGTAAATAAACGTACTTACCTCGAAATTCAATGAATAACTGCGAATATCTTGGTTTGTTGTGCCAACCATAGCTAATTCATCATCAATTACCATTGTTTTTGCATGAATAAACCCACTATCATAAATATAAATTTTAATGCCGCGTTTGTGTAAGTAATTTGCGTAATATTGTGTTGCGCGGTAAATAAAGGGATGGTCAGGCATACAAGGAATCATAATTCGCACGTCGACACCCGAACGAACCGCCACTAACAACGCATTAATCATACTATCATCAGGGATTAAATACGGTGTTTGAATCCAGACGCTCTTTTCTGCAGAAAAAATCATCCGAACAAACCCACTTTTCAAAATTTCTTCTTCTGAATCAGGACCATCTGAAACAACTTGTAAGGACAAATGCTCCACTTCATGATCTTCTGGTAATTTAAAATATTTTTCATGATACGTCATACGTTCTTCAGGATATTTGACTGAAGCATTCCAATCCATGATAAATATCTCTTGCAATGAAAATACGGCCGTCCCGACCAAACGAATATGGGTATCTCGCCAGTAACCAAATTTTTCGGTGACATTCAAATATTGATCCCCAACATTGAACCCGCCGGTCCAGCCAATTTTCCCATCGATGACAACAATTTTCCGATGCAAGTGATAATTTAGACGTGTTTTACGGATCATATCGCGAGAAGTAATAAAGGGAGCTACTTTTCCTCCAGCGTCAACGTAACGAGCAAAAAACTTTTTATTTGCGCCGGGTGAACCCCAAGGATCGTAAATTAAGTAAACTTCCACGCCTTCATGCAACTTTTCGATTAATACATCTAAAAATTGATTGCCAATTGTGTCATTAAAAAACGCATAATACTCCACATGAACGGTTTCTTTCGCTGCACGAATATCTTCAAATAATGCTTGGAATTTTTCTTGGCCATCTGTGAATAATTGCAAACTATTTCTTTTGGCCAACGGTGATGCGTCCATATTCCGGAAATAACGATTTAAAACTTTCGCATCATAAAGTAAATCATAACGTTTATCGCGCCCTGCTTTTTTGTTATCAACGTCCACTTTTTCTTTAATTCGTTGAACCATTTGTTTTTCATCATCAGACAATTTAAAAACTTCTTGTCCATCGATACCTCGCCCACAGAATAAGTAAATAATAAAGCCGATACCAGGCAAGAAAATCAACGTCATCATCCATGCTAAAACGCTGGAAATACTACGAGGTTTTCTAAAAACAGTAATTAAGGCAGCAATAACGTTAATTACTAATAAAAATAACAAAATCCAAACAAAAATTTTCATCGCTTACCTCCTTTTTACTTCATACTAAGATTATATCAAATAACAGTTAAATTAGGCGAATAATATGAGCGAGTATTCAAAAAAGAATTCATTTCTATAAGTGTTTCGCCTTTGATTCTCAGTTTTTCTGTACTATAATGAGGGCTGGATGTAAAGATTTTGAAAAGAGGTACTTATTTTATGGTCGTTGATTTGAAAATGTTAGCTATGATTTTTATCATTAATTTTGCGTATATTACCTTAAATACTATTCGTTTTATGTTAACGATGAAAGGTTATCGGGTTATTGCACCGCTGGTTAGTATGGCTGAAATAACAATTTATGTCTTAGGGCTAAGTATGGTTCTGAATCGGTTAGACAATCCTTTAAATTTACTTGTTTATGCGCTTGGTTACGCTGTTGGCATTAGTGTAGGAATTAAAATCGAAGACTATTTGGCCTTGGGTTATATTATGGTATCGGTTATCCTCCCTTCTACTACTGAACAATTTCATTTACCAGAAACACTTCGTGAACACGGCTATGGTGTTACGCAAAGTGTCGCCTACGGACGCGAAGGAGAACGAATGGTTTTAGAAATTCTTTCCCCAAGAAAAAACGAACGTACATTGTACAAATTAATCAATCAATTAGAGCCGAGAGCATTTATCATTTCCTATGAGCCTAAGTTCATTTCCGGTGGTTTTTGGACGAAAAAAGTTCGCAAAAGAAATGACGCCATTTCTCACTAAGAAGCGGCGTCATTTCTTGTTATTGATTTTTAGTTTACATAATAAAATTATCGTAACTTTAATTTATTCTAAGATAACTTAGAGAGTTCGTACCTAGTTGCTCGATCAATTGTTGCATAAAAACTAAGCGTTCGATGGCCGATCGGTTAGCAATTTTTTCATAATAAAATGCTAGAATATCCGACTGTGCTTCTAAAGGCTCGGCTTGTTCCGTTGCTACTGGTAAAAGGAGTTTTAAGTGGTCCTGGTCAATCGTAATCACTTGGGTCAAGTGCAAACTTTCTTGAAAAATATTAGGCACAGTACTGACTTTGCGGCCTCGCAGAGCTTGTTTAATGACTCTTCTCGCTTGCGAAAGATAGTATTCAGGATTTACGTCCCCTAGCAAGTCATATAAAGCGCTGAAGGCTTCTGGCAAGGGTTGCTCTTTGCCCAAGTAATCAAAATAACGAGGCATTGTTGGAACCTCTGTCTTTTCTTTTTCAAGCGTAATCATAGATAGTTGTGCCGAGGCCAATCTTTGTTTTTGATAAAATGAGGGGCCACCGCTCACGCCAAAAAAATAGTCTTCCTCTTCTGGAAACACTTGTGGCCAAAAAGATTCAGCTAGCCAAAATAATTGCTCTGTTACAGTTCCTTTAAACTTAGGAAGTTCGTCTTCAGCCAAGGTCAAACTCGCAACTTCAGCTGCCGTATAAATAGGAAAATTCAAACGATATTGACGATTTTCCCGAATGATTAACTGACAATCAATCATTTCTGATAAAAATTGTTCTAACTTGCCTTCTGTTGCAAAGGCCGCTTTTAATTGTCTTAAAATGATTCTTTCTTCCCGATGTTCATACATAAAAGTAACAAGAGGGAAAAAAAGTGATTGGTTGAGCAAATGATTGTATTGTTTCGTTTGTTGCGGAGAATGATAGTAAATTGCTAAATCATTCATGTTAACGCCCCTTTACTATTGAAGCGCCTAAGCAACAAGGAATTTATCGCGTTGCTTAGGCGCTTACGGTTTTAGTTAAAGACTTCTGTTAATTGTGGTACTACTTGTTTTTTACGAGAAACAACGCCGGGTAAGAACGCACGATTGTTAACTAATGTTACATTGAACGCTGCTTCAATTTTGGCTTGTTCCGCACCAATCGCTAATAATTCAGAATCACTGTCTAGGATATTCGTAATAATTAAGACAAACAAGTCATAATTATTGGCTGCATTTTCTGCGGCCATAGCTGCTTCTAATTCAGCTTGACGATCTAAAACTTCTGCTAAATCGACGGTATTTACTTGAGCAACGCGAACTGTTTTGCCGTTCATTGGGAAGCTCTTAGCATCTAAATCTAAAAGGACTTCAGCTGATTTATCGCTTAAATTTGTTCCTGCTTTTAATAAGTCAAGACCATAGCCTTCTAAATTAATTTCAGCAATATCAGCTAGGGCGTGCGCTGCATCGATGTCTTCTTGTGTGCAAGTTGGTGATTTAAATAATAATGTATCAGAAATAATCGCTGAGACCATCATACCAGCAATTTGAGCTGGTATTGTCACGTTATTTTCTTTAAACATTTTATAGATGATTGTACTGGTACACCCTACTGGTTCTGCACGATAATACAATGGATCTGCTGTTTCGAAGTTGGCAATCCGGTGATGATCCACTACTGCTAAAATGTTTACTTCAGCGATATCTGAAATGCTTTGTTGGAATTCGTTATGATCCACTAACATGACTTGGTTTGTTTCGCTAGCTGCTTCAGTGACAACACGTGGTGCTTCAATATTAAAATAATCTAAGGCATATTGAGTTTCTTCACTTGGTGTTCCTAAAGCGACAGCTTCTGTCTCTTTTCCTAATTCTTTTTGTAAGTAAGCAAAACTAATTGCTGCTCCGATAGCATCTGTATCAGGATTTTGGTGTCCAAAAACTAAAATTTTTGACATAATACACACTCCTTGGTTTTGATTCACTCTTAATGATAACAAAAAATAGAAAAGAAACAACAAAAAAATTGTCTTCTTTTCTATTTTTTCGTTTGTTAACGTGCTAGATAACCTTGATAGTCCTCGACATGTAGTAGTTTTTTCGCATTTTCAACACGATCATTTTTAGGAGGCTCAATTCCTTCTAATGGATAAGGAATACCTAGTTCTTCCCATTTGTACTTGCCCATCGTATGGTAAGGAAGCACTTCAACTTTATCTACATTGTTTAATGTTTTTATGAAGGCATCCAGACGGATTAAATATTCGTCGTAATCACTACGTTGAGGCACCAATACGTGGCGAATCCAAACAGGTTTGTCAATTTCAGATAAATAGGTAGCCATCTCTAAAATATTATCATTTGATTGCGTTGTTAACAGTTTATGCTGCTCGTTATCAATATGTTTGATGTCAAATAAGAGTAAATCTGTATACTTCATCAATTCATCAAATTGACTAATGAAGGGTTCTTCCCGAGTAAAAGGTTTGCCACACGTATCTAAGGTTGTATGAATGCCTTGTGCTTTGGCTTTTTTAAATAAATCGATTAAAAAGTCCATTTGCAATAGCGGCTCACCACCACTGACAGTGATACCACCCTTTTCGCCCCAATAAGAGCGAAAACGTAATGCTTCCTCTAATACTTCGTCAGTCGTCACCACACGACCACCGGAACCAATTTTCCAAGTATCTGGATTATGACAGAATTGACATCTCATGCGACACCCTTGTGTAAATACGATAAAACGGACACCTGGGCCATCAACGGTACCAAAATTTTCTGTTGAATGAATTCTACCTGTAACTGGTGTTGTCATAATGATCCCTCTTCTTTCAAACGAAAAGGATGACACGTTAAATGTCACCCTTTCAGTTAAATAATGTAAATGTTTTTTATAGTCTGTCGTGTGAAGTTCTTGAAATAACGTCTGCTTGTTGTTCAGGAGTTAAGTCACGGAATTTCACGGCATATCCAGATACACGGATAGTTAAGTTTGGATATTTTTCTGGATGTGCTTGTGCATCTAATAATAATTCGTTTGTAAATACGTTTACGTTTAAGTGGTAACCACCTTTATCGAAGTAGCCATCTAATACGTTACGTAAGTTGTTAATTCTTGTGTCGTCGTCTTTACCTAAACCATTAGGGTTGATGGTTTGTGTATTAGAAATACCATCTAAAGCGATTGTATATTCTAAACGAGCTGTTGAGTTTAATGAAGCTAACAAGCCATTTTTCTCACCTAAGAATTTACCGTCTTGATAACTTGGGTTCGCACCTGGTGCAAGAGGTTTGCCGGCACGACGTCCGTCAGGCGTGTTCCCTGTTGCTTTACCATAAACAACGTTTGAAGTGATTGTTAATAATGAAGTCGTTGGTTTAGAGTTACGGTATGTGTGTTGACGTTTAATTTGTGTCATAAAGTAATCTAAAATCCAGTTAGCCATTGCATCGGCTTCTTCGTTATCATTTCCGTATGTTGGGAATTCTTTTGTTGGTACATAATCAATTGCCATACCATCTTCGTCACGGATTACTTCTACTTCACCGTGTTTAATTGCCATGATACTATCAGTCGCATGAGAGATTCCGGCAATACCTGTTGCGAATGTCCGTTGTAAATCAGTATCCATTAAAGCTAATTGTGGTGCTTCATATGCATATTTATCATGCATATAATGAATAATGTTTAATGTGTTAACGTACAATTCAGCTAACCAGTCTAAGATGTCTTTATAGCGTTCCATGAATTCGTGGTAATCTAATTTGTCACCAGTCATTGGACGATATTTTGGTGCTACTTGCATTTTAGTTTTTTCGTCGACCCCGCCGTTAATTGCATAAAGAACAGCTTTCGCTAAGTTCGCACGAGCGCCGAAGAATTGCATATCTTTACCCATAACTGTTGCAGAAACACAACATGCGATTGCACAGTCGTCAGAACCCCAGTTTTCACGTAATAAGTCATCGTTTTCAAATTGGATAGATGAGCTTTCTTTCGCGATTTTAGCTGCATATGTTCTGAAGCCTTCTGGTAAGTGAGAAGAATACAATACAGTTAAGTTCGGTTCTGGAGATGGTCCCATGTTTGTTAAGGTGTGTAAGATACGGAAGTCATTTTTGGTAACTAATGAACGACCGTCAATACCCATACCAGCAATAGATAATGTTGCCCAAATTGGATAACCAGAGAATAATTGGTTGTATTCTGGTGTACGTGCAAATTTAACCATACGTAATTTCATGATTAAATGGTCAATCATTTCTTGTGCTTCAAATTCAGTGATTAAACCTGCTTCTAAGTCACGTTGGATATAGATATCTAAGAATGCTGAGATACGACCAATTGACATTGCCGCACCATTTTGAGATTTAATGGCACCTAGGTAACCAAAGTATAACCATTGGATTGCTTCTTGCGCATTTGCAGCAGGACGAGAAATATCGAAACCATAAGAAGCAGCCATTTGTTTTAAGTCATTTAACGCACGGTATTGTTCAGAAATTTCTTCACGTAAGCGAATAACATCGTCTGTCATTTCTTTGTTACCAGTGTTATCATGATCTTTTTTCTTTTGTTCCATTAAGTAGTCGATACCATATAATGCGATACGACGATAGTCACCGATAATACGGCCACGGCCATAAGCATCTGGAAGACCAGTAATGATTTTGTTTTTACGTGCTAAACGCATTTCAGCTGTGTAGGCATCAAAAACACCTTGGTTATGTGTTTTTCTGTATTCTGTGAAGATTTTTGTCATTTCTTCGTCAGTTTCATAACCATTTGAAACTAAGGCATTGTTCGCCATTTTAATACCACCGAATGGCATAAATGCTTGTTTTAATGGTACATCTGTTTGTAAACCGACAATTTTTTCTTCTTCTTTGATTAAGTAACCAGGTTCATGTGACGTAATAGTTGCTGGGATATCGCTATCCATGTCATAAACGCCATTTTTTTCATGTTGGATTTCAAATAATTCTTGTAGTTTTGTCCATAATTTGTCAGTGCTCGGAGCGATTGGTTCTAAGAAACTGTCGTCGCCTTTGTACTCTGTGTAGTTGTTTTGAATAAAATCACGAGTGTCAACGCTTGTTCTCCATTTGTCGCCTTTAAAGCCTTCCCATTGTTTCATGAAGTGTTTGCCTCCTTAGTTAACTGCTACTTGATTGTATGTAACAGCTTTATGTGATTAGTATAACACATAACCTTTTAGATGCAAGCGTTTTTTTATTATTTATTGCACTTTCTTAATAAATAAATGGGGAACGAAGATTCTAAACGCTGATATATAAACATTTATACTTGTGAAAATAAGAACGATTTATAGTTGTTATCACTTGTGAAAAATGTACTTCTGTATTAAAAACAGCAGCCATCTGTATTAATACAGATGGCTGCTGTGGAGATATTTATAACACAGTTCAGTTTGTTTGTTCTTCTTCAATCACTGCAGAATGCATCTCGTGGACTTCCATTACTTGGCCATCTTTTTGTTCATCGATGACAAAGGAACCGTTGGATGTTCGTTCACTGATTGGATAGTTTTTCGACTGAATAACTTCTTGTGTGCCTTTTTGCGTAGTAACTAATAAATCTAAATCGGTACTTTCAGACATAAAGACAACACGATGTGGATTTTTCTTCAATTCCCGCAAGACCATTAGTCCACGTTTTGCTCGTCCTAATTGTGTTAATTCTTGGGCTAACATGCGTTTAACACCGCCACGTTGGGTAACGATGACAATCGGTGTATCCCCTTCAGAATGAACCAGTAAACCATTAACGACATAATCGTCTTCTTTGAGGTTCATTGATTTAACTCCAGCCGCTTTACTACCCACGACTGGTACTTCATATAATGGATAACGTAAGCCAAAACCGCGATTGCTAACGAGGAAAACATCCAATAAGTCTTGATCATTTGTTAAATAAACATTGGTAATTTCATCTTGGTCTGATTTTAATTTCATACAAGATGTCGGGCGGCTCTTATAAGTGCGCCAAGGCTCAAAATCAGCCATTTTGGTTTGTTTAATCATGCCAGCTTTTGTAATGAAAACAAAGGTTTTTGTCGGACTTAACTCTTTATAAGGATATACAGCAATAATCGATTCATCGATAGCAAGATTTAAAATGGTTTGAGAAATATGTTCGCCAATTTCTTTCCAGCGTAAATCTGGCAACTCATGGACGGGGCGATAGATCATATTCCCTTTATTTGTTACTAGTAAAAGATGATCTAATGTATTGACTTCGCCAGCATATAATAAAAAGTCGCCTTCTTTCATGCCGATTTCTTCTGGTTTTGATGCTGTATAAGAACGAATACTACTCCGCTTGATATAGCCTTCGTGCGTCACGGTTACGACCACGTCTTCCTGCGCAACTAACACGGCTGTTTCAATCTTGATTTCTTGGATTTCCTCTTCAATTTGAGTTAAGCGCGGATTGCCATATTGCTTTTTAACTTCGCGAAGTTCTTTTTTCATGACTGAGAATAGTTCTTTTTCATTGTTTAAAATGTTCAATAACTCAGCAATTTGTTGTTCTAAAGTTTTCGCTTCTTCTTGTAAATCAGTAATATCCGTATTGGTTAAACGGTATAGCTGTAAAGTAACGATTGCTTCAGCTTGTTCTTCAGTAAACGCATAGTCGGATACTAAGTTCTTCTTCGCATCTTTTTTATCTTTACTGCCACGGATTGTTGCAATCACTTTATCTAAGATAGACAATGCTTTAATTAAACCAGCAACAATGTGCTCACGTTTGCGAGCTTTGTCCAACTCAAATTGACAACGGTTAATGATAACTGATTTGCGATGCGTAATGTAACTTTCTAAAATCCGTTTTAGGCCCACTTGTTGCGGGGTCATGTTGTCGATGGCTACCATGTTAAAGTTGTAATTGATTTGCAATTCAGTGTTTTTAAATAGATAATTTAAAATACCTTCTGCATTGACATCTTTTTTTAGTTCAACAACAATTTGCAAGCCAGTTCTGTCACTTTCGTCACGAACTTCGGCAATGCCGTCTACTTTTTTATTTAAACGGATTTCATCCATCTTCTTCACTAGCGTTGCTTTGTTGACTTCATAAGGAATTTCAGAAATGACAATTTGTTGTTTGCCGCCTTTTAAAGGCTCAATCTTTGTCTTCGCACGTAAAATTACTTTACCACGGCCGGTTTCGTAGGCTTTTTTAATTTCTGCTTTTCCTTGTAGAATCCCACCTGTTGGGAAATCTGGTCCTGGAATGTATTCCATTAATTTCTCTAAACTTGCATTAGGATGATCAATTAAATACACAGTTCCATCAATGATTTCCGCTAAATTATGCGTAGGAATTTCTGTTGCATAGCCTGCTGAAATCCCCGTTGAGCCGTTTACCAATAAATTAGGATATTTGGCTGGTAAAACAGTGGGTTCTTTTTCTGTATCGTCAAAATTCCAGACGAAATCGACGGTATTTTTGTCGATATCTTTTAACAACTCACCACTTAACTGTGATAAACGAGCTTCTGTATAACGCATCGCCGCTGGTGGGTCGCCATCCATACTTCCGTTGTTTCCGTGCATTTCAATTAGTACTTCCCGTAATTTCCAGTCTTGACTTAGACGCACCATCGCTTCATAAATACTGCTGTCGCCATGGGGATGATAATTCCCCATAATGTTTCCGACAGATTTTGCTGATTTACGAAAGCCTTTATCAAAGGTATTGCCGTCTTTATTCATTGAAAAGAGAATGCGGCGTTGTACTGGTTTTAGCCCATCTCGAATATCTGGTAGGGCCCGTTCTTGAATGATGTATTTGGAATATCTTCCAAAACGATCGCCCATTACTTCTTCAAGGGTTAATTCTTGAACTTCTTGGCGTTTTTCCAAAATTGTCACTCCCTACTCTATGTCAAACAAACTGATTTCAGTGTCATCGGTTTGTTCTGCTTCTTTTGTTTTTTCCGCATCTAAAAGACTTTCTCCTGTTGGTGCAGAAGTGTCTTCTTCTGAACGATCTAAAATACTGCCATCTTCTTCCAACGTAAATTGAACATGTTGTTCAATCCATTTTCGACGAGGTTCGACTTTGTCGCCCATTAATGTGGTCACACGGCGTTCTGCTTGAGCTGCATCATCAATCCGAACACGAATTAAGGTTCTAGTTTCAGGATCCATCGTTGTTTCCCAAAGTTGTTCTGCATTCATTTCCCCCAGACCTTTATAGCGTTGGAGCATATAGCCTTTACCAACTTTATCAATCACTTCTGCCAATTCACCATCGGTCCAAGCATACTCAATGACTGATTTTTTTCCAGTTCCTTTAGAGACTTTATAAAGTGGTGGTAAGGCAATGTAGACTTTGCCGGCTTCAATTAATGGTTTCATATAACGATAGAAGAACGTTAATAGCAACACTTGAATATGGGCACCATCGGTATCCGCATCGGTCATGATGATGATTTTATCATAATTACAATCTTCAATTGAAAATTCAGGACCAACGCCTGCGCCAATCGTATAGATCATAGTATTGATTTCTTCGTTTTTCAAGATGTCTTGCATTTTCGCTTTTTCCGTATTAATGACTTTTCCTCGTAGCGGTAAAATGGCTTGGAATTTCCGGTCGCGCCCTTGTTTTGCTGAGCCACCGGCCGAGTCTCCTTCGACAAGATATAGTTCATTTTTCTTAGGATTTCTGGATTGAGCCGGTGTTAATTTTCCAGAAAGTAACGATTCACCTTTTTTCCGTTTTTTACCGTTCCGGCTTTCTTCACGGGCTTTACGAGCCGCTTCACGGGCTTCACGGGCTTTAATCGCTTTCCGAATTAATGATTGACTCATTTCACTGTTTTCTTGTAAATAGAAGCCCATTTGTTCGCCTACGACGTTATCGACAACGGTTCTTGCTAAAGGTGTACCTAATTTTCCTTTGGTTTGGCCCTCAAACTGTAGTAAGTTTTCTGGTACTCGAATAGAAAGGACGGCTGCTAAGCCTTCACGGAAGTCGCTACCTTCTAAATTTTTATCTTTTTCTTTTAATAGTCCCACTTTCCGTGCATATTCATTGTACGCCTTCGTCATTGACGTTTTCATACCGACTTCGTGGGTACCGCCATCTTTTGTGCGGACATTGTTAACGAAAGATAAAACATTTTCAGAATAGCCATCGTTGTATTGGTAAGCTAATTCAACTTCAATACCTTCTTTGGCTCCTGAAAAATAAACAACGGGTGTTAATGTATCTTTTTCTTCATTTAGATAGGCAACAAATTCTTTAATACCTTCTTCGTAGTGGAAGACTTCTTCTTTGGGTTCTTCCCCACGTTCATCTGTTAAAGTAATTTTGACGCCTTTTAATAAGAAAGCTGATTCTCTCAAACGTTCTGCTAAAATTTCGTAAGAAAAATTTGTCGTAGAGAAAATGGTGTCGTCAGGTAAAAAAGTAACGGAGGTACCGTTGCGTTTTTTTGTTTTGCCGATTTTTTTTAAGGTACCAACTGGTTTACCGCCGTCCTCAAATCGTTCCATGTATTCTACGCCATCACGAACAATATGAACTTCTAACCACTTAGATAAGGCATTAACAACACTGGCACCTACCCCATGGAGTCCGCCTGAAGTTTTATAGCCACCTTGGCCAAACTTACCACCCGCATGTAAGACAGTAAAAATTACTTCTACTGTTGGGATACCAGAAGCATGCATCCCTGTTGGCATTCCGCGGCCAGAGTCTGCAACATAAATACTATTATCTTTTTGGATAGTTACGTTGATTTCATTCCCGTAGCCAGATAACGCTTCATCGACTGCGTTATCGACAATTTCATAGACTAAGTGATGGAGTCCACGGCTATCGGTTGAACCGATATACATACCAGGTCTTTTCCTCACTGCTTCCAATCCTTCTAGGACTTGGATAGAGGCATCATTGTACTCATTGTTAATTTTTTTAGCCAAAGAAAAAACTCCTTATACTTAGATTCTCGTTTAGTTAATAAGCGTACATTAACTATTTCTTAAAGAATTAGAAGAAGAGTGAGCCGGTTTCTTGCGTTTTCCGTTCGCTCCTTCTAAAACCATCATTACAATAATACTCTATCTGGGTCAAAAAAAAAAGAGCTTTCCGTTCAGGACGCTCTTTCTTTATAAAATTACACGTGTTTATTCAGCATCTGCCATTTTTGCCAATTCAATTTTAATACAACGGTCCATAATAACTTGACGACCTTCATTTAATAACAAGTTCGCTGCCTCTTCGTTTTCCAAACCTAGTTGGGCCCAAAAGACAGGCGCTTCTGTTTTCAATGTTTCTGCGGCCACTTCTGGCAAAAATTCACTCCGCCGAAAGACGTCAACAATATCAATCTTTTCAGGAATCTCTGTTAATGTCCCATAAACCGTTTCGCCAAGCACCGTTTCACCTTTTAAAACTGGATTGACAGGCAATACACGATAGCCATGTTGCTGTAAAATTTCCGCAATTTTGTAACTTGTGCGGTCGGGCTTGTTACTCAAACCAACCACCGCAATATTTTTTGCTTGTTTTAAAATATCAAAAATTTGATTTTGACTTGGATTCTCAAATGTCATTCACTCAACCCCTTTTTTCGTTCTTATTTATTATAACGCTGAGTAAAGGGTTTTGGCAAAATTATTCTCTGACTGCCGATAAAATAATTATTGGCTTTGCCAATCTGCTGGATAAGTCACGTAGACAAAGCGGGCATCACCCGTCACTGAAAATTGAATTTTGCTACTTTTCGGGATTAAAATAATTTCGCCGGCTGTTGCAGAAATTTTACGTCCGTCAATCAGTATATCTAATTGTCCTGAAATAATATAATCAATTTCATCGTATTCTAGTGTCCAGTCGAAGGTGGTATCTTTCATCACCATTAAACCGCAACCAAGGCGCGGACTTTCTTCTAAAGAAAACAGATCTTTTGTGTAAACAATGTCCGCTGGGTTGCCTGTATCTAAGCGGTCGTCTTCTGTTACGTCGATTTCGGGTAATTTGATGGACATAATTCCACTTGGATCCACTTGTTTAGTCGGCATTAATTTTTCTGTGACAATTTGTCGAACAAGCGTTTCAATCATTTCACGATTTAATTCTGTCATATTTACACCTCATTATTTCACTTCTGTTTCGGGTTTCCCTAGCATTCGATTTGCCATAAAGATAGCCACAAAAATGGCGGTAATCCCTCCAACTAATTTGCCAACAATCATTGGAAAAATCATTTCTTTTGCTACGCCTGCAGTAAAACCAAGGTGGTCACCTAAAACGAAAGAAGCCGAAACAGCAAAAGCGATATTAATAATTTTCCCTCGATTATCCATGTCTTTTAACATTTGGAACATGGGAATATTGTTAGCTAATGTAGCAACCATTCCTGCAGCCGCTACTTCATTCATTCCTAAAACTTTTCCTAGTTTCATCAATGGTTTATTAAAGACTTTCGTAATCACAGCTACTAAACAGAAAGCGCCAGCTAAAGTTAAAGCAATCCCGCCAACGACTTCAATTCCTTCAGTAACTGGTGCAATGCCAGGAATCACTGTAATTCCTAATAATAGTTGAATCGCCCCCACAACTAAACCAAAGATAGCGACAATCACTACGCCTTGACCAAAAATTTGGAAGCCTTTAATCATGCCCTTTGGCGCTAACCATAAACCTAAAATAATTAAAGCGGCAACAATAATAATTGGAATTAAGTTAGGAATAATCAATGACAATGGCATGCCAGCTGTTAAACCACCTGCTAATAAACCAAAAGGAATTGTAATAATCCCGCTCAAAACACCTGTTGCTAAGAATTGTTGGTCGTCTTTTTGGATAATGCCAAGCGCTACTGGAATTGTAAAGACTAACGTTGGTCCCATCATTGCACCTAAGATTGCCCCCGCAAATAAACCAGCTTGCGGATCATTGGCTAATTGTTGCGCTAACGCAAAGCCGCCCATATCATTGGCCAATAAGGTTGTGGCAAACATTGCTGGATCAGCCCCTAGTAATTCATAGACAGGAACGACAATCGGACTTAAAAGATTGGCTAAGACAGGCGCTAAAGTGATAATCCCTACCATAGAAAGCGCTAGAGAACCCATAGCCATAATCCCTTCCTCAAATTGCTCCCCTAAACCTAGTTTGTTGCCAATACATTTATCGATTCCTCCAATAATCATGAAAAGAACCATAATATACATAATAATTTCATTAATGCTCATGTCTCGTCCTCCCTATTCTTCCTCTGTAGAATCAATGACACCAACAATCATTGCATCAATTGGGACATTCGGATCTTCTGCCGAAATACGGGCAGCATTGCCTTGACTAATTAACACTTTGTCCCCGACACCAGCTCCAGCGTTGTCAGCAGCAATTAAAAATCCTTGCTTTTCGTCCTCTTGATTCAAAATATCAACCATCATAAATTTCCAGCCATTTAATTTTTCATCTTTTCTTGTTGACCAAAGGCTACCAGTCACTTTTCCTAAAAGCATCGTTTTTCCTCCTTACGTCAGCAATTGATGTTTCCTAGCATAATCTTTCGCTAACGGGGTTAAATAGGCGTTTTTACTTAAAGAAACACCTGATTCTGTCATTCTTATCAATTGTTTTTCAGTAATGTAGGTTCGTTTGGTCTCAGCCAAAGAACGAAGTTGTTTTTGACAGGCCGCCTGAAACACAGCGTAATTTTCTGAATCATGATAAAAAATCAGCCCAAACTGTTGGCACATGTCCACGTTTTCCTGAATCGTTTGTTTCAAACGATACTTCAATCGTGAATTTTTACTCACTGAAGGTATTGGGGTTAAAACCAATACCGGCTTACCTTCAAATAAGAATGCTAAGATGTTTTTGACTAATTCATCCGTTTCCTGTAAATGCGCAATCGCATTTACTTGGGAAATCGTTAGCCTCTTTACAACCAAGCCTCGTGCTAGCTTCTGCTCCTTGGTTACCCAATTTACATCAGGAAAACGAACAAACATTTCTTCAGGAAATGCTTCTTTTGCTTCTGCTAAAGCCACTGAATAAGACGACGACAGCAATTGTTGACAAATTTGATCAGTAATCTGTTGAATCAAATTTTCCATTTCAGAAACGTTCATTGTCTTGCCTCCTTTTACTTAAGAATGTAGCCACGAGCTCCTTTGGTTAAGCCGCAAGCGTTGGCTTCATCGTAGTCAATGTGCATGTACGTTGCAAATCGCGGACTGATTCGCACAACCACATCATCAAAGATTAACGGACGTGTGCCTTCCACTTTGACTTGCACAATTTGGCTATTGCTTACTTTATTTTTCAAGGCGTCTTCGGGTGTCATGTGAATATGACGTTTGGCAACAATTAAGCCGTGACTTAATGTCACAACTGCTGATCCGTTCATCAGCGTGACGCCAGGTGTCCCTTCTGTCTTGCCACTCTCTCTAACTGGGGCATTAATTCCTAAAATACGCGTATCCGTCATAGAAACTTCGACTTGTGATTCGCTACGTTCAGGGCCTAAAATAACCACATTTTGAAAGAGTCCTTTAGGTCCAGCAACCGTAATTCGTTCTTTACAAACGAACTGTCCAGGTTGTGATAAATCTTTCACTTTTGTTAGTTGATATCCTGGTCCAAATAATGCATCAATCTCTTGACGAGACAAATGAACATGTCGGCCAGAAGCTTCAACTTCAAAAGTATTTTGTTGTTGTTGCTGAATTCGTTTAACAACTTCTTCAACAATTTCATTCATTGAATCCAATTTGTTCATCTCCTAGTTTCGTGATATTTCAGCCATGGTGCTAATTAATTCTGTAGCCCAAGCTTGAAAAAGTCCGAACAGTTGTGATTCTCCTTTTAACTGGAGAATAATTTTATCTAGTTGTAATTGAATTTCTTTTGAGGAATAGCGCCATTGTCTCTGTTGGTTAGTTAGAATAGTTACCTTTGATTCCAAAATGACTGGTTCCATTACAAGCGACTGTTCTAAAATAAATTTCTCTAACCACTGTTGTTGTTGTTCGAAATATAACCAACCTTCTGTTGATAACGCTTCATTCGTTAAGAAAGGCAAATACAATAGATGGCTTAAGTGCCGAATCTCATAAATTGTTTCTTTCGATAAATGTTCTTGTTTTTGTGAGGAGGCCTTCACTGAATGAACCTCAGAAAGCAATGGGTTTGTTGAAGAGAAGCTGCTATTAATCCGATGCTCGCGTAGATAGCTTTTGGCGGCTGGCGTCAGAAAACTGCCTACAGGAAACACAAAATCCGTGCCATCTTCTAGTTCTTTTTTTAGCCTTTTGATGCGAAGCATATCTTCTGTAATAACTGTCATAACACCCCTCCTCAATGAAAGTTTAGGACAGAAGTAATGAACCTACCTCTGCCCCAAAAAATCAAAATTATAATTCAGTTGTTGCGTGTGGTAAAATAGCGTCTACTTCTGTATGTGGACGTGGAATTACATGGACAGATAATAATTCGCCAACACGTTCTGCTGCAGCAGCACCAGCATCTGTTGCTGCTTTTACAGCACCAACGTCACCGCGAACCATTACTGTAACTAAACCGCCACCGACTTGTTCTTTTCCAATTAAAGTAACGTTTGCCGCTTTCACCATTGCATCGGCTGCTTCAACAGCACCTACTAAACCACGAGTTTCGATCATTCCTAAAGCATTTGTACTTGACATTATAATTTCCTCCTAAGATGTATGTTTTATTTTTAAAAATTTGGGACAATTAGCAATTTGACTTAGGTCCCAAACCCTAAATCCAATAATTTATTTGTTTTACTCTTACTCGCTCGTTTCTTGTTAGTTTAAGCGAGCTAAAACTTGAGCTACCACGGCATTTACTAGTTCTTCTTGATTGGTTGTTTCGCAAGAAGTAGCCACAGATGTGGTTGATGTTTGACCAAATTCTTGACGAATCTCTTCTAAATCACGCACGCCATATGCAACACGACGTAAATTGAACAGATTTTCAACCCCAATATTATCAGAAGTTGAGCTGCCACCAACTGCGCCACAGCCAAGTGTTAATGCTGGCACTAAGTTAGTTGAAGCACCAATGCCGCCAAGTGTACCAGAGGTGTTAACAAGCAAACGAGAGACGGGTTTTCTTAAGCCAAATTCACGAATGACTTCTTTGTTTTCTGTGTGAATGCCCATTGTATGACCCGCACCTTCACCTTTCAAAATTTCAATTGATAACGCGCAAGCTGCTTCCCAGTTTTCAACTGTATAGAAAGCAATAATCGGTGCCAATTTTTCTCTTGAAAATGGATATTTCAAGCCTACATGTGTTTCTTCGGCAACAATTAAGCGGCGATCTTTTGGAATAGATAAACCAACTAATGAAGCAATATGTTGAACGGAACGTCCCACGATTTGCGGGTTCATTGTACCGTTTGGTCGTAAAATAAATTTAGCTAATTTGTCGGCTTCGGCTGGACTTAAGAAATACGCTCCCTGCTTAATTAACTCTTCTTTGACCGCTTCACGGTTGACAGTTTCAACAATAATTGATTGTTCCGATGCACAAATTGTACCGTTATCGAAAGTTTTTGAATCCATTATTTGTTTCACTGCATGAGGAACATTTGCGCTTCGTTCGATGTAGGCTGGTCCATTACCAGGCCCAACACCGATTGCTGGTGTTCCAGAAGAGTACGCGGCTTTAACCATTGCGTTTCCACCAGTAGCTAAAATTAAATTTGTTTCTTTATTTTTCATTAATTCGCTGGTCGCTTGCATGGTTGGCGTTTTGATGACCGAGACACAACCTTCTGGTGCCCCTGCAGCAATAGCCGCTTTTTGGATAATTTCCACTGTTTCAATAATCGATTTCAACGCATTGGGATGTGGTGAAAAAACAATGCTGTTGGCAGCTTTTAATGAAATTAATGCTTTGTAAATGACTGTTGATGTCGGGTTGGTAGAAGGAATTAATCCTGCAATTACACCCACTGGGACAGCAATTTCAGTGACTTTTTTGGCAGCATCATCATGGATCACACCAACTGTAGCTTTGTCCTTCATTTCGTCATATACTACTTTTGAAGCGAAAGCATTTTTGATGATTTTATCTTCATAGATACCAAATCCTGTTTCTTCATTGGCCATTTTCGCTAACTTTTCTCGTTGGTTAAATGTAGCCTCTGAAACCGCTTGAACAATCGCATCGATTTGTTTTTGCGAAAATGTTGCTAATACTTGCTGTGCCTCTTTGGCTTTTCTGATTAAATTTCTTGTTTCTTGGATGGAACGTAAGTCTTTATCTACTAATTCCACTCGTCTTCACTTCTTTCTATTTCAGCCATGATTGCTTGAATTAAAGCTTCTTTATTGGCAAATTTAATCTCACTTTTCTTTAAACTACTTAGGTTCATTTTGTAGGCTTGTTTGCGTAAATCAACCACGCGTTGTGTTTCTAATTTTTGGCGTGTGCCTGTGTGTTCTTCCAAATCTGGTGTTTCAATCTCTTCTTCAATTACTTCTACTTGTTCCATCGGTTCAGGTGCTGACTTGGGTTCTGGATCTGATAAAATCACTTCCGTTTGAGCATCAACCCGTGAGATCACATGATGAGCAATTAAACAATTTAATTCTTTAGCTACTTCCGTACCTACTTCAACGGCAGCTTGAACCGCGGCAACGTCACCAATCAGTTCCACAGTTGTTAAACCGCCATTAATAATTTCAGCTTTTAACAAAGTAACGTCGGCGGCTTTCAATGCCGCATCGGCCACACTAATGGCACCTAAAAATCCTTTGACTTCGACCATTCCTAATGCTTTCATTCAGGTCACATCCTTAATAACTCAACGGATTGTCAGCGATATTTTGAATGACTTGTTCAAACGCACTGCAAGCAGCTTTACATGCAGATTGACTACCTGTCAATAAGGCGCCGCCAAAGTTCGTTTCAGAAGGTGGGCCATAAAAGACACCCATTTGAACATCGGCAGCTTTCATTGCTGCATCTAAGCCAACCATTGCTTCTAGCGGTGGTGCAATCAGATAAGCAATCGCTTCACCTTCAGGAATATTCGCTTGTTCAGATAAAAAGCTACCCGTTCTTGATACTACATGTGCAAAATAAACAATGCTGTCATCTTCGTTAGCACTATAGAAGCTGGCTTCTTCTTCAATGACTTGCGTAATGACACTCAAGCCACTATTGACTTCGGCAGGACTCGGACCAGCAATAATGCCAATCACTTCACCGGCTAATTTGGTTGAAGCATTTGCTGCGCCAGCATACATACTTTTACCGTAAACTACAGTAACATCGGCGGCTTTGGTTGCTTCATCTAATGCAACATAAGTGACATCATCACAATCGGAAGTAACAATTCCTAATGAGCGATGTTCTGGTTTCAATGATAATTCTTTTGCTAATGCCGGATCGACATTGGGAATGACTTTCATACTTAGGACATTTGCGCCTAGACGATCATTTTTCATGAGAAATCCTCCTTTATTCAGCTTCTTTTAAATCAATACCAGATTTTTTCTTGTCTAACATTTTTTTGATAATTTCGGCAATGTAGGCCCCTGCTTCAACAGCCGGTGTCCCACCTTTGTGAATATTTGAAATAACTGTCCGCCGTGCTTCTGGCATACCGACAGTTGGTTTGTAGGCAATGTAGGCACTCATAGATTCAGCTGTTACTAAACCAGGACGTTCGCCAACTAGCAAGCAAACAACATCAGCGTCAGTGATTTCACCAATTTTATCCATTGCTGGCACGCGACAATATTTAACAAAAACAACATTGTCGAAATCTAAGTTGTACATGTTTAATCCTTGTTTAATTGCTGGTAGGACTTCTTTAATATTCGCTTCGATAGCAGCTGAACTAAGGCCATCCCCTACGACCATTTGGATTTTGGCTTTTGGTGTCGTATTTTTCCGAATGATTTCACTATTTTCTTCATCAAATTGACGACCATAATCTGGACGTGTTAAATATTCATCTTTACTGTTACAGATTGTTTTTGTAGAAATAAAATTCATTTCTTTTACCAAGTCTTCGCTTACGTCTGAAAAGACCGCATCTTGTGCTGCCGCATGGTCCGCTCGGAAACGTAATGTTGAACTAGTCATATAACGCGTCCCTGCACGACCAACGCCTAAACGAGCTGGCGAGAAAGCTTTCATTTTTAATAGTGCTTCAGGATCTACGGCATTTTTCAATAGTAATTGTTTACGTAAATCTACTTCAGTAATGTCAGGAATTAGGCCTTCTTCAATTTCTGTCGTTTCAGTGACGTGTGTTGTGACTGGTTTTTCTTCAGCAGTCACAGTGGCAGTCGAAACCGCTTGATTGTCAGCGACCATTTCTGTTAAAATTCCGGCAATCATTTCTTTTAATTCTTTTTCGTTCATTTGTATTCTCACCTCGTTTATTTAATAAATACAGATGCATCGCCAGCGCGACTTGTTAATTTTCCGTTTTCCATTAAGCCCATTTTTTCCATCCATTCTTCAAATTCTTTAATTGGACGTAAGCCTAATGTTTCACGAATCGTCGCAGTTTCATGGAACCCAGTTGTTTGATAATTTAACATGACATCATCGCCATGAGGAATCCCCATGATATACGTACAACCAGCTGTTGCTAATAACATTGCTAAGTTTTCCATATCATTTTGATCAGCTTTCATATGGTTGGTGTAGCAGACATCACAACCCATTGAAATTCCTGTTAATTTGCCCATGAAATGATCTTCTAAACCAGCGCGGATGACTTGTTTTGAATCGTAAAGATATTCTGGTCCAATAAAGCCGACAACGGTATTTACAATATACGGATCAAATTTTTTGGCTAAGCCATAACAACGCGCTTCCATTGTCACTTGGTCTGCGCCAAAGTTTGCTTCAGAAGAAAGTTCTGAGCCTTGACCTGTTTCAAAATACATCACATTAGGACCAGCTGCTTGACCACTGTGAAGCGCTAAATCTTGTGCTTCAGCTAAAATTTCTGCATTTAAACCAAATGCTGTGTTCCCTTTTTCTGAACCAGCGATGGATTGAAAGACTAAGCCAGTTGGCGCGCCTTGACGCATGGCTTCCATTTGTGTCGTTACGTGAGCAAGCACGCAAGTTTGTGTTGGAATTTCCCATTCGCTGCGGAACTCTTCAAATTTGTTTAAGATCCGTTTAACACTTTCTGTAGAATCATCAACAGGATTCAAACCAATTAACGCATCACCGGCGCCATAAGAAAGACCTTCCATAACTGATGCCATAATGCCATCGACATTATCGGTTGGATGGTTCGGCTGTAAACGATTTGAAAAAGTTCCGGGACGGCCAATTGTTGTGTTGGCGGTTTTTTCAATATTGATTTTTTTTGCGCCAACAATTAGATCCATGTTGGACATTAATTTACAGACAGCAGCAATCATTTCAGAAGTGAGTCCACGGGAAATTCGTTTGATATCAAAATCGGTTGTTTCCGAAGATAAGATAAATTCGCGTAATTCTGCAACTGTCCAATGTTTAATACTTTCAAAAATTCGCATATTGACTTGGTCAATAATAATGCGTGTCACTTCGTCTTCGTCATAATCAACAACGGGATTGTTAAACAAGTCATTTAAGGACAATTCCGATAAAACGACTTTCGCCGCCACGCGTTCTTCGGCTGAATTAGCAGCTACGCCAGCTAACTTGTCGCCAGATTTTTCTTCATTGGCTTTGGCTAAGACTTCTTTAACGGATGTAAATTGATAGACTTTGCCAAATAGTTTGGTTTTTAAAATCATCTTTGTGTCGCTCCTTTTTAATTAAATACTAAGGTCTTAACAATGACTGGAAGGACGGCTCCTTCTGCCACTGGTAAACCGATATCTACATAATCACCGTTTTCTACTTTGACCGAATCAAGACAGATAAACGGATAGTCTTTTGGCAGATGGGCACTTAAGGCATGCCCTAAAGCTTTCGCCATGTCTTCATCCACCATAACAATAATGGGAATTTGTTCAGCAACTAAACTAGCTAATCCTTCCACAATCCCTTGACCATAGCGTTGAATATCAGCAAATGTTGGATTACTCATGCCTCTAATTGCTAGGGCAATCTGGGGCGTTTCTTCAATACGATGCCAATTGAGTTTTTCTTGGATTCGCTGGCCTAATTCTGTCACAGTAAGGGTTTCATCCTCTTGCGCTAATTTTAGAATTGGGATATTTTTTACCGGCAAAATTTGCTCACGATAAGCGATCGTACTTCCGCTAATTTCAGCAGTATGTGAACCTGCTCCGACGACCGTCGCTCGGATTGTTTCTGCGCTTTCTAAGACTTCTTTTTCCGAAAAAATCAGTGACTTTCTCAGATATTTTCCTAAAAGTAAGCCGATGTCCCCATATTTAAAGAGATTCGTACTTGTCGTATTTAAGCAATCAGCCACACCACCAGAAAATGTTACAATTGGTAATTCCTCACCTTTTCGTAGTGGATGGTTGGTTACTAATAACTGGTAGAACGGACTTTGTGTCCCCAAGCCAATGCTATTTTCTAACACGTCAACTAATTCCGAAATAATTGGCAGTAAGTTTTGTTCGGTGGCTTGGTCACCAAGGTGCAAGGTTAGCCCTTTTTTATTTATAATTTCTTGAATCTTCGGAGCTATATAGGTGATTTTTTGTTGTTGATCTAATTTAATTAAGCGTCCGCCAATGTCAAAACAAGCCGTGTCAATCACTTCGCCATCTTTAAAGACAGCTAAATTTGTCGTTCCACCACCAATGTCTAAATTAACCACCGGTTTGCGTTTCGTTTCAGAATAAGTTTGAGCACCAGCGCCTTTCCCGGCAATGATACTTTCTAAATCAGGACCAGCCGTAGCAACGACAAAATCACCTGCATAGCCACTAAGTGCTCGTAGCACATTGTTAGCATTGCTTTTTCGAGCAGTTTCACCTGTGATAATTACCGCACCCATTTGAATATCTTGTTTATGAATACCTGCTTGGCGATATTGCTCCGCTACAAACGCTTTGATAGGTTCTGCATCAATTTCTGATTGGTTAAGTAAGGGTGTAAAGATAATGTCACTTCGGTAAATGACTTTTTTATCAGAAATGCTGATACGTGGTACTGTAAACGCAGAGGCAAAATTTTCAACAGTTAATTCTGACAAGACTAATTGGGTTGTAGACGTCCCTAAATCAATCCCTACGGTTAAAAGTGTTTCCTTCGACATCGCCTGACTCGCCTCCTTTTGCATACAAAAAGGCACTTAAAGAATCGTTAGAAAATTTCTTTCTACTTTTCTTTAAGCGCCTTTGCTTAATCAATGAACAACATCACTGGTGTTCTGTTCGAAATAGAAACAGGTTTTAGTTCCCTGTTTATTGGATTCAATTGTAATTTTTCCTTTTAATTTATCTTTTACGTAGCTTTTGACAATCATCAAACCTAAACTGGTCTCGTTACTTTGATGAACGTCATAGCCTTTACCATTATCTGTAACAGTAATGGTAATCATTTTATTATCTAATGTTCCACTAAGTTTAACAACGCCACTTGTTTGTGGCTCAAATGCATGATCAAAAATGTTTTGTAATAGTTCGTTGACAACAAGGGAAATGGTGACCATTTGTTCGCTAGAAACCATAATGGCTGGATCAACATCCATCATCATCTCAATGGGTTGTGCGCCTTGAAAAAGATGTCTAAAATTATACATCACTGCTTCCAATGTTTGCCGTAAAGCAACGTCATCTTTGACTTGTTTTGACAGCAATTCATGGGTGGCTGCAATCGCCATAATTCGATTGACACTTTCATGAAGGACTTTCTTTGCTTCGGGGCTTTGCGTTCGCCGTTCTTGAATACGCAATAAGGAAACCACCGATTGCAAGTTATTTTTAACACGATGATGAATTTCACGAATCGCAACAGATTTGGAAATAATTTCCGCTTCTTTTTCTTTAAATTCTGTATTGTCTTGAATAATCATAATCAGTTGTTCTTCTGATGCCAACCACACTTTCCGAACCTTAAAATAATAATTAAGGTAGGTCGTTTTGCTTTCAATTGGTTGATTACTCATTTTATATTTCATTTGATACAACACATATTCAAAAGTTGTATAATCGATGGACAAATTGTCATAACTCATTCCAATGATATTATCCCGATAACCAAGTTTGCGATAAAGCTCTTGTGCATTGTGATTGGTAATTAATAAGTGACCCGCCGCATCAAAAATCAAAACGGCTTCTGCCAATTGATCAATAAATAATGCGTCGACTTGACTAGTTGATTTCGCTACTTTTGCTAACTGGCAGTTATTTAGCTCCTCTTTTTGTAAGTCCGCTTGAATCTCTTCATCTGCCGCAATCTCGACAATAATGACACCAATCGTTCGATGTTCATTGCGAATGGGATAGATATTTTGCTTAATCAAACGATTTTCCTGAGTCACTGCTAACAAACCAATGCTATTTAAGCTAGTTTGCATGGTACGCAGAACACCAGGTTCATTTTTTAATAAAGCTTCCATCCCGACGACATCTCCACTATATAAAGAAGTTGTCTTCGCAGGCGGCTTATGATAAACGACTAGTGCTTGCTGTGACATTTCCTTATACACATCAATAAAAACATCTGCACTTTGATAGAGTGTCGTCGAAGAAAGATAACGTGCTGTACGTTGTAATTCTTTAATGTCTGATTCTGAAAGATTGGTATATTGGTGACATAATTGCTCTAATCGTTTCATTTATTCATCATCCATTACAATCAATTCTGCAATTTCACTCATACGTGCGCGTTTGTTCATACTTAACGTACGCAACATTTGGTAGGCTTCTTCTTCCGATATATGATTTTCTTTTACAAGAATACCTTTGGCTTTTTCGATAATTTTACGTTCTTCTAATTTTAAACTTAATTTATCGATTTGACTTAGTAACAGCTGCGTTTGTTTGCCTCGTTCAATGCTCATTTCAATTGTAGGTATTAATGATTTTTCGTCTAGAGGTTTAACTAAATAACCCAGTGCGCCTAATTTTTTAGCCTTGTCCGTATTTTGTACGTCACTGTATGCAGATAAAAAGACAATACTACTGGCTAGTTGGTCTTGAACAATTTTTTTACCTGCTTTTAGACCATCTAAAATTGGCATTTGAATGTCCATTAATACTAGGTCAGGTTGTGTTTTTTTACATACTTCAATTGCTTCAAAACCATCAGCTGCTTCACCGACTACTTCGTACCCTGCTTCTATCACAATATCACGAATATCGAGTCTCGTAATAGGTTCATCATCGACTATTACAATTCGTCCATCCATTTTCTTCACGCCCTTGTCCTTTCAACGCTATGTTCTGGTAATTTTACAAGTTACAGAAAAGTTTAAAATCTGTTGTAAACCTTCAATCACCGCTTGTAAGGCTGCTTCCACTGAGCTTACGTCACCAGAAATGACTACCGATCCAGAAAAACGATCAATAAAACCGATTTGGATATCTCCGCTTTTAGTCGCAATATCAACAGCGATAATTGCCGCTTCGCTCGGAGTGATTGTCAAAATACCTAGTGCATTGCTGGTGCCTTCTGGCAATCCTAATTTTGTATAAATTTCTTTATTAGGACTAGCAATGATGTGCGCTAACGTTACTTGTTTCCCAGGAACATATTCTTGAATCATTCGTTGTTTTTCTTCCAACCAGACTCGCTCCTTTAATTTAGCAAATAAAAAATCCTCAATAAAAAACGTAAAGGTTCCACTTTCGCTTTCTACTAAGGAGCTTCTTTGCTCTTAAATTTTGAAGCACGCCGTTGTGCTACCCACATTATATGTTATCGATTTCATCCTGTCAATCGCTTATAAGATAGAATTTAAAATTTTTGTCACTTCTGCTGCTGTTGGTTGGACAGGATTTGTTTTGGTGCAGCCATCCATCAATGCGCCTTCAGCTATTTTTGGGATTGCAGCCTGGACTTCTTCTTTTGGTAAACCATAGTCACTAAAAGTGGCAGGCATGTTTAATTTTTGACGGAGTTGCTTGATTTGTCGAATAAATTGTTGAACACCAATCCGTGCATTGGTTGTCTGTGTATCATTTAGACAATTTGCTAACTGCGCATAACGTTTAGCTGTTGGTTCGTTGGTGACTTTGCCATTCGCTAAGCCACTGTTATATGCAATGACTTCAGGTAAGAGCATTGCATTCATTCGTCCATGTGGCACATGTAAACGTGCACCGGCCGCATGAGCAATACCGTGATTCAAGCCTAACGAAGTAACATTAAACGCCATCCCTGCCATACATGAAGCTAAATGCATATTTTCACGGGCTTGTTGGTTGCTACCCTCATTAAAGGCTATTTCTAAATTGTCGAATACTAAGCGAACGACTTTTTCGCACAACGCATCTGAAATCGGATTTGCTTCTGTTGAAACATACGCTTCAATAACATGCGTTAAGACGTCCATTCCTGTATCCGCTGTGATTTTTGGTGGGACACTCATCACTAAATTTGTATCTAAAATCGCAATTTCTGGTTGAATTTCATCCGTTACAAGCGGGATTTTGGTGCCAGTTTCAGCAACCGTAATCACTGAAAAATTCGTAACTTCTGAACCAGTTCCACTAGTTGTAGGAACCGCAATAAACTCAGCAATCTGAGTTTGCAAAGTACGTTTGCCAAAAAATTTCATTGCTTTGGCCGCATCAATAGCGGATCCCCCACCTAAAGCTAATATCGTATCTCCTTGAAATGTCGCTAAATGCTTAATTCCCGCAGCAATCTTATCAATTGGTGGATCGGGGATGATATCACTAAAAATTTGCCATTCACTTTTTGTTAAATGCTTTGTCACTTCATTCACAAATCCAGAGTCAACCATGAATGGATCTGTGACAATGAAAACACGTCTATCATGAAGTGTTTCCAAATTGGCTAATGCGCCTTCTCCTACCCATAGTTCGGTAGGGAAATGAATTGTTTTCATCTCAATTCCTCCTTAATAAAATACAAAAAGACACTTCAAACAAACGAAAAATCATCTGTCTGAAGCGTCTTTGCTTCCTTATGTATACGCCATTGTACACGAAACCTTATCCATAGAGTACAACGCCTTTAATTAATTGTCAATAAAAAAAGGGAATATAGCAGTACGTCATTGTACCTGAAATCTCCTTCAACATTGAAAGACCAGCCCAAAATTCCCAAAAGCACTTCCTCGTGCCATTAATTGGATTAATACAAATATCTTGGGCTGGATTTTCAACACAAGCGTTGTTAAGAAACATCCTGTTTTGCCTCGAAACAGCATGCCCAATAATGAAAAAATGAAAAGACCTGACTTAAAAGCAACCTTGCTTCTTCACAGTGGCGGGACCGTGCCAGATTCTCACTGGCTTCCATTCATATTTTTCATAAAATATTCGTTTAATCTATCTGAAATTTACCATAAGTTTTTTAGAAAAGCAACTGTTTACAATCCATCTTCTTTAATTTTATGGAAAACCATTTCGCTTCGTTCATAAAAAACATCAGGTCGTTGTGCTTGAACATTTAAATAGCGAGCCAACGCATAAAAATAATCTGATAAACGATTGGTAAAAATTAATACCTCTTCGTTAATTTTGGCTGTCCAATTTAAACGAACAATGATGCGTTCTGCGCGCCGTGCAATCGTCCGAGCCACATGAACCATACTGGCTGCTGGGGTTCCGCCAGGTAAAATAAAACGATCAATATCTGGTGATTGTGCAGTGTAGAAATCAATCCGCTGTTCTAGCCAATGCACACTTGCCTTTTGTAATTTAAATGGTCGTTGTGCTTCAATCGGTGTTGACAAATCTGTTCCCGCATCAAAAAGTAAATGTTGTAAAGCTTCTAGTTCTTCTTTAATTTCTTGATTTTCTTGTGGAAGTTGGCTGATAATATAGCCCACCCAAGAATTCAATTCATCAATCGTTCCATAACTTTCAACTCGATCAGAATCCTTAGCGACGGTTGAGCTGCCGACTAATTTCGTCATTCCCTTATCGCCAGTTTTTGTATAAATTTTCATTCTGCTTCATCCTCCTCTAAATAATCTACTAATTCTTGCAAGCCAATTTTTTCAACAGAAGAAATTTCAAAAATTCTTGTTGCACCCGCACTTTTTAATTGTTGCCGAACAATCTCTAACTGCTGAGAATCTTGTGCTAAATCAATCTTGGTTAAAATACCAATGATTTCTTTCGGGAAAATACTACCAAATCCTGGTGAAAAAACTTGTTGTGTTTCTACAGCACTTTGAACCAAACCAATCACATCTGCTTCTGCCGCTGTGACGTTTAATGCATTATAATATTGTCGATGCAAAATAAACTCGCCTGGTGTATCAATCATTTCTGTATGAAATTCCACCGCCTGTGTTTTATCATAAATTAATTCTTTGCCTTGCAGAGCTTGACATAACGTGGTTTTGCCACAACCGATAGCTCCCATTAAAATGATTCGTTTCATCGTTACCTCCATAAAAAAGGAGCCCAAAGCAAGTACCATCACGTACTTAGTCTTGGGCTCCTTTGCCGATTTGTTAAAACACGCCATTGTGTTTCTGATTCTTTGCCTTTATCTTACCTGTTTCCAAAAAACTTGTCAAAATTATTGAATAGTTTCCCAAACTTTATGTTGTTTCTGAAAATAGGAGACAATATCTGTTTCAAAAATCGTTTGTAAAAATTCTTTGGAAGCCAACGTTTGAAAATCACCTTGCGCGGCCACTTTCCCTTGCTTCATAAACACAATTTTTTCACTTAGCGTTAACGCTAAACGGATATCATGAAACACCCCGATTAACGTTTTCCCTTCTTGCGCACTCCACTCATTTAACTGCTGAATCAATTCTTGTTGATACCGAATATCCAAATGATTATTGGGTTCATCCAATAAAATAATTTCTGGATCTTGTACAAATAATTTAGCCAAAAATACTCGTTGTTGTTGTCCTCCTGAAAGCTGATTGACAACTTTATCTTTTAAAGGCAATAAACCCGTGCGTTCTAAATAATAAAGGACTCGTTCTTTTTCTTGTTTAGAAACAATAGGTAAAAAACGTTGTGCTTGTTGTCGATACGCCCCCATCAAAACTGTTTCGTAAACCGTATAATCAAAAGCAACTGTCGTGAATTGACTCATCATCGCTACTTTCGTTGACAATTCCTTCCGCTTTTGTCCATGAACTTCTTGATCATCAATTAAAACAGAACCACTATAAGGGACAAGTCCGGCAATCGTTTTTAAAAGTGTCGTTTTACCGCAACCATTTGGACCTAAAATACAAGTTTTACTACCTGTCGGAAAAACGAGGAAAATATCTTTTAAAATGGGGGTTTGTTGGAGCGTTACAGCTGTTTTTTTTAATTCAATCATGCAGCAACGCCCCTTTTTTTAAAGTAAATATACAAGAAGAATGGCGCTCCAATCAAGGCTGTTACGGCCCCGATGGGAATTTCTCTTGGTGATAAAATCGTGCGGGCAATTGTGTCCCCTATTACCATGATGGTCCCACCTAAAATTGCTGAACCGGGAATCAGCCAGCGATGAGTCGCCCCTAAATAGCGACGGACAATATGTGGTGCTATTAAATCAACAAAACCAATCACACCGACAAATGAAACCGCACTTCCTGCCAATAAACTAGCCAAAAGAATAATGCGTAGTTTTGCTGTTTTGACTTCTACTCCCGCTAACATCGCATGTTCTTCTCCTAAACCGAGAACATCCAATGCGTTGGCATCAAACCAAAGAAACAGACTGCTGACAAGCAAGATTGGACAATAAATAGCAATTTTTTGCCAATTACTGCCAGAAAAACTACCCATTTGCCAAAAGACTAATTGTTTCAAATAATCTTGGAAAAGTGCTGTAATCAACGTCAAAATAGCACCGACAAACAAGGTCATAATCATCCCCACTAAAACAACTGTTTGATTAGACATTTGACTATCCATTGTTTGCGTAAATAACAAAACTAAAAAGACCGTTGCTAAGCCAAAGATAAAACCAGTTAAAGGCAATAAAAATGCCCCTAAAATCGAAGCAGTTACTCCAGTTACCATGATTAACGCAGCGCCTAAGGATGCTCCCGCTGATACGCCCAAAGTATATGAAGAAGCTAAAGGATTACCTAAGAGTGATTGCATCACCGTGCCACTTACTGCTAAGCCTGCGCCCACGAGATAGGCCATCACGACACGCGGTAACCGAACATTCCAGATGATTCCTTCTAAAATCCCATCTTCTGAAACCGTCTTTTTCACTAAAATTTGAAGCAAATCCGTTAACGAAATCTGAACACTTCCAATTTTAATACCCAAAAAGAGCATGCTCATACTGATCAAGAGCATCAGTATGAGACACGTTTTTTTACTCATCTTTTAAATCCTTGTATTCCTCTGGATAAACAGCTTTTGCCATTTGTTTTAATGCTTTGGTAATGTGGTTATTTGGTAAAGAGCTAGACATGTTATCAATTTCGAAAACTTCTTTGTTTTGAACTGCAGGAACGTTTTCCCAGTTTTTACGAGCTAAAATTTCTTTGGCGGGATCTTTCATATAGTTAACATTGGTTAAAATGACTTCTGGTTTTGCAGCAATGGCCGCTTCTTCTGTCACTGGTAACCAGCCTTTTTCATTTGCCAAAACATTTTTTGCCCCAATTGTTTCAATCATTTCATTTAAAAATGTCCCATTACCAAAACTATAAATGTCTGGTAAGGCAGCCACTTCAAACAAAACAGTTTTTGGTTTTTTAATGGTTTTACCAATTTTGGCTACTTCGTCGATTTCTTGATCCATTGTTTTGATTAACTTTTGTCCTTTTTCATGTTCAGATAAGCTATCCGCGATGAATTGGACGTCTTCTTTGATTGCTTTGATACTTGTACTAGTGGGGATATTAACGACTGTAATTCCAGCATCTTCCACTTGTTTCCAAACACTTTCTGAGCTAGCTAAATTGATGTCATTCACATAAACAATTTGTGGTTTCAAGGCAATCAATTTTTCGGCATCGACAGCCATCATATCCATTTGTGGTAATTTTTTTAAATCAGTCATCATTGTACTACTTTGAGTATCAACTGCGATTAATTGGTCGGTTTTACCTAAGTCTTCAATCACTTCTGTTGTTGATGGTACTAGGGAAATAATTTTGTTTGCTTCTTTGGGTAAAGTAATTTCTTTGCCGCTACGGTCTTTGGTTGGTAACGTTACTTCTGTTTTTTCAGAAGAGGTAGTTGCTTTCTTTTCCTGTTTACCACATCCTGCTAAGCCAAGTGTTGCTACTAAACCTAAAGTCATCATTGTTAAAGTAAATTTTTTCATTTTTTCATCCTCGCATTCGTCTATTTTATTTTGGGGAAAATTTTCTGAAATGAACCTCCTTTGTCTCAACGTCAAAACAATACAAAAAAACCACTTTTTTCTCCAATAGAAAAAAAGCAGTCACTTAACTATGCTAATGATATACTCAGCCAGTTATCTTCAAAGCCCCTTCTTTTTCCTACAAAAGAATGATTAGACTTATCAAGCCGGTATCCTGACTTAGCTTCTTCTTACTCCCAATCCTTCCAGAATAATCTGTGGTCTTATTGGTTTCATCCACCATACAGTAGGTAGGTCTGTAGAGGATTCGCACCTCTTTCCCTGACACTTCATAAGTACATATATATTGTATCTTCGTTGATAACTAATTTTCAAACCAGTGATTAGACGTCTTTGTCTAATGACACACATTTATTATAACGGTTATCAACCATTTGTCAACGCTTCCTCAAGTAAAAGAAAAACTTTTCTTGTTTTAGTTATTAGACGTTGTTCCGTTTTTCTATTCATGATAAAATAAATCCTAGTTTGAATAAGAAAGAGGTTAACTTGATGAAAATCGTCATTTTGTTACTTGTTGCCTATTTATTAGGTTCGATTCCCTCAGGTGTTTGGATTGGCAAACTTTTCTTTAAAAAAGATATACGCCAATTTGGGAGTGGGAATACAGGAACAACCAATACATTTCGTGTCTTAGGGAAACCTGCCGGAATTACGGTATTATTAATGGATATCTTGAAAGGAACGTTAGCCACTTCATTACCCTATTTGTTTGGTTTACAAGGCGTGAATCCGCTCTTCTTTGGGGTAGCAGCTGTTTTAGGGCATACCTTCCCTATTTTTGCCAATTTCAAAGGTGGTAAAGCCGTAGCCACTAGCGCTGGCATGTTATTAGCATACAGCCCCACATTTTTTATTTATTCTGCTCTTATTTTTGTGATTTGTCTGTATCTAACCAGTATGGTGAGTTTAACAAGTATGATTAGCGCTGTACTAATTACACTTTCTACTATTATTTTGCCTTTCACTGTCCCAGCTATTTTACCAACATTTAACTGGTTATTAACCGTGATTGCGATTGCTTTGACTACTTTTATCTTTGTCCGTCATCGTGAAAACATTCAGCGAATTAAAAATGGAACAGAAAGTCGCCTTTCTTTTGGCTTACGTGCAAAAAAATAAAGAAAAAGGCTGTGAACAAATAATGTTCACAGCCTTTTTCTTTATTTTACACTAATCTTATACTGTGTTTTAAATAGTTCGTTAGCTGGTAACTTATTGATGCCAAATTTTTCAGCGAGTTGGCCAGTTGCGTCGACAGCATCAGCAATCCCGCACCAAGGTTCGATACAGACAAAAGGCGCTTCTTTCGGTGTCGGTGACCAAATCCCCACAAAAGGCATTTCTGGATAACTCAAAGTGACTTGATGGTCACTTTCGTCTGTGGCAATCGTAATTGCTGTTTGACCTTTTGTTTCAAAAATCATTGCATCATTTTCAAATAATTGATGCGTTAAGTCAAAGCTGGTATTCGTTTGGGCTAGCGTTTTATTCGCTAAATCAATAAATGGGCCTGCTAAGGGAATTTGTGTCCGTGATTTTTTAGGTGAAAAACTTAGATAATAATCTTCAAACGTTAGTGAAGATTCTAAAGGTACATTAAAGGCTGGATGACCACCAATCCCAAAATACATCTCTTCTTTCCCTGTGTTTTCTACTTGGTAGTTTACAGTCAATTCTTGGTGTTCTAATGTATAAGTAATCACTAGTTCAAAATCAAAAGGATACTTCTTCTTGGTTTCTTTTGTTGATTTTAGTGAAAAAGAAACTTCTTCTCCACCTTTTTCAATCACATCAAATACTTGATCACGAGCAAAACCATGTTGAGTTAAATGATACGCTTGATTTTGGTACATATACGTATCTTCTTTTAGACGACCAACAATCGGAAAAAGTACGGGCGCATGGCGGGCCCAAAATTCAGGATTTCCTTGCCAAATATATTCAATGCCGGTTTCTTTTGATTGTAAACTTACTAATTCTGCTCCTTCTTCAGCAAATGTTGCGATTAGAAATTCATTTTCAATTTGTACAGTCATTGCGTTGTCCTCCTAGTTGATACGAGCAATTGCTTATTTTTCCAACTCTTTAATAAATTGTTGATTTAATACTTTTAAATAAGTCCCTTTCATACCAAGAGAACGTGATTCAATAATTCCAGCTGATTCTAATTTTCTTAAGGCATTCACAATTACGGAACGAGTAATGCCTATTTCATCTGCAATACTTGAAGCAGTTAAACGACCTTCTTCGCCATCTAAGGCTTCAAAAATGGCATGGACGGCTTTTAATTCACTATAGGAAAGAGTGTTGATGGCCATTTGCACGGCAGTCGCACTGCGAACTTCTGCTTCAATTGTTCTGGATTGATGATACAAAATTTGCATGCCGACAACGGTCGCACTATATTCAGCTAACACTAAATCATCCTCGTTAAAGGATTTTTCAACACGCGCTAAAATAATCGTACCCAAGCGTTTGCCAGCACCGTACAAAGGCACAATAGTGGTTAACCCAAACGGATACAGCTCTCGTGATTCAAAAGGAAATGCAGTTAAATCACTATCTATTGGAATATTGGCTTCGGTTACTTTGAGCATATCCACGGCCTCGGTGTATCCTTGAGGAAATTTTTTCTCTTTAAACATATTTTTGATACGGGCATTATTAACATCTAATTTTTCAGTATACCCCAACAAATCCCCTGAACTGCTAATAATATACGCATTACTTTCTAAAATATCCCCTAAAATCATTGCCATTTTGTTGTACGGAAGTTCTGCTTGTACGTCAAACAGATTGTTTTTTTGCAAAAGCTCGTTCACTTGACGTGTTTTTTCTAATAATGTAGCCATCTTTTCTCCTCCAGCCTTTTTTATAAGATGTAACGACTTAAATCTTCATTTTGAACAATGTCATTCAATTTTTCATTGACATATGCTTCGGTAATCGTAATTTCACCCATTTGCATATCTGGTGCTTCATATAATAAATCTTCTAATAAACGTTCTAAAATTGTGTGTAAACGACGCGCCCCAATATTATCTGTATCACGGTTTACATCATAAGCGATGTGTGCTAACCGTTCAATTGCTTCTTTTGTAAAGATGACTGAAACATTTTCTGTGCCAATTAATGCTACATATTGTTTAATTAAAGCATTGTTTGGCTCAGTTAAGATACTTACGAAGTCATCCGCCGTTAAATCATCTAATTCAACTCGAATTGGGAAGCGGCCTTGTAATTCTGGAATCAAGTCACTTGGTTTTGACAAGTGGAAAGCACCTGAAGCGATAAATAAAATGTGATCCGTTTGTAAAGGACCATACTTCGTGTTAACTTGAGAGCCTTCAACAATCGGCAAAATGTCTCTTTGTACTCCTTCACGAGAGACTTCGCCCGAATTTTGTTGACTTTTAGAGGTGATTTTATCAATCTCATCGATAAAAATAATTCCGCTTGATTCAGCTAAACGAATAGCTTCACTATGGATATCAGCGTCATTGACAATTTTTGCTGATTCTTCTTTCACTAATAATTCTTGTGCTTCTTTCACCGTTACAGTACGTTCGATTTTTTTCTTTGGTGACAGAGCGCCTAACGTTTCATTTAAGTCGATACCCATTTGTTCTAGGCCATTGTTCATAGCTGGCATCGTTTTCTTCGGTTCTTCAATTTCAATTGTTACTTCACGATTATCTAATAGACCTTTTTCCAGCTGTTCCAAAATTGTTCGGCGATTCGTTCGAATATCTTCCGTTACTTCTTCTTGTGCTTCTTGCTGTTGCTGAGCCATGTTAAACATGTTCATCATTTGTTCAAATTGATTACCGCCAGCCTGTTTTTGTTCTTTTTTAATTCCAGGCACTAATACTTTGACTAAACGTTGATTGGCCTTTTTTAACGCTTGCGCATACACGCGACTGTATTGTTGTTTTTCAACAATTTGGATCGCATTTTCTACTAAATCCCGAACCATTGATTCGACATCCCGACCGACATAGCCTACTTCTGTAAATTTGGTTGCTTCAACTTTTACAAAAGGCGCATTGACAATTTTTGCGAGACGACGAGCAATCTCAGTTTTACCAACACCTGTTGGTCCAATCATTAGTAAGTTTTTAGGCGTAATATCTTGTTGCATATTTTCTTCTAATTGCAAGCGACGATAGCGGTTACGTAAAGCTACCGCCACTGATTTTTTGGCAGCTTGCTGTCCAACAATATATTGATCTAGTTCTTTGACTATTTCTTTTGGTGTTTTGTTTAATTCATTCATGGATTTTCCCTCGCTTATAATTCTTCTACAATGATATTATGATTCGTAAATACACAGATATCTGCAGCAATATTTAAGGCATTTTTAGCAATCTCTTTCGCTGGCATTTCTTTATCGCCAAAGTTTTTCATGGCTCTTGCAGCGGACAAAGCAAAATTACCGCCTGAACCAATTGCTAAAATACCATCGTCTGGTGTGATGACTTCCCCAGTTCCTGAAACTAAGAGCATTTCTTCCTTATTCATCACAATCAGCATAGCTTCTAATTTTTGCATAGACTGTTGTGTACGCCACTCTTGGGCTAACTCAACCGCAGCTCTCGTTAAGTTTCCGTTGTATTCATTTAATTTTCCTTCAAACTTTTCTTCTAATGTAAAGGCATCTGCCACACTTCCTGCAAAACCGACAACGACTTCATCATTGTAAATACGGCGCACTTTTTTGGCCGTACCTTTCATAACGACAGATTCGCCCATTGTTACTTGGCCGTCACCAGCCATTGCAAATTTTCCATCTTTTTCGACTGCACAAATTGTTGTAGAGTGAAATTGTGATTCAACCATTATTGTTCCTCCTAGACGTTTACCTCCATTATGCACGAGGATGAAACGTTCGATAATTTTTTTGTAAACTTTCTTTTGTCACATGCGCATATATCTGAGTTGTGGATAAATTAGCATGTCCTAATAATTCTTGAACTGTCCGCATATCGGCGCCATTATTTAATAAGTGTGTCGCAAATGTATGGCGTAACATGTGGGGATGAATTTCCGCATTTAATGAACTTTTTTTAATTAGTTGGTTTAAGACATATTCAATCCCTGTTGGCGTGATTTGTTCACCATGATGATTAACAAAGACATACGGATGTTTTTTTTGATATTTTGTCATTAATAGCGCGCGGCCATTCTCTAAGTAATCCTTTAAGGCGTCTTGTGCAAATGAACCAAAAGGCACATAGCGATCTTTATTTCCTTTTCCATGAACCAATAAAACAGAAGCTTGAAAGTCAACTGCGTCCACCGTTAAGTTCGCACATTCACTGACCCGAATACCAGTGCCATACAGAACTTCTAGCAACGCTTGATTTCTCAAATCAAGCGGTTGCTCCCCTTGTGCGCTCTCAAATAATGCATCCATTTCTTTTTCATAAAAAAAACGGGGTAACCGTAACTGTTTCTTTTTCATATGAACATAGGAAAAAGGATTTTCTTGGATTGCTTCATTTTTTAATAAGAATTGATAAAAAGAACGCAAACTGGCAATTTTTCGACTAATCGAATTACGGCTATATTCCTGATCGTACAATTCGCTCAAATAAGCCCGAACATCCAAATGTTCCACAGTCAAATAATTGTCATTACCTGAAGTCTTTAAAAACGAAAAAAAATGTTGTATATCTTCTTGATATGCTTTTTTTGTTTTTTCTGAATAGCCTCTTTCGACAATAAGATAACGAGCAAATAACTCAGGCCAATTCTTTTCTTCCATGTGATAGCCCTCCTCATTCGATTACAAAGTAACTTTAGCATAACCTTTTTCAAAAGACAATTAAGTTGTCAGAATTTAATCAATATTTCTAAATATGTTCACAATTTTAACTATTCTTTAGCTTTTGTTATTTTTTTCTAAAAATTAAAAGACTGAGTATCATCGCATTTCTTAGCAATGATGCTCGGTCTTTTCTCATATTTTTTCTAATTTAGTCTAAAGATTGGATAACTTGAGCTTGGACATCTAAGGCCCGATTAGCAATTGCTTCATAGCGTTCTTTTTTGTCACGAATTCGTTCAGGTAACTCTGGGAAAAGCCCAAAGTTTGCATTCATTGGTTGGAAATGTTTGCCTTCTGCATGTGTAATATAATAAGCCATACTTCCTAAAGTCGTTTCGCGAGGGAATTCAATCGGCTCTTCCCCTTTGGCAAGACGAGCTGCGTTAATACCTGCGAGTAAACCACTTGCCGCGCTTTCAACATATCCTTCAACACCAGTCATTTGTCCAGCAAAAAACAGATCGTCACGTTTTTTTGATTGGTAGGTTGGTTTTAGCAACTCTGGAGAATTCATAAAACTATTACGGTGCATGACGCCATAGCGAACAAATTCAGCATTTTCTAATCCCGGAATCATACGGAATACTCGTTTTTGTTCACCCCATTTTAAATGCGTTTGGAAACCAACAATATTGTATAAAGAAGCTGCAGCATTGTCTTGACGTAATTGAATTACAGCATAAGGGCGTTTACCTGTTTTAGGGTCTTCTAGTCCGACAGGTTTCATTGGGCCAAACAACATGGTTTTAATGCCACGTTGCGCCATTACTTCGATGGGCATACAGCCTTCGAAAAACTTCTCTTTTTCAAACGTCCGTAAAGGAACCACTTCTGCATTGACTAGTGCTTCATGAAAAGCATTGAACTCTTCTTCAGTCATCGGACAGTTTAAGTAAGCCGCTTCTCCCTTGTTATAACGAGATTTTAAATAAACTTTATCCATGTCAATTGTTGATTTATCAATAATTGGTGCTGCTGCATCGTAAAAATAAAAGCCTTCAGAACCATTAAATTCTTGAATTTTTTGAGATAAGCTTTCAGAGGTTAAGGGCCCCGTTGCAATAATTACAATCCCTTCCGGAATATCGGTGATCTCTTCATTTTTGATTGTAATTAATGGATGACTTTTAATTTTTTCAGTGATTGTTTCAGAAAAAGAATCACGGTCAACTGCTAAGGCGCCACCAGCTGGTACAGCGGTTTGATCTGCACTACCAATAATGATTGAATTTAAACGGCGCATTTCTTCTTTCAAAACACCTACCGCATTGGTTAAACTATTTCCACGTAATGAATTAGAACAAACTAACTCTGCAAAATTTTCTGTTTGATGCGCTGGTGTCTTTTTGACAGGGCGCATTTCATATAAATCAACTGGTACCCCAGCATTGGCCACTTGCCATGCCGCTTCACTTCCGGCTAAACCGGCACCAATAATTGTGACTTTTTTTGTCATGTATAAAATTTCCTTTCTATGTCAAGAAGTTAAGAGCTGTCTCTTACAAACTCAATTCATTTTACTAAAAGAGAAGACCGAAGTAAATTCTTCGGTCTCAATTTTTCTTATTTTTGGACGTTTTCTTCATAATCGCCATTGATACAAACGACTTGTTTGCCGCCTTTAACTTTTTTCTCTACTAAATATTGCCCACATTTTGGACATGGTCGGCCTACTGGTTTGTCCCAAGAAGTGAAGTCACACTCTGGGTACCGACTACAGCCATAGAAAATCCGATTTTTCTTTGATTTGCGTTCGATAACTTGTCCTTCGTGACACACAGGACACGTCACGCCAATTTCTTTAACGATCGCTTTTGTATTCCGACAATCTGGGAAATTACTACATGCATAAAATTTTCCGTAGCGACCCAGTTTAATCACCATTGGATGTCCACATAGTTCGCAGTCAAAGCCTGCTGGTTCATCTTTAATTTGGATTTTTTCAATCTTTTCTTCGGCATTTGTTAATTCTTTTTCGAAGGGCTTGTAGAAGCGATCGACAACTTCAACCCATTTTTCTTGGCCTTCACCGACTTTATCTAGGTCCGTTTCCATTGTCGCTGTAAAATGTGTATCGACAATTTGTGGGAAAAACTCTGAAACTAGAGAATTCACAATTTCACCTAATTCCGTTGGTTCAAACCGTTTATTGGTTAGCTTCACGTAATAACGCCGTTGAATGGTTTCTAATGTTGGCGCATACGTTGATGGTCGGCCCACACCATTTTCTTCTAAAGTCCGGATTAACGTGGCTTCACTAAAACGAGCCGGTGGTTGAGTAAAGTGTTGTTTCGGTTCGATATCGACCGATTTAACAACGTCACCTTCCACTAATTCAGGTAAAATATTTTCCTTGTCTTCTTTACCATCATCGCGTCCTTCAACATATACTTGCATAAACCCTTTAAATTTCACTTTGGAGCCATTGGCAATAAACGTTACGCCGTTTTGTTGAAGCGTGACCTTCATGGTATCTAAAATCGCTGGTGTCATTTGACTAGCTACAAAGCGCGACCAAATAAGAGTATATAATTTTAATTGATCTTTATCTAAATACTTCTTCATTTCATCGGGTGTTCTTAAAACGCTTGACGGACGAACCGCTTCATGGGCATCTTGTGCACCTTGCGTATTTTTTGCTTTGCGGCCGCCATGTGCTGAGAACTCATCTCCGTAGGTCTTTTCAATGAATTCAGCAGCTTCTGCTTTGGCGGAATCAGCAATTCTGGTTGAGTCTGTACGCATGTAGGTAATCAGCCCCACAGTGCCTTGTTTCCCTAAAGCAATTCCCTCATACAATTGTTGCGCAACCATCATGGTTTTACGGGTACGGAAATTTAATTTACGTGCCGCTTCTTGTTGTAAACTACTGGTTGTAAAAGGTAATGCAGGATTACGTTTCCGTTCTTTTTTCTCAACTTTTGTAACATCGTAATCTTTACCGTCAATCCGAGAAGTGATTTCTTTCACCGCTTCTGCATTTGGTAATTTTTTCTTTTTACCATCTACGCCCCAGAAATTTGCTTTGAATTTCTTGCGACCTTTTTGGAAATTCCCATCAATGCTCCAATATTCTTCAGGTTTAAATTCTCGAATTTCATTTTCTCGATCAATAATCATTTTTAAAGCAACAGATTGCACACGACCAGCACTCAAACCTTTTTTGACTTTACGCCATAAAATAGGACTAATCGAATATCCAACTAAACGGTCTAAAATGCGCCGTGCTTGTTGTGCATCAACTAAATCAACGTTGATGGTTCTAGGTTCTTTAAATGCCGCTTTTACCGCTTCTTTAGTGATCTCATTGAATACCACACGGTTTTTATCTTTTAAATCAAGGCCAAGAAGATAAGCTAAATGCCAAGCAATTGCTTCACCTTCTCGGTCCGGATCGGCTGCGAGATAGACTTTTTCAGCTTTTTTTGCAGCCGCTTTTAAACTTTTGATGACATCGCCTTTTCCGCGAATCGAAATATAATGAGGTTCATAATTATTTTCAATATCAATCCCCATTTTACTTTTTGGTAAATCGCGAATGTGACCAACACTGGCAACCACCTTGTAGTTTCTTCCTAGATATTTTTCAATTGTTTTGGCTTTGGCAGGTGATTCTACAATCACGAGATACTTATAGGCCATTCAATTAGCTCCTTTCGCGTTCGCTTTCCTACTATATAATATATGTAAAAAACGCACAAATCGTAATACATCATATGCTATATAGAATAGGTTTGTCAAGACTAGGCTTTCTAACATTTCTGTCATTTCTGTTTGACTGTCCGAATTTATAAATAAAAAATGCCTATGATTTATAGATTTTATCCTAAAGCATTAAAATACCTATAACATTCCAAACAAAATGAGTCAAGACAGCAGCTTCAAAGCGACCCGTGCGTAGATAGACCCAACTTAAAGCTAAACCCATGCCCCAATAAATAACAAAACTACCTATATCTGTCGGCGTGTGCACAAGTGCAAATAAAATAGAAGAAACGAGTATGCCTATTTTTGAAGCTGGCTTGAAAAACGCTTGAATCCCGACACGAAAAATTCCCTCTTCGAAAATTGGCCCAATCATACCTGCAAAAATAAGTATAAGCCCTTTAGGAATGGCTTGAACAATTTCTTCAACACTTTGTTGGTTAGAGGTCGTCTCTAATCCTTCCAGACGTAATAAGAAATCACCAAATATTCCCACACAAAAGATTATCACCAAACCTAACAAGACCACTGGCAAGGTTTCTTTGATTCCTAAAAAAGTCCAAGTTATGAGCTTTTTCTTTTTCAAAAAAGCAACAAATAGATAGACGAAATAGGCACCAAGTCCAACAGCCACTAATCCACTAACAAAGCGAAACCAAAAATTTTCTGTAGAAAATTGAACAACTGAGACCATCATCAAAGGAATTTGATCCAAAATCAAAAAGCCCAGTAGCTGCATACCAAACAACCATCTTTTTCTAACAACCGTTTCCATTTAGACACTCCTAACTACCAACCAAAAGATTAAAATCTGATTAAATAGTACCGAAGTGAACGTAGGTTGTCAATTCACAATTAGTAAAAGTCACAATTCTTCACAAATATCATCAATTGTCTGAACACATTTAGCGCCGTCCTGAATTAATTCATGGCAGCCTGTTGAAAAAGACTGGAAAATACTTCCCGGTACGGCAAATACCTCGCGCCCGTAATCCATCGCCGCTTGTGCAGTAATTAAAGATCCACTATTCTTACGAGCTTCCATCACGCAGACCCCTAAAGATAATCCAGCAATAATGCGATTACGTGCAGGAAAATGATATTTTTTCGGCCCACTCCCATTCACATATTCTGTTAAAACAAGCTGATTCTGCTTCATAGTTTGCTGTAATTCTTTCTTTTCATACGGATAATATACATCTAATCCAGTGCCTAAAATTCCAATTGTCTGACCCCCGTTCTGGATGGCCATCTCATGGCTACGACTATCAATGCCTTTGGCAAGACCACTGACGATTGTGAATCCTTCTTTGACTATTTTAGGAACCAGAGCTTCAGTCACTCTTAACCCATACGAAGTGGCATAGCGAGCGCCGACGATGCCAATTTTCCTTCTACTTAACAATTGTAAATTTCCTCTATAAAAAAGAATTGCTGGTGGATTATAAATTTCTCGTAATAATTTAGGATAGACGGCATCTAAAATTGTCATAAATTGGTGTTGGCATTGTCGTATATATAACGCTTCACTATGAATCGTATGGTGTAACCAAGATTGTTCAAATAATTCACGATATTTCTTGATTTCAGCAATTCTAATAATTTCTGTACTGGAAAAATCAACACGCTTTTGTGCGATAGCTTCTTGTAACACTTTTAAGATACCTAAATTGCCAATTCCTTGGCATACCGCTAATTTAAATAATAATTGTCGTTGTAAAATTTCCAACAAAAAACACCTCTTTCACATCTTCTTAAAATAAGAATACGTAAAAAAAGTGTTTTATTTTTAAATCATATCTTTTATTGGCGCAAACGTACGTCGATGAATGGGTGTTACACCGTATTTTTCTAACCCGAGAAGATGTTCTTTTGTTCCATAGCCTGCATTGTTTTTAAATCCATATCCAGGATATAATTCATCATATTCTTCCATTAATCGATCTCTTGTTACTTTTGCAATAATACTGGCTGCTGCAATCGAAATGGAGCGTGCATCCCCTTTAATCAAACTTTCTTGTGGTTGGGGAACGTCTAACTGCATTGCATCAATTAATAAATAATCTGGTGCAAAAGCTAAATCGTCAATTGCCATTTTCATCGCTTGTTTAGTTGCTTGATAAATATTAATTTGATCAATGACTCCTTGATCAGCGATACCTAACCCGATAGCGACAGCCTGTTCTTGAATCTGGTTATATAACGTTTCCCGTTTTTTAGCAGATAGTTTTTTTGAATCATTTAAGCCTAATAATTGACAATCTTTCGGTAAAATAACTGCAGCTGTCACAACAGGGCCAGCTAATGGTCCGCGGCCTACTTCATCAATTCCTGCAATTAAACGATGGCCTTTTTTATAGGCCGCTTCCTCAAATTGACTCATTTCTTTAAAAAGTTGCCACTCTTTTTCTTTGGCTAACTGGCGACGTTCCCATTGTTTGATCGCTTGTTGCACTCCTGAACGTTCATCTTCTCGCCAGCTTGCTAATCGTTCATCGGTTGCATCAGTGACAGTTAACAACGCTTCTTTGATTGCCTGAATCGACTCTTTTGCCATGTTATTCGTCTCCTAGTTCTTCCCAGCGGTCCAAAGTATACGTACCTAATTTTCCACTGCGAATTTCTAAAATAATCATTTCGCTGGCTCGATTATAATCATCTCTAAAACCACGTTTTTGGCTAATTAACATCAATTGTTCTGGGGCAGGTAAAAATAGCTCTTCCTCTGTTAAACCATATCGTTCCGTCAAACGTTGCGGATAAAAACGTGCAAAAAAATCTAATCCATAAATCGCCAAATCATCTAGATGCAATAATTGATCTTTTATAGCGCCAGTTAAAGCTAATTTTTTTCCAATTTCTTCATCTTCAAATTTTGGCCAGAGAATCCCTGGTGTATCCAGTAATTCCAATTGGGAACCAGAGCGTAACCATTGTTGTCCTTTTGTCACGCCTGGCTTGTTCCCAGTTTGCGCAATTTTTTTTCCGACTAAACGATTCATTAAGGTTGACTTACCAACGTTGGGAATCCCAATACACATGGCGCGAATCGCACGCGGTTTCAAGCCTTTCGCCTGTTCACGAGCCAATTTTTCTTTTAACGCTTCCTTGGCTGCTGGCACAATTTTATTGATTCCTTTATTTTGTTGGGCATTGATGACTAGGGTTTGGTATCCTTTCTTTTGAAAGTAATGTTGCCATTTTTTATTTTGGTCGTTATCTGCTAAGTCCCCTTTATTTAAAAGGACTAATCGTGGTTTTTGTTGGACAATTTGGTCCATCATTGGGTTACGGGAAGAAAGCGGTAACCGCGCATCAACTAGTTCAAATACAATATCGACATATTTGATTTTTTCAGAAACTTCTCTTCTTGCTTTGGCCATATGGCCGGGAAACCATTGAATGGTCATAATCTGTTCAAATCCCTTCTTTAACACATTGTTTCTTTGATTCAATTCTTCAACGAGTCCTGTGTTCCGCGTAGATTCTTGCGAAAAAACACCTTCTCTAGTTTAACATATTTTTCACGGATTTGATTTATTTTCTGTAGTGTTCTTTAAAAAACAAAAAAGCTGAGCCAAACTCACTTTGGATTTTGTCTCAGCCTTGTACACTGGCAAAGTATAGAAAGAAGTAGGTCAAGCTCTTCTCAAGACCGACTCAAGAATATTTCTGTTTTTACTTGTTATTTAGCATGAAGTAAATTTTCTTTACAATGAATTAACTCTGTTAAAAACTGACAGTACGGTGTAGCAATCCCATAGACTTTCCCTTTGCGAACAATTGCTCCATTGATATAATCAATTTCGGTTAAACGATGATTGGTTATTAAGTCCTGATACATCGATGGATGGTGCAAACCAATTGTTTCTCGATTATAACACGAGCGGATTTGTTGAAGAACTGCTTGTTTATCTAACGTAACTTGTTCCACTTCAGCGACTGCTAAAAATTCATTAACTATTTGTTGAACAATTTGATCTGCTTGCTCTGTTTCGCCAAAGTCTGCCATATTACAATCCAACAAAGTACATAAACCATTCATTGTTCCATTCACACAGGCCTTCTTATAAATGGATGATAAAATATTCTCAGAATAACGTGCATTTAAGCCAGCGTTATTTAATACCTTAATGACTGCTTCTGCTGCTTGTTCACTTTGCGCTCCTAAATTTTGTAAATCAATCGAACCATTGCCAAATAATTTTACTTTGCCAGGTCTTTCTAACCCAGCGGTCCACATTGTGTTTCCTAATAAAATATTTTCGTATGGCACGTATTTTTTGATAATATCTTCGTGCCCAATTCCATTTAACAAGCATAAAACTTTCGTATTTTTATTAAGGAAATGTTCTAATGCTTCAAGCATTCCTGCCAGTTGCATTGCTTTTGTAAATAGGATAACTAAGTCTGCTGTAAAATCGATGCTTGCTACTTCTGTCTGAGGATAAATAGGAATTTTAGCGGTCATCACTTCGCCATTAAAATCAGCAACTAACCCGTTTTTTCTTATTGCTTCAATATGTTCTGGCCAACCATCAACAAAAATAACGTCATTTCCTGCTTGATGTAACATTAGTCCAAAGCGACTGCCCATAGCGCCAGCACCTGCGATAATAATCTTCATTTCTTTTCCTCCGTTCAATTTTTTATTTTTAGGTAAAAATCTGCTAAGAAAATCTCTATCTCTTACTTTTATAGCAATAAAAAGGCAAAACATATGTTATATTATAAGTGATCTATTTGTTATTTTTTATCCAAGCGCATTTATGTAAGCGCTTTTAAAAAGGAAGGGAGTTTCTGATGAATATTCAGCTTTTAAAGTACTTCATTGAAATTGTTAATACCCGCAGTTTATCGGCGGCCGCTCGCAATTTATTTGTCACCCAACCAACACTTTCTTTAGCATTGAAAAAAATGGAATCTGAGTTAGGCACAGCGTTGTTTGATCATTCTGATCAACCGTTTCAATTAACCGATACAGGTGTTTATTTATATGAACATGGCCAAGAAGTTGTTTTTCAATTCGATCAATTGGTAACAGATATTCGTGAAATGAACCAGAAACCAGTTAAAAAGCAATTGCGTTTAGGCTTAACTACTTTATTTGCTGTACAATTTATGAAAGAAATTTCACGATTTTTAACAACCCATCCACATGTGAATTTAATATTACAGCAAGATGGCTCGCCAAAATTACAAACGATGTTAGCAAATAAAGAAATTGATATGGGACTAATTTCTTTCCCAAATACCTTACCTGAAATTATTCATATTGAACCTTTAGAAACGACTACCAAAGGCTACCATGTTTATGTCGTAGTACCAGAATCAAATCCTCTCTCCCAATATGAAAAATTAACTTTTAAAGATTTGAAAGATCAACGATTTTCATCGTTAAGTGATAATTTTATGATTGGTCGCCTACTACTAGATCGGACTCGGAGCTTCGGTTATGAGCCGAATATCATTTTGCATAACGATGATTTACAAGTACTTCTTTATAGTTTACAAAAAAATAATTCGATTTGTTTGCTGCCGATTGAATATTATGAAGTGGGAAAAAGTCAGGGACTGAAATGGATTCCTTTAAAAGATAAGTTTGACTATTTCCCCATCGGCATTGCTTTGCGCCGCGATTTTAGTATGACAGAAGATGTTAGAGATTTTATCCAAATCATTAAAGAAAATTAATGGATAATCTAGCCTTGATAAGCAAAGACGACTTTACTATCATAAAGTTTCAACACTTTTTCAAATAAGAATTTTGAGAATAAACCCGCAACAATTGGAACAACAAACCAAGAAAAGAGTAAGGGTAAGATCCCTAAGCCCGCATCCAACGAAGCAAGTGGCCCCACGAGTCCAACCAAGCCAAATCCAGCCGATTGTGGGGTTCCTGAAATGTTGAATAGAACCACAGGAATTGCTGAAATAGTCGCTGTAAATAAACAAGGAATTAAAATAATTGGGTATTTAAATAAGTTAGGCATCATCATTTTCATGCCGCCCAAAGAGACAGCCAGTGTCACTCCTGATTGGTTGACATTCCAAGAATTAATCACAAGAACAACAGTTGTAGCTGCAATTCCCATTGCAGCAGCACCTGCAGACAAGCCATTCAACTGAATCGCCAAACCGATTGCCACAGTAGTGATTGGTGAAATAATCAGTGCAGCAAATGAACAAGCAATTAAAATACTCATGATAATTGGCTGGAAATCAGTAAAATTGTTAATCACTTTACCAATGGCGACCGTGATCTGTGTCACATATGGGTAAATCAACATGCCAAACAAGCCTGCACCTACTCCAACAACGATCGGTAAAGCAATGATTTCCACTGAACCGAATTTTTTATCGATGACTAATAAAAGTAAGACTGCAACAGAAGCGGTAATCATAATATTAATGATGTCACCAGTGCCTGCACCAATAAAGCCTTTCACTTCTGAATTAAATTTAATCACGCCAGAGCCAGCAAATGCTGCACCGCCAGCAATCATCATTTTTTGTGGCGTTAAGCCAAATTGAAAAGCAATCAGTCCACCAATAATTAAAGGGGTGGCTAGTTGGAAAATTTGCGCCGCATGAATAATCATTTCGATAATCTTGTATTCTGCAAAATATTTTAAAATGGCTCCTAATACAGCATTGGGAATTAAGGCGATAATGGTGCCGGAAGCTGTTCCAGCTAACACTTTGTTAAAAAATATTCTTGGGGTTAATTGAGCATCCAGTTTATCAGTGGGCATTTTCAACACTCCTATTGATTATTTTTGTTTTTTTAGAACAAGTTTGAGAATGATTGAACTTTCTATTAGATAAAGAGCGGCCTCAAAGAAGAGCGCTTATTTCTTTGAGGCGCTTTTTATTTAACTAAAGCAAGGAACGATTTTTAATATACATCCGTATCCGCATTATATTTCGCTAAATTATCTTTAACATCTCGCAAGAACTTACCTGCTTGTTGTCCATCTAAAATTCGATGATCAATAGAAAGACATAAATTAACCATATCTGCCACTTTAAAGCCTCCATCTGCGGTTGGCACAAGGCGTTTATTAATTGACTCTACTTGTAATATCGCAGCTTGTGGATGGTTAATAATTCCCATCGATTGGACGGAACCTAGTGTTCCAGTATTATTAAGAGTAAAGGTCCCTCCTTGCATTTCTTTGCTTGCTAGCGTTCCTTGTCGGACTTCTTGTGCCAAGCGATTGATTTCTTTAGCTAGCCCTGCAATCGAATAGTTATCCGCTTGTTGAATCACTGGCACGTAAAGATGCTCGTCTGTCGTTACAGCTATGGATAAATTAACATCTTTATGATAAATAATTGAGCCATCATCCCAAGATGTATTGATTTTTGGATTTTTCTTTAACGCTTGAATGACTGCTTTGGCAAAAAATGGGAAGAAGCTTAGAGACAGGCCTTCTTGTTGTTTAAATTCATCTTTTAATGAATTTCTAAGTTGGACTAAGTTGGTCACATCCGCTTCCACCATTAACCAAGCGTGAGGGATTTCGTTGACACTTTGGACCATTTTTTTAGCAATTGCTTTACGTACAGGATCTGCAGAGACAATTTTATCTGTGGTTGTTTCAGTTGGACTAGCTGTTGCGGCGCTTTCATTTTGCGAAGCAACTGGCTCCTCTGAAATTGAAGGGCTAGTTCCTGGACTCACTGTTTTCTCAGGCGTTCTTGCCTGTGTTGGTGTAAAGTTTGTAACATCTTTTCTAGTAATTCGACCATCACGACCTGTCCCTGTAACTTGTGTTAAATCAATCTTTTTTTCTTGGGCAATTTTAAGGACTGCTGGGGAATAACGACCATTATTTTTTTGATGGGACGTCGCAGTGCTTGTTGTTTCAACCGTTTCATGTTCTTGTGCTTGTTCCGCACTTGCTTCTTTCACTGGTGCTAAAGTAGCTTCTTCTGTTTTTTCGGTTGTTTCTTCTGTCTCTAACGTCATCACCGCTGTTCCGATGGGCACATCTGTATCTAGAGAAATCAGAAATTCTTTTACTACACCATCAAAATCTGATGGGACTTCCGTGGTGACTTTATCAGAAACGACTTCCATTAAGGGATCATAACGTTTCACTGAATCTCCTGGTTTAACTAACCATTGGACAATGGCTGCCTCTGTGACACTTTCGCCTAGATGAGGCATTTTGATTTCTTTTGTGGCCATTTATTTTTTCCTCCTTGCTTCAATTAAAATTCTGCTAATTCTTTCATTGCTGCTAATACTTGCTCTTCATTGATTAAAAATTCTCTTTCTAAAGGTAATGCATAAGGCATGCTTGGACAATCAGGTCCTGCAAGTCGTTGAATCGGTGCATCTAAATCAAAGAGAGCATCTTCTGAAATCATTGCCGCAATTTCACTCATCACGCTGCCTTCTTTATTGTCTTCTGTTACGAGTAAAACCTTCCCTGTTTTCTTAGCTGCAGCTACTAATGTTTCGCGATCTAAAGGATATAATGAGCGAACATCGACGATTTCGGCATCAATTCCTTCAGCGGCTAGTTTTTCCGCCGCAGCTAAAGCTAATTGCAAGGTCATGCCGTAACTAATCACGGTTAAATCACTACCCGTTCTAACGACATTGGCTTTGTCAATTGGTACGATATAATCATCTGCAGGCACTTCATCTTTTAGTAAACGATATAAACGCTTATGTTCGTAAAAAATGACTGGATCATCGGAACGAATCGCTGCTTTAATCATCCCTTTTGCATCATAAGGATTAGAGGGGGTCACCACTCTTAATCCTGGTTGTCCACAAAAAACTTTTTCTGTAGACTGAGAATGATACAGCCCACCACGAACACCGCCGCCATAAGGGGTCCGATAAACGATTGGCGCAGTCCAATCGCCTTTTGTTCTATAGCGCATTGTCCGAGCCTCTGATAACAATTGATTGGTTGCAGGCAAAATGTAATCCGCAAATTGAAATTCACCAATTGCGCGATAGCCCATTAAACCTAAGCCGACAGCTAAACCACCAATTAAGCCTTCTGTTAACGGTGTATTAAAACAACGCTCGTCACCGTATTTAGCAGCCAAGCCCTTTGTTACACCGAACACGCCGCCTTTGTCGCCGCCGACATCTTCTCCAAAAATAACTACTTTTTCATCACGAGCCATTTCTTCAGAAATTCCTAAGTTAATTGCTTCTAAATAAGTCATCTCAGCCATTATATTTCTTCTCCTCTTCTCTTATTTTGCATACACTTCTTCTAAAATTGATGTCGGTACAGGATCTGGCATTGCTTCTGCTTCATCCGTTGCTTGATTGATTTCTGTACGAATTTCTTCATCAATTTTGGCAATGTCTTCGTCTGTTAAATAGCCCTCTTCTAATAATTGTTTTTCAAAAAGCTTCACTGCATCATTCTTTTTCATCTCTTCAATTTCTTCTTTTGAACGATAAACAGATTGATCATCGTCAGCGGAATGAGAAGTCAAGCGAGAAACCATTAATTCAATCAATTTTGGTCCTTTTTTCCCGCGAGCCGCTTTTACTGCTTCTTTAAATGCTAGATAGACTTCAGTAAAATCACTACCATCAACGGTTACACCTTCAAAGCCATAAGCTTTCGCGCGATCGGCCATTCGTTTATTGGCATACTGTTCTTCAATTGGGACAGAAATCGCATATTCATTATTTTCAACAACAAAAATGACTGGTAATTTTTTTACGCCTGCAAAGTTCATAGCTTCTTGGACTTCTCCTTGATTGGCAGAGCCTTCCCCAGTGGTGGTCAATGCAACAAAATCAGCTTTTTGAAGTTGCGCTGCATAACCAACACCTGTTGCTAATGGCATTTGTGTACTTACTGTTGAAGAGAAGGAAACAATATTATGCTCTTTTGAACCATAATGATTCGGCATTTGACGACCATGGGAAGAAGGATCCGCTTCTTTTCCAAAAGAACCCATTAAAATATCTTTGGAGGTCATGCCCCAAACCAAGCACGCGGTCATATCACGATAATACGGTAAAAAATAATCTTTTTGAGGATTAAAAGCCATCGCCATCGCTACTTGTGCAACTTCTGCCCCTTGACCAGAAATATTGAAAGAGGTCTTACCAATCCTTGTTAATTGCCACAACCGTTCGTCTAAACGACGTCCTCGTAGTACTTGACGATATGCCTGAATCAATTCTTCTTTTGATAAACCCGATTTTTTAAGCGTTTTCATTTTCATCAACCTTTCTCTATTTGTGAATCGCTAAGCCATAAGTATCTAAGGCTGCTTCTTGCAATACTTCTGTCATTGTTGGATGCGCATGGATTGCTTCACCAATTTCAATGGGCGCGGCATCTAAATACATGGCAGTACTTGCTTCGGCAATTAAATCCGTGACATGTGGCCCAATCATAGAAACCCCTAATAAATCATCGGTCTTCTTGTCACGAATTACTTCTATAAAGCCATCTGTTTCTCCATAAACAAGTGATTTACCATTACCATTAAAATTGAAGGTGCCAATCACTACTTCTTTATCTGCTGGTAAAGTTTCTCTAGTATAGCCGACACTTGCTATTTCAGGATTTGTATAAACACCTCGAGGCACGTTTGTATAATTTAAAGGTTCAACTGTCTCGCCTAAAAGATGCTGAACAGCTAACTCTCCTTCTTTCATAGCCACATGTGCTAGTTGGAGTGTATCGATACAATCACCGATCGCATAAATATGTCCTTCTGTGGTTTGATAAAATTCATTTACTTCAATGCCTTTGTCAGTATATTTCACTGAGGTATTCTGTAACCCTAACTTATTGATATTGGGTTGACGCCCAATTGCTACCATGACTTTGTCAACAGCGAGGCTTTCTTGTCCTGCAACTTCTATTTGAACCTTCTGCCCGGTAACTTTCGCTTCTTGGACTTTGCTACCTAATAAAATGTTAATTCCTCGTTGCTCTAAACGTTTCTTTAATTCTTTAGAAATTGTTGCACTCTCATTTATAAGTAACCGATCCAAAAATTCAATGATAGTTACGGTGACACCTAAACTATTTAATAAAGAAGCCCACTCGACACCAATAACGCCACCACCAATAATTGCAATTGATTCTGGTAGCTCTTCTAATTCAAGCATCCCATCAGAAGATAAGATAAATTCTTCATCCAGTGGCAAATTAGGTAACGTTTTAGGACTAGAACCTGTCGCAATAATGACATTTTTAGGAACGATAATTTCTTCTTCCCGTGTTGGATCATTAAACGTAACTGCCACTGCGCCAGAGACTGGTGAAAAAATAGAGGGACCTAAAATCGCACCTTCGCCTGCTAAAATTTTGATTTTATTTTTTTTGCATAAGCCTTCAACACCTTTGTGTAACTGCTCAATAATTCCTTCTTTCCGTTGTTGTATTTTAGAAAAATCAATGGACGCTGCCTCTGTTTCAATCCCAAAAGAAGCCGCTTGTTTTAAGGTATCAAAAACCTCTGCGCTTCTTAATAAAGCTTTTGTAGGGATACAGCCTTTGTGCAAACAAGTGCCACCTAATTTGTATTTTTCAACAATTGTGACGTTTAGCCCTTTTTGTGCAGCTCGAATTGCTGCTACATAGCCTCCTGTTCCGCCACCTAAAATCAGTAAATCTGTTTGTTCCGCCATTTTGATCACTCCTGCTCAATTTTTGCTTCACTATAATTTAAAGCTTGTTCTTCCCCTGTTAATACTCGATTGACGCCTTCATATAAAGCAGCCATCTCCATTTCACCTGGGTAAACCTTAATTGGTGCAATCCAAGTGATTTTTTGACTAATTTCTTGAACAACGGTTTGCGAGTAGGCTGCGCCCCCTGTTAAAATAATTGCATCAATTGTGCCTTCAAGAACTACGGCCATCTCGCCAATACTTTTTGCGATTTGGTAACACATTCCTTTTAAATAGTAATTTGCTGTTTGATCACCTGCAGCTATTTGTGCTTGGATATGCCGTAAATCTGTTTCACCTAGGTATGATTTAAGACCGCTATTCCCCGCAATTAGCTTTTTCACTTGGCTAATCGTCAACTCCTGTTCAAGTATCCATTGCGCAAATTCAACGAGCGGTAAGGCGCCACTGCGTTCTGGCGTATAAGGACCTTCACCATCAAGCCCATTTACCACATCCACCATGCGGCCTTTTTGATGCGCCCCCAAGCTAATGCCCCCACCTAAATGAACAACGATAAAATTGCTTTGCTCATATGTTTTCCCTAAATCCTCAGCGATTTTTCGAGCGACCGCTTTTTGATTTAAGGCGTGACCAACGCTACGCCGCTGAATGCCTTTTAATCCAGAAATCCTGGCTAATGGCTGTAGCTCATCTACAACAACAGGATCGACAATAAAGGCTGGCACGTGATATTTTTCTGCAAACTCATTAGCTAAAATCGCCCCTAAATTTGAAGCATGGGTATTAAAGCGTTCTGTCCGCAAGTCTTCTAGCATTTGTTGGTCGACAAGATACGTACCGCCAGGAATAGGCTTAAGCAAACCACCACGCCCCACGACAGCGGCTAATTGTGTGATGTTATGTGTTTCTAAAAATTCCGCGATCATTTGTTTTCGAAATGGTGTTTGACTGACAACATTTTCAAAAGGTGCCAATTCTTGGACGCTATGTCTAAGCGTTTCTTCTGCCAAGCAATCATGATTAGCAAAAAGCGCTAACTTCGTGGAGGTCGAGCCAGGATTAATAACCAATACTGTTTCCATTTTTTTCTGCTCCTTTTTTTAAACTTGTCTCATGGCAAATCTTAATGAATGGAATTTGCTTTCTGTTGAATCGCTTCTAGATGTTAAAACGACTGGGACTTTTGTGCCAACAATCGTTCCTCCCACTTTGGCGTGCCCAAACAAGGTTAATGATTTGTATAAACAATTGCCAACATCAATAGTTGGGACCACTAAAATATCTGCATCCCCCATGATAGGACCGCTGTAACGTTTATGCGCAACCGCTTCTTCAGAGGTCGCTAAATCAAGCGAAAGTGGCCCAAAAACCGTAGCCTCTTGTTGACCATTAAAATGTGCCGTGACTTCTTTTGCTAAAACAGACGAAGGCATTTTAGGATTGAAATTTTCCGCTGCGCTTAACAAAGCAATTTTCGGGTGATGCAATCCCAATTTTTGGGCGACTTCTTTAGCATTTTCAACAATTTCAATGAGGGTCGCTTGAGTGGGAGCGATATTCATCGCACAATCGGTTAACAAGAAGGTTTTTCCTGCAGGCAGCTCCACCATTGCTACATGGGAAAGAATCGGTTTATTTTTTAATTGATGCTCACTTTTCAACATTTCTTTTAGTAATGTGTGGGTCTGAATAATTCCTTTCAATAAAATTTGTGCTTGACCGGTTGCAACTAAACTGACAGCTTCCTGTGCTACCGCGGCCTCATCTGAGCAATGAACATATTTCCAGAGATTTTCAGTATCAAGATTTTCATTTGTATCAAATACAATAAACTGCAACGGTTGCTCGGCTTCTTTTAGTGCTTTTTTAACTAGCTGTAAAATCTCTGGTTGTGAACCTCCTGCAATTGAAACAGTGATCATTTTCTCACCTCATTTTTTCTTCTTTACACTTTAAATCTACCTTAGTATGTAAACGCATACAAATTGTTAATTTTTATGTCCTCATTAATATTTTTTATAGAGAAGGAAAAGCTTAGTAAATCAAGCTTTTCTTTCTCTAAACAATTGTTATCTAATTTACTTTTCATGAAAAAACTTCTTTTCTAAGAATGAAAGGAAAACTTATGCTTCGGCACAGCTGTTTATTTATGTCAGATCCTAAAGCATGTTATACTTTAGATACTTATTTTTAGGAGGAATTAAATGGCACTACTACTATTCTTTTTGTTTATCGCCCTACTAGGATTTGGTATATTAAAAATTAATAACCGCAGTATCCTCGGCGGTATCACTCTGGCTTCCGGCACCTTATTGTCATTAGTCACCTTACTATTTATCGGATTAGACAAAATTTATTTACATTTTAAGAATGGCGACCTAATTACCTTGGCCATTGCTTATCTATTAATTCCCGCTGTGTTTATCGGCATTTGCCTTTACTTTATTTTTAACTCACGTACGATGCAAACGAAAGAAGGCAAAAGTGTCACGGCTAAATTGTCGGCGGGCTTAGGGCTGAACTTATTAATTGCTTTACCAGCCTTTCTATATTTATTATCAGTTGGCACAGCGCAAATACCTTATATGCTTTTTCTGTTCTTACTTTTTCTATTGTTAATGGATCTTTTACTGACCTTTCTATTTGCTGCTTACGTCTTGTATTCATGGATGTACCAAATGATTCCTTTAAAAAAAGCGGTTGATTATATCATTGTTTTAGGTTCGGGAATTCGTAGCGAGGAAGTACCTCCACTTTTGAAGAGTCGGTTAGATAAAGGGATTGAATATTATGAAAAAAATCCCACCGCTAAATTTGTAGTCAGCGGTGGTAAAGGTCCTGACGAACCTGTGGCCGAAGCTTTCGCAATGAAAAAATATTTGCTTTCACAAAATATTCCTGCAGAAGCAATTTTGATGGAGGGCCAATCCACAACCACTTATGAAAATATGTTGTTTTCTAAAGCAATAATTCAGGCAGATTGGCAAAAGATGCCGTCTGATTCTAAACAACCCTCTGTTATTTTTTCAACAAATAACTATCATGTCTTACGAGGAGCTATGTATGCCCATCGTGTCGGCTTAAAAGCTGAAGGTGTCGGGGCGCCAACTGCCTTATATTTTTTACCAACTGCTCTAATCCGAGAATACATTGCCTTACTGGTTCATGATAAGCGAATTGTGCTTTTTGTTTTTCTACTTGTCACTCTTCTTTTAGGAATCAGTATCTTACCCATCTAAAAAAAGAGAGTGGGACAATAGTCCTTTCTCCAAAAGAAACCAAGTCCGATTTTGATGATTACTTTCAAAATCGGACTTGGTTTTTCATTTTTACGTTGTTTTTTCTCCATATATTTCCCTAATTTTCTTAAATTTAATGCCATGAGCGCCAAGCCAATGTCAATCTTGGCTCCTTGTTTCCCTCGTAAGTGGAAACGTTGGAACGCCAAATGAGCCTTTAGGTGGCCGAACACTGGTTCGACATCGATTTTCCGTTTCCGATAAATCGAACCTGTTTTTTCCTCTAAAAGCTTCTTTTTACATTCGGCTTTGAAATAGCGCCATGTATTATTCACTAAAATTTGTCGGTTTTGCTCACTTTTTGCCTTCGTACATTGACTACGAACAGGACAATCTCGACAATTTTCACATTCATAAATTTTGAAGTCACGGACAAATCCGCCTTTATCTTTTCTTCGACTATATCGCTTGAAGGGAACTGCCCGATGGGCAGGACAAATATATGTATCTTCTTTTTCCAAATAGCGCCAGTTATCAACCATAAAAGGACTGTTTCTATAGGTCTTTTTATTTTCTTTATGATAACTAGCATAGGTGATTAATGGCGTTTTATGCAAGACATCGTTGATATACGTATAATTTTCTTCACTTCCATAGCCGGCATCCGCTACAATATACTCGGGTAATTCGTTGTGTTGTTCCAAAAAGCTGTCTAAAAATGGATTTAAAGTTTTTGTATCTGTTGGATTCGGGAACAGATCATACGCTAGGACATATTGATTTTCTGTTGCGATTTGTAAATTGTAGCCTGGCTTTAGTTGACCATTGCGCATATAATCGTCTTTCATCCGCATAAATGTGGCATCTGTATCTGTTTTAGAAAAACTATTTCGCTCTTGAAAAAGGCGGTTATAGGTTTCATATCTTTGTTTTCTTGGTAAATAATCCGCTTGGATTTTGCGTAGATACTTTTTGTAGGTTCTTCTTTTTTTCTTTAATTGGCTTTGTTTTTCTTTCTTCTTTTCCTTTTGTAGTTGTTCTTCTGTCGCCACCAACTCTGTTTCCAAGTGCTGCGCGATTTCTTCCAATTGGGTGCTTGTCAATCTATCACTTTGGTTTTCTTCTTTTAAAGAAGGCAAGATTTCTTCTTTATAAAGGGTTTGATAGAATTCGTTTGATTGTTTATCCAAAGCAGCTTCATACCGATTTGTTGCTTTGCGCCAGACAAAACTGAATTTATTGGCATCCGCTTCGATTTTTGTACCATCAATAAATAGCGCTTCATTGTCAATTACCTGATTGGTGATTAATTGACGGCGGAATAAGACAAAGGCTTCTGCTAAAAGGTGAGCAGTTGTTTCCTGACTTCGGAAGCGATTGATGGTCCGGTAACTGACTTGTTCGTGGTTAGCTAGCCAACGCATACGATAACTGTCATCTAATAGAAATTCAATTTTACGACCTGAAAAAACACGTTGCGTATAAGCATATAAAATAATTTTTAACATCATTTTGGGGTGGTAGGCCGGTCGGCCTAGTTGTTCTTCTAATTTAAGAAAGAGTGTTTGTGGCATGGCTTCGACTAAAGCATTAACCGCAAAAGCGACATCTGTTTCAGGAATATATTGTTCCATATCTAATGGTAAAGTTGTTTGATTGATGGTATAATTTTTAAACATAAAGCACTCGCTTCCTTTCTGATTGGGTTTCGTCACTTTAATCTTACAGGAATGAGTGCTTTTTGTGTACTTTGAAATTAAAAAAATGGGGCAATAATCAGATTTTTTTCTGATTATTGTCCCATTCTCTTTTTATTTTTTTAATATAAAAAGGTTTAATGAACGTAATTGGCTATCAATGCAATCAGCCATAAATGAAGCGGATAGAATCCGTAAAATAAATATTTGAAAAATGGTGCTTTGCTCCCTCTCTCACCATTGTAAAGCAATATAAATGGTAACACAGTGATAAACATAAAATCAGAATTATAAGCTAACATTTCAATTGTCGTTGGCCAATCTCCCAACCATTGAAAACTTGTAACTAAGAAAAAGAGCGCTAATGCACCATATAAACAGTTCCGTAAGACAAGTCTCTTTCTGGCTAAATACGTAATCAACATAAAAGGTAACATCACAATGCCACCTTCAGCAAACATTGCTCCTATTCCTAAAATTGCTAATATACTAATCAATAAAACAATTTTTAAACTGATTTTTGGCATTTCTAGCATCGCTTTTGTCACAATTAACATACTGACACCAAGGGCTAAGGTGAAGAAAATATTGTTGTGAACAGCGACAGCTGGATTATTCACTAAATGATTTAGCAGCGTATTTCCAACAAACATGATTGCTGCCCAAATATACAAACGACCATTGTAACGATAAACATTCCGTGTATAGTTGAACCCTTCTACAGCCATGTAACCAAAAAACACACCGACACAACGAGTAATTACATGAAAAATCAGTGCCCATCCTGGCGAAACAAAATAACTAATATGGTCAAGAACCATTAACCCCATCATCAATAACTTTAAGCGATTTGCGTTCATGAATCGTCTCCTTTATTTTTTCTACAGAAACTATCATATCTTTTTATATAACAGAAAACAACGAACATTCTTGTTAGATTCAACCATTCTTTTTGTCACTTTCGTTAAACTTGGTACCGCAAAGATAAATCTTCAAATAAATAATGTTGGTATTTAAATTGTTCAAAATGAATTTTTCGAATTTCTTGCTTAATGGCTGTTAAGCATTCATCGACCGTCATCAATGATTCTTCTTTTAGAAGCGCCTCTTCTATTAATAATTTGCATTGGCAATCAATCAATAAAAGTTGACTATAGAATGTGTAAAATGTTTCTTTATTTAATTTTTCAATCAAATTTTTAGCTTGATTCTGCAGCTTTTGATAATATTTGGTCAATTTTTGATAATCCATTAAATCAACTAACTGACCTTGTTTTAACATGTTACTAAAGTCTAAATCCCAAAGCATTTCTTTAGTCGGCTGTTGCAATAAATAATACATAGAATGACTACTAATAATTTCAGTGGTCGGTTCTTCAATTGTTTCGTAAAAAGTTACAAAATATTCTCGCTCAATCACAGTAATAATTTCTTCTTCTGAAAGCTCACAATCTTCTAAATTTTGATAGAATATCAATAATTTAATCCGCTCATCTATTTTATTCAGCGAAGCGACTAATTCAGGAAAAAGAACCGACTGACAATTCTCTACTAATTCTCTTGCCTTATTTTGTTCATTTTTATAAAAGTTGTATAACTTTTTCCGCTGTTTTAACGAGTTTAATAAGTTATCGGGTATATTCCAGTAATATTGTTTCTTCATAGCATTCCCACTCTTCTTTTTTATGTACAATTTTACAAAATTGGTCTTTGCCAATTTCGTCTCTAGTTATTCTATCAAAAAAGTGACGCTTTTTTACTGACAATAATTACTCGTTTTACGCCCAAAAAGTGAAAACTCAGCTGTTAAGTAATTATTGGGGCTTGTTTCTCGCGGGCCGAAAAAACTTTTTCCTTTTAAAAGTCCAGAAAAAGACCTACACTAGAGATAGACAAACGTTGGAGGGATTTAAATGGATTTACACTTAACGAAGAAATTAGCATTAATTACTGGTTCAACCAAAGGAATTGGCAAAGCAATTGCGATTGAAATGGCTCGTGAAGGGACCGATGTCATTATCAATGGGCGCAATGAAGCCGAAGTAATCAAAGTTGTTGAAGAAATACAAACAATGTTTCCAGACACTCATCCTCAAGCAGGGACTGCCGATATTTCCATTGAAAGTCAACGAGCTACTTTACTTGAAAAATTCCCTAAAGTCGACATTTTAGTGAACAATATGGGGATTTTTGAGCCAATGGAATACTGGGACATCGATGACGCCACTTGGGAAAAATTTTTTACTGTGAATGTGTTGTCAGGCAATGCATTAGCAAAAGCTTATCTACCTAAAATGCTTGCACAAGATTTTGGTCGCATTATTTTCATCGCTAGCGAAGAAGCGGTGATGCCTTCTGGCGAAATGCCCCAATATAGCATGACAAAAACGATGAATCTTTCCTTAGCTAAAAGTTTATCCAACTTAACTGTCGGCACACATGTCACCGTTAACACGGTTATGCCTGGCTCAACCCTTACCGAAGGTGTAGAAAAAATGTTGGAAGATATGTACGCTGATTCAGACATTCCCAAAGAGGATTGGGAAAAAGATTTCATGAAAAATCATCGTTCTCGTTCACAAATCCAACGGCTCATTCGACCAGAAGAAATTGGTCGTTTTGTTACCTTTGTGGCCAGCCCGGATTCTTCTTCATTCTCAGGCGAAGCCTTAAGAATCGATGGCGGCTTAGTTCCAACGATCTTCTAAATTAAACAAAAAAGACAGCCAGAAAAAATTCACATTTTTTGCTGGCTGTCTTTTTAAGCATATTAATTGATTACTTACCAAAAGTAAGTTATATTTATCTCGAATTCGAAATAAAAAGAGGTGAAACAATGACCCAACAGCAAGAAGCTTTAAAAGCCTATATCGGTTTATTAAGAACCAGCCATCAACTAGAGCAACTTGCCAAGCAAGATGTCACTTGTTATGACTTAAACATTACAGAATTTTCAGTATTAGAGCTGTTACTCCATAAAGGTCCTCAGACCATCCAAAAAATTAAGGAGAAAATTTTAATCGCTAGCAGTAGCACCACTTATGTTATTGACCAATTACATAAAAAAGGCTATGTAACGCGCACCCCCAGTGAAAAAGACCGACGCATTACTTACGTTGAATTAACAGAAGCTGGAAAAACATTAATTGAAGAAATTTTCCCGATGCATGCAAAGCGAATTGCAGAAGCATTTGAACAACTCTCTTCTGAAGAATTAACTCTTCTTCAAAAAACTTTACGAAAAATAACAAATGAAACGAAATGAGGAAATAATGATGAAAAAAGAAGATCAATTATTAGGAATCCACCACGTTACAGCTATGACAAGTGATGCAGAAAAAAACTATCACTTCTTTACAGACGTTTTAGGGATGCGTTTAGTCAAAAAAACAGTGAATCAAGATGATATCTATACTTACCACACCTATTTTGCCGATGATTTGGGTACACCAGGTACAACCATGACCTTTTTCGATTTTCCCAATAACCCTAAAGGATTAAAAGGAACCAATACAATTTCAAGAACAGGGTTCCGGGTTCCTTCAGATGCAGCTTTGACTTATTATGAAAATCGCTTCAATGAATTTGCTGTCAAACACACAGGTATTTCTGAAGAATTCGGGAAAAAGGTCCTTCGCTTTTGGGATTTTGATGATCAAGCGTATCAATTAATCTCTGATGAATTAAATCAGGGTGTTGCAGCGGGCACCCCTTGGAAAAAAGGACCTGTCCCTACAGAATTTGCGATTTATGGCTTAGGACCTGTCGAAATAGCTATTTCCTATTTTCATGAATTCAAAGAAGTCTTTGAAGAAATTCTAGGCTTTCACGTAGTGGCACAAGAAGGCAATCGCTATTTACTAGAAGTTGGGCAAGGTGGCAATGGTGCCCAAGTCGTTTTGGTAGACGATGATACTAGCTCACAAGCGCAACAAGGATATGGTGAAGTACATCACGTTGCATTCCGCCTAGCGGATCGTAAATCACTTGGGACTTGGCAAGCGCTCTTTGATCATTTAGGCTTACAAAACTCTGGCTATGTCGATCGTTATTACTTTGAATCATTGTATGTTCGTATTGGGCATATTTTAGTCGAATTAGCCACCGATGAACCAGGATTTATGGGGGATGAACCTTACGAAACATTAGGAGAAAAGTTATCTCTTGCGCCATTTTTAGAAAACCGTCGTGAGTATATTGAGAGTGTTATCAAGCCGTTCAATACAAAACGAGCCTAAGGAGGAAAAAACATGCATTCAATTTTTAAAAAAGGACATCCTGAAGCACCTGTCTTTGTGCTACTTCACGGTACAGGTGGTGATGAAACATCTCTCCTACCAATTGCCCAAGAACTAAATAAACAAGCTACTGTGCTAAGTATTCGTGGTGATGTTTCAGAAAATGGAATGAATCGTTATTTTAAGCGCCTAGCGGAAGGTCATTATGACTTAGAAGATCTAGAAAAACGCGGCGAGGCGCTTCATAAGTTTATTCAACAAGCCGCTAACGAGCATCAATTTTCATTGGATAAAATTATTTTTATTGGCTATTCAAATGGGGCCAATATCGCTATTCAATTATTGCTTACTCATCCCGATAGTTACCATCAAGCTGTCCTCTATCATCCCATGTTTCCTGTTGAATTGACCAATCAACCAGACTTGACCGACACTTCTGTTTTATTATCTCTAGGAGAGCATGACCCGATTGTTCCACTTCCTGAAAGTATGCGTGTGATTCAACTATTTCAGAATCATGGAGCAACCGTACAAGAGGTTTGGACACAAAGTCATCAATTAACTTATCAAGAAATTAAGGAAACACAAACTTGGTTGGCACATCTGTCCTCTTAACAAAAAAGTGAGGTCGGGACAGAACCGTTTAGCTCCGAGAAATAAGAAGAAATTTCCGAAAATTGCTCTTTAATTTTTGGAGAATTTCGGCTTATTTCCGAAGGAGTTGGTTCTGTTCCCGCCGTTTATCAGGTTTTGAGCCTGGGACAAAAATCTCTTTGGATTTTTGTCCCAGGCTCACTTTTTCTATTTTAAGATAATTCACTGTCTGAGCTTCTTTTTATTCTGCCATTTGAACAACTATTTTACCAACTGCATGGTGCGTTTCACTGAGTGCATGTGCATCATAAATCCCTTGTCTAGAAAAAGGGAAAACTTCACCAATAATTGATTTCACTTTTCCAGCTGCCATCAAATCAGCAATTTTTTGTAATTGTTCTCCATTTGGTTGAAGCCAAATACTTTCAGCAGAAATATTTTTTTCGGCTGCCAATTGTTTATCTTCAATGCCCACAATTGAAACAAGACGACCTGTGTTTGGTTTTAAGACGTCAAAACTATTTTTTTGAACCTCACCACCCATTGTATCAAAGACCAAATCAACATCAGCTAATACCTCTGCAAAATTCGTTGTATGATAATCAATCACTTCATCTGCACCAATTTTTCTCAGTAAGGCATGATTTTTTGCGCTAGCGGTCGTGATGACATGTGCGCCCGCTTCTTTTGCTAGTTGAATCGCATAAGTACCGACCCCACCTGCACCCGCATGAATTAAAACAATTTCTCCTTCTTTAAGGTGACCATGATCAAACAATGCTTGCCAAGCGGTTAAACCAGCCAACGGAACGGCAGCCGCTTCTTCAAAGCTAATTGTTTCAGGGATTTTTGCTAATAAATGATCATCCACAATCGTTACTTCTGCATAGGTACCAAAACGAGTAGTTTCAGGACGAGCAAAAACTTTATCGCCAACTTGCCAATCCGTTACTTGACTCCCCACCTCTGTAATCACACCAGCGACATCCCAACCAAGAATAATCGGAAAGGACCAATCAAACATCTGTTTTAAATATCCTTCACGCAATTTCCAATCAATCGGATTAATTGATGTCGCGTATTCTTTTACCAACACTTGATGTTCCGATAATTCTGGCAGTGTTACTTCTGCTTCTTCAAGTACCTCTTTACTTCCGTACTGATTAATCACAACAGCTTTCATAAACCAACTTCCTCTCATTTGTTTCATTTTTCACACTTTTAGTATACGCCTATTGCCTTCTTTTTATATAAGAATATGCTTTAGTTAAATGTTGTTGTTTTGAGAGAAAGTGTATTCATTATTAATCTCGATCTGTTTTAATTAGTTATGCATTTACGCGTTTAATTTCACGATGTTTATTCAATAAATAGGCCAAACCAAGATTAATGCCAACAAAGCAACTGATTGTCAGAAGAAGTGGTAGGACAGTAAAACCAGTGGATTGATAACCAACCATTGCTTGCAAGACATGGAGCATTCTCAGGCGCATTGGTGCCCCCCTTAATTGTGCAATCGTGCCCAGTAAAATAGGAATCATTAATAACAGCAATAAAACAATGAGTTTTTTTACGCCATCTATCCGATCATTAAAGACACCTGCTAACAAGCCAAGTGAGCCGCTAAGCATTAGTAAGATAAAAAAGAGCAACCACGACATGAAAAAGTTTCCTTGCGCATAGACATCAATTAATTTCATTGATAATTGAAAATGAGAAATGAAATTGCCGCTAAATACTTTAATCAGTACAAGTACAGCCAAGGATCCAACCAAAGATAAAATAGCATTACTTACAAAATTCACCAAAAAAATCGTCCAGCGGGAAAGCCCGTTTTGAATAAACAGTTTAAAATCTGTGTTTACCCCTAAAAATGATAGTATCCCCATAAAAACCAGACAAGGAATTACTGCATCAGAGCTGACAGTATTCACGTCGTTAGAAAAGAGCAACCCAATAAGAGGAAAAAGAATGCCGAACAAAGCATAAAAGCCAAAATAAATTGCTAAGGAACGGACTTGATAAATAACACGATACCGCAAAGCTGTTTTAAATTTCATTTTACTTTTCCTTCTTTCTATTGGTTAATTGTACAAAATATGTTTGTAAATTTAGCGGCGCAATTTGAACCTCTGCTTTTTCAGTCGGCAAGTCGCCGTACACGTAAGCCGTAACTGCTCCACCTAAAGTGTCCATGCCTAAGATTTCCAATGACTGAGTATAGCGCTCTACTTGTTCTTTCGGCCCAGAAACAATGCGACCGTTTTTCAAAATTGTTTCAATAGATTCTGCGCGAATCAATTTTCCTTGATCAATGATGATAATATCTTCTAATAAATTCGCAATTTCTTCAATCAAATGGGTAGAAATCACAAACGTACGGGGACGTTCTTGGTATGTCTCAATTAAATAAGTATAAAATAATTCCCGATGATTGGCGTCTAAACCTAAGACTGGCTCATCTAAAAAAATATACTCACAGGGGACGGATAGCGCCACTATTAGTTTAGCAATACTCCGATAACCAGTTGATAATTTTTTGAATGTCTTTTTACCATCTAAATCAAAATCGCTTAACATTTGTTCGGCTAAAGACCAGTCAAAGGATCCATAAAAACCTTCAGTCGTTTTAAAAATATCTTTAATTTTTAACTGAGGAGGAAACAAATTATCTTCACTCATTAAGTAAATATGAGTCAAAGCAGCCTCATTATCGGTCACTGTTTCTCCCGCCAATTTAACGGAACCTGAAGTGGCAAAACTTCGATTATTTATGATATTTAATAACGTACTTTTACCAGCCCCGTTTCTGCCTAAGAGCCCATAAATCGTTTCTTTTTCAAAAGTAATTGAAATATTATCTAGTGCTTGTTTTTGATGATATTTTTTACTTACTGATTCCACCCGCAAACTCATGCGTCATACCCTCTTTCAATTAGTTGTTTTAATTGTTCAGCTGTAATCCCTAATTTTTTAGCTTCTGCGACAACTTCTAAGACTTCTTTATTTAAAAATTCTTCTTTCCGTGCACTTCTTACTCTCTCTTGAGCGCCTGGTAAAACAAACATGCCAATCCCCCGTTTCTTTTCAATCAACTGTCGTTCTACTAATAAATTCATTCCTTTTAAAACGGTGGCTGGATTGATTTGATAACTTTTTGATATTTCTGTGGTTGAGGGAATTTGTTCGCCTTCTAAGTAAGCGCCATTAAAAATTCCTTCGGCAATCTGATCGGCTACTTGCTGAAATAAAGGCTTTTCCCCCGAAAAATTAAATTCCATTTTTACACCTCGCTTAAACGGTTAACTACTTATGTAACTAACTATATATCTTAGAAATTCTTTTGTCAACAAAAAAACCATTGTTTCCAAAGAAATTTTTCTTTGAAAACAATGGCGATACTTTTGAGTTTATTGAATGGTTTCGTTCTTATAGGGTTCCATTGTATAACAATTCATCGGTTGTTTCGTTGACAATTTTTAAGCGATTTTGTTTTTTTATCAAAATACTTTTATAGGTCGTTCCTGTAGCCTTTTCTTCCATCACAAGAATGCGTTTATACTCATTATCAGTGACTTTCTTAATCGTTGTTTGATTTAAGGACGGGATTTTTTCTTTTAGCGTTTTTTCTTCCGCCAGACCTTTTAAGATTTCTGATTCTGTAGTGGAACTTGTGGATTTACTAGAATCGCTTGATACACCTTCGTTATTAGACGCACTTTCAGATGACTTGCGACTTGATTCGGTTACTTTAGGCTGTGATGATTCACTGGTATTAGTTGAATTCATTTGAGTTTGGGTTTGATTCCCACATGCACCAATTAGCAACCCAACGCCTAAGATAGAACTTGCTAAAATTGTTTTTCTAATCATTTGCATGACCTCCTACATCTATCATTACTTTAACCTTAACATTTTTCAGCTAAGAGAACAATTTTTCAGATTAGAAAAGACCACTAGTCGTTATTTAAATAAACGAACTAGTGGTCTTACTTATTTAGGAATGATCTTCATATGAGTGAGTGGGTAATAAACAAATTGTGCTTTCCCTAAGATTTGATCTGCATGTATTGCACCAAAAGAACGGCTGTCTTTGGACATACGGCGATTATCACCAAGCACAAAATAGCTATCTTTAGGTAATTTTTCTTGCATTAACAATTCTTTTGAATCAAAATTCGTAGTGTAAGGCATCGTTTCATGATCTTTTTTTCTGTTTTTAGTTAAATACGGTTCAGCGATTGGCTGATTATTGACATATAACTGATCGTTTTCGTAACGCACAGCTTCTCCTGGTAAACCAATCACACGTTTAATCAGAATCGATCCTGTGTCTGTTTTAAAGACCACCACATCAAACCGTTTAATGGCGGAGAATTTTTCCATCACAATCATATCTCCTTGATTCAAGGTTTTTTGCATGGAATGGCCATCCACCCGAACAGGAATCAGGAAAAATCCTCTTAAAATAAAAACGGCTACGATTGCTGGTACTAAGATTTTCAGAAAGTACATTAAATACCCAACATAATCACGTTTCTTCTTCAACTTCGTGCCACCTTTTTTCTAGTTTTTTTGAATTTCTTTGACTGCTGTATCGTAGGCAGCGTCATTTTCAAGAATTAATTTACCTAAAGTGGCTTCAATTTTTGTGGCTGTTTCATTGTCGATTTCTCCAGTTACAGGCAAGCCATTTTTCTGTTGAAGATCGCTAACCGCTGCTTTTGTTTCTGCGGTGTAGTTTGCATTGTTTTCATCAACAGGATACGCTAATACAGCTAAAATAGCATTTAAGTTCTGAATATCTTCAGATTGATCTCCTTCTTTTAGCGTTTTATCGCGAGGAATCAATTTTAAATAGGCATACTCGGGGTAATCAGCTTTGATGGTTGGTTCAATTCCTTTTTCGTTGATCCATTCGCCTTTTGGTGTTAACCATTTTAAAACAGTCAATTTTATTTCGGTTTGGTCATTTAAATCTTTCACCGTTTGGACCGTTCCTTTGCCAAATGTTTTCGTTCCAATTAGTGGGACATTCGCAGATTCATGCAGTGCTGCAGCAAAAATTTCGGATGCACTGGCACTATTGCCATCAATGATAACTGCAACAGGTTCTTTTACTTTAAAGCCGCCGTCTAATTCTTTGGAAGCAACTTCTTTCATCGTACGTCCTTTTTTGTCTTCAAATTGAACAATTGTTTCGCCATTTTTTAAAAACATACTGGCCATTCGCTCTGCTTGATCTAGCAGTCCACCAGGATTTTGGCGTACATCAATTACAAAGGATTTAGCTCCTTTGTCACGTAAATTTGTGATTGTTTCTTTCAATTCTTGATATGTTTTTTTACCAAAGGACGTAATTTTAATCGAGCCAATTTGTGCATCATTTTTGTCTAACTCACCAGTCACTGTTTTAACGGGAATTTTCCCACGTTTGATGGAGATATTTTTAGTTTCTCCCTCTCTTTGGATAGTCAATTCAACGGAAGTTCCTTTTTTACCTCGGACTTTTGAGACGACTTCTGCTAGTTTCATCCCTTTTGTAGCTGTACCATCAACTTTTTCAATAATATCGCCTTCTTTGATTCCCGCTTTTTCAGCTGGGGAATCTGCTACAGGGGCCTCTGCTACAACTGGTTCGCCATCTTTCATTGTCATAGTGGCACCAATTCCTTCAAAATCGCCAGATAAGCTTTCGTTTAAATTATTGGCAGCAGATTCATTTAGATAAGTTGAGTATGGGTCTCCAATAGCTTCAGACATGCCTTTTAAGGCGCCTTCAACTAATTCATTTTTATCTACTTCACCTACATAATTGGTACTAATTTCATTATATAAATCCTGCACTTTGCTTAAATCAGCATTGGTAATTGCCCCTTCTTGACTCATCTTTTTAACACGATGATCAAAATAAATATAACTACTTCCTCCAGCTAAAAATGCGACACAGAGGAGCGAAATAATATATTGATAAAAAGGAACAGTTCGTTTGTTCTTCATAGATTTCATCTCATTTCTAACAAATTCGTCACTACTTTTGTTTACTATAACATGAATGAAAAAAGAGGAAAAGCTTTGTTTGCTTTTCCTCTGGATTTATTTATTGTTTTCAAGGTACTTTTCCCATAACTCATCAAAGATGTCCATGTTGCTTAAATAGTCAGCATTCATTTCTAAATAAGAAGAAAGTTCATGATAATCCTCGGTTTGTTTTGGAAACTGAATATCTTTGGCCGCTTCATTGGCAAAATCAGTTTCAGAATCTTTAGCCGGACCTTTTAATGTCATTAAGTAATGGTAAAAGCTTCGTCTCATGTAAATTAATCACTCCATTTTTCTTCGATAAATTCACTTCTACGTTGATGGGACAATCCATAACGCAAAGCGTCTTTTTTATAAAAGTCTTGATGGTATTCTTCAGCAGGATAAAATGGTGCTGCTGGTTCGATGGTGGTAACAATTGGTTCTGTAAAACGACCACTATTAGCTAGACGTTCTTTACTTTTCTCAGCAATTTCTTTTTGTTCTTGGGAACGATAAAAAATAACTGGCCGATAATTATCGCCGCGGTCTTGAAACTGACCGAAAGCATCAGTAGGATCTGTTTGTTGCCAATAAATATCCACTAATTGTTCGTAAGAAATAATCGCTGGATCAAAAGTGATTTCTACTGCTTCCGTATGGCCTGTTGTGTGTGTTAGAACCTGTTCATATGTTGGATTAGGCACGTGCCCACCTGTATAACCCGAAACAACTGAGATAATCCCTGGTTGTGTATCAAAAGGCTGCACCATACACCAGAAACAGCCGCCTGCAAAAATTGCTTTTTCTTCCATCTCTAACACTCCTTTTTTATTTCTCTTTTGGCAAGTATATATTCATCCGAATGTCATCGTCAACTAAATTAATCTTTTCTGCTCGAACAAATAGACCATTTTGCATTCTAAACTGATCTAAACGTAATAAAACAGTTTGATCATCTGGATTGATTTCAACCCATTTAGGTAGTTTGTAAGAACGTTTAGCAAATTTCAATACTTCTTTAATTGGCAAGCCTAACGTTCCTATAGATAAACTTTTTGCTTTTAATTGTACATTACCATTCGCCATCACGTAAGGATCAAAATATAAGTAAAAAGGAATGTCATGCCCTAACACCTGAAATGTTCCATTTAATAAAGCATCATTTTCTAAATAAAATTTATATTTAATCTCCGAGCCTTTTTGAAAGTCGGCTAAATAAAAGTCAATCAGTTTGTTCACTTGTTGTTTTTTTGACTGAATGGTGACGACTGGCTCGCCTTCTTTTTCAACAATTGCTGGTATTTTCTTTAAATCTGGTTCGCGAACTTGTGTTGCTCGAAATGTCACGAAAGCTACACTACCAATGACTAAACCCACTAGAACAAGAAAAGCGATTTTCCAGGGATTTCGTTTAAGATTGGTTGGTTGTGTCTTTTTAATTGATTTACTTGTTTTTGGCTTTTCTTCATTCATTTTATTCACTACCTTCTGATTTTGTTATCCATTCTTTCTCTGTCTTGACCATTTCATCCCGGACAGCTCCGGCCATAATTTGGTAGCCAAGATTATTTGGATGGAAGCGATCTTCTTCATATAACAAATTGTTTAAATCCTCTTTGCTAGCACTACTTCCTGTAGTTTCTGAGTCGCCACCAGTTACGCCAACTTCATCGCCACGACCTTTATAGAGTAAATCATTGATAGGAATGAAATAGGCTCGTTTTTGCTCTTGAACCATTTCTTCGGTTGCTTGATTCCAGTTATCAACGATTTCTTGCATTTCTGTAATTTCGGAAAAGTTTAAGTAGAAGGGATTGTAAATTCCTAAGACATAAATAGGGGCCTTCTCGTTGTACTCTCGGATTTCTTCAAGTAGTCGTCTTACTCGGCGTTGATAGGCTTTTTGTGGACGATTGAACGAGCTGACTTTCAAGTCGAAAATATTACTACTAATTACTTTCATTAAGTCATTTCCACCAACCGTTAGCGTAATCACGTCCGCAGAGGCAAGGCCCTTTTGAATTTCAGGTTTCTCTTTGATTCGTTTTAAAATTTGATCACTACGATCCCCATTTTTCCCAAAATTGTCTGTTTGAACACCGTTCAAGTTGTAGTGTTCTTTTAAATCATCTGCCACAATAGGAACAAAACCTCCACTATTCGTCAAATCGCCAATTCCTTCAGTTAAAGAATCACCGATAGCTGTATAATGAATGACTTCTTTTTGATTTTTTTGAGCAGTTGTGGCCACTTTCTCTTGCTTTAATAGTGGCTTTGCTTTGGGGATGGCCACACTTAACAATGTAAAAACACCTAGCGCAATGAGGATAGGTGTTAAGACGGTCAGCAAAATATGCTGTGTTTGTTTTTTCATCTTCGTCACTTCCTTTTAAATAAACCAACAAGAAATTTTCCTTTTCTTGTTAGAAAGAGGTTGCGTCTACTCATTTAAGAGTGAGACCCAACCTCGTTATTTCTTAGTCTGTATAGTACATAATAGCAAAGGCATTTTTTCCTGTATGGGTTGCAATGACTGGATTCGTATGTAATACGGGAATATCCATGTCTTTAAAGATTGCTTGTAATCCTTCTTTGAATCCATTTGCTAGTTCTAGCCCATCCGCATGAGAAATGCCAATTTGTCGAACATTTGGAATCTTACTTAATTCTGATTTCAATTCGTCAAACCATTTATTAAACGTTTTAACGCCGCGGCCTTTCGCTACAGGAATCAATTCCGTATTTTCAAAGTCCATGACAACTTTCATATTAAAAATGTTTGATAATAATCCTGTTGTACGGCTGATTCGTCCACCTTTAACCAAATTATCTAATGTTGAAATGCCAATGTATAATTTAGTATTTTGTTTGACGCGTTCAATTTCAGCTAAAATTTCTGGAACACCCGCTCCCGCTTGTGCCAATTTTGCTGCTTGAATGACTTGGAAAGACAAACCTTGGTCTGTAAAATCGCTATCAATCACCGTTACTTTACTTGATGATAAGTTGCTAGCTTGACGGGCCGCTTCAACCGTTCCACTTAAGCCTTTTGTCATGTGAATCGAAATTACTTCACTGCCATCTTCACCTAAGCGATCATATAATTCTACAAATTCACCAATTGGTGGTTGACTGGTTTTGGGTAAGGCTTTCGCATTAGCCATCATGTCCATAAATTTTTCGCCTGGCAAATGATCATCATCTGGATAAACAACGCCATCAACCATAATTGATAAAGGCATCATATGGATATTTAATTCATCTCTAAGACTTTTTTCCATCGTACATGAAGAATCCGTTACGATTTTAACGTTTGTCATAAATTTATCACTCTTTCTTTAAAAGGAACCTGTTTTCATGGTAGAATACCATTAAACGGTTAATTATCTAGTTATAGTATAACAGACACTGCCGAATTTTTCATCAAATTAAAATAAAGGAAGTGAATTTATTGGAAAAAACGCATTTCTCAAAAAAATACCTAATCGTGAACGAAGTCTTAAATGCAGTTACACATGGCATAGGCGCAGGTTTAAGTATTGCTGGCTTAGTCATTTTACTTGTTAAAGGAGCTCGTTTAGGCTCACCGATTCACGTGGTATCTTATGCTATTTATGGCTCCATGTTGATTCTACTTTTTTTATCTTCAACGTTATTTCATAGTCTAATTTTTACAAGAGCCAAAAAGGTCTTTCAGGTCTTCGATCATAGTTCTATTTTCTTATTGATTGCTGGCAGCTATACGCCGTTTTGCTTAATTAGTATTGGCGGTTGGTTAGGTTGGACCTTATTTAGTTTAGTCTGGTTAATCGCCATCGTCGGTATTGTCTATAAATCCCTCACGTTGCATAAACAAGAAACAGTGAAAAACATTTCAACGATTATTTATATTGTTTTAGGTTGGCTCTGTATCATCGCTGCTCGTCCGTTATATGAATCTCTTGGATTTACAGGAACAGCGTTATTGGTCGCAGGAGGCGTGTCTTACACATTAGGTGCAGCCTTCTATTCATTGAAAAATGTGCGGTTTATGCATGTAGTTTGGCATTTGTTCGTCATGCTTGCAGCGATCCTCATGTATTTTTCTGTTCTCTTTTATACGTAACCACAGCACAATAAGAACACGATGCTCAAAGCATCGTGTTCTTTTATTGCCCTAAATCTCTTTATTATAAAGGATTATTCTTCTTTTCGAATTATTTTAACATAAATTAGTAGAAAAGACTTTACAAAACGAACATACATTCGTATAATAACAATACGAACACTCGTTCGAATCAAATGAAGAGGTGATACACATGGAAGCAATTCGTCGTGTTGGATTTTTATTTTTTGTATTGGTTATAGGTATTTTTTTGGGAACATTAGGATTACGTCTTGCTTTTATGATCGTGACGCCGTTATTTATTCTTTGGTTTATGTCATGGGATGAGAAGCGTTATACACGTACACGTAAACAACAGCAAGCAAGATACGTTTATCGTAAGTTCCCTTAATAAATAATAAAACGGTGTGTTCCCCCCAAGCTACGCTCCGTTTTTATAAATATGTCAAAGAAAGAGAGTGGGACAATAGTCCTTTCTCCAAAAGAAACCAAGTCCGATTTTGATGATTACTTTCAAAATCGGACTTGGTTTTTCATTTTTACGTTGTTTTTTCTCCATATATTTCCCTAATTTTCTTAAATTTAATGCCATGAGCGCCAAGCCAATGTCAATCTTGGCTCCTTGTTTCCCTCGTAAGTGGAAACGTTGGAACGCCAAATGAGCCTTTAGGTGGCCGAACACTGGTTCGACATCGATTTTCCGTTTCCGATAAATCGAACCTGTTTTTTCCTCTAAAAGCTTCTTTTTACATTCGGCTTTGAAATAGCGCCATGTATTATTCACTAAAATTTGTCGGTTTTGCTCACTTTTTGCCTTCGTACATTGACTACGAACAGGACAATCTCGACAATTTTCACATTCATAAATTTTGAAGTCACGGACAAATCCGCCTTTATCTTTTCTTCGACTATATCGCTTGAAGGGAACTGCCCGATGGGCAGGACAAATATATGTATCTTCTTTTTCCAAATAGCGCCAGTTATCAACCATAAAAGGACTGTTTCTATAGGTCTTTTTATTTTCTTTATGATAACTAGCATAGGTGATTAATGGCGTTTTATGCAAGACATCGTTGATATACGTATAATTTTCTTCACTTCCATAGCCGGCATCCGCTACAATATACTCGGGTAATTCGTTGTGTTGTTCCAAAAAGCTGTCTAAAAATGGATTTAAAGTTTTTGTATCTGTTGGATTCGGGAACAGATCATACGCTAGGACATATTGATTTTCTGTTGCGATTTGTAAATTGTAGCCTGGCTTTAGTTGACCATTGCGCATATAATCGTCTTTCATCCGCATAAATGTGGCATCTGTATCTGTTTTAGAAAAACTATTTCGCTCTTGAAAAAGGCGGTTATAGGTTTCATATCTTTGTTTTCTTGGTAAATAATCCGCTTGGATTTTGCGTAGATACTTTTTGTAGGTTCTTCTTTTTTTCTTTAATTGGCTTTGTTTTTCTTTCTTCTTTTCCTTTTGTAGTTGTTCTTCTGTCGCCACCAACTCTGTTTCCAAGTGCTGCGCGATTTCTTCCAATTGGGTGCTTGTCAATCTATCACTTTGGTTTTCTTCTTTTAAAGAAGGCAAGATTTCTTCTTTATAAAGGGTTTGATAGAATTCGTTTGATTGTTTATCCAAAGCAGCTTCATACCGATTTGTTGCTTTGCGCCAGACAAAACTGAATTTATTGGCATCCGCTTCGATTTTTGTACCATCAATAAATAGCGCTTCATTGTCAATTACCTGATTGGTGATTAATTGACGGCGGAATAAGACAAAGGCTTCTGCTAAAAGGTGAGCAGTTGTTTCCTGACTTCGGAAGCGATTGATGGTCCGGTAACTGACTTGTTCGTGGTTAGCTAGCCAACGCATACGATAACTGTCATCTAATAGAAATTCAATTTTACGACCTGAAAAAACACGTTGCGTATAAGCATATAAAATAATTTTTAACATCATTTTGGGGTGGTAGGCCGGTCGGCCTAGTTGTTCTTCTAATTTAAGAAAGAGTGTTTGTGGCATGGCTTCGACTAAAGCATTAACCGCAAAAGCGACATCTGTTTCAGGAATATATTGTTCCATATCTAATGGTAAAGTTGTTTGATTGATGGTATAATTTTTAAACATAAAGCACTCGCTTCCTTTCTGATTGGGTTTCGTCACTTTAATCTTACAGGAATGAGTGCTTTTTGTGTACTTTGAAATTAAAAAAATGGGGCAATATGAGCCGACCCCCAAAAGTTAGACCTAGAAATCTAACTTTTGGAGGTTTTTTTGTATGGCAAAATACAGTTTTGAATTTAAACTTAAACTTGTTCATGACTACTTATCTGGTCAAGGAGGTCTAAGGTTTCTCGCAAAGAAGTATGGGTTTAAAGATAGTTCTCAAATAAGCAAATGGATAAATGCCTATAAAGAACTTGGTGAAGAAGGCCTACTTCGCAGTCGAAAAAATAAGAATTACTCTGTTCAATTTAAGCTAGATGCGATAGAGTTATATTTAACAACAGAGTTGTCCTATCAAGAAGTAGCTAATCTTCTAAAAATGAACAATCCATCATTGATTGCGAATTGGCTTAGAACGTATCAGAAGTTTGGTATAGAGGGACTCTCTAAACAGAAAGGACGTCCACCTACCATGTCTAAAAAGAAACGAAATGAACCCCAACCACTACCAAGTGAACGATCTCAAGTAGAGAAACTAGAAAAAGAAAATAGAATGTTAAAAATTGAGAATGCCTATTTAAAAGAATTGAGGAGACTGCGTTTAGAGGACGAACAAAAAATGAACGAATCGCACGAATCATTCACAGTCTCCGAAGACACTTTCGATTAAAAGATATTTTGGAAACCCTAAGGTTTCCAAAATCTACTTACATGTACTGGCAAAAACGCCTCGACAGAACAGCTTCAACACAAATCATCGAAGAAGAAATTCAAGCGATTCGTAAAAAACATCAACATTATGGCTATAGAAGGATGACCCAAGAATTGAAACGACGTGGATTTCAAGTGAATAAAAAGAAAGTCCAGCGATTAATACAAAAGTTAAAGTTACAAGTCAAAGCTTTTACTAAGAAATCAAGAAAATATAATTCCTATAAAGGAACCGTTGGTAAAATCGCTAAAAATTTGATTCGTCGCCGATTTAAAACCTCTGTTCCTCATCAAAAAATTACAACTGATACAACTGAATTTAAGTACTTTGAAGCAGATAACGCAGGCATCTTTCGTCAGAAAAAACTATACTTAGATCCATTTATGGATATGTATAATAGTGAAATTCTAAGCTATAGCCTTTCTACTCAACCAAATGGTAAAACAGTTATGGAAGGTCTGAAAGAAGCAATTTCTCAAACAAATGATTGTCCCTATCGGCGCACCTTTCACTCTGATCAAGGCTGGGCTTATCAAATGAATGTCTATATACAAACATTAAAGGACAACAATATCTTTCAAAGTATGTCTCGAAAAGGAACCTGTTTAGATAATTCTCCTATGGAGAATTTCTTCAGTATCCTAAAACAAGAAGTGTACTATGGAAAAATCTATCAAAGTCAAAATGAATTGAGAGAAGCAATTGAGAACTACATTTATTATTACAATCATCACCGAATCAAGGAAAAACTTAACTGGAAAAGCCCAGTAGAATTTCGACAATTCAATCAAAAAACTGCATAAAAATAGAGTGGAAAAATCCACTCTATAAAAAGTCTAACTTTTTGGGGTCACTACAATAATCAGATTTTTTTCTGATTATTGTCCCATTCTCTTTCTAATTAAATTAGATTAGTATTCCATTAAGGTAACAATATCGTAGCCATCAATTTTATCGCGGCCATGTAAATCCATTAATTCAATTAGGAACGCACAACCAACCACAATACCACCTAATTGTTCGACTAATTCGATGGTTGCTTTAATTGTACCACCAGTTGCTAACAAGTCATCACAAATCAAAACACGTTGACCTGGTGTGATGGCATCTTTGTGCAACGTCAATGTATCTGAACCATATTCTAAGTCATAAGTCACTTCGATGGTTTCACGAGGAAGTTTTCCTTTTTTACGAACCGGAGCAAAGCCAACCCCTAATTCATAAGCCACTGGACAGCCGACAATAAAGCCACGAGCTTCCGGTCCTACAACCATATCAATTCTTTTTTCTTTCGCGTAATCCACGATTTGTTTTGTTGCTTCACGGTAGGCATCCCCATTAGCCATTAATGGAGAAATGTCACGGAACACGATCCCTTTCTCAGGATAATCTGGAATGCTTGCAATGTAATCTCTTAAATCCATTTTTATTTGTCCTCCTCATTCCACAGCCATTGTTGTATTGTTTGACAATCACTGTAAAGTAGAAATTCTTCTGTTTTTATTTTTTTCAATCGTTGTTGGTACACTTGACTTTCAGTCAATGGTCGATTGTCGGGTTTCTCAATACTGTTTAAAACACCGCTTTCTATTGTAACAAATCCTAAGTCAAAAAACACCTGTATCATGAAAATTAATAATTTTTCTTGGATATTTAAGTAATTTGCCACCTTCGATAGCTGGGAACGTAGATTTACTTCTTTTTGCTGCAAAATAAATTTATACAATGTTGCAAATTGTTCACGTGAAGCCATACCGTTTAAATAAGCTTCTTCTGGTGAAATAAACATCATGTATATACGTTGTATCTCAGTTGCTTCAACAATTTCTTTAACCGTGATTGCTTCCACAGGACAGTCGACAAAAACCAGTTGTTCGATTTGATTTTGAGAAACAGCTTCCACCAATTCTTCTTGGTTTGACCAAACAATAATATTAGCGGTTGGATCTGAAATGAATTTTTGATTTTTTTCATCAAACAAAAGATAAGCTGTTGCTTCTGAAGGAATTGGTTTCGTTTGATTATTTTTGCCACGAAAATCAAATAATTGTCTTCCCGATACAGCAAAATCAGTCACCATTAATTGTGGTTTCTTACGACCATTCCATTCATTGATGGAAAGTTGGCCTGCCACATCGGCGGTTCCTTGTGCTAGTTCATCCGCTTGAGGCCCCATTTGAAAAGCAATTGCATCCAATTGCGCCCCTTCTTGATTCATTTGAAATTTCAGATGTGCATTATCTGCACCAATTTGACGAATTTGCGTAGGCGTGATTTCCTTAAATACAAAAGTTGGCACAGTATTATCAGTCCCAAAAGGCGCCAAAATACGCAATTGATCAATAAAAGTAGTCGTTGCCTGCGAAATCGCTAAGCTCTCACTAATGAGCAACTCTTGTCCATTAGCCATATCAATTTGATTTTTTTCAATAAAGTGTGCCAAATGTTCTTGAACAAAAGGAATATTTTCAACAGGTAAAGTCATTCCCGCTGCCATATGATGCCCACCAAAATGAGTGAATTGCTCACGCACTTCGTTCAACGCCTCATAGAGATTCAATGCGCTAATGCTACGTCCAGAGCCTTTAGCGGTCGTACCAGATTCATCTATTGCTAAAATAATGGTTGGTTTCCCCGTTTCTTGCATAATGCGGCCCGCGACAATCCCTAAGACGCCTTCATGCCAGCCTTGTTTCGCTAAAATATGGACCGGCGCATTCGGGTCGATTAAATCCAGCGCTTCTTTGGCAATCGTCGTTACAATGTCTTTTCGTTCATTGTTTTGTTGATCAATATATTTAGCGATTTCCAGCGCTTGTTCTTCATCAAATGTAGTCATCAATTCAACACCTGGTGCGGCTTCCCCTAATCGACCTAATGCGTTTAAACGAGGTCCAATGGTAAAGCCAATTGATTCTTCTGAAACAGCTTCCTTTTTCACACCCGCTTCTTGTAGTAAAACGTCTAAACCAATTCGATCACCAGTTTGAATCATTTGAAGGCCCATTTTGACAAACGTTCTATTTTCATCGGTTAATGAAACCAAGTCAGCAATCGTCCCAATTGCTACCAAATCTAATAACTCAATTGGCAATTCACCAAGTAACGCAGTAGCGACTTTGAAAGCCACGCCAACACCAGCTAAATCTCCAAAAGGATAGTCACCTTGCGGATGTCTAGGGTGGACAAGCGCATAGGCCTCTGGTAATTGTTCAGGCAATTCATGATGGTCAGTAACGATTACATCTACTCCTTGTGCCATAGCGTAGTTAATTGCTTCATGTCCAGCTACACCATTATCAACGGTTACAATTAATTGGACTCCTTGTTCAATTTGTTCAGCAAATACGTCTTTATTAGGTCCATATCCATGAACAAAACGATTCGGTAGAAAGTACTGAACCATGCCACCGACTAATTCGATTGCTTCTTTCATAACCGTGGTACTAGTGATGCCATCTGCATCATAATCCCCATAGACAAGGATTTGTTCACCCGCTTCGACGGCTTGCTGGATGCGGGCTACCGCTTTCTCCATATCATGCATTAAGAACGGATCATAAATATCTTCGATAGTCGGATGTAGAAACTTACGTAATGCTTCTTCTGTCCGGATATTGCGGTGCCATAAAAGTTGGCCAATTAATGGATTAATTTCTTCTTTTTTTAATTGTTCTATAAATTCTACAGGTAATTCTGTCTTTGTCTGTAACTGCCATTGATAATTTGATTTTTTCACGACGTCACTCCTAACCAAGTAATTATAGCAAAATTTTTCCAAAAACTAAAGAAAGCATTTTTTTAAATCTGAGAAAAAAACTGTGATATCTGTTAGATAAATAGCAGATATCACAGTTTTATTTTAAAAGAAACTTAGCGATAAAGTCTCTTCCTTATTTTTGTTCCTCTTCATTCACACGAGGTTTCACATAACGATCAATACGACTACCTGACACAGGCGTTGCGTCTACTTCTGTGTTTGATGTTTGTTCGTTGACCACTGGTTCTGAGACTTGTGGTGCTGCCGCTTGTTTGGCTTGCAAATCAGCCAATTGATTATCAAAAGAACGTTGAACTTTTTCCGTTTCTTCTTTGACTAATTTATCCATATCATTTTTATAAATATCCAACTCTTTTTGTACAGCTTTTAATTCCTTACGTTGGTTCCAAATGGTGGTTGTGGAGGTTAGTAACCCAACTAGTGCGCCAATAATTGCAGAACCTAAAATAATTAAGATTAACGGTCCACTAATTTTAGTAAAACCAAAGTTTACTGGAACAGCTTGATTATTTAAAACAGCAAAAATAACAACAATTAAGACCAACACAAGGCCCAAAATAACACGCCATTGATTTTTCATGACTTGATCGACTCCTTTATTTTTTATTTAAAATATTTCCCGCTATGAAATCTCCTAAATGTGGAAACAATGTATAAAAGCGGGCAGCCGCTTCCATGACAAACGGACGATTAATCTCACGTCGAGAAGTCCCCATACTCCCAACCACTTCTTTCGCTAATTTCGTAGGGTCTAAAACAATTTTATCCACCGCAGCTAGATAAGTGCCTGTCGGGTCCGCCTTATCAAAGAATTCTGTTTGGATTGGTCCTGGATTGACAGTCGTTACTGCTACACCCAACGGTTTCAATTCTAAACGTAAAGCATTTGAAAAACCTAACACAGCAAATTTTGTTGCAGAATAAACGGTTGATTTAGCTGTAGCCATCTTCCCAGCCATTGAAGCAACGTTGATAATATGTCCTTGCCCAGCTTCAATCATTTTAATAGCTACTTTTTGAGTAAACGTCATCATTCCTAGAACGTTGACATCAAACATTTGGCGTGCAACAGCCAAGTCAATTTCAACAAAATTTTCAAACAAGCCAAAACCAGCATTGTTGACTAAAACATCTATAGGACCAACTTCTGCTGAAATAGCTTCAACCACACGTTCAACACTTTCTGGATCGGCAATATCTAATTGATAAGAAAATGCTTCTCGTCCGCTTAAAACAGCACACTGCTCGCGAACTTTACCAATCAAATTAATTCTGCGGGCGCAGACAACGACGACCGCCCCTTGTTTAGCTGCTTCATAACAAATTTGTTCACCTAAACCAGCTGAACCTCCAGTTACGACAACGACTTTATTTGTTAAATCCATCTAAGCTCCTCCTTCATTGGCAAATGGAATCTCAATGATATCCATATCTTTCACGATTTTTGTATTGGGGAAAATTTCTTGGGCTTCTTCTTGAAGCTGATAGGCCTCTTTGGTTAAATAACGGGCACTAATATGCGTTAAGATAAGTTGTTTTACTTGCGCTTCTTTTGCAACTTCAGCTGCTTGTTGACTGGTTGAGTGGAAGTAGGCTTTTGCCATTTTTGCTTCGTGTTTATTAAACGTACTTTCATGGACTAAAACATCCGCTCGTCGTGCTAAAGTTACACTATTTTTGGTTTTGCGAGTGTCTCCTAAAATCGTCACGATTCGCCCAGGTTTACGCTCTCCCACAAACGCTTGTCCATTAATTTCCTGTCCATCAAAAACAATCGTTTCACCACGTTTGAGTTTGCCATACAATGGCCCAGAAGGAATCCCTAAAGCTTGAAGTTTCTCTACTTGTAATTCTCCTTCATGCGCTGCTTCCTCAATTCGATAGCCAAAGCTCGTGATGCCATGGTCCAAGATATTACAGCGAACAGTGCATTGTTTATCTTTAAAAATAACGTCATTTTCTTTTGTTAATTCAATAAATTTCAGTGGATAGGACAACCGTGATTGTGAGACCCGTAAAGAAGTTTTAACAAAATCAGCAATCCCAACTGGTCCATAGATTTCTAAAGGTTCTGTCCCGCCCTGAAAAGAACGACTACTTAACAAACCAGGTAAACCAAAAATATGATCCCCATGTAAATGTGTAATAAAAATCTTTTCAATTTTTCTTGGGCGAATACTACTTTTTAAAATTTGCAATTGAGTCCCTTCACCACAATCGAAGAGCCAAACTGCATTTCGTTCATCTAATAATTTCAACGCAATTCCTGTGACATTGCGATGTTTTGCTGGTACACCAGCGCCTGTTCCTAAAAATTGTATTTCCATCTGCTACCATACTTTCTTTTAAACTTCCTTTTTATTTTAGAAGAAGTTTGCTCCTTTAGCAAATAATAATTTATCTATTTTCTCAAAGTTTTCTTCTTAGTTTACCGTATTTTACGATAAAATAACAAAAAATTAGCAAACTACCATAAAAAACCGTGATTTCTTAGTATTTTAAAAGACTGTTTCCCTTTATTCAGAAAACAGTCTTTGCTCCTTATTCTTCTTTCGATGTCGCTTCTTTATGTTGTTCTTTTTTTGCTTGCCACGATTGTTTCGCTTCATTTGCAACTTCGTTCGCATCGTTAATTTCTTGTTGGACTTCCTCTAAATCAAGCCGCGTGATTTCGCCACCTAAGTCAAACATAACCAATTGGTTGAGCGGACGGTTGTCTTCTTCTTCTGCAATTAATAATAATCCCGTTTGTCCTTCATCAATCTTTTGAATCACATGTTCAAAAACCGTTTGTGCTTCTTGAATTTCTTTGGCGTCTTTGCTTGCACCATACATACTTCCAGCAAACCAGCCAAAAAGAATGCCCAGAGGACCACCTAATATGCCTACTAGCATCCCAATCATGCTATCTTTTGATGTATGATTGTTGCCTGTAAAATCGATAAAATCATTGATTTTAAATTGATGCTGGCCATCATTAACATGCGTAACAACCGCCATTTGCTCACCTTTAAGCTGTCTTTCTGCCTGCATCTTTTTTATTTCGGAAAATGCTTGGTACGATTTACTTTCAATATCAAAGTTCATAATGATAATTCGTTTTGCCATACAAATCGCTCCTTTATTCTGGATACATCTATTTTAGCAAGAAAGGCCTGTCTCTAGCAATGAAAACTTTTTGGTTATGTATAAAAAAAGAAGATAGCTGGGCTACCTCCTTGTTAATGCTTATTTACCATCAAGAATATTTAAACGGACCTTTTTCGGACCATCGATACGTACACTATAAACAATTGTCCGAATTGCTTTTGCAACACGCCCTTGTTTACCAATGATACGTCCAATATCTTCTTTGGCCACAGTCAAATTATACTCGAGGAAATCAGTTGATTCCTCAATTTCTAATGAGACTGCTTCAGGTTGACTGACTAACGGACGGACAATAGTTAAAATTAACTCTTTCACATCTGCCATATTCAATCACCTTATTTCTTAACGTTTTTAGCTTCATGATGTTTTTTCATAACGCCTTCTTTTGAAAGGATGTTACGAACTGTATCAGAAGGTTGCGCACCTTTAGATAACCAATCTAAAACTAAATCTTCTTTTAAAACTACTTCTGCAGGGTCTTTCAAAGGGTTGTAAGTACCTACAGTTTCGATGAAACGTCCATCACGAGGAGAACGAGAATCAGCTACTACAATACGGTAAAAAGGACTCTTTTTAGAACCCATACGTTTTAAACGAATTTTAACTGCCATTATTAAATACACCTCCATTAACTTAATCACAAGAGTTAGTTTAACAGATTAACAACAACCTGTAAAGAGTTTTTTCTTGACACCTTTACTTTTTTTCAATTTTTTTAGCCAATTTGCAGGAAAACAAACGAAATAATGAAGAATTTTTACAAAATTTGATAATAGTTGTACTGGTTTCTCACTTGAAAGCCTTCTGTTTGATAGAGATGAAGCGCTGCTTGATTTTCTGTTTCAACTTCTAAAAAAATAGTCGCTGAGGTTGACTTTTCTAAAATCATTCGGAGCGCAGACTGTAACACTTGACGGCCAAGACCGCGACCTCGTTGCGTTTTTGTCACAACAAAGCCATAAATCCCCCATTCGTTTTCAAAATGATCCAAACGTAGCGTGGCTAAAAGTTGATTGTTTTCTTTATAAATAAGTGTTCGTTGAAGGTCCTCCGGCAAAGGCGTACCTTCTAGTAACCTAGCCAAGGAATCCAAATCAGCCGCTTGTGGTCGGAGAAGTGTCAGCTTCGCCAACTCCTGTGAGTAAGTTTCTCTTTGAAAAACCAGATACTGTTCTGAAAAAGCTGGCACAATTCCTTGTCTATTAAAATAATTTAGGGCAACAGATTGCTTGTCATCCATCACGAGAAAGACTTCTTTCATTCCCCACAAAGCTGCTTGCTTTTCGAGTTCTTGAACAAGTTCTTCAAAAAATGGTCCTACATTTGGCGCAACAATCGTCGCTTCCAAGGTTTCCCCATCAAAACAATACCCTACGATATACGCTTGTATGGTTTGTTCCTTCCTGTATAAACCATAATAAGTATAAGCTGATTCCTCAGGAAATGTTTGTTCCAATTTATAAAAAGTTCCTTGTTTAATCATTTCCTTGTTTTTTAATTCAGTCAATGTTTGTTTCTCCAACTGTGTTAACTGTCGGCGCCAATTTATTTTTTTATTCAAGCAGTTGCTCCTTTACTCATCCTTTTACTAGCTATTATACGTGAAGTTACGAAGTTCAACAATGTACAAGGATAAAACGTTTGCGCTTTTTTAAAAAAAGTACTATCATAAAGTAAGTAAAAGAAAAATGGAGGGATTTACATGACAAAAAAAATTGGTATTTTTGTAGGGAGTTTAAGAAAAGATTCATTTAACAAATTGGTAGCAAAAACAATGGCGGACTTATTTCCAGCTGATTTCGAACCTGTTTTTATTAACATTGGTGATTTAGAATTATACAATCAAGATTTGGATGATGAAGGAACCCCCACCGAAGCTTGGACAACGTTCCGTGAAGAAGTCAAACAAGTAGATGGTGTGATGTTTGTAACACCAGAATATAACCGTTCAGTACCAGCTGTTTTAAAAAATGCATTGGATGTCGGTTCACGTCCGTATGGCGAAAGCGTTTGGGATAAAAAACCCGGACTTGTGGTGAGTGTTTCACCAGGTGCAATTAGCGGATTTGGTGCGAACCATCATTTAAGACAATCATTAGTCTTCTTAAATGTTCCAACTTTACAACAACCTGAAGCCTATATTGGAGGTATTACGAACTTAATTGGTGAAGATGGTAAAATTATTGATGGCACTGTTGGTTTCTTACAATCAATTGTAGATGCTTACGTGGATTTCTTTAATCGCTTAACTGCCTAATTGAATCAATCGAGAAAAAGTGAGGCAACTTTTTACAGGTTGTCTCACTTTTTTTATTTTTTTGCTTGACCCTCTCGTTACGTAAAGGTTTATGATAGATTTTGTCAGGAGGAATGAATGATGGAATATACAATTAAAAAAATGGCTTCACTATCTGGCGTCAGCGCACGGACGTTACGATATTATGATGAAATTGGTCTTCTTCAACCAGCCAGAATTAATTCTTCTGGTTATCGAATTTACGGGCAAGCCGAGGTGAATCGTTTGCAACAAATTCTTTTTTACCGTGAATTGGATCTGAAACTAGATGAAATTAAAGAAATTTTGGAGCAACCTGACTTTAATGTTGAACAGGCTTTATACGAGCATCAACAAAAACTATTGGAAAAGCGCAATGAAATTGATCGTCTTTTAGCCTCTGTTCAACAAACCTTACACCATTACAAAGGAGAGATAAACATGTCAGATCAGCAAAAATTCGAAGCATTCAAACAACAACGAGTTCAAGAAAACGAAGAAAAATATGGTAAAGAGATTCGGGAAAAATATGGCAACGAAACGATTGAACAAGCCAACAAAAAATATTTAAACTTGACGGAAAAAGACATGCAAGCAATGCAGAACGTGGAAAAAGATTTATTTTCTAAGTTAGCCATGTATCAAAAATCACCCAAGTTGACTAGTCAACTTGCGCAAGAAATTTTCCAATTACACAAAGATTGGTTAATGTACTCTTGGTCAAGCTATTCGCCAGAAGCACACAAAGGGTTAGGCCTTATGTATGTTGGCGATGAACGATTTACGTCATATTATGAACAACACGGCGCTGGTTTTGCCGAAGCGTTAAACGCAATTATCCAAAACTACGCTTAAACAGAAAGTGCGCCATCAGTCTCTTCGACTGATGGCGCACTTTCTATTTCTTCCAATAATTAACTAAAGCCTGTTTATCTTTTTTTCTTTTTCTTCTTTTTGTTTTTCTTCATCATGCGATTCATGGCCATTTTACCTAGCTTGCCTTTAACGCCGCCACCTAGCATTTGATCCATACCAGGAATGTTCATATCCCCTTTGGACATTTGTTGCATCATTTTTTTGGATTCTTTAAATTGTTTAATCATACGATTGACTTCAACCACACTATTTCCTGAACCAGCTGCAATTCTGCGGCGGCGACTAGGATTTAATAGATCAGGATTTTCACGTTCTGCAGGGGTCATTGATAAGACCATCGCCCGTTTCCGTGCCACATCTTTTGGATCGACTTTGACATTTTCAATACCAGGCATGTTACTCATTCCAGGGATCATTTTTAATAAGTCTTCAATCGGTCCCATGCCCATAACTTGATCCAATTGCTCAATGAAATCGTTAAAGTCAAAACTGTTTTCTTTCATTTTTTGAGCAAGTTCTTCTGCTTTTTTCTCATCGTAATCTTGTTGCGCTTTTTCAATTAGCGTCAACATGTCCCCCATACCTAGGATACGACTCGACATACGATCGGGATGGAAAATTTCTAAATCGGTTAATTTTTCACCAGAACCGACAAATTTAATCGGAGCCCCCGTTACTGCCCGAATTGACAGCGCAGCCCCCCCACGAGTATCGCCGTCCATTTTGGTAATAACAACCCCAGTAATTCCAAGCTGTTCATTAAAACTATCTGCAACGTTGACAGCATCTTGCCCCGTCATCGCATCAACAACTAACAGAATTTCATTGGGATTAGCCAACTCTTTAATTTGTTTCAATTCGTCCATTAAAGCTTCGTCAATGTGTAAACGGCCGGCCGTATCAATTAAGACATAATCATTTTTCTTTTCTTTTGCTAACGCTAACCCTTGACGAACAATTTCCACTGGATTAGCATCTGTTCCCATATCAAAAACGGGAACTTCTAATTGTTGACCTAAAACCTTCAACTGATCAATCGCTGCTGGACGATAAACGTCACCAGCGATTAAAAGCGGACGAGCGTTTTCAGTTTTCATTAAGTGTTTGGCTAATTTACCAGTAAAAGTTGTTTTACCAGCCCCTTGTAACCCTGTCATCATAATCACTGTCGGGATTTTTGGAGATTTATTCAGTTCAACCGTTTCTGAACCTAACGTTTTCGTTAATTCTTCATCAACAATTTTTACAATTTGTTGGGCTGGTGATAAGCTTTCTAATACTTCGACTCCTACTGCCCGTTCTCTGACACGTTTTGTGAAATCTTTGACCACTTGTAAATTAACGTCGGCTTCTAATAAAGCCAAACGGATTTCTCGCATCATTTCTTTTACGTCGGCTTCGGAAACTTTTCCCTTACGACGGATTTTACTCATTGCCTGTTGTAGGCGGTTTGTTAAACTCTCAAAAGCCATAGTTTCATTCCTCTATTTCTTGAATTTGTTCAATATATTTTTTGATTTCACTATCTTTGGGATAAGTTTCTTGAACATACTGCTGTAGTTGTTCAAGATATTCTTTCCGTACAACATAGTTTGAATAAAGATGTAACTTTTTTTCGTATTCTTCTAAAATTTTTTCGGTTCGTTTAATGTTATCATAAACCGCTTGACGACTAACCTCATATTCTTCCGCAATTTCTCCTAAAGAAAAGTCATCAGCATAGTAAAGCTCCATATAATTCATCTGCTTTTCCGTTAATAATGTCGAATAAAATTCAAATAACGCATTCATGCGGTTTGTTTTTTCCATTTCCATGAGCCGTGCTCCCATCTTCAATCCCTTATAGGTTACCGATTTCATAGGGAATAGTCAATCTTTTTTTACTAAGTTTTTACCTTTTAAAAAGAAATGTCCGCAAGTTGCCATGTTTCTTCAGAATAAACGGTCATTCCTTGTTGAATAAAATAAGCAGTTGCGACTCCAACTCCAGCTTTTTTAATGCCAGAAAATTGTCCATCATAAATCAGCTGGCTGCCACAGCTGGGACTTTTTTCTTTCAAAATCAAGGTTGTAATTTGTTGGGCTTTTAATTTTTGATACGCGCGTTGTGCCCCTGCTTTAAATGCCTCAGTCACATCTTCCCCGTTATCCGTATATACATAAGCAGTATTCGCCCAAACATCAAAGCCATCCCCGCCAATGATTTCTGCTGGCGGACGTGGAATGGGCAATTCCCCTAAAACTTCGGGACAAATCATTATTGCTTTTCCATTAGTTACAAGTTGTTTTAACGCTTCTTGTTCTTGAGATTTTCCATCGTAACGGCAACAAATCCCACCTAAGCAACTACTAATACCAATCATTCGCTTCTCCTCATTTCATTTCTCTATTATACCATGAGTTGACTTTTCTCAAAAGTAGCATTCTCGCTTACTTTAAAGTACGTTCTTCCTCTAAAAATATGTTAAACTAACAATAGTGAAATATACACTTATTTTCAGAAATTTCTTGAAGGAGTTATGTAAATGAAAAAAGTTCTTGTCGTCGATGATGAACCATCGATTTTAACTTTGTTAACCTTTAATTTGGAAAAAGAAGGCTATCAGGTGACTACTTCCGAAGATGGTAAAAACGGCTTCGAATTAGCTTTGTCTAATCAATATGATTTTATAATTTTAGATGTAATGCTTCCTGGTATGGATGGCTTAGAAATTACCAAAGCACTTCGTCGAGAAAAAATTGACACGCCTATTTTGATTTTAACTGCCAAAGATGAACAAGTAGATAAAATCATCGGCTTAGAAATTGGGGCAGATGATTATTTAACAAAACCTTTTAGTCCCAGAGAAGTCCTAGCACGCATGAAAGCTATTTTTCGTCGTTTAAAACCTACCACGACCGAACCGCTTCAAGAGGACACACCTAAAGCTCCGCTTGTGATTGGCGAGATTCGTGTAGATGAACAAAATTATGAAGTCTTTGTGCGCAATCAGCCCATTGAACTAACACCGAAAGAATTTGAATTACTCGTTTACTTTATGAAACGCAAAGATCGGGTCATTAATCGGGAAACCTTGTTGGAACGAATTTGGCAATATGACTTTGCTGGACAAAGTCGCATCGTCGATGTCCATATTAGTCATTTACGTGATAAAATCGAGCCCGATCCCAAACGGCCCGTTTACTTAGTAACTGTCCGTGGCTTTGGCTACCGTTTTCAGGAGCCAAAACGATGAAAAAGAGACTGCGGATTGAATATTTTTTAGTTGCGGCAGTCATGCTTTTATTATTTGTCGGGAGTATTGCAGCGACCAATTTTTTCTTTCAAAAAGAAATGGTTGCTCAGCAAGAAACCTATTTAAGAAGAAAAAATACCCTTTTAACAGACCAGTTGCCCCCTTCAGTTTTCGAAAAAGGGCAACTGACAAACCAACAACAACTCCTTGTCACCCATGCGTTAGATGATGCAGAAGAACGGGTAACTTTGTTGCAAAAAAATGGTACCGTCTTTTTTGACAGCAGCCAAAATGAACCGCTAGAGTCGCACAAAAAACGACCTGAAATCGCTGCGGTTCTATCAGGAGCTACCTATGGTTCAGCTTTACGAAAGAGTAAAACTTTAAATAAAGAACTTCTGTACGTTGCCACGCCTGTTTTAAAATCAGGAGAAATCGTTGGCATTATTCGGATTTCGGAACAAACTGCGCTATTTTCTAAAAATATCCAATCTTTTCGTCGCTATATTATCTTTACATTTGGCATCTTGTTCCTACTAATTACCTTGTTTATCTTTTTACTGTTACGGCAAAAAAATCAACCGCTAGTGACTGTCTTACCGATTCTGAAACGAATGCTTAAACATCCAGATGAAAATCGATCCATTATCCAGCAATCTTCTGAATGGAATGAACTTTACGAAACTATTAACCTACTGAGTCAACAAGTAAGTCAAACGTATAAAGCGTATACGTCTGCGGATGAGCAATTTCACGAACTTTTAGATGAGTTGATGATTGGTGTCTTTATCATTGATACGCAAGGACGGCTTCGTCTGTTGAACCCTAAAATGCAGGAAATGTTAGGACTCTCTGCTAAAAATATGCAAAGCAATTATCTCGAAGTGATTCAAGACGCCGATTTGATTCATTTAATCCATCAAGTCGTTGCTGAAAAAAACAGTTTACATCAAGAAATCACTGTGACACAAGGACCCACACCTTTACGATTAGATCTTTCTCTTCGTTACTTGGATGATCAAAGCGCCAATGATTATCAAGTGTTAGGAATTGCCTATGATTTAACGCGCGTTCGCCAACTAGAAAAAATGCAAAAAGATTTTGTATCAAACGTGTCTCATGAATTAAAAACGCCTGTCACTTCTCTTTTAGGCTTTACCGAGACACTCATAGACGGCGCCAAAGAAGATCCGGAAGTCCTTAATCAATTTTTGCACATCATGCAAAAAGATGCCCAGCGTCTGCAACAATTAATTCAAGAAATTTTAGAACTTTCTCGGGGCAGCGCAACAATTCCTTATGCAGAACAAGAAATTACTTTAGAAAAATTTATTACAGAAATTCTCGGTTCTTATCAGCAACAATTGGCAGCAAAACAGCTTAAAACAGTCGTTCATGGTCTGCCAGAGAGCCAGTTTTTCACCAAATACGAATTGTTTTATCCAATCGTGAAGAATCTAATTGAAAATGCCATTCAGTATTCCCAAGAAAATGGTCAGATTACTATTTCTTATGCTATTGAAAATCAGCAATTACGTTTATCTGTTCAAGATACTGGCATTGGCATTAGTCAAAAAGACCAAGAACGGATCTTTGAACGGTTCTATCGTGTCGATAAAGCACGTAGCCGTCATTCTGGTGGCACCGGTCTAGGTCTAGCTATTGTCCAAAATTACACAGAATTATTAGGCGGTAAAATCGCCATTGATAGTCACTTAGGCTTAGGGACCACTTTTACAATCACCTTGCCTTTAACAAAAAAAGAAGCCTAAAAAAACTCAGCCAATCCTGTTTATTGGCTGAGTTTTTTGTTTATTTTTCAGTTACTTTTCCATTTACATCACGTTCTACTTGCATATCTGTGATGGCTAAATAACCTAAGTCTTTGACAATTGTTTTTTGAACATCATCGGTGACCATATAGTCTAAGAAGGCTTTTACATCTTTATTAGGCTCCCCTTTTGTATACATATGTTCATAAGACCAGATTTTCCATGAATTGTCTTTCACGTGTTCTTCTTTTGGTTCAACACCATCAATGCTTAAGGCAACAGTGGAATCATCCATATAAGAAAAAGCTAAATAGCTGATTGCTCCTGGTGTTTGTTCAACAATTTTACGAACTGTTCCCGAAGAATCTTGTTCTTGTGATTGAACTGGTTTAGCTCCATCTAAGCCCCATTTTTCAAATGTTGCTCGGGTGCCACTTCCGTTTGCGCGATTTATTACGACGATTTCTTGATCTTTGCCGCCCACTTCTTTCCAGTTTTTGACTTTGCCAGTAAAGACATCAATCAATTGTTGCTTCGTTAAATTCTTCACGCCGACTTCTTTGTTGACCACTGGTCCCATACCGACCACGGCCACCCGATGATCGACTAATTTAGAGGCATCCACGCCATCTTTCTCTTCGGCAAACACATCGGAATTTCCAATGGTCACTGCGCCATCTGCAACTTGCGAAAGTCCTGTTCCGCTGCCGCCACCTTGGACAGAAACTGTATAATTGGGATGTTCTTGTGTAAATTGATCTTTCGCAGCATCTACTAACGGTTGTAAAGCGGTGGAACCAACAGCGACAATTTTAACTGGTTTGTTACTATCCGCTTCGCTGGATTTTTCAGTTGTGCCTCCTTGAGCTCCGCACCCAGTTAATAATAACCCTAGACTCAGCATAGTTGCTGCAATTACACGTTTTTTCATCTTTGCACTTCCTTTTCAATTAGTTACAAGTTTAGTCTACCAAGACTCTGTTAATTCTGTTTCAATTAAATGTAAATAAAAGGTAAAGGTGTGTAAAGAATCTATAAAGGCTAGTGCGTTACGCGTTGTGTCGCCATGTAATGTGCAATTCGTTCCATGGCCGTTGTTAATTTATCCATATCGGACGCATAACTAATTCGGACGTATCCTTCTGCTTCTGGGCCAAAAGAAATACCTGGAATCAACGCTACTGCTTCTTTTTGCGCTAAATCAATACAAAATTTCATAGAATCTTGTTCATAACCAGTAGGAATCTTAGCAAAAATATAAAAGGCCCCATTTGGACGCGCAACCTCAAACCCCAATTGAGTCATCTGTTCATAAACAAAATCGCGCCGTTTCCGATACTCTTCTTTCATAATTTCAGCATCATGCATTCCTTCGATTAAGGCACGAACAGCCGCTTTTTGAGACACAGTTGCAGCCGCAGTAACTAAATACTGATGAACTTTAATGATCTCCGCTGTTAAAATCGCTGGTGCAAAAATAAAGCCAATCCGCCAGCCTGTCATGGCATGTGATTTCGACAAACCGTTAATTAAAATCGTTTGGTCACGTAACATTTCAGCAATCGAAACATGACTCTCATCATAAGTTAACTCACTATAAATTTCATCACTAATCACAAAAATGTCGTATTTTTTTAGAACATCAGCAATTGCTTGCAGCTCTTGGCGGTTATAGGTGACACCAGTTGGGTTGCTAGGATAATTTAAAATAATTGCTTTGACTTGTTCCCCATGCTCGGCCATTGCCGCTTCAATCATTTCAGGGGTCAAGACAAAATCATTGTCTCGTGTATCCAAATATACCGGTTCCGCCCCCGCCAATGTAATAATTGGTTCATACCCTGGGTAAATAGGTGCTGGCAATAGCACTTTGTCACCTTGTTCTAAAATTGCTAATAACGAAGCTGAAATCGCTTCTGTTGCTCCAACTGTTACTAAAATTTCTGTCGCAGGCTGGTAAGTCAAATGGTACTTTTCTTTCATAAAATAAGCGGCTGCTTCACGAACATCTAACAAACCAGACATCCCTGTATAATGAGAAAAATTCGCATCAATTGCTTCTTTGGCTGCTTTTTTGACATGCTCAGGTGTATTAAAATCCGGCTCTCCTAGCGTTAATTTTAAAATACCTTCAATTCCTGAAACTTGTTCGTCAAATTGACGAATTAAAGAAACAGCAATTTTATTTACTTGACGATTAAAACGATTGGTTAAATCCATTTAGCTTCACTCCTTCAGTTGACGTTATAGTAGCACAAATTGACCGTAAAATGAATGATTTTCTCATTGTTTCGCTAGATTTTTATTATAAATATCTCAAAAAAACGACAGAGAAGAAAATAGGAGAACTTTGTCCTTTTCAACAAAGTTCTCCTATTTATTTATTTTTCGAAACGCCATGTCCGAATTTCAAACGGACGTAATGGTGCATCAACTTCTATCGCTGGTGTCAACGGTTCTTCTAATACATTTGTTAAACAAGTCGCTGGTTGTGTCTCTTTGTGAAGTTCACAAGGAATATTTTGCGCTGTTAGATTAAAGCCACGAACGACTAAATGATTTGTTTGCTCTTGACGTTTAACAGCTGTCCAACCAATTGGTCCTTCTGCCGTTGTCAAGTAGACATGGTTCGGTGCTAGTTTACCTTCATGACGCGCAGTAGTAGCTGCAGTAAAAGGAATTTGTGCACTATAGGCTTGTTGATACGTAGCAAAGCGTTCTTCTGGTTTTCCATGCAATGACAAACCATATTTAAAGGTATATTCTCCTTGGCATTGTGCTTCTGGTGTCGCAAAATAGCCCCAATCACCTAGTTCGCCAACACAACGAATTAATGTGACCGCAATGGTTCCATCTGCCAAGACTTCATACTCATTTAAGCCTTCATTGAAGATAGTCACGCCTTTGTTTTGGTCATGAACATTCACAAACGCTTGTTGGTGCTGCGGGTTTGTTGGATTTTCCCATGTGTCGCTTACTTGATTTGGTCGTGTCACGACTTCATAAATACTATCCGCTTCGTGTGTTTCTGTGACCATGCCAGTTGGGAAAAGCACGCGTAAACGATGATCTTTGATTTGATTATTAATGGTTGTTTCAAAGAACAATTGGTTACTTTCTTTGATCATTGTAACCACTGTCGTTATTTCGAACGGGCGAAGCGTCGTTGAACGTTGTGCTTGGCGTTCTCTAAACTCACGAACAGCCTTTTGTTCTTCTTCTAATCGTTCATCTGCTGAAACTGGTAACATGACGGTTTGTTTAATTTGATAACTTGCTTTTACAGGGGAATTTTCTTTATTCGTAATTTCAGCCATTACATTTTCGGTTGTAATTCCTTGGTCTTCGGTCGGTTTGAAAAAGATATATTCATTCCCAATGTCGCCAGTATCTTCAAATGTTAACAATTTTGAAAATGTTTCTCCTGTTTTTTTGTCAGCAATGGTTAAGCTACCATTGTTTTCAATTTTCACTTGAATAAATTCGTTTTCCATTTCATTTGTTGCTGGTTGAGCCAAAAGACTTCCTTCAAAAGCTTTCGTTTCTCCTTGAATCAATGCAAAGCTATCCCAAGAGAATGGCGCCATTTCTTTGACAGATAATTCGACCGTTAAGTATTTGGCCATGTACGGTTGACGGAAAGCATCTTTAGGTAAATCGTAACCAAAACGAACATCTTCTTTGACAATACGGCTTGCAACGGCTTTTCCAGTTGGATCAATCACTTGATAATCTGGGGTGGCTTTTTGTTTTAATTCATGATAAAGATCTTCAGGTTTTCCTGTATAAAATGGCAATCGTTCAATCTCCACTTCCACAGTGACAACCTCCGTTTTCTGATAGCCACTAGTATTAAATAAAACAAACGGGTGCGCTTTTTCTGGGAAAACACTTGTATCAATTGCTTCTGTTAATTGTCGTGTTGCTTCATCTGCTAAGAAATGCCCGACATCATTGGCATTTTCAAAGCGAGTCATCATGCCTCGGTGAACCTCGTCGACAGAACAGCCACAAATACTATCGTGCGGATGGTTTTGAAGCAATGTTTTCCAAGCATAATCAAATTGGTCATGTGGGTAGTCGCCAGTTACTTCGTAAGCCATTGCTGCTAAAGGTTCTGCGATATTTTCTAATTGGCGTTGGACTTTTGTGTTCCACTGTTTTAAATAGACGCGAGCAGAAGAAGTATTGGCTAATGTGTACCAGCCATCCGTTTCTTGACTCGTTAATTCGCCTGTTACTGTTCCTAAATCTTCTGGTAACTCCTCTTGAACAGCTTTCAAATAGTCATCGAAATTGGAATGAATAAATTCATATTCTGGGAATAGTTCATTGGCTAAAGCGATGGCCTTAGTAATATCTCTTTGTACCGGTTGGTGGTCGACCCCATTCATCATCAATAAATGGTTTGTGGAAGCATAACGTTCCACATCAGCCAATTTTTGTTTCCAAAAAGCGATTGCCGCTTCTTTTTCTGAAGGAATTTCGTTCCCGTTACTATACCAGTTCGCAAAAAGCAAGCCGAAAATTTTCGTTTGGTCAGGACCTTCCCACCACATTTCAGAATATTGTGAGCTATAGTCGCTTTCTAAGACTTGATTATCAAAGCCAATCGGTTTCACCCCGCGTCCAAAGGCAGCCGCAGGCAGATTTGCTAATTGCATCATTTGAGGTGTTTGACCCATGTTCCCAAATGTATCCGGGAAGTAACCTAATTGAACTGGTGCTCCCCATTTTTGACTTTCTAAATGCCCAATCAGCATGTTTCGAACATTGGATTCAGAGCTAATTAAAAAGTCATCTTGTAAAATATAAAATGGTCCGATTTTTAGTTTGCCTGCTTGGACAGCTTTTTTTACAGCTTCTTTTTTCTCTGGGCGAACTTGTAAATAGTCGTCTAAGATAATCGTTTGTCCATCTAAATGGAAACTGTTAAACTCTGGATCATTTTCAATTAAATCTAATACATTATCCACTAATTCAATTAAGCGCATATGATGTTCTTCATAAGGAAGATACCATTCACGATCCCAATGACTATGGGAAACAATATAGACTTTTTTCTTTGTCATCACTTTTCCTCCTATTTTTCCACTCGGATGTCAAAATAATCCATAACTAATTCACAAAACATCATATTAGCCCATGAAAACCATTCTCTTGTATAATTTTCAGGATTATCTACGTCAAAACCTTCATGCATCAAATGAGTCCCCGCATCTGTGGCAACTAATAAATCTAAAATTCGTTCTTTTTCAGCTTTATCTTTGGTTGTCATTCCTTCCATTGCTAAAGCAATCGGCCACACGTAATTTTCTGGTGTATGCGAGCTACCAATCCCTTTCGCGAATTTGCCTTCATAGAAGTAAGGATTTTCTTTACTTAATAAGGTTTGACGGGTTGTTAAATATTGTTCATCCTCTGTTGAACAATAACCCAGATAAGGGGCTGCTACTAAATTGGGAACATTACTGTCATCCATCACGCTTGCATTGCCTAAGCCATCCACTTCATACGCATAAATCGTTTCGTTATTTTGATTTTTTGTTCGTCCAAATGTTTGGATGCCTTCTTCAATCTCTTCTTGTAATTTTTTAGCAATCGCCACAATCGTAGCATCTTCTAAAACATCAGAGAAAATTTCTTGAATATAGCCTAAAATTACGACTGCAAACATGTTAGAAGGAACTAAGTAACCATATTGGCAGGCATCATCACTAGGACGGAAGCCTGACCATGTCATCCCTGTTTTGCCAACTGGTGTTCCTTTCCCTGCTTCAACCAACGTATCTTCTTGACGCCACGTATCTCGTTCAAATAAATAAGGTGACTGTGCGTGATCTTGTTCTGTTGTGAAAACGTTGAGAATTTTTTTGACGCCTTCCACAAAATCTGAATTAAATTGTTCGGTCATCCCAGTATTTTTATAAAGTAAATAGGCTAATTGGACCGGGTAACATAATGAATCAATTTCATATTTCCGTTCCCAAATCCAGCCATTCATTTCTGTCTTATCAGTTTGATGGCCTGCATGATTATCTGTTTCATTAAACGCATTGGCATAAGGATCAATGCAAATATAACGAAACTGGCGTTTAACCAAACCAGCAATCATTTGAGCAAGGTCTTCGTCTTCTTTCGCAATCACTAAATAGGGACGAACTTGTGCTGTTGAGTCTCTTAACCACATTGCTGGAATATCGCCTGTTAATAAAAAGGTAGTACCATCTTCTTGACGTTTCACTGTTGTTAGTAAAGTATTGGCAAAGGCCGCCTGAAAGTTTTTTGCCCAATCTTGATGTGCTTCACCGCATTTTTCTGTAATTGTCTCCATAAATGTTGCTACGGATTTTGGAACTTCTGTATAAACCATTCTCGTCACCTCTTGAATTTGATATATCATTTCACAATTGAATTATAGCGTTTACATTTCACTTTGTCTAGTGATTTCAATCATTTTTTTCATTTTAAAACCAATTAATTTATGGTAAACTATAAATAAGATATATCTTATTGTGAGGTGAAATGAATGAAGCAACCATTATATCAACAAATTATTGATTATTTACAAAATGAAATTGATTCAGGGCGATTGCCTGTTGGAGCGCAAGTGCCTACCGAAAAAGAATTATCGGCTCAGTTTAACGTCAGTAGAATTACGTCCAAACGAGCGCTAACTGAGTTGGAAACGCAAGGCGTAATCCAACGTCACCAAGGAAAAGGAAGTTTTGTTCAAGCACCAAAGCATCCTCTTCATACCTCTTTAAATAAAGTTCTTTTTTTATTGCCTTTTGCAGACGATTTATCAGTAGGAAATTTCTATAGCGGTTTGGCCCCTACTATTCAAGCAGCTGGTTTAGAAGTCTTTATGACCTCGCCTAATTTTTTGAGAGAGAAAAATGCTGCGGACATTGTGAATGAGTTTGCCGGGCTTGTCTATTATGCTGCTACTAGTAATGACTACCTCGACTTATTGTTTGAGTTGGCTTTGATGAATTTTCCAGTCGTTGTCTTGGATAAAAAGATCCATGATTTACCTTTTGCAACCATTCAATCAGACAACTTTGCTGGTGGTAAAACAGCAACCGAACGCTTAATTGGCTTAGGACATACAAAAATTGGATATATCCTTTCAGGAAGTCCGGCCCTACAATCCGTTCGGCAACGTTATTTAGGTTATCTCCAAGCTTTAAAAGAAGCCAATCTGGCGTTCCATACAGCAATCACGGAAACCAATCTCTTAGATGAACACAACTTTAAACAGTATTTTGAGGCGCACCAACTCACAGCCGTGGTCTGCGATAATGACTTCAGCGCGTTACATTGTTTACGAAACTGTAAAAACCTAGGTATTCATGTGCCTGAAGAATTATCGATTATTGGTTTTGACGATATTCAAGCAGCAGCATTTGTCGAACCGCCATTAACAACCATGGCGCAAGACTTTAAAGAAATGGGAAAACTAGCTGGCGAAGTGTTATTACAAACGATGCAGCAAGACCTTCAAATCATAGAAGACATTCAAGTGCCTGTCACATTAATTGAAAGAGAAACCATTTCTACTGTTTCAAAATGAGCCAAAAAAGAAGGAACTATCAGTCAAATCACTGATAGTTCCTTCTTTTTATTCCTTAGCGCTAAACGTTTTGGTATCTACCTCTTTTTTAAACAACGCTTTTAGTTCTTTGATAAAGTAGCGACCAATCGGACTGATTTCCCGATTTTTGGGAAAGAGTAAACAAATACGATTTTCCAAGGCTGGCGCCAATGGCACTAACCGAATTTCTTTCTTCGTAAAACCCGTTACGACTCCTGAACCAGAAGCATAAGCATTGGTTTCTACCAACAAATTCATCAAGGTTCCACGATCCGTAGTATGAATGACCGATTCCTGTTCAGGAATTTCAACTAAATCTTCAGAAAAATAGGAAAAATTGCTTCCTTCTTGATTAAAGCGAACTTGTGGATAGGGAACTAATTCCTCTAAATGAATTTCTTTTTGCTTGGCTAAAGGATGATGATTTCCTAAAAAAATGTGTGTATTAAAAGTACTAATTACCTCGTAGGCTAGATTAGCTTGTTCTAAATACCGTTCAATACTGACACTATTTTGTTCATTTAAATAAATAATCCCCAGCTCACTGTGAAATCCTTTGACGTCTTCAATTACTTTTAAGGTCGTGGTTTCAAAGACACGAAAATCTTTATATTGATCCCCATACTTTTTAAGAACTTTGGCAATTACCTCACCTAAAAAATCGTAATGTTGCGAAGAGATGGAGAATCGTTCGCTGGTCACTGTCTCGCGATAGCGATTTTCCAATAACTCCATTTGAACTAAGACTTTCTCTGCTTGTTCTAAAAAAACCATTCCTTCTTCTGTTAAAAAAGCGCCTTTATTAGTACGTAAAAAGAGGGAAATTCCTAGTTCTTCTTCTAATTCTCGAATACTATTTGACAAGCTAGGTTGTGTAATAAATAGTTTTTTGGCTGCTTCCCGAAAACTCCCATTGTTAGCTATGGCAGCAACATACTTCATTTGTTGAATATTCAACACTTTTTCCTCCACACACTAATCATTTGAAAAATAAATCTTACGCCCATTCAACGGCTGAAGGGGCCGATTGTTAAAGGCCAACATACCTTCCTTGATCTTATTTAAAAAGGCTTGATCCATTTTTTGAATGGTATCAAATACAAACCATTTCACTGGACCCTTAGTTGGCGGTGTTGTTAACGAGCCTACATAATGGTAGTGTAGACGCTCCTCTGGTAAAAAGATTGACGGATTAAACCATTGTTGGTGCGTGCCGTTTTCCCAGTCCATCGGATGATTCGCTTCTGAAAAACGATTTTCTTCCTCTGTGATGTTAAACAGGCAACCGACAACTAAATTTTCGCCAGCATCATTCATATGAACCAAATGGAATTCTAGCGGATACTGCTTTCCCGATAGCAAATGTTCGCTAGGCATATGAAAATGGATATCGGTTAAATGATACGCAACATTTTCAAACATTACGTAACTTTCCGTATTTGGTGGTACAAAATGAAACGTATTTTTGAATTCTTTTTCAGTGAATTCTTCTTTTTTATAATGAAACGTAATCTGAGAATTTACTGTCTCAGCACTTTCTTTTTCTAAAGCAATTGGCGATTGATAAGCAAACTTAGCACCTTCTGCAAACCAGTCACATAGCGTATGCCAATGTTCTGGTCCATCGTTGCCTGTATAGCTCCATTCAACGTCCATATTTTTTATTTTTTTCATACACTCTTCCTTCATTTCCACATAGTAATCAGGTAAAACTCATGTTAAAACTCTATCCTAACATCTTTTCTACGTCAAACAAAAGAACTTAGATCATTACGCTCCTCGGCAAATGACCTAAGTTCTCCTACCGTTAAATCTGGTTACTGAAAATGACACTAAAAATCAGAAGACAAGAACCATCTTTAGTGCAACGGTTATTTGCCCCAGTTTTCAGGATCTTTTTTCCATTCTTGTAATAAGGTAACATCTTTTTCTTCGATATAATTTGCTTCTAATGCAGCATCAATTAAAGTTGAATAATTGGTTAACGTTAGTAACGTCATCTGTTTATCTGCAAAATTTGCTGTTCCTTTGGGTAACTCATAAGTGAAGATTGCCGCAACGCCTAAAACCGTTGCTCCTTCACGTTCCGCCGCTTCTGCCGCTTCTAACACGCTACCGCCGGTTGAAATTAAATCTTCGATAACTACCATTTTTTGTCCTTCAGAAATTCGGCCTTCAATTTGATTCCCTTTGCCGTGATCTTTGGCTTTACTGCGGATATAAACCATTGGTAATCCTAAAATATCGGCTACCCATGCCGCATGTGGAATCCCTGCGGTAGCTGTCCCAGCAATCACTTCGACTTCTGGGAAAGTCTCTTTAATTTTTGCCGCTAAGCCTTCTGCAATTTCTTTACGCACAGCAGGATAACTCATTGTGATACGGTTATCACAATAAATCGGGCTTTTTATGCCACTAGCCCATGTAAAAGGCTCATTAGGGTTTAAAAATACCGCTTCAATCTCTAATAAATCTTTGGCAATCTTTTTTGCTACTTTTGTCATGTTACTTTCCGCTCCAGTCTTTTTTGATTTCTTGATAGGCTTCATAAGGATTTTCTGCTTGGGTAATAGGTCGGCCAACAACGATATATGTGGACCCGATTTCGCGAGCATGTTGCGGCGTAACGACCCGTTGTTGGTCACCTACTGCACTTCCTGCTGGACGAATACCAGGTGTTAAACAAATAAACGTCTGCTTGGTTGCTTCTTGAATACCACGTGCTTCTAATGCTGAACAAACCACGCCATCCAGACCCGCTTTTTCCGCACATTTAGCATAATGAATGACACTTGTCTCTAAAGGAACGTTGATTAATTGATCATGGTGCATCTCTTCTTCACTAGTAGAAGTCAACTGGGTTACAGCAATTAACTCAGGAACCTTAGCGCCTGGCTGAGTCCCTTTGATTAGACCTTCCTTAGCTGCTTGCATCATTCGAACGCCCCCTGCTGCATGGACATTGGTAATGGCAACGCCTAATTTTGCTAAATTTGTCATCGCTTTTTCCACAGTATTCGGAATATCATGTAATTTTAAATCCAAGAAAACATCGTGCCCTTGTTCTTTAAGCCAGCGAACAATCGCTGGTCCTTCTGCGTAAAAAAGTTCCATCCCCACTTTAACAAACAAGGCTTCTTCCTTAGGAAATTTTTCTAAAAAAACAGCCACTTCTTTTTGCGTGGGAAAATCTAACGCAATAATTGGTCTATCGTGCATTTTGCTGCCCCTCTCTCACTTCTTTAATTAATTGTTCCAACGATTCAATACCTAACTCTTCCATTCGCTTAGGTAATCCGTCAATCAACTTCGGACAAATATATGGATCTGTAAAGTTGGCCGTACCAACACCGACAGCGCTAGCACCTGCCATGAACATTTCCAAGACATCATCCACTGTTTGAACACCGCCCATTCCAATAATTGGCAACTGAGAAACACTGGCGACTTGTCGGATTAAGCGAATGGCAACAGGTTTAATGGCTGGGCCAGATAGTCCACCAGTTTGATTGGCTAAAATAGGTTTTCTCGTTTTTAAGTCAATGCGCATCCCGAGCAATGTATTAATCATAGAAAAGCCGTCTGCGCCCCCTGCTTCAATTGCTTGGGCGATCGGCACAATGTCCGTTACGTTTGGTGATAGTTTAACATAAATCGGAACAGAGGCGACTTTTTTGACTGCTTGTGTTAATTGAAAAGCAACTTCTGGATCTGTACCAAAAGCTATGCCGCCATGTTTCACATTGGGACAGGAAATATTCAGTTCAATTGCTTTGACGTTAGGCGCTTGCCCAATTTTTGCGCAAACAGCCACATAGTCCTCTTCGCAAGCACCTGCAACATTTGCGATAATCGGTAAGTTAGGGTATTTTTCTAATTTCGGTAATTTTTCTTGCATCACCACTTCTAAACCTGGATTCTGCAATCCAATGGCATTTAGCATACCACTAGGTGTTTCAGCTACACGTGGCGTGGGATTTCCATATCGTGCTTGGGGCGTTGTTGCCTTAATCATAATTGAACCTAATTGATCAAGGTCATAATAGTTAGCATATTCTTCCCCGAACCCAAAGCAACCACTGGCGGGAATAATTGGATTTTTTAATGTTAAACCTGGAATTGAAACAGCTAAAGGATTTTTCATTATAAGATAACCTCACTTGCTTTAAAAATCGGACCTTCATCACAGACCTTGACACTTTTTGCTCCAGTAGTGTCTCCTTTTTTATGGCAAACGCAGGCATAACAAGCCCCAATTCCACAGGCCATCCGTTCTTCTAAAGAAAGGTAAACGTGTGGATGTGTTGGAAATAAAGAATCAATTGCTTTTAACATACCATTCGCACCACAAGCATAAACTGCATCAGGGATCCGTCCTTTTGCTAACGCTTCTGACAATAAACGTCCCACGTTGCCATGAGCGCCAAACGAGCCGTCATCTGTGGCAAAATGTGTTTCTCCTAATGCCATAAATTCTTGTTGGTAATAAGCAACCTCTTTTGATGCATAACCAAGAAAATGAATCACTTTCACGCCTTTTTCATTGAGTTGTTTTGATAATTCATACAATGGGGGAATCCCGATTCCTCCGCCAACGATAAAAGCAGTTTGACCAGCTGCTACGGTAGTTATATCAAAGCCGTTTCCTAAAGGACCTAAAATATCTAATTGTTCACCAGCCTTCATGGTGGCAAACACTTCCGTTCCAGCGCCTTCGACTCGATAAATCAAACGACAGGTTTCGTTCGAATGATCAATTTGGTTGATGCTAATCGGTCGCCGCAAAAGTAAATCTGCACGCGGAACCTTGATATGCACAAACTGTCCAGGTCGTGTCATCTCTTTCACTAACTCGCCTTGTAAGTCTAACTGATAAATCCGTGGCGCTAACTGTTTTTGAGCTACAATGGTCATCATTTCTTGCTTTCTCTGCATCAGTATCCTTCACTCCTTTATTCTCTGATTCCCCTATAAATGATTTTCTATTTCTTCGTAAAAGAATCTGGAACAGTCCTCCTCAGACGATTGTTCCAGATTTTTGCTTAAATGGCTTCTGTCGTAAAGGCTCTTGATTCTAAAACTTTTAAAATCGCATTCGCTGTGTCAAGTGAGGTAAACAATGGAATCCCATGTTCGACTGCTTCCCGACGGATTGAAAACCCATCTTGGTTGGCACTGGAACGATTTTTATCCATGGTATTGATTACCACTTGTGCATTCCCATTACGAATGACATCCAGCACGGTTTCCCCTTCAGGATTAGAAATTTTCGTCACTTTCTTAACAGGCAACTGATGCTTCGCTAAAAAGTCAGCGGTTCCTTCCGTTGCGACTAAACTATAGCCAATTGCTGAAAAACGCTTAGCAATTTCTAACGCCTCTTCTTTTGTTTCATCAGCAATGGTGAAAAGTACAGCTCCATAACTTGGCAAATGCAAGCCAGATGCTTCAAAGGCTTTATACAAGGCTTTTTCTAAATAATAATCACTACCCATAACTTCCCCAGTTGATTTCATTTCAGGCCCTAAGTACGTATCTACTTTTTGTAGTTTCGTAAAGGAGAACACAGGGGCTTTCACATGAACTTGTTTACTTTCAGGGTATAATCCATCTTGATATCCTAGGTCAGTCAGTTTCTCACCAAGAATCGCTTTTGTAGCAACTTGGGCCATCGGAATCCCTGTGATTTTACTTAAGAAAGGAACTGTTCGACTCGCACGAGGATTCACTTCAATCACATAAACACGATTTTCATGAATAACAAATTGAATATTCATCATGCCTACACAGTTTAAACCAAGTGCTAGTTTTTTTGTATAATCGGCAATTGTTGCCTGAATTTCTTGAGAAAGATACTGCGGTGGATAAACCGCCATTGAATCGCCAGAATGAACGCCAGCTCGTTCAATATGTTCCATAATCCCTGGAATTAGTACTGTTTCACCATCACAAATGGCATCAACTTCACATTCTTGTCCCAATAAATAGCTATCAACCAAGACAGGATGTTCTGGAGAAGCTTTGACTGCATGTCGCATATAATCTTCCAAATCCTTTTGATTTTCGACAATTTCCATTGCACGACCACCTAAAACATAACTTGGACGCACTAAAACGGGATAGCCGATACGATCAGCAATCACGACTGCTTCTTCTGCACTTGTGGCCGTATCTCCTGGTGGTTGAGGAATCTCTAACTCTTGCAAAGCTTGTTCAAATAAATCACGATTTTCCGCACGATCTAAATCTTCAATCGTTGTTCCAAGAATTTTAACGCCTTGTTTTGTGAGCGGCTCAGCTAAATTAATCGCTGTTTGTCCACCAAATTGGACGATCACGCCAATCGGATTTTCTAAATCAATCACATTCATGACGTCTTCTAAAGTTAATGGCTCAAAGTATAATTTATCAGAAACAGAGAAATCTGTTGAAACTGTTTCAGGATTACTATTCATAATAATTGCTTCATAACCAGCCGCTTGGATCGCTTTGACAGAATGAACCGTTGCATAATCAAACTCGACCCCTTGACCAATGCGAATGGGACCAGAACCTAATACTAGTACAGAAGGCTTTTTCGAAACATTGCTTTCGTTTTCCACTTCATACGTGCTATAAAAATAAGGCGTGTGTGATTCAAACTCTGCAGCACACGTATCGACCATTTTATAGACGGGCACAATTTGATTGGCTCTGCGGAAGTCAGCAATGGCTTGTTCTGTTTGTCCCCAAAGTGCCGCAATTTTCCGATCAGAAAAACCATTTTGTTTGGCTTCTTTCAAGACAGATACGTTGTCCACGTGACTTTCAAGGGCCGTTTCAATTTCGATAATGTGTAAAAGTTTATCCAAGAAGAATAAATCAATTTTCGTTAAACTTTGTAATTCTTCGATGCTATATCCTCTACGAATGGCTTCTGATAAGTAGAACAATCGATCATCTTGCGCATGGACCATTTTCTTCGTTAATTCTAAATCACTGACATGACTTAGTTCTGCTAACTCATTGTGATAAGCACCAATTTCTAAAGAACGAACTGCTTTTAATAAGGATTCTTCAATATTGCGGCCAATTGCCATGACTTCCCCGGTTGCTTTCATTTGCGTTCCTAGTTCTCGAGCACCTTTTTCAAATTTGTCAAAAGGCCAACGAGGAATTTTGGAAACAACATAGTCCAAAGCTGGTTCAAATTCGGCATAAGTGGTTCCAGTAACTGGATTTTTCATTTCATCTAATGTTAAACCAACAGCAATTTTTGCGGCTAACTTCGCAATTGGATACCCTGTGGCTTTACTAGCAAGTGCAGATGAACGAGAAACACGAGGATTAACTTCAATCACATAATAATTAAAGCTATGTGGATCCAAAGCTAATTGAACATTACAGCCACCTTCAATTTTTAATGCACGAATAATTTTCAAAGACGCATCTCGCAACATTTGGTATTCATAATCTGATAAGGTTTGACTCGGAGCAAAAACAATCGAATCCCCAGTGTGAATGCCGACAGGATCAAAGTTTTCCATGTTACAAACCACAATCGCATTATCAGCCGAGTCACGCATCACTTCATATTCAATTTCTTTAAAACCAGCAATACTTTTTTCAATTAAACATTGTGTAACTGGTGATAATTTCAGACCATTTTCAGCAATTTGGCGGAGTTCTTCTTCCGTATCGCACATGCCGCCGCCTGTTCCACCTAAGGTAAATGCGGGACGAACGATAATTGGATAACCAATTCGTTTGGCAAAAGCCACGGCTTGTTCCACCGTATTGACAATTTCACTTTCTGGAATCGGTTGTTCTAATTCTTCCATCAATTGTTTAAATAAATCACGGTCTTCCGCTTGGTCAATCGCACTGAGCTTTGTTCCTAGCAATTCTACATTTAGCTCATCTAAAATTCCTGATTCCGATAATTCCATCGCCATATTTAATCCAGTTTGACCACCTAATGTTGGTAGAAGAGCATCAGGACGTTCTTTTCGCAAAATTCTTGAAACAAATTCTAAAGTAATCGGTTCGATATAAACATGATCCGCGATTTCCTTATCGGTCATGATAGTCGCTGGATTTGAGTTTACTAAGACAACTTCATACCCTTCTTCTTTTAGCGCTAAACAGGCTTGTGTGCCTGCATAGTCAAATTCTGCTGCTTGTCCAATAATGATTGGTCCTGAACCAATCACCATGATTTTCTTGATGTCCGTTCGTTTTGGCATTAGTTTTGCTCCTTCCATGCATCCATTAATTCCATAAATTCGTCAAATAAATGAAGACCATCGTGCGGTCCTGGAGCCGCATCTGGGTGATATTGCACAGTAAAAGCTGGATAATCTCGATGACGCACGCCTTCAACCGTTCCATCATTGACTTCCACGTGGGTCACAAGTAATTTTTCTGGATCAATTGTTGCTTCATCTACGGCATATCCGTGATTTTGTGAAGTGAAATCAATGCGTCCTGTTGCAATTTCTCGTACAGGATGATTCAAACCGCGATGTCCAAACTTCATCTTATACGTATCCGCACCATTTGCTAATGAAAATAACTGATGACCTAAGCAGATGCCGAAAATTGGAACTTTTCCTTGGATTTCTTGAATCATTTCAATAGCTTCAGGCACATCTTTGGGATCTCCAGGCCCATTTGTCAACATGACACCATCGGGACTTAATTCTAAAATCTCTTCGGCCGTTGTATTATAAGGCAACACGGTTAAGTTGCATTGCCGTTTTGATAATTCTCGCAAAATACTATGTTTCAACCCGAAATCAACGACGACTACATTACGCCCAATACCTGGACTCGGATAAGGTTTAGTGATGGAGACTTGTGCCACTTGATTTTTCGGCATGACCGTCGCTTTTAGTTGATCAAATGCATGCGGCAAATCATCCACGGCATCAATGATGCTCCCTTTCATTGTTCCAGCTGATCGTAACTTACGAGTCAGCGCACGCGTATCAATTCCTGAAATTCCCGGAATCCCTTTGCGCTTTAAAAATTCATCCAAGGTCATTTGTTGACGCCAATTTGAAGCAACCCGCGCATGCTCTTTAACAATGACACCTTTACAGGTTGGTGCAATGGATTCATAATCATCTCGGTTGACCCCGTAATTTCCAACTAATGGATACGTAAAAGTAATCATTTGTCCATTAAAACTTTGGTCAGTAATTGCTTCTTGGTAACCTGTCATGCCAGTAGTAAAAACAACTTCTCCTACTACATTGCCTTCTGCACCAAACGCTTTTCCTTCAAATACTGTTCCGTCTTCTAAAATCAATAACCTTTTCAAACCTACTGCGCCTCCTCCGACCAAGCTAATGCTCCGTCAACAAATGTCATAAGTGTCTTTCCTTTGACTGTCCACCCTGTAAATGGTGTATTGACAGCCATTGATTCAAATGCTTCTGCATCAATTGGTGCAGCTGTTGCTAAGTCAAAAACTGCAATATCTGCTGGTGCACCAATTGTTAGTGTTCCTGCGTTTAATCCAAAAATTTCTGCCGGTTTCACTGCCATCCAATCAATCACTTGTTCTAATGTGAAAATGCCTGTTTCGACAAAGTTCGTATAAATCAATTGGAAGGCCGTTTCACTACCGACAATACCAAAAGGTGCGTTTAAAAATGATTGTTGTTTTTCTTCTAAACCATGGGGCGCGTGGTCGGTAGCAATACAGTCAATCGTGCCATCTAACAAGCCGTCAATCAATGCTTGTCGATCTGCTAAACCACGTAATGGCGGGTTCATTTTCCAAAACCCTTCGTCACCAGGAATATCCTCATCGACTAAAATTAAATGGTGTGGCGAAACTTCGGCTGTTACGTGAATCCTTGCTTTTTTAGCATCTCGAATAACGCGCACGCTTTCTTCTGTTGAAACATGACAAACATGATAATGAACGCCTGTTTCTTTTGCTAAAGTAATATCCCGAGCAATTTGTGAAGCTTCCGTTGCACTTAAAATCCCTGGTAGGCCTAATTTCTTAGAAACTTCGCCTTCATGCATCACACCGCCAAATAATAAAGATTCATCTTCCGTGTGCGCAACAAGCGCCATATTTAATGCAGCCGCTTCTTTCATGGCTAAGTACATCGTTCCTGCCGTTTGGACACCAACACCATCATTCGTAAATGCAAAGGCGCCCGCTTCTTTTAAGGCCTTCTGATTGGTTAAAACTTCACTCCGTAGCTCTTCTGTAATGGGGGCATATTGTAAAACTTTCACGACTGCATCTTTTTGAATTAAGTCGTAAACCTCACTTAATTTTTCAGCCGTATCTGGTACTGGATTCAAATTGGGCATTGCGCAAACCGTAGTAAAACCACCGCGAGCAGCAGCTTTACTGCCCGTTTTAATCGTTTCTTTATACGTAAAGCCTGGTTCTCTAAAGTGAACATGCACATCGACCAAGCCTGGTGTAATTAGTTGCCCTTTCGCATCAAACACTTGCTCAAAATCTGCTTCGTCAAACGATTCCCCGATTGCGTGAATCACACCATTTTCTAGCCAAAGTGCTGCCTCAATCAATTGATTCTCTTTTTTGATGATTTTTCCATTCTTAATTAACGTCTTCATTTCTCCACCTAGGCCTTTCCATGTAAAATTGCTTCCAAAATTGCCATGCGCATAAAGACTCCGTTACTCATTTGCGCGACGATTCTTGATTGCAGACTTTCCACTAATTCATCTGCCAGTTCAACATCCCGATTGACTGGCGCTGGATGCATAATAATTGCGTGTTTCTGTAAACGAGTTGCCCGTTCGTTGGTTAAACCATATTCCAAATGATAGCCTTCTTTTGAAAAACTTTCCTTACCATCATGACGTTCGTGCTGCACGCGAAGCAACATCATCACATCGACTTTTTCAACAATTTCATCTAGCGGCACATATTGTCCATAGACATCAAACTGATGATCATACCACTCTTCTGGACCTGAAAAATAAATTTCAGCGCCTAAACGGTTTAATAACTGCATATTTGATTTAGCAACGCGAGAATGTGTAATATCTCCCACAATCGCCACTTTCAAGCCTTCAAATCCACCAAATTCTTCATAAATGGTCATCAGATCCAATAAACATTGTGTAGGGTGTTGTCCACTCCCGTCCCCACCGTTAATAATAGAACATTGAATCGTTTTACTTTGAATCAATTCATCGTAATAATTTTCTTTACCATGACGAATGACTGCTACATCTACACCAATTGCCGACATCGTTAGTACTGTGTCGTATAACGTTTCTCCTTTTTGAACAGAACTTCTACTTGCTTCAAACTCAATCACTTCTAAGCCTAATTTTTTCTCAGCTACCTCAAAACTTTTATGTGTTCGAGTACTATTTTCAAAAAACAAGTTTGTTGCAAAATATTGACGTTCTTCTGGGTGCCATTTTGCTCCCTGTTTAAATTCTCCTGCGCGACGGATTAACCCCATGACTTCACGGTCGGTTAAAGCCTCAGCAGTTAAAAGATGTTTTAAACTAATTCGTTCAGATGTAATAATCATTCGTCCAGTCCTCCTACTGTTCTTCGCTACGTGCGTTTTCCGGTAAAATTAAATTCAAAACAATTCCTAAGACGGTTGCTAATGCCATTGAAGACAATTCAAAGGTTCCTACTTTGAAGACTAAGCCACCAATGCCGATGACTAAAATTACTGAAGCAATCAATAAATTCTTTTTCTTATCAAAATTAATCTTATTATCGATTAAGATTTTCAAACCACTTGCGGCAATCACACCGAACAAGACGAAACTAATTCCTGAAATAACTGGTCCTGGGATACTTAGAATCAAGGCACTTAATTTTCCAACAAAGCCTAAAGCTACAGCGAACACCGCGGCTCCACCAATCACGAAGACACTGTGTACTCTTGTAATTGCCAGCACGCCGATATTTTCACCATAACTTGTAACTGGTGGTCCACCAACAAAACCTGCTACAATTTGCGCTAAGCCATCTCCCATTAAAGTTTTAGATAAGCCTGGGTCTTGGAAAAAGTTGCGCTTGGTTAATTTATTCAAGACCATTAAATGACCAATATGTTCTGTCATTGTTACAAAAGCAATTGGTGCCATTGTTGTAATGGCATTTAAATACAATTTCGGTTCATATTGAACAAAAGGTACTTCAAAATTCGGTAAAGCAAACCAAGCGGCTTCTTTAATAGGGGTTAAGTCAATAATTCCGAAAGCTAAAGCGACCAGGTACCCACTAACAATTCCCAAAAGAATTGGAATTAATCCTAGGAAGCCTTTGAAAAACATGTTGTAAAAAATGGTTAAGCCTAAAGTAATTAAGGCTACGGCAATATATTTAAAATCATAAACGTTGTTGTTATACATTGCGTTATTTGCGGCATTAGCTGCTAAGCCTAAACCGATAACCATCACGACAGGTCCTACAACGATAGGCGGTAAAATTTTATCCAACCAGTCGGAACCAATTTTTTTAATGATTAATGAAACGATTAGGTATACCAAGCCGGTTGTCATAGCACCTTGGGCAATGGCTGGATAACCATCACTCTTCATTAACATCTGCATCGCTGCAATAAAAGCAAAGCTACTGCCAAGATAAGCGGGGATTTTTCCTTTTGTAGTAATCAGATAGACCATTGTTCCTAATCCTGAACTGACTAACGCAATCCCTGGGTCAATTCCCACTAAGATTGGTACTAAAACCGTTGCGCCAAACATCGTAAATAAATGTTGTAAACTTAGGCCAACCCAGTGAAAAGCTTGCGGTCTGTCTTTAATATCTAAGACTGCATCCTCATTTCGAAATTCTTTTTCTGACAACGTTGTTCACTCCTTTTTATTCGTTTCCTTTACTGATCATAATACGATCTGCGCCGTCACGCTCTTCCATTTCCACAATAATTTCCTCAGTTTTTGATGTTGGAATATTTTTCCCTACATAATCGGCACGAATCGGTAGTTCCCTATGCCCACGATCTACTAAGACTGCTAAAGAGATTTTTCTTGGACGACCTAAATCCATAACAGCGTCCATCGCAGCACGAATGGTCCGGCCCGTGTACAAGACATCATCCACTAAAATAACTTCTTTACCTTCAATTGAGACTGGTACGTCAGAAGAATGTAATTCAGGTTCCTCCATATCTTTCACATCATCACGATACAAAGTAATATCTAATTCACCAACTGGCACGTCAATATCTTCTAATTGTTTTAAGCGTTCGGCTAGACGTTGTGCAATGTATATCCCACGCGTTTTAATTCCTACTAAAACAATGTCTTGAATTCCTTTGTTTCTTTCAATAATTTCATACGAGATTCGAGTAAGCGCTCGTTTCATTGTGACTGCGTCAACAACTTCTTTCTTTGGCATAATAATTTCCTCCTCATTTCTTTTTTATCTACGTCCTCGCTGTCTTGGGGTCAGCGATTCTTCCTTCAATTGAGCAGCTGAAAAATAAGTGGGTTTTTATTGAAATTGTCCTGTTATTTTTTCCAACAAAAAATCCTCCTACCCGTATGAGGATAGGAGGATGTTGGTTACAGTTTAAAAAGGTACAAGGGTACCATGTAGCCCACACAACTTACTAACTAAGCGCACCTAGTGTTCTTTTGCATGATTCCTTCTTAGCCTCACGGGACTAAACTTAAAGGTTACAGTTATTTAGTTATTTTTCTTCTTAAAAAAGAGTTTACCTCTTCTTCAGAAAAAAATCAATGATTATTTCTTAATTGGTGTAAAGTTTTTTCAAAAACTTTTGGTAAAGGTGCTTCAAAGACTAATTGTTCACCTGTAGTAGGATGTGTAAAGCCTAATAACTTCGCATGTAAAAATTGTCCATTGCCAGGCAATGTTTTTTTCGGTCCATACAATGGATCTCCAGCTAATGGATAACCGATATATTTCATGTGAACACGGATTTGATGTGTCCGGCCTGTTTCTAGTTGTAATTCAACTAAGGTAAATGCATCAAAACGCTCTAAAACAGTAAAATGCGTGACTGCTTCTTTACCGCCTTCAATGACCGCTTGCATTTTACGGTCAACCTTGGAACGACCAATAGGCGCATTTATTTCTCCCTTATCGTGAGGAATAACACCGTGGACCAAGGCAACGTATTTACGTAACGATGTTTTTTCTTTTAGCTGTTTCGCTAATGATTCATGGGCTTGATCATTTTTAGCCACCATCAATAGCCCCGAAGTATCTTTATCAATTCGATGAACAATTCCCGGTCGCACCACATCATTAATCGCCGATAAGTGATCCGCATGATGAAGTAACGCGTTCACTAATGTACCCTTGGGATGCCCTGCCGAAGGATGAACAACCATGCCTTGAGGTTTGTTGACGACAATCACATCATTGTCTTCATAAACAATGGTCAAAGGAATATCCTCTGCTACCATATCTAGCACTTCTGGTTCAGGAATTGTTACCACAATTTCATCGCCTGCTGTAACTTTGTAATTTGCGCGGACCGTTTCACCGTTAACTGTTACGTGTTTTTCTTTTAACCATTGTTGAATTTGCGAGCGGGAATGATTGGGTAAATGTTCACTTAATACTTTGTCAATCCGGCCTTTTTCTGTTTGAATCGTTACGTTAATTTGTTCCATTTTTGCCTTCCTTTGCTGCTTTTTCATCTAAAATCAAATAAATAAATATACAAATAACGCCGACCACTAACGTACTATCTGCAACATTAAAAATAGGAAAATTCATAAAATCCGTTTGGAGCATGTCCACCACGTAGCCTAAACGTACACGATCAATAAAATTCCCAATGGCACCTGCTAAGACAAAAGATAAACCTACAGAATACCAGATACTTTTTTTATAATTCTTAATTAATAAATAAATAATCACGACACTAACAATTACTGTGATGACATAAAAGAATATCATCTTTCCTTCTAATAAGCTCCAAGCGGCTCCGGTATTTCTTAAATGGGTCAGCGACAAAAATCCAGGAATGAATTCTTTTGTTTCACCCAAAGAAATGTTTTGGACCGTCAAATATTTGCTCCATTGGTCAAGCCCTACTAATAAGGCACTGATTAAAAAATATACTACTAACAATCGCGTCATTCCTTTTCTCTATGAATACTTGCTAAATCTCTTGGTCGAACAATGCCTACTAACTCACCATTAGGATGGCCACTTTTACTAATAAGCACAGCTTCTAAGCGTGGCTGCTCCCGAAACATTTGTTCAACTTCAAAAACGGTTGCTTCAATTGAAACAAATTGATAGTTGCTGCGTTTATAATTTGATGCCAACAATTCTCGCACCGTTCGGTTGGCAATGTGAACTTCGCCTTTGGTGCTCTCAATGGCAAACCATACACCAATCCCTCGAACCGTGATTAATCCTTTAAATACACCTTTTTCATAAATCGGAAATTGGGAATATTGTTTTTTTGCAATAATCGTTAATAACGTTTCTAAAGAAGTGGTGATTTCAAAAGCTGTAACACGTTTCGCAAATTTAGGCACTACTTTTTCTGGTTTTGTTAAAGCTTGTTCAATCGTTTCAATTCGTTGAACTGCCCATTCGTTTGGCTCTGCAATTACAAAATCATCAGCAATTCGCTCATGAACGATGGCATTTCTTAACTGAGCCATTTGAAGCAAATCCTCTTCAAATTGAGCAATCTGTCCTTTTTCTTTTCGGGAAAGACGTCTTGTCATTTCACTGAATCCCATGTTGACAGGATTGTTCAGTCTCTCTCTCATCCACTTTTCAATGCGATTAAAGTGTGCTAAAAATGTATCTGCTCGTTCCCCCATAGTCGTTGCTCCTTATAATAAACTACGCAATAAATTTCCGTCATTATTTTTTATTGAGCTACTTTCAAGTATATACTAAAAATAGGTCTCAGGAAAGAGCGGCTTTAAAAGAGACCGCTCGCTTGACCCGTTTCGTCCACATCCATATTTAACGCAGCAGGAACTTTCGGCAAGCCAGGCATCGTTAAAATGTCACCCGTTAACGCCACGATAAACCCTGCACCGATTTTTGGAACTAGCTCACGAATCGTAATCGTAAATCCTTCTGGCCGTCCTAATTTTTGAGGATCGTCAGAAAGTGAATACTGTGTCTTCGCCATGCAGATTGGTAATTGATCCCAACCATTTTTTGTAAAGTCTGCAATTTGCTTTTGTGCTTTCGGAGAAAAAATCGCCTGTTCCCCGCCGTAAATCGTTTGTACAATGGCTTGAATTTTTTCTTCAATTGTTTGGCGAGGATTATATAAAGGTTGAAACTGTTTTGTATTGGCTTCAATCTCTGCTACTACTGTTTTCGCTAGATTCGTGCCACCTGCGCCACCTTGCGCCCAAACACTTGTTAACTCGACGGGCACGCCTAACGCTTGGCATGCTTCTTTCAATAGTTGAATTTCTTTTTCTGTATCCTGTGTAAACTCATTAATTGCAACAACTACTGGTACATCATAACGTTGCATATTTTGAATATGTTTTTCTAAGTTGGCAAAGCCTTTTTGTAACGCTGGTAAATTTTCTTCTGCTAACTGATCTTTCGCCAAACCGCCATGCATTTTCAACGCGCGAATCGTTGCCACAATCACAACGGCATCGGGTGCTTTTCCTAAAGAAGGTACTTTAATATCTAAAAATTTTTCGCCACCCAAGTCGCCACCAAAACCTGCTTCTGTTACGACATAATCCCCTAGATGCAAAGCCGTTTTTGTCGCTAAAATACTGTTACATCCATGAGCGATATTGGCAAAAGGACCACCGTGAACAAAAGCTGGAGTTCCTTCAATCGTTTGAACTAAATTAGGTTTTAAGGCGTCTTTTAATAATAAAGTCAGTGCACCTGCCACGTTTAAATCTTTAACCGTCACCGGCTCTCTTTGGTCATTATAGGCGACAATAATCCGACTTAAGCGTTCTTTTAAGTCCGTTAAATTTTGCGCTAAACAAAGAATCGCCATAATTTCACTCGCCACAGTAATATCGAAACCGTCTTCTCTTGGTACACCTTGGAAAGGACCGCCTAAACCAACAACGACCTGTCTGAGCGCACGATCATTTAGATCCACTGCCCGTTTCCAAATCACCCGTCGAGAATCAATCTTTAATTCATTTCCTTGCTGTAAATGATTATCTAGTAACGCAGCTAAGGCATTATTGGCTGTCGTAATCGCATGCATATCACCAGTAAAATGCAAATTGATTTCTTCCATTGGTAATACTTGTGCGTAACCGCCACCTGTTGCGCCACCTTTAATCCCCATCACAGGACCTAATGATGGTTCTCTTAGGGCAATAACTGTTTTTTTATTGATTTGATTTAATGCATCTCCTAAACCAATGGTCACGGTTGATTTTCCTTCTCCTGCTGGTGTTGGATTAATCGATGTAACGAGAATTAATTTACCTTCTGGTTGCGCTTCTAAGGATTGAAGCGTTGGAAAATCTATTTTCGCTTTGTATTTTCCATAAAGTTCGAGCGAATCTTCTGAAAGACCGATTGTTTCGGCAATCTCTTGAATAGGTTTTAATGTTGCTGCTTGTGCAATGTTAATATCTGTCTTCATAACGGACCCCTTTTCAATTCTTTATCGTCTTTGTGACACATTGTTTCTTTTAAATTATAGCTTGTATTGAATAGAATGGCTAGAATAACCTTTTTTAAACAACCCAACCATTGACGTTTGGTAGCCTTTTCTCGTATAATGAAAGTGTCTTTACAAATCTAAAAGGAGCGTGAATTGGATGCAAAAAGGAATTGTCAAATGGTTCGATAACAGAAAAGGTTATGGTTTTATCGTTTACAACGAAGAAGATGAGATTTTTGTCCACTTCACTGCTATAGAAGGTGACGGATTCAAATCACTTGATGAGAATCAATCTGTAGAGTTCGAGATAATGGAAGGCAATCGTGGGCTACAAGCAGCACATGTCAAAAAAATAGATAACTAAAAAAGCTGAACCAACAACGCTTTGCTCCAAAAAGTAAGTAAACGTAGCGTTTGTTTCAGCTGATTATTTTAAGATTTTGAGAGTGGGTCACCAGTCGTTTCGACTTATGACTCACTCTTGTTTTTTTCTTCTTTTTTATGAAGGCCCAAAGAATGATCTTCTGCTACCTTCAATTCAGGCTTTTTTATCTTAAGTGCCTCAAGAAATAACGGAATCGTTTTCTTTTTCATTAAAAAGACTTTTGAGCCTTCCTTAAATTCTGAGGAAAAAATTTCGATGCTTTTTTCATTGTAGGTTACTTTTTCTATCTGAGAAAGCGGAAGTGCTTTTTTGCGAAACCATAAAACATCTCTGACAATTAAAGATGTTTCTGTCAGGTTAAAAGACCGCGCAATTCCTAGATAAGCAAACACAAAAAATGGAACCATCACCAGATTACTAATCAAGTAAGGACCATTATTTTCCAATGCTAAAATTAAACTAATAAATAATATACAAAATGTGCAAGACCAGTAAATAATTGTTGATGCTAATTCTGGCTGCCAATAGAATTTCTGTTTTTTCATAAAGTGCCCTCACTACTTCTGGATCAACGCCGCTAAATTTAAATATGTTATAATAGTAACATACTTTTTTTAAGAACAAAAAGAAATTAGGAGTAATTTTATGTTAAGAATTTATGTAGATGCTGCAACAAAAGGCAATCCAGGTGAATCTGGCGGCGGTATCGTTTACCTCACCGACCAATCTCGGCAACAATTGCATGTTCCTTTAGGCATTGTTAGTAATCACGAAGCCGAATTTAAAGTGCTGATTGAAGCTTTAAAACAAGCGATTGCCAATGAAGACAATCAACAAACCGTTCTTCTCCACTCAGATAGTAAAATTGTTGTCCAAACAATTGAAAAAAACTATGCTAAAAATGAAAAGTACCAGCCTTATTTAGCAGAATATCAACAACTAGAAAAGAATTTCCCTTTGCTCTTAATCAAATGGCTACCTGAAAGTCAAAACAAAGCGGCCGATATGCTCGCACGGCAAGCATTACAAAAATTTTATCCCAATAAAAAGTAGCACTGTTTACTTAATGCTTTTCCTTTATTAATTTGATAATTAAACACGTGGAGCAAAAATCCCTAGTGATTTTTGCTCCACGTTTAAAAACAGATAAACGATTCTGTCTCGACTTCTTCTTATAGCCACTTATTCTTTTGTCGTTATTTCCGCAAATTGCCCATTGGTTAGCGAAAGGATTGCTTCAGGCGCTAATTCAATTTGCATGCCACGTTTGCCTGCAGAAACAATAATTGCAGAATATTGTTGAGCTTCTTCAGCCAAATAGGTGGGAAATTGTTTTTTCATCCCAATTGGGGAACAGCCCCCACGAATATAGCCTGTGGTTGCTTCTAAATCTTTTAAGTGAAGCATTTCTACCTTTTTGTTGCCACTAGCTTTCGCTAATTTTTTCAAATCTAATTCTTGATTACCAGGAATGACAGCCACGACTGGACCTGTTTTATTACCTACTGTAACCAAGGTTTTAAAAATTCGTCCTTTGTCAATACCTAAACTTTCAGCGACACTTTCTGCACTTAAATGATCTTCACTCCAAGCGAATTCATATTCTTTATATGGTACTTTATGTTGTTCTACCATGCGCATCGCATTCGTTTTTTGTTGTGTTTTTTTCTTTGCCACTTTTTTCACCTTCTGAATCACTTGTTTTGTTCGAATGTCTTTAAATAATTTCTTAATACTTGTACGGATAGTTGGCCTGGTGCAGACGCTTGCTGGGCTGAGCCAAAAGTTAGTGCCGACCCGAACAGTTGACCTGTTACGCGACTAATCATCCCTAACTGTCCCATTGACATAGTAACGATTGGGACGGATGCATAATGGGTGTACATTTCATTGGTTGCTGAAAGTAACGTAAGTACATCTGTCGCATCTTGTGGCATCACAGCTATTTTACAAATATCCGCCTGACGCATTTGCATTTGGCGTAACCGCGCGACAATCTCCTCTTGCGACGGTGTTTTCTGAAAGTCGTGATTACAGAGAACAATTTTAATCCCCATCTTTTTAGCTTCGTAAATTAACGTATCTGCCGCCAGCGGATTCGCAAATAATTCAATATCTAATAAATCCAACGCACCTTTTTTCACTAATTCATGATACAAAGCAAAATAATTTTCCTCAGAAAAAGCCATTTCGCCGCCTTCTTTTTGTGTACGAAAAGTTAACAATAACGGTTTTTGCCCCAACCGTTCCATTACTTGTTGTGAAAGATTACATACATCGGAAAAATCAGCGACATTTTCATAATAGTCTAAACGCCATTCCACCAAATCACAATCTAGTGTTTGGCTCGCCGTTGCTTCGGCCAAAATATCCTCGGCTGTTGGAGCAACAATGGGCACCACAATTTTGGGATTCCCTTCACCTATTCGCACATTTTTGACTATAACTGGCTTCACAGTTCCACCTAACTTCCTCGTTTGTTTTTCTCTCTTCATATCATACCATTTCTATTCTTTTTTGCAATTTAAAGAGCTACAAAGACACCTAGAATTAGGAATTTCCTAACACTAAATGTCTTTGTTTGGGTTATTTAACTCTTTCTGTTGTTACGTTAAACTTCCGTACTTTGTAACTGATACATATCCGCATAAAGGCCACCTTCTGCCAGTAACGTTTCGTGCGTTCCTCGTTCTACAATCTGCCCTTTGTCTAAAACTAAAATCAAGTTTGCGTCACGAATCGTCGAAAGGCGATGCGCAATCGCAATTGTCGTTCTCCCTTGACGCATTTTGGCTAATCCTTCTTGAATCAATCCTTCTGTTTCTGTATCAATATTAGCGGTTGCTTCATCTAAAACTAAAATTTTGGGATCAGTTACAATTGTTCGTGCAAACGAAATTAATTGACGTTGTCCGCTAGAATAACTCGCTCCTCGTTCAATGACTTTCGCATGATAGGTATTGGGTAACGTGTGAATAAATTTATCCGCCTGAACAAATTCCGCAGCCTGTTTAATTTGTTCATCTGTGATGTTTGGATTCAGTAAACGGATATTTCCAGCAATATCTCCATAAAACATGAAAGCATCCTGCAATACTAAGCCCATCTTTTCCCGTAATTCTGTCATGGGAAAATCACGAATGTCACGATCATCAATTAAAATCTGGCCTTCATAAAATTCATAGAAACGCATGAGTACATTAATAATTGAACTTTTACCACTTCCAGTATGACCGACTAAAGCGACGGTTTCCCCGGGATTTGCAACAAAGCTAATATTTTTCAATACTTCGTTTTTGCCGTCATAAGAAAAAGTAACATTGCGAAATTCAATTTTCCCGCGAATAATTTCCCCATTCGCACCTACTGATTGTTGCGGCGTTAATTCTTCCGTATCCATAATTTTTAAAATACGGCTACCTGCGACAATCCCATCTGTAAAGATACTTAGGAAGTCCATCATTTGTGTCATCGGATTAAAAAAAGCTTGGACATACGTTACAAAAGCATAAATCATCCCCGCTTCAACAGGTGAATGTAAAGCATCGATGCCAAACATAGTTAAGGCCAATGCAATCGCCAACGTATACAACAAATTAATGATGGGACTTAATAATAACGAATTCATACGAATCATTGCTACTCGTGTTTTTAAATAGTCATCATTGGTTTCTTCAAATTCTTTTTCCAAACGCTTTTCTTGGCGAAATTGTTGAATGATTTGCATACCAGAGATGTATTCATTTAGTTTGGTGTTTAATTGACTTAATTTTTCCCGCATACTGCGATATAATTTTGAACTAAATTTTTGGTAATACCAAATTACAACTAATAAAATTGGCAAGAAAATTAGACAATAAAATGAGATTTCTGGACTGAGTTGAAACATTGCAAAAAATGACGAGATTACGGCAAAAATTCCTGTAATCACCATTAAGAATACATACCAGAATTCAAACAATGTTTCTGTGTCATTTGTAACACGAGACACCGTCGAACCCGCTGGTGTTTGATCAAAATAACGCATACCTAAAGTGTGTAATTTTTCAAATAATTTCACTCGTATATATTGATACGTTTTTAAAGAAGTCATCGAATACAAATACCATTGGAAAAACCAAACAATACTTTTGACAATGACACCAAAAAAATAAATAGCAGCAAAAGTTAGAATCACTTGCATTGTAGCAGTTTTAGGCGTTAAATAATTATCCATAAAAACTTGAATGACTCTAGGCAAAAGAATATTGATAATTGATAAGCCAAATGCAAAGAGAATAGCTGTGTAAAACATGCGTCGAAACGGTTTGGCAAAACGAAACAAACGCTGAACAATCGTTAATTGTTCTTTCAGCGGTAACTCTCTGGACCATTCGGATTGATACTTTTCTTCCATTAACTCTCACTCCCTTCAATTTTCGCTTCTAATTGCTGTTTTTCCCACATCCGCTGATACCAACCCTTCTGAGCCAGTAACTCTTGATGCGTCCCCCGTTCAATAATTTTCCCTTCATCCAACACTAAGATTTCTTTTGCATGCATGACACTACTTAAACGATGTGCTGTAATGATAGTGGTTTTTTCTTGGCGCGTTTCTTTTAGATTTGATAAAATCGCCTCTTCAGTCTTCGCATCGACTGCAGATAAGGCATCGTCTAAAATTAACAATTCTGGTTCAACAATCAAGGCTCGTGCAATAGAAATCCGTTGTTTTTGTCCTCCAGAAAGCGAAACGCCACGTTCCCCAACCATTGTGTCATAGCCTTCAGGGAATGCTTTAATTTCTTGGTTAATAAATGCTAATGCTGCCGCTTGTTCAACTGCCGCTTGTCCCAAGTCTGGTTTAGCAAAACGAATGTTATCTCGTACCGTCATGGAAAAGAGAAAATGGTCCTGTGGCACGTAACCCATTGCACCCATCAATGCATCTAATGTGTAATTTTTAATGTTATGTTTTCCAAAGGAAATCGTTCCTTGGTATTGGTCATATTCACGCATCAACAACTTCAAAATAGTGGTTTTACCAGCGCCTGTTTTACCAACAATCCCCAAGGTTTCTCCTTCTTGCAACGAAAATTGGATATTTTCCAACGCCACCGTCTCTTCTTTTGGATAAGAAAAAGAATCAATCTTCATTGAAATTGTCCCTTGCGCCATTGTTTTGATGGCATCTTTTCGTTCGATAATATGCGTTTTTTCATGTAATAATTCGTTCACACGATCGTAACTAGCATTCCCACGTTCTAACACATTAAATAAGCGCCCAATCGCAAACATTGGCCAAACTAGCATCCCAATATAGGCAATGAAAGAGACCAACTGACCTAAACTAATCGTTCCTTCCATGATGAAACGACCACCAATAATAATTGTCAAAACATAAGAAACACCAATAATCAGCGTAATAAACGGATCAAATAGTGCATCTAAAAAGTTCGTTCGTTTATTTTTGACGATAGCATCATCAATTTTCTCTGTAAAATCAGCAAGATCTTCTTTTTCTTGCCCAAATGTTTTAATGACTTTAATTCCAGTGATACTTTCTTGTGTTTTATCATTAATCGCTGAAAAAGCAGCTTGTGAATCTCGAAAGGCATCATGCAACTTAGAACCTAAAACTCGTGAAGTGACGGCTAATAAAGGCAGCGGTAATAAAGCAATTAATGTTAAGCGCCAATCGACAAATAGAATCATTGCGATAATCGTTGTTCCTCCCGTAATCACAGAGTCGGCAAACGTTAAAATCCCAGCTCCAGCCACATTTTGGATGGCATTTAAATCATTGGTTGCATGCGCCATCAAGTCACCTGTCCGATATTTCTGATAAAAGATGCTATCCATTTTTGTGAAATGATGAAATAATTGAGTCCGTAGCTCTTTTTCCAAACGAGCGGCACTCCCCCAAATATGCATCCGCCAAATATAGCGAAAAAGATATTGGGCAAGCCCAGCACCAATCAAGAGTGCAACCCACACGATAATTTTCGTTAAGCGAATTTCTTTGTTAACGATTTCATCTACAACGACGCCAATAACTTTGGGCGGGACTAATTGAACAAGAGCGACCATCATTAATGAGAAAACCCCAATAATATAACTTTTTTTCTCTTGCTTAAAAAACCAGCCTAATTTTTTGAATATGGACATTCAGTTGTCCCTCCTTTACTTTGTTGTTCTACGAAGACTACTTTCGAGCTAGAAGGTTTCTTCGTTATTGTGTTGTTTTTGATTAAACGTCTCGCTCTTTTCCTCCTAGATTATCCTATTCTCCCGCAAAACAACAAAAAAACGGACTGAAAATCAGCCCGTTTTTACACTTATTCATGATTACCTGAATAACCTTTACTATTTTCCTTGGTTTTTCATTTGTTGCATCATTTGTCTAACCTTTTTCTCTGACGGTTTTTGACCCATTGATGCCATCATCATGCGTAACATATCCTCATTAACGGGAGGATTTTTTTTGAAATAATCTTGCATATATTTGCGTGCAAGGAAAAAGCCCCCTGCAGCGCCTACTAATAAAGCGATTACTGCGATTAATACTACCCAACCTGTTGCCATTGAAACTCTCTCCTCTCCGTATAGTTTTGCTCTCAATGAATTATTTTACTAGAAATAGCAAAAAAAGAAAAGTTCTTTTTGCGGGATTTCTCTTAAATAATGAAAAAAGTCTGATTTTTTTGCAAAATAGTGATTAAAAGTCAAAAATATACGCTCTTAAATGTCAATAGGACCTTTAAGAGCGATTGTTGCTTTAGTTTTGTCCTTGAATTTTTTCTAATAATTCTGGATCAAATGTTTGATTTTTTAACATCGCAATTTCAAAGCCGTAAGGGGCCTTTTTATTTTTTTTGTCTTCTCCGACATAAGGTGTTTCTAAAATTTTTGGTAAAGCAGTTAATTTTTCATGGTGAACCACACCGTTTAAAGCTTCAAAACCAATAGTGCCAAAGCCAATATTGGCATGACGATCTTTATGTGAGCCCATAGGATTTTTAGAATCATTCACATGAATAACTTTTAAACGATCCAATCCGATAATTTTATCAAATTCAACTAATACGCCATCAAAATCATCTTTTACATTATAACCTGCATCATTAATGTGGCAAGTATCCAGAGTGACAGAAAGTTTATCATTTAGCGTAACTCCGTCAATAATCGCAGCTAGTTCATCAAACGTACGGCCGATTTCGGTTCCTTTACCAGCCATTGTTTCTAAAGCGATTTGAGGGATTTGCTCTTTCCACAAGACTTCGTTTAGACCTTTAACAATTTGTTTGATGCCGGCTTCTGGACCTGCACCAACATGAGCACCTGGATGTAACGTGATTTGCGTTGCTCCCAACGCTTGTGCTCGCTCAATTTCTTGACGCAAAAAGTCTACGGCAAAACCGAAATTTTCCGTTTTAATTGTATTACCTAAATTAATAATATACGGGGCATGAACGACGATATTACTTAAATTGTGTTCCTTCATAAAAGCTTGCCCAGCTTCAATATTCATTTCTTCAATCGGTTTCCGGCGCGTGTTTTGTGGCGCACCTGTATAAATCATAAAGGTTGTTGAGCCATAACTAGCCGCTTCCTCGGCAGAGCCTAATAGCATTTTCTTGCCACTCATACTAACGTGTGATCCTAATAACATGTGGTTCCTCCTAATAATTCTTCTTTTTCTTTTGGTAGTGTTGATACTGTTGCAGCCATTCTTCTAGCGTGATTTTTATTACTAATTCGCCAATTAGTTCATAGGGTATTCGCTTAGGATTAGTGAAGCGAAGACAACTTTTCCCCATGTTTAGCTTTGTTGACACTTGTTCCTGATAGGCTTCTTGAAACCAACTTCGGACGGCTTCATTTCCCATTAATCCCATGTGATATAAAGCTACTTGCCTTTTAGTAGCGCCTAAGCTGATAAATGGTAACGGCTCATCACCACGGTTGAGATAGCCTTCTGGAAATACTGAAAGCGGCACAACAAAGGTTGGCATGCCATATTGCATTGTTAATTCAAATCCTGCTGGCAAATTTTGCGAAACGGCGTCTAATACTTGCTGATAAGCAATTCGCCATTTTGGTTCGACTGTTTCGATGTATGCTGTAACTGTTTCAATTGACTGCCCCATTATTTCTTCCTTTGCTGATAAAGAGCTTTGGTTTTATAGCCTTCTTTTAAAATGACTAACATTTCAGTTTGCCGCTTTTTCCGTGTCTCCGCTCGCTTTGCACTAAATACATACCGCGCCCACTCTTTTTGATAACCAGGCGTTAATGCAGCGAATGTCGCTGCAGCAGCTGGTTCTGTTTGTACCAACGCTTCAATTTCTGGTAAATATTGAACATAATCCCCAACAGCAGAACTGGTCTGATTCTTCGCTGGCTTTTTAAGAACATTCTTCATGCCGACAACCGTAAAAGTCTCATCTAAACTAACCATGCGATTAAATTTTAAGGTTGAGCCTTTAATATACCCATCTGCCTCGTTTACTTGTAATGTTGGAAAAATTTCATCTCGGTGGACAAAGGTTGGATACATTTTATTGCCTTTTTTCGGATAAGCCACATATAACAACCCATTTTCTACTAAATGTTGACCTTCAATCACCATTGAAACAATCTCTTGAAATTCCGCCATCGTTTTCACAAATGCAAAAATCAGCTCAACTGGTTCTGAGGGTAATTGCTGCGCGGCTGAAGCAAATTCAGATAGATACTCTGCCTGTGGTCTATTTAAAATAACTGGTTGCTGATACTTCGTTAAGTTTAACTTTTCGACAATTGATTTCATAACCTACTCCTTATAGCGACTGCACTTTTTATTCTAGCATAGCACAAGTTATCTGTAATTGAATATGCCCAATAGTAAAAAAGAGTTTTTTGTAACAGAATTAATCCCAATTTATCTTTTTTAAAAGCGAAAGCTTGGAACCTGTTGTCTAAACGACCTTCGTCCCAAGCTTTCATTTTTTTAGTATTTTAACAAGAAATATTTTTTCTTCCCGCGACGAATCACAGTAAATTGTCCTTCGATTTTATCAGTTTCTGTCAATTCAGCTGCTAAATCTTGTCTACGTTCTCCATTGACGTAAATCGCTCCATTTTGAACATCTTCACGGGCTTGACGTTTGGATGGTTCTATTTTTGAGGTAACTAATAAGTCGACTAAACTTAATTGATCCTCTGGTTGCACCTCGTACGTTGGTACATCTTTAAAGCCTTGTTTAATTTCTTCTGCTGTTAAGCTTTGGATATCTCCGCTGAACAACGCTTCTGAAATTTTAACCGCTTGATGATAGGCTGCTTCACCGTGAACTAAAGTAGTCACTTCTTTGGCTAACGCTTTTTGCGCAGCACGTTGACCTGGGTTCGCTGTAAATTCTTCTTCAATTGTTGCAATTTCATCCAATGTTAAGAAAGTAAAGTATTTCAAGAATTTCACGACATCACGATCATCTGTGTTAATCCAGAATTGATAAAATTCATATGGCGAAGTTTTTTCCGCATCTAGCCAAACTGCGTTTCCTTCTGTTTTACCAAATTTGGTACCATCTGCTTTTGTAATTAAAGGCATAGTTAAGCCAAATCCTTGAACTTCTTGTTCTCGGCGTAATAATTCAATCCCTGAAGTAATGTTTCCCCATTGATCACTGCCGCCTAATTGCAATAAACAACCTTCTGTTTCGTACAATTTCAAGAAATCATACGCTTGTAATAATTGATACGCAAATTCAGTATAAGAAATTCCTGTTTCGATTCGACGTTTCACGCTTTCTTTACTCATCATATAGTTAATTGTAAAGTTTTTTCCCACATCACGTAAGAAATCAATTAACGAAAGCTCTCCAAGCCAATCATAGTTATTTGCTAGAATCGCTGGATTTTTTTCATCTTCAAAATCGATAAAACGTGACAACTGGCCCTTAATACTTTCAGACCAAGCTTTCACTGTATCAAGTGTGTTTAAACTACGCTCTGCATCTTTGAATGATGGATCACCAATCATGCCTGTTCCGCCACCAACTAAAGCAATGGGCACATGACCATTTTGTTGGAAACGACGTAACATAAGAATTGGCAGTAGATGCCCGATGTGTAAACTGTCTGCCGTTGGATCAAAGCCGATATATAATTTAACAGATTCTTCATTTAATTGTTTTTGTAAGGCTTCTTCATCTGTGACTTGGTAGACCAACCCACGGGCTTTTAATTCTTCAAAAAAAGCTGAATTCATGATTTTCCTCCTATAGTAAAACATAATAATAGATCAAATTCCCCTATTCATAGTAACCGATTCTGTCACACTTGAAAAGTCAAAAAATGAGATTTCCCTATTTTCTCTTAAGTTTTTTCAACAAAAAATGGCAATTGGTGTAGAAACTATTCATAGAAGCTTTTTTTTGCTATAATAACACAGAATGTATCATTTTATTGAGGTGAAGCTTTTGAAAAATAATTCAAGTAACAATAAGCAAAAACCAACGACCTCTTCTGGCGGCAATGTCTTTTTACTTATTTTAAATGTCATTATTCGCGTTTTTCAGTCATTAGTGGTTTTTGGGGTTATTCTGATTGTCTTAGGTGGCTCTCTTGGCTTAGGTATCGGAATGGGCTATTTTGCTTTTCTAGTTGAAGATACACAGCCCCCAACGAAGGAAGAATTGCAAAAAGAAATCAGTGATATTACCGAAGTGTCAAAAATGACTTACGCAGATGGTACTCCGATTGCTAACATCAAATCAGATTTAATTCGGACACGAATTAATGGCGATCAAATGTCTCCATTGCTAAAAAAAGCCATTATTTCAACAGAAGATGAATATTTTGAAGAACATCATGGGGTGGTACCAAAAGCGCTAGTTCGAGCGTTGATTTCTGATGCGACAGGTATCGGCGGTTCTTCTGGTGGTTCAACATTGACTCAGCAATTGGTCAAGCAACAGATTTTAACTGATGAAACGACCTTTAAACGGAAAGCCAACGAAATTTTATTAGCTTTACGTATTGAAAAATACTTTTCTAAGGACGAAATCGTGACAACTTATCTAAATGTCTCCCCTTTTGGTCGTAATAACAAAGGTGAAAATATTGCAGGCGTGGAAGAAGCAGCCAAAGGACTCTTTGGTAAAAGTGCCAAGGACTTGAATCTTCCTCAAGCGGCCTTTATCGCAGGACTTCCCCAAAGTCCCATTGTTTACACGCCCTATACTAACACTGGTGCCTTGAAAGACGATTTGTCTTTAGGAATGAAGAGAAAAGATTTTGTTCTTTTCAGTATGTACCGAGAAAAAGCAATTTCACAAAAGGAATATGAAGAAGCCAAAGCTTACGACTTGAAAAAAGACTTTTTACCAACTGAACAGGCCAATGTCAATACAGAAGGCTATCTATACTATACGGTGTTAGATAAAGCAGTTGAGATTGTCATGGATTTAGATATGAAAAAAGCTAAAGTTAATCGTGATGATTTAGATCAAGTTGGTTTAGATCAATATGAAGAACAAGCACGTCGCGAAATCCAGTCGCAAGGCTATACAATCCAATCAACCATTGATCAGAACATTTATAACACGATGCAAACCGCTGTCGCAAATTATGGTTATTTGCTTGATGATGGCACTGCAGATGTCAATGGGAATACAATGATTGAAACTGGCAATATTTTAATGGATAACGCTACTGGTCGTATCCTTGGTTTTATCGGCGGCAGAAACTTCGATATTAATCAAAACAACCATGCCTTTAATGCCGATCGTCAAGTTGGTTCTACGATTAAACCAATTTCTGTCTATGGCCCTGCGATTGATCAAGGACTCATTGGTTCTGAAAGTCGTCTGGCCAACTACCCAACGACTTATGCTGATGGTACAGAATTTGTTAATTCCACAAATGTGGATTTAAATCAATTCGTGACTGTTCGGAATGCCTTGAATTGGTCTTTCAATATCCCTGTCGTTCATGTTAATAATGAGCTAAGGAAAAAAATGGGTGATGATAATTTCTCTTACAATCACTACTTAAGTAAAATGAACTATCCAGCTTCAGATGCTTGGGCTTACGAATCTGCGCCATTGGGTTCAGTAGAAACAAATGTTGTAACACAAACAAACGGCTTCCAAGCGCTTGCTAACAAAGGTAAATATCAAAAAGCCTACATGATTGAAAAAATCACAGACAATAGCGGACATGTGGTCTACGAACACAAAGATGAAGGAACGCAAGTTTATTCACCGGCGACCGCTTCTATTATGAATGACTTGTTGCGCTCAGTGGTGGATTCTGCGAATACGACAAAATTCAAACCAACATTAGCTGGCTTGAATCCTCATTTAGCCAGTGCTGATTGGGTCGGAAAAACTGGGACAACTAATGACTATAAAGATTCATGGCTAATTGTCTCTACCCCGACTGTGACACTAAGTTCTTGGTCAGGACATGATCTACCAGCGCCAATGACGACGACCAGCGGCGACAATAACGGGAATTATATGGCGAACTTAGCTAACGCGCTGTACTATGCGAATCCAGAATTGTTTGGCATTGGTCAAAAATTTGAATTAGACCCAAGTGTCATTAAATCAAAAGTTTCTGAATTTACTGGTGAAAAACCTGGCTCAATTACCTATAATGGTGCCAAGTTCAATACACCTGGCAAAACAACGACTTCATACTATGCCAAAGATGGTGCACCACAAAGTACCTATAAATTTGGGATCGGTGGAACAGACAGCAATTACGCTTCTTACTGGGGAAATCTTGCTCCACGTGCCACTACAAATAATAACAACAACAATAAAAACAACGAAAATAAAAAGAACAATAATTAACTCGCTAAAATGAGCCAGAAAACGTATTTTTCTGGCTCATTTTTAGGTATCAAAAAACGAGAATGGGACAATAATCAGAAAAAAATCTGATTATTGCCCCATTTTTTTAATTTCAAAGTACACAAAAAGCACTCATTCCTGTAAGATTAAAGTGACGAAACCCAATCAGAAAGGAAGCGAGTGCTTTATGTTTAAAAATTATACCATCAATCAAACAACTTTACCATTAGATATGGAACAATATATTCCTGAAACAGATGTCGCTTTTGCGGTTAATGCTTTAGTCGAAGCCATGCCACAAACACTCTTTCTTAAATTAGAAGAACAACTAGGCCGACCGGCCTACCACCCCAAAATGATGTTAAAAATTATTTTATATGCTTATACGCAACGTGTTTTTTCAGGTCGTAAAATTGAATTTCTATTAGATGACAGTTATCGTATGCGTTGGCTAGCTAACCACGAACAAGTCAGTTACCGGACCATCAATCGCTTCCGAAGTCAGGAAACAACTGCTCACCTTTTAGCAGAAGCCTTTGTCTTATTCCGCCGTCAATTAATCACCAATCAGGTAATTGACAATGAAGCGCTATTTATTGATGGTACAAAAATCGAAGCGGATGCCAATAAATTCAGTTTTGTCTGGCGCAAAGCAACAAATCGGTATGAAGCTGCTTTGGATAAACAATCAAACGAATTCTATCAAACCCTTTATAAAGAAGAAATCTTGCCTTCTTTAAAAGAAGAAAACCAAAGTGATAGATTGACAAGCACCCAATTGGAAGAAATCGCGCAGCACTTGGAAACAGAGTTGGTGGCGACAGAAGAACAACTACAAAAGGAAAAGAAGAAAGAAAAACAAAGCCAATTAAAGAAAAAAAGAAGAACCTACAAAAAGTATCTACGCAAAATCCAAGCGGATTATTTACCAAGAAAACAAAGATATGAAACCTATAACCGCCTTTTTCAAGAGCGAAATAGTTTTTCTAAAACAGATACAGATGCCACATTTATGCGGATGAAAGACGATTATATGCGCAATGGTCAACTAAAGCCAGGCTACAATTTACAAATCGCAACAGAAAATCAATATGTCCTAGCGTATGATCTGTTCCCGAATCCAACAGATACAAAAACTTTAAATCCATTTTTAGACAGCTTTTTGGAACAACACAACGAATTACCCGAGTATATTGTAGCGGATGCCGGCTATGGAAGTGAAGAAAATTATACGTATATCAACGATGTCTTGCATAAAACGCCATTAATCACCTATGCTAGTTATCATAAAGAAAATAAAAAGACCTATAGAAACAGTCCTTTTATGGTTGATAACTGGCGCTATTTGGAAAAAGAAGATACATATATTTGTCCTGCCCATCGGGCAGTTCCCTTCAAGCGATATAGTCGAAGAAAAGATAAAGGCGGATTTGTCCGTGACTTCAAAATTTATGAATGTGAAAATTGTCGAGATTGTCCTGTTCGTAGTCAATGTACGAAGGCAAAAAGTGAGCAAAACCGACAAATTTTAGTGAATAATACATGGCGCTATTTCAAAGCCGAATGTAAAAAGAAGCTTTTAGAGGAAAAAACAGGTTCGATTTATCGGAAACGGAAAATCGATGTCGAACCAGTGTTCGGCCACCTAAAGGCTCATTTGGCGTTCCAACGTTTCCACTTACGAGGGAAACAAGGAGCCAAGATTGACATTGGCTTGGCGCTCATGGCATTAAATTTAAGAAAATTAGGGAAATATATGGAGAAAAAACAACGTAAAAATGAAAAACCAAGTCCGATTTTGAAAGTAATCATCAAAATCGGACTTGGTTTCTTTTGGAGAAAGGACTATTGTCCCACTCTCGTTTAATTCAATTTATTTTGTTGAACCTTTTTGATCAATTCCATAAGGTAAAACAACTGTTTTTTCTTCAATTTCTTCTTTGTTCATTAGTTTTGTTAATAAGCGCATTGACACGGCACCGATATCATATAAAGGTTGTGTAATACTTGATAGACGTGGACGAGAGACTTCTGTAAGCAATGAGTTATTGCTTGTAATGATTTCAAATTCTTCTGGAACTTTCACACCAGCATCAAGCATCCCATCTAATAAACCAATCGCTAGCTCATCATCTGTAACAAAGGCAGCAGTTGCCCCACTATTACGGACACGCTCAGCCAAATTAATGCCTGCTTTAAATTTATATTCAGATTCAAAAACTAAGCCTTCATTATAAGACAAGCCATTTTCCGCTAAGGCTTCTTTGTAGCCTTTCATTCGGTTTTGACCATTAATTGGATCGATTAATGCACCACTAACAAAAGCAATTTTTTTGTTCCCATTTTTCGCTAAAGTCGCTGTTGCATCTTTCGTTGCTTCTGTGTAATCAATATTAACGCTACCAACTTGTTCGTCTGGATCAATTGAACCTGCTAAGACAACAGGTGTTTTTGAACGTGAAAATTCACCACGAATATCATCTGTAATACGATGACCCATAAAGATAATCCCATCTACTTGCTTGGCAAGTAAATTGTTTAATACAGTAACTTCTTTTTGATCGTCTCCATCTGAATTAGCTAAAATGATATTATATTTATACATTGTAGCCACGTCGTCAATGCCACGTGCTAATGAAGCAAAAAATGCATTACTAACATCTGGAATAATGACACCCACTGTTGTCGTTTTTTTACTTGCTAAACCACGTGCGACTGCGTTAGGACGGTAATCTAAGCGATCAATCACTTCTAAGACTTTTTTACGCGTTGCTGGTTTTACATTGGGATTACCATTGACAACACGAGAAACAGTAGCCATAGATACATTTGCCTCTCTAGCAACATCATAAATTGTAATTGTTTGTTTTTCCATGTTTCTTCTCCTATAAATATGAATTTGTTCTCATTTTCTGAAAACACTGTTTACATTTCTTTCCTAGCCTAGAATATCAAAATTCTTCTATTTTTGCAACCGTTTTATCGTTTTTTCATGAAAATTTACTTTCCATTTCAAAAGGAACTTTTTGTCATTTCATGTTATGATAGTACTGTGATTCACTTCAGAATAAAAGAAAGAAGGATGTTTTATGAATCAAGAAAAAATTGCCGATTTAAAAAATTGGATGCACCAAGAAAAGATTGACTTCACTTATATTAGTGATCCTGGTCATATCGCTTACTTTTCCGGTTACGAAAGCGAACCTCATGAACGCGTGTTAGCTTTGTTTATCGCTGCGGACGACCAATCATTTTTATTTACACCTGCATTAGAAGTCGAAGATGCCGAAAATAGTAGTTGGACTTATCCCGTTTATGGTTATTTAGATAGCGAAAATCCTTGGGAAAAAATTGCGGCTTTATTAAATAAACGAACACAAGGCACACCACGCTTTGCTTTAGAAAAACAAGCTCTTTCTTTAGCTCGTTTTGATCAATTGAAAACCTATTTCCCAGCTAGCGATTTTTCGCATGATGTTACGCCTTTAATTGAAAAACTTCAATTAATTAAAACAGAACCTGAAATTCAACGTTTACTAGAAGCTGGTAGTTGGGCGGATGTCGCTTTTGAGATTGGTTTCAAAGCAATTCAAGCAGGCGTTGCGGAACAAGAAATTGTTGCAGAAATCGAGTATCAATTAAAACGTCAAGGTATTCGCTCAATGAGTTTTGATACGTTAGTCTTAACAGGAAAAAACGGAGCTAGTCCTCACGGGGTACCTGGCGAAACAAAAATTGAGCCCCATGACTTAGTGCTATTTGATTTAGGTGTCGTTCATAATGGCTATTGTAGTGATGCCACACGAACAGTCAGCTACTTGGAACCTTCTGATTTCCAAAAAGAAATTTATGGAATTGTCTTAGAAGCACAATTAGCAGCAACTGAAGCGGTGAAACCTGGTGTTACAGCAGGCGAATTAGATGATATTGCTCGAGGTGTAATCACAAAAGCTGGTTATGGTGAATACTTTAACCATCGCTTAGGCCATGGCATTGGAACCACTGTCCATGAATACCCATCGCTGGTTCATGGCAATGATTTAGTCATTGAAGAAGGTATGTGTTTCTCTATTGAGCCCGGTATTTACATTCCTGGAAAAGTAGGCGTTCGTATTGAAGATTGTTTACACGTAACCAAAACAGGCTCCGAACCATTCACTAAGACAACCAAAGAATTGCAAATTATTGAATAGCATAAAAATAAAATGAGGCCATCAGTCAACCGGACTGATGGCCTCATTTCTAAATTTTAAGGTAAGCCGCTGAACAAAAGCAACACGATCCGTTGCTAACTTTCATAAGCTAAACGCTTGTTACCCTTTAAATTCTTTTTTTACGTCTTTCGCTGCATCTTTAACATCTTCTTTTGCTTCTGCAGCTTTTTCAGGAACATCTTTGGTGGTTTCTTTTGCTTCATCGACACCAGCAGAAACAGTTTCTTTGGCCGCTGCCGCAGAATCTTTAACGTCAATATAGATATCTTCTGCTGCATCTTCGGCAATTTCACCTAAATCTTCTGCGTGATCTTGAGCATCGTCAGCTGCTTTTTTAAATTGATCAGATAAATCACCTGTTTGTTTTTTAAAGTTATCAAGCATGTCGCCAGAAACACCTTGTGCTTTATCCAATGAATCTTTTGTTTTTTCTTTGACAGAACCTGCCAAATCAGAGGCTTGATCTGATAAAACGCCGGCTTTTTGTTTTGCGATTTCTGTTAATTCTGTTCCTTTTTGAACAGCATAATCTGTGTAATCTTGCGCTTTGTTTTTTAAATCATCTGTTTGATTTGATAAATCATCACGTAATTCTTTACCTGATTTTGGTGCAAGTAATAATGCGGCAACGGCTGCTGCTGTTCCACCAATTACTGCTCCTAAGAAAAATCCGCCTTTTTTAGCCATAAAAATCTCCTCCAATTAGTTATTTGTTTTTTTATTTTTTGAACGCATTGCTCTAAAAGCAGAACCGCCTACTTTACTCACTAAACCAGCTTTCGCTGTGCCTTTCCCTACGGTTCCTACCTTTGTAATCAAATGTTTACTTGAGGTGTTCAATTCAGAGACACTTTCGCTTAAATCAGCAACGGCCGTAAACAACGGATCAATCGTTGCCACTTTTTGATTCACATCTGTCAATAGTTCATTACTTTTAACAAGCAAGCCTTCCACTTGGCGACTCAATACATTCACATCGCTAGTCACGACTTTGATTGTTGTGTTTGTTTCATCAATTGTATCTTCAATTTTTGAAACAACTTGAGAAACTTTATATAACACAAGTACTAAAAAGATGACTAAAACAACAAATGCTACCGCTGCAATTAAGGCAGCAATTTCCCCACCTGACATATCATTACTCCCCTCTGAAATTTTATTTATAATCTTAGGATAACACCAACTTATATTTTTCACAACTCATAAAGCTAAGAATGCCAATTTATTTTATAAAATTCTCATGCCCTTTTCTTTAAGAAAATAAGCGTAAAATTTCCTTCTAACGAATTGAAATTTTACGCTTATTTTTATTTATTTTTCTTTTGGTTGCTCTTTTTTCGCTAATTGAGCACCTAAATTAATAATGTATTCTCGTAAATTATCTTTTACTTCTGGATGAGTCAAACCATATTCAATGCTTGTTTTCATAAACCCAAATTTATCGCCAACGTCGTAACGTTCTCCTTTAAACTCACGAGCAAAAACGCGTTGTGTTTTATTTAAAGTGTCAATCGCATCTGTTAACTGAATTTCGTTACCAGCTCCTGGTTTTTGATTTTCAAGTACATCAAAAATTTCAGGGGTTAATAAATAACGGCCGATAATCGCTAAATCACTTGGTGCTTCCTCGGGTTTTGGTTTTTCAACAAAATTCTCGACATTGTATAGTCCTTTTTCGATTTCTTTTTCTGGGTTGATAATACCATATTTTGAAGTATCTTCATGGGGTACTTTCATTACCGCAATTGTCGAAGCATGTGTTTGTTCGTAATCATCCATTAATTGTTTCGTTAATGGCACTTTATCTTCCATTAAATCGTCGCCTAACATCACGACAAAAGGTTCATTGCCAACAAATGCTTTCGCTTGTAAAACAGCGTGTCCTAAGCCTTTCGGATGGGATTGACGAATAAAATGTAAATTAACATCCGTTGTTTCTTCGACTAATTTCAATAAATCGGTTTTATTTTTTTCTTTTAAGTTATTTTCTAGTTCAACATTTGAATCGAAATGATCTTCAATCGGACGTTTGGCTTTGCCTGTCACAATTAAAATATCTTCGATTCCTGAAGCTAGTGCTTCTTCTACAATAAATTGAATCGTTGGTTTATCAACAATCGGCAACATTTCTTTTGCCATCGCTTTAGTAGCCGGCAAGAAACGTGTTCCTAACCCAGCTGCTGGAATAACTGCCTTTTTAACTTTCATCTTTTTTCCTCCTAAAAATCAAGTGTAAACTCGTTTTCGGTTTTGCCATCGCGCAACATGATTTCTTTTGCTGCTTGTTGTACATCTTCGTCATTGTACAAGACATTGTAGATTGTTTCTGTGATTGGCATTTCGACTTCTAATTGTTGTGCCAATTCATAGGCTGCTTTAGTTGTTGAAACACCTTCCACAATCATGCCCATGTTTTCTAAGACTTCATCTAACTTATGGCCTTTTCCTAATAAATTACCCGCACGCCAATTTCGAGAATGGACACTTGTACAAGTAACAATTAAATCCCCAACACCACTTAAACCAATAAATGTTAATGGGTTTGCTCCCATCGCAACCCCTAAACGACTAATTTCTGCTAAACCACGAGTCATAATTGCCGCTTTGGCATTATCACCAAAGCCTAAGCCATGAATCGCTCCGGCGCCCAAAGCAATAATATTTTTTAAGGCCGCCCCTGTTTCTACACCAATCACATCATCATTCGTATAAATTCTAAAGTAATCATTCATAAACAACTCTTGCACATACACAGCGTCTGCTAAATTTTCGCTTGCTGCTGTAATGGTTGTAATGTCATGAACAGCGACTTCTTCTGCATGGCTTGGACCAGATAAAACCACAATCCCTTGCCGTTTTTCTGCTGGAATCTCTTCCGCTATCACTTCTGAAATCCGCTTATGTGTAACTTGTTCGAGCCCTTTACTTGCATGAATAATAATTGGTTTTGTTTTTAAATGTTGGGCCACTTCTTGTGCTACTGAACGAATGGCTTTAGTTGGTACCACAAACAGTACCGCATCCACATCTACTAAAGCAGTAGCTAAATCAGTGGTTGCCTGAATTGAAGTAGGTAAGATTAATTCTGGTAAATAATGTTTGTTGGTATGTTTTGTATTTATTTCATCGATTTGCTCTGGTTTATTTCCCCAAATACAGACCTCGTGTCCATTTTCGGCTAATACTTGAGCTAAAGCTGTCCCCCAGGAACCTGGACCTAAAACAGCGACTTTTTGTTTCATCGGTGAAACTCTCCTTTCGCTAAACAACGTTACTTCTTTAGTTTACCATATTCTTCGATCAAGTTGGATTAAGAAGTTGTTATTTTTTTCTTTTGTTTCTCCCGATTGTAAAATTTCAAATTGGGATTTCTTCTACGAACGATCACAATAACAATTGCTGCCACGAACATCACTAAAGACAACAATTGTGAGACACGAATGTTACTAAACGCATACAAACTGTCCATCCGTAACCCTTCGATGAAGAAGCGGCCGAAAGAATACCATATTATATAACCTAAAAAGACTTCGCCTTCTTTTAAAAAGTGTGGCTTTTTGCGTAATAACACTAAAACGATAAACCCTAAAACATTCCAGACAGATTCATATAAAAATGTTGGTTGATGATACGTTCCGTTGATATTCATGTTATCAATGATAAACGTTGGTAAATGGAGATTTTCTAAAAATTGTCTGGTGGTCGCTGGCCCATAGGCTTCATGATTCATAAAGTTGCCCCAACGACCAATTGCTTGCGCTAAAATCACACTTGGTGCGGCAATATCTAAAAAAGTCCATGTAGAAATGAAACGATGACGCGTAAAGAAAAACAGCGCCAGTCCCCCACCAATAAGACCACCATAAATCGCTAAGCCACCATTTCGAGTAAAGAAAATTTCAATCGGATTGTCTACATAATCTTGCCATTGAAAAGCGACGTAATACAAGCGCGCGCCAACAATTGCTGCAGGTAATCCCCAGAGCATAAAGTCAAAGACATCATCTTCTTTTAAACCAACACGAACGGCTTCACGACTACTTAGCCAAACAGCTAAAGCAATCCCTGAAACAATAATAATTGCATACCAATAGACGGGAATACCGAAAAGGCGAAATGCAATTGAATTTACTTGAGCTAACATCATCACATCTTCTCCTTCTATTCTCCTGAATTTTCTTCAATCAAACGGGTTAAGCGCTCTTCGAACGTTTTTGTTGCATCATAGCCCATTGTTTTCGCGCGGAAGTTCATTGCTGCTACTTCAATGATAATGGCCACATTTCGGCCGGTCTTAACAGGAATACGAATCTGAGGGACATCAACGTTAGCTATTTCAACCATTGCATCATCACTACCAAGACGATCATATTTCTTGTCTTTTTCCCATGCCTCTAAATAAACGACCAATTGAACTTGCATAAAGCCACGGACCGCACTAGCTCCAAACAGGTTCATGACGTCAATAATCCCGATACCACGAATTTCAATTAAATGCTGCAAAATTTTTGGTGGCTCTCCCACCACGGTTAATTCATCTTGCTGATAAACATCGACACGATCGTCTGCGATTAGCCGATGTCCACGCTTAATAAGCTCTAAAGCTGTTTCACTTTTACCAATACCGCTATCTCCTTGAATCAAAACACCAAGTCCATAAACATCAACTAAAACCCCATGGACACTTGTCCGAACAGCTAAACGGCCATCTAAATAACTGGATAGTTCCCCTAGTAAACGGGAAGTTGAAATCGGTGAACGCAATACAGAAACGCCATTTTCTTTTGCTGCTGTAATTAATTCTTCGGGGATTTCTAGTCCTCTGGATACTATAAAGGCTGGAGTATCTTTCGCACATAAACGGCGCATCACTAATAAACGCTCTTCAGGCATCATTCGTTCCGCAAAGGTAATTTCTTTGCTCCCAAATAATTGTAAACGGTCATGGGAATAATAATTAAAATACCCAGTTAATTCTAAACCTGGCCGGGAAATTTCACCAGTTTTAATTGTTCTATTTAAGCTTTCTTCATCTCCGTATACTACTTCTAAAGAAAGATTTTCTACCAGTTGATAAATCTTTACCACTTCTGTCATATCGAATGTCAGTCCTTTCTGCTACTTGTTATATTTTATCATTTAAAAATACAAGTTTCTAGCTATTCACTAGATAATTCCTAGAATTATCATATTTCAAAAAAATGAAACTATTTTTCAGTGAAATTACCTATGCTATTTCTGTCACTTGACTATTTCAGAAAACTTTGTATACTTGAAGCCGATCCTTTTAAGAAAAGAGGAAACTTATGAAAGAATATTTAAAGGAAAAAGCCCATCAATTACCGTTAACACCGGGTGTTTATTTAATGAAAGACGCAACCGACACAATTATTTATGTGGGTAAAGCCAAAAAATTAAAAAATCGCGTGTCGAGCTATTTTATTAATAGTAATCAACATTCTCGAAAGACGATGCGTTTAGTCAAACAAATTATAGACTTCGATGTTCTCCATACTGACACAGAATTGGATGCGCTCCTTCTAGAATGTCAACTGATTCAACAGTATCGGCCGCGCTACAATCGCCAAATGAATGCTTATGAACAATATTCTTATGTATCGGTAGCCGTTAATGAGCGGCAATTAGAGATTAAACTCTTAAATATTCCCACTAAAGAGAACTGTTTTGGTCCTTATTCGATTCGCCGAAAATTAAACCGTTTAAAAATAATTTTGGATAGTATCTACGATCTCGTCCCAACCAACTATTGGCATCAAACCTTTCAAAAAGAGAGTGCCATTCCGACCGAACTATTTCAACAAGAATTGTTCGACTTTTTCCATAATCAAGGACGAGAACCAATCAAACGAATTGCTCAACAAATGCAAGAAGCTGCTGAAAAACAAGCCTTCGAAAAAGCGGCAAAACTCAAAGAAGATTGGCTCTTTTTGACGCGCTTTGCAAACCAAAATCAACGAATTAGTCAAGCTAACCAACGAGATTGGCAACTGATGTGGTTACCTTGTCAGAAAAAAATTAAATACTATTTAATTTACCAAGGCTTGGTGGTAGCAACACGTGTTGTAACTAAACAAACGTTTCAAAAATATTCACCGCTTGAACTAGCAAAAAAAATCATGCCCAAAAAACCACCGAAAACAATTGAGCATTACTCGAAGCAACAAGTTGATTTTTTAAACATTTTATATGGCTATATCAGCCGCCATCCAGAATGTCACCTAGAAAATTTAACCATCGAAAAAGCCTGAAGAACGCATTTTATGCTACGTTCTTCAGGCTTTTTTTATTCATATTTAGATAAATTGTGATCCGTAACGATCGTATTGACAATTGACATAATTACAGCCATTAGCACCGCTGCCCAAAAACTTGAGAAGCCAAAGTTCATTTCCCCCACAAAAAACGAGGTCATTTGTAAAATCGCTGCATTGACAACAAAGCTAAATAGACCAAACGTTAATAAAGTAAATGGGAGCGACAAGATTGTTAAGACTGGTTTCACCAACATATTTAGGATTGAGAGAACAAAGGCGGCAATAATTGCAGGCATTATGCCTCTCACATGAATCATGCCAGGAAAAACAACTGATAAAGAAATGAATGTCAGTGTATTAACAACCAATCGCTGAAAATATGTCATTAAAAGTCACTCCATTCGTCATCATCAATTTTTTCCGCTTCTTTACGTTGCTTTTTATTGGCAGCATAAGGATTTTCATTGCGAACATTTCTATTATAAGGATTTTGATGGCCGTAGCCGCGATCGCTTCCTGTTCTTCCAGAAGGGATCAAGACTGCTAAGGCAATGTATAAGAGAATGCCTGGAAATCCTGCTGAGAAAAAGCTGAGCAAGACATAAACGACACGAATAATTGTTGGGTCAATTCCTAGCCAATCAGCAATCCCAGCTAAGCTTCCTGTTAAAACCACGTTATTCGGAGATTTTGTTAGTTTTCTTTTCATATGTTTTCACCTCGTCTACTAAATTTTACACTAGAAAGGCTGATTCGTCAGCCCATCTAGCTTAAAATTATTAATTATTTATCCGTATCTTTTAGGAAAATACTTCCCGTTGTTGTAGAAGCATTAATTTGAGCCATTGATTCTTCCAGTACACGTCTAAAATGTAATTGTTGATTGCCGCGATCTTTCTTTTCACGGACAACTTCAATATCTGTTAAACGGCTGTTAATACTACCTAAATTCGTTTTCACTTGCCCTTCAACGCCTAAGTCATTTGGCAAGGCTAACTTGATATTCCCATTTGCAGAGCTTGCTTCAACACGGCGAAGCGTTTTTTCTTTAGCTGTAATGCGGATATCTCCATTAATCAGAGAGACACTTAGACTTTCTGGTGCCGCGGAAATAGACACATCACCATTGACTGTTTCAATAATGTTATCTAAAATCGTTCCTTCTAGGACTTTAATTTCACCATTCACGCCTTCAATTTCTAACATAGTTGCATCAATTTTTTTAAACGTAATCGTCCCATTCGTTGATTTTGTGTAAACATCTTTCGCTGTTAACTCTTCTACTAAGACATTTCCGTTTAATAATTTAACAGATACATGATCGTAAGTGCGTTTTGGTAAATAGAACGTTAAATCTGCTTTCACCCGTTTGTTTGGCACTTGGAAAGAAATCGTTTCATCATCCACATCAATGTCACTTCGTTCTAAGAAAGCTTCCATTGGTGAATCTCCTGCCATTTTACCATATAATTTGATTTTTGCCTCGACTTTCACATCTTCTTGATCCCAAGTTTTGAAAACCACGGTACCATTTGCTACCTTGACATCAATTAAACTTGCTTGTGGATTTGGATAGTTAAATTCATGTTCAAACTTAGTTGTTGCCACACCAGGAACTTTCATTTTAATGTCTTTCCATTCCACATTATCATTCATGGTGTCACTGAAAGAATTAAATGTTTTTTTCAAGAATTCTCCCACTTGGCCGCCAACTTCGGCAACTTTGCCGCCGACTTGGTTAAAGGTATCTGTGGCTTGATCTTTCCACTCTTCAGAGAATTGAGAAGAAACTTTTTCTTTTGTATCATTCCATTGACCTTTCCATTGTTCTTTGCGAATGTTTTTTAGTTCTTCTTCCAGTGCTGTTTTTTCAGTACTTTGAGTCGCTAATTTTTCTTCTAATTGTGCAAGTAAAACGTGCAAGTCTTTTCGTTGAACTTGTTCATCTTCTGTTAATGCATCTAATTCTTCTTTTGTATCTAATGTTCCAATTTCTTCTGCGACTTCTTTAATTTCTTCTTTGATGCCGGCAATTTCTGCGTTGACTTCGTCCAATTCAGCCGAAGCACGATTGGCTTTTGTTGCTAACTCATCAAGAATTCTTTCTAAGTTTTCACGATCTTTTTCTGCACTGTCCTGTTTATTTTCTTCAAACGAATCAACAGTAGGTCCTTCTGATTCGCCTTTTTCTAATGCATCCATTAAATCTGCGACTTGATCTTCTTTATTTGTTGTTCCAATATTTTGTGTATCAACTTTTTCAGCAGCTTTTTCGATTTGTTTTTCATCTTTTTCAGTTGCCATATTTTCTAATAAAATTAACGCTTCTTCTGACGTTAGAATACCTTTTTTCACTAATTCTAATACGCGTTCTCTTTCTTTCATGGATATTGCCTCCTTAGCAAATTTTTCACTCAATAGTGTTTTCCTTACATGCATTATTATGCCTTGTTTTTGATCATTTGTCATAGGACTTAAGAACGATTTCTTCTCATTAGTAAGGACTAGTTTTATAAAATCAGCTCATTTTACGCTAAAAAAACTAGGAATTGGTCTAAAAAAGGCCGTCTCCTAGTTTTTTTATTTGTTTATCTTAAAATTGTTCGTCACGATTACTATTCAATTCGGTAATTTTACCAGTTGCCAAGTAAACAATCCACTCACAAATATTTGTGACATAGTCGCCAATTCTTTCCAAGTATTGTGCCACATGTAGATAATCAGTTCCGCTAATGACCGTTTCTGGATTAGCTTTCATTGCTTCTACGGCATGTTTGTAAATACTATCGAAATATTCATTAGTACGATCATCCATTTGTGCAATCATTCGTGCATCTTTTTGATCCGTTTTAACATAGGCGATTAAAACATTATCCACCATTTTTTTCACATAATCAGACATATCTGAAATTTCTTTTTCAATTTCAGGAATACGTGTTTCTCCTTTTAAGCGAATCGTTGATTTAGCAATTGAAACGGCATGGTCCGCCATTCTTTCTAAATCCGAACTAGCTTTCATAACAGTGATAATCATACGTAAGTCTGTTGTCACTGGTTGTTGTAACGCAATCATTTCAAAACTCTTTTTCTCAAGTTTGACTTCCATATCATTGATTTCAATATCGCGATCAATCACTTCTTGAGCTAATTTTTTATCATGATTAATATATGCCTTCACGGATTTATGGACGGCACTACTAACCATCATACCCATTTCATAAAATTGATTGTGCAGATTCAATAGTTCTTCTTCAAATTGTGTCCGTAACATTCTTTTTCCCCCTTTTAACCAAATTTACCAGAAATGTAATCTTCTGTTTGTTTTTCTTTTGGATTTAAAAATACTTTTTTCGTGTCATTAAATTCAATTAAATCACCTTGTAAAAAGAAGGCCGTTTTATCAGAAATCCGTGATGCTTGTGACATATTATGTGTCACCATAATCATGGTATATTTCTCTTTTAATGTTAACAGCATGTTTTCAATTTTACCACTAGAAACTGGGTCCAAGGCGCTAGTTGGTTCATCTAATAAAATAATATCTGGTTCCACAGCTAAAACACGAGCGATACAAACCCGCTGTTGTTGTCCACCAGAAAGTGAAAGTGCACTTTTGTGAAGTTTATCTTTGACATCCTCCCAAACGGCAGCTGCTTTCAAACTGGTTTCAACTGCTTCATCTAAAACTTGCTTGTCTTTGACTCCTTTTAGGCGCAAGCCATAAATCACATTTTCATAAACTGAAAATGGAAATGGATTAGGTTGTTGGAAAACCATCCCAATTTCTTTACGTAATTCAACGTTATCTGTTTTCGGTCCATAAATATCTTTTCCTTTATATACAACACTTCCAGTAATTGTTACGTCTGGGATTAAATCATTCATACGATTCAAGCAACGTAAATACGTTGATTTCCCGCAACCAGAAGGACCAATCATGGCAGTTAATTCTCCTTGATTAAAAGTTAAATCAATGCCTTTCAATGCTTCTTTTTTCCCGTAATATAAATGTAAATCTTTTGATGAAATAATTTCTTTGCCCATCTTGCTCCTCCTAACCAAAATGTCCTGAAACGTAGTCTTCCGTTGCTTGAATTTTTGGTCGTGTAAAGATTTTTCTTGTATGGTCGTATTCAATGACTTTGCCCATATAGAAGAAAGCTGTATAGTCACTAATCCGCGCCGCTTGTTGCATGTTATGTGTCACAATGATGATAGTGTAATCATCTTTTAAATTCACTAACGTTTCTTCAACCGTTCCTGTTGAAATCGGATCTAACGCGCTTGCCGGTTCATCTAACAATAAAATATCTGGTTTCATCGCAATTGCCCGAGCGATACACAAACGTTGTTGTTGCCCACCAGACAGAGCTAAGGCGCTTTTGTTTAAGTTATCTTTCACTTGATCCCAAAGTGCGGCTTGCTTCAAACTTGTTTCAACGATTTCATCTAATTTTTTCTTATCCTTTTCGCCATGCTGTTTCAACGCGAATGTGATATTTTCATAGATAGATTTACTAAATGGATTGGGCCGCTGAAAAACCATGCCAATGCGTTTTCTCATTTCGTAGACGTCAACTTCTTTCGTATTGACATCGACATCTTTATACATAATTTTTCCAGTAACACGTGAATTGGCAATGCCATCGTTCATACGATTTAGCGAACGTAAATACGTGGATTTACCGCAACCAGAAGGTCCAATTAAGGCGGTTATTTTGTTCTTTTCAAATTGTAAATCAACACCTTTGATAGCTTCATTGTCCCCGTAAAAGACATGTAAGTCTTCCGTGTGTAACGCAATCGGGTCTTTTTGGCTATCTAGTTGAAGTAAATGGGTATCATTTAAATTGTATTCTTTCATGCTAATTCCCCTAACATTAAGCTGATGTCATTCTCTTATAAAGACGGTTGCCGATAAAACGAGCGCCGAAATTGAAAAGTAAAACTACTAAAATTAACACAGCGGAGGCACCTGCTGAGACCGCAGCGCCATCTGGCATCGTTCCTTCGGTATTAATTTTCCAAATATGCACAGCCAACGTTTCCGCTTGACGGAAAATGCTAATTGGACTTGAAACGCTCAATGGATTCCAATTACTGAAATCTAAGGCAGGTGCGCTTTGTCCTGCTGTATAAATTAACGCAGCGGCTTCACCGAAAATCCGACCAGAACTCAAAATAACACCTGTCAAAATTCCTGGTAATGCTTCTGGCAAAATAACTTTTTTAACTGTTTCCCAACGTGAAAGACCTAAGGCTAACCCCGCTTCACGCTGTGTATAATGAATGGCTTTCAAAGATTCCTCAACATTTCTAGTCAATAATGGTAAGTTAAAAAATGTTAATGCTAACGCACCTGATAAGATTGAAAAGCCATATCCGATTTGTACAACGAAAATCAAGAAGCCGAACAGCCCGACAACAACGGAAGGCAATGAACTTAAAATTTCAATCGAGGTACGAATTAAATCAGTTAACCAATTCTTTTTCGCATATTCCGATAAGTAAATTCCAGCACCTAATGAAATTGGAATACTAATAATCATTGTAATCAATAGTAAATATAGTGAGTTGAAAAGCTGAATACCAATCCCACCACCAACTTGATAGGCTCTGGATGGTTGTGTTAAAAATTCCCACGAAATATGTGGAATTCCTCTAGCTAAAATGTAAATCAGTAAGGCCGCCAAAATTAAAACAATGACGCCAGATACGGCATATAAGATACCTGTTGCGATTTTATCTGCTTTTTTTGCATTCATTATTTTAAGGCTCCTCTCTTACCGATAATTCGGATAACAATGTTGAATAGTAAAGACATCAACAATAGAATCAAGGCTAAAGACCAAAGAACGTTGTTTTCAACTGTTCCCATAATCGTATTCCCAATCCCCATTGTCAAAATACTTGTTAGTGTCGAAGCTGGTGTTGTCAAACTAGTTGGCATCACAGCTGCATTTCCGATTACCATTTGGATTGCTAAGGCTTCACCAAACGCACGAGCCATACCAAAGACCACCGCAGTTAAAATACCAGGCACAGCTGCCCGCAAGACAACTTTATAAATCGTTTGCCAACGCGTAGCACCAAGCGCCAACGACGCTTCACGATAATGTCTAGGCACAGCTTTTAGCGCATCCACGGTCATTGTAGTGACCGTTGGTAAAATCATGACAAATAGTACAAATGTACCAGCTAAAATACCGAATCCTGTTCCGCCAAAGATTGAACGGACAAAAGGAACAATGACAGATAAACCAATAAATCCATAAACAACAGAGGGAATCCCTACAAGTAATTCAATAACTGGTTGTAAAAATTTCGCTCCTTTTTTAGGTGAAATTTCTGTCATAAAAACAGCCGCTCCAATCGCAAATGGCGTCGCAACAATCGCTGACAAAAACGTTACAATAAAGGAACCCGCAATCATTGGTAAAGCCCCAACCATGGGTTTACCGTCTGCGCCGATATCACTTGGGTTCCAGTTTGTTCCAAATAAGAAATCAAACACATTAATCTTATCTTTAAAGAATGTAGCAAGTCCTTTACTTGCAACAAAATAGAAAATTGAAACAACCACTGCTACAATTAAGGCAATACATAGGAAACTAATAAATTTCCCTCGTTGCTCCATCTTGGCTCTTTTCGATTTTGTTAATAATTTTTTCTGTACATCTTCCAAGAATATTTCCTCCTCAAACAATCCAACTTTTGCAGATAAAAATAGTGTACCTTTTTTACATCAATTTGTTTTTAATAACATGTAAATTTTATGTTAAGTTTGTAAATTTTGTGTTAAGAGAATTATTTAATGACATTTCCTTGCCAATCCCGTTCAATTTCCATTTTCGAAACAGGAATATACCCTAATTGACCAATTACACGTTCTTGGATATCATCTGACAACATAAAGTCTAAAAACTCTTTGGTTAAATCACTTGGATTTTTACGGGTGTACATGTGTTCATAAGACCAAATAATCCATTTATTGTTCATTACATTTTCATCTGTTGGCTGAACACCATCAATACTTAACGTAGCTACTTCATCAGTAACATATGAAAATGCGGTATAACTAATCGCTCCTGGTGTATCAGAAACAATGGAACGAACCATGCCGCTGGAATCTTGTTCTTGCGCACGAATGGCTGTTTTATCTCCCAAGACCCATTTTTCAAAAGTCGCACGCGTACCACTACCGGCCGCTCTGTTCAAAATAACAATTTTTTGGTCTTTCCCACCAAGTTCTTTCCAGTTTGTTACTTCACCTAAAAAGATTTTCTTTAAATTTTCCATTGAGATATCTTTGACACCGACATTTTTGTTAACGATTGGTGTAATCCCAACGACAGCAACTTTATGATCAATTAGGTCTTCCGCTTTGATGCCCTTTTTCTCTTCTGCAAATAAATCAGAATTACCAATGTCTACCGCGCCAGATTGGACTTGACTCAGACCTGTTCCGCTTCCGCCACCTTGGACATTAATAAATCTTCCCGGATTTTGGCTTTGATATTCCTCACTCGCTGTCTCTACTAATGGTTGTAAAGCTGATGAGCCTACCGCTGTGATGGATTCACCACGATCAATCCATTTTGCACATCCTGTCAAAGTAAGTATACTTGCCAAACCAATAAATAATAGCAATCTTTTTTTCATCGATTCATTATTCCTCCAATTAATTTCAATCTATTCTATTTTACCATTATATGTAGGACTTGAAAATTATAAGTTATCAATTTGTTGGTACAACTGAGAAAACTCTTAAATTAAATAACAAGTATTTTAAAAATAAAACAAAAAAAGCTCTCCAAAATGGAGAGCTTTTTTTCGTTTAGATTTTCAAGAAACGACGCATTGAAATAACTGAACCTAGTGATCCAATAATCATTCCTGTTGCAATCATTAATAGATTAACTTTCCAGATAAAATCTTCTGGACGAATTAATGAATAATTCGAACGCAATAACTGCGGGTTAAACATGTTATAAACTTGATGGTAGCCTAACGTCATAATAATGACTGGCACGATTGCGCCAATCAACCCAATCCAAGCACCTTCTAAGAAGAACGGCCAACGAATGAAACTGTTTTTCGCTCCTACAAGACGCATAATTTGGATTTCTTTTTGACGAGATAAAATCGTAATCCGAATGGTGTTGGAAATTAAGAACACTGCAACGAATAAAAGTAATGCAGCAGCTGCTAAGCCCCAAGTTCGAACGGTTTGAGCGATTTTAAAGATTTTGTCTGAGTTTACACCACCGTAATCGGCTTTAAAAACACTTGGGAATTTAGCTGCTTGTTTCGCAATATCTTTCGTGTCTTCTGGTGTTTTTGCACGGACATAATACACGTCGTATAATGGGTTACTGTCGCCTTCGAAAAGATTCCAGGCATCCCCCATTTGTTCTTGGATTTTTTTCAATTGTTGATCTTTGTTTGAATAAGAAATATCTTCAACATTGTCTAATCCTTTAAGTTGTTTTTCTAATGTTTTCATTTCATTTTGTTTTGTACCAATATCGACAAAAACTGACACTGTCACGTTTTTTTCGACATCATCAGCAAGTTTCGTTGCATTAAAAATAACGCCCATAAAAATACCAACTAAAACTAATGTAATTGTAACCGCACTTGCTGAGGCAACAGTCATCCAACCGTTCCGTTTTAAACTTTTGATACTTTCAAATAAATGAGAAAAGAATGTTCTAATCATCGTAGCCGTATTCTCCTTCCACTTGGTCACGGATAATGCGACCATTTTCAATGGCAATAACACGGTGACGAATCGTATTTACAATTGTACTATTATGCGTTGCCATCACGACTGTTGTTCCTTGTGCGTTAATCCGGTCCAACAATTTCATGATTTCCCATGAATTCTCTGGATCTAAGTTCCCAGTTGGTTCATCGGCAATTAAAACTTTCGGTGTATTTACGATTGCTCGTGCAATGGATACCCGTTGCTGTTCCCCACCAGAAAGTTCGCTTGGAAAAACACGTACCTTATGTTTTAGACCGACTAAATCTAAAACTTCCATCACGCGTTTTTTGATTTCGCGAGGACGTCGTCCGATAACTTGCATCGCATAGGCCACATTCTCATACACAGTTTTCTTAGGTAATAGTTTATAGTCTTGGAAAACGATGCCGATTTCACGACGTAAATAAGGAACTTCTTTATTTTTTATTTTCATTAAATCATGACCTGCAACTGTCAAATTACCTTTTGTTGCTTTTTCTTCACGATACATTAATCTAATAAAGGTTGATTTCCCTGCACCTGAGGGACCAACCACATAGACGAACTCGCCTTGGTCAATCTCTACTGAAATATTCCGAATCGCTGTTGTACCATTCGAATATTTCTTCATTACATCTTTCATTTCAATCATGGCGTTCTCTCCATCTCTTTTTTCTTCAATCCTACTCATTATAACATGTCAATATTGCAAACTTCTTGCATTAAGTTACATTTTTATTTCAATTTAATGAAGAGCTTAACTTAAGCGCTGTTTTAAGTAGGCATCGATGAAACCATCAAGGTCTCCATCCATCACAGCTTGTACATTACCGGTTTCGTAATTTGTCCGATGGTCTTTGACCATTGAATACGGATGGAACACGTAAGAACGGATTTGTGAGCCCCAGCCAATTTCCATTTGTTCACCACGTAAACTTGCTGCTTCTTGGGCTTTCTTTTCCATTTCCAATTGATATAATTTGGCTTTTAACATACTCATTGCTTGCTCACGGTTTTTTAATTGAGAACGTTGTGCTTGGCTTGCAACAACGGTGCCTGTTGGAATATGTGTGATTCGAACAGCTGATTCTGTTTTATTAATATGCTGACCACCGGCACCACTTGCTCGATAGGTATCAATTTTTAAGTCATCTGGATTGATCGCAATTTCTATTGTGTCGTCTAATTCAGGCATTACATCAACTGAACAAAACGAAGTATGACGGCGTTTAGCGGAATCAAAGGGCGAAATCCGCACAAGACGATGGACACCTTTTTCTGATTTTAGGTAACCATAAGCATTGTAACCTTTGATTAATAAGGTGACACTTTTAATCCCTGCTTCATCTCCAGCTTGGTAATCCAACGTTTCAACTTGGAAACCATGACTTTCTGCCCAACGTGTGTACATTCGTAAAAGCATACTTCCCCAATCTTGTGATTCAGTACCACCGGCACCAGGGTGTAATTCAATTAGGGCGTTATTATGATCATATGGCTCATTTAGTAGTAAGGATAGCTCATAAGTTGTTAAACGTTCTTGCAAGAGATGAATTCTTTCTTCCAATTCTTCTTGAATCTCTGCATCATATTCTTCTTGTTGTAATTCAAACATCACCGTTAATTCGTCAAGTTCCTCAGAGAGCTGATGAAATTGTTGATATTTTTCTTTCAAACTATTGGTTTCGTTAATTAGCTTTTGAGCCGTTTCTGTGTTGTCCCAAAAACCAGGTTCTCCCATCCGATTTTCCGCCTCGGCAATGTCTTCTTCTAACTGGTCTAAGTCAAAGAGACCTCCTGAAGCTAGTAATTTTTTGTGTCATTTCGTCTAATAATGTACGAATTTCTGGGTTTTCCAAAATGATTCCTTCTTTCTCTTTATGGTAAAAAGAGCAAAGGCGGGACAAATTGCCCCACCCTGCGTTTTTTCTTTAATTAAGCGTTTTTCCCATGACAATTTTTGAATTTTTTGCCACTTCCGCATGGGCATAAATCATTACGGCCCACTTTTTTATCTACACGCACAGGTTGACGCTTCGCACTTGTGTTGCTTTGTGCAGCTGCATCTTGTTCTGTTTCTGGATGTTCCGCTTGTCCTTGAGCTACTTGCTCACGTTGGACATTTTGGCGAATTTCCGATTTCATGAATAAACGTGTTACTTCATATTCGATTGAACCCACCATATTGTTATACATAGAATAACCTTCTGTTTGATATTCTACTAATGGGTTGTTTTGACCGTACGCACGTAAGCCGACAGATTGGCGTAATTGATCCATTGCATCAATGTGATCTGTCCATTTAGTATCGACGACACGCAAGATGACTACTTTTTCGAATTCTAGCAATTGTTCTTGACCATTCAATTGTTGAGATTTTTCTTCAAATACTTCTTGCGCACGTGCCACTAAGTAGTCTTTGATTTCTTCAGCTGATTTATTTTCTAAATCTTTTTTAGAAATCGTATCTTCATGGACAAGTGTTGAGGCTGCAAAATCGACAATCCCATCTAAATTCCATTCTTCTTTTTCTAATTGTGTATGGCTATCCACCACTCGGCCAATCGTCCGTTTTACCATGCCCATCAATACATCAGACAAGTCATTTTCTTCCATAATTACTTCTTGTCGTTGCGCATAAATAACTTCACGTTGCTCGCGCATCACGTCATCGTATTGTAAGACATTTTTACGTGTGTCATAGTTATTTCCTTCCACACGTTTTTGAGCAGATTCTACTTGGCGAGTAAACATTTTACTTTGAATAACTGCATCTTCTTCTTGCACATTCATTCGTTCTAAGAATGTTTTAATTCGTTCTGAACCAAAGCGTTTCATTAAGTCATCTTCTAAAGATAAATAAAATTGTGAAACCCCTGGATCCCCTTGACGTCCTGCACGTCCACGCAACTGATTATCAATACGACGCGACTCATGACGTTCTGTCCCGATAACCGCTAGACCACCTAGTTCAAGTACACCTAAACCAAGTTTAATATCCGTTCCACGACCAGCCATATTTGTTGCAATTGTAACTGCGCCTTTTTGACCGGCGTTCATAATGATTTCGGCTTCTTTAAAGTGATTTTTCGCATTTAATACTTCATGAGGAATTTTAGCTGCGTTTAATTTATCAGAAAGTAATTCTGACGTTTCTACCGCAACAGTCCCCACCAACACTGGTTGTCCTTTGTGGTAACGTTCTTTAATATCTTCCACCACTGCATTAAATTTACTTTCTAAGGTTGGATAAAGTAAATCTGGACGATCGTCACGGATAATTGGACGATTGGTTGGAATTTGAATGACTTGAATATTGTAAATTTCACGGAATTCTTCTTCTTCTGTTTTAGCAGTACCAGTCATCCCGGCTAGTTTTTTGTACATCCGGAAGTAGTTTTGGAACGTAATCGTCGCCATTGTTTTTGTTTCATCTTCAATTTCGACGCCTTCTTTTGCTTCAATCGCTTGATGCAAGCCATCAGAATAACGACGACCATCCATGATACGACCAGTAAATTGGTCAACAATTAAGACTTTATTGTCTTGAACCACGTAATCAATATCTAGTAACATGATATAGTTTGCCCGTAACGCTTGATCTAAATGGTGCGTTAATGCTGTATTTTCAATATCGTAAAGGTTATCCAATCCAAAAGTTTGTTCAGCTTTTTCAATCCCTGCTTCTGTTAAACCAATTGTTTTAGACTGAATATCAATTTTGTAATCTTCATCTTCTTTTAAGCGTTTGACAAAATTATCGGCACGCGTATAGAGTGCTGTCGATTTTTCAGCTTGTCCAGAAATAATTAATGGGGTTCTTGCTTCATCAATTAAGATTGAATCCACTTCATCGACAATTGCATAGTTTAATGGACGTTGAACCATTTGGCTGCGATAAACAACCATGTTATCACGCAAATAGTCAAATCCTAATTCGTTATTTGTACTATAAGTGATATCACAGTTATACGCTTCACGTTTTTCATCAGAAGATTTAGAGTTAATGTTTAAGCCAACGCTTAAGCCTAAGAAATTATATAATTCTCCCATTTCGTTAGAGTCACGGGTTGCTAAGTATTCATTAACTGTAACAACGTGTACTCCTTCGCCAGATAGTGCATTCAAGTATACAGGCATTGTGGCAGTCAAGGTTTTCCCTTCACCTGTTCTCATTTCAGGAATGTTCCCGTCATGAAGCACAATCCCACCCATTAATTGGACACGGTATGGGAATAAACCTAGTACACGTTTAGCAGCTTCACGGACAACCGCAAACGCTTCTGGTAATAGTTCGTCTAAGGTTTCCCCTTTTTGATAACGGGCTTTAAATTCATCTGTTTTTTCACGTAATTGTTCATCGCTTAGTTGTTCCATTGCACTTGCATGTGCATCAATTTTATCGGCGATTTTTTCTAATCGTCTTAATTCTTTTTTATCGTTTTCAATCATTTTTTTCAAAAAATTTGCCATTGGTATCTGTGTTCCTTTCAATTACCTCTTTTTATTTTTGTATCCTTTTTGTACAAGAAGCACAATCTATCCGTTTTATTTTATCATTACTTGACGAGAAAGAAAACCATTTCTCTCTATTTTACAGACATTTTCCTTTAAAAGAGGAACTTTTAAAGTTATTTTATGTATTTCTTTATTTTTTCTTTACTCCGTGCTTTAAAGATGTTTAAAGAGCTGAAATGCACGAAGGCATTTCAGCTCTTATTTTAAGCTTTAGTCTGTTTCAATCAAGCCATATTTGCCATCTTTACGACGGTAAACAATGCTTGTTCCATTTGTTTCAGCATCTTCAAAAATAAAGAAGTTGTGTCCTAACATGTTCATTTGTAAAACAGCTTCTTCACTGTCCATCGGTTTTAATGATAGACGTTTTGTACGAACGATGTCTAATTCTGAAGGTGTTTCTTCTGTTTCTTCACCAACTAAGAAGACAGCGGCTTTTGTATTGTTACGTCCTGTTTCACGAGATTTTCTGTTGATTTTTGTTTTAAATTTACGAATTTGTCGTTCTAATTTATCGACAACCAAATCAATACTTGCGTATAAATCAGGTGACGTTTCTTCAGCTCGTAAAACTAGATAAGGAAGAGGAATAGTAACCTCGACTTTGGCTGTTTTTTCAGTGTACACTTTCAAATTCACGTGAACCGTTGCTTCAGGTGAATCGCTGAAATATCTTTCTAATTTACCGACTTTTTTCTCAACATAGTCTCGAATCGCTTCGGTTACCTCGATATTTTCTCCACGTACATTATATCTAAACATAACAATTACCCCTTTCATCTACCAGTAAAGAAAAGATTAAAGGACCACTCTTTAATTCCCTTCTTCTTAATTTCATTATATCGAATAATCTGGGTTTTGCCAACAAAATAGTCATCAAATTTATGAATTCTTTTCTTTTTACCGCGCGAGAGTAAACGTATTCAAACTTTTAGGATAACAGTCATTGATAACAGCCGCTGCGTGAAAAAGAGTTCGTCCAGTGGTATAGATGTCATCCACCAAAATAACAGAACAATTTTTTAATTTTTTTTGGTTTTCTTTTTGGATGGCAAATGGTTGTTGCAACTGCATCCTTTCCTTTCTAGTTTTTTTAGATTGCGGAACATTTTCCTCTTTTCTAATTAAAAAAGGGCTGTACGGAACATCAGCCGCTTCTAGTAAGCCAATTACTTGGTTGAAGCCTCGTTCTTGCATTCGTTTTTCGGATAAGGGCACCGGAATAATATAGTCCGCAGATTGTTGCTGAAAGTAAAAGTTAATTTCCTCGTTAAAACACATTCTTAAGCGATAGTCTCCTTGAAATTTATAGCGTTCCATCCACTCTTGCATTCCTTCATCATAATGAAACAACGCTGCATTATGAAAAGAATACTCTGGATAAAGCAGCTGCCACCTTTGACAATCAAAACAATAGCGCTCTTGGCTGACGCGACTACAGCCAAAACAAGTGCCTGTCATTGGCAGTTTCTGGAACTTTGCTTGGCAGTGCTGGCAAAGTGAAGGCCTCGCCCATTTTTTAAAACGTAAGAGCATTTTTAATGTTATCTCCAAACGAATGGGGCTTGCGCAATTTTTACAATCCATCTAACATCCCTTGTTTGCTAGCCAAACGATTCATTTGCTTTATTTGCCGAATCGCCTCTTTCATATCTCTTGTTTCCCCATCATGTAAAAATAAAACTTCGCCGTAATTGAATTCTTGTCTTCGATCGACTCGGCCCGCAATTTGGACAAGTGTTGAAGAAGTGAAGACTCGATGATTAGCACCATAAACAATAACTGAGACTGCATCAAAAGTCACACCACGTTCTAAAATGGTTGTAGTGATCAAAATATCCGTTTTCTGCTGACGCATTGCTTGAACTTTTTCTAGGCGAAGCTCATCACTACCATAAACGGCGACAACTTCTTTGTCGGAAAATCGCTCAGCTATTAATGCATGCAATTGGTGAATTAATGAAATGCTTGGGCAAAATAGTAAAACTGAATTACGCACCAATAAACGTTTCAAATGATTTGCAATGATTTTAATATTTTTGCTAGAAAGACGTTGCCACGACTGAACCCAAAATCGGCGTGGCACAGGTAATGGCCTACGATGATATCTTGCTGGCAAAATACTGGCTGCTAACTTCTTTTGCTGTAAAAGCTTCCGCAATTCTTTCGTAGGCGTTGCTGTTAAGTACACCAAACTACTTCTTTTTTTTCGTGCGTTACGCACTCCATAATAAAGATGTTCGTTATTAACAAAAGGAAAAGAGTCGACTTCATCAACGATAAGTAAATCAAACGCTTGATGGAATTTCAATAATTGATGGGTGGTGCAAATCACTAGTTTCGTATAACGATACGATTCTTGACTGTTTCCGTGGAGTAAAGCAATTGCTTCATAAGGAAAAACCGCTTGGATTCTGGGAAACAGTTCTAAGCAAACATCGACACGCGGCGAAGCCAGCGCAATCCGCCCCCCTTCTTGTAAGGTTTGGTGTAAAACAGCAAATAACATTTCTGTTTTGCCTGCACCTGTAACTGCCCACACTAAGCGATTCTCTCTTGCTTTTGCTGTCTCACAAAGTTCAACCGAGATCGCTTGCTGTCCCTTTGTTAATTGTCCAGACCACTCAAAAAAGACAGTTCTTGGGCTATTGGGCCTTTCTGGTAAATGACAAAATTTTTGACAAGAAGTCACACGGCCTAATTGAATGCACGCATGACAGTAGTATGCATTTATCGCCAATCTATTTTCTTTTTTGGATACGACTTCCCCGCACCGCTGACATTGAATTGTTAGGGGGGAACGCTCTAACATTGTTGGTAAATAAACCAGTTTTGTCTGTATTGAACGTTCTGTTTCTTCAAGAATTATTTTACGTCCATGCAAGTCTTTCATGTTAACCACCTCAATTATAAAATACGCATTTCTCTAGCTTTTTTTGCGAAAAAGGAGATCTCCCACCGTTATCTTTCTATTCTTATCTAGTCGTTACCTACTAAACAAACTCTTGATACGCTTTATTGTTTACACGAATCTTCTACTTTCGACTTACCTATATGCAGCTTTTTTATAAACAAATTTATCTACCTTTAAAGAAAAATTAATGTTAAAGTATATCTAGTAATTCAAGCTTTAATTTGAAAAGACTAGAAAGGAGCAAGCTTTATCATGGAAAATATTTTTTTAAAAAGACTAGAATTCAAAGCTTTTGAAGAAGATTCTGTTTTTTCAAAAATTGAAGGGCTGAATAAATTTAATTCACTAAATTTTAAAAAACCTATTACTTTTTTTTCAGGTGAAAATGGAACTGGAAAATCCACTTTATTAGAAGCAATCGCAGTCAATTGGGGATTTAATCCTGAAGGCGGTAGTATTAATTTTAATTTCTCTACAAACGATACTCACTTGGATTTACATAATTATTTAACTGTTGCAAAAAGTGTAAAGCGTGCTACGGATGGCTTCTTTTTAAGAGCTGAAAGTTTCTACAATGTTGCTACATATGCAGAAAATATAGACTTAGATTTTTCTGAATATGGCGATAAATCCCTACATCATCAATCACACGGCGAAAGTTTTTTGAATCTGGTGAACCATCGGCTTAGAGGAAATGGTCTGTACCTGTTAGATGAATCTGAAGCGGCTCTCTCACCTCAACGCCAACTAGCTTTAATGATATCTATAAAAAAACTAATTGATGCGGGGTCTCAATTCATTATTGTCTCTCATTCACCTATATTACTTGCAATGCCTGACTCACAAATTATTTCTTTTGATAAAGATAGTCCTTTGGAAATCACGTATGAAGAAAGTATGCCTTATGAAATAACCTCATTATTTTTAAACAACAAAAACAGAATTATCTCTCATTTATTTGCTGAATAAGTCTGTTATTCGAATTGCTTATGCCATACTATAATGACTCGTATATAAAAATATTGTTAATCATTCTTTGAATTACTACTTTTAGACTACGGAAAAAGGCGTTTATTATTCAGAAAATAGATTGTTAAGTATGCTTTTTTAGTATCTAGATTAAAGTAAAAAATTAAAGACAGTTATCTTTCTCTAGCTCACAGGACTAATTTCGGCACTATAATTTATGGAACTGATAAACCAGAATGACTGCCTCAGCTCAATTCCAATTAACTAAAATCATAAAAAAAGACAAGTTGCTTTTTCGAAGATTCTCGAAAAAACAACTTGTTTTTACTCTTTTTTATCTGCTTGTGCTAACAAATCCAAGGCTTGTTCCAACACTTTTTCCCCGTTCATTAAGCCGTAATCAGACATGCTAATGACATCTGTTGGGATACCTTTTGGTGATAGACGCTTTTCAAAATCACTCTTCATATAACGAACTTGTGGACCTAACAATAACACATCAACTGGATTATTTTCTAAATTCGTTTCTGCTTCCGATGCAGAAGCCGCAAATATATGGGCATCTAAGCCTTGATTAAATGCTGCTTTTTGCATTTTTGTAACAAGTAAACTAGTACTCATTCCTGCGGAGCAAACTAACATAATTGTTTTTTTTGACATTTTAACAGCCCCTTTTACCATTGCCTTTTTCAATTTTCAACATTATCTATTAAAAATATTATAGTGTAAAGTTAATTTTTGTCAATCATTCTTGTTTTTTAAAGCGGATACAATCCTAGTTTAAACGTACCATGCTGACTTCAGCAATTTATTAAATACCACATATTCTTTTTCCAAATTCACTTGAACTACTTGGTAACTCGCATTCAACCAACCATAAGCGCCCTTTTCTGGATGCTTATAATCGTTCGCCCACCAATCGACATCTGTCTTAGCAGTTTTTGGTAAACCAGAATGAGGGAATAACAATTCATCAAACTGGGTAAAGGTCAAGGTAACTTGGGAACCGCCATTCGTTTTCAAATAATGAGTAATTGTATCATATTTTTTCTGTCGTGTATGTACCATTTTCCAGCGCCTCCCTTTTCTCTATCATACCTTATTATAACGTTTTTTTCCAAAAAATCTCACAAAAAAGATGAGAGAAAAAGTTGCTATTCAGTTGATTCTTTTTTATACTGACTTTATTACGAGAGAAAAGGATGCCCATATGTTAGAAAGCTATATTACAGTCAAACAAGATGGTTTCAGCGAGATTGAAATCAAGAAATCGCGGTTTATCTGTTCTGTAAAGCGCGTAACATCAGAAGAAGAAGCAAAAGCCTTTATCGCCGCAATAAAAAAAGAACATTGGAAAGCCAATCATAATTGTAGTGCTTTTGTGATCGGCGAAAAAAATGACATTCAGCGGAGCAGCGATGACGGCGAACCTAGTGGTACTGCTGGTGTTCCAATGCTGGAAGTCTTAAAGAAAAAAGAGTTAATCAACGTAGTGGCTGTTGTCACTCGTTATTTTGGCGGAATAAAATTAGGCACTGGTGGTTTAATCCGAGCATATAGTCATGCTCTTTCCCACACTTTAGATGAAATTGGTTTAGTCATTGGCAAATTGCAACAAGAACTATTGATTACGATCGCCTATCCTTTATTAGGAAAAGCCCAAGCCTTTTTGGAACATAGTCCCTACACGCTTAAAGAAACTATTTACACAGAGTCTATTCAGTTAATTTGTTTAGTAGATGAACAAGCAACAGAAACATTTATAGCTGAAATGACGGATCTACTTAACGGTCAGTTGACAATTGAAAAAGGTGCAACGAGCTATCATGAACTACCATTTAACGAAAAAGGAGCACAATCAAATGACATTTGAAGAAGTATTGCCACAGATTAAAGCAGGAAAAAAAGCCGTACGTAAAGGCTGGAGCGGTTTTGAACTTTTTATTGAATTACGTGATGAAATTGGCACCTCCGAAGGTGAATTTTTACAAGTTACCCCGTATTTTTTAATCAAAACTTCTGATGAAGGCTACAGCATGTTTTCACCAACACCTTGTGATGTCTTAGCAGAAGATTGGGTGATTGTTGAAGCATAATTATACACATAAGGTCTGGCAGATTACGGCGATTGCTCGTTCTTCCAGACCTTAATTTTTAAATGTTTAAAGGAGTTTTTCTTATGCCAAAAGAATTTGAAACAAAACGGGTGCTTGTAACCGGTGCAGCTTCAGGGATTGGCCAAGCACAAGCAATTGCCTTTGCTGAGCAAGGTGCTGAAGTTATTGGCATCGACCTAGACGAAACGGGGTTAAAGCAGACAGCCGCACTGGTTAACCCAGATTCTACTAAGCCATTTACTTATTTTGTCGGTGATGTGTCTTCTCCCTCATTTGTGCAAGCCACGATGAAACAAATTGTGAAAAACAACGGCCAAATTGATATTTTATTAAATACGGCAGGTATTTTAGATGATTATCGTCCTTCTCTAGAAACTTCGGAAGCTTTATGGGATCAAATTTTAGCAACCAATTTAAAAAGTGTCTTTTTAGTGACCAATGCTCTATTACCTTATTTCCTCCAACAAAAAAAAGGAGTAATCGTTAATATGGCATCTATCGCTGGCTTAGTAGCTGGGGGCGGCGGCGCAGCGTACACTGCCTCCAAACACGCAATCATCGGGTATACAAAACAACTTTCCTACGATTATGCCAAATTAGGCATTCGAGCAAATGCGATTGCGCCAGGTGCCATCCAAACACCCATGAACGCAGCTGATTTTGTAGGAGAAGGTGAAATGGCTACTTGGGTAGCACGTGAAACACCCGCGGGCCGTTGGGCACAGCCACAAGAGGTAGCAAAACTTTCATTATTTCTAGCTAGTGATGACGCTGATTATATCCACGGCACAGTTATGACCATTGATGGTGGTTGGACCATGAAATAAAAAGACTTTACAGAGTGTCTGTTCTTCAGTAACATGTAACACAGTGAGGAAACTCACACCATAACACTTCAGTTGGCTTTGCTGCCCTTCCTTTGGTTATGGTTATCACTAAAACACGTCGTTGTTTTATAAAGGAGAATCTTAAATGAATCATTCATCAAATCCACAAACCAGTACGTGGTCAGCTACGGCTTTGGCTAAAATGGCGCTGGTTACCGCTTTGTATGTCGTTGTCACTGTACTTCTCGCTCCGCTTAGTTTTGGTCCGATACAGCTTCGTCTTGCCGAATTATTTAATTATTTAGGCGTTTTTAACAAGCGATATATCTGGTCCATTACGTTAGGGGTTGCGATTGCCAACACCGCTTCGCCTCTTGGTATCATCGATATAGTCATCGGTAGTGCTGGAACGTGCGCAGTCTTATGGATTGCCTATTTTGCGACAAAAAACCAGCAAAATTTATTGATTAAACTAATGCTGACGGCCATTCTTTTTGCTTTGTCCATGTTCACTGTCGCCGGACCCTTAACGTTCTTTTATCAGTTACCTTTTTGGTACACATGGTTGACCGTTGGACTTGGTGAACTTCTTTCAATGACGGTCGGCGGCATCCTGATTTACGTATTAAATAAAAAAATACAGCTTGTAAAACGCATCGAAGAATAAAAAAGCGCTTGGGGTTTAAACCCCAAGCGCTTTTTAGCACTATCCTTTAGGTTGAATGAAGTCTGCTTGCCATTTTCCAAGAGATGGATTGTAATCAAAATACCAAAGTTGTGAAAAATATTGTTTTTGATGCTTGTATCCCGATAAAACACGACCGCTTTGAGTATCTTCCTCGTAGTCAATACAAGAAAAATGAAGCATCAGTGAAAAACTGGTTTCACTAATAGGATGATAATTCGAAGCTGGCGCTACTTTCACTTTTTTCACATGATTTCTGATGCCCGCTTGTTGATTTGCTTGTAATACTGCAAGATGTTTTTGATAAAGTTTTTCTGTATAGTTATCTTTGACCACAGACAAGTTTTCTTGATCCCACGCTTGTTGTATTTCTAAAAACGTTTGTTGTATTTCTTTTAAGAGTGCCTTTTTTTCTTTTGATGTTCCAGGTAATGCTGCCCACATTTCTTGAAAAGCTCCTTCATCGACTGGTTGATTTCTACGGCGTCTTTGCCAAATCATCGTGCCCCCAAAAAGAACAAAAAACACTGTTGAAATTAAGCCTTCCAGTGGCGTTGTGTTGCTGGTCCCGGTCTCGTTATGATGAACATAACTTCTTGATCCATCACCGCTTGGCGAAAAACCATTCGAGGGATTACCTCCGCTAGGACTTTCTACACGTCCGCCGCCATAGCCACCAGCTACAGCCGCCGCTTGATTAGGCCATAAACAAAAGGCCATGGCACAACCCACAAAAACTAAAATTAACTTTCTCATTTTCTCACCTTTCGACCCCTTCAAACCAACAAATGAATAAATAGACGCAGAATACTAAACAAAGCGCCAAGATTAACAATGATTAATAATACCTTCAGCCATCTGCCATATGGTTGTACTGATTGATAACTTCGTTGATAAATACTCAAGCCAAACAGGACCGCTGGCCACATAAATATACTAGATCTTGGGCCAAACGAATTCCCCTCGCCCCAAAAATTCACATGAATGGGCACATGAGCTGGTAAATCAGGATAAACCACCGCACTTAATAACAGTAAACAGACTGCCAAGACACTTGTAACAATAAACAACCCCTGACTAACTTTTTCAATCTGCTTGTTTCTCATTATCTTAGCTTTCTCCTCTAGTTTAATGATGGATATACTTTCAGTTTATGCCTCCCTATCTGAATTTGCAATAAAAAAAAGACAAGGAAACATTCTATTAAATGTCCTTGCCTCTGTTTTTGAAAATCCTAAATCAAGCCTTTCACACCTATATCTTTTCGGTAGTACATTCCAGGAAATGAGTAATTATCCAATGTTTGATAAACTTTTTTGCGGGCTTCTTCAAGAGTCGAAGCAGTTGCTTCTGCTAAAAAGATTCGTCCGCCAGCCGAAACCAGAGCCTGTTCTGAACGAGTTACCCCTGCATAATAGATGGTTGCACCAGACATTTCTGGCAATGGTAGATTTGTCTTATATTGATTAGGATAGCCTTCTGCTGCTACAACAACACCAACACTCGCTAACTCATTCCATGCAATCGTTGGTTGCTCTTTCACCAGCAATGAAGAAATTATTTCTGAAAGGGGACTCTCTAAACGTGCCAACACAACTTGTGTTTCTGGATCCCCAAATCGAGCATTAAATTCAATAACCTTGGGGCCAGTTGCTGTTTGGATTAAACCAGCATATAAAATCCCTTGAAACGGACGTTTTTCAGCCACCATTCCTTTAGCAGTCGGTTTCAGGACTTGGCTAATGGCTTGCTGAACCGCTTCTTCTGGGATCTGAGGCACTGGTGTGTAAGCACCCATCCCCCCTGTATTCGGACCAGCATCCCCATCGAAAATCCGCTTATGATCTTGAGCAATCACCATCGGATATACCTTCTCATTAGAAACAAAAGCCATTAAGGAAAATTCTTCTCCTTGCAAAAATTCTTCGATTACGACCGTTTGACCGCTTGCTCCAAATTGTTGGTCCTCCATCATCGCAACTAGCGCCCGTTTTGCGGCTGCTTTTGTTTCGGCAACTACTACTCCTTTTCCAGCTGCCAAACCATCTGCCTTAATAACAATTGGTACTCCTTGCTGTTCAATATATTCTAAGGCAGGTGCCAAACGTCGAAAGACCCGATATTCCGCCGTTGGAATCTGGTATTTTTGCATAAAATCTTTCGCAAAACTTTTTGAACCTTCAATTATTGCAGCTGATTTTGTCGGGCCAAAAATCAGTAATCCCGCTGCTTGAAAGGCATCTACAATACCTTCAATTAATGGCGTTTCCGGTCCGACGAATGTCCAATCAATCTGATTATCCTTTGCAAATTGAATTAGTTCCGTTTGCTGCTCTTCACTGATAGGTACAGTCCGAATATTATCACCACTCATACCAGGATTACCTGGTGCACAATAAACAGTCTTGACTTTATTTTCTTGCTGTAATTTTTTGGCGATTGCATGTTCACGACCACCACGCCCAATCACTAATATATTCATCGGTTTCTCCTTTAAAAATTAATGTTTGAAATGACGAGTCCCAGTAAAAATCATCGCAATGCCATAATGATTCGCTAGATCGATTGATGCTTGGTCTTTAATGCTCCCGCCTGGCTGAATAATTGCTTGAATACCATGTTGTGCAGCATATTCCACACTATCTGCCATGGGGAAAAAGGCATCACTTGCTAAGACGGCCCCTTGTAATTTTCCAGCTGCTTGGGCTTGATCAACTGCAATTTTTACTGAACCAATTCGATTCATTTGACCAGCGCCAATCCCCACCGTTTGGCTTTCATTGGCTAAAACAATAGCGTTTGATTTTACATGCTTGACTGCTTTCCAAGCAAAGTTCAAGGCGTCTCTTTCGGCTGGTGTGGGTTGGCGCTCTGTAACAACTTGCCATGCTTGGTCATTTTCAACAACTGTATCCTGTTCTTGAATTAATAACCCGCCCATAACAGAAACTAATTCCACCGCTTTTTTTTCTTGAGCATGAAAATCTAACGTTAACAAACGAAGATTCTTTTTCTGAGATAACAATGCCAGAGCTTTTTCCTCAAAACTAGGCGCAATAATTATCTCTAAAAAGATTTGATGCATTTCAGCCGCAGTCGCTTGGTCCACTGGACGATTCAAAACAACAATGCCACCAAAAATTGAAACTGGATCTGCTTCAAATGCCTGACGATAGGCTGCCAAAATCGTTTTTCCTGTTCCAATTCCACATGGGTTCATATGTTTAACAGCGACGACCGTAGGTTCTGTAAACTCGCTAGCAATCCGGAGTGCTGCATCAGCATCTCGAATATTGTTATATGACAGTTCTTTGCCATGAAGTTGTCGAGCGGAAGCAATGGATAATGATACAGGTACAACGGATTGATAAAAGGTGGCCTGTTGATGGCTATTTTCACCATAGCGCAATGTTTGCTTACGTTCATAAGTAAGCGTCTGTTTCTCTGGTTCAGTTTCACCCACTTGCGTCGTTAAATAGTCAGCGATAAGCGCGTCATAAGCAGCGGTATGACGAAAGACTTTTGCTGCTAATCTTTTTCTAGTGGCTAACTGGCTAGTTCCAGTGCTGCTAATTTCACTTAATACCTGTTCATAATCACTAGGATCAACCACTGCTGTTACGTCTTGATAATTTTTTGCCGCTGAACGTAACATGCTAGGACCGCCAATATCAATCATTTCAATCGCTTCTGCTTCAGAGATTGTTGGTTTTAAAATTGTTTCTTTAAATGGATAAAGATTCACTACTACAAGGTCAATAAAATGAATGCCTTGTTCAGTCAGTGCTTTTTGATGCGCTTGGTTTCCCCTTTTTGCCAAAAGTCCGCCATGGATATTCGGATGTAACGTTTTGACACGACCATCTAACATTTCTGGAAAGCCAGTGATGTCGTCAATAGCAAGTGTCGGTACCCCCGCTTCTTCTAAGACAGTCCTTGTTCCCCCAGTGGAGATAATTTCAAAGCCATTTGCAACTAAGCCTGCTGCAAATGTTGTCACTCCTGTTTTGTCTGAAACGCTAATCAATGCTCTTTTGGTCATTTCATTGTCTCCTTTACAATTTGTGAAATTATTTTTGGGTACCATTCGTGCTCAAGAGCATGAATTTTCTCTGCTAATGTGTCCAATGTATCTTCAGTATCAATCTTGGTGGTTGTTTGGAAAATAATCGGTCCTGTATCAACCCCAGAGTCAACATAATGGATAGTGATTCCTGTTATTTTCACTCCATAATGAAATGCCTCTTCAATTCCGTGAAGACCTGGAAAACTAGGTAACAGCGAAGGATGAATATTGACGATTCTCTTTGGATAAGCCTCCAGTAAAGTCTTGCCGATAATTCTCAAATAACCAGCTAACACGATTAAATCGATCTGATGCTCTTTTAAATGTTTCAATACTTGTTCCTCATACTGCCCACGAGATGGAAAATCAGATGGCGAAAAGCAAACAACGGGAATCTTGCGTTTTTGGGCACGGGTCAATACGTAGGCTTCAGGCTGATCACAAAAGACTAAGCTCAACTGCCCTGCGATTTTTTTCTGGGAAAAAGCTGCAGCAATCGCCTCAAAATTGCTACCATTGCCAGATGCAAAAACAGCTATCTTCATACGGATTCCTTAAAAATAACGGCTTTCGTTTTCCTAGGTACCAAACGACCAATTTCAAAAGCTTCTGGCAAAAGCTCCTGAACTTTTTCAACATGCTCTGGACTCACCGCTAAAATCATCCCTAAGCCCATATTGAAAATTTCATACATTTCTTCAGATGGAATTTCACCGTATTTTTGAATCAATTTAAAAATTGGTAGCACTGGCCAACTATTTAATTGAATCTCTGCAGCTAATGAAGAAGAAAACATTCTTGGTAGATTTTCTAAAAACCCGCCACCAGTAATATGCGCAGCCCCATGCACGAGTCCTGCTTTTAACAATGGCAATAATTCCTTCACATAAATTTTTGTTGGTGTTAATAATTCTTCCCCTAACGTTTTGGGTGCCAATTCTGGAAGCTTGTCCGTTGTTTTAAACGAATGTTTCTTAAAAAAAACATTTCTTACTAAAGAGTAACCATTAGAATGAAGACCACTTGAAGGGAGACCAATCAAGAAATCGCCTTCTTTTACGTTACTTGGAGTCAAGAGTTGACTTTTCTCAGCAATACCCACGGCAAAACCAGCCACGTCATAAGCATCTGCTTCATACATATCAGGCATTTCAGCTGTTTCGCCCCCAATTAAGGCTGCATTCGCCTCACAACAGCCAGCCGCAACACCCGCAACAATTGCTTCAACTTTAGCTGGATTAACGATCCCTAACGCTAAATAATCTAAAAAATATAACGGTTCGGCGCCTTGTGCGACGACATCATTGACACACATTGCTACACAATCAATTCCGATTGTCTCGTGTCTCTGTTCTTCAATTGCCAAGAGTAACTTTGTCCCTACGCCATCCGTTCCTGATACCAAAACTGGTTCTTTAAGCTTGTAACTACTTAAATCAAAACAACCACCAAAACCACCAAGCATGCCCAACGTTCCCGTCCGTTGTGTCTTTTGGCTATGCTTTTGAATTCGTTCCACTACTTCGTATCCCGCCTCAACATTTACGCCAGCTTTTGAATAGGCATTTTCCATGTCAATTCCTCCTAGTTTCTTTTTTCAAGGATGCTTGATATTGTTCTTCATAATCATACAAAGGCGTTGGATAGTCTCCATTAAAGTAAGCCATACACAGCCCAGAATAAGGAGCATCATAATTTAATTGAATCCCATCAATCAGCCCTGCTTCACTCAAAAAAGCCAGCGAATCTGCGCCAATCTGCTCTTTGATCTCTTCAATTGAATAGTTTGCCGCAATTAGTTCGTCCCTCGTCTGTATATCAATGCCATAAAAACACGGATATTTTAATGGCGGTGAAGCAATTCTGACATGAACTTCTTGCGCTTCTGCTTCTTTTAATAAATGGATAATGCGCCGAATAGTGGTCCCGCGAACAATCGAATCATCTACTAAAACGACTTTTTTTCCTTTGACCACGCCACGAACTGCCGATAGTTTCATACGGACACCTTGTTCTCTTAATTCTTGTGTCGGCTGGATGAATGTTCGAGCGACATATTGATTTTTTACTAAACCTAGTTCGTAAGGAATCTGTGCTTCTTCTGCATAGCCGCTAGCTGCAGACAATGACGAGTTCGGTACCCCAACTACCATATCAGCTGCGACTGGACTTTCGATCGCCAAGTTCTTTCCCATTCTTTTACGAGCTGTATGCACATTAACTCCAGCAATATTTGAATCTGGCCGTGCAAAATAAATATATTCCATTGCACAAATTGCCGGTTGGACTTCCGTAGTGAAAACCTCTATTTTCAAGCCTTCATCAGAAATGATGACTACTTCACCAGGCGCCACATCTTGAATAAAGCGAGCCCCAACTGTTTCTAATGCACACGTTTCGGATGCCACAACGTACGCCCCATTGTTCATTTGTCCGATGGAGAGAGGGCGAAAGCCGTTGGGATCTAGTGCAGCAATCATCATCGTTTCTGTTAATAAAAGATAAGCAAAGCCCCCCTTAACCAAATTCAAGCTCTCTTTTAGTTTATCGAGAAACGAGGCAGCAGTGCTTTTTCGAATCAAGTGCATTAAAATTTCAGTGTCTGAATTGGAATGAAAAATAGCGCCTTCTCTTTCTAGTTGTTTTCGTAAACGTTTGGCATTTGTCAAATTGCCATTGTGTGCTAACCCAATTTGACTATCATAAAATTTAAATAAAAATGGCTGAATATTATCCACGCTACCCGTACCAGCGGTTGCATAGCGTACATGACCAATAGCCGCCGTTCCTTCTAATGCATTCAGTTGTTCTTGCTTTTGGAATACTTCTGCTAATAAACCTAAATCACGGTGGCCATCTAATTTCCCAGAATTGTTCGCCACAATTCCCGCGCCTTCTTGGCCTCGATGCTGTAAGCTGTGTAAGCCAAAATAGGTCACTTGTGCCGCATCAGGATGACCCCAAATACCAAAAATACCACACTCTTCATTTAAGCTTTTTGCTTCATAAGACATGGAATCGCATCCTCCCATAAGGCTTTGGCTTCTTTTGTTGAACAATTGATCACATCATCTAACGCATGAATGACCAAACCAGTTTCAGTCACTTTTCCAATATGTTGGGCTTTTCTTCCGATAAGTGTTTCAAATGCTTCTTGATGCTGGGGACTAACTGAAAGAATAAAACGGGATTGCGTCTCCGCAAATAGATATTCTTTTGTCAATGGCAGTGTCACCTGTAACCCCAGTTCGTTAGCAAAAGCCGACTCGGCTAAAGCAACGGCAACGCCGCCTTCAGCGCAATCATGCGCGCTAGCAACTAGGCCTGCTTGAATTGCTTTTAAAACTAATTCTTGGTTTGCTTTTTCCTCTTTTAAATCAAATGAGCGTAATTGCCCTTCAATTCGACCCAGTTGCATTTTTTGAATTTCTGAGCCGTTAAAATCTGCTTGGGTTTCACCGATGAGATAAATTAAGTCATCAACTTGTTTAAACGCTTGTGTGGTAATTTGTGAAACATCTTCAATCACTCCCACCATACCAATCATCGGCGTAGGGTAAATGGCTTGACCATCTGTTTCATTGTAAAGAGAGACGTTCCCTGAAATCACGGGTGTTCCTAGCTGACGGCAGGCGGCGGCGATTCCATCCGCCGACGTCCATAATTCCCAAAAACTTTCTGGTTTATCTGGGGAACCATAATTCAAGCAATCAGTGATAGCCAAAGGTTGTGCTCCACTTGCTACAATATTACGGGCTGCTTCTGCAACCGCAATTTGCCCACCAATTTCAGGATTTAAATACAAATAACGGCTATTACAATCTGTCGTCATCGCTAAGGCTTTATTGGTGCCCCGCACTCTTAAAACAGCTGCATCACTTCCTGGTTGCACCACTGTATTCGTTTGTACTTGACTATCATAGGTTTCGTAAACTGATTTTTTCGATGCAATCGTTGGCTGTTGCAATAGGCGTTTTAATAATTCCGTACTATTCGTAATTTCTGGAATGAAGGGCGCTAATTTTTTAAAAGCACGCATACGTTCTGGTTCTTGATAGGCTTTCTGGTAAACAGGTGCTTCTTCTGCTAAAGCATCTACTGGTACATCTGCGACTATTTTGCCACTGTGAAAGACACGATACTGTCCATCATCTGTTACGGATCCAATCGTTACCGCTTCTAAGTCATATGTTTGAAACAATTCACAAACTTGCTGTTCTGCTCCTTTTTCCACACAGATTAACATCCGTTCTTGGGACTCAGACAAGAGCATTTCATAGGGGCTCATCTGCGTCTCTCTCTGTGGAACTTTATCTAGCTCTAGAATCAAGCCTGAACCTGCTTTTGATGCCATTTCAGCACTTGAAGAAACCAAGCCAGCCGCCCCCATATCTTGGATGCCGATTAAAATATCTTGATGATTTTTGATTAAATCAAGACAAGCTTCCAATAATAATTTTTCCATAAACGGATCACCTACTTGTACCGCAGATCGTTGCTGTTCTTCACCTTCACTAAATTCTTCTGAAGCAAAGGTCGCACCATGAATTCCATCTCGTCCTGTTTTCGCACCTACGTAAAGAATGCTATTTCCGACGCCTTTTGCTTGGCCTTTTTGAATTTCATCATGACGAATCAATCCCACACACATAGCATTAACAAGTGGGTTTCCTTGATAACATGGCTCAAAAGCAATTTCGCCGCCAACGGTTGGAATACCAATACAATTTCCATAACCGCTAATCCCCGCCACAACTTCTTGAAACAAATAACGTGTTCGTGCATCCGTCAGTTCGCCAAATCTTAGCGAATCCAGTAAAGCAATCGGCCGCGCCCCCATACTGAAAATATCGCGAATAATTCCACCAACGCCTGTAGCTGCTCCTTCGTAAGGTTCTACTGCAGAAGGATGATTATGGCTCTCTGCTTTAAAAACAACAGCTAATCCGTCACCAATATCGACAATCCCAGCTCCTTCACCAGGGCCTTGAAGCACTTGTGGCCCTTCCGTCGGAAACTTTTTTAAAACGGGCTTGGAATTTTTGTAAGAGCAATGTTCACTCCACATCACGGAGAATAAGCCAGTTTCTGTATAATTAGGTTCTCTTTGCAAAATGGTCTCAATCTGATGATATTCTTCATCTGTTAGTCCCCATTCTGCATACAACCGTGTCTCCTTGATTTCTTTTGGTGTTGGTTCATTCATCATTGGCTTAATTCCTTTCCAAAGTTTTTAATGATTGAAGCAAAAAAGCTGCGTCCATCTGTTGAACCTAACAATTCTTCCATCGCTCGTTCCGGATGAGGCATCATTCCTAGAACATTGCCCTGTTCATTACAAATACCAGCAATATTCGCAAGACTACCGTTCACCTTTTCTTGATACGTAAAAACAATTTGGTTCTTTTCTTTCAGCTCTTTCAACGTTTTTTCATCACAATAGTAATTCCCTTCGCCATGTGCTACTGGTAAATGTATCGAAACATTTTCAGGATACTCGCTTGTAAACTTTGTGTGCGTATTCACTTTCAATGGGACACTTTTACAAATAAAACGAAGCGAATCATTTCTTAACAACGTACCAGGAAGCAAGCCAATTTCTGTTAAAATTTGAAAGCCATTACAAGTACCAAAAACCATTTTGCCTTCTGTAGCAAAGCGAATCACCTCATTGATAATTGGCGAAAACCGAGCAATTGCACCACAACGTAAGTAATCGCCATAAGAAAAACCACCAGGCAACAATACGCCATCAAATTTTGCTAAAGAAGTGGCATCGTGTCGGACAAATTCTGCATCGACGCCCATCACCTCTTTGACAGCCCACAATAAGTCTGCATCACAATTGGATCCTGGAAAAACAATCACTGCCAATTTCATTTAAATTTCCTCCAAAGATAAAATTTCAAAACGATAGGATTCCATATTTACATTGGCTAATAGTTGATCACAAATTTGTTCAATTTTCTCTTCAATTGCTTCTGTCTGCTGGACGTGCATTTCAAAATACTTACCGACACGGATTTCGGCTACTTCTGTAAAACCAAGCCGATGGACTGCTTCCTTAACCGCTTCACCTTGGGGATCCAAAATTGATTCTTTATACGTAACATAGACTTTGACAAAATACATACGCGCTTCCTCCTCAATTAGCTGTTAGTAAACGTTGTAAAACTTCTTCATATACAGGAACTATTTCTCCTAATTCACGGCGATAAACATCTTTATCCAGATGTTCGTTTGTGTTTAAATCCCATAGACGACAGGTGTCTGGAGAAATTTCATCTGCCAGTAACAATTGATTGGCCTTCGTCCGACCAATCTCGATTTTAAAATCGATCAAACAAATATTGAGGCGTTGAAAGAGTTGACTAAGCGCCTGATTAATTTGTAAAGCCAATGCTTTAATCTCCACAATTTCAGCAGGAGTGGCTACTTTTAGAAATTGAATATGGTCTTCGTTAATAAAAGGATCATCCAGACGATCTTCTTTGTAATAAAATTCGATAATGGGCGTCACTAATTTAGTGCCCTCTTCAATCGCTAAACGCTTTGAAAAACTTCCTGCCGCATAATTACGTACGACAACTTCCAAAGGAATCATTTCTACGGCCTGAATTAATTGTTCGTGTTCAGATACTTTTTTGATAAAATGATTGGGAATCTTTTGTTGCTGTAAATGTTCAAAAATTAGACTAGTGATTTGATTATTTAAAGCGCCTTTCCCAAGAACTTTGTCTTTTTTTTGACCGTTTAAAGCTGTTGCTTGATCAAGATATTCCACAAAAAGAACCGCTGCATTTTCTGTTTGATACAACTTCTTCGCTTTTCCTGTATACACAAGTGCTTTCTTTTCCATTCTTTCCCTCTTCTCGTTAGCTTCATGAACGCTATTCTTTCTAAGTCAGCTGATTCACATCAGTTAAAAACTTACATTAGTTATAAAAAAACAATAATCGTTCGTGTTTGTCGAATGTAAAAATAAAAAACTTGCTTGGAGCAAGCATTTATTAAGTTACGTTCCAAATACCAACAGTCTCAATTTCCTTTAACGTTTCTGATAAGCAAGGTGTTGTAATGGTGACGTGGCCCATTTTTCTGCCAACTTTTGATTCGGCTTTTCCATAGTAATGGACTTGCCAAGTGGGTTTTGACGTGCATAACTGGTAGCTTTTTTCTAAGTGTTCACCTAAGAGATTCACCATAACCACTGGTTGAAGTAACTGGGGTAACCCAATGCCCCAATTGCTAATCCCTCGAATATGCGCATCAAATTGACTAAATGAGCAAGCTTCAATTGAGTAATGACCTGAGTTATGAGGCCGTGGCGCTAATTCATTGACGTACAACTCTTCTGAATCTGTTAAAAACAGTTCGATAGCTAAAACCCCAGATAAATTTAATTCCTCAGCAATGTGTTGCGCCAATTCCGCTGCTTTTTGTTGCACATTCTCAGAAATTCGAGCTGGCACAATTGATTCATGCAAGATATTCTTTCGATGAATGTTTTCAGATACAGGAAAGCTTTGGTAACCATGCTTATTCCCTGCAACGATGATTGAAAGTTCTTTAGTGAAAGGCACCCACTTTTCTAATTCACAAGTAGCGTTAGCTAATAATTCAGTCGCTTGGGAGAAATCCTCTTCGCATTTTAAGACGACCTGTCCTTTTCCATCGTATCCACCTTGAATAGTTTTTAAGACACATGGAAAACCAATCTTTTCTGTTGCTTGTGGCAGCTCTTTCTGACTTTTCACTTCCGCAAAAGGGGCAATCTTACAGCCAATCGATTGAAGAAACGTTTTTTCAAGCAATCGATTTTGAGTAATTTTTAACAATTCTGTTCCTTGTGGCACCTTTTCTAGTGGAATGGCCTTTTCTAGGGAGGCCACTTCAATATTTTCAAATTCATAGGTGATCACATCGCATAACTCTGCTAGTTCAGTTAAAGCAGATATCTGATCAAAGGCTGCCACAATTTGACGGTCAGCTACTTGACCAGCTGGACTATTGAGCGTTGGGTCCAACACAATCATTTGGAAACCCATTTTTTTACCACTCATGACTAGCATTCGCCCTAACTGTCCCCCACCTATAATGCCAATAGTTGCTCCGACTTTTAAAGGTTTATTCAAGTTGTTCCCCACTTTCCATAACCGCTTTTTCCAATGATTGTCGTCTTGCTTGGATTCTTTCTGCTAACTGTAAATCATCAATACTTAGTATTTCTGCAGCTAATAACCCAGCATTGGTAGCACCTGCTGAGCCAATCGCAGTTGTTGCTACAGGAACTCCCCCTGGCATCTGCACAATAGACAACAGTGAATCAATACCGTTTAATGTTCGTGTTTTAACTGGAACACCAATGACAGGTAAGGTTGTCTTTGCAGCTACCATCCCTGGTAAATGGGCCGCTCCACCAGCGCCAGCGATAATAACCTTCAATCCTTTTGTTCGTGATTCCTCTGCAAAACGAAACATCAAATCAGGGGTCCTATGTGCTGATATCACTCGTTTTTCATAAGGAATTCCCAACTCTTCCAACACAAGACAAGCAGCTTTCATCGTTGCCCAGTCTGAGGTACTTCCCATAATCACAGCGACTAATGGTTTCATGAATGTAATAACTCCTTCCGCCTTTTTTCACTGTTATTCTAACAATGAGAAAAAGAGATGTCAAAGAAAAACCGAAATATTATAGATTAAAATTATATAATGTTCGTGTTTATCAAAAAAAGAGTCATCGGAAAGATGACTCTTTTTTTGCTATTTTTAGCGTTGCTTCCTCTTTAAGAAGAAACGTCGCCTGTATTAATAACTGGTTGTGTGCCCTTATCAGTAATGATTGAGACTAGTAAATTATTAATAAGTTGTACTTTTCGTTCATCGGTAAAATTAATTTCTTGCCCTTCTTCAATCTGTTCTAAGGCCATTTGTGTCATGCTTACCGCACCTTCAACAATTGTTTGTCGAGCCGCTAAGATTGCTTTTGCTTGCTGTCTTTGCAACATGGAGCTAGCAATTTCAGTTGCATAAGCTAAATGATTCAACCGTGTTTCGATAACCTCTACACCAGCCACTGCTAAGCGTTCTTGCAATTCTTTGGTTAACTCCTCGGAAATTTGTTCGGTATTTCCTCGCAGAGTTACATCATTATCTGAAAAAGTGTCATAAGGATATTGTGTTGCTACATGCCGGATTGCCGTTTCGCTTTGAATTTCCACAAAGTCTTGATAATAATCGACATTAAATAACGCCTTAGCTGTATCGACTACCCGAAAAACGATGACCGCAGAGATTTCGATTGGATTCCCGTCAGAGTCATTGACTTTTAATAGAGAACTATTGAAATTTCGTACTTTCAAAGAAATGTTCATTTTTTGCGTAAATGGAATGGTAATAAACAACCCATTTTCTTTAATCGTACCTAAGTAGCGACCAAAAAATAAAATAGCTTTCGCCTGATTGGGACTAACAATGGTTAAAGAACTTAAAAATAAAATAGCCCCAATTAACAAAATAATACCTAAAACTACAAGAACTCCATTGGTATGACTCGCTCCATAAATAAATAAACCAATTCCCGCAATTAAAATAACTAATAAGCTCGCAATTCCTACGTAACCACTCATATAAAATGTTTTTTTCTCTTCCATCTGTTTCACTCTCCTAACTCATTTATCTGGTCCTTATTATACACCTCATTGCCTTCAATAGAGTAACTTTTAACATTAAATAAACTGATTTTTTCGGGGCTCTTGTAGTATACTGAGAACAAAGAAATCCCAAGAAAAGGAGTGATAGAATGCGCTATTTAAGCAAGGACATTTTAGAGGAAGTCATCACTCAACGCCCCTCTGACTCTTATAAAAGTAATTTTGGGCGTGTTGTATTAATCGGAGGAAACCGACAATATGGCGGAGCCATCATCATGAGTACCGAAGCGTGTATCAATAGTGGCGCTGGTCTCACCACTGTGATTACTGATGTTAAAAATCACGGGCCTTTACATGCAAGATGCCCAGAAGCGATGGTCGTGGGCTTTGAAGAAACAGTCCTTCTGACGAACGTCGTAGAGCAAGCGGAGGTTATTTTAATTGGTCCAGGTTTAGGCTTAGATGCTACTGCACAACAAATATTAAAGATGGTACTCGCCCAACATCAAAAACAACAATGGTTAATTATCGATGGCTCAGCGATTACCCTGTTTAGCCAAGGCAATTTTTCCCTTACCTATCCTGAAAAAGTTGTTTTCACACCTCATCAAATGGAATGGCAACGTTTGAGTCACTTACCTATTGAGCAACAAACACTGGTAAATAACCAGCGCCAACAAGCAAAATTAGGCAGTACGATTGTTTTAAAAAGTCATCGCACCACAATTTTCCACGCAGGAGAACCTTTTCAAAATACAGGTGGCAACCCTGGGATGGCTACTGGCGGAACTGGGGATACCTTGGCTGGCATCATTGCTGGTTTTTTAGCTCAGTTTAAGCCGACAATTGAAACCATTGCTGGCGCCGTCTACTTACACAGTCTCATTGGAGATGATTTGGCCAAAACTGACTATGTTGTTTTACCAACGAAGATTAGTCAAGCCTTGCCGACATATATGAAAAAATATGCCCAGCCCCACACTGCACCTGATTCTGAACTATTAGAACAGAAGCGTTCGAGATAAAACCCGAAAAGGCTAAATGGTGACAAATTTTGGGTTAAAAAGCAGGATTTAAGCTTGGGCCGAAAATCAAAAGCGATTTTCATCCCAGGCTCTCTTTTTATTTTTCCTTATAAACATTTTTTAACGTTAATGGAGCGCCAAAGGTATGAAAATTCAAGCCTTTGACTTTATCATTTTGCAGGACTGTTTGTTCATTTTGGCTAAGTGGAATCATACCAGCAGTCGTTTCAATCACTTCTTTTTCAGCTGCAATCAGGGTCACCCATCTTTTTTCTGGCTCTAAGGCATAGGTTGTGGCTGCTTCATCTAATAATTTGTCATAGACAGGGTTCTGATAATTGCGATCATTGCCCTTGTATAAAGTCATCAGGGTAGAAATAGGATCTTGATAGTCTGGTGTCCAGTAAATTAAGAATAAATCATAGTCACTTTCTCGCCCAAAGTTCAATGCAGCTTCGGTCGGCAATGCGGTTAGCTCTATTGTCAAACCAGGAAACAGTTCTTGTAGCGAGCCTTGCAAACTTTCACCAATTTTTTTGTAAGAACCATCATCTGTTACCATCAATTCAACGTTAACCTTTTCTCCTAATTCTGCTTGTGCTTTTTTCCAATAACTTTGCGCTTTTTCTTTGTTATAAACCATTAAATTACCTGCTTCTTGACGAAAATCGAGACCCGTTGTGGGATTCGCCACAAAGCCTTCCGTAATCGCACCATGTAAAGCTTTAGAACCATCTGCAATAATATTATTGACTAGATTTTCTTTATCTATTCCTAAAGCCAATGCTTTACGCAGGTTTTCGTTTGCAAGCGGCGTTGCTTGCCCTTTCCGTTTTTGATTTAAGCGTAAGTAGTTCATTGTCGCTGTTGGGTACGAATGATACAGCATATTATTTTTATTCTGTTGCGCCAGTTCACCACTTAGTGTAGCCACATCTAATTGTCCATCTTCAAAAAGATTCAATGCAGTAGATGTTTCTTTGATAACCGTATAATTGATAATGTCTGAGCGCACGTTCTGGCGATCCCAATAGCGATTATTCTTTGCTAGTTGCCAGTCCATCTTTGTTTGCTGCCAATCTTTTACCACAAACGGGCCATTATAGACGACTTTATCGCTAGCAGTTCCATAGTCCGCACCAAATTGTTCGACTACTTTTTGATTTTGCGGAAAAAATGTAGGAAAAGCTAACAAGGACGTAAAGTACGGTTTTGGCTCTTTGAGCGTCACTTTTAATGTATAATCATCCACAGCTGTGACACCTAGTTCATTGGGTGCTAATTTCCCAGCTGAGATTTCTGCACCATTTTGAATTGTTTCAACGATGAGGAAGCTATAAACAAAGCCGTTTTTAGGATCAATCATTTTTTTCCAAGCATATTCAAAATCATGTGCTGTGACAGGATCATCGTTACTCCAAACCGCTTCTTTTCTCAAAGAAATCGTGTAGGTTTTTCCATCTTCTGAAATCGTCGGCAATGCTTTTGCTACAGCTGGTACCAATTGGTCTTGTTCATCTAAACTATATAACCCTTCAAACGCTGCAGTTTGGACAATAGCATCTGGAAAATCCAATAATACAGAGGTGTTGAGCGTTGTTAATTCCGAGGGTGACATCAGTTGAACGGCTTCTTTGGTATTTTTCTGTTTCTTTTTATTTTCATTTTTATTGGTACACCCAGCTAAAAATCCTACCAATAAAATACAAACCATTGTGATTTTTAAATACTTTTTCATCTTCTTTCTCCTATAACTCTTCATTTTTTTATACTCTTACTTACAGAAAGACAGCTTCCCGTTTTATTCTGTTCTTTCCACAAGCATCCAGACAACGACCGCCGGCTCCAACCCATCATTATAATTAATGTGCCCCTCACCAGCTTCAATTAATTGGGCTTGTCCAGCTTTTCCAACTAAGTCTTGACCATCTTCTAAAATCGTATGTGCTTCGCCAGAAATCACATAAGAATATTCATCTTGTTCATGGTGAGCATATCCAGCTAAAGGCCGTTTTTCACCAGGCTGTAATGTAATAATGCCCATTTGAACTTGTGCATTTGGTTGGTTTTCTTTATCAAAAAAAATCGTCATTTCTTCTGATTCTGCTGATTTAATAAGCAATAGCTTTCCCTCCTTTTTTAAATCTTGTATCTTCCATTATTCCTTTAAATAGTATTAAAGTCAATCTTTTTATAGAAAATTCTGAATATTCTACACAAAAAAAGAGAACGTGAATTCTCTCTTTTTTATCTCTTTAAACTTTTACTATCCAGCCTTCTGGCGCTTCTTTGTCACCAAACTGTATGCCAACCAATTCATCATATAGTTGTTTGGTCACTGGTCCAACTTCTGTTTCACTATAAAATACATGGAAATCTGTGCCATTTTGAATCCCACCGATAGGAGAAATAATCGCCGCCGTGCCACAAGCACCCGCTTCGGAGAAGTCCGCTAATCGATCAATGTAAACGTCTCCTTCAAGCGCCGTCATCCCTAAACGTTCTTTTGCTAGCATCAATAATGAATATTTAGTAATACTTGGTAAAATAGACGCTGATTTCGGCGTAATAAAAGTACCATCTTTGGTTATGCCAAAGAAATTAGCTGCACCAACTTCTTCAATTTTCGTATGCGTATACGGATCTAAATAAATGCAATCACTAAATTCTTTCTCATGTGCTTCTGCACCTGGTAAAAGACTAGCTGCATAATTGCCCCCCACTTTAGCGGCCCCAGTTCCTCGACCCGCCGCTCGATCATAGTCAGAAACAATAAAGTTGGTTGGTGCTAAACCATTTTTAAAATATGAACCAACCGGCACGCAAAAAATAGAAAAAATGTATTCTTTGGCAGGTGCTACGCCAATATTATCGCCGACACCAATCATATAAGGGCGAAGATACAACGTACCGCCCGTTCCATATGGCGGTAAATAAGCAAGGTTGGCTTTCACCACTTCTTGGCATGCAGAAACAAAGGTTTCTACTGGCACTTGTGGCATCAGTAGACGCGCACAACTTTTTTGTAGCCGTTTGGCATTTTCATCTGGACGAAACAAATTGACAGAACCATCTGCACATTGATACGCTTTTAATCCTTCAAAACATTGTTGGCCATAATGTAGAGCAGGCGAACCTTCACTAATCGTTAACTGATTGTTATCTGTTAGCGTGCCTTCTTCCCACTTGCCATCTCGCCAATAACTAATATAACGAAAGGGCGTTTTAATGTAAGAAAATCCTAAATTATTCCAATCAAGATTGGCTTTTTCCATTGTCGTAGCACCTCAATTATTTTGATTTTTTATCTTAATTAGTGTAATTGTACCCACCAAAAACTAGAAAAGCAAGTCTTATTCTCATTCTTAACTTTTGTTATTTTTTCTTACTTGTCCATTTCTCCTCGCAAAAAAACCTTGATAACCGTTTCTTGAATTGCAACGGAATATCAAGGTTTCGAAAAATTATTCAGTATATTCTTTGGTTTCTTGTAACGTACCATCTTGCTTATAGATTTTCAGCTTTGTTTGCTTATTCCGAGCAATTTCTTGAGCTCGTTCAACCGCCTCTTGTTTGTGGGTAAATGTATTACTTGCTTTTTCAGCGCTGTCTGAAATCACCAACCATTGGCCGTCTTTATATTTAACGTTGACAGCCGCCGTTAATAATTTTCCCGCATGTTTATCCTGTTTATGCGAATCTTGTTTCGTAGGATTTGCTTCTTGTTCGAAGGCTTTTTTGTCTGCTTCACTTGCCTCTTGATACCATTTCTCCGCTTGACTAATCGCAATTGGAATGGCGCGATCATCAGGGTAGCCATCCGCAAGCAACGCATTGCCAATATCTATCGCTTTTTTCCGAATCAAAGGTGCTAAATTTTTCATTGATGTAGGATAATCATTCATATTCCAAGGCATCAAAATCTCCTCCTTAAATTCTGTCTATTACTAGCTTACTACAGAAAAGGAACATTTGAAAAAGAAATGATTACTTTGAATATTTCCTGAACATTCTTGAGAGAATAAGCCTAATTTCCCGTTGGCCAAACTTCTCAATCTTTGAGTGTATGATTACTCATTTCCCTTTGAATCAGTTATGATAAAGGAAGAAATAAATAAATTTTTTGGAGGGATTTTCATGAAAATGTCTAAAGTACTCACCACTGTTTTGACGGCAACTGCTGCTCTTGTGCTGCTTAGTGCTTGTTCATCTGATAAAAAAACAGATAGTAGTTCTAGTAGCAAAGAAACAGCTAATTCAAGTACAGAAGTAGTCTCTGGTGCTTCAATTAGTGCCAAGCCTGAAGAGCTCGAAATGGCGTTAAGTGATAAAGGAAATTGGATTGTCGCAGCTACTGACAATGTCACTTTTGATAAAGAGGTAACAGTTGCTGGTACTTTCCATGATAAGGGGAAAGATTCCAACGATGTCTATCGTAAATTAGCGCTTTATTCTCAAGATGATAATAAAAAAGTAACTGCTGAATATGAAATCACGGTTCCTAAGCTAATCGTTTCTTCTGAAAATTTCAACATCGTTCATGGGACTGTCAAAGGTGATATTGAGGTGAAAGCAAATGGCTTTACTTTAAATGGTACCAAAGTTAATGGCAATATTACTTTTGATAAACAAGAATACAAAGATTCTGCTGACTTAGAAAAAGATGGTGCCACTGTTACTGGTGAAGTCACCGTAGCCAATAATTAAGTTATTACCAGACAATTTTAACTAGTAAAAAACCAATGACAAATGTTCAATCAAATTTGTCATTGGTTTTAGTTTGTAAACACAGTGCCAGCATTGGTAGATAATTACAAAATGAACTCACTCTTTGCCATAAGCCTAAATAATTAAATGGTTTTACCTGTTGTAGCTGTGGAATCCTTGCTAAGCCATATAAGCCGGCTGCAAGCATACATAAAATAAACAAAAAGCCAAAAAGGTTTTTATTTTTTTTCGAACCGTATTTACTATAGATAATGGTTAAGACGCCTGATAACAACAAAAAGCCTGTATAACCGACTGCTGATCCTCCGTTATGAAGCGCGGCAGCAACTGTGCCAGCGCTTGAAGTGTCTACGCTGAAGAGCCCACTGAAAATACAATCAAATAAACCATAAGCGCCAATCATTGCCACTACTAACCAAGCACCTTTTTTCGTTTTTCTGGAAAAAATAGCATATATCCTAGGTAAACTTGCTAACATCAACATTCCCGCAATGATAGTTAACCGATTAAAGGTTTCCCTAACTGGACTATTCACCTCACCTAATAAGCTAATTACTTCTGTCAATTGATTGTAACCTTGATCTTTGAATCCGACATAATAAGGTGTAAAAAAATCAAGTAAGACCCCTAAAACTAAAAAATAGCCGCCATATTTTTTTAAAAGCTGCATTTATTCACCTCAATTTTGATTTTCTATTTATTTTAAGTATAGCATATCAAAAACTCTGAATAATTAAACTTTCTTTTCCACTAAAAAACTTTTCGTCAACGCGAGACGAAAAGTTTTACTTTAGGATTCAATAGAATCTACAATCTTATCATTTTCTTTTGATTCATTTAGCCACTCCGAGACAATAATTTTAATGATTGCAGCAACAGGAACTGCTAAAAACATCCCTAAGACGCCGAAGTACGCTCCCCCAATCGTGATTGAAACAATAATTAAAATCGGATTGACATTTAGGGCATCTCCCATAATTCGAGGACCAATAATATTGCCGTCAATTTGTTGTAAAATTAATAAAACTAGTAACACCGTAATTGCTTGAGTAACACCACCTGTGAAAAGCGTAATCACACCAGCAACAATTGATGCAAAAATCGAGCCAAAATAAGGAATCATATTACAAATACCTAATAAAATTCCTAAAGTCACAGCAAATTTCACATTTAAAATACTTAACAAAATCGTTGATGAAACGCCAATTATACAGGCATCAAGAAATTGGCAACTGATAAATTTATAGAAAATTTTATTCGTTGTATTTAACCAGGTTTGTGTTTGCTTGTACACTTTTTCAGACAGCAATTTGTGGGCAGCCTTTTCAACAAATGTCAAAATAGATTGCTTAAATACCAGCGCATAGATTGAGATAATCAACGTTAAAAATGCATTTAAAAAGAATGAGGAAACATTTTTAGTCAACGTTCCTAATGAAAATAACGCTTGTGTCCATTGATTTAAAAAACGTTCCGGCGACAAATCTTTAAGGACACTATTTAAATATTTTTCAATCGCGGCTGTTTTTAAAATCCCTTTATCTTCTAAACTCATCACAAACTGAACCATATGATCATAAAAAGTGGGTAAAGAGTTTGCTAAATCTACTAAATTACTAATGAGTAGCGGAACGATATAGTTTAATGTCAAGACAAAAATAAACAAAATAATCAGGTACAAAAGGAGTACGCTCAAGCCGTGTTTCGCTTTTTTAACGACTGGTAAAGGAACTCTTTCTAGTAATCCCTCGATTTTTTTCTGACTTCCACTCAATAAATAAGCAATCACGAACCCAGTAATGAATGGGGATAAGATGCCTAACAAACCCGAAACGCTATGGACAAAGTGCTGATAATTCGTGATTAATAAATAGCCAACAATCAGCGCCATTACAAATAAAAAGCGGACAACCCAGTAATTCCAATCAACATTGTATTTCTTCAATCACTTCACCTCTAAATAAATTATGCCTATCATTGTAATTGTAAACGATTTGTGGCAAAAGGCAAGTTTGTCCATTCGTTCTTGATGAAATACACAAAGAAGCCTGACACTTTAAAAAATGTGTCTGTTTATTCTGCAGTATAAAAATGAGGCACTAGACCTTGCTTCTTTTCATAAAAGAAGCAACTTGGGCTACAAGTACGTTTAACTTGTAGCCCAAGTTGCTTAGATAGACTAAATTTATTTTTTCGATTCCACTGTGACCGTAAAGTTATCCATAATGAAATCTTTATCGGCACCTGTTGTAAAAATACCAAACGTAGTGTTTCCTGAAGCATCCCCAATTATTTCTGCTTCATAATGCTTGGTTTGACCATCTGCTGCTGTCGAAGTCAACTCACCGACTGGCTTAAAGTCATTGTTATTTTTCAACTCCCCATTAATGGTCCCAGCAGTAAAGACATTTTCACCATCAGTTTGATAATCAAATTGGACCGTATATTTCTTGTTCGGTTCAAATTTAATATTTTGCGGAATTGTTTGAAGCATCAAACCTGCTCCTTGTTTATGGGCTTTCAAGGACCAGTTGCCTTCTAATACATCTGAAACAAGGTTTCCATTCCAACCATATTGTGTGTAAGGTTCATTTCTTTCTGATAAATGAATCCGTGGATCTTCTACACCACCAGCTGAGCCTTTAACAAACGGATATAACCCAACTGCTTGTGTGTCTTCAAAATCTTGCTTAATAACTGTTTGTTTGTCTGGATTCATGATATCCGTTTGACGCTCAACAATTCGTAAATCATCAAATTTTGTAACGGAATTGCCTTTATCAACCGCTAACGTCACCGAGCCTTTTTTGGCATTATCTGGGATTTCAAAATCAATTCGCATATTTTGCATATACTGCGGATTTTTCCTGCTTGTATGGTTAATATCTGCCTGAATATAGTTTTGGGCAACCGAATTATTCACTGTCCGCGTATATTTTTTACCACCAATTTTAACAGTTACTGTGGCTTTGCGATCATGTGTTTCTGTGTTTAGATACAAACTATATTTTCCTGGTTTAGGAAGATTGATATCTTGTTTGATTTCGGTTCTTTCTTTTTCTGAACTAAAGACATAATCACCGTTGGCATCTTTTTTAACCTCTCCATCACCTCGGAAAACTTTCCAGTTATTTTTTAAGGTATTGGCTTCATTAAATCCAGGATCTTTAAATGGTGTTCCTGTTCCAAATGTCATCGGTTCAATACTGTCAGGTTCAGCAATGACATACGGTGTATTAGCCTCGGCTTGGATGGTCACTTGGTTATTTGTAGTGGCAATTGCGCCTTTGTCAATACGCCCTTGATCTGTTAATTCATATAAATGTAAATTCGTTTTTCCTTGCATTTTCTTATCCAATGACCAAGTGCTGGTACCGCCTTTTGGATTCCAGTGATATAGTTTGTCTTGACCATTGACATTCCAAGGCAGTAGATACGCATCACCTTTTAGAACTTCTGTCTCATTTAACGTAATGCTTCTTGGCGAATTAGCATCTGCTTGAGTAACGGTCACTTTTTCAGCACCGTTCGCTAATTTAATCGTGCCATAGATTTGACCATCTGCTGCTGTTGTAGTTTCCCAGTTTGTAATTTGGTAATGTTGTAAGAACTTAGTTGGGACATTAATGGCAAAAGTTTTTTGGCGATAGGTATTAAAATTGGTTTTACCCACCCAACCTTCATAGGCTTCAAATTCAGCTCCACCTAACAAAGTGTTGTCGGAAATAATCCAAGTATCTTTTTGATGATTCCGAATAAAACGAACGATTGTACTGTTAAAGCCTTTCGTTGTTGTACCGCCGTAATCTTTTTCTGCAGACCAATGGTTCCAAACCGAGTCATACTCTAAAGCATTCGGAAATTCATTGGTTGTAAACCAACCGAGTGAATTAATTTCTTTACTTAGTTGACGACTTGCCCAACCTGATTCGCCTTGATTGCCCCAAACATCAACATAAATATAATCTAGATTCGGTGCTTTTTGTTTTAATTCTTTAAAGCGCTCATAGCGACGACCACTCAATGCATCGGGTCTTTGTTTAATAAAATAAGACGGATCTAACCAATCCCAGCCACGCTTCGTTGGATCAACTAATTCCTCATTAAATCCTTTTGCTTCTGGGTAAGACTCGGTGTCATTAATATGCACACCGAAAACGGCATTTAATTTATGTCCTTCATCAATTAATTGATTCAACGCTTGTTCCCCACCAGGTCGCTGACCAATAGCACCGTAATCTGGATGCGCAGAATCATGTCCTTCATTTTGATACCCTTTTAGTAAATTCATTTGTCCTAATCCATCTGTTAAATTGTAAATACGTTTTGATTCGTCTAACGTCACTAAGAATGGATTTGTCGCCTGACTAGCAAAGTTAAAAGGAATCCGTTGGTTGACTAATTCAGGGACTTTTTCCGCGCCCATTGGGTTATTCATAATTGAACGGAACCCAATTGCCGCATCTTGCCAATCCACCCGATTGTCGTCGTTGCTATCTTTTGAGAATTTAACTTTCACTTCTGGCGTTTCTCCAGTTGTGTAATCTTCCGGTGCATCAAATGGTCGATAGGTCCATGCCCCACTTGACAAGGTTGTTACAAAACCAGTCGCCGCTTCTTTTGTTTGTTTATGGATTCGATTGTTGTCACTACCATCGACAGAGCCGTCTCCATAGGCGTTCGTCCAAAAACTTGCAGCATAATTCGCCGTATTTAAGAAACCATACATATATTTTTTCGTTTCTTCTTGGCTTGTTGTAGTTAAATCTTGGATAGTATCACCATTTTTATTTCCGTTATTTGCATTTGTCCCAGTATTCATCACAACGCCAGCAAAAGTCGCCCCTTCATCTGTACTATTGACAGAAATCAAGCCTTGATTTGGAATTGAAATTGTGTGTATTTTGGTTCCTTCTTCACGAATATCTGAGAGTTTCATAGCTAATTCTTGGCCTTCGGAAACAGTCAATGTCGTTGTGAAACGCAGGCCAATTTCTGGGACAGCTACGTTATAAACGGCTTGATTTGCTTCACTCTTTTGTTTTTCAGCAGTTGCTTTATATGCTTTGCCATCAATCATTACTTGGTCAATTTTCTCGTGTTGGCCATTAAAAATCACTTGATTACTCTGAGGGTCTTCGTAACGAATAATTCGTGGAAATTGTGGGTCAACCACGGCTGTTAAATCTGCAGAAGAGATTTTTTCGCCTTTTTCAGCTTCATTGTCTTTAGCAACAACAATGCTGGCTTTTGCTTTGATGTTTGTATTTTCCAAAGTACCGTCGACTTCAAAAGTTCCTGGTTCTTTGTATGCATCAGGATCGATTTCATTCCAACTTACTGCTTCATTGGCTTCTTTACCAGTATTATAGGTCACTTTTACTTGTTTCGGTAATTTTGGTGCGACACCAATTTTTGTAAAAACTTTGACTGGCGCAATTTGTGTCACTTCTGGCACAATTTCTGGAATGCTATCTACGGGGCCATTTTTAAAATAGTCATAATTGACAATTTTTTTGTCGTACCACAAACGGACACCCACATGTCCGGCTTCTGTTGGAATTTTGTCTCCGTTGGCCAAAACAGGTTCTCCTTCGTAAATCAACGTGGTGTTAAGCCAGATAGTAATTTTTTCACCAACATAACGTACTTTCAACAAATAATTCGTATCTTCATTTAACGTTGGCCCAGAAATTGAATCATTCCACGAATTAGGGCTTTCAACTAACCATTTGCCATTCGCGTTATAGCCTACAAAAACCCAGCTATCTTTGGTATTACCACGAATAATCACGCCCGTTCGACCGCTTCCAGCAGTGTATTTAAACTTTGTTTCTACTTCACCATCAGCTAATTTAGGGGAATCTAAATTTAAAGATACGGCATTATTACCTGCTGCTGCATCTCGTGAAATCGCCAATGACTCTCCTGCTAATTCTCGATTTGTTTTACCAATCACATCTTGCCACTCACCAATTTTCCCTCCTGGAAAATCAGATTGCCACAATTTTTCTTCTGTTGCGGTAGGTTCCACCATTGATGAGCTTGTTTCAGTGCTGCTGTTTGTTGTTTCTTCTGCAGACGTACTTAATGGTACTAAAATCGTTGCGCTTGCCAATAGTGTCAATGTACTAAATCGTTTTATTTTTCCATGTTTCATCTGATAAATCAGCCCCCTAACATTTTTGAACGCGCTTTCATTATTAACAATTAAAGGGGCGTTCCAAAAATAAATTCTTTTATTTTTGGAACGTCCATCTCTAAATCATTCTCTTAAAAACTTTAATTACTTACGACAACAAGTCAGAATTATTCATCCTCATCATCTACTGCAACATTTAGCAGCAATTCGTTGACTTTCACAATACTTTCTGCTGATTCCTTAACATAGTCACCTTCAATCGCTAATAAATTTGCATTTACATAGCTGATAACCATCGGTAAATTCATCCCAGTATATAAGTCAAACGAAGCACCTTGCATAATTTTTTTGGATAAAATATTACAAGGTGTCCCCCCTAATAGATCAGCAAAGACAACAAAATCTTCTAACGATTCCGTAATCGCTTCAAATTTTTCTAAAAAGTCAGCTTCACCTTCTTCTGGTAATAAAGCAACAGTGGAAATTGTTTCTTGCGGTCCCATAATCATCTCCGCACTTTTTTTCAATTCCTCGCAAAAACGGCCATGACTTACTAAAACTAAATGTTCACTCATCGATTTTCTCCTGTCTTACTTATTTTGAAATAACACCTAACGCAGACAATGCGACACAGACAATTAATACGATAAAAATGGCTTTAGTAGACGTCATATTCTTTTTACCTAGCATCCAATAAACGCCACCGACAATTCCTGCAGGAAGTAGACGTGGTAAAATCATATCCAAGTTATTTTGCATGTTAAGTGTTACATCCCCAATACTTGGTGCCCATGATAGTTTGACATTAACCATTGTTGCCACTAAAGCGCCAACCATGAAGACCCCTAGTAAAGTTGCAGCATCTGTTAAGGCAGTTAAGCGGTGTTGCATAGTTGTTACCAAAGAAATTCCTTCGCGATACGCAAATTCCAATTGTTTCCAACGGAAGACCATCACGGCAATTTGAGCAACAATCCAGATAAAGATACCAGTTGGGTTACCATTAATCGCCATGTTAGCAGCTAGCGCCCCAAAAATAGTTGGAATTAAAGCGGCGAAAATTGAATCCCCAATTGCTGCAAACGGTCCCATTAAACCAGTTTTCAAACCTGAAACTGTTTGTTTTCCAGCAATGCCTTCTTTTTCTTCAATGGCCAAATCGATCCCTGTAATAATCGTATTAAAGAAGTTTGAAGTATTGAAAAATTGCGTGTGTGTTTTCATCACTTCTTTTAATTCAGGCGTATCATCCCCATAAATTTTACGCAATTGTGGCAAAATCGTATACAAGTAACCTGATCCTTGCATTCTTTCGTAGTTCCAACCTAATTGGAAAGTAAACAAGCTTCTGCGATTAATTTGTTTAAAATCTTCTTTCGTCAATTTATAATTAGATTTCGTCATCTTCAATCTCTCCTTCGTCTGAATCATTCGCTGCATGTTCTTTTTTGGCTGCTGGCCCACTCGGAATCATTTGACCATTTTTGTAGCTAATTGCGGCTAAAGCGAAACCAATTAAAGCGACTGCTAACATTGGTAGTGCGTTAAATACACCACTGAAGTCTTTCACAACGCTCGCAACAGATGTTCCTAAAAGTTGCATGTTTGTAAAGATTGTTCCTAGTAAAGCAGTTACAGTAAAACCAAGAATTAAATAAGGGAAATGTTTTTTCACTGGTAAGTAACGTAGTAAAATTGCAAAACCGACCGCTGGTAAGACCGCCCCAGCAACAGACAAGCCATCACCTAACCATTTCAAATCGCCATTTAGGACAGATACAACTTTTTGTACTAAACCACCACCAAAAGCAAGTGCTAAGAAGACTGGAATCATTCGAGAAAGAGACCAAGGTAAGGCACCCATTAAGAAGTTACGTTCAATTCCTTTGTAGTTCATATCTTCGACCATTTTATCAATCCGATGTGCAAAGTAGGTATTCGCAAAACGAGCCAAAATGTCTAATTGAATCATTAAACTAGCAACTGGTACTGCAATAGCAGCGATTGCTTGTTCAGGGTTCATTCCTAAAGACACAGAAAATGCTGTGGCAAGAATCGTACCTGAGTTAGCATCAATTTTGGAGGCACCCCCGAAAGTCCCAACTCCTAATACAGTTAATTGCATGCTTCCACCAATAATAAGTCCTGCTTTAATATCCCCCATCACTAATCCTGCAAAAAGACCTGCAAACACTGGCGCACTTAATGAAGAATAAATTTGTAATTCATCTAAAATTTGGTATCCTGCGTATAATGTTAATAATAAGATCTGCCACCATAAGATATTCATTTTTTGTTCCCTCCTATTTTGTTATCAAACTCATAAAGTCTTCCGCTTTGTCACTTGGCACCATTTGAGCAATCAGATGGACACCTTTAGCATTTAACTCTTTAAAAACCTCAATATCTTGATCGACCACATTGATTGACTTAGTAATCGACCGTGTTTCGTTTGTTTGAGACATGTTCCCAACATTGATTTCTTTAATCGGCACCCCAAGTTCTACTAGTTTTAATAAACGATCTGGTTTCCGTACCACAATTAGTAAACGTTGTGAGTCGTATTTTCCTGCTAAAATATTTTGAGCAGCTTTTTCAACTGGTAACACGCTTAGTTTCACGCCAGCTGGTGTTGCTAATTTCAAGCCACTTTTTTCAATGGCATTCCCTGCAACCTCATCATCAACGACCATAATTCTGGAAATATTCAATTTTGTCGCCCATAAATTTGCCACTTGTCCATGAATCAAACGTCCATCAATTCTTACGCCAATAATACTCATTGTAATCCCTCTTTCATTTCTTTATATAGTGGTTCTTTTACTAACTTAATTTCTGGTTGGTACGTTCCTTCCGTTTCAAAAATGACGATCTCATTTTGCCCTTCTTTTAATAATCCTTTGGGAATATATAAGGAAAGCGTCGGACCAACATTCCAGAAACGACCAAGATTGGTTTGGTTAACAAAAACAATTCCTTTGCCGAATTTAGAAACATCAATAAATGTATCTTTCACTTCTGCTAACTCCATATGATACTGGTAAAAGCTTGGTTGATCAGGTTGCCATTCTCTTGAATAGTCTACCTGTTCACAGCTTGTCATAGGTAAACAATATTGTTGCCATTGCGTCATAAAATGTAAATCTGCCATGACACCCGTTCGAATCCCTTTTTTCTGAGTATCTGCAAATAATTTGTGCCCGTAATTGACACGACCCATATTTTCCATTAAAACATCGATTTGATTATTCTCTTGCGGCAGTGTAACGTAAATATCTTCGCCGATTTCCGTTTGATATTGTGTTGCTTGATGTACCTGATTGACAAATAGTTGCAGACGATCACGACCGTCAATCACTCTTAGCTTTTCTTCTGCAGCATCTTTTTCAATGCTTGTTCGGTAAAGAAGATAGCCGGTATTTTGTCCTAATTGTTCCATGGTTTGCGGATAAACGCTGACCACTGGCTGACTAATCGTTTCTAAAGTCGCAAACAAACTCACTTTGTTTGTTAAAGGAATTGCTGTTTGCGCAAAAGAATCTTTTACTAATGGTTCAGCTTGTGGTAACGCAGGGTACTCTTCGTGAAGCATTTTTTGTAAGGCGAAATACTTTTCGGTTGGGTTCCCTTGTTCATCCAGTGGCGCATCATAATCATAGGAAGTGATTTGTGGTAAATCAATGGTTCCTCGTGCGGAGCAGCCATTCATAAACCCAAAATTGGTGCCGCCATGAAACATATATAAGTTGATACTGCCTAATGCTAATGCTTCTCTAACTGATTCAGCCAATTCTTGCGGATCTCGTTTAATAATTGGCTCTTTCCAACGGTTAAACCAGCCATCCCAAAATTCCATACACATTAACGGCCATTTTTTACCATGTTCTTCAAAAAAGGCTTGCATCATATCGAAATTTTCTTTGGCTTTTGAGCCAAAATTCCCAGTTACTAAAATATCATCTTCAATCATGCTGCCTGCCCGCAATGTTGCGCGCCATGGCCCGTCAGAAGTAAAAAATGGTGCTGTCACGCCACGTGCAATCATCAAATCACGAATCGCCCGTAAATACGCTTTTTCTTCGCCAAATGAACCATATTCGTTTTCGATTTGAATCATTAAAATATTGCCACCGTTAGCAAGTTGATGCGGAACAATTTTTTCCATTAAAACATCATAATATTCCGCAACATGCTTCAGATAGGTTGGATTATTCGAACGCATCCGTCCTGGTTCATTTAATAGCCAGGCTGGAAAACCGCCAAACTCCCATTCTGCACAAATATAAGGAGACGGCCGCACAATCGCATATAGTCCAAGTTCTTGTGCTAATTTTAAAAAGCGCTCCAAATCTAATATTCCCTCAAAATGAAATGTTCCTTTTTGCGGTTCATGTAAATTCCATGGTACATATGTCTCAACTGTATTGAAGCCTAAAGCTTTCAAGTTATAAAGTGAATGATGCCAATCTGAGGGATCTACACGAAAATAATGAATGGCGCCTGATAAAATTTTAAATGGTTGACCATTTAAAAGAAACTCCTCTTTAATTTCAAATCTGTCCACATTGTCACCCTTTCTAGTAAACGCTTTCAATTGCTTGATAATTGCTAAATAAAGAAAGCTCTTTATTTAGCAATTTCAACTACTTGGATGTTCATAAGATGTTTCTTCACGTTCTCTACGTCTACATGCCCAGTCATTCTTTCTTGGGCATTAGCCATTCCAGCCGCCATGCCCCATTTTAGCAGTTCGGCAGCTGGGGCATCCTTGGCTAGTCCATATGCAAGACCAGCAATGGTTGCATCTCCTGAACCAACAGGATTTTTAGCTTGAATCGTTGGAATTTTTACACGATAGAACTGATTGTGATGTTTGGCAATTGCACCATCTTTTCCTAAAGATACGACAATCCATTCAATTCCAGCAAACATTGGTTTTGTTAAAGCTGTTTGTACAGCTGCTAATGGATTTTCTGAAAAATCTTGCTCTAGCAATCCTTCTAGTTCCTCTAAATTAGGTTTAATTAAATACGGTTTCCAAGGTCCTTGAAGAACTTGCCTTAAACTATCACCAGAAGTATCTAGTAGCACTTTAACCTCTTGTGCTTGAGCTTTTTGAACTAATTCTTGATAAAAATTTGATGGTAATCCTTTCGCTAAACTGCCAGAAATTGTGACAATTTCTGCTTGCTTAATTAATTGATCGAAATTTTCAAGGAAGTTACTGATTTCTTCTGGGGAAACAGTTGGTCCAGCTTCTAAAATTTCAGTTTGATTCCCCTCGTGCAAAATCGCAATCGAATCACGCGTTTCTTCTTTGATTGACGTAAATGCTTGGGGGATGTTTGCTTTCTTTAACTCGTTTGCAATAAACGCCCCATGAAAACCACCAAGAACGCCGGTAGCTATAACATCTCCACCTAAATCATGAATGACACGAGTGACATTTAATCCTTTGCCACCAGGGGTTTTGGTCACCTGACTGGTCCGATTAACGGTATCAAGCTTTAGATGATCTAATAGGTAGGAGATATCAATTGACGGATTCATTGTTACTGTTACTATCACAGCTATGCCTCCCAATTATCCTTCGTTTACTTGAACTTTTACATGCCAAGAGCTGGCGGTTGCCGCGATGACTTCATTTAAACTTTCAATGTTTTCTCGGCCTTCTGTTTTTAACCAATCACAAGCCGCAGTTTCTCCTGCTTCAACGAAAGGTTTCACGCCATTTTTCCACGTAGCACGGCCACATAAAACACCATTAAATGTTGAACCAGCTTCTTTAGCGAAACGTAGTGTTTCTTGGAATAGCTCTGTTGAGACACCGGCACTTAAAAAGATAAATGGTAAATCAGTGGCTTGACTTTGTTCTAAGAAATAATTCGCCGCTTCCTCTTTTGTATACGCTGTTTCAGCCGGCGCAAAACCTTCTACAAAATTCATATTAACTGGAACTTCCACTTTCAATACATCTACTTTATATTGGGGTTTAGAAAATTCTTTCATCATTTCATTCACTTTATGCGGTTTAACTTTTGCATATTCTAAAGAAGTCGCATCTGCTATTTGTGCATCGTAAGAAACTAATTCTAAGTAAAATGGTAGGTCTTCTTCTGCACATTCACTCCCTAAGCGTTCAATAAATACATGTTTTTGATGATTGATTTCTGGATCCTCATCCACATCATAGTATAGTAAAAATTTAATCGCATCTGCGCCTTCTTCTTTCAAGCGTAAAACAGACCAATCTGCTAGTAAATCAGGCAATCGTCCCGGAGTTGTTGCATCATAGCCCGTTTTTTCATAAGCGAGTAACAATCCAGCCTCGGTATCGCGTGCTTTTGCAGCAGGCAATCCATATTCTGGATCCAATAAAATGGCGGACGCATAAGGTGTCAATTCTTTCGAGACTAATTCTTTAAACGTTTCAATTTGTGCATCGGTTGGCTCTACATCTAGTGCTTTGATCATTTTTTTCAAGGCACCTCGTTGATCAATGGCTAATGCGCTAATGATTCCTTCTTGGGTTGACAAACGATCCATTGCCGCTTTTTTTCCAGCTGTTAACGTAAGCATAGTTCCTCCTCCAAATGTTGTATTATTTATAGTCATAAATCGTTACGCCTTTAACCACACGATTCACTGTACCTGTCGGTGAAGGGGTATCCGGTTTATTTCCAACTTTAATAGATGTTAAAAGTGCGACTGTTTGGGCTACCATGATATCTGCTAATGCTAAATAGCCATCAGGTAATAGAGCAGTTTCTGCGGAATATTCAATAGTTGAACCTGAGAAATTACGTTTGCCAGGTTGAGCAATCGCAAAAACACCCGCCGCAATTTCGTCACCGTGAACTTCTTCTAAGATATCCAAGTCGTAATCTCTTGTGTATGGCGTATTATTAACAAAACCAAACATTATTGTTTTTTCATTAATAAATGATTTTGGTCCATGACGGAAGCCCATAGAAGAGTCAAAAATTGTGGCAACTTTGCCGGCTGTTAGTTCTAAAATTTTCAATTGCGCTTCTCTTGTCAAACCAGCTAAACTTCCAGAACCAACATAAACAATTCGTTCAAAATCAAGGTTAACAATTTCATTTAATTCTTCTTCACGGGATAGCACTTCTTCACCTAATTTAATTAGAGCGGTTACATAATCTTGTTTTTGCTCAAAGGCTGTTTGATCAAAGAGTAGTAATGTACCCAAGGTCATGCAAGAAAAGCTACCAGTCATCGCAAAACCACCATCATTGGAACGTGTTGGCATTAAGAATAAAAAGCTGTTTTCTTCTTTTTGGCTTATTTGTGCCAGTTGTCCTTCTTCGGCACAAGTGATCGCTAAATGATGAATTGTTTCAACCACTTGATTAGCTACTTCAACTGCCGCTAAACTTTCAGGACTATTTCCACTTCTTGCAAACGAAACTAACAATGTTGGTTCGTCTTTAATCAGATAATCTTCTGGTTTGGCCACAATATCCGTTGTCCCAATACTTTCGAATGAAAAGGCTTGTGTGTCGCCGTGTGCTCGGAGATAAGGTACAACCGTATCACCGACATATTGCGAAGTCCCTGCTCCTGTAAAAATTACTCTTGTGCGTTTTCCTTGCGCTTTGGCTTGGACTTCTTTTAAAAAGTTTTCCAAAGCTGTTTGATTTTCATGATAAAGTGTCACGGTTTCTTGCCAAAGCTCAGGTTGCTGACGAATTTCACGTGTCGTGATTTCCGCTCCTAGTTGTTCTAGTTCTTCTTTTTCTGCTGTAAACATACTTAATTCTCCTAACTATTCCGAATATGGCGTATCTGATAATGAAATTGATCTGCTCGCGCCACACTCAACGTAAATTCAATAATTTCATTTTTCATGTTATATGTCTGGCGTGCTAAATGAAGGACTGGCGCTCCTTCTGGAATCATCAATAATTTGGCATCTTCTTTTGAAGCAATGCTAGCGTATAATTCTTCATCAGCTAAACGAACGGTTTGCTTAAAATCTTCCGAAAATAGATCATATAATGGTTTGCTACGTAGTAATTGATCCGTGAGTGATAAGAAAAATTTCACAGGCAAGTATGTGTCTTCAACCATTAATGGCTCGTTATCAGCAATCCGCAACCGACTTAATTTAAAAACTGCCTCTCCTAACGAAAGATTCAAATGCTGACAAATAAATTTATCCGCTTCCAATTTTTCGAAGGATAATATACGGGTATGTGGTTTTCGACCCAGCCCTTTCATTTGTTCTGTAAAACTATATGCGCCAGCTAAATCAGCGGCCTCTTTTTTTATATCTGAAACAAACGTTCCTTTGCCATGACGACGATAGATGGAACCTCTATTTTCTAGTTCTTGTAGCGCTAACCGGACCGTCGTCCGACTCACTCCATATTGTGCAGTCAATTCACGTTCAGAGGGCAACTTGTCATGAGGAATCATGCATGTTTCGATTCGTTCCTGCAGCAAATCAACAAGTTGATGATACAAAGCTTTGTTTTTAAAGGCATTTTCCATAACTTTCTCCTTTACCCTAACTGGTTATAACCACAAACCAATAGTACGGTGGTTTTTTTTATTTTGTCAATAAAAAGTATTAATAAATATCTTCATACCGCTATAACCTTGAAATGACAACGTTTACATTTTTTTATTTTTCTTTATTGTAATATTTTTTTCCTAAAGAAATCATTTTTTTATAAAAAACCATCCTTAAATATGATACCAGTTGCTGGCTTTATTTTAAATAGACAAAAAAGAGTATGAGACAAAAATCACTTTAGATTTTTGTCTCATACTCAAAATCTGAAAAACAGTTCTATCCCGACTTCTTCGTTTCTATTGTTTGGTTCTGGCAACAACTAACAAGTAACTGATTTTACGAAATCCATGACAATATTCATTATTGAGCATATTCAATCCTTCTGCTAATTTTCGTATAAGATAAATATTGATTGAATGTGTTGACACAACGAAAGGCCGTCCTATTCGCATATTGATCATAATAACGCTTGGTATACCACTGAAATTCTTTCGTCCAAGGTTTGACATGGCCAGTAAAGTGGATAATGGATGGTGCTCTTCTCGTTTCTTCATATTGTTTTTCTCCATAAATAGTTGGATGTTTTTTCGCTTTTGACAGAATATAACCTTGGGCGTTCCACTTAGGATGCAACAGGGTCCAGCGGTCGTGTAAAACCGCATTCAATGCATCTTGATCATGGAAACGTAATTTATCTGGATTTTCTTCAATAAATCTTAAGACTTTAGTGGTTACATCTAAATTCAACCATTTTTTAACATCGATTAGCAACAAGCCTGAGTTAAAATAACACATAGATTCTGCAGGAATCGCCATTTTTTCCAAACGTTGATGGAACCCTGCATCTTCCACAGCGGCGATGATATTTTCACCTAAATCAACTGTCCATAATTTTGCGACATCATCTAAGGCAATCATGTCACAATCCATATACAACAGCCGTTCGATCTGGCTTCCTCTAAACAGCTCTGGAATAGCAATCCTGTAGTAAGCTGTTTTGGGAATTCGTTCACTGGTTACAACATTTTTGAAAAAATGGGGGTTGATTTTTAAAAATGTTAACTCTGCATTGATTTGGGTATGTTTAATCGTAAAATACAGTAGTTGCTTGCTTTCAAAATTGATATTGTCATCAATCACATAAAAATGAACAGCTGCCGCTGAAGGACTATTTTCTAAAATTGAAACAAACATAGCAGCAAGATGCGGTACAAAGTTGGTATTGCAACAGGAGACAATCGCTAATTCTTTTCTATTTTCCATTTCTTGCACCTACTTTATTTAATTTGTTTAGATAAAGAGCTGTATAAGGATGATTTTCTAACGTATTCCAGGGTTTATCGTGTCCAGTAAAATGAATAATCGCTGGCTCTTGATTTCCCGCTGTATATAATTTTTGATAGGCTTCATTAGGCGCTTCATGACGATTAAAAACTAAAGACGTCTGCATATTCCATCTTGGTTCTAAAGCTAGCCAATCTTCATAAAGAACGGCGTTTAAAGCATCTTGGTCATGATAAACTATGCGGTCCCCATTTTCTTCTAGATACTGAATTGTTTTTTGCGTGATTGCTTTCTCGTTCCATCGGTCAATATCAATAATCATAACTCCTGAATTAAAATAATAATCGGAGGAATGGATGCCCAAACGTTTCAAGGCATATGCTTGACCAGGATCAATAACCGCGCCAATCGTTTGGTTCACTAATGGCGTATCATACAACTGGACAATATCATCTAAAACAAGCGTATCTGCATCTAAATAAAGAACCTTTTTATAGCTATATTTTTGTAAAAGTGACGGTAAAGAAATGCGTAAGTATGCGGTCGTTGTAATATGATCACTCACTAAAAAATTTTGATAGACTTCTTTGTCTGCTGTTAGAAATTCAACAGTCGCATTTTGTGAGTTACTACTAACCGTTTCTTGGAGTGCTTTTTTGCTAGATAGCGACAGCCCATCATCAATCACATAAAAATGAACAGATCTCTCCGAATGACAATTTTCTAAAACAGTTGTCATCATTACATTCAAATAAGGAGCATAATTTTCGTCTGAAGCTGTCACAATTGGCACAATCTTCTGATTTTTTCTCATCAAAACCACTCTCCTCTTTTATTTTTATAGCTAAGTTCCTATTCAGAATAGGTCCTGAAAAACTTATCTGCAAATCATATGCTCATTATTTTATAATATAATTATAATAAAAATATATTTTATGGCTATAAAATAATTTTGTTTTGCGTTAATAACTGTTAAAAAAGCAACATTTCTCTTACTTTATCCTCAAAAATACTATTTATTTAATACTTGTTTTACTAATTTTTTTATCTAAAAATCCGCCTGTTGTATTTTCTGTTGATGATAATTTTAAAATGTATAGCGAAACTTAATATAAATTCTAAACTGACTTCTTACTCAATAAAAGAGCGAAAGAGCCTGGGACAAAAATCACTTTGGATTTTTGTTCTAGGCTCAAAACCTGATAAATGGCGAGAACAGAACCAATTCCTTCGAAAATAAACGGTTCTGTCCTGACCTCCTTCACTTCATATATGATTCTCTTTCCCTTCCAAAAATTATCCTTCTTAAATGATCTATGGCGTAGTCGGATAATTTTGGACTGTCGTTTGATTGCCATTTTGACTAAACAAGCTAGTTGATTGTGCATTTTTTTGTTTTTCTACTTCTAAGACTTTGTTTTTTTCAAAAGCTACATCATAGTTGTAGTCCTTTGGTTGCACTTCTTGGAATCCTTGTGGTTTATAAAAACGTAAAAGGTTTTCCTGATTTAATTTGTCAGATAAACTTAACGATTTTTTCACCCAATCGTTATCTTTCGTGACTTCTGCTTTTAAATCTGCTGGAACTTGGTCTAATTTTTTTCCTTGATTATTGTAGATTTCCCCACCTATATAAGAAAATTGAGGCGTTACAAAATCGCCATTTCTAAAAGGAACCACTTGTTTATATTGAGGAGATAAAAGGTCCGTGCCAAAATGGATATAATTTTTATCATCGACACCTAAAAGATGGTACAGTGTCGGTAAAACGTCAATTTCCCCACCATATTCGTGCATGATTTTCCCTTGCGTATAGCCTGGCATGTAAAACATCAAAGGTACTCTTTGCAATTGCGCATTGTCATAGTTTGTCCACGTTTTTGGATCGCGGTTGAAGGCTTTACATAAGTCCTTGTTGTTCGCATCTGAAATACCGAAGTGGTCACCATAAATAACAAAAATAGAATGATTGTATAAACTTGTTGTTTGCAAGTAATGGAAAAATTGTTCTAGCGATTGATCCAAATAGTGCGCTGTTCGAACATAATCATCCACAATCGAATTGCCTGTGTTCAATTTAGGAAACGGGAAGTTTTGGTCATCCGTATAATAAGGGGTATGATTGGTCACAGTTAAAAACTTCGCATAGAATGGCTGCTGTAAATGTTCAAGCTCACTAGCTGATTCACGCAACAATTGTTTATCTAAAATACCGTAACCTAGCATTTTGTCATCTTTTGAAAAATATGACCGATCAAAAAAGTATTGATATCCTAAGTTTTTATACACATGGTCTCGATTCCAAAAACTCCCCACATTTCCATGGAAAACAGCGGTTGTATAGCCTTTTTGTCCTAAAACAGCGGGAGCCGCTTCAAAAGTATTGTCTGATCCTAATTGTGTAAAAAGAGAGCCTTGCGGGAGCCCGAATGTTCCTGTTTCTAACATGTTCTCCGCATCACTCGTTTTTCCTTGCCCTACTTCATGAAAGAAATTATCAAAACTGATTGTCGCTTTGTTTTGATAGAGCTGATTTAAAAACGGTGTAACCTCTTGGCCTTGGACTTTCATATTAATCAAAAATTGTTGAAAACTTTCTAAATGAATCACAAATACATTTTTTCCTTTGGCAATCCCGGCATACTGCGGATTAAGCGGTAAATTATTTTGCTTGGTAAATTTCATGATTTCAGGTAATTCGTTTGAACTAGCTTCTGCTCTTACCTCATTTGACATGGCTGTTTTGACACCATCGATGGCTGTGAATGCATCCAAGCCAAGATATTTTACAATATAATTACGGTCAAAAATTCTTTGAAGCAATTGAGGACGATCGGTTTCGCTTAAAAATAAGTTAACCGAAAAGAGCAAGACACTTAAACAACTAATTGAGATCGCCAATCTTCTGTTGATAGGTTTAGTCATAAAGACTTGATGATTCCGTCGCTGTTTAAAAGAGTAAAATACCAAAACGAGCAGCACTAAAGTATCTAGCCAATAAAAGACATCGTGAACCCTCATTAAGGCAAGTAAATCACCAGAAATTCCTTCTGAAACTTTTGAAAAGCCAAAAACAGATTGGATGGTAATAAAGTCAGTGAATTCACGATAAAAAATAATATTCAAATATAAAATTAATGTATTTAAAACATTTAAAAGAGTTAAGCTAAGCATAAATGTTTTATGCTTTTTAAAATACAAACTAAAACCAAATAATAACAGCGTAGTAGCAACTGGATTGAACCATAAAATTTCTCGCTGGAGACTGCCCTTAACGCCCAATGAGAAATCTAGGTAATACGCCAGAATCGTTTTTGCCCAAAAGAGTAAAACAAAAAATAAAAAGAGTCCTAATCGGTTATTTATTTTTTTCATCTAAGTTTGTCTTCCTTTCCCTTCAAAAAAATCTTGATTTGTTAAAAATAAAACCTAACTCTGCGCAATGACTTTTTGGCTAGCGGAGAATTGGATAAATAACTTAAAAAGATAATCGCAATGGCGCAACATCCAAATAAAAGCCATACGTTTGTAAAAGGTGTTCGAGTAAGCGAACTAGTAATAGGCTTTGTAATTAAAAGACTTGGTAGCGCAACCCCTAAAGAATTGCCAATTTGCTTACATGTCACCGCAATGGCTGCTGCCGTTCCTGACTGAGAAAGTGGCATTCCTTCAATCGCTGTAATGGTAATCGGCGAATTTAACATCCCAAACCCAATGCCTAAAAAGATATAAATAACAAATAAAATAATCATAGGCGTTGTTTTAGTTACAAATAATTGTAAAAAGCTAACAGCCAACATTGAAATACCACAAAGCATAATAGGACGTTTCGTCCCTATTCTCCCTACCATTTCGCCGGCTCTCGGGGCAACAAGAAAACTAACAAAAGCCAAAGGAATGGTTGATAAGCCAGCTTCCAACGGGCTGAAGCCTCTCATCTCTTGCAAATATAGCGTGTTTAAAAATAAATAGCCGTTATATATGATAAAGCCAAAAATAGCTAAAAAAGAAGCCGATGTAAATGGAATAGATAAAAAGAAACGCGGGTTGATTAACGGATTGTCAATGTTATATTCATAAATAAAGAAAATGACAATGGCTAAACAGCCGATTATCCCAGTACTTAAAATATCTGGCGCGAAAAGCCCTTTTCTAGGTAGTCCGATAATGGAATAGATAGAACTAAATAGAAAAAGAATCATCAATGCTTGACCAACAAAATCATTTTTCGCCGTTTTCTCTACTTTTGACTCAGGTACAAACTTTTGTGTAAGGATGATTGCCGCAGCAATGATCGGTACATTTACAAAAAAGACATACCGCCAGCTAAAATAAGAAACAATTAGTCCGCCAATAATCGGGCCCATGCCTAAGGAAATCCCTGTAACAGAGCCCCACAAGCCAATTGCTTTCGCACGTTCTAACTTTTCGGTAAATACCTGTGTAATAATAGACATTGCTACCGGATTTAACATAGAACCACCAATCCCTTGCAACATGCGAAACGCGATCAATTGCCCTGGGGTTTGCGAAATCCCACATAGGAAAGACGCTAAACCAAAACAGGCTAAGCCCAATTGAAGAACTCGTTTACGGCCAATTCGGTCTGCTGTAGACCCAGATAACAATAATAAGGATGCTACCATTAAAGTGTAGCCATCTGTTACCCACTGTAATGTAGACAGATTCGTGTGAAAATCACTTTGAATGGATGGTAACGCCACATTGACAACCGTAACATCCATGGTCACTACAAACAAACTCATGCAACAAGTATACAAAATAACTTTTTTTCTATCGATCATAAAAACAGTCCTTTCTAGCAACTACATAAAACAGGAAAAGCAACAATGACACTTAAACTTCTAACGACACAGTTATCGCAAGTACTCACGTATCAACAGTTCTTTATATTCCTTGCCATTTAGTTATTTTATACTTAAAAAAATAAATCTTTAGATAGCCAAACTATACACCAGAACCCCTTTAAATTGAACCGTAATAGATACGATTTATCGATTCTTAAGTTATTAAATAATTGAACATTCTGTTCAGAAATATCGAACAGCCCCATAATTGAGCATCTCTTTTAAACAATGAACAACAAAAATAGCCTTATCCGCAGCAGAAGTAAATCTAAGCGAATAAAGCTATTTTTGGTAACTATTCCAAAGTAATTTTAATGGCTAAGTCTCTAGCAACTTTTGTAAAGTTGCCTTGATTTGACCAGGTTGGACAAAAACCGAACTGGAAACATTTCGGTATAAATAAAATTTTTGTTTTCGTTCAATCGGTAAAAAGAAGAGTTTAGAATCAATTTCCTGCAGTTGTTCTTTCCGAAGAGAGATTACCGCATAAACTCCTTTACTTTTTTCAATGAGACGAGTAAGCATCAATGTATCGTAGCAACAAACAAGCGGACTTGTTAATTGCAACATTTCTAGCACACTCTTGGTAGCTTCTAAATGATCTAAGTGATGCGGCAAAAATAGAAATGGATAGTTGGTCAAACAGGTGAAGCCTTCTTCCTCAATTTCTTGTTTAATTTCTCTTGAAACACAAAGATACATTTTTAGTTCAATTAATTGTTCTTTCTTTAAAACTGGACTATTCACATCTGCAGAAGTAATCACAAAATCCAACTCATGATTCTCCAATTTATTCAATAACTCAAACGATGAACCATGGTAACATTCCCAAAAACGATTCAGTTGATCCTCATTTTCTGTCACTTTATACATCAAGGACGTATTTCCAAAACCTAAACGCATCACTGGATTCTCAATCATTTCATGCAAATTAAGTTTCATTTTCTTAGCCTCGTTTAAAATGATATATACAGATTGGACGATTTTATCACCATAGGAATTTAACGTCAAAGAATTACCGTTACGGTCAAAAAGTAAATGGCCCAATTCACTTTCCAAATCTTTTAATGACGCACTTAAGGTTGATTTACTAACGTGGAGTTCAGAGGCTGCTTTGGAAATACTATTATATTTTGCAATGGTATAAAAATATTCTAATTTTTCAATAGTCATCTTTTGTCATCCCTTTTATTCAAATTCATTTGCCCACGCAACCTGTTCAAAACACGCCTCACTCTTTATCAATAGCGTAGTTATTTTTGCTCTAATAAGCTATGTCCATCTTGTTATTTTTCTATAACTAATAGCAGATGGATATGAAAGTGCCTTTGGTAAAACTTTTTTTCGGAAATAGTACGAGCATTCGCAGTAAATTCGGCTTATCAAAAAAGGCGTCTAGCTTTTTCTATTTTACGCATATTTACTTAAGAAATTCCATTTCAATTCTTCTCTAAAAAAGGTAAGATGGACACAACAAATGTTTCAGTTTCCATGCCCATTTACTTTAAGGTTCAGCGTTATCTACTAAGTATGAGAATGTCAAAGAAAGGTTAGGTACTCCCAATGAAAATCAACTATTTAGGTACGGGTGCAGCAGAACGGATTCCAGGAATTTTTTGTAATTGTAAATTATGTAAGTACGCTCGAGAGAAAAAAGGACGAGAAATTCGTACACAAACTCAATTAATTATTGATGATGTCCTGCTGATTGATTTTCCAGGGGATTCTTATTTACACCTGTTGCAGTACGACTTGTGTTTTGCAGACTTTGACTCTTTACTAATCTCTCATTGGCATTCCGATCATTTTTACGGCGAGGATTTGGCTTATCGAATGTCTGGTTATGCATTAGATATTCCCAATCGTTTAACTGTTTACGGAAATGAAGCAGTTAAGACGTTTTATCAGCGCGCCTTTGATTTAGAAGGTCGTCAAGACGATACCCGATTACATTATCAGGTTATTCAGCCCTACAAATGTTTTACTATTGCGAACTATACGATTTATCCCCTTCCTGCACAACATGGAAATTTCAGTGAAGATTGTTTTATTTTCGTTATAGACGATGGTAAAGATGCTTTTTTATCCACCCATGATACAGGTTACTTTACGTCAGAAATGTTTGAATATCTTGAAAAGAGCCACTTACTTCTTAGTATTGTTTCTTTAGATTGTACTAGTCAAACAAACGAAACTGGCAATAGTCATATGAATTGGGAAGAAAATTTAAAATTAATTGCAGAATTAAAAGAAAGAAAACTCGTCACAGATAAAACGATTTACGTTGCCAACCATTTTTCTCACAATGGCGGCTTGTCTTATGCGGAGATGGCGGCTTTATCTCAAAAGCATGAAATCATTACGAGTTATGATGGTTTAGAAATACTAACTTAATCGGATTATTTGCCTTCTTTTCAGCACTATTATATGCTTTTAACCGATAATTACAAGGTACTTTTATCGTAACTTACACTATCTTAAAAAACAAAAATACTCGAGATTTCCCGTGATTCTGGAAATTCCGAGTATTTTTATGGTTCTTTACGCTGCTGGCACAGCGGATAAACGTTTATTTTCTTCTTCATTCACTCGATTAACAATAAAGTTATAATTCACTTCATTTAGTCTTTGACCATGATTTCCTGTTTGCTTAATGCCACCATTGGAATGAACACCAACTACTTCAAACTGATCATTATAGATTGGTGAACCAGATTGACCACCAGTTGTATCGATATCATAAAATAGTAATGGATTTTCTAAGTCTGTAAAGTTAGATGTAAACAAATCATTTTCATGAGACCATTGTGTGTGGTTTTTCTCACCTGGATAGCCTGATATTGTGACATGGGTATCTGAAGATTCAAACTTTTTCAAAACAAATGGCGTTAAAATTTCTCCCAACTCTGGGCCATCTGGACGATCGTTTTGTTTGCCAACAGTCACGACCGCAATATCCGCATTCGGGGAAAAAGCTACATCAATCACTTTGAATTTGCCAAATGGTGTCGCACTGCCATCTCGACCTGGATAAAACCAAGCATCATCTTTGGCATTCGGATTTAATACTTTGGCATTCTTAAAACTTTCAGCCACATGATTATTGGTGACAATTGTATTAGTTCCAACAACAAAGCCTGTTCCTAAAGAAATATAGCCTGGTTTACTGGCAGGGGAAATGATTCTTCCGATTGACGCAAAAGGCGCTTCGGTTGTATCTGCCACTTCTTGTCTTCTGTCTTCAGGGTCCAGTAACGATCTTTTTTGTCGTGAATGACTTTCGGCAGGAACGATATACTCTTCTGCATTTGCAGACAAGCTAAAACCGGCTATCAAAGTTACTAAAATCAGAAACAAAAAACCAGCACTAATTTTTCGTATGGAGAACTTTTTCATAAGATTATGCCACTCCTTATCCATTTTTATTTAATTGGGGAATTTTTTTCATTCATTGACCAGAACAGATTCACTTGGTTGGTTTACTTGAATATCCTCTTTAGCTCCGATTCCAGCAGAGTTAAAGGCTGCTGACACCACTGAAGCTGCTTCATCGCCATATTGAACTTTTGCAGCAGCAAGCATCGCATCACGAGCATCACTGAATTGTGCTTTAGGTGTTAAGTAATTTACTAACGAGCTGTAGAAAATAGTCTGTGCTTTTTCAATGCCTAAGTTCTGGATAATGGTGTAACCAATCCGATTAATAATTCCACTATTATAATGAACACCGCCTTGATCATAATAAGGCGTTCCTTTATACCGTGCTCGATCGTCGTATTGAGCCATGGTTTCTGGTTGTCCGTGTTTACTTGGCGTTTGTAAATTTCGAATACCTGTTTTTCGGTCAACACTCTGAGTATCCGCACCAATTTCTGGATTAGATGCACCCGAAATAATATAACCCATCAAATCAGAATAAGATTCATTCAACGCACCTGATTGTCCTAAATATTCTAAACCGGCAGTATGTTCCGTCACACCATGTGTCATTTCATGACCAACTACATCTAAAGAGGAAGCATACGTTTTTCCTGTTGGTGTACTTGTTTCACCATAACGCATTGCTTTTCCATCCCAAAAAGCATTGTCATAAGCATCTGGATGTTGTTCATCAACAACTGACAAGATGGGCATCCCTCGATCATCAATACTGTGTCGTTGGAAATGATCTTCATAATATGTTTTTACAAATTTTCCATGCGTATAGGCGTCAACAGCATTCTGATTTAATGTCGCTAGTGATGGCGCTTGAATAATAGAATAATTATTTTTGCCATCAACTACTGCATGGTAAACCCCTGTGTTATCCGTTCCGTGTAAAGCAATTCCCGTATTGCTTTTTTCAACTGGTACATTAAACGTTACTTGAAAAGAGTTTTTTAACGTTACTTCACTACCGACATGTTCCGTTAAATCTTGTTTTTCCATAATTGTTCCATCTGTAGCATTTACTTTATAAACCAATGATATGGGGTCACCAGTTGGTGAAGAAGTTACTCTGACTTTATAAAATAATTGCCCTTCATTATTTACACGTTTGTCAATAGCTAAAAAGACAAGATCTTTATTTTCCGGATTATCAGAAGCAATAATTTTTTTAACTCCTTCTTCACCGATTGCATCAACCGATTGAATTTTCACAACTTGATCAACTGGATTTCCTGTAACACTTGTTACTGCACCGTTTTTATCTAAATGAATAATCACATTATCTGAATCAACAGTAACGCCTTCCGTTTGCTTTTCTAACTTAAGATGCTTCATCCCCCACGCGTCTTCTTTTCGATCTACAACCGTATATTGTTCAGCAGCTGCCTCAGAAATTGCCTCCTTTTCCAACTTCGATAAAACTGTTGAAACTTCACTTTCTGAATAAACTTGTTCTTCTGCGGCTACAAAAAGTGAAGAAAATAGACATGAACTTCCAACAAAGATGCCTGTACCTAAAATGTATAAAATTTTATTTCCCTTCATCAAACAATTAACTCCTTCCCCAGTTTCCTTTTATTTCTTTTCCCAACAAAAGTATTGCTTTATCCTCCCTAATTTTTCCCGTTAAACGACCGCCCCTTTCCCTGCGTAAATATTTGTTGCTATTTTCATTATAGACAACTACCTAACCGGCACTATCTAAATTCCTTAATCAGCCGACATTTTTCCCTGTATTGCCCCTCATATCTCAATACCATAGCAAAAAAGTTGTTAACAAATTCATTCGTTAACAACTTTTTTACTGTTATGATTTTTTTCAATAATTAAATGTTGAGTGACCGATCCTTCTTTGAAGGACGTTTGTAAATCAAATTGATCTGAAAAATCAACAATTTCTTTTACATATAACAATCCCCAACCGTGCTCTTCTGGGTTACTTTTAGAACTAAATTTGGTTTTCTTCATAACCTTAAAATCAAATTCGGCTTGGACACTATTTGTTATCACAAACTCTTGTGTTTCATCTTTATTGAAAATTGAGATAGCGAACATTTTCAATTCTGATTTTGCACTGTTTTCAATCGCGTTATCTAATAGAATAGCCAACAAACGAATCACAACCACTAAGTCGATTGATGTATCAAGAATAAATACTTCTGGCACATCAACAATCACTTTTAGTTTTGCTTGCTTTGCGGTATTAATTTTCATACTTATGAGTGCCTTAAGTTCCATATTTTTCAAACGATTTAACTTCATAAGTTCAAATTCTTCATTATCAATAATTTTTTTGGTTGGTGCAATCGTTTCTTCATAAATTCTTTTGATTTCCAGAATATCTTCGTATGAAATAGCAATTTGTAAACTATACAATAAATTTTTATAATCATGACGAAACATCGCTAGCTCTTCGTTAATGGATTCTATTTTTTCAGTATAAATCGTTAAATTATTCAATAATTGAGTGTTGATACGTTGTTCTTCCAAATAAGCTTCAATGACTAAGCCAATCAGAATTAAAAATAAACCTACACTTATTAATAACTCCAATTTAGAACTATTTACCGTGACAAATCCTCGCATAAAGTCAGGTGAAATCTCTGGCGAAATCAAAAACACAAAAAGTAACAACAGAATCAACAATAAAAGTAAACAACCAAAAAAAATTCGGCTATTTTCTAACACACGATTTAATCTTAAAAAAACACTATTGGGAATTTTTAAAGCAATCCAGATATTTATAAGCAACAGAAGAACATTTGAGGCAATCCATAATAATTTATTTTGATAAATCTGTTGAAAAAAAACACTTAAAATCGTTTGCTCCGTGTAATTGATAAACGAAACCATAAGCAATGTAAAAACGGATAAAAATATCGCTTTAAAAATTGAGAACCTCTTTTTGTGAATGAGTAAAAATCCTGTAAAAACAACGACTGTCAGCGCATAAATCAACCAAGAGTAGCCCAACATTAATGCCGCAAACGAACAAAGATTAATGACAATAAGCAATGAAAGTAACGGTATTTTACATTCAATCTTGATCAATGTTACTCGTAAAAAGACAAAAACGATAAAGCTAGATGCCAGCAAAACGTTAGTAGCTAATAACGACAAAATCATTTTTCAATATTCTTTTTAGGTTTTTCAGTTTGTCCCATCCATTGTCCAAATATATTGGGCGAATTTTGATTTAATCTAGGCTTAGTTCCCACACCATCACTGACTTTTGCAACTCTTTTTTCAATAACATTTTTAATTATTTTTTTACCAAATTTCATAAAAACACTTCCTTCAATTAAATTTTTTGTTACAGGGAGTATCATCAGACCTTGGATGACGAGACCGTAGAGTATTACTGAAGCAATCTTTTCTTTGACAAACAGACTACATAAAATAAGTAAACACACCCTTATAAGGCTTTGCTTTTTGAGCACGTTTAAATCAGATGGCTGAACAGGTTCAATTGCTGTTCCTTGTGGCGCATACCAATAAAATAATACGACTAAGAGGCAAATCAATAGAATTTTATAAATAAACGGTAAGCTCACAGAAGAATTTTTCAATACAAATGGTATGGCGACATAGATAACAATGCTTTCTAGACGACAGAGCCATTTAGTTTTTGCATGCCAGCCACCTGCGACAGGCCGTAAAAAAATCAGTACGACGTATACAATAAAGGTTTCGCTTAACGTCCCAAATAAAACTGATAAAATCAGAATCATCAGAAAATTAAATAAGCCAGAAAAATAAACGGTTAGATAATACTTTGTCCATTGTGTTTTTCCTGATTGATCTTCCTGATCCATATCCATAATATTTTTTAGAATCCAATCGATTAGCATATCGCCCTCCTCTTCAAGTATTGCACTAAATTATAACGAATATAGCGACTAATAGATAGATAATTCCTTAATTAGTCATTATCCCTCCCTAAGTAAGAAATAGTGCCTTGACCTGAGTATAATATCTTCTTGAGACTGGTACTTCCGTTCCGTCTCTCATAGTTAAAAGATGCGTTTTATAATTTAATTTTGACGCATATTTTTTATTGATGATGATTGATTGATGGACTCTAATCAAATCTGGATGCAGTTGTTCAATTTTTGATAACGTTCCATAAAATTCTCTTTTAAAATTTTTACCAACCATTGACACACGATGATCGTATTCCGTTTGAAAGAAATAAATATCATTAATATCCATTTTTATAGAAGACGCTTTTAAGTTAATGATAATATATTCACTTTTTGTCTTTATATTTTCTTTTTGTTGAATATATGTATCGACACATGTTTCGACCTCTTTTTGGAAATCTAGAAAATCCACGTTCTTTTGAATAAATTGAAGAGCTGAAACCATATATTTGTAGGAAGTTAAAACTAATTCTGTGTGAGTAGAAATAAATACAATCAGACTTTCACTGTCTGTTTTTCTGATTTCTTTAGCAACCTCAAATCCTGCCTGGATATGATTGTTCATTTGAATATCTAGGAAAAAGATATTTAGTTGGGCGTCCTGGTGTGCCACTTGTAATAATTCATCTGAACGTGAAAATAAATGGATTGTTTCATTATAAATATTTCTTGAATGTAGGATATTTGTTAACAATGCTTCTAACGCTTTTGCTTGAATAATTTGGTCTTCTAATATATAAATAGCCATTTGTTCACTCATCCCTTTCTCAAGAAGATATAAAATTACACAACAAAAGACAAATGATTATAATGTTCAATCAATTTATACACCAATAAAAGAGATAAAAAAATTGATTGTCTGTTAGTATATTCACATAAATTTAGTATAGCGATTTCAGTAGTTTCCTGCAAACAAAAACATAAAATAACAAAGTATCAAGAAAAAGTACTTTGGACTATTCATCTTTTGCTAACGAATCATGAGGACTATTGTCTCTTCGTTGATGAAAAACAAAGAATCAACCGCCAAACTGTTCTTGTCATTTTATACATGACAAAATCAATTCATTGGTCGATTCTGGTTATTTTAATTTGTTAGTTCACACATGGATCATTGTGCTAATTTTTTACTTAAACATCCACAGTTCTTCCTGTTGAATGAGTCGATTAAGCGCCAATGTAGGTCACGCCACTACTATAAGCAATTACATTAGGTAATACACGATACGAAATCGTTTGATCATTGATGCCATTGCTTTCAGAAATAATGATTCCATCAGAAGTGACCGCTTCAACAAAAGCAACATGTCCATATTGATTATCTGCGCCAGCAACTCCTGGTTGGAAACTAATCGCACGACCAGCTTTAGGCAATGAACTAACTTGATAGCCTAATGCACGTCCTTTTCTTCCCCAGTCACTGCCATTTCCCATAAATTCATCCACAGAAGTGCCTAACTGTTTGAAACGATTATAGACATACCACGTACACTGGCCCACGGGATAGCTACCACTTCGATTATAATTGATCCCATCATAGACTGGAAAATGCATTTGTTGCTGTTCCGCTTCCGACAGCTTATTTTTAGATTGGATAATCAAACCGTCCACTGTTTTTGGTAAATCAAATTGCGTTAAGTTATAAACCGCAATTAACGAATTTAATTTATTATCGTATTGCTTGTCTGTTGCATATTTACCTGTTAAAAAACGCGTTGCTTGAAGGTAGTTTTTGGCTTCCGAACGCCACGCTGGTTTATAAAAATCTTGATTTCCGTCAATCCCTTGTCGGAGTAATTGAACATAATCTTGCAATGAGTCATTATAGCCACCGTAATCGCGAAACCCAGCGGAAATTGTATAAAGTTGGCCCCTCTGATCAGCCTCTTTTGTTGAAAAGCTAACACTATTTCCTTGGAACGAACCTTTCACGCCAAAGAGATTATAATAAGGTTCTTTGGCTAGTTGACTTTCGCCAGAGCCACTTTCTAAAATAGCCTGAGCTATCATCACTGATGCAAAAACATCGTATTTTTCGCCAAGTTCTCTGGCTGTCTCACCAATTTTTTTAATAAACGCTGTGGTTTGTTCTGACTTCTGCATTTCAAATGACGCACCATATGTTGCTAAAACTTCTTTGCCATACTCCGTTAATGTGAACTCCTTAAAAGGATTAGTCACTACCAAGCGTATTTCCTCTTTTGAGTCTGGTTGTTGTTTGGCAGTATAGATATTCTCTAACTGAGCGATTACTTCTGGTTCCTCCTTAGAATCCGCTTCCGCTGCGGCAATTAAATATTTTCCTTGGCCAAGATAAACACCATTTTGAAGCGTTTTTCCTTCAGCTGTTTGCCAAAAAATCAGATCACCAGGTTCTGCCTCCTCTATAGAACGAACTTTACCAAATGTCATTTGTTCTTGCGGTGTACTGCCAATGTCTATTTTAAATAATTGTTGGTAAATTTTTTGGGCAAGGAAACTACTGGTCAATGCTTGCTCCGTCAAATTAAATTCTTTTTTTGTTTTCCCAACGTGTCTTAATGCTTCAGCCACCACGACTGCCCGTTTCTTTTCGCCAAAAGACGACAACAGTGGAAGTTCGTAGCCTTTTAAATTTGAAGAAGCGATTTCATCTACTTTGAGGGACGGATTTAACGATACAGCCTGATTTTCTTCAACAACGTTATTGGTGGCTTCAGGAACTTGAATAGGTTCTTCAGGTTCTTGCTTGGTCACAGGAACTTGTGGTGGTTGCGATTGTTCAACAGGCTGCGTGATTTCTGATGATACCGTTGGCTCTGTAGGTTCTTTTTTTGTTTCAGAACTAGTATTTGTGGTTGTCGTTTCTGTCGTTGACTGACTCGTTGATTCGGTAGTCGTATCGGTAGAACTATTTGATTCAGATGACGAACTACTAGTGGACGTTGTAGATGTAGCAACAGTTGTTTCGGTTGTTTCGGTTGTTTCGGTTGTTTCGGTTGTTTTGGTTGTTTCAATTACTTTTTCTTCCGAAGTAATTGTCGTTTTCGAGGACAGAGCTGTTTGTAGCGAGCTACTTGGTAATTCTGCAGCCAACGTAACAACTGGAGCGACTTCCAAACTCAGAAGAACGAGAATACTTGTTAAAACAAGTAGTTGATTCTTGATTTTCTTTCTTTTCATTCGTAAAAATCCTCTCCTATTACTTACTTGCGCATTTGCACACTGTTTTTGTACAAATGCGCCTTGTAAGTTAATGATACGCTAATTTTGGTCTTTTTTATTTTTGAAGAATAATTTTCCTAAACCAATACTTACTATCAATAGAAAACCACTGATTGACCAGATTGGCGAAACAACTTCATTTGCTTTTGGCAAAGTGCCAGAAGTGCTGGTTTTCGTTGTCGTTCCACCTGTTGCTGTGCCCTTTCCTGTGCTGGTTACGCTACCAGTCCCGCTAACCGTGCCATGATTTCCATTGTTGCCTGTAGAGTTGCTACTGATTGGCTCTTCTGCCATTGCTTCAATGGCTTGTGCTAAAATACTTAAACATTTGTCCACAGCTTCTTGCGTCGCACTTGGGTCCTCAACAAGTGCTTTTGCTTGTTTAATTGCTTCAGCTAAAGCTTCTTGCGATGCTTTTGTAAATTGTTTTCCTGCTTTAGGTTTCAATGTTTCTGCTTTTTGAAGCAGTTCTTTCAACTTTGTTTTATCCGTTTGAAGGACTTGTTCCTCTAAACTATCCAAAGCAGTTTTTACATTTTTTTCAGCAGTATCAATTTGTTCTTGCCGAGCATTTTTATCATCTAAAATCCCTTCCGCTTGGTCAATTGCTTCAGTTAAGCGCGCTTTAGACTCGCTGGTAAATTCTTTTCCGGCAGATGGTTTGATTGCTTTTGCTTTGGCTATCATTGCCTCTAAGGCTTTTTTATCTGTAACTAACGCTTCTTCTTGTAACCCATCGATGGCACTAGTTAATTCAGCAACCGCTTCATCAATCATTTTTTGATTAGCTGCTGGGTTTTCCAATGTGTTTTTAGCTGCTAAAAGCGCTTTTTGTAAATCTTGTAACGAGGAGGCAGTAAATTGGTGCCCTTCACTTGGAGTGACTTGCTGCGCTCGTTTGACAACTTCTTGTAATTGGTCTTTATTTACAAGGGGTACTTCTTTTAATTGAGCCATTGCAGTTTCCAATGCGTTTAGAGCCGCTGAGACTTCTTCTTTTGTCGCCGTTTCTTTCGCTACGATTGCTTCAGCCGCTTGAATTGCTTCTTGCAATTGTTTTTCTGTTTCTTTTGTAAATTGGTATCCTTCTTCCGGCTTTATTCCTCGGGCTTGAGCGATTTTCTCTTTTAAGGTTTCCTTATCAACGGCGACGGGTTGTTCTTTTAATTGTGCAATTGCTTCACGCAATGTTTTAGTCGCTTGGTCTATTTCTTCTTGGGTAACTTTTTCTTGAGCAAATACTTTTTGAGCTGCTGCTAATGACTCTTCGAGAACTTTTTTAGTTTCTTCGGTGAATTCTTGCCCATCACTTGGTTTTTTCGCCAGCCCCTCTTGAATTGCTTTTTCTAAATCAGCTTTATTCGCTACATCAGGCATTTTTTCCAACTGTTCTACAGCCTTTTCTAGATTTTCCACAGCAGCAGAAACGTCTGTCTGTGTGGCTTGCTCATTGGCTAGAACAGCTACTGCCTCATCTAAGATTGGTTTAAAGATTGCCCAAGTTTCAGGCGTATATTCTTTTTCGACACGTGCTTGATTTAGCGTAATTAGCGCTTGTAATAACTCTTTATCTACTAGCTCTGTGGGCTTCACTGTTACAGAAAAATCTGAAAGTGTGGCTTGTTGGAATCCTTGGCCTACTAATAAGCCTTGACTCATATCAAATTGTAATGGCTGCTCAACAGTTGTCGCACGTTTTACGCGAGTTGTTTCTTTTACTTTAACTTTAAAGGTAACTAAGTCCATTGAACCATTTAACAATTGTTTATTTCCTTGATTACTAAGAACTAAATATAGATTCTCCACATCATTTGAATGTTTCCGATATTTAGAATAATTTTCCATTTGTTTTGTATTATTCGTGGTTGCAGGCTGACCGACAAGTTCAAATTTGCTAGAATCAAAGGACATTTTTGTGCTTAACGCATTAATGTTTTTTAAGTCTTGACCTTTAAGTGTAAAGGTTAATGTATCGCCAGGAAGATAAGTATCCTTGCCATTTTCATTAACCACAGCAAGGGATAAACCGCCCGCAATTTCTTCGACATCAGGTATCTCAATCCCACCATCTAATTGTCGTAAAACATAACTGATATCATAAGCATCAATTACCCCATTTTTATTTAAATCACCTTTTTCAACATAGCCATTAAAGTCACTGTCCACCGATTCTAAGCCTGTATAGTTTCGATAACTCATTGCATCATTTTCATCAATCGTTCCATCGTTAGTAATGTCTCCATGTAAGATTCCTTCTGTTCCTGGTTGTTTGTAAAAGAGCATCTCACGACCAGAGCCAAAATTACCCACCGATTTTAATACCTTCATTTCAACAAAACGATACGCTTGGTCCTTCGTTTCAATGGTTTTTGTCAAAGCATCTTGCTTCCAGTTAATAGGTTCTGAAAACTCTGTCCAATTAGCTCCATCTTTCGACGTCCGATACTGGAGCTGCAAAATATTTCCGTTGCCGGCATTGTCTCTTGGCAAGTATTCAATTTTATCCATTTGATACTCCGCACCAAGATCAAATTTTAAAGACAAGAAATTTCCATCACTTGGATTAGCGATGCCGGTTGACCAGTTCGTATGCCAACCTGTACTCAAATCTTTATCTGTTAATTTCTTCAATTCTGCGCCTGGTTGTTCTGGTAAATTACTTGTTGCTTTGACTTGATTAATTGTTTCTTTATAGGGATCATCTTGTGTTTTTCCTTTAATCGGTTCACTCCATTCAGAGACCCCGTTTTTTCCAACAGCTCGAACTCGAAAAGTATGTTCGCTTAAAAAGGAAAATCCATCAAATGTTGCTGTATTCGTTTGAATATTTCCGAAAACAGTCCCGTCACGCTCTACTTCATAGCTTGTTGCCTCAGTTACTTGATCCCATTGAAGAGTCAAAGAAGATGGCGTTGTTTTTTCTTCATTGATTGCGACATTTGCCGGAATAGTTAACTGGTCATCGACCGTTGTATTTCCTCCGTCAACCGTTCCTTTATTAATGAAACCTTTGACAGTTATTTGAACATCTTTGGCGGTCACAGATTGTTTCGCTAGTTTTACTGATAACGCTGATTGGTTCAGTTTTTCTCCTGAAGCTTCAGAAAGATACTGATTCACTTGGAATTCTTTATCAAAATAATATAGATTTGTGCCAGCTAAAAATTCTTCTTTATTAGCTGCTTGTTTCAAGGTTACTTCTGTTCCCCCCACCATTGCTGTTACGCTTTCGGGCGCTTCTGAAGCTAGCAAATCAAGCGTGGTGCTTCGTTCATCAACAAAGCCACTATAACTTCCTTTTGTCGGTTCGATAGTAACGGTCAGATCCCCTTTTTCGTTTGATTTAGGGCCTTGACTATTTATTTTAGTCGTAGCTGATTGCCCAGCTTCATAACTAGTTGAAATTCCGTCATCTTCATACATATTAAAAGAAGTGGCGCCATTTGGATAAATCAAGAAAGATCGTTGATCCCGTTGGATTTCCTTTGGATTGTTGTTTGGATTCGTCATTGGGATAATACTGCCATCTTTGACGAAAACGGGCACCTTCCACAGCGGTGTTTTTACTCCATTTAAGACACGGCCACCTTGATATTTTTCGCCTGTAAATAAGTCAACCCAGACTTGTTTTTCATCTGGTAAGTAGATTCCATCACGGATTGAATTTCCTGCCTCATCTTGATTGCCATTATAAATTGGGGCAACGAGTAAATTGGGTCCCCACATATATTGGTATTGAGAATCTTTTGTATATGCTGTTCCTTCATTAGGAAATTCTAAAGCCATGGCCCGTACCATTGGTAGTCCATCAACTGATTCCTTGGCAATACTGTAGTTATAAGGCATCATCATTGATTTTAATTTTAGATACGCTCGGTTCAAATCTGTGGCTTCTTGATCAAAAGCAAATGGCGTTTTTGGATTGGAGCCCCAGCCGTCCATATTTAGCTGCACTGGTGTAAAAGTTTTCCATTGGAAATCACGTATGTTGACCTCTTTATTTTTTCCACCAAAAATTCCATCCATATCTGAACCGACATTTGGTTGTCCAGACAACGAAGTCCCGATATATGTTGGGATATGGAAGCGAATATATTCCCATTGACCACCCGTTTGATCGCCTGTCCAAATACCAGCGTGCCGTTGGGTTCCGGCCCAACCATCTAATGAAACAATCATCGGACGAACTGCGCCGTCTGTTTCTTTTACAAAAACATTCGCGGCATCTTCTACACCATTTAAGCCAAAGGAATACCCATACCCGACCCACGCCACGTCAGTTTTGAGAGCTTTAACACCAGCGACACTAACTTCTTTCGCAATATCCCGTTCTCCTTTTTTAGGATTTTTAGGATCCGCTGGATGGAGATTAGATTGGGTCCACAGCCCCACTTCAACACCATTGGCTTGAGCATAATCAGTAAATTCTTTTAAGTTTTGTACATCGCCGTCCAATGAATCTGTTTGGCCATAGCCAGCACCGTAGCCGTCATTTGGCAAGAACCACCCTAACGGCATATCGTTTTTCTTATATCGATCAATAACTGCGCGTGCAGAAAATTGATAATTCTCTTTTTCTCCATTTAAAGATTCTAACGTGCCATTTAAGTTTCCTAAATCGCCTGGTTGGTATTCTTTGTAAAAATTACCATCTTCAAACTTAACTGCTCCCGCGGTTCCTTCTGCTACTTTCACCCAATAGTCCCGATTATACGCGTTTAAATGTGCTTCATAGAACCCGTATTCTGGCATCAAAGCTGGTTTCCCAGTTAATTCATAGTAATCTTTTAAAATACCTGCTGAGGAATCATTAAAGAAATAAAAAGCATCAAAATCTGTTCCTTCGTGCGTTGTTGTGGTTGTTTGTGGATCATGACTTCCAAAATCATAGTTGCCAGGTTTCCATGTATTTCGAACAACGCCATACCCTGCAGTTGACCAATAAAATGGGTTAGGCGATGCTACTCCGCCATCTACCCAATTGTTCGTATTGACAATCTGGATAGCTGTTCCTTTATGCGTAAATCGACCATTTTGAGTTCCTCCGCCAAAATAATTTTCTTGACTACTTTGTTTTAACGTTTGTGTAGCTTTATCATTTTTAAAGGATAGCGGAGCGGTTTCTTCTAAAATGACTTGATCCTTTTTCTTATCTAGAACTTTCATTAAAGCGCTTTCTTTTTCGAACATAATTTTTAAACCATTATTTTCTAGAATAAATTGGTTTCCTGAATCTGTGACGTTCGTTTGCTCAAAGGCTTGTGTGCCATAGTCGGCCATTGTTTTAGCCGTAATTTTCGCAACATGCTTTGGATCATTTGGCGTTGGATATTCTTCAAATTTACCAGTTGGATCTAGATGATAGCGAAAAAGATGGTCGTTTAAAATACTAATTTGTGCTTTTTTGCCAGAAGCATACGTAATGACAAAGTTTTTCTCCGCTTTTTCAATCGACACAATTGCTCCGACTGACGTTGCTGAATCAGCTACGTCTTCTTTTGCTGTTTGCTCTTGCGCATCAACCACTTGAGAATCCATCGTAACAAACGAATGGAACGCCAATACAGACGAACTCACTAATAAAAATGTCAACCAGTGCTTTTTACCGTAAATTTTTTTACCCTGATACTCTTTGTTCATTTTTTCCTCCTTAAAATTGCTCCCCATAGAATAGTTCCGACACAATTACTCGCAAAATCCAAAACCCAACAAAGTTTTATCCAGATGAAAAGTCATAACGATTTTCTTAGTTTACTGAGACTGTTAGAAAGTCAGTTTCAGTAACCCCTTCCTAAACACATCCTTTCAATAAAATATTAAATGAAAACAATCTATTTTCATCTTATATAAAAATTTTAGTACAGAATCACAATTTCTCTATGAATTCGTTTTCATTTGTTGACTACCAATTTTTCACTTTTTTAATAACATAATTATCGTATGATGGTTTTTTTGTGTTTGTCAACGGTTAATTATAGCAGCCACCATTAACGAGTATTAACCCTTGATAAACCTGTTAATTCACTTATAATGATGATTTTATTGCGAAAATATCTACATCAGAAAAAGAAAGACTTTTTTCAAAAATCTAATACCTGTTACTCAACTTTAGTCTATTTAAAAATAATCAACACCCTCCTGCTCAGCAAGAGGGTGTTTAATAATTGTTTTTAGTGATTGATTTGACTTGCTGGTGTGAAAAGCAAACTAATGATGATGCCAACTATCAGTACCGCTAGCAATATAAAAATTAACTTTCCAAACCGGTGATAGGGATTGATCGAAAGCCCAATCCCATAAACTTTAGGAACCCACAAAGGAGGCGTTGGATTATCTTTTTGATCTTTATAGGCTATCTTTAAAATCTGCCACGCAAAATACAACAATGGTAAAACCATAATTACCCCAACTATACCTAGCCATTTTGCTAATAAGTCACTAGTATGCAAAAGACTGATTGTCAGAATTGGTACAAACAAAAGAATAAAGCTAATTGTGGCTCCCACTTGTGCTTGTTTAAGCAGTCGTCTCTCACGGAGAGTAAGATTCGCAAACATTCCATCCATCCTTTCATGGTTTTCAGATTAAATCAACGAATCACTAAAAAACTAAATTAACTGCGAAAATCAATGACCATGCGCCCGCGAATTTTTCCTTGTTCCATTTCTTCAAAAATAGCATTAATTTCTTCTGGTTGACGTGTTTGACAAACAGGAACAACTTTTCCTTCTGCACCGAATTGGAAAGCTTCTCTTAAATCTTGACGGGTTCCAACTAACGATCCGACTACGTGAATGCCATCAAGAACAAGACGTGGAATAGATAAATCCATTGTCTCAACAGGCAATCCAACGGCGACAACCGTTCCTCCCGCACGGACTGCATCGACTGCGCCATTAAATGCTGATTTAGCTACCGCAGTGACTACTGCTGCATGGACACCACCAATTTCTTTTTGAAGTTGTGCAGCAAAATCAGGATCTTTAACTGGATTAATTAAAAGATCAGCACCCATTTCTTTCGCAAAAGCTAACTGATCATCATTCACATCAACAGCTACTACTTTTGCATTAAAGACATGCTTGGCATATTGTAAAGCTAGATTACCTAGCCCACCTAATCCTGAAATCATTAGCCATTGACCTGGACGAATCCCAGATTCTTTTATCGCTTTGTAGGTTGTTACCCCTGCACAAGTAATAGAGGAAGCTGGCTCTGATGCTAAATTTTCTGGCACTTTCACTGCATAACCGTCTGTGACGATGCATTCTTCGGCCATGGCACCATCAACTGTATATCCAGCATTTTTTACTGAACGACAAAGCGTTTCTCGACCAGAAGTACAATATTCGCAATGCCCGCAGCCTTCATAAAACCATGCAACAGATGCACGATCACCAATCTTTAAACTAGTAACGTCTTTTCCAACCTCCGTCACAATCCCAATTCCTTCGTGACCTAAGGTACAACCGCTAACATCGCCAAAATCTGCATTCTTAACGTGTAAATCCGTATGACAGACACCACAGACTTCCATTTTCAACCGCGCTTCATTATCTTTCAATGGACGCGATTCTTTTTCAACAATTTTTGTTGTTTTTCCTTTTGCTGCGACAATTGCTTTATACATGGTTCTTTCCTCCTTGTTTCTATTGTGAATCATTGAACAATAATAGTATAATACTACTTTCCAAAATAAGGAACACCAATGACTTGCGTAAATTAACGTTAATTTGACAATTTATCCTTGCTAGACAGCTATTCTTCCCTTATGTCATAGATAATTCATACTGGCATGATTTTTTCTGCATAATTATCAACTATTTTAAAGGCAGGTTTTACAACTTCATTTTTCCCTTCTTTTTTCCCAAGATATAGCAGACGGTACCTAAAATAACTAGAATTAAAAAGGCCATGAGGTACTTAAGCCAGTGAAGGTTTTTGACTTTATGATCAACAGAACGCTTATTATACTGATCAGCTTGCTTTTTGTTTATCGTGAAATCTTTTGAGAACGTCCAGCTCCCCTCATGGTTTTTCAACTTAATGGTATAGGTATAGTCTCCAGGTTTAAACGAATCTTTCAGTAAAATAGGTAGGTCAAACCTTGTGTTTGGTGCAAAACTAAGATTATTTTTCTTTTCGTGAATGATCGTTTTGTTTGTTCCTTTTTCTTTAACAAAAAAATCTCCTTCGACTTTTGACAATAACTTCCGCTGTGGATTTTTAATTTCCATCGAAACAGTATTGTGGCGGTTAATTTGCCCAATTTTAACAGAACCACTTTCCAATTTTGCAGGTATGGTCTCTGCTGTTTCATTCACCCGAATAGCAATCGTATGCATATAAACATTTTGAATCCCACCCTTGCTTTGGTCCCCAGCTATCTCTACAGGTCGAATCGTCACTCCACCTAATAAAATTCCTGAGAATAACTTTTCTGGCATCGTTATTTGAAAATCAATCGTTTGTGATTGTTTACCAGGAACACTAATGTCCTTCCTATTGGTACTAATCAAATCACTAAGTACCAAACTCATCGATGGATCTTTTTCAAAGCTACTTTTTGTATAGTCAACTATCCCATTACTATTTGTTGTTGCTGTATTTACCTGAACTTTAAATTTTTGAGGCTTCGGCGTAGTATTGGTTATCGTTAATTTGAATGTATCTTTTTGTTTCGGAGTTAATGTCATATCAAAAAAATTACTGGTTTTGTTATTTTGAGTTGCTCCGAAAACGGGTGTGACTGTATACCCATTCGCATTGTCAATTGTTGCTGAACTATTGGTATTAGACGGCTCTGCCCAGGCACGCATCGCTCCACCTGAACAGAGAATAGTCAATATAAAAAGTATCTTTAAAATTCTTTTCAATTTATCTGCCTCGTTTTCTTACATCGTTTTATGTTAAATTCTTAGGCGGGCGCTCCATCGATGGCATTCCAGACGATGGTCCCAGAGTAGGTATTTGCAGCAATACTTTTAGGTATATTTAACGTTGCATTTAAATCGGCTGTCGTGACAGTGTCTGATAAACGGATATCACTTTTATCTAGCGAAATAATGGTTGAAGCATCTGTGGTTAAATCAACGCCCGTAAAGGTACCTTTTTCAGAAGATCCGTCAGGTTTTTTAGTGTCTAAATGAAGTGTCATTCCGTCTAAGCCAGTGACACCTTTTCCTTTATCTTCTAAATTCGCTGTCAGATACCAACCTGTATTCGTTGTCCCACGATTATCATTAATGATAAGTTGCGACTTGCTTTGATCTGGTTGCGTATGATCTTGGCCGTCTTTTGTCACCGTCCCAAAGTTAATTTGTGCTAATGGTGTAATGGTTAATCCGCCACCCAAAACCGACACATTCGCTGTGGTATTGGTATTATCAGCCGCATTCACAGTTTGTTGTCCAATTAAAAAAATCCCCGTTCCTAAAGTGACAGTTAAACCAATTATTTTTTTATTCATTATTTTTCCTCTTTTCTTTATAAAGTCCGACGATTAATGTACTTCCGAGTACCACGATTCCTAAAATCGTCTCTTGAGACGTAATCTCGTTTGTTTTTGGTAAAAAATTAGGTTGTCCTCGTGAAGTTGGCATATCGTTAGTCTGCGGTATAAGCTCATTGGGATGTGGAACAATATCCTCACTCTCTTTCACTATTACCATGACTTTTGTGCCAGCTTGTGCGTCAGTTGTCTTGTCTTCAGCTTGTGCTTGAATTGGCAAACCAAGAATAAAGGCAACAAACAATAAATCATAGATAAACCATTTCACAGCTATTCCCTCTTCCCTTACGGTGTTGCTTCTAAGTTCCAAATTAACTGAGCTTCATATTTATCAGCAAGTGTGACTTTTGAAATAGTTAATGTGGGCAATAATTGTAATTTCGTCAAAACTTTTTTATTTTTGATAGATTGGTTACTTACACCAGCTACTAATTGTTGCTCATCGTTAACCATGATATTTTGCTCAGTTGTTACATAATCGACTGACTTTGGATTTAGCGTGAGATCAAGCCCTGCGTCTTTCCACGCTTGTGTTTTCTGATCATTTAAATTATAGGCTACTTCAAGCTGCCAGCCAGTTGTCCGATTAGGATCCCCCGTATCTTCAATGTTCATCTCACAACTTTTTAATGTCTGTGTTTGATCTTGGCCATTAAATTTTACGTTCTCAAAAGGCATTAGTTGTTCAGATAAGTGATAAAAGTCTAGACGATTAGAGTAATAGTAGGTCCAATCAACAGTAATACTTTTACTAAAACCTACTATTTTAGAGATATCATAAGTAATTTTATAGACACCCGCTACTTCATCGTTTACCTGATCAGGCGTATAGCGAATCGTTATCTTACTATAAGGAATGGACTGTCCATCATTATCTGTTGCACTATCAAAAAGACGTTTTGGATCGAAGGGCGTCCCCACAGAAAAGCTGTCGTTATGTGCACCAATATGAGCTGAAGAGGGAATGACTTCTAGTGCAGTCTGCGCCTCTAATCCTAGGTATTTATAATCAATTTCATATTTACCAACCACTTTTGTATCCACCGCATCTACTGGGACCTTTTGCTCTCCGTCCAGTTTATATATGGTGACACTTACGTCTCGAAAATCACCTTTTTTACCATCTGGTGTTTGTAGGCTAGTCACTTCACTTTCTGGTTGCCATTGAGTATATTGATAAATCGTATCTTGAGATTTAACTTTAATTTGCGCTTGATCAATGTGTACAGTTAAACTTTTCTCATTTGAGTAGCTTTTAGATGTATCATCAACATCAAGAATTCTAAATGTTAATGTGTAATCTCCTGAAGTTGGTAAAGCATCTGCTAAACAGTTAAAACTAACGCAATCATCTGTGACTGGTAAATTTTTTAAATCTTGCTCCCCAATTTTATGAAAATCAGTTTGGGCAGCACCTGAAATTTTTTCTTCAATCTGAACTTTTCTAGTTGTCGGAGCCTTAACGGTTAGTTCTACTGGTATCTTTTGTTGCGGGTGAAATGTTGTTTGACCTTTAACAAAAGCTGCCTTTTCTAAACTTGGCACTTGGTATGGATCTATTGTGACGCGCATATATGTTTTATCTGTGGGCTCTGAAGAATCCGTTCCTGGCGGGTTGACTAACGGCCGCCCACAACCATCTTTGCCACTAAATAAATAGGTTGTTAACCCGTTTTGTTGTTGTGAAGAGACATTCACATTGGCTTTAGGATCAACTGTGTGAGTATGAAAATTAACTACGCGCGCAAACCGTTGAGCAACATACCCATCTGTCCAATTAAGCGGATTGTCTTGTCTTTGGTTCATCGTAAACTTTGGTGATAAAAACTCCCCTGGTAACATCGTTGTGCTTTCAGGTATTTCAGGATATTTAGAGGCATCTTGGGTATTGTAATTGGATAATGGATTGTCTTTATCACCGCTGTCCCATGGCGAGATATAAGAAGACCAAGTAGCCACTTTCCCAGTGATTCCAGTGATAATTTGATGATTCAAATTATTTGGATCTTGCTTTGCTGCTGCCGCTAAACTTGTCGCACGTAACCACATGTCCGGACTAAGCAATATCCAATTATGATTAACCGTATTCGTTGTATCTGATTCGTAAGTTCGACCAAAAAAATCTGCCGACAACGAAAATTGATCACTTTCAGTGCCATCCGACAAAACATTTGATACTGGTAAGCGATGTTTCGTTAAATTTTTATTGAGGGAATAATCCTTTGAATCGCCATCCTTCATTAAAGTAGCTACATCTAAATCAAAATGAAGTTCAAATTTTATGGCCGATTTGTCAGGTTCATGTCGCCAAATTTCATAAAGTTTAGTAAAAGAAAAATTAATAGTGTCCCCCCGTTCACAAAACATCACCTGATGCTCAGTATCAATTCCGCTATAATCTTGATCAGGATCACCCCATCCCGGTGAACCATCTTCTGAAGAACCGTTAAACGTCCGCATTCCTTTTGTGTTAACAATTGGTATTTGTGTGTTTTTTTGTCCACTAATTGAATAAAAATTTTCTGGATTATCCGCAAAAGCCTTGTCATAAGCCGCTTTAAAATTATCTGCACTTATATTTTCTGGCAAATGAAACATCAGTCCATATTGCATTCCTACAGTACCAAAAGAAAGAAACTTCAATGCTTCTGTATGAGAAGTGTCCACTGTTCCGTATAATTTTACGTGTAATTTTCCTCCAAATGATCCATCAGGACCACCACCATCGTCATGGCTTATCTCCATTCCATAAGGTAAATCAGTTCTCAAATCAATGGCTATCCCTCCCGCTTGATAGAGTGAAGCTGCCTCACATTCTTGAAAATGCACGCTCAAAAAACAAGAAATCGTTACCAATAGTAGACAAGAGTAAAAGAAATAAGCAATGCTTTTTTTTCTTTTGTAGGTTGGTATTTTCATTTTTAATTGTTCGTTGATTTTTTTCATTGCTTACTCACCTTGACCTTTTTTGGAATTAGAAACTAAATAATAATTATTCTAACTACTGCTAGCTTATCAACATTGAAATTGCTTTGCCACACACAATTAATGTATAAGGCTGTACATTAATTGTGATGGCCGCTTCTTATTGCGCTTGTGTTAACATATCAATACAAAAATTTAAAGAAAGTAGACTACAATGAACCTAAATTTTACTTTTGGAGGTCCATAACATGTTTCCATCCTACCTAACGAATGAGCTAGAAATTTTATTTTATATAGTGAAGCGAGCTCATACGTCATTAAATGAAATTTCTTCCAATTTAAAAATTTCAAAAAGAACGGTCAAGGAAAATCTGATAAAAATAAATCAAGAATTCGAGGATACTTATCAAATCCAACATTTTATTGTCTCTAACAATAATGGCATTGTTTGTGTAAATCCAGCGTACCGAAAAAGCGCGGTCGAATACGCCTACACGTTAAAACTCAATCTTTTAAAAAACAATGTACAATTTAATTATTGCGTACAATTGGTCACACATTCTTCCATTGATAAAAACGAATTAATTAAAGTTTTATATATTTCTGAACATTATCTGGTAAAAATCACGAAACAACTGAATAACTTTTTTAAAATTTTTGATATAGTAATCGTTAGTATTAAGGGTATTTATCAATTAACTGGCAATGAATTATCGATTCGAGTGTTTTCTTTCATTTTCCTACAAGATTCCTTTCAAGAATTGGCTTGGCCTTTCTCTAAAATAAGTCTTGAAGAAATAAAAAAAAGTCTACCCGATGAACTTCTTGAACGATCCTATAAAAATGTCCGAATGAAGAAAAGAGCGTTTTATATTTTATATGCGATATTTAAAACTAGAACAAGTGCACAAAACTTCTTAAAGATGCCGCACTCTAAAAACCTGCATTCTTTTTTTATTCTGATCAATCAATACAGTCATGTGACTTTATTTTTTCTTGAACACTCCTTCGCTGACATTCAATGCGAAACAAGAAAAACTGAAATTTTATACTTTAATTTTTTATCTCGCATTTTTATTCCTTATATCTTTTCGGAAAAGCAAACGAAACAAATAGAAAAATTATTTATAGAATCTAACCATCCTTATTGTGTTTTATCAAAAAAATTGTTTAAGCAAGTAGCCTACTTACTGACAAATCAGCATGATTATCAATACGTTTACTATCTTTCTATTTTTAATGCTTGGTACTTTTTAACGGAGGGCAATTATTATACTTTTTTAACACTTTATTTACCGCAGCCAGAAATTTGTACTCCGTCAGATGTGGCATACTTTAATCGAATAAAAGGAACGGTGGCAAAATTAGTTCACCAAGAAACGCATTTAGAGTTACTCAGTCAACTGCTTTATACATTGTCTGTGTCCGAAAAAAAAGTACAAGTGAGAATCTATTTACAAATTATCAAAGATTTTTATGCAAATTATTTTATTAAAACACGGTTATCCTCCTTATATAATACAAACGCAATCTCTATTACCGAAGACTTCACAAATGCGGATATCATCATCACAGATTCCTTCGAAAAAGCTACTTCTAATCAAGATATTTTCTACTTAGATTCCATTGAAAATGAAGAAAGTTGGCATGAGCTTACAGAATTTATTCAACAAAAATATATGGCTAAACTTAATGTTGGCCTATAATTGTGAGTTTTCTTAAAAAGAGCAAATTTGAAAAAAAAAATTAGAGGTGTATACTAGCAGAGGAATAATTTTTTAGCTTTTAATAAATTTTTAAAGAAGGAATGTTTTGTGAAATTATCTATCAAAAAATTTTTTGAGGTCTTCTTAGAATCGTCTTGGGCGTATAGTCGCCCTATACTAACTTTTGATACAAGACAGAACTGGTTTGCCCTTGTTCTTAGTATCATTATTGCAAATGCTGTTGGTGCTGTTCTAACAATAGTCTTTCCTTTCGCTTTTGTTTTAGTAAATGTTGGTAGCTTTTTGGGCACTGTAATTTGTGTCTTACCACGACATAGCTCTCCACAAAGAAGTGCCATAGATGGTATTTTAATGATTTTTCTTGGTGCCAGTCTGGGGATACTTTTACAGTCGTCAAGTATATTCATTATTTTATTATTCGTCCTTGGTTTGTATTTTTCAGGGATTGTAAGAAACTTTAGTATTGGTCTGTATATTCGATGTCTCTTTGGGACCATTTCTTTACTAGCTGGTGCGCAATTAAAAGGCAATTTGTCTATTGGTCAAACTTTTGAAGGTCTGGGTGCAATAATTTTAGGTATGTCCATCCTTTGTTTGTTCTATTGTCTTTATTCTAAGCCGCAAAATAATGAGGCACGAAAATTAGTAGCCGATTTATATGAGCAATTATATTTATTAGCACAAGGAAAACCCGCACGCTATGTCCATTTCAGAATAAAAGTACGCGAATCTGTTGAAACAATGCCCTGGGTCAATCATCAAAAAACACCATGGATTTATCCCTTGGTTTCACAAGCAGATGCAATTGCAGGCTCGTTAGATTCAACCAATGCAGCTGAAAATCTTCCTGCTTTAAAAGCAATTCAACTCTTTTTAAAAGGAGAACAATTAACCCTGCCTCTTCAAGAATTTGCTTCAGCAAACACCGAAATAAAATCAGCAATCCTTCTGATACAAAACGAACAATCCTTTAAAAAAATCTCATTTAAATCTTTCTTACCCACAAAAGAAGGACTTGCAGAAGCCAAAGAGATCCTTCATTCTTACAAAGGCAGCTCTGCTAGATTCGCAATTCGTTTAGCTTTAACTGGTTTAGTGTGTCATTTTTGTTCGCTTATTCTTAATTACATGTACCCTTTGCCTTTAGCTAATCACGAATTCTGGGTAGTTATTTCTGGTTGTTTGATGGTTATGCCAGGTTATCATGGTACACTCGGTAAAATCACTTCAAGAACTATTGGTTCTATTTTAGGTGGTTGTTTAGGCATTTTTTTGTCTCAATTAATTGCTAACTTAACAAACCTAAATCCTTTATGGCCAATGCTATTGTCTTGTTTGCTAGTTATATTGTATGAAACCGTCCGTAAATTAAGTCAAGCATTTCTAATGCTAAGTGTGACCACTTGGTTAACTTTCACATTAGGTGGTAGTTCTGCAGGCTATACAAGAGTTTTTGATGTAATTATTGGTGCGCTGATTGCTTTTGTTATGTTTTTTATTTTCCCAACATGGCATAGTCAAGTATTACGTAAAAATATCAATAGTTGGTCAAAAACGATCAGCTCTATTTTGCTAGCGTTAATCAATGAAGAGACCACGTTGCCTAGTGATGCTTGGGTACTAGCTTATCGGGTACAACGTAGAGTAAACTATTCTATTCAAGAAATTGTTCTTGAATCTCCTATTTATAGTAACGATGCCTCCGCTGAAAGCTTAATGCAACAAAAACAACTAAATGATCAACTGTTGGAAATGCAAACTGCTATGGAAGAGCTTCTTTTAGAACTTATGAAAACACAACACTACTTAAAAAAATTAGCACCAGTTAAGCCGGACACACTAAACACTGAGTTATTTAACTATTCACAGCAAATACTTTCACTCACGAATCCCAAAAATAATCGACTAATCAACCAGTCCAAACAATCCATTTATTTTCCTCAAATTGAACAATCACTGGTAATCTTAAAAAATTCTACAGCTAATTTCTTTTTAGCAAATATCAAATGATTAAATAGACAAAAAGCCTAGGAAAAATCCAAAGGGAATTTTTCCTAGGCTTAAAAGTTGATAATCTACTGGCAGAGTAATCAATGAAAACAACCGACCTAATCGAGCAGAAAACTTGGTTTTTGTAACGGAATACCCCTGTCCTGACTCCGTTACACCGACTCAATTTTATAAACTTATCTGTCTAACATTCACAAAAAACTTTTTTTTCAGTTTCTGTGAGGATATCATTCATTCGGCCAGATTTAAATCCTTCTAAGTCAAAAGTTACATAATTAAATCCTTGTTTTTTTAGATAATCTGCAATTTTTTCTCTGTTTTCTAATAACAGAGAAAGTTTGTCTTCTGGAATTTCAATCCGTGCTAAATCATGATGTGCTCTGACACGGACAATTGGAAAACCTATTTCCCGTAAATATTTTTCACTAGCAAATACTTGATCAATAGCTGAGCGTGTTAACTTAATGCCATAAGGAATTCTTGAAGCAATGCTACATGAGGCAACTTTACTCCAATTGGAAATACCTGCGTCTTTAGCAAGTTGACGTATTTCAATTTTATATAATTTAGCTTGTTGTAGCGGACTGATGACCCCTTCTTGATCTCTTGCTCTTAATCCAGGACGAAAGTCAGTATTATCATCCATAATCATCCCATCGGCCAGAACATCAAATCCCTCTTTCTGAATAGCCGAACGAATAGTTTTATATAATAATTTTTTACTGTAGAACCAGCTATTAGGGTTATTTGCAACGATTCTATCATCCGCTAATTCGCTCATTTCAAGGCCTAACACATTTGCTCCCAATCCATTAGCTAAATCGACCGCTTTATCAAACTCATCATCAGAAAATAATTCTGAATTTACAACAACCGCAAGTACATTTTCAGCACCTAAAGTGTCCAAAGCTTTTTTTAGCAAGTAAGAGCTATCAATTCCACCTGAATATGCAACAGCCAACTTATCCATTTTTTGTAATTCGCGAACTAAATTTTGTTCTTTCGTTTTCATGACAGACATTTAAACCATCTCCTATTGATTTTCTTTTACATAATTAATTATAGACATCTCCACATTAGAAAAAATCACGATTCATAGTATCAATTATTGTCAATATTTGTACACTTAATACAGTTTTAAATGTTGTAACAAGTTAGCATTGGCTTCTATCTCTTCCTTTGAGTACCTTGTGACAGCCGAATCAAACAATAAAATGGAATCAGCTTCCTCGCAAATACTCAAATAGTCATGGGTGGAAAGGATAATTGTTTTACCAAGTTGATGCAGATTTTTTATTATCTTTTTAAATAATTTTTCCGATTCTTTTGTCAACCCAGCAAACGGCTCATCTAATAAATACACGTCTGGATTCATTACTAACAGACTAGCAAAAGCCACTTTTTTCTTTTCTCCTCCCGATAATTGATAAGGCACTTGATTGCTTAAATGGGTAATTTTTAATAAATTCAAACAATCATTAATTCTTTTTGCTGTTTCATGCTCGGATAGTTGGAGCTGTCTAGGGCCAAATGCCAATTCGTCATAAACTGTCGCATTAAATAATTGTGTGTCCGTCTCTTGAAATAATATACCCAAATGAGCATAATACTTCTTTTTATGAATAGGGTCTTTTTTCCAGGCCGTTAATGATTGTTCCATAAAATAAATCGTTCCCTCGGAAGGTTTTAAAAAACCTGCGAGCAAATTTAAAAAAGTGGATTTTCCACTGCCGTTATCTCCCATCAAAACCAGATATTCTCCTCTGGCTATTTCCAAATTACAAGGCGAAAAAACAGGCTTCGTTTGATAGCGATAAACCAAATGATTTACTCGATACATATTAGTTCCTCCCTAAATAAAGCAACCCCCCGAAAAATAAAAGATAGGCAATACTAACCAAAAAATCTTTCGTTTTTAATGGTTGCTTTACTCGATAATATTGACCAGTATATCCTCTTGCTTCCATCACCATATCCAACTTTTTCCCATACGTAAAAGATTTTATAGAAATAAGACTGATTAAATTACTACCCGTACTCAACTGGATACTCCCACCAACTGCTCTAGCTTCTACAGCTGCAAGCAGTTGGATTAAGAAATTTCCAAAGAAAAAGATATATTTAATCGTAATATCTAATTGTAAAAGTATTATATTCGGAAAATGAAAGATTTTTAATGCTGCTATAAATTGATTCATGTTGGTTGTTTCCATATATTGACTAATCGCTATGGCTAAAAAAAACAAATGAACAATAAATAATAAACTAAATTGACCTAAAAAAAAGATCGGTAAATAGATAATCAGCGGCATCAAAATGAGGATACTAGCTTTTTTGACAATGTTTCGTAGAATAGTTGGTTTTTCAACTAAAAGTAACATGCCTAGGTAGATGCCTAAGAGCCACAAAACAAGAACTTTTTGTGCTGTGCTGATTAAAACAATTAGTAAAAAAGTACTGATCAGTTGAATTGCTGGGTGTATATCACTGAGAATAGTCTTATTGCGTTTCCCACTCACCTGAAATTTATTTAATAAAAAAAGGATTCCTTTTCGATTTTTAAGCATAAAGGTTTCTTTTTTATTAGGTTCAAGGGACGTGGAAGATTCTTTCATCCATTCAGGCATCAACTTTGCCTTCTTCCATTAAATAAACGAAAAATGAGTAAAAAAACGATTATGGCTGTTACGCCACTTAAAATATATCCAAGTGCTAATGGCAGTCCTGGAATAAAGTAATCACTGAAAAGTGCATGAAATGAAAAACCATTCACCATACCTTTTGGTTGTACTGCAGGTAAATGATTCTGTTTTAAATTCTTGACTAATTCAGATAAATCCCATTCACCCCAAGCAGTGGCATGATCAATCAAACCTAATGGACATAAAATTACCATAACCAATAACAGTCTCTTTAATCGCAACAACGGAGTCCTTTTCTTCTTTTCTTCGATAAAAATTGCATCTTTTGACACACTTTTTACAAAATTATAGACACACACGGTGAAGAGACCTTCAACAATTCCTATTACTAAAAGATGAACACTCATCATTGCTGGTATAGTTATAGAAAGACCATATGGGTTATAAAGTGGCGTACCATTTGCTTCATGGAATAGTAAGGGTTGGATACCTAGTAATACAGAAGTAGAAAATGCCGCCACATTTACACCAAGATACCCAGCTAAGAAAAGACCCATTGTTTCAAATTTTTTTACACGCGTAACTAGCTTATAAACTCCATATCCCACGAATGGCATCACAAAAGCCATAGAAAAGGCGTTTGCACCAAAAGCCAATATACCACCATCACCAAATAAACAAGCCTGTAATAGTAAAGCCACCGAAACAGACAGCGTCGCGGCCCAAGGTCCCATCAATAATGCGATGAGAACAGCCCCAACAGCGTGCGCAGTTGTTCCACCAGGTACTGGCAAATTAAACATCATTATTAAAAATGACAAGGAGGAGGAAATCCCTAACATGGTCCCTGTATCTTTTTTTAATTTAATTTGAACGTCAACTTTTTTTACCGCGCGGTACCAGACAGGTACCATAATCGCGCCCATCACTGCGCAAGTTTGTGGGCTTAAATAATTTTCTGGAATATGCATGTTCGTCAGACTCCTATCTTATCGATCAATATAATCAGCTAAATAACTTTGATCGTAAATCACAATTTTTTGTTTTTTGATATCGATGACTTTTTCCTCTTTTAAATCATGGATAATTCGGTTTACGCTATTTCTCGTTGAAATCCCGCAAAACCCCGCAATATCCTCATTAGTTACTTGAAAATCAATTAATATTCCTTCCTCTGTCTGTACACCAAACAAATCAATTAATTGGTAAATAAAAGTACAAACAGCCCCTTTCTTACCATTCATTGTCATATTCTGTAAGGAACTAATACTCTCCGATAATTTTGCTCGGTAGTAATCCCGTACATAATCTTGAAGAACAGCATCTTCTCTAACATATTCCCAAAATACAGTCCTTGGTATCCGATAAAAGCTAGCCTCTTCCGACTCAATGCGGATATTAAAAGGAGCAGATGTATAATTTGATACTTCATCACGTAACAATGAAATAATGTCAGGAGACACAATATACGACAGATTAAATTCTCGTCCATCCTTTAAAATAATACTCGTCTTAACGACCCCTTTCTTTAATACATAGGTGTACGCTTCCTCCAATCCATGATAAGCGAGATAAGTATGGCGTTTTTTTTGATAATCGGTGTCTTCTTTCTATCTAAGAAAGCTGTAAGATAATCTGACTCCATAATTGTCACTCCTTTGACTAAGTTTCTGTTTGATTCGTTAACTATTATAAACACTCTCACCAACCTTTTGTTAGCAAATGTTACCCACAATAAGGACTGTGTGATTCCTAAATTTCATTATACTTAGTCTCGTAAAATATTACTTAGGAGATGATTGCTATGGTAGAAATTAACCTACCTTATGACAAGAAAATGATTACTGCAAGAATTCCCGATAAAAATTTTATTGGGCTTCTCGAATCAAAAGCTGAACATTTTTCAAATCCATATACCGAGAAAGAAACAGTCGAAAAATCGCTGGACAATCCTATTGGAAGCCTTCCATTAGAAGAATTAGCTAAGGGTAAAAAAGACATTGTCCTTATTAGTTCCGATCACACACGTCCCGTTCCTTCACATATTATCACCCCAATTATTTTGCGTAGAATTCGTTCAGTGAACAAAACAGCTAGAATCCGGATTTTAGTTGCTACAGGCTTTCATCGCCCCTCTACACGAGAAGAACTGATTAATAAATATGGTAAAGAGATCGTAGAGAATGAAGAAATCGTTATGCATATCTCTACTGATGATTCCTCAATGGTCAAAATCGGTCAACTACCTTCAGGGGGCGATTGTATCATTAATCGCATTGCAGCAGAAGCAGATTTACTGCTGGCCGAAGGATTTATTGAATCACACTTTTTTGCAGGATTTTCTGGTGGACGTAAATCTGTTTTACCTGGAATTGCTTCTTATAAAACCATCATGGCTAACCATTCTGGAGAATTTATTGATTCCTCCAACTCACGGACAGGAAATTTAACGGATAATCCGATTCATAATGACATGGTCTACGCTGCCGCTAAAGCGAATCTAGCTTTTATTGTTAATGTTGTTTTAGATGGTGACAAAAAAATTATTGGTTCCTTTGCAGGCGATATGGTTGAAGCGCATAAAGTTGGTTGTAACTTTGTAAAAGAAATTGCCCGTGTCAAAAAAATACCTTGCGACATTGCGGTTTCAACGAACGGCGGATTTCCACTTGATCAAAACATTTATCAAGCAGTTAAAGGGATGACCGCTGCAGAAGCAACCAATAAAGACGGCGGTGTCATTATTATGGTCGCTGGATGTCGTGATGGTCACGGTGGTGAAGGTTTTTATGAAAATATTGCCAATGTTAAAAATCCAAACGAATTTTTAGAAGCAGCCATCCATACACCACGATTAGAAACCGTGCCAGATCAATGGACTTCGCAAATTTTAGCGCGAATTTTAGTTCATCATCATATAATTTTTGTTTCAGATCTTGTTGATCCTGAGCTTATCACTTCGATGCATATGGAAATAGCAAAAACGTTTGATGAAGCATTAGAGCGAGCATTTGAAAGAGAAGGTCTAAATGCAAAAGTGACTGTGATTCGAGATGGCTTGTCTGTCATTGTAGAATAATGATCCTTGAGAAATCAGGAATAAGGAGCGTTGTATTATGCAACCGAAAGAAATTTTAGGAGCTTTTAAAGAGGGAAAATTATCTTTAGAAGAAGCAACAAACAAATTAAATGGCTTTTGCGAATTAGACTTTGCAAAAATTGATACGCAGCGCAAAGAAAGAACTGGGTATCCAGAAGTCGTTTATGGGGAAGGGAAAACAATTGAGCAACTCATCAAAATTATCAATAGCTTAAGAAAAGAAAACAATACAATCTTAGTTACTCGCGTTTCACAACAAAAAGCCCAACCTTTAGAGTTGAACTTTCCTCATGGAACCTACTATGAACTTGCACGTTGTTTCGTTATCAACCAAATGGAGACTACAACAAAAAACTATATTGCGATAGTTACTGCTGGAACGTCAGACATGTCCGTTGCTGAAGAAGCAGCAATCACTGCAGAAACTTTCGGGAATCAAATAAAACGTATCTATGATGTAGGCGTTTCTGGCATTCATCGTTTGTTCGCTCACCTAGATGAGATTCAACAGGCTTCGGTGGTTATTGTGATTGCAGGCATGGAAGGTGCACTGGTGTCCGTGCTAGGCGGACTAGTTAGCGTGCCAGTGATTGCCGTCCCTACTAGCATAGGCTACGGCAGCAATTTTCAAGGACTGACTGCTCTTTTAGGAATGCTAAATAGTTGTTCCTCTGGCGTTAGTGTAGTCAACATAGATAACGGGTTTGGTGCCGCTTATAATGCAAGTATGATTAATCAAATAAAGGAGTCTTCACTATGAAAAGCTTATTTTTAGAACCATTTTCTGGTCTTAGTGGTGATATGTTAAATGGATTGTTGCTTGACTTAGGCGGGGATTTAAACAAACTGTTAATCGAATTAAAAAAACTTCCCATCGATGGGTTCACCATTCAAGCCCAACGAATTGCTAAAAGTTGTATTTACGGAACAGATTTCGATGTTCTCCTACAACATGGAAAAAAGGATTACGGTATAAAACACAGTCTCTCTCCTCACCACGAAAATGAACATCATGAAACGAAAGAACATGCACATCATCATAGCCATTCTAGAAATTTAAAAGATATTTATACATTAATTGAAAAAAGCGACTTGTCCAATTTTGTAAAAAAACATAGTAAAAATGTTTTCTATGACATTGCAAAAGCTGAAGCTGCTGTTCATCAACAAACAATTGACACTATTCATTTTCATGAAGTTGGAGCAATTGATTCAATTGTTGACATCGTTGGCTTTTTTATCCTATGGGAACAGTTAGAGATTGAACAAGTCTATTCAACGCCAATTACAGATGGAAGTGGCACTATCACAATTGCCCATGGAGTCATGCCAATACCAGTTCCCGCTGTGATGGAATTACGTAAAGAAACGAATTTAATCATTCAACAAGACTTTGAGATAAAAACTGAACTTGTCACACCGACTGGCTTAGCTATTTTTAAAGAACTTAGTCCTCTATTTGTCGCACCAGAACAACGATTAATTGAAAAAATAGGTTACGGATTTGGCAAACGGGAAACAGGCAAGTTCAATGCCCTCAGAGGATCAATCTTTACTGAAACACATAGTAAAAAAAAGAGGACAGAACACCATGACCAAGTCTTAAAAATTGAAACAAATATAGACAATCAAACACCTGAACAGTTAGGTTACGTAATGGATCTATTATTAGAGCATGGTGCTCTAGATGTTTTTTTCACGCCCATTCATATGAAAAAAAACCGAAGTGCCATTCTATTAACGGTTTTAACAACAACAGAGGAAAAAGAATATTTTACAGAACTACTCTTTAAACATACTTCTACAATTGGTATGCGTTTTCAAACAATGGAACGTAGTGTGATGGACCGTTCTTTCAAAATCTTGGAAACACCTTTTGGTAAGGTCCATATTAAAAAAAATCATTATCATGGCCTATTGAAAGAGTCTATTGAATACCAAGATTGTGAACGAATTGCTAAACAATATAATTTTACAATCGAGGAAGTCTATCGCCTCGTCCAAACATTAAATAACAAAACTATTGATTAAAGGAGCTTTATCTTATGTTTCATCATATCTTATCAGAATTTATGGGAACTGCATTAATGATCGTATTTGGGGTAGGTGTTCACTGCGACGATGTCCTAAAACGAACAAAATACGCTGGTTCTGGTCACATGTTTGCAATCACTACTTGGGCTTTTGGAATCTCTGTTGTTCTGTTCGTCTTTGGCGGAGTCTGTATTAATCCAGCAATGGCCCTCGCTCAAGCTATTTTAGGAATGATTCCATGGTCTTACTTCATTCCCTATGTCATCGCTGAAATGTTAGGCGGCATTTGTGGCGCCGTCATTGTTTATATTATGTATGCTGATCATTTCAAGCTATCCGCCGATAGTGTCGATCCGATCGCCATTCGTAATATTTTTTCTACAAATCCGAACCAACGAAATTTACCAAGAAACTATTTTGTTGAAACTTTTGCAACATTCATTTTTTTAACATCTATTTTAGCGATTGCACATTCCTACGAAACACAACTACCCATTGCTGTTGGCTTGCTTGTTTGGGCAATCGGCATGGGGCTAGGTGGTACTACAGGATTCGCAATGAATCAAGCACGTGATTTAGGTCCTCGTATCGCCTATCAACTTTTACCAATCAAAAATAAAACCAATAATGATTGGCAATATGGGTTGATTGTTCCCGGAACTGCACCGTTTTTAGGAGCCATTTTTGCGACACTTTTCGTAAAATTTTTCCTAAAATTCTAATAAACCAACTAAATTTCTAAAACAAAAAAATATATAAAATAGAAGCTAGTCTCTAAATTTCTTCTATTTTATATATTTTTATTTTAATCACAAGATTTTTTCTGTGTCTTAGAGAGTAAGAATTTAATTTATTAGCTTTTTCGTTATCGGTTTTATGCAAAAGTCAGTTTGCTCTAACAGCTAGAGTCCTTTTTGGTGATTGTTCAGTAAGTTAATCCTGGATTGAAAACACCTAATAAAACGCCAACGAGAGAAATAACAACTAAAATAAGCATCGTCCAAATAGCGGAAACATGTTTTTTGGACATTAACCACCAACAAAACAAGGTAACAAGTATCGTTAATAATCCTGGATAAATACTGTCAATTTTATCTTGCAGTTTAAGGAAAACTTTTCCGTCAGCACCTATTAATTTAAGAGAAGTAGTTACATTTACCCAAGATGCAAGGACCCCACCAACAACCATACTACCGATAACTCCGATAGCAACTCTAACGGCGGCTCCTTCTTTCCCAACTAAGAAACTTACTGCTTTATCGCCAAAATGATAGCCTCTAAAATACAAAAAGCGTTGGCCAAAATAGGAAATTAACGTCCAAACAATAATATAAAATATGGCACCAATTGGCGAACCGCCCGTGGACATTCCTAAGGAAATTCCTAACAAGATAGGAATTAAGGTACCATCAACTAATGAATCACCAATCCCTGCAATTGGCCCCATTAATCCTGCCCTCATATCATTAATGGTTTCTCCATCAATTTCATTCTTACTTGCTCTAGCCTCTTCCATACTAGCAGTCACACCAACAATGACCGTTCCAAGCATTGGATTTGTGTTAAAAAAAGCTGTATATGCTTGAATGGCTTTCACTTGGTCTTCATGTTTTGGATAAAGTTTTTTGATAATAGGAAGCATTGAAGAAAGATAGCCGAAGGTTTGCATATGCTGTTGTGAAAAACAAGTTAACGCTCCCCAAAACCATAAATGAAAAGAATGCTTTAACGTTTTTTGGTCTAATTTATTTGCTTTCAACTCTTCCATCTCATATGTCCTCCTCTTCATCATCATTCGTCAGACTTCCTGTTGAATCAACCAGTTTAGTATTGTTTTTAATCAAAGCAATTTTATAAAAAATTACAGCAAAAAGAAGCGCAATAATCGTTATTGAGACTAAATTGAGTTTTAATGAAGCAGCTAATGTGAACCCTACAAAAAAAGGTACAAAATCAATGTTCTTATTAACAATTTGACGTAACAAAATTGCAATTCCCACACACGGAAGCATGCCACCTACAGTAAAAAGCGTTTTCATTGCAAGACCATCCATAGGTAATGCATCTCTCATTGCTGTAACAGCCGTAGCCCCAAAATAGGTTAAAATCACGGTTGGCAAAAAGGAAAAAAGTAGATGAGAAATCCACGGCCAACCAAAATTAATGGCATATAAATGATCAAGCTTGCCTTTTTTTATATCTTTCCAACCAAACGATTGCCAAACTAAATTTAACGCAGCAACAGAATAAAATAATACCGTTCCGATCGTTCCAACTAATGTGCCGACCGATTTAGCTAGGTCGGCTGCAGAGCCGCCAAGTGGATCTAACCCTTTGGTCGAAATCGCCACCATCGCCAAAGGAATCCCGATATATGAAATTGCCCGCACATCAGCAGACACTGTGCCTCCAGGTGTGACCAAAGCAATGTAAACTAATTGCATTGCTACGCCACAAGCGATTCCTAATTTTAAATCTCCTAAAATAATGCCACAAACTAATCCGCCGACTAAAGGACGCCCAATCGTATAATTTCCCACCGCTTGTCCAGCCATACAAGAATTTGAACACAGACAAGCAAATAGGCCTAAAATAGCCGCTTGTATCCAGTTGATTGTCATAATACTACTCTCCTCTTTTCAAAACTTCTAGAATCAGTAACCAAATTTAGCTTTAAAATGCGCCCAAGAACCAATTCGTTGATCAGGTAACAAGGCAAAATCCACTTTGTAACCAGCCTTTTCAATTTCTTCAAAAGCCGCTGCTTCTTCTGCTGTAAAGGATTGGTTATCCCCTAATTTAATTGTCCCTTCGCGATCATTCCCCGGTCCAACATTAATCATTTTTACTTCACTTGGAACAAAATGCCAATCCACCAAAATTTTTTTCATATCCAAAGGGCTCTTTGTAATCAAAAAGTATTTTGACTTAGACGCTAATACTTTATCCTTTACATCAAAAAAATGCGCCATTGTCCAAATAAAGGTTTTTTTATCTTGTGCAGCTGCTTTATATGCTTCCTTTAAAATGGGGTTACTTGCTGCTTTGTCATTCACAGCTATAATGCCATCACATGGCATTTCTTTAGTCCAACGTAAAGTAATTAAGCCATGAATCATTCGATCATCGATTCGAACAAAAGAAATTGACATGTTCATCTTCTCCTTTAGATATCCTCTTCAGTTACATCGCCTTCAGTTATAGTTAACTCTCTAATGCCATGACAAGCATCTGCTACTATCATTTTTTTCAAATCAGATAATTCACTAGTTTCTTTCAATAGAAGCGCATTTAAAGCCATTGGAAAATTTACTCCTCCAACAATCAGAGAATTTTCTAGCATTTTTTGCTTATCTAATACTTTACAAATAGTAGCAAGTGGACTCCCACCTACAATATCAGCCAAAACGATTAGCCTCGTTTCCTGCGGTAATTTTTCAACTTCACAAAGAAACCGCTTACCAAAATTATCGGTAGATTCACCAGGTTGTAAGCCAAACACTCTGACTTTCTCTATCTCCTCGCTAGCAAACATCCCTAATGAATTTTTTAACCCTCTAGCAAAATCGCCATGACTGACCAGAACTAAATAAGTCATTTCCTCTCTCCTTTCTTAACATTTCCACTTCAAAATTTTTTAAATCACCTCTTTTTAAGAGTCCATAATACAACTTTTATAAAATGAAAATACTTGCTTCGTTCGCCTCACACTCCTTTGATAGCATGAATCTTTAACAACAGTACCTTTCTAAAATTAAAGTCATTCACTAAAAAAATTCTAATGAATTTGGCTGTTGTAGCTTGATGACAAGGAACAATGACTTTCTTTATCCATAAAAACATTTAGTTGATTACGCTTAAAAAAATAAATAATATAGCAATTCCCAAAAAAGTTGCTTTTGAATAGTCCCTTTTCTAAATTTATTGATTCATTTTTTCAACTATTAGGTTAGCAAAGTCCCAACACACATTCCACCCACAATAGGTGTACATAGTTGTACATTATTCGGAGTTAATCAACTCATTTAAGCTATGGTAAAATAACTATATATCACTCCAATTTTCTAATTATATAGGTCATTCCAGGTCATCCTCTTTTGGATATAACAAAATGAACTTATATCGAATCTATGGTTTTATGCTCTTAATAAATTAAAAAGTAAAGTAGGGATATTTATATGTCAGCAAAAGAAAAAACGATGAAATATGGATTGGTAGGCCTCTTTTTGGGGATATTGTTATTAGCTCATCTAGATTTATTAGCTGAAAATCTTAGTTATCTTCTCTTAGGATTATTACTTTTACTTGTTGCATATCTAATCTTGGTAAAAAAATTTTATTTTTTCTCAAACTTGATTCCTAAAAATACTACTGATATAAATTTAGGTAAAAAATATGGTACGGCTTCTGGCATTGGCAGTTTAGTTATCGGGATTATTTTAATAATTCTGGGACTATTTTTATAGAAAAATAATTACTAAAATAAAACAAGCAGTGAAACCATAAAAAGTACACGAGAAAAGAACTCGTGTACTTTTTATGGTTACCTGTATAGCCTTCCATTTGTTTCTTTGTTACTTCTTTTTCTTAATAATGCTCTTTACAGTGCTACGTTAAAACAGCAATAAAAATTACTGAAGGGGAATTTAACTCAAATACCAATGATTATTATTTAAGATCACTTTCTTAAGTAACCTTCATTGATTAAATACTAATCGTGATAGACTCCTCGTTGCCATTTATCTAAAAATTCATCGAAAAAATGCGCATCTTGTTGTTCTGGATGTTGTTTTTCAACTTGATTAATTTTTTCAATTAGTTGTTCGTTGTCTTCTGTTGGATGATAGTGTGCTTCAATAAAGGCAGCAGCGATATCACAGATCAAGAACTCTCCTGTTATTTTCCCACCGAAACCAATAACATTTGCGTTCAATTCCTCTTTCGCATACAACGCTGTGGTCATATCGCGAACTAAAGCAGAACGGATACCCGGTACTTTGTTAACCGCATTGTTAATTCCAACGCCTGTTCCGCAAATACATATACCCAAATCAGCCTGATTGCTTATTACGGCTTCTCCCACTTTTTTTCCGAAAATAGGATAGTGAGTTCGAGTAAAATCATACGTGCCTACATCTAAAATTTCATATCCCTTTGCTTTCAAAAAATCAGAAACTGCTATTTTGGTATCCGTCACAATATGATCACAACCAATGGCAATTTTCATAAAAACGCTTCCTTTCTATTATTTGTTAAGCCATTTTATTTAACATATCGACACGTATTTGATGACGCCCGCCTGCATAATGACCTGTTAAGAATTCTTTTATTATGTTTTTGGCTAGTTCCGTTCCAACAATTTTTGCGCCCACCGTGATCATCCGAGCATTGTTGTGTTCTCGCGCCATATATGCAGAACGCTCATCTGACAACTCAGCGACAATCATTCCTTTAATTTTAGCAGCAGTCATAAAACTACCTGCCCCATAACCATCAAAAATGATTCCTAAACTTTCAGTATCCTTTAAAACTTCATGAGCAACAGCAAGCGTTGCTTCTATAAAGTCTTCCGAAGCACTTTCACTTTTATCGATTACCTCAACTTTTTCTTGCAATAAGTATTGTTTCATTTCTGCTTTTAATTTTATTCCATCTAAATCTGAACCAAGTATGACACGCATTTTGTTTTCCTCCTTACCTCGTGTATCTACTATTAAAATTCTGTCCCTTTCTTTAAACTCAAATCCCCTTCTCGAAAACATAATAAAACAATATCGAACTTTATTCAACATTTATTTTCTTTTTTGTTTATTATTGTTTAATATTGTGTTGACATCTTTTTGAAAGCGTTTTATATTATACTTGTAAATAAATAATAATATATTAAAGAAACGAGGGGTTCTATGGTTATTAAAACATCGATTTTTTCATTAGATACTACCTATATTTCAAACAAAAAAACACAAGAAGAAGTTTTTGAAGAAGTTTATTTAGACTTGTTAAAAAAGAAATTAGTTACACCTGATTTTCTAACTAATTTATTGGAACGAGAACATAACTATCCGACTGGTTTAAGTTTAACACCGATTGATCCTGCACTACCGAATATCGCCATTCCGCATACCGAAAGTACCTTTGTACGGACGACAAGAATTATCCCGATTAAATTGAAACAATCCTTATCATTTCATAACATGATTATCCCAGATGAAACGCTCTCTGTTTCCTTTCTTTTCATGATTTTAAATGAAAACGGTATTGAACAAACGGGTCTTTTAGCGACTATCATGGATTTTATTAACACGACAGACCGTTCATCACTATTGGCTTTTTTTCAATGTGAAGATAAAGAAGAAGTTTATCGTTTTTTACAAAAAAATTTTAAAGGAGAGATTTAACATGATTAAAATTTTAGCTGCATGTGGGGCTGGGGTAAACTCTAGCCATCAAATCAAATCTGCATTAGAAACAGAATTATCAAAAAGAGGCTACCAAGTTTCTTGCGATGCCGTAATGATTAAAGATATCAATCAAGAGATGCTATCCCATTATGATATTTTCGCCCAAATCGCCAAAACAGATTTTGGTTTCCCAATCACGATTCCTGTAGTTGATGCAGGCGCAATTCTTTATCGAATTCCAGCAATGGCTGAACCTGTTTATCAACAAATGGAAAGTATCATTCACTCTTTAAACAAATGATTTCCTTTTCAGACTAATTACTTACGCTTCACTGTCAACAATAACAAAACTAAGATAAAAATTTTGTTATCTTAGCTTATGAAGGAGAAAATAAATGAATACGATTATTGACCTAGCAAATACAATTTTTAAACCTTTAATTGATTTAGGTGCTGCTCCTTTAATGACTATTGTTTTAACACTGATTGCCCTTTGTTTTAAGGTAAAACCCACTCGCGCATTAGAAGGTGGTCTTAAACTAGGAATCGCTTTAACTGGTATCAGTGCTATTATAGGAATTTTAACTACTGCTTTCTCAGATGCAATGGCCTCTTTCGTAGAACGTACAGGAATTTCTTTAAATATTACCGATGTTGGTTGGGCACCTTTGGCCACCATCACTTGGGGATCTCCTTACACCCTTTACTTTCTTTTAATTATGGTGATTGTCAATGTCATTATGTTAATTCTAAATAAAACAAACACATTAGATGTGGATATTTTCGACATTTGGCATCTATCGATTGTTGGTTTATTTGCTATTTTTTGTGGCGCAAACTTAATAATTGCAACAATATTAGTTATTTTCATAGGTGTTTTAAAAATTATCAATTCTGACTTAATGAAACCAACGTTTAACGATTTACTTAACGCCCCAGATACAAATCCTATGACTACCACGCATATGAACTATATGATGAATCCAATCATTATGGTTTTTGATAAAATTTTTGATAAGCTTTTTCCTTGGTTAGACAAATACGATTTTGACGCTGCCAAATTGAATAGTAAAATTGGCTTTTGGGGATCAAAATTTGCCATCGGGATTTACTTAGGGATTTTTGTGGGTCTTTTAGCTGGCCAAACACCCACGCAAATTTTTTCTCTATCCTTTACGGCTGCAGTCTGTTTGGAACTATTCTCTTTAATTGGAACTTGGTTTATCGCTGCAGTTGAGCCTTTATCACAAGGTATCACTGATTTTGCTTCGAATAAATTAAAAGGGCGTACACTTAATATTGGTTTAGATTGGCCTTTCTTAGCTGGTCGTGCTGAAATCTGGGCAGCAGCTAACGTATTGGCTCCAATTATGCTATTAGAAGCCATTGTCCTACCTGGCAATAAACTTTTACCACTTGGCGGAATTATTGCAATGGGTGTAACCCCTGCTCTACTAGTAGTAACAAGAGGTAAACTCATCCGAATGATTATCATTGGAGCAATCGAATTACCTTTGTTCTTATGGTCTGGTACCCTAATTGCACCATTCGTTACCGAAACCGCAAAAAAAGTTGGCGCTTTCCCAGCGGGTCTAAATAATAATACTTTAATTTCACATACTACCATGGAAGGGCCAATGGAAAAATTCTTAGGATACTTAGTCGGCAATGCATCACAAGGTCAACTCGAATTTATTTTATACGCATGTCTGGCGCTAGTCGCCTATCTACTGATTTTCATTTGGTATGCAAAACAAATGAAGAAGCGAAATATTATTTATGCTCAAAAAGCTCAATAAGGGGAACTAAAAAGAAGAGGTGCAGATGCACCTCTTCTTTTTAGTAGATCACCCTGACAACTTTTTCCAATACTTTAGATGTGTCAAATTTATCTTTATTTGTAACTACCGCTGTCACTTCTTCTAATTGATAAAAAGAATAAAAATCCTGTTTCTCTACTTTAGAAGTATCCATTAACAAATATTTTTCTATTGAGTTATCTAATGCAATAGCTTGTGTTTGTCCTTCTTCAATAGTGGCTGTCATAATTTTATTATCTTTTAACGCATTACAACTAAAAAATGCTTTATGGAAATGCATTTCTTCTAATGCTTTATTAGCGATTTCACCAAAAAAAGATTTAGTTAAAAGTCGCATTTCTCCACCAACCAAATAAATGGTCAACGCATTCTTTTTTTTACTTAACGTTTCAAACACAGGCAAACAGTTTGTTACTACTCTTAAATGTTTAAATTCCATTGCCTCGGCCAAAAGTTCAATAGTTGTTCCTGGTCCTAGGAAGATAGTTTCTTCTTCGTGAATTAAACTTAATGCTTTTTGGACAATTTCTTTTTTTTCAACACTATTAATAATTTGTTTATCAGCATGAGACAATTCATGTGGACGATATGTATTTAAACTGCTAGCTCCTCCATGTACTCGTTTTAAACGCCCCGCTGCTTCTAATTCTGTCAAATCTCTACGAACAGTCATATCCGAAACATTTAATCGTTCCATAATTTCAGTAACTTTGATTGCCCCTTTTTGATCTACTAGAGAGACTATCGCATTTAATCTTTCTTCTTTTAGCATTTTCATCGCTCCATTGTTAGTATATCTTTTATTCTACGATAAAATACTTACTATGAATACTAAAACATTTCTCCATTTATTTTAACATGAACGACGATTCGTAAAAAAATGACAATTTAGCCTATCTTTATATAAACAGATATCACTTCAACGATTGATTCAGATCTATTTGAGCCTAGTCAAATAGAGATCTAGCATAAAAATTTCCCATAATTATTTTTACAGGAATATTCTCTTTTTTCGCCTGTATAGCCATTTCTTTGATGTGAATCGGATAAGAAACTCGATTTCCCATTGAAAAAGCACCTCCTAGTTAAATTCATTTTACCGTAAATTCAACAAGAGGTGCTTTTTTATTTTGTCTTAGTTTATTGGGTCAGTTCCATACCATGCTGGTACTTTTTTGTAAATTTATTTTCTAAAATAAATATCATTTAAAATTTAATCCTTTTTTATCTACCCAGCCCCTTAAGTCTGGACTATACACATACGAACCTGCATCCTGCGTGATGTGAATATATTGACTAGCATGATTATTGACATTACTTAAGTTATTGAATCCTTTTTTCCCCCAAGGCAAAGTGTCTATTGATTTTCCATTGTTCAAAACAGTTAAATGATTTTCTGTATTTTTAATAGTCCATTTTGTATTAGTAACAGTATTGCTGTTCTTTATAGCATCTACTTGACTTTGTGTGCTTACACTAAACGCTTTCTTATCTATCCAACCTAAATCTGGCACGAAGTAATATGAACCATTACGAGCAATTATGGTTACAGACTGATTTATATGGTCTTTTGAGTATCCTATGTGCTGAATACCTGATTGCCATGGAATATAATCAATAGAAAAGCCTGAATTAACGATTTTTGTAGGAATACTCATTGAAATTACTTCTGTCAATGCACTTTTTTCAACCCATCCTTTTAATTCATTACAATACAAATTTGTTCCAGTTTCTTGAGTAGCCGTTACGACCCATCCAGCAAATTTTCCAGAAGAATTAATGTATTCTGATCCAATACGTCCTGTTGGTAAAGTTTTAATTGTTCCAGACTGGTTATTAACCATCATTGTTTTACTTATCTCAGTAACCGTCACTGGATTTTCAGAAACTTTTAAGGGTTCTTTACGTAAATTAATTCCCGAGAATGCCCAATTATATACGTACGAATTTAAATTCCAATGACTAATATCTTGTTGATTCGTTAACATTACTTTATTCCACCAAGGATTCCAAAAATAATAATATGATTCAGCTGAAGGGTTACTTGGAACGATGTACCCCATCAACACAATTGCATGCCCTTTATAATCCGAGCCTTCGTATGTGGGTTTTAAAGAAACATAAATTGGTGCATTTTTATCGATTTGTTCCTTCACACCATTTCTATCTAAAGGTTTTATAGCCATGTCTAATGTATAACCATATTCTCTTTGCATCACCTTAATGACTTCTGACATAGTTCCTCCAGTGACATAATCAGTATTCAGTAGTTGCTCTTCTGTAGCATTAGGATATTCTTTTTTTAATAAATCTTTTGCATTAGAAATTTCATTTCCTTCCACAGTGTTCATCATTGCTGTCAGAGCATACCGTGTACACCAGGGAGCATATGTTTGAGTTTCAGTAATCATCCAGTTTGGTATAACTTTTCTAGTGTACTCTGGTACAATATCATCTGGTACAGAGCGCTTCTGTCTAGTAGATTCTTTTGCTGTTTGCATAATATTTACTGACTGGTCATTGTAAGCTTGTTTTTCAATAACTAGTTGTTGTGTGTCATTATCTACTTTCAATGAAAAACATGAACCTTCTGATGTAGTTGTCAAATTATTTAATTGCTCTACAAATTGACTTGATATTGTTATTGACGGTTTGCTATTTATCATTGAAATCTCTAAAAGATTTGCAATAGTTCCTGTTTGTTTGTTAATAATAGGAAAGAACGCATCTTCATAGATTACTTCATTTGTAAGCAAAAATGGCTGTCCTAAATAGAATTCATCTACATTCAAAGAATCTGTGTTTTCCATTATTGACAAATTTTCGAAATAAAATTTCCAATTTTTTTGTGCTTGCGCTGTCAGTTCTTGATTCACTGCCTCTGTTTGAATGTACAAAGAAGAAGTATTAGATTCTGCTGCAAATGCTGGAATTCCTACTAACATACTCAATACAAATAAAATCATACCACCAAAAATTTTTTTTGCTCTCAATTAAATTCACTCCTTGAAATGTTTAATTTAGTGTAATAGATCCAATGTATGAATAATCTTTTTGGGGATTCCCATTTGTTGAAAAATCAGTTACACGTAAATTATTCACATTACTATTCACATTAATTGTGGTTGGCGTTATATATTTGGAATTCCAAATACTAGCCATCATAAAGTTTTTGTTCACTTGACCATCTCCTTCAACGTATACATATCCATATGCAACTGTAAGTAAATAAGGCTCCATCCAATCGAATTTATCTGGTTTAAAGCACAAAAGAACGGGATTTAAACTGTCAATTTGTTGTTTAATATTGTCATATTTAATTGTAGTCTCATCATTCCATTGCATAGTAACTCCCAAAGATTCTGCATATCTCATGCAATCTTTTATAGACGCTGAAGAATTTTCTAGTTCTTTATCCCTTCTTGTAGGATAGACATATTTTAAAATAGATTTAGCAGTAATATCTGTTCGCTTCGTTTTGTAATTAAGAACCTTCGCAAAAGCATGCTCAGTTCCTTGCAAATCGTCATATTTTTCAAGAGAATTGAATCCTTCTAAGCTCTTCATTTGAGGTGCTGAAGCAGCAAAAACTTGGCTTCCACAGCCCAAAAATAAAGTTAGTGAAACAATTAACATATATAATTTAAAGAAAGAAACTTTTTTCTTTTTCAAAGATTAACACTCCTCATCTTCATTGATTTGTTACTTACCAATATTTTTGCAAAAATACCTGCAATATTAAGAATACTCTCTTAAAATATTGCAGGAAAAAATCTTTTAAAATTCTGGTTAACCTTTATATTCACTTTGAGACCATACATCATATACAGCCGTAAATTTATTCACTTCAAGAACAATCCCTGAATAATTATTTTTATATTCAGTGTTTCTAGCCATATTTTGGAAATACAATGCTGTTAAACCAGAAACACCAGCCATAATACCAACAAAAGGCGCTAATGGTCCTGAAGAAAATATTCCTACTATTCCCCCTATACCAGCTCCTGCTGTTAATACATCAGCAGCATCATACATATTTTTTATAGAGGTTTTTGCAGTGTTATGATCTTGCCAACTACGATAGTAATTCCATCCTTCTTGAAAATCATTTTTATTATAAGGGTTTGTATTGTAAGTAGTGAACTTATTCTCTTTAAACTTAGTCTGATCGATTGACTCTATAGCAATATTGTAAAATGTTTCTTTAGTGTAATTTAAATCTAATTGCTGATTAAGTTTATCAAAATCAAAACTATAAACAATGTTTCTTACATCATCTTTGTTGTAAACATAATGACCATCTTCAATCTGTAAAACCGAAGTAATCTGATCTTGCATTGCTAAAAATTCTCTTGTAGCTACTTCTTCCTCTTTGCTTTGCTCAACCATATTCATTTCTTCATTACTTGCTGCCATAGCCACACTTGGCACACCAATCCCACCCATTAAACTAATTGCAACAATAGAACACAAAAAAAACTTTTTCATATTAACTCTCCTCTATAAAATATTTTTTGTAAGCCTTTACATTATTGTACACCTGTATTAGAATTGTGTAAACAACAAATATTAGGAGGATAATCATGAATCTGATATCATACAAAAACTATTTAATTTATACGGTTATTCTAATTTTCACATTATTATTTTTCTTCATCAAATTTGGTTATTCCAGAGCCTGGGAACAACCTATCCTAATTTTAGTACTTATAGGTTGGCTTTTGTTTTCAATTTTGTACGAAATTAAAAAGAAAAAGTATTCTAAATCAAAATCGTTGAGTAATTTGATAGTATCTTTTGTGTTCTTGTTACAAATATATCAAGTTAATAGTGTAGTTTCTAAGTTAGTTTTAACATTATTCTTCAGTGTCTGTTTATTTTTAACATTCTATGAATACATAAAATACAAACAAAACAAATAGTTATTTTAAAAGTATTCTGGTCTCTAAAATTTTGACCGTCAACGAAGTATCCTGTGTTTTCTATTTTTTTAATCTCTTTTAATAAAATAATTATTTGTTAAATCATTAAATGGTATAGAATGGTTATATGAAGCAAAAATCACTTCTTTACAAATTTATCTCTTTGGCCAGTCGTCTGAAAACGGCTGGCTATTTATCTGGTAAATAAAATAAAAACAATCAGTGGTCGATTGCTTTTTTTGTGCATAATTTTAGTGTAATTCCTTGTAAGATAGATACAGCAAATAATTTGTTTTTTCTATGAATTGATAAAGAGCTAGTTTTACTGAAGTTCCCAAATCCATCACCTTGTTTATTCTACTTTCTATCTCTTCCTTGTTATAAGTAAAAAAAAATATCTTCCCATACCAACGCTATTACTAATTCTTCTTCATGAAAACTTATAAAATAGGTACATCTATAAGAATTTCCTCTTTCATGAGCATAAATTTGCATACAAACCTTTTCCTTCCCTTTTTATTGATGGACATCAACCACTATTTTTTTCATCCTACTGGTACATCATAAGTTGCAATTACATAGGAAAATATTTATTCTGAACACAAATTTTTCAAAACTATTGAATTCAACAAGTACATCAATACAAACCAAAGAGGTCAAAACGTTTAAGTTTTTGACCCCTTTATTTTTAGTTGAATAATACACAACTAGCTTTTGTCTTATTCAAGTTGCTGTCGGCTTGCTTGATTTGCTTGCAGTGCTATCACCACTTTTGTTGGAAGAATATCCTGATAAAATACTCAATAAAAGACCTATCAAGATTATTTTTTTCATTGGGAATCCCTTCTTTCTGACAAGAATACTGTACTACTTTTCCACTTTTCTCACCAGCAAAACTCGACTAAAAACGACTATGTTTATTTGTTATTTAATTATCAAATTAAGTTGATTGTAAGCATCCCATAACCAAGGATGCACGACTTTAATATCGTGTTTCAAAATATAATCGATATAGAAATATGCGGCATTTTCTAAAGAACAATTTAAAGCTTGTAATAAACCATCTAAGTATGGTGGCTTCCCTTCTTGATCCCACTTTATTTTATCAGCGACAAACAAAACTAAATCTATGTCCGAATAGTTTTTCTTCAATGTTGTATGGCATTCAATAGCTGATAAAATTTCATTGTCTTCAATACCAAAATCCATTTTCGCAATAGACTTAGAAATTTTTTGATGAATTATCATTGGAAAGGCCATTTCTGCTTCGTTTAATTCAATCCCATATTTTTGTGCGACACTAATTCTCTGATTATTTGGATAAATCGCAGAGATATCGTGTAAATATCCTGCAATACTTACTTTTTCTGGACTAGTTAAATATTTTTCACCAAGTTGATAGGCATACTCTCCAACTTCCATACAATGATAATACGTCTTCTCACAGTTTTTACTCACTAAATATTGTTTAATTTCATTTTTCAACACCTGTTGATGATCCATTTCCACAGCTCTTTCTCATTTCTCATTACGATTACTCTTCTAGATAAATAAAGTATACTCCTTTCATCCTCTAGCAACCTTTTATTTTTTATTAAATAAACAACTAACTAAATTGAAAAAATTGAAACTTTTTGGTCCTCAAATTCGTCTATAACTAATAGGACGTTCAATTTTGTATAACGTGGAGGTGTATTTTTTAACTTTTTCATTAACCAAAGAGGAGTGAAAGTATGCGACATAAGAAAAGAAAATTCAAAATAAACGGGTATGTATTATTTAGTGCGTTAATCCTCATTGTTCTTGTTTTCATTCAAACGTTCCTATTAACTCAACCCAAGATAACAAGTAAAAATGATGATACTACGCAGACATCGACTAAAAATTCAACTGCAAAAAAAGATTCCCCGACCAAGTTAGAAAAGGAATCAACACACATGACTATTTCATCAAAAAAATATGCTTACTCAGCAGACAAAATCAGAAAATATATAACTGGAGAAGAACCTTACAAAGGTGAAAAATTAGTATTCTTAACCTTTGATGATGGCGTTAATAATCAAATAACCCCACAAGTCCTAGATGCATTAAAAAAGTATAACGTCCACGCAACTTTTTTTCTTGTAGGAAATACCCTAACTTCCGAAAATCAAAACATAGTGAAACGCGAAGTTGCAGAAGGACATTCAATAGGCTTTCATAGTTCAACTCATGATTATGCAACGTTATATCCAAACGGGATTGTCAACACTGAAGAAATACAAGCGGAAATAGCAACCATGAAAAACTCTCTTAAAAAAATATTGGGCGAAACATTTCAAACAACTCTCTGGCGATACCCAGGAGGTCATATGTCATGGGGAGGTACAGAAAAATCTGATGAATTATTCAAACAACTTGGCATCCATTGGATTGACTGGAATGCGATGGTTGGGGATGCGGAGCCTTTAGACAGACAGCCTACTACAGTCGCAGAAATGCTCGCTTTCCATCAACATTCACTTGAGGTTTATCCGGATTATAATATTAGAGTAGTCTTAATGCATGATTCAGTAGATAAGGAATTAACAAAACAAGCATTGCCACAATTAATAGAGTTTTATCAAGCAAATGGTTATCAATTTGGTGTGTTATATTAAAGCAACTCGGAGCACTAAAGGAAGCATTTCTGGTCTTAGCCAATGTTGATTTTTTGTTTAATTACACACAAAAACACCCTCTTGCTGAGCAAGAGGGTGTTCGTTTGTCGAATAGTAAAGATTAACGACGGATTTCTTTGATACGAGCTGCTTTTCCGTGTAATGCGCGTAAGTAGTAAAGTTTTGCACGACGTACTTTACCGTAGCGAACCACTTCAATTTGAGCAACACGTGGTGTGTGTAATGGGAATGTACGTTCCACACCAACACCATTTGAAACTTTACGTACTGTGTAAGTTTCGCTGATTCCAGCACCACGGCGTTTAATTACAACACCTTCGAATAACTGGATACGTTCACGAGTACCTTCGACTACTTTCGCATGAACGCGAACAGTATCACCAGGACGGAACGCAGGAATATCCGTACGTAATTGTTCTTGTGTTAATTCTTGAATTAATGGATTCATTTTATCCTTCTCCTTATTCCCAAATATTCTTATGGTCACTTCTGCCACAGCGGAATATTGTAATAGTTAGAGCGCATTGCACTCACCAAATTAGTGTACCATAGACAAAATGAGCTGTAAAGAGAATTTTCTTGAAAGTTCCCTTATTTTTGTTCTTCTTGTTTAATTTCCTCTAATAACTTCAACATTTCAGGCGTCATTTCTAATGATTCTAACATGTCAGGTCGACGCAAAAAGGTCCGTCGTAATGATTCTTTTAGTTGCCATTCTGCAATTAATTTATGGTTACCATTCGTTAGCACGGCAGGGACTTCCATATCATTGAAAATAGCAGGTCTGGTATATTGTGGATGTTCTAATAGGCCAGTGGAATGTGAATCCGTTTGTGCAGAAAGATCGTTACCTAAGACATCAGGTAATAAACGGACTGTCGCATCAATCATGACCATTGCGCCTAATTCGCCCCCTGTTAAAACGTAATCCCCCAATGAAACTTCATCTGTGACCATCGTGCGAATTCGCTCGTCATAGCCTTCATAATGTCCACAAATAAAAACTAAATGTTCTTCTTGTGAAAATTCCTCGGCCATTTTTTGATTAAACGGTTTTCCTGCTGGATCTAATAAGATGACCCGTTTTGGTTGCTGGTTTGTCTCTTCTTCAATTGCTTTTAGGTTATCATAAATCGGTTGTACTTTTAAAAGCATCCCTGCGCCACCGCCATACGGATAATCATCGACCGTTTGGTGTTTGTTATCTGAAAAATCGCGAAAATTAGAGACATTCAATTCTAATAACTGCTTTTCCCGAGCTTTCCCAATAATTGATTCCCCCATTGGTCCTTCAAACATTCTAGGAAAAAGAGTTAATACATCAATTCTCATCGTCAATCAATCCTTCTGGAATGTCCACATCAATCCGTTGATTTTCGACATCGACTTTTGTAACAACGCCTTCAATATACGGTAAAAGTAAATCTTTTTTCTTTGGTCGTTGGACGACCCACACATCATTCGCACCAGGAGATAAAATTTCTTTAATTTTTCCCAGTTCACTACCAGTTTCATCATAAACAGTGGCACCAATGATTTGGTGATAATAAAATTCGTCCTCTGCCAATTCAGCGAGATTGTCTTTTGCAACTTTTAAAATACCGTCACGATATTTTTCAACATCATTGATATTTGGATGTCCTTCAAAGCTTAAAATGTCAAAATTCTTATGCTTGCGGTGGGACTTCACGACCAATTCAATTGGTGCTTTTTTCTCTTGAAATAGCAGTAACGTTGCCCCTTTTTGATAACGTTCTTCTGGAAAATCCGTTTTCGAAATGACCCGAACTTCTCCTTTGATTCCTTGTGTGTTCACAATTTTTCCTACATTTAAATAATCTGTCACGTGAAAGCCTCTCTTCCTTGTATTTCATCTTTCCTATTCTACCATTTCTTACGCGCAAATTCTATGAAAAAACAAAGGCCAACTTTTCCAGTTAGCCTTTGTTTTTATTAATTCGTTAAACCAGTTAATGTGCCATAAATTAAAAATAAATTCAATAACGTCAAGGCAATAGCAATAATCCAAGCTAAAAATTTCACCCACGCTGGATTCGCAAATTGGCCCATTAATTTTTTATCACTTGTATACATCGTTAAAGGAATAATCGACACTGGCAAAGCAATACTTAGGAAAACTTGCGTATAAAGTAACAAGTCTTCAACAGCCGTTTCGCTACCGCCATAAATAATGACACAAATAATGACTGGCACAATTGCTAACAAACGAGTTAACACTCGTCTTGCCCACAACGGCATTTTTAAATGGATAAAGCCTTCCATTACAATTTGTCCTGACAACGTACCTGTAATCGTTGAATTTTGACCCGAAGCCAGTAAAGCAATTGCAAAAAGAATACTTAACACTGGGCTAGCAATATTACCAACAATATCTGGATTTTTCAGAGCATCAAATAAATCAACAAATTTACCTAATTCACTGTTGGTTCCATAAAATAATGCTCCTCCTAAAATTAACAACAAACAATTTACGACAAAAGCGACAGTTAATTGAATATTTGAATCCCAAGTAGTGAAACGAATTGCTTTGGCTTTCTCAACATCATCGTTACGATCAAATTTCCGTGCTTGCGCAATGGAAGAATGCAAATATAAGTTATGGGGCATGACTGTCGCTCCAACGATCCCCAAGGCTAAAAATAACATGGATTTATCTGTCGCTATTTTTGTGTCTGGAATAAAACCTCGTAATACTTCACCAACATTTGGATCTGCTAATGCCACTTCATAAGCAAAAACAAAAAAGATGACTGCAATTAAACAAGAAACAATTGCTTCGATTTTGCGAAAGCCTAACTTTGTCAGTAGCAAAAGTAATAAAACATCAAACGTTGTTATCAACACACCAATTAATAATGGAAAACCAAATAATAATTGCAAAGCAACGGCACCACCAATTACCTCAGCGATATCTGTTGCCATTATGGCTAACTCCGTCACCACCCACAAGGCAACGCCCGTTCGTTTACTTGTATGCTCTCTAGTCGCTTGGGCTAAATCCATTCCTGTCACGATTCCTAAGCGTGCAGCCATACTTTGTAGTAACATGGCAACTAAACTAGAAAGTAAAATCACACTAAGTAACGTGTACTTATATTCCGCTCCGCCAGCAATTGACGTAATCCAATTTCCTGGATCCATATAACCAACAGCCACTAAAGCGCCAGGTCCGCTATAGGCTAACAAAGTTCGCCAAAAGCTAGCATTTTTAGGTACCTCAACGGTATTATTTATCTCTTCTAAACTAGGTCCATTTGCATAATTAAGCATTTTTTCCGTTTTCTTTTCTTTCATCCAACATCCCTCAATCTATCTTGTTCACACATTTCACTTTTAGGTACACCTAAAACTAGTTAACATAATTATAGTCTTCTTATTCTTCGTTGTAAACTGTTACATTCTAATTTTTTAAGTACTTTCGCTATAAATCGTTTGGTTTTTACCAAAAAATCCCTTACACTTATTTTATCATAGATCGGAGGTTATGAGGATGAAGTTAGATATGGTCGGTATTATCGTCAACGATATGACACAAGCACTCTCTTTTTACCAAACGCTAGGTTTTAACGTGCTGGGAGAAGCTTCGCCTGATTACACAGAATTACAAAACAATGGCGTCAGGATTTCTTTAAATTCACTACAAATGATTACTGGTGTCTATGGGTTTGCGCCTAGCCAGCAAGGCGATAAAATTGAACTTGCTTTTCTTTGTGAAACGGCCGCAGAAGTTGATAGCACCGTGAAAAAAATGAGCCAAGCTGGTTACATTGTTTTTAAAGAACCTTGGAATGCACCTTGGGGCCAACGATACGCAATCATTAAAGACGTGGATGCAAATTTAATTTCACTCTTTGCCCCTCTATAATATTCCTAAAAGATGCGCCACTTTCGTTTTTTTAACTCTCTTTCGAAAGATCAGTGCAGAATGGGTCTTAAGTAGGATGTCTTTTCTGTCTCTTTTTTTGTATAATAAACTTATCAAATGATGTGTATCTTACAACTTTGTTCGTTTGCAGAAAGAACAAACGATGTTTTTTATTGATAAAAAGTTATATACTAAAAGTACGATGAGTATAACTAAAGGAGATGAGAAATGTGAGTGTTACCCTATCTAGAAAAATTGTTAATATTATTTCCATTTTGGGCATTGTTGCAACCATAATTGCAACCATCTATTTTATCCGATTAGGTGTCTTCAAGGACATCAATGCACTAAGAGGACTAGTAGGGCAATCTGTCATTCTCGGTCCGATTATTTTCATGTTAATTCAGATTATTCAAGTGGTTATTCCGATTATTCCTGGTGGTGTTAGCTGTGCTGCAGGGGTCTTGATTTTCGGGCCAACAATGGGCTTCGTCTATAATTACGTTGGTATTGCACTTGGCTCTATTATCATTTTCTTATTAGGTCGTAATTATGGGAAACCATTCATTATGAGCCTTGTCAGTGATAAAACATATAACAAGTATATCGGTTGGTTAGACAATGAAAAACGTTTTGAACGATTGTTTGCTTTAGCAATTTTCTTCCCGATTGCACCGGATGATGCGCTTTGTTTAATGGCCGGTTTAACAAAAATGTCTGTGAAAAAATTTACTCTGATTATTCTATTAGCAAAACCTGCTTCTATCTATTTATATAGTCTTGCGTTAATTTATGGCGGTACATTTTTAACTAGCTTACTGGGAATGTAAAATAAATAAAAAAGCGAACGGACTAAATCAAAACTCTGCCTGTGTCAGTTTGATTTAGTCCTTTTATTATGGAATTTTGGTAGAAACTGGGGGACTTTTGATGTTTAGTTATTTTAAAAATAGTATTGTGAATACGCTAGATTTTCTTAAAGGGACAACGGCGTATTTTCGCGATGTGCTCTTGATGCACGGATTTATGTTATTCGTTCTATTGCCTTTATTGACAAGTTTGTCCAAATTGGTACTCAAAGAAGGTGGGATTGATTATATTTCCTACGATAATTTAGGGGCAATTGCTACGCAACATCCCTATGTCCTTTTGACTTTTCTACTAATTGGGCTGTTAATTTTACTGGCGCTCTTTTTTGAATTTACCTTTTTATTGCTTAGTGTTTATTTTATTAAGAAAAAGCAACCAATTACTCTAACGCAATTATTGCACGGCACCTTGCTTCAGATCAAAAAAGTTCGAGGAATTACCTTTCTGTTTTTCCTGGCATATTTCTTTTTGATTTTACCATTAAGTGGGTTAACCTTCCGCTCTTATTTATTAACAAGGGTTAAGATTCCAGCCTTTATCTTAGATTTTATTTTTGCAAATCGCGTCATTATTATTATTGGTTTCGTACTGTTAGAGCTGATTATCTTATATTTAGCGATTCGACTTGCTTTTGCCCTTCCAGAGTTGATTTTACGTGATGTTGGTTTTCGTGAGTCTTTAAAACGTAGTTGGCAAATTACAAAGCGGCGCTTTTTCCAGATTTTAGGGCAATTTATTATCATTGGTGGAACTGTTTTAGGGATTTTTACGGCTGGCTATTTCTTGATATTTTTAGGTCAGACCGCCGTTGAAACGTTTAAACCTGAGTGGTCTTTACCTAGCGCTGTCATCGCTATGACACTCCTTCAGGTTATGATGCTCTTAAACTTGGTGTTGTCTAGTGTTGCTATTTTTTACATTATTGTTGATGATATGGAAGATGAAGGGATTTTGCCTGACACGCCAGAATGGTTCACCCCGAAATCAGAGGTTCGGGTAGAATGGACCACCTTCAGAGTCGTTCTTTTTTGTTTGATTGCAATCATCTTCGGAATTGGTGTAGGCACCTATAATACGAATTACCTAAGTCATACACCTGACCGAAAACCAGTTACCATCTCCCATCGTGGTGTTAATGGTAACAATGGCGTTCAAAACACCTTGGACTCTCTGATCGAGACCAATAAGGCAAAACCTGATTATGTTGAAATGGATATTCAAGAAACCAAAGACCATCAATTTATTGTCATGCACGATTTTAATTTACGGGCGTTAACGGGCGTTAACAAACGACCAAATCAATTAACACTTAAAGAATTAACGAACATGAATGTCACAGAAAATGGTCAAACTGCTAAAATGGTTTCTTTCGATGATTATTTAGCCAAAGCCAATCAATTAAAACAACGTTTATTAATTGAAATCAAAACCACGCCTCAGGATAGCCCTGATTTAGTACAGCGCTTTGTCAAACAATACCGTGAAAATATTTTAGAAAATGGCCATATCCTTCATACCTTAACCTATGATACAGCGATGGCCTTAAAGAAAGAAGAACCACGCTTTTATGTAGGCTACGTTATTCCTTTCAACATTGTGGGACCGCCTAAAATGCCAGTTGACTTTTTTACTATGGAATACAGTACAATGAATCGTAACTTTGTAAATGCCGCTCATCATGATGGGAAAAAGGTTTATGCTTGGACAGCAAATGATGAAGATGTTATGACACGAATGATTTTTTATGGCGTCGATGGCATCATTACCGATCAGATCAGTCTACTGAACGAAACAATGAAAACCGATTTAGAAAACCCAACATACTCCGATAAACTGTTGAATTTCGCTATTGGAATGGGTTAAAAAAGAGCCAATCTGCTCAGCAGATTGGCTCTTTTACGTTCATGTTAGTTGTTTTTACCAAAAATTCTTAAGAAAGCTAAGAATAAGTTGATGAAGTCAAGGTATAATTGTAATGCGAAGAAAACGGCCATCCCAGTACCTGCTTGATCACCTGTTTGCGCATAGACTTGGCGTATACGTTGGTTATCATAAGCAGTAATCCCTGAGAAAATTAGGACCATTAAAATGGAAATAAAGAATTCTACAGCATTACTGTGTAAAAGGAACATATTTAGCAACATCGCAATGATAATTCCGATTAAGGCACTATAAGCGGCATGACCAACTGCTGATAGGTCTTTCTTCGTAAAGACACCTACTAATGACATCGCGCCAAAGGTAGCTGCTGCACTTAAAAATGCGCCGGCCACTGTTCCACCAGTATACATTAATAACGTCACGGATAAAGTGACACCATTTAATAATGCATACGCAACAAATCCTGCAATCGCAATGGTTGGATTCTTCTGTGCTTTTGCGCCTAGATATAAAACTAAGCCAATTTCAACAAGCCAAATCATCCAAAAAGCTAAACTTGATTTGAATAAAGTAGCTAGAACAGGTAAAAAGACAGTCGTCATTGCATAAGCCATGATTGCGCTAATACCAATTCCTAACGCTAAAAATCCGTAAATTTTGGCATAAAATTTATTCAAACCTGTGCCAGTTTGGATATACTCTTGATTATTCATAAGTTAAAGTCCCTTCTTTCTCTGTTAGTTCATCAATCGTCACTTGGGGTGGTTGAACCATCACCACTGCATCTAACACGCGATTTTCTTGCTCATTAACAGCCTCAACTGAAATGGTAATCACATCTTTCATTTTGTCGACTTTGATTACTTCTAATTGGAAAGTCAATGTTTCGTAATGAAAAACGGGTTCCACAAAGTTCACAGAGAAATTCACAACATGTGAACCTGGTCCTGGTAAATGTTTTGAAATCGCACTAGTGATAATTCCCATCAGCATAATTGATGGTACGATTGGTTTTTCATATTCTGTTTTTTGGGCATAATCATGTTGGATATATAAAGGATTCGCATCATTGGTCAAGCCCAAGTAAAGTAATAAGTCCTTGTCTTCAATTGACTCTGTCAAGGACAACGAATCTCCCTCTTCGATATCTTCGATGGTTTTGCCTAATTTTCTCGGTTTTCCGATATTCAAATTAGTACACCTCCGTTATTGATAAGATAATTGTACCAAAATGTACTTAAAAGGCAAGCTAAAAAGTAGTCTTTAAAGGATGTTTAAACAAAACCAACTTATCTACCATGCTAGCATTCTAAAAACAAACAACGGAACAGGAGCAGCTTCTTATTTTTTGAAGCCAGATACCCCTGTCCCGATTTTGTTTCTTTTTATTATAAAACGTTTCTAGTTGTGTTACTTAGTAATGTTTCGTAAGCTTGTTCAAATTTCTGAACATCGCCAGCGCCCATAAAGACAACCACTGCATTTTCAAAATCTAGTAAAGGCGACACATTATCTTCGGTAATTACTTGTCCACCTTTTTGAATTTTTTCACCTAAATCTTCAATGCGTACCTCGCCTTGTGTTTCACGCGCAGAGCCAAAAATATTACATAAGAATACTTCATCTGCTAAATCCAGTGCTTCAGCAAATTCATCCATTAAGGCAATTGTTCGTGTAAATGTATGTGGCTGGAAGACAGCAATAATTTCTTTGTCAGGATATTTTTGGCGGGCGCCATCAATCGTTGCTTTAATTTCAGCTGGATGGTGCGCATAATCATCAACAATAATCATGTCACTGACTTTTTTCTCGCTAAAACGACGTTTCACACCTTTAAAACTTAGCATTTCTTCTGCGACTTTTTGCATATCAAGTTTTTCAAAATAAGCCACAGCAATCACACCTAGCGCATTCATGATATTGTGATGGCCAAATGCTGGTAAGACAAAATGACCTACAAAATCATCCTTGTGATAAACATCAAAAGATGAGCCTTCCGTTGTTCGTTGAATATTTCGGGCTTGGATATCATCCTCTTCGCTGACGCCATAATAATAAACTGGCACTTCTGATTCTAACTGACGAAGATACTTATCATCACCATAAGCAAAAATTCCTTTTTTGACTTGATGAGCCATTGTTTGGAACGCTGAAAAAACGTCCTCAATGCTCTTGTAGTAATCTGGATGATCAAAATCGATATTCGTCATAATCGCATAATCTGGTGAATAAGCCAAGAAATGACGGCGATATTCACACGCTTCAAATGCAAAGAAATCAGCATCTGGTTCGCCGTGGCCAGTGCCATCACCTATTAAATAACTAGTTGGATTGATACCACTTAATACATGTGCTAGCAAACCAGTCGTACTTGTTTTCCCATGTGACCCTGTTACAGCAATGCTTGTGTACGGTTCGATAAAACGAGCAATGAAATCGTGGTAACGAATTACTTCTGCGCCTAATTCGATGGCGCGGGCGATTTCCTCATGGGTATCTGGAAAAGCATTTCCAGCAATAACAATCATGTCTTTATCAATATTATCTGCATTAAATGGTAAAATAGGGACACCTGATTTTTCAAGATCCCGTTGTGTAAAGAAATACTCTTCTACGTCTGATCCTTGAACGTTGTAGCCTTTTTGGTGTAAGACCAACGCTAATGAGCTCATGCCAGAACCTTTAATTCCGACAAAATGGTATAATTTGTTCTCTTGATTTCCCATTATAATCCTCTTCTCTGTCACTATATAAAACATACCTTTTTTAAAAAAATTTCAATCATACGAGATTCATTATCGTATAAAACAAAAAAATAATCAACTATTAAAACAGAATAAAAAACTTACATGTTTCAATTCCACATGCAAGTTTCATCTCTTAACTAAAATATTTACTGTTTTCTAATACAGAACTTGAATCTTCTAGCATCCCACTTAATGGTTTATCCAAGATGCCCTTTTTCTTTTCTTCTGTCACAGGTGCTTCCGGCTCCACTTGAGCATTTGCTTTAGCTAATTTTTTCCCATAGGCAGTTTGACTTTTAGCATTTTTCTTTGCGGCATTCAAACGGGAACGCGAACGTAAATCCAACGCATCTTCGCCAAAACGTTCTAAGTCTGGTTTGATTTGTTGATATTGTCGTCTAGTTAAAGGAATCTCAGGTTCTGAGGTTGGAATATTAAATTTCCGCACCGTTGGATCTTCTTCCGTATCTTTCACTTGAAAAGCCGTTGGTTCATCATCAAGAATGACATATGAACGCCGATCTTTTTTCATTGCTTTTAGCAACTCTTCTTCAGTAAAACTAGGTTCCTGTTCCTCAGGAATCACAGAAGCCGGGATATATTTAGGAACAAAATAAGAAGGTGTCGTTTTCTGCACTAATGGTGATGCGGCAGGTCTACTTGGTTTCGCTACGACTTCTTTTTTTTTATACGTTTGTGTCCAGCCATTTCCTTTTGGCGTCCCAAAAAGGCTATTATTTTTTTTCGTTGCTTGTTTATTTTTCGTTGCTTTACTAGCATGTTTTGTGTAGTCTGGCAAATTAGAACGATGACGTGCTAATTGCTCTTGTTGTGCTGCTGTTAATTGTTGTGTTTGTTTATTTGTAGTTGATTGATTCGTTGTTGGTTGTTGGACGGATGGTGTGCTTTGTCTGGTATCTTCGGCAGATGTTGCAGTTCTTCTGCTACCTGACATTGCTTTACCAATCAGATCATCTTGAAATAAGTTACGTTCATTATCTGTTGGTAATTTTACGCCCTGTTCATCATCATATGCTGGAAAACGGAAATGTTTTCTCTTCACTTGAGCATTATCCATTGCGGTCATTCCTTTTATTTTTCTTTCTCATTAGTTTAACACATTCTCAATGAATACTAAAGAACTTGCCTGAATTTTTAAGAGAACAAAAAAAGAAACCTCCGTTTAAATGAGCCGACCCCCAAAAGTTAGACCTAGAAATCTAACTTTTGGAGGTTTTTTTGTATGGCAAAATACAGTTTTGAATTTAAACTTAAACTTGTTCATGACTACTTATCTGGTCAAGGAGGTCTAAGGTTTCTCGCAAAGAAGTATGGGTTTAAAGATAGTTCTCAAATAAGCAAATGGATAAATGCCTATAAAGAACTTGGTGAAGAAGGCCTACTTCGCAGTCGAAAAAATAAGAATTACTCTGTTCAATTTAAGCTAGATGCGATAGAGTTATATTTAACAACAGAGTTGTCCTATCAAGAAGTAGCTAATCTTCTAAAAATGAACAATCCATCATTGATTGCGAATTGGCTTAGAACGTATCAGAAGTTTGGTATAGAGGGACTCTCTAAACAGAAAGGACGTCCACCTACCATGTCTAAAAAGAAACGAAATGAACCCCAACCACTACCAAGTGAACGATCTCAAGTAGAGAAACTAGAAAAAGAAAATAGAATGTTAAAAATTGAGAATGCCTATTTAAAAGAATTGAGGAGACTGCGTTTAGAGGACGAACAAAAAATGAACGAATCGCACGAATCATTCACAGTCTCCGAAGACACTTTCGATTAAAAGATATTTTGGAAACCCTAAGGTTTCCAAAATCTACTTACATGTACTGGCAAAAACGCCTCGACAGAACAGCTTCAACACAAATCATCGAAGAAGAAATTCAAGCGATTCGTAAAAAACATCAACATTATGGCTATAGAAGGATGACCCAAGAATTGAAACGACGTGGATTTCAAGTGAATAAAAAGAAAGTCCAGCGATTAATACAAAAGTTAAAGTTACAAGTCAAAGCTTTTACTAAGAAATCAAGAAAATATAATTCCTATAAAGGAACCGTTGGTAAAATCGCTAAAAATTTGATTCGTCGCCGATTTAAAACTTCTGTTCCTCATCAAAAAATTACAACTGATACAACTGAATTTAAGTACTTTGAAGCAGATAACGCAGGCATCTTTCGTCAGAAAAAACTATACTTAGCTCCATTTATGGATATGTATAATAGTGAAATTCTAAGCTATAGCCTTTCTACTCAACCAAATGGTAAAACAGTTATGGAAGGTCTGAAAGAAGCAATTTCTCAAACAAATGATTGTCCCTATCGGCGCACCTTTCACTCTGATCAAGGCTGGGCTTATCAAATGAATGTCTATATACAAACATTAAAGGACAACAATATCTTTCAAAGTATGTCTCGAAAAGGAACCTGTTTAGATAATTCTCCTATGGAGAATTTCTTCAGTATCCTAAAACAAGAAGTGTACTATGGAAAAATCTATCAAAGTCAAAATGAATTGAGAGAAGCAATTGAGAACTACATTTATTATTACAATCATCACCGAATCAAGGAAAAACTTAACTGGAAAAGCCCAGTAGAATTTCGACAATTCAATCAAAAAACTGCATAAAAATAGAGTGGAAAAATCCACTCTATAAAAAGTCTAACTTTTTGGGGTCACTACAAAAAAGGTTTCTTTTTTGTTTATTTATCTAGTTGTAATTTGGCAAAGTCCGCTTTGACTTGAATGAATGACTGAAACAATTGTAAAAACTGAAAGAGTCGCGCCCGATTTTCAAATTCACTCCTTGTTTGCGGCAATGGTTTTGTGCGATAAGTTTCATAAACGGTCTTAATTCGATTCATAATTTCTTGTCCATCATTATTCTCTGCAAATGTTTCTGCCGTATATTCCAATAATTGTTGAATATAGCGAACTTGTTGCGCATCAACAGTAATATCTTCTAATAATTCCAACATGTTTTTTAGAATATTACTTTGCATTTTTCTCATCGCAAAGTACTCTAAATAATACGTATTGGTAGACAGCAATTGATTCTCGGCATGATTTTTGGCCCACGTCTCGCCTGTGCGAATAAAGGTTTTTAAATCTGCACAATGCATGACCAAATTTCGCTCTCCTGCAGCGTTGTTTAAATGTAGCGCCATTTCCCTTAAAATTTTACGAAACATTGTCTCAATGACTTCTTGGTCTTCTCTTAAACGTTTTTCTGTATCAGGCATATAAGAATTAGCTAATAACGCTAGTCCCACACCAATACTCATTAATAAAAACTCATTTCCAATAATCGCCCAAGAAAGATTTTTTTCGACTAAATAATGAGTTACCAAAACGGAACTCACAACAATCCCATCAGATAATTGAAAATACACGGCTGCTGGAATAAATAATAACAAAAAAATACCAAAAGCAATCGCTGTAAAACCTAAAAAAGTAAAACAAATATACGCTAAAATAGTTGCTAAAGCTAAGGATAACAAACGATAAATTCCTGTCATGACAGATGTTTTTTTCGTGCTAGTAACACTTAAAACTGAAATAATCCCTGCCGAAGGGGCATAAAGTAATCCCAGTTTTTCCGCAATAATCATTGCTAATGCAGCGCTAATGGCTGTCTTGACTGTTCGTAAACCAATTTTCATGCATACTCCCCTTAAAAAATAATAATTCTTCACTTTTCTCTAGTAATTTTACCTCTATTTCGGTTATCATTAAAGAGAAAAGTTATTTAGGAGCGAATATTTATGATAGTGGGTCGATTTCGTTTAGGCATGCGAACGTTAAAAACAGCAATTGCTGTCATGCTGTGTATTCTTTTATTTCAATTTTTCCATCGTGGCTCACCTATGATTGCCTGTTTAGCAGCTGTTTTTTCATTAAGACAAGATTTAAATACCAGTTTGTCTTTTGGAAAATCGCGCATTATTGGAAACACATTGGGTGGCTTTTTAGCTTTGCTTTATGTATTAGCACAAGATTATTTTCCTAATCAAAACTTAGTAGAATTACTGCTACTACCACTTTTAGTCATTATCGTCATCGTTGTTTCTGATGGGATTAATAACAATGCTGGGATCATTTCTGCAACTGCGACACTTTTAATGATTTCTTTAAGTATTCCGCAAAGCGATTCCTTTCAATATGCAATGGAACGTGTGTTGGATACATTCATTGGGACCTTTATAGCGATTGGTTTAAACGTCTTTTTACAGCCTAAGCCAGCAGAAGAAGCCCATGAAATTTCTGAAGATTTAGCTGAATTAGAAAAGAAAGAAAAAGAACTAGAAGCTTTACGCCAACAAGTTCAAGCGCGGATTGCTGCAGAAGAAAACACTGACGACAAGGCAAATAAATAAAGAAACAGCCGATTGAAGAGAACAACAATCGGCTGTTTCTTTATAGTTCCCAATTCGTTTTTGCTTGAAAGTTGGCGGCTGCGCCAATCAAGTTGGCATCATTTTGATAATCGCAGGTCACGATTTCTGGAACAAAATCTTTTAATTCAAAGGTTTGTAAATGCGTTAGCATCCGGCGATTAATCTCTGCTAATAAGCCTTCTTTAGCAGAAACACCGCCTCCAAGTACAATCATTTCAGGATCATAAGAAAACTGTAAGCCGAATAATCCTTGTGTTAAATAATCATAAAAATTATTGACTTCTTCGCGAGCAACCTCATCCCCTCGTTGTGCCAGTTCAAAAACTTCTTCTCCTGTCACCGCCTGTTTTTCGACTCCAATTCGTTCACAATAGCGCTGAGCCATTTTGACAGCTGTGCCAATTTCACTGAATGTTTGGCCATTACTTAAAAAGTTCAGTCCAAACTCGCCTCCATATAAATGAGCGCCTTTGTACAATTCACCATTGCGAAAAATCGCTCCGCCAATTCCTGTCCCAATAACGACAAAAAGCACTTCTTTTTTCCCTTTCGCCGCGCCTTCATATATCTCAGCTAAACCAGCACAATTCGCATCATTTTCGATAGTCACTGGTAAGCCAAACAACGCTTCTAATTCTTCATAAATGTTAAAATGATGAATATATGGAATGGCGGAAATCCCTAAAATCTGTTGACTTTTTTCGTCAACTACTCCAGGTGAACTAAAAGCAACACCACTAATCGACTCATTTCTTTTATCTGCATAAACCGAATATAAATGCGCTTTCATTTCTTCCCAAGAGCCAGGTGTTGGAAAGCTCCCTTGATTTGTTAATTCTTTGCCTGTCCAAACGCCGTATTTCACGGAAGAACCGCCAAGATCAAATGCTAAAATTGCCATATTTATCCATCCTTTTCTACTTCTGTTTTCTTATTTCTTCGATACGTATACGGTCCATGATAGGTCTCATCAGGATTTTTCGTCAAGCGAAATTTCAACGGAACATAGTCAATGCCGCCTTTAACAAAAGGATGACATCGTAAAATCCGTGCTACTCCCATCGTTGTTCCTTTGACACTTCCATGTGTATGAATTGCATCAATCATATATTGTGAACACGTTGGGTAATAGCGACAACGTGCAGGCAATCCTGGAGAAATAAATCGTTGATAAAAACGAACACCGCCGATTAACGGATTTTTCATAAAGTGCCTTCTTTCTAACTAATTCTTACTAAAGAATAGCTTGTTTTTTCATGTTTGGCAAGTCTTAGTTACGAGAAATCACACCAGGTGCACCTATTACGAATTCTTACATTTCTGTTGCTATCCAAATGAAAAAAAACGTGCTACACTATAAAAAAAAGGAATGGAGGCTTAGTAAATGGGATTAAAATTTGAACGTTCCAATGACTTAGATAAACTCTTCGATTCTTTCGCCGTTGATCCATTAAAGAAAGAAGTACCTCTTGAAGAACTGGCAAAACAACGACAAGAAGCAAAAAAAGAAGAAGCAAAAAAACAAGCAAAAGAGTAATTTTGCTTGTTTTTTTCTATAGAAATTTTTCAATTGCTGTCCAAGCTGCTTCTTTTCCTTCTTTTGTTTCAGAAGAGAAAATAATAAAGTCATCTTGTTTATCAAAATTCAAGGCTTTTTTGATGACACTCTCGTGTTTGTTCCATTTGCCCCGCGGAATTTTGTCTGCCTTAGTTGCCACAATAATAACTGGCAAATCATAGTATTTCAAAAATTCATACATTTGGATATCATCTTGGGTCGGCGGATGACGTAAATCAATTAAAGAAACGACTGCACGTAATTGCTCACGTTGCGTGATATACGTTTCAATCATTTTTCCCCACTTCGCACGTTCTGTTTTAGAAACTTTGGCATAACCATAGCCAGGAACATCCACAAAGTGTAAGGCATCCTCAATTAAATAAAAGTTTAGCGTTTGCGTTTTACCAGGTTTGCCTGAAGTTCTTGCTAAATTTTTACGATTAATCAAGGTATTAATAAAAGATGATTTCCCAACGTTCGAACGTCCAGCTAAAGCAATCTCCGGTAATTGTGATTCAGGATATTGTTTAGGGGATACCGCACTAATCACGATTTCTGCATTATGTACGTTCATTGTTTTCCTCCGTTCTTCTATTCAGTCTTTCATTCAAAAGCTTAACAAAAACAGCTCTTTCGGAGATCCGCCGAAAGAGCTGTTTTCAGCTTCAATCTTATACAGCTTCTTTATCTTTTTTGTTATAAATAATTGTTGGTTTACCGGTACCTTCAGCGGCCATTTTAGTAATGATAACTTTTTCAATGCTTTCATCTGAAGGAACATCAAACATTACGTCCATCATAATTTCTTCAATGATTGAACGAAGTCCGCGTGCGCCAGTATTACGTTCAATGGCTTTGGCTGCGATCGCTTTTAATGCTTCTGGTTCAAATTCTAATTTAGTGTCATCAAGAGACAATAATTTTTGATATTGTTTCACCAAGGCATTCTTCGGTTCTGTTAAAATTCGAACTAAATCATCATTCGTTAATTTATCAAGCGCAGCCATTACAGGTAAGCGTCCAATAAATTCTGGAATTAAACCAAATTTCAATAAATCTTCTGGAATAATATGTTGCATGATGCTTTCTTCTTCATTTAAAGCAGAATTAGTTTTACCAAAACCAATAGTTTTTTCGCCTAAGCGGTTTTTAACAATGGTTTCAATTCCATCAAATGCTCCACCAACGATGAAGAGAACATTCGTTGTGTCAATTTGGATAAATTCTTGATGTGGATGTTTGCGGCCCCCTTGTGGTGGTACACTTGCAACTGTTCCTTCAAGAATTTTTAGTAAGGCTTGTTGAACACCCTCACCTGAAACATCTCGAGTAATCGAAACATTTTCACTCTTACGGGCAATTTTATCAATCTCATCAATATAGATAATGCCCTTTTCCGCACGTTCAACATTATAGTCAGCAGATTGTAGTAATTTTAAAAGGATGTTTTCAACATCTTCCCCTACATAACCTGCTTCTGTTAAACTGGTCGCATCAGCGATTGCAAAAGGTACATTTAATGTTTTTGCTAACGTTTGAGCCAAGAAAGTTTTACCTGAACCTGTTGGTCCAATTAAACAAATGTTACTTTTTTGCAATTCAACGTCATCTTGAGTTGCAGCTGTTTCTGATTGATTCACACGTTTATAGTGATTGTAAACAGCAACAGAAAGTGTGCGTTTTGCACGTTCTTGTCCAATAACATATTCATTTAAAACATTTAAAATTTCTTGGGGTTTTGGCACATCCGTTAATTCTCGGACTGCTTCATCATAAAATTCTTCATCAATAATCTCTTTACATAGATCAATACATTCATTACAAATATAGACACCCGGACCAGCAACAATTTTTTTTACTTCTTCTTGTGTTTTCCCACAAAATGAACAACGAACGGTCCCGTTATTATCCGTATTGTCGTACATGTTCGTCACCCCTCTAAAAATCAAAAAATGACTGTCATCACAGTCTCTCATCATAATAGCACAAACCACTTTAAAATGCGAACATCTCAGATAGAAAGTTTTATTGTTCTTAGACTTCTTATGGTATACTACATTATATAAAAGCACTTTCATAAAAAGTGATTGTGTTGAAACAAATTGGAGGAATTGTGATGTTAGAACAAATTTTACTAGGTACCTATACTCGAAGAGCCAGCCAAGGCATTTATAAAATTGCATTAGATACGACACAAGGTCGTTTAACAGAAGCGACACTTTTGTTAGAAGAAACGAGTCCTACCTATCTTGCTCTGAGTCAAAAGGGCGAACTTTTTAGCGTCACTAGTGTTGACGGTGAAGGTGGCACTGCCGCTTATCAACCAGAAATGGACCATTTTAACTTATTGAATAAAGTAACTGAGGAAGGTGCGCCGCCATGTTATGTAGCTGTTGACGAAAACCGACAACTTGTCTATGCAGCAAATTATCACCAAGGTATCGTTCACGTGTATCGTATCTTAGAAGATGGTTCTTTGGAAGATGCTGACAAAGTGATTCATACAGAGCCAACTGGTCCTCATGAAAACCAAAACAATGCCCATGTTCATTACACAGATTTAACGCCTGATCAACGCTTAGTCGTCTGTGATCTAGGAACCGATCGTGTGTATACGTATAATGTTAGCTTAGATGGAAAGCTTTCTGAAATCGCTCAATTCGTGACTGAGCCAGGGACTGGTCCACGTCATTTAGTGTTCCACCCAACAAAATCATTGGCTTATTTATTTGGTGAATTAGATAGCACTGTTTCAGTTCTTTCATATAATGAAACAGATGGTTCTTTCACTGAATTACAAAAAGTTTCTACTTTACCTGCTGATTATGATGCGTTTAATGGTGGTGCTGCGATTCGTATTTCTTCTGATGGCCGTTTCCTTTATGCTTCAAACCGTGGCCATAACTCGATTGCTGTCTATGCTGTTTCAGAAAACGGCGAAGCGATTGAACGAATTCAATTAATTTCAACAGAAGGCGATATTCCAAGAGATTTCGATTTAGATCCTTCTGAAGATTTCGTTGTTGTCGCTAATCAAGACTCTGATAACTTAACACTTTATCGTCGGAACCAAGAAACTGGCTTATTAGAAATGATTCAAAAAGATGTTGCTGTTCCCGAATGTGTTTGTGTTTTATTTGTATAATTAAGTTGACTATTTCCTTGGAAAATAACAGGAGTCAGATGCTAATTAATGTTTGCATCTGACTCCTGTTTTCTTATTTTAAACGATGGATTAGTTCTCCAATTCTTTAACGTATAAATAAAAAGAGCCAAAGTCTAAGCGATTCATTTGTAAAGATTCATGAATTTTTGTGAACCCTTTACTTTCGAAAAATCGAATCATTCTATGGTTTGTATGATTAGTCTGAGCATACATTTTACGTCTTCCTTCCCAGACTGCTCGTTTCTCCAATTCATGGAACAACAAACTGCCATAACCCTTGGCAATATAATTAGGCGAAGTTGCAAAGCGCTTTAACCAAACAAAGTCTTGTTCCTGCTCCATACAGAACGTTGCCATTGAAAAAATCATTTCTTCGTGCACTAGCAAATACAACCGTTTTTTTGTAATGTCTTCTTGGATATCTTCTTGAGAAGGGTAGTCCTTTGTCCACTGTGTAATGCCCACAACATCCATGTATGCCTTTACTTCTGTTAAAAATTGAAGAATAATCGGTAACTCTTTCTCATCAGCCACTCTAATTTTCATTGTTTATTCTCTTAATAAGGTAACAATAGAATCGACAAGACAATCACACTAATAATGCCAATGATGGTCGGTACACTCGTCCGTTTTAAAATTCTGATGGGACTAACTCCTACTGTTGATGCGACAATCATGACAACTGCTGCTACAGGAGAAATCGTTCTAGTTAAATTCGCGATCATCTGCATTGGCAAGGAAATTAAAATACCATCAATCCCTGCTTTTTCGGCAATCCCAGGGATTAGTTCGATAACCGCATAAAACATTGCCAGACCACCACCGCTTAAAATTCCAAAAAGGGTCGTTGCACCGCTGAAAATTAAGGTCGTAACGATTCCTGCTGAACTTGATGCTTCGACAGATGCCATAATACTATCAATAATTCCTAACGTTTGAATCGCAGACGTGAACAATGAACCGCCTACGACAAGCATCACAACTTGACTAAACCCTTGCCCCATTCCTTTAAACATCTCGACAGCCGTATCTTGAACCTTTTTAAAAGATTTCAAGCGAAGCGTCTCAACCAATACTGCAATGAAGAAAGAAATAAATGTAAGAACAAAAATATCCATCGTTATTCCTTTAATAAACATTCCTGCGATTCCCACTCCAACAATTAATAATAGCGGTAATATTGGCAATATTGCATAAAATTTAGGAACATCAAATTCTTTTTGTTTGCTTAAGCCCTCTTCATTTAATGAAACATAGGCAGCCTCACCTTCTTTTTTATCGCAGTATTTTTGCCAGAAGTACTGTGCAACCGCAATGATTAATAACGATGGCAGCGAAATTTTGGCATTCCATACAACATAATTTAACACATCATAACCAAGGGTATTTGCGGCGATTACGTTATCCGCGCCTAAAGGTGTTGGCATGATAGTTGCCGTCATTGCAATCACACCTGCAGCAGTTAATGATGAAATCCCCATGCTGGCTAGCATCGGATATAATATAGACATTAAAATAATCGCTAAGCTTGATGCACTAGGAACTACCAGTGACATTAAATTTCCAATTAAAAAGACCACAGGGACAAATAACGATTTACGTTTAATCTTCATTAATGGTTTCACCAAAAAGTTGACAGCCATTTGATTGGCCCCGATTGCATTCATATAGCCTGAATAACCAAAAAGAATCATAATTACAATTCCTGCTGAACTCACTTGTGCAATAATTGTATCTTTAAACTTCAAGAAAATATCAAATAATCCAAAACCGGTTCCTTCTCCTGCAGGATAAATAGGATGTCCTAACATCCATGCACAGGCAAGTAGAACAAGCGCACCAATAATTAAACTGAGTGCGGGATGATAATTTTTTACAATCAAATAGGCTACAACAACTAAAACGACCAACACCAATAAACTTTCAATCATACTTATCCTCCTTCAGTTAATTAACCGCTTTCATTTTTTCGACAACCCATTTTTGAAAAGCCTCAACATTTACATCTATACAGGCAACGGCATTCGTGTTTTTATGATACTTCATTTTTAAATCCGCAACAGTAGCTCCCGCAGCTGGACCTTCCAAAGCAACTTCAATGAACGTTTCAGTTGTCTCAAATAATTCTGGTGAAGTTAAATAGGCAATCGCACAGACATCATGCATTTTCAAACCTGTAGTTAAACTGCCGCCTCTATAATGACGGAAAAGACCATAAAACATTTCCCCAACTCTACCAAGCGCTCTGATGGCTGTTACTTCATGATTCGTTAACACAGCTTGACTTGTAACATCTAATCCTACCATTGTTAGCGGGACACCTGATTGGAAAACAATTTGTGCAGCGTGTGGATCGACATACGTATTAAATTCAGCACTTGTATTTGTATTTCCCCTTGCTAATGAGCCACCCATCATGACGATTTCTGCAATATTTTCTTTGACTTCTGGATAGAGGGTCAGTAACAAAGCAATATTCGTTAATGCAGCAATTGGAACAATGGTCAAAGGAACATCACTAGACAGAATTTCTTTTCGCATAGCTTCCACTGCATGAATATCTAAACACGTAGAGATAGGTTGCGGAAACTCAAAGCCATCCATGCCAGTCTCCCCATGAATCTCAGCAGAATCTTCCAATTGAATAAGTAACGGACAATTACACCCCTTGGCTACAGGAACCTTTTTCCCAAAAAAATCGACAAGTTTCAAGGCATTATTTGTTGTTTTTTCTACATCTACATTCCCTGCAACCGTCGTTATTAAGCGAACTTCTAGGTTAGGATGATTCAGTGCAATCGCTAAAGCTACAGCATCATCAATTCCTGGGTCCGTATCAATAATGATTGGTCTTTTCTTTGTATCCATTTTTCTTCCTCCATTCACATTTAGGAAAAACATTTCCGGAAACGTTTTCTTAATTTGAGATTAACAGCGCTTTCATTAAAAGTCAAGCAGAATTTCTAAATAATAAATAATTAGGCTTTTTCTTGACTTTCTGCTTTTAGAATGCTTACTATAAAAAAGAGTTCAGTGAAAGGACGAAAATGATGAATATTAAAGATATTGCAAAATTAGCTGGCGTTTCCGCTTCAACTGTATCCAAAATTATAAATAATAAAGATCAAACTATTAGTAAAGAAACCCGTGAGCGTGTCTTAAAAATCGTTCGAGATTACAACTACACACCTTACTCAGCAAATCTCGTCACAAATAGTACTACAAAAACCTTCGTGTTATTATTAAATAGCCATGAAACTTTTGAGGCTTGGGTTACGAGCTTTATTGATAAAGCTCAAGAAAATGGCTATAGCTGCTTAATTTTAAATAGTCACGGTAGTTTAGAACAAGAACTGAAAAATATTACCTCGCCAGCGTTAAAACAAGCCAGTGGCATTATTTGGGACCCAATCAATGAAAACAGTAAACAATACGCGAAATTTATAGAAGAATTAACGATTCCTTACTATTTCGTCAATCACTCAACTAACGAATTACCTTCTCTAGCGGGGCTTTATGAAGAAGCTAGTTATGTTTTAACCCAAGAATTATTACAGAATAACCATAAAAAAATTAGTTATTTCGTCACTAACCCAAAATATAAAGAAGCAATTATTGCAGGCTATAAAAAAGCCTTGTTTGATGTCAATTTACCCTTTAGTAAAGAAAATATTTTAACTACTATCCCTGCTGATTTCAGTAATCAGCTTATCACAGATGGGATTACGGGTATCCTTACTGATGACTATACCCAGGCTGTTTTTTTGGAACAGCTTTTAAAGCAGAGCGGTTTGCGAACCCCCGATAATTACTCTTTACTCGCAATTAAGCGAAAAATTGATCGTTCATTTTTACCTGATCATATTTCTTCCGTCTTATTAGATACAGAGACGTTTGGCAGCCAGTTAGCCTTATTATTGCTTAACAAACGCAAAGAAAAAACAGCCTTGATTAATGAGGCTGAAAAATTGGTGCTAGATCACAAAAATACATTAGGCATGTCTAGTGTTAATCCACATAGCAAAATGATTGTAGTGGGTAGTTTAAACGTTGATAATTATCTGTATTCAACAAATTTACCACATAATGGTAAAACAAATTTTTTGTCTAGCTATGCTAAATTTCCCGGCGGAAAAGGATTAAATCAAGCTGTTGGCTTAACCAAACTGGGCCATCAGGCCACCTTAATTGGTTGTTTAGGCTCAGACACAGATGCGAATTACTTATATAAAGAATTAGAAAAATACCACGTTACGACAGATGGTATCACACGTATTCAAGATACTGAGACTGGTCAAGCTTATATTTATGTTGAGACAAGCGGCGACTCCATGATTTCAATCTTACCTGGTGCAAACACAGCGCTTACGCCTAAAAAAATCGCACAGCAAAAACACCTATTTATGGATGCCAGTTTTTGTCTCATTCAAACAGAAATTCCTTTGTCTGCTGTAGAGAAAGCTTGTGAAATCGCCCAACATTCAGGCGTACCGATTATTTTAAAACCAGCTGCTATTCATCATATTCCAGTGAATATACTAGAAAAGGTTGATTTTTTCATTCCCAATGAAGATGAATTATTGGAACTTCAACCAGATACTGGTACATTAGAAGAGAAAGCGGCGTACTTCTTAGAAATGGGCGTAAAAAATGTCATTGTTACTTTAGGAAAAAAAGGCGTGTTATTAAAAACACCCCAAGTGTGCCACTATTTCCCTGCAACAGAAAATATAGCTGTGGATAGTACTGGTGCCAGTGACAGCTTTATCAGCGCGCTCGCCTCCTATCTTTCGAAAGGTTATCCGACTGAAGCAGCCATTCAAATAGCAATTCAGGCTGCAGGATTTTCAGTTTCTAAAGAAGGGGTGATTGATTCTTTAGTTGATCACGTCACTTTGGAAAATTATTTGATAAAAAAAGAACCCGCTCTTTTTGCTCATCGTAACACCTGTGTCGACTGACACAGGTGTTTTCCTGCTGAATATTTTGTTATTTTCTCATAAACCAATGAGAATTGTTCTTTTTTATTACAATTTATTAGGCGAACTATTATAATAAAAGAGAAGTTATTACTAAGGAGTGAGTCTCATCAAAACACAAGATGCCATAAAAACATTTTTACTTTCAAAGAAAACACAAAAAAAATTGGCTGTCTTTTTATACTTAGCAAAACAAACAAACCTTGATTTATCTAGTGTTGCCCGAAAATTCGATCTTTCTACTAAAAATTTATCAATTTATCTTCGTGAAATTCAAGAAGACTTAGCAACCCTTCCTGAAAATACCTTAGAGATTCAGATCCATCACGGAAAAATTTCATTACATACGACTTCCAATGATTTTCTTTCCCACTATTTTTTATTATTTAATTATTACTGTGTCCATTCTACTGACTTCATTCTTTTTCAAGCAATTATCAAAAAAGAAAACAATTCTGTCTGGAAAGTGAGTCAAGAAACTAATTTTAGCTCATCTTACATTTACAAACGGTTAAATAACATTAATAAACTATTTGGTTTGTATGGAATTTCCGTCCATTTTTCCCCCTCCGCGAGTAAAGTGATTACAGGTTCTGAATTTCAAGTCCTATATGCTTTTCTTGATGTCTACTGGACCATCTTTTTAAATACCTTAGCCTTACCACGTTATACCTCTACTTATTTTGAAGATATACTGACGCAACATATTAAACCAGAAATTCTTGAACGCTTGGAACACGCTTCTCTACTAAAATTAAATTTACTTTTACACATCGCAAAATATCGCTTTCCATATACTTGTGAAGATGATCTCCAAAAAGAATTTGAAGAACATCCTTATTTAAGGCTTTTCTCAGACTCAAAACAAACTATTTTTGTTCCCAATCAAATTTTTCAGAAGATCAACAGCGGGTTGTAGATATCATTGCACCCATTGCCATTGATAATTTTGATTCAGCAAAACGAGCCAAAGATTTACTGGCTGCTCTAAATGAAATTTCTTGCCCAGAATATTTCTACGTTGATTCTTTATTAACCAATTTTTGCGAAGTTTTTCAAATTCCAAAAATGCGTGAATTTGATCGTCATTACTTCTTACTTATTTTATTTAAAAATATTATCTATAACCAATTATTTATTTCACAGCAACCAAATACCGCGATTCTAGATTTTTTAGTCAATAAAAATAGTACTTATCAAAAAGATTTACAGAAAAAAATTTATGCTTTTTATCAAAACTTTTCAGCGCATTCCCCTTATCAGTTAAGATTTAAGGATCAGGAGAACCCAATTTGGACATGTGAATTGTTGTTACGAATTTATAAGCACTATAGTCCCCGCAAAAAAATTAAAATTGGTGTTGCATATTCTCGCGATTTTTACATTGCTAGCTTTATTATGATGAAAATCAAGCAAGCATTTAGTGAGGATATTATTTTTGAACGAACCGATTTTTCTAGTTGTGATATTGTGATTACTGACTATCCCTTATTTGATTTACCAAAAGAAATAGACCGAATTTACATTTTAGAAGAAGAATTAACCCGAGAAGATTGGGAACTAATTTTCAGTAAAATAAGTATCGCCATTTTTGATTTGCAATATTAAAACAAACATCAAGCGCTAACTTGTCTCACCAACCATAATGAAAACAAGCGACCTACAAACCACTTCTGCCAGTTTTAGTCTGACAGAAAATAGTTTGTAGGTTGCTTGTATATTGCTGTTCTTTTCTACGTTACCTTCAAAGACAATCTAGTAAGTGGGTACACGTCGTACTTCAGTCCTTAAAGTGCTACGCTTCCACCGCTGATCAGTTTTTAAGCCTGAGACGAAGATCCAAAGTGTTTTTTGTCTCAGGCTCTTACATTTTTTCAACAAAGGTATTGCTAGGCGCTACTTGAAGCTGAAAACTATTTTCTCTATCGAGATTCCTCATCAGTAGACTCAAATTTAAAACTTTTTTCTATAAAAGCGACTTCTTTTGCGTATGTTTTTACAAAAGAAGAATAGTCTTTGGGATCTTTGACCTTTTCCAATTGGTCAACAGAGACTTCTAATTCAAATCCTGTTCCATCTTTAAAGAGATAATATTTTGAGATGTCTGTATATCCTTGATTCCGTTTTAAAATATAGCCGGTTTGTACATCAGCAATTTTATCAATTGGGTATGCTTTGATAAACTCTTTACTTGTATCCAAATAATCAGAAAGACTGTTGACAAGATTGCCAGAAAGGTACATACCTGCCGATGTATAATAGTCTCTTTTTTCATAAAAACTGATATTGCCTAGATATTTTGTATCTGGATACTCCTCTGTAGAAGGTAAAATTAAAAAGTTCTTTCCGCCACTGGTTTCAATATCGGCATCGCCGATAATTTCTATTTGATAGCCTTGATTAAATAAAAGTTTATTTTCTTCTATTGTGACTTTTAGTGGTTTTTCTAAATCAACAGGTCCAGTTGTGGTAAGTCCAGCTTCTTTTAAAGGATAAACATCTTCTGATGAAGCGGAGTAATCCCAATAATCATCTTTCTCCGCAAGATCAATATATACTATAAAGCCAATTGCTACAGCAATGCCTATCCAAATAATTTTTTTGTTCTTTTTTTGTTTTTTCTTTTTTTTCGTCTGTGGTTTTACCACTTTTTTATTTGGGTTAGGAAGTTGCTTTACTGTGTCTGTTCTTGTGACAGGAAAAAACGACCATTTTGGCTTTTGAAAAAGCGCATCATATGTATCATAAAAATTCTTTTGTTTAGCCATTTTTTCTCTCCACTAATTTTTTTGATAAGGCAATTTCCTCAGATGCTTCGGAGACTAATCTTTCATAATCATCTGTGATACTTTCCGACAACACTCGTATGGTACTTAAGATACCATTGGTTGCAAGTGTTATTTCTTCTGTTGACAATTTATCTTCTTTAATGCTTAAAAACCGTTCTGATGCTCGTAAAATCTCTGGTACCTTATGATATAAAAAATCACTAAAATGAGTAATTGCTTCAGGATACTTCACTAAGTGTTTAAAGATGCCCTTAGCGGAAGCAACACCCAGTTCTACTTGTTCAATTTTTTTTAAATTTCGTGACTTATTCGTTAGTTCGTTTAAATAAATAATTTGTTTTTTTAATTCGTCCATAATTCTTTGGTACATCTCTAGGTCACTGTCCGTTAGATGGTGCGTCGTTTGATATTTTTTTAGATTTTTTTTATAACGGAAATACGTACGACCATTTCTATAAATAACCCAACCAATGTACCCAGCGCCCACTAACAAAACCATTATCCCATTCAAATCATGTACTCCTTTTTAAATTAGTATATATTACTGAACACATTGTCCAGCTTAAAATTGACAAATAAGTATGAAATGTTACTCCCCCAATTACTTGTGCACTTTTATTGTATCATATAGGAAAATTGTTCTGTTCCGCATTTGGACAAATTGTCTAAATGTCTAAGGAAATCTTTTTTGGTTTAATATGTAGCAAAAAACACTTGCAAGAATTGATTACTTCTCACAAGCGTTTTTTATTGTCTAAAACAACTATTTACATTTCATTTTATTAAATAGTGAATAAATAAATTACTGCAGCTAATGAAGCCCCTAAGATAGGTCCCACAATTGGCACCCAAGAATAAGCCCAATCAGAATCACCTTTTGTTTTCACAGGAATAATTTGATGCGCTAAACGAGGTCCTAAATCACGTGCAGGGTTAATTGCATAACCTGTAGGTCCGCCTAATGATAGACCTAGTCCTAAGACCAAAATCCCAACAAGCATTGGGTTAATGCCAGCCGCTAAGTCGTTTTGAGAAAAGGCTAGTAAGCCAAAAACCAAGACAAATGTGCCGATAATTTCTGTTAAAACATTGGCTGGATAGTTACGGACAGCTGGACCAGTGGCGAAGGTTCCTAAAATAGCACCTTTGTCTTCTGTAATGTTCCAATGGGGTAAATAAGCTAACCAGACAACTAAACCACCAATAAAACCGCCTAGGACTTGAGCTACGATATAAGGTAAAACCATGCCCCATTCAAAGTTTCCAGTAATTGCCATCGCAACTGTTACAGCAGGATTTAAATGCGCTGGACTCATATACCCAGACATGTAAACAGCTAATGTAACAGCAGCGCCCCAACCTAAAGCAATAACGACCCAACCAGAAGCAAAGGCTTTGCTTTTCTTCAAGTTAACTGCGGCACAGACGCCATCCCCTAGTAAAACTAAAATCATCGTTCCGAAAAATTCACCGAATAATTGTGTCATCATCGAAGTTCCCATTTTTTCTTCACCCTACTTTCAAATTTTTTAAATCTGATTCTTCAATTACTTTTTCTAATGTTTCAATGTGTCGTGCTCTTTCTTCCGCTGTCCATTGATAATGCTGTGCCATTTCTTCAATGACTCCCGCTTTCACTTGGTCCAAACGATCACGCATAAATAATAAGTGGTTGGTCCGTCGCAATAAAAAGTCGACGGGTGTTAAAGCCATTTCTTCTTCCATCGCATAGTTTAAAGAGACAGTTTCTGTTAAGGTTAAACCAGGAATTACTTTGGCACCATCAATCATTTCAAAAACAGTTGGTACGTTGGAGCCATATAAATGAGCTAAGTATAGTGCATCCTTTTCACTTAACCCTTTAGACACGCCATGTTTTGCCAACGCTTCTAATTCTTCGTCTACCGTTGCAGGGTTCAATTTCCCACCTGAAACTGGATAGTTTTTAGAATCAATTAAGGTGAATTCTTTCTGGTATTCTTCTGCTAAGATGGTTTGAATCATTTTCATCGCACCTTCTGCCATTTTACGATAATCTGTTAATTTCCCACCAGCCAAAGTGAGCAAGCCATCCGCTGATCTTTCCAATGAGCTGCCTCGAGAGACAGCTGAAGGATTGACTTTATTTTCCACCAAACTGTCTTCCAGATGGTTTAGGACTTCTTCAATTTCTCGTTTATCTGTTTGATTTTTTTGGTATCTGTCAACGACATCAATGACTTCATCAATACTTTTATCTGAAAGTTTGCCATTGTTTCCCCCATTATAATCTGAGCCACCGTTAGCAGAAATTAAAGGTCGCAAGCCAGCCCAGCTGGCTTCAATATCATCAATTGTCAATTGTACCTCTGGATAACGATTATTGACTACTTCCAATAGGTAATCCACATCACTTTGTTCTACTGTTGGATGTTGAAAGTCTCCATGGTAATCTGTATCCGTCGTCCCAAAATATGTTTTTTCTTCTCTTGGAACAACGAAGACCATGCGGCCATCTTGTTTACCTGTATCAAAATACGTTGGTTGAGGAACATTTAAACGGCTTTTGTCGACAACTAAATGAACCCCTTTGGTTGGACGCATTTGTGGTGTAAATGAATCATTTTTGTTTAAGCCTCTTAATTTATCTGACCAAGGACCAGTAGTATTAATCACAACATCTGCGTGAATCTCAAACTGTTCGTCAGTTAGTAGGTCCTTTGCTTGAATACCAGTAATTTTACCTTCATCATTGTATAAAAAGCCCACCGCTTGAACCCGACTCACAGCATGTGCCCCGTCAGCTACTGCTTGTTTAATATTTTCAATAACTAAACGAGCATCATTATTTCGGTAATCTAAATAAACACCTCCACCTTGTAGACCTTCACTTTTTAGTTGTGGCTCACGTGCCAAAACCTCGTCTTTTGTTAACAAATAGTTGGCGTACTTGGTACCTGTTACATCAGCTAACTGATCATATAAATCCATTGCTATTTTGACAGAAAATAGATTAAATGTTGCATTTGGCTCATCATAAATCGGCAATAACATGGGATCCGCTTTAGGGATGTGTGGCGCAATGGATTGAACGACGGCTCGTTCTTTCACTGTATCCGCCACCACCTCCACGTCAAACGTTTTCAAATAGCGGATACCACCATGAACTAATTTGGTTGATCGTGAAGAGGTGCCCTCTGCGAAATCCTGCATTTCAATTAACCCTGTCTTCATTTTAGCGGCACTGGCTTGCAGAGCAACGCCTGCGCCAGTAATGCCACCACCAATAATTAAGACATCTAAGTGTTGTGTTTTTAAAGCGTCGATTGATTGTCGGCGTGTTTCTATTGAGAAAGTCATAGAAAATTCCCCTTTTCCATTTACTTATTTTTACGTTTAAATTGTTGGGTAGCTGCTACTGCTTGTTGCCAACCTTCATATAAATCTTCTCGTTCTTCTTCCGCCATAATTGGTTCAAATTGTTGTCCTTCTTCTTGGAATGCTTTGATTTCTTCTAAGTCTTTCCAGAAGCCAACCGCTAAGCCCGCCAAGAAAGCTGCGCCTAAGGCCGTTGTTTCTAAGTTATGGGCTCTTTGAACAGCAGTGTTTAAAATATCTGCTTGGAATTGCATCAAGAAATCATTGTTTGCTGCTCCACCGTCTACTTTTAAGACGGGAATATCTATGCCTGTATCTTCTTTCATCGTGCCAATAATGTCACGAACTTGATACGCAACTGCTTGAAGTGTCGCTTTGACAAAATCTTCTCTCGTGGTACCGCGTGTTAATCCAAAGACAGCCCCACGCGCTTGTGAATCCCAATATGGTGCGCCCAAACCAGTGAATGCCGGAACCACATAAACTTCATTGTGCCCTGTTGACGCTTTGGCTACTGCTTCAGATTCCGCAGCCGTTTGCAACATTTTTAAGCCATCTCGTAACCATTGAATCGCTGAACCAGCCACGAAGATACTTCCTTCCAAGGCATAATATACTTTGCCGTTAATGCCATAGCCAATAGTGGTAAGCAGATTATTTTTAGAAAGTTGAGGTTCTTCGCCAGTGTTCATGACAATAAATGAGCCTGTTCCATAGGTATTTTTAACCATCCCAGGTTCAAAGGCCATTTGACCAAATAAAGCGGCTTGTTGGTCACCAGCCATCCCAGCGATAGGAACTTCACTTCCGTAAAAATGGTAATTTTTTGTTAGTCCATACACTTCAGAGTTCGAAACGACTTTCGGTAACATCACTCGTGGGATATTTAAAAGATCCAAAATTTCTTGATCCCAATCTAAATCATGGATATTAAACAACATCGTCCGACTTGCATTTGAATAATCAGTGACATGAGTATCTCCCGTTAATTTCCAAACGAGCCAAGTGTCAATTGTTCCAAACATCAATTCTCCATTTTCTGCACGTTCTTGCGCACCTTCTACGTGATCTAAGATCCAACGAACCTTCGTTGCTGAGAAATAAGCATCAATGATTAACCCAGTTTTTTCATGAATCATTTCGCTGTAGCCATCTTCTTTTAGTTGATCAGCAATAGGTGTCGTTTGGCGTGATTGCCAAACAATTGCGTTATAAATTGGTAACCCAGTTGCTTTGTCCCAAACAACGGTTGTTTCCCGTTGGTTTGTAATCCCAATTCCGGCAATATCTGTAGGTTTCACTCCTGACTCAATTAAAGAACCTGCAATAACGGATTGAACAGAATTCCAAATTTCATTGGCATTATGTTCCACCCAACCTGCATTAGGGAAATATTGAGTAAATTCCTTTTGTGAACTACCAATTTTGTTTCCTTTTTTATCAAAAATAATTGCACGAGAACTAGTCGTTCCTTGATCAATCGCCATAATGTATTTTTCTTCTGCCATGATAATTCCTCCTAAACGTTTTTTGAAATCGTTTTCTTTATGTTCCTATCTTACAAATAAAAGAATAACTAAACATGTCAAAAACTTTTTTTATTTTAAAAAAATTGAAAGGATTTCTACTAAAACCAACAAAGACAACGCTTTCAATAATGCTTTTATTATCTCTAATTTTTCAATAAAAAGAAACATTTTTGTTTAAAAAAGCCTAATTTTCGACTTTTAGTTGTAAAAAGGCTGGTGCGAGGATCAGACAATTTCCGTCACACCAACCTTTTGTTTATTTCTCCCGCAAGGTGCGTATTTTCTTTTTTAATTGTTGCACATCATAGGTCGAACTTAATTCTGACAAAACATAGACTTCCGGTGTTCCTTGATAGCTCGTTTGCTGATAATTGGTCACAATTAAATCATATGTTTGTTCAGGCTGATACCTCTCCACCAGCGTGCCATTCATATTTTTAAGACTAAGCATTAATACTTGTGTTAACGCCGCTTGATAAAGAGCATCCATTGCTAAGTGAATTCCAATTTTTATTTCACCAATCATTTTAAATTCAATTAATGCCAACACGCTTAAATATTTGACCAGAGAAAGTTCATGCAAACTATCTCCTGGTTGATACGTTTCATCAAAACAAGCTAAAGCTTTTTCTAATAACGTTGTTGAAAAAGAAGCTAATTCCCGACTAGATAATTGCTGTTCTTTTTCCCAGATATGGGCCCGATCAAAAACTTCCAATTCTCCTTTAAAAAAATACAGTTTTCCATGAATTTGTGAAAAATAGTAAGCCATGGTTTTCTCAAGAGTAGGTTCAAATTTATGGGGCCGATAATACAAGACCACATTTTCCAAGATAAACGTATCAGCTAAAGAAACAGCGGAACGACGTCCCCGAATTAAGGAATATTCATCAAAAGCTGATTCTGGTAAGACCGACATTGTGATTAGAAAAACAAAATGAATCATGCTTTCTCCTTCATCTAATTCTAATGAATAGCGACTAGAAAAACGGAAAAACAATTGTCGAACTTGCTTAAATAACGGATCTTCTTTAAAATCAATCATTTTCTTTCTCAATTGTTGATATTTTTTTGAAGTGACCGCTAGGCGCTTTTTCGTAATACTCAACCAAAGGCTAACTTTTAACGCATTATGTTCATTAAAAGTAAAACCTAAGCCAGTCTCAATCCCTTCAATTATCCGTTTATTTAACGGCGACATCGTTTTTTTCTGGTGTATTTCATAGGGAGTAATATACCAATACAACTGAAAGTAAAAGTAACGAATCTGCAATTCTTCTCCCTGTAGTTGTCCATTTTTTATTTGCAAATCAAAGGCGGCTAACAATTGATTGAGTTCCTTAATCTTTCGAAATAAAGAAGACTCACTAATCATAAATTTAGTCGTTAATTGAACAATAGAAAACTCTTTATTACGATATAAATAATCTAAAAGTTGAAATTTAAGAGACTCTTTTACAAATGCTTCAATTAAATGATTCAACGAAAAAAAATCCGATAAGGTGATTGATAGCTGTTGGCCATCATAAGTAAGCTGACAATCCTGTCCAAAAGGTTTCAAAAAATAATGTAAATCCTCTAAGTCTTTTTCAAAGGAGGCTTTTGTGACCGCTAAAAATGCTGTTAAATCAGAGACTGAGCAGGTACCGCCTGCTAAGATGGTTTGTTGCACCGTTAATAATTGTCGCATCGCTTTCTTTTCCAATAACGTCTCAACTTTCATCGTTCTCTCTCCAATAAGCCGAAGCACCCATCAAATTTGTAATATCATAAATATTGGTTAAGGAAGGTTGATAAAAATAATCTTTTTGTAATAGGTCTGTCAGTGTCTGACCTGTTTGGATACTTAATGCTAACGTATTTATTTTTTCTAAACAATTGTTTTTTGAACAAAGCTGTGCCCCAAGGACCCGTTGTGTCACTTTATCATAGATTAATTTGCCTAAAATTTCTGTCCCATGTTGTAGAGGCGGCGCTGGCTGTCTAACAATTACGGAAGCAAGTGTTTGCGGAAAAAATAAACCTTCCGTTTCGGTTAGACCTGTACTAGCAAGGTAATAGTCCCCCACTTTTGTTCCCATTGTTCGCAAAGAGCCAATGAATCGGTGTGTTTTTTCTTCTAAATTATTGGCGACTACTAAGCCAGTTCGTACCGCATTGTTCACTAACGGAGCATAAAAAGTTTCCGCGACTGGTTCATTCATAACTGAAATGCAATCTCCGATGGCAAAAACATTCGGCACTGAAGTTTGTAAATAAGCATCCACTGCGATTGTCTGATCCAGATTCCGTTGAATTTTTTTATCTAAATAGGCTAATTGAGGATGTAAGTTTAAAGCAAAAATCCCACTGTCACAAGAAATTTTCTGTTCGCTTGTTTCAAGAACAATACCATTTGCTGTTTCTTCAATTCCTAGGACCGTTTCTTCAAAATGGAAAATTACTGCTTGTTTTTCCAAAGATTTTTGAACTTCTGCGACCATTTCTTTATCAAAATATTTAGGCAATAGATTTTCCAAGCTTTCAAAGACATGGACCGTTTTCTTCATTTTCACAAGAAAATCAATAGCTTCCATTCCAATGGGTCCTGCACCAATGACAGCTACTGTCTGGCTTTTTTCCAGTAATGGAACAGCCGCTAAAGCACCTGATAAAAATTTATATTTGAGTAATTTTTCTGTTTGACTACCACGAATTTGCGTGGAAAATTGGCTCGCGCCTGTCGCTAAAATCAATTTATCATAAGAATACCACTGTTGCTCTTCCTTTCGTGACCAAGCAATCAATTGGTTCTCAACATCCATTGCCACGACTTCTCTATTTAAAAGCAACTGAATCTTTTGACGACGTAATTCCTCTTCCGTTATGTAACGTGCTTCGTGTAATTCATTGATGGTATGATTAAAATACGCACTTAAGCCACCAGATAAATACCCCACTGTTGCTTGTTTATCAATTAAAGAAATTTCTGCTTGGGGATATTTTTTCCTTGAAGCAATTGCTGCGGAAATACCTGCGAATGATGCACCAATAATCACAATTTTCATTTGTTTCCTCCTCTGTCAGGACCTATTATACTTCTCTCAGTTTATCATGATTAAAAAGAATGCTAAAGCAACAACTATAGTTTTCCCTTAAAATAATTATTTTTGCTGAGCGCATTGCTTTTCAAGCACTTTCATTTTCATTTATAATAAATGTTACTACTGTTTGAGGAGGAGTTTTCATGTCTGCAACGAAAGAGCAATTGGAACTATTTTTATTTTATTTATCTGAAACCCATACAAAAAGTTTATCTTTACATGACTTAGTTACAAGTCGACCACGCCCAGAGGAAGCGCGTATTTTATTAAATATTAACGAGGTTTTCACTTACTACCATAGCGCTCGTGTTCTCTACACAAGTGTTCCTGCTCTTGAAAACAACAAGTCTGAGCCTTTTTTCCAAGCCTTCGAAAATTTTTATTTTGAATTAAAACAACATTTTTTCAATGAAGAAGATGAAACCAATCAATTGAATGAACGTCTAGAGGAAATGAAAATTGCCTTTGAACAATTGACGGATGACTACAATGTTCTATAATAGAAGAGAACAATTCGTTGAGAAGGGGTCCTTATGAAGCAAGAAGAAGTGATTGAACGTTTAAAAGAAGAACTAAATTTGCCATTTTTTAATGGTACGTTAGAAGAAAAGAACTATTCTGAAGCAGATTATCAACAAATCAAGAAAGAGTTAATTCAATACTTTGATGATTATGTGCGAAATGTTGAAAATTAACGAGCTAAAACAACCTTTGATTTTAATAAAATCAAAGGTTGTTTTATTATTAAATAAAAAAAATAACAAAAAAAACCACCGGCAGTTTTGCCGATGGAAAAGGAGTATTTACTCAATAAGAGTAAAATGAAAAATAAAAAGGTTGTTGTTGGTATGAATTAATAATACAATACACTTTCTCTTTTGTCCATAAAAAAGACATGAAAAAAATATTAAATTCGTTAGTTATTTTTATTAGTTTTTTATTTTTTCAAAAGAATGTTGCTCATCCGCGTAATGGCAAAGGTTAATTCATCCGTTGCTTGATCCTGCTTTTCCTCTGAAGCATTAAATAAATCTGCATCAATACCTGTTTCTGGATCTGTTGCTAAAATCATTTCATTGCATCCTGCTACATATTCTGTATAAGCATGTTGAAATTTTTTGTGAATGCCAAGTACTTGTGGCGTCGGTTTTAATGTTCCGACTTTTTTGAGCATTAATTCATATTTTTCAGTACCTTCTTTAAATTTTGCTTGAATTTCTGCAATTCGTTCGGCTGTTAAATCATTCACTTTATTCTTATCGATCGCTTGACGAACTTCTTCGTAATATGGATTCATGACTTCGCCAATGTCTTCTGTTGTTTTAACGATATCATTAATTGTTTGAACGTAAAATCCTAAATTTGGTCTCATAACCATCCCTCTTTTCCCTTTTCTCTTTCACTCCATTTTACACTTTTTCTATTCCATCTGACAAGTGGCACTTTTTCAGTCTTCATTCTTTTGATTTTTAACAGAGAAAACATAGTGAGGCATCGTTTTGCCACGGTATGTTTTAATGTATCGATCCCTAACAAGCATCTGGTTTCGAATAGCGACATTCATAGAGGCTAAGTTCGTATCACGAATCGTTGAAATAACTTCTGGAAAATTTAATACATCGAATGCGTATTGCTTTGTCGCTGCGGCAGCTTCAATCGCATACCCTTTGTGCCATTCTTTCACACATAAATGATAACCAATTTCTGGATAGCTCTTACCTTTTACTAATTGATTGGTGAGACCACACTCGCCGATGACTTCGCCTGTTCGTTTCTTCTCTAACGCCCATAAGCCGTAGCCGTATTCTTGATAGGACTGTAAGTTCCACTTTAGCCAGTTTGCAACCTCTTCATCAGAAAAAGCGTGTTCATAGGCATACATCACATTTTCATCTTGCAAAAATTTTTTCAATTCCGCTTCATCTTCCGACTGCCATTCTCTGACAATAAGTCGTTGTGTTTCGAAAATAATTTTCCGTTTCAAGCCCTTTCACTCCTTACATAAAGAAAAATTGACTGGTTTAAGTACCAGCCAATTTTCTTTTCTTATTTATTAAGCACCTTTACCTGCTTTACGTTGGAAGAACTTCACAATTTCCACAATTGGGATGATAGCAAAAGAAGTACCTGCTACAATTGCCCATTGATATGCATCTAAATGTGTAACGCTGAATAAATCATTAAATCCTGGAATAACAATCGTTGCAGCTAATAGCAAGAACGAAACAAGAATCCCATAGTTAAATGATTTGTTGCGGAATAAGCCAACTTTGAAAATTGATTGATAAATCGACTTCACATTAAAGGCATGGAACAATTGAATTAATCCCAAAGTAGCAAAGGCCATGGTTAAAGCATCGCCGTGTTGTAAATCATACAACGCTTGCGCCGATAAGTTTGTGTTAGCTGCGGTATGTGCTGGGAACATAATTGACATTTTATACACAATCAAAGTCAATGCCCCTTGCGTAATCCCTTGATAAACAACACTGCTTAAAACGCCGCCAGAGAAGAAGTTCGATTTTTTACCACGAGGTTCATGGCTCATCACATCACGTTCTGCTGGTTCCACACCTAACGCAATCGCTGGGAAAGTATCTGTTACTAAGTTAATCCACAATAAGTGAACAGGTAACAAGGTATCCCAATTGAGCATTGTTGCAATAAACAAGGTTAATACTTCCCCTAAGTTAGCTGAAAGTAAATATTGAATCGTTTTTTGGATATTTGAGAAGACTTTACGTCCTTCTTCTACCGCTACAATAATTGTTGAAAAGTTATCATCGGCAAGTACCATATCTGAAGCACCTTTTGATACTTCTGTTCCGGTAATTCCCATACCAATCCCGATGTCAGCAGCTTTTAAGGCTGGGGCATCATTTACGCCATCACCAGTCATAGCAACCACTTTTCCTTCTTGTTGCCACGCTTTAACAATCCGAACCTTGTGTTCTGGTGAAACACGAGCATAGACAGAGTAGTGTCCCACGACTTGTGCGAATTTTTCATCTGACAATTCATTTAATTCAGCGCCTGTAATGACTGCATCGTCGTCACCTTCTTTGATGATGCCTAAACGTGCCGCAATTGCTTCTGCTGTATCACGGTGGTCACCCGTAATCATAATTGGACGAATACCCGCTTCTTTCGCGACTTTTACAGCATCTGCAGCTTCTTTTCTTTCTGGGTCAATCATACCGACTAAACCAGCAAATGTTAAATCTTTTTCCACAAGTTCAGAACTCATTTCGGCTGGAATCGTCTCAACATATTTATAAGCCATTCCTAAAACACGTAGGGCTTGTTTCGCTAATGAGGTGTTTGTTTTCAAAATTTCTTGACGTTTTGTTTCATCTAATGGACTTGTTTCTCCATTTGATAAGATTTCCGTACAACGTTTCAATAATTCATCTGGTGCACCTTTGACAGAAACTAGGAAGCCACCTGTTTTTAATTCATGAACAGTAGTCATTAATTTACGATCAGAGTCAAAAGGAATCTCTGCCACACGAGGTTCAGCTGCTACTTTTTCGGTTACGTTAAACGCATGATCTAAACCAAATTGTACTAAGGCAGTTTCTGTTGGGTCACCAATTAATGAACCATCTTGAGCGATTTTTGTATCATTCGTAAAGTTCATGATTTTTAAAGCCATATTATCAGCAGGTATTTCTGTGGAAGCAGATAAAACTTGACCATCTGTATACAACGCTTCAACGGTCATTTGATTTAAGGTTAACGTACCTGTTTTATCTGAACAGATAATGTCTGTACTTCCTAATGTTTCAACGGCTGGTAACTTACGGACAATCGCATTTTTCTTGGCCATTTTTTGGGTACCTAAAGCCAAAATAATCGTGACAATCGCTGGTAATCCTTCTGGAATTGCCGCTACAGCTAACGAAATTGACGTTAATAACATGTCAATCCATGAACGACCATTCATCATTCCTACCACAAACATCACCGCTGCAATGACTAAAATGGCAATTGTTAACATTTTACCCAATTGGTTTAAGTTTTGTTTTAAAGGCGTTTCCGTTTCTTGTTCGCTTGCTAGCATGCCAGCAATTTTACCGACTTCTGTATTCATTCCTGTGCCAACCACAACGCCAAGGCCACGTCCATACGTCACATTACTATTGGAATAAGCCATATTGATTCGGTCACCGATACCAATATCGGTTCCCTCTAAGATGGTTACTTCTTTTTCAACTGGAACAGATTCACCGGTTAACGCTGCTTCTTCAATTTTTAAGCTATTCGCTTCCAATAAACGTAAATCAGCTGGAACGACATCCCCTGCTTCTAATAAAACAATGTCACCTGGCACTAATTCATCACTTTTAACAGTAATGACGTGTCCATCACGGCGAACATTCGCATTTGGTGAAGACATTTCTTTTAATGCTTCAATGGCTTGTTCCGCTTTGGCTTCTTGGATGACCCCAAAGATGGCGTTCAAGATAACAACCACTAAGATGATAATCGAGTCTACCACATCATGGGAAAAGACGGCTGAAATGACCGCTGCCGCTAATAAAACAATAATCATAAAATCTTTGAATTGCTCAAAGAATTTCACGGCAAGTGATTTTTTCTTCCCTTCATCTAGCACATTTTCCCCGTACGTTTCTAAACGCTTTTGAGCCTCCTGTGCACTTAATCCATCAGTTGTTGTGTTCATTTTCTCCAAAACAACTGTGTCGTCTTGTGCGTAAAACGCTTCAGACAATTGTGTTTTCTTTTCTTCTGACATGTTCTTCCTCCTCTATTTTTTGCAGCATCCTTCAAGTACTATTTTACATTTCATCAAAAATAAATGAAAAAAAATAGACTTGTGTATGCTACTTCGTCGAACATACATAAGTCTCACCGTTTAAGACAACACCAGAAATTGCTTTCGGAGTTGGTGATGTTGTCACAGCATAAATACTGTCAGTTACTCCCTCATGAAAAAACTATTTAACATTGATTGGAGAACCAATGTTATGAATAATTACTTAATTAGTATACCGTTTTCCATTCTTTTTTTCAAATAAAAGTTCTGCTCATTTGAAAAAAACTGAAATCCTTTCATTCGGATTCCAGTTTCTTGATTTGTATTCGTAAAATACGTTGTTGCCCCCGCTTTCTCGACCAACTAATAACCCAAGAAAGTAAGAAAAGACTAATCACAGTTCCCTCACGAACAAAAATCGGCAAATGATAACTAATGGACAATCCTAGTGCTAAACTGACACAAAAAATATCAACTAAATAACGATAAACCTGAAAACTATAGCGCGTTCTTTCAGAAATAAGTGTACAAAATTTTTCAATGGGAAATTGCAAAACACCTAGCGCAACTACCTGTCCTGTCCCGATTCCTGCTATGATTGTCCCTAAAATAAATAGAACAATTTTAACTAAATAATTTTGAAAAACAAGCGAACCAAATAATTGATACAAGAAAAAATTAATGACAAAACCAAAGCCAATTAACGCCACCAAAATAATCAAATAGTCCTGAATTTTACGCTGCTGATCTAACAACCAACACGTGCCTAAAAAAGCTAAATTGATAGCTGTGGTAACCGTCCCGACTTTTAAATGAGTAAGTGTTGCAAAGGTCACATTAAATGCATTAAAACTACTAACTCCAATGCCTGCTTGAATTGTCAAACTGATGCCCAATGCACTAATTAAATAAAAAAGAAACGATAGCACAATTTTTTTCTTCCACATTATAAAAACTCCTCTACTCTTGATACGTCTATTATGTGCTACAATAGAAGAAACGAATAGGAGATTTCTCCTATTATAAGGAGAAAAAATGCTTAAAACAGACTACCAACGATCACCGAAACAAGAATTAGCTAAAAATACGCCTTTTTTTAATGAAACTGATTTAAAACACAGTTTTATTATCGATTTTGAAAATCAAGAATTCATTCATCATCAAGCAGAGCCATTAAATTATCTTTTTTATTTAATCAAAGGAAAAGCGAAAATTTTAAAAACAGAACGCAATGGCCGCCAATCCATTGTTCAGTTTTTAACGACAGGTGATTTAATTGGCGATTTAACATTAGTTCAAGCGGAAACGATAACCAAGGACGTTATCGCCTTAGGTGAAACCTGTTGTTTGGCTGTACCTTTAGCTTACGCAGAAACTGTTTTAAAAAACAAGGTGCTTTTTATGCAGCAACTCAGCCATTATCTAGGGAAAAAAATGATCCAACGGGTGGACCACTTTACAACGAATCAGACCTATGAACTAAGTTATCGGCTAGCGGAATTGCTATTGGTTGCCGCTAATCACGAAGATGTTTATAAAGAAAAACATACTGAGATTGCCGAATACTTAGGGGTTAGTTATCGCCATCTTATTTATACCTTCAAACAATTTCGAGAGCGCGGCTTTATTCAAAAACAAGGAACTGCTTATCACATCAACCGCTTAGCGTTACATTCTTTTGTGCAAAAAATGAAGAGTTAAAGTGGTGGATTGTTGACAAATAGTGCACTTCCCGCTACCCTATTCTTATTAATAAGAAAGAAGGGACAGCAATGGAGCAAGCAGCATTTACTGTATCTAGTTGGCAAGAACAACCGATTGACAATCTTAATGAAAATTTCCCAGTGAATCAAGCGAGCGCTACTTATCAATTGTCAGGCGCCTTATCTGGGACAGCTTCTGTGGAATACTTAATGACTTATCAAGGCTCTTCAATGGCAGATGGGCTTGAAGCTGTGGCTCAAGTGGTCGGTTTCCTACATTTCGAAGGAACTTATTTAGGAAAAAAAGGCACCTTTACTGCTTGCGAAAAAGGGACGTTTACACAGGGTCTTTTAGACTGCCCAGGTGAACTATTTCAAGCATCAGGTGAGCTTGCCGGTTTATCCGGTCGCTACACTTATGAATTTAGTCAAGAAGAAGCGCTTCTTCATTTAGACTTTGTATAATAAAAAATTTCAAGGAAAGTTGGTGACATTATTTTACTTATTTTAAATTTGGCGGTTGTAAAAGACAATGGGTGTTTTTGATTAGATTAAACTTTTAAGGAGAAAAATCATGAAAAACACCCGAAACACCGTCCCATCATTACTAATTATTATTTTGCTTGTGGGATTTCCACAAATCAGCGAGTCGATTTTCACACCCATTTTACCAGCGCTTAGTTCTGCTTTTAACATTCACGATAGCGTGGCACAATTAACCATGAGTATTTATTTTGTTGCCTTTGCCGTTGGCGTTTTATTCTGGGGAATTTTATCCGATACGATTGGACGTCGCCCAGCTATGTTATTAGGAATTTTATGCTATTTAATTGGAAATATTGGCCTTTTTTTGAGTCCGACATTTCCTTGGCTGTTATTCTTCCGTTTAATTCAAGCATTTGGTGCAAGCGTTGGTTCTGTCATTACCCAATCGATGATGCGGGAAAGCTTTAACGATCTTCAAAGAGGGAAAATTTTTGCTCAAACAAGCGCTGCCCTATCGCTATCTCCTGCCATCGGACCCTTAGTCGGCGGACTTGTTCAAACCTATTTTGGCTATCAGCATGTCTTTAGCACCTTAATTGTCATGGCTGTTCTATTACTTTTCTATAGTTTTTATCGTTTACCAGAAACCTTTCACTTAGGAAATACCTTAACGAAAGCGCCTTTTTGGTCCGTGGCGAAACGCCTTTCCTTCGATTCGAAAGTTTGGTGCTACGGCTTATTGATTGGGGGCATTAATGGTTTATTGTTTAGCTACTATGCAGAAGCTCCGTTTATTTTCATCAATCACTTTGGCTTTAGCAGTGTCCAATATGGCTTTCTTGGTTTAGTTTTAGCTGTGTCTAGTATTCTTGCTGCGGTTCTTATCAATTGGTTGCTAGGATATTGGTCAGCGGAAAAAATTGCCTTTGCTGGTTTGCTGCTAAGTATCTTTGCGGCTTGCTGTTTATTAATAATGACACAATTTGAAACAATCATTGGTCTTATTTTGTTTATTTTTCTCTTTTTCTTAGGGATTAATATTACTTTGCCCAATGCCTTAAGTATGGCCTTAAAAGGCTATGAATCTGTAATTGGTACTGCCAGTGGAATTTTTAGTTTTGTCTATTACTTGTTTGTTAGTTTCTTTACCTATTTGATTAGTTACTTTCACAATGGCACCATTTGGGTCTTACCGCTTTACTTTTTAAGTTTTGCCTGCCTGTTAGCTTTCAGCTATTATGTCATTGTTTATCGTAAAACTTTAAAATAAAAATCAAAAAACACACGAATATTTCGTGTGTTTTTTTTAGCTAAAAAATTGATTTTCTAAACTATATTGCTTCCCTGAAACAATGTCATATTGAATCAGTCGGTATTCCTCATATAGTTGTTCTTGATTTTTATTCATTTCTACTGTTTTTTTCCATTCCCCACCGAGATAGTAATTCCCCTTTTCAAAAGCAGGCAATTGTTCTTGTACCTCATTTAACATAGCGTAAAATCCCGATTGCGGTAAGCCGCTTTGTTGGAAAAGTGAGGGAGCAAAATAAAATGGACTAATAGTTGCTTGATGCTGATTTTTTTCTGTTAACTGGTTCGCCGTATCATACATTAGAAATTCTGTCTGGTGAAGGGCTGCTCCTTCATTCAACGCTTGGATGTTTTCATCATAAATACTTGGTAAGTGATCTCCCCAAAAAACGACTAATGTGCGTTTGGGCATTTTTTCGATTTCTTGTAGGAAATTTTTCAAAGCTTCGCTACTGTAGGCAATATCTTGCAAATAATTATTGAGCGCGACTTGATTGCCGTTTCCTTGAGAAAAATAATTGGACGTTGTGTATTTATTTTCATAGGGCATATGTGTTTGCATAGTAACTAAATGAATGAATTGCGGTTGCTCTTTTTCTTTAAGCAGTGTCGTCACTTCCTGATACGCTGCTTGATCTGAAATGTAAGGATTATTTTCTAGTTTATCCGTATAGTTCATTGTTTTTTCATTGATAAATTGATCAAAACCTAAAATTTTATACACATCTTTTCGTTTATACATAGATGTATTGTACGGATGAATAGCCGTTGTTTGGTACTTTTGTTCCTTAAGTAATGAAACAATAGAAGGCAATTCCGTCATCTTAGGAATCATCATTGTATAAGGTGTAGTCATTTGGGCATTCATTAATTCCATCGAAAAACTTGTTAGGGCTTCAAATTCAATATTCGCAGTTCCGCCCCCGTAGTTTTGTGAAAGCATCTGGCCACTGTAAGTTTTATCAGCGATTTGCTGATAATCAGCTAAAGGGTTACCAATAATGGACAAACCTTTCAGATGATCTGGATTTGAAAAACTTTCACTCATGACAAACACAATATTTGGTTGCTCATTGCTCGGCACTGTTTTCGCCTCGGCCAACTTTTGATATTTCTGAGTAATTTCTGAAATAGCTTCTTTTGAATAACCCTTTGGTTGGTCCATAGCCTCTACTTTTAAATTATATAGAAAACCACCAATAAATCCTGTATTGTAGTAATTCATTTTTTGGCTGTAAGGAATCCATAACGCGGTTTTATTATAGGCTTTACGTAACAAATTTTGCGGATTGTTAAAATCACCAATATATGAAAATAGACCAATCGAAAGAACAAGACTTAACACACGAATCATTTGTTTTTTCTTCGATAAAAAGAAACTTTTATAAAAGGCTTTTCCTAAGAAAAAAAGTGCTACACAACCTAACGCTACCACAAAAATAAACGGCCATAAACCAACCATTTCTTTTAATAAACTAACTTCTGTGATCATTTTTAAGTCGTCTGGGTAAATAGGTTCGACACGATAAAACATCTTTTGATAGTCCGCAAATCCTAAAACACCTATTATGACACTATATAAAAGAGCGCCAACTCCTAATGAACCTGCCAAACTACATAAAAAAAGTAAAAAAACGCTTAGCACAAAACAACCTAAGAAAAACTTTTCCGTATGCCACGAAAAAGCAAACTTGAAGGCTAAATCAACAGACAAGTTATTCTGACACCATTGCAAATATAAATTACTAAAAACAATTAATAAGATGAACCCGATTCCATACAAAAGGTAGCTGTAGGGCCATCGTCTAAATTTCTCAACTCTCTTTTTCACATCGATCTCCTATTCAAAAACTAGTAATGTATTTATTTTATGCTTCTTGAAAAAGAATGTAAAGAAGTAGCTAGCAAAGAAGTCTAAGGAATGGTAAAGAAAAAATGTTATTTGTTGCAAAAATAATTTTCCAGTGGTATAGTAACAATGGAATTTCGTTATCAGTTATCGTCGCCTTTTTAGAGTACTTTATGAAAGGAGAATAACTATGACTTACAAAGTAAAAAACATTCAATACCGTATTCAATTAGACACAGACAAAAATATTTTCATTGTTTTTGATGCAAAAAATGAAAGTAAAACAGCAACTGGTCACACAATTGAAGAAGCAATTGCACACTTAAAACAATTAAACTAAGGAGTGACAAACATTTCCATGCAAGACCCTTTAGGTAGTTATTTAAGCTAAAAGCCGTTTAGTAAAGAAAAAATACTAGACGGTTTTTTTGTATCCTCTTCGCCTTTTATTTTTTACATAGTATACTGAAACAAACGGAGGTGTTTTTAGATGACCATCATTGCAAACTATATTCGCCAGCAACCCCAACATCAAACACAGTTAACAGAAATCTACCAAGCAATTTTAGCGGTTGTTCCTCAGGAGACTACTGAAAAAATCGCTTATGGAATGCCGACCTTTTACTTAAATGGCAATTTAGTGCATTTTGCGGCGGCCAAGCAACATTTAGGTTTCTATCCTACGCCATCAGCCATCCAACGTTTCAGCAAAGAATTGCGCCCTTTTAAAACCTCGAAAGGTGCCATTCAATTTCCCTACACGCAAGAGTTACCTCTTTCATTAATACAGGAAATAGTTAAATTCCGTGTACAAGAAAACATGAAAACAGGGTCTCAATGAGACCCTGTTTTCATGTTCTTAAAATTTTTTCCATCGCTTTTCCCTTGGCCAATTCGTCGATTAATTTATCTAGATAACGGATTTTTTGCATTAAAGGATCTTCAATTTCTTCCACGCGATAGCCACAAATTACGCCTTTGATCAATTGGGCGTTTTCATTAAAATTGGGTGCTTCTTCAAAAAATGTTTCCATCGTTACTTTTTGAGCCAATTGTTGTTGCAAGCCTTTTTCATCATAACCAGTTAACCAATAAATAATTTCGTCAACCTCCGCTTGCGTTCGATTTTTACGTTCTGCTTTTTGGATGTATAGCGGGTAAACACTGGCAAAGGTCATTGTATAGATTTTCGGTTTTGTCATTGGTTTTCCTACTTTCTGAAGTATTCTCTCTTCAGTCTACCACAGGCTTGCTGGAAAAAGAGGCTATTTTGTCTTAGTAATCAAATTGACGATAATAACGACGAATCTCTAATGGGTGACAATTTAATTTTTCTACATGCGCATCAATGCGTTGCGTTACCGCATGCATTAGGAGAAATGAAATAACTCGGGCACGATATTTTTCACTAATTCCTGGAAGTTCATACGCTTTCGAATCAATAATTGTATAATTGGCACAGATTTTCGGCAATAATTTTGCTACTCGTTCTGCCAATGGTCGTTGCTCGTCTTCTCCGATAAACAACGTTACTGGTGTAGTTTCATCTACAATTTCTAGCGTCCCATGTAAGAACTCTGCTGCATGAATTGATTTTGAGCGAAGCCAACTTTGCTCTTCCCAATAGCACATTGCATAAGAATAGACCGCTCCCCATTGGTTCCCTGCGCCAATAAAATAGTGAATGCTATCATGACGATGTTTTTCCGCAAAAGCTAAGCCAAACGCATCGGCACTTTTTTCGGCTTCAGCTAAACCTGTAGGCAAATATTCTTCCAATTCTTGGTAATAATTTTCGTAATCTGTAAATTCGTTGTTTTTTTGCATTAAACGATCAGCTACCATAAAGAACTTGATTTGCTCAGTTCCTGGGGCTGGATAAGTCACCACATAATCACATAAATCTGCTAAAAGACTATCTTTTGCATCAATAAAACCAAATAACGTCGCGCCAACCTTTTTGATTTCTTGAACGGCTTGCACCACTTCTTGTGTTGTCCCAGTAACGGAAGACAAGATGACGAATGATTTTTCTGTTAAACGTTTATTGCCTGTTGTGTAATACTCAGCAGCATGTTGAACATAGATTGGTAAATTACTTTTTCCATTCGCATAAGTAACTGCTTGCATGGCTGAAGCATAAGTACCGCCGATTCCTAAATAATAAACCGTATCAAATCCTTTCGTCCAAACTTGATCAACAACTTTTTCAACATCTGAACGCAAGGCTAAGGCACCTCGTATGTCTTTGATTTGTTGTTCTTCATTAAATTTTAACATGGCTGATTTCCCTCTTTCTTTGCTATTTTACTTTTTAGGACACAATCAAAATCATCAAAAATCCGTTGAGATAAATCAATTCCTTTACTTGTAGCTACTTGATACGCCAAATATTGAAATGGAATAACTAATAATAAAGGACTAATTTTTTCTTCGACATCACTTGCTAAACCTAACGTATTTGATGCTCTCGTTGAACCCGTTGTAATTGTGTAACATTGGCCAACATAACTGGCTAGATAATTTTTCAAGGCTTGGCTACGTGCTTGAATAGGACTTTGATTCTCAATAAAAAACAAAAGATGTGTAGTATCCGCTTCAAGATAAGGCCCATGCATATAGGCTTCGACTTCAAATCCTTGGGAAGGTAAGCGAACTGTTTCTGTAAACTTCGTCTCAAACTCTTTTGCCGTACCAATATTAGGCCCATAACCAATTGCGATAAATCGTGTCCCCTCTGTTAATTCTTTTTTCGTTTTTTGCCAAAATTGTTCGGTTTTATAAATCACCGAATCGATTTCCTGAATTGCTTTGGCAAGTTTTGCTAATTCTTCTCCAACCTCTACTTTTGTTAATTGATGCTTTTGATAGCCCAGTTTCAAACCAAATAGAAATAAATTTAAAAGTGTTGCCGTATAGCCTTTTGTGACAAAACCAACTGTTTCAAGCCCCATTTTTAAATCCAGGACTTCATCCACAACCTCCGTAATCGGGCTGGTGATATCACTTGTCAAGGCCACTGTTTTTACAGACGTTTGGTTTTTAATTTTTGCAATGGCATCAATTGTTGAAGCACTTTTACCACTTTGCGAAACCGCTACGACCAGATCAAACCGATCATCCACTTTGCCATAATGAGCAAAATTGAACGGCTCTTGGATTTCCACATAAATAGGCGCCACTTCTTCAAGGTAAACTTTAGCCGCCTGACAAGCGTTATGTGACGAGCCAGTTGCTAAAATTAGACAGTGCGTGACCTTTGAAACGTCTGTATCAGTTAATTGAAATTGGTTAAGAATCTGAGTTAGAGCTGCTTGCTCCTCATTTATATAATCCAGCATCGTTTTCATATTTTGCCTCCTAAAATAGACCAATTAATGAGCCAAGAATTCCGACAATTGCCATGCCACCTAAAATCGCTAAAGGTTTTACTTCTTTTTTCAATAAATAAAAAACAAAACCAAAAGATGCAAGCGGTAATAATTTAGGCATGATATCGTCAAAGATACTTTGAACCGTGACTGCATTTTTCCCACTTCCGCTGATTGTAATCGGGATAGTTAAATCAATCATGGAGGCGGTCATAGCACCTACCACCATCAAGCCAATTATTGAAGCGCCTAATGTGAGACTTTCCATCATGCCATTTGCTTGAATTTTTTTGAGAAAACCAGTTCCTAATTTATAGCCCCAACGATTCAGTAAATAACGAACAATCACATGGGGGACGTTAAAAATGAGTAAAAATAGAATTGGCCCTAACACATTCCCTTGTAAAGCTAACGAAGTTCCAACACCTGTTGCAATCAAGCGTAAGGTTCCCCAGAAAAAGGAATCACCTAAACCAGCTAAAGGTCCCATTAACGAGGTTTTAATACTATCGATTGTTCCAACTTCAAAATTTTCGTCCAGAACATTTTCTTCTTCCATTGCAGCATTAATTCCTAAAATAAACGTCACGATATGCGGCGTGGTATTAAAGAAAGCAAGATGCCGTTTTAAAGCTGCCGCCATCTCTTCTTTTTGAGGATATAATTTCTTTAAAATAGGGATCATGGCATAGACATAAGCCATATTCATCTGACGTTCATAATTCCATGAAAATTCCATTTGAAATGAACGCCAAAAGACTTGATTAAGTTCTTTTTTTGTAATTAAGTTTTCTGTCTTAGTTTTAGAAGTCTTCGTCATCATCAATTACCTCCCCACTTGTTGTTTGTATTGTTTCATTCTTTCCTTTGGCATAATTCATGATATTCACAACAATTACTGCTGTAATGGCACCCAAAATTGCTACTCCTGTTACAGGTAACTTAAAGTAAGCCATTAAGACAAAGCCTAAAAAGAAATATGGCGCCACTTGTTTGTTAATCAGTAAGCGTGCAAGCATCGCAAATCCTAGCGCTGGAATAATCCCCGTTGCAACAGACAACCCATGTTGAATAAATTCAGGGATCAGATCAAGTAAGCCTTTAATGGTGTTGCTGCCCACGGCAAATGAAATAGTTACAATGAGCGCTAGCATGAACGATAAGCCAAAGCCTGCAAGTAAATGCATGCGCTCCACCCCTTTATATGCTCCTTCTTCAGCATACTGATCAGCTTTTTGACTCATGATTGGGATGAGCAAACCCAAATAAATATTTTTAAGAATCAACGTTAACGTTGCGATTGGCAAGCCTAAGAGTAAGGCTGTTTCTGTTCCTGCGCCAGCAGTAATAGCAAACGCTGTACCAAGAATCCCACCAGTCACTACATCAGGTGGGATTGAGGCGCCCACTGAAAAAGAACCGATGAAAGCTAACTCTAAGGTTGCGCCCATGATTACGCCCGTTTTGACATCACCTAATACAATTCCGACAAATAAACCGGTTACAATTGGTCTTGAAAGCAACGAGGTTCCTAAAGCATATTCCGACTGCGCAATAAAAGCGATGCAACCTAAAAGAATCGCTTGTCCTATCATTTGTATTTCTCCTTTCTACAAGACATTTAATGCTGCTACTTTTTTGTCATTTGGGACTTGTCGAATTTCAACTTCACAACCATTTGCGACCAATTCTTTAACCATTTTTTCTTCATCCGGTGTGATATTAATTGCTTTAGAAATGTTTCGTGTATTTTCCCTTACTTTCATCCCTCCTAAGTTAATTTCTTTTATTTCTGGACAAGCAGTAGCCAATCGATAAGCATCCTCCACACTCTCAACTACAATAAAAAGTTTGTATTTTTCTGTAACACCACTTTTTAGTGCGGCAATCGCATCTTCAATCGTTTTAATGACCAGTTTTACTCCTGCTGGTTTAGCTAGCTTAATGGTTGTTTTTCGAATATCATTTTTAGGTACGTCATCATTTGCGATTAAAATACAATCGGCGCCTAAGCCTTGGGTCCATGAAAAAGCCACTTGACCATGTAACAAGCGATGATCGACTCTTAACAATTTAATCATTTCATTTCCTCCTAAAATTCTTCTTCTAAAATTTCTTTACTAGATAACTCATTACAATAACAAAGACTTTCTTGTCCGTTTTCAACGGCACGTTTTACTAAATCAACTAATGAATCAACAGTATTTATTTGGGTATATATTTCAATTAACGTTGCTAAATTTAATCCTGAAATTAAATGCATTGCTTGTTTCCCCACATAATTAAAGAATTCGTTATTCACGCTTCCGCCAAATAGGTCTGTAATCACAATTAGTTCATTTTGTTGATTGTTCTTTAAAATGTCTTTGACCGTCTTGGCTAAATCATAAGGTTGTTCCATATAAGCGCAAAGACATTCCACATTCTTTGTTTCACCACAAATTAAAGCTAATGATGTCTGAATCCCTGCAGCGAAATTACCATGTGTTGCCAGAATAATTTTACGTTCCATTTTCTTCACCTCACTTACTTCTTTATATAGCAAAAAGAGTGCCAAAAAAGTGGCACTCCCTCCTTTTTATTTTAAAAATCGCTTTCTGTGTTGTTAAACTCCGTTTTTCCAAACAACACATCATAGACATAAAAAAGCTCCGATTCAGGTATATTGACACTATAAACTTTTTCAATGACACTAAACGCCTCTTTTAACTCTTGCAAGACCGTTCTTTGACACTGCTTTAGTTGTTCGGCGCCATTATAATTTTCAATAGGTTCATTCCGGATTAATCGCTCAATTAAACAACTGACATGGACATATACCGCTAATTTACGATCATTTTGAATCGTTTGTTGCCACCGCTCTTCTAATTGAATTAAAAAGACTTCTACTTGTCGAATAATTTTTTCTGTATCTAAAATCGTCACTGATTGAATGACCCGATCTAATGAAAAGTTCCGAATCAACTCATGATTTACATAGGACAGCATATCTTTAGTTAATTCTCTCTTTGTCCATTCTAAAAGGGTCGTAATTCCTTTTCCTGCAATCAACTCTTCTAAAGAGATATACGGGAGGTCATTTGAAGACGGGTTGTTTGTACCGATGATGCCGACAATCTCATATTCTGGAAAACTTTCTTTGATCGACTCTGCATTACGTAATTGATTATATTCGCAAGGAATAATCTTTAATTGTGCTTCCGCAGGTAAACTTTTTTCAAGTAAATCTCTAATTTTAACGGCTGTGCCAATTCCGGTACTACACGTTGTTAAAATGACACGTTCCGTTTTATTTTCAGGTAATATGATTTCCCATTCATTTGGATGAACTGTTAACGCTTTTTGGGGCAATTCTTCAAAAGAAACTTCGTCTTTAATGGCTTCTCCTATAGACAGAGCTAAGCTTGTTGTCACATTATTCATTAATAAAAAAGGACCTTCTTCTTCTGCCGGAAAATACTGATAAATTTCTTTCAATGAACCCATATCAAAAAGAATTACTAAACCATTCCTCGTTTCTTGACGTTCCATATAGTGAATTAAGTGTTCGGAAATTTTTTTGGGAGTAACATCTAACGGCATGTCAAACGATTGAAAAATTGGCACATTTAACAGCCGATTTGCAACATTCGCAATACTACTTGCTGTGGCAAATCCGTGGGCAACAATCACCGCTTTCGGATAGTGACTTTCCTTTACTGAACCCGAATAGTGAAGATAAATGGTGACAATAATTCGATCCATCTGGGATAGTTCAATATCTAATGAACGTTTCACTAAAGTTAACAGTTGTTCAGCGTAGCCATAACTAGTTGTTAATTTGGTTTGAACTTCTGTTAAAAGTTCGTCAATGACTGTTGTAGGTTCTTTTTCTGGAAACCAATCAATACATCTTCGTTGAAACAGATAGGTGCTTAATGCATAGACTAAACTGCCATTAAACCGAATTTGATAAGACGATTCAATCGTTTCCAATAATTGACGGATATTTTGCGTAATAAACAATAGCATTTCGTGATTTTTCTCTTGCTTCTTTTCAAATAATAAATCATCGAATAAGCGTTCAATTTCTTTCGAGATGTCGTTATTAGCAGTGGAAAGATGATGATGGTGAGAGACATAAAGACGAAGGATTCGTTCATAACTCTGGATAATTCTTCTTTGCGCAAGCTCTGTTTCCTCTAACAAACTAACCAGATTTGTTTGCTCATCTAAACGAATAGGCAATTCATTTTCATCAGGAGCTAGTTTGATTGATTGATCCAGAAATTCTTTCGGTAGATCGTGTAAAGTGATTGGAATAACACGTTTATCAAGATTGGCGGCAAAGCTCCGTGCAGTAATAATTTTTATATTATTTCTTAATTCACCTACATTGCCTACATAATGGTGGTTTTCTAAAAGTTGGATAACTTGTGGCGTGATAGTAACTGCTTTTTGAATAGCTTGCTGTTCCTCATAAAATGCTCGCATAATTAATTGTTTTCTTTCCGCTTGAGTGCGTTCAGCAAGACTTGGGATTTTAATTTGAATAGGAATTCGTCTTAAAAATGTCGTTAAAAAGGTGCTAGAAATTTCTTCAGTTGTGGCAAAGCACAACCGACACGTAACAGGAATGGGCCGATTGGTTTCACCCATTCGATAAATAATGCCCTGATCTAAAAATGTAAACAATTTTTCCTGCCCTTCAGGACTCAAACGATGAACTTCATCTAAAAATAAAACGCCCCCTTCTGCACTTTGAAAGGCCCCAATTTTATCGGAATCTGCTCCCGTAAAAGCGCCTTTAAGATGTCCAAATAATTGACTAGTTAAAAGCTCTGGATTGTTGGCATATTGCGCACAATTAACTGTTACAAAAGGTGCTGAATCGTCAAGTAGTTCTTTTGAAAGACAAAACTGATAATATAAGGATGCTAAAAAACTTTTACCCGTACCACTTTCACCTGTAATTAAGACAGGCAATCCACCGCCAGGATAAAGCGCTGCCATTTTTAATTGTTCGATGGTCTGGGCTAAACTACCGCGATAACCAATGACCGACTGAAAAAAATCACTTTTGCGATCAAAAACAGGCTGTTCATCGATCATTTCTTGGAAACTTTGATAAACAGTTCTTTTTAAAAGATAGTTTTGTTGCTGAAACGCTTCTTTATGAAAAAAGTAAACTGGTCGTGTATTGATCTTAACTAGAATTCCTTCTTCGTTTAACTGATTTAAATAGTGACTAGCTGTATTTCGTTTGATAGAAAATGTCGTTGCAATATTGCTTGCTGTGAAAATTTCACTGACTAAAGATGGTTCAAAAAAAGCTGTTTGATTGCGTAAATAATCAACAATTTGCATTTTTAACATAAAATCACCTCTCATTTATCATAACGTACCTAAAAAAAACGTCAATATTCAAAATTTCTTTTGTTATTTTTCTTTATATAAGGAGCCCATTTTTTATGTTATTTAATCACAGGAACCTGATTCTATCATTGCAGAATAGGCTTTCATTCAGTATACTGTAAATAGAGGAACAAGAAACGAATTGGATAATTAGGCACTGAAAGAACGCACCACCGTTCTGAATGTTTCGAAACACACAACAGGTTATCGAAATGGCCATTGGAGAAAAATTCCTTTTTCTCCGAGGTTAGCGATTGTGACATGTTGCAATCGTTTTTTGTCCTTAAAATGTTGAGAAAAAGAAAAAAGGCACTTTGCATGTCAGCACCACCTGACAAACAAAGCCCTTCATAGACAGCACAACCTATCTATTCCAGTTGCCTTTTTTGCTAGTTACACTAGCTAATTTTAGTGTACCCGATTTTCAGTGAAATTACTAGCATCTTTAAAATTTTTACTGAAACGATCAGCCTGTGCAATGAACTAGTTTTCTTCAGCGGCGGCAACCGCTGAGAAGCTTTTTCTCAAATTTTAAGTGAATAATGTATCATAAACTTTTTTGGCATATCCATCCGTCATATTACATACAAAGTCCACCGCCATTTTCAAACGATAATAGTCTTTTTCTGCTTCTGTAGCGTTCTTTGCTTCTCTTCTATACAACGCTTTCGCGCTTTCCGAAATATTATTAAAGATTCGCTCCTCATACTTATTCATGGAAACTTTTTCGTATTTTAGTACGACTGGAACAAATTCATCTAGTAAACGATTGATGATATTGAAGCCCAATACCTCTTGATCCAAAATTGTTTTTGTTTGAAAAACATAGGCTCTAGAAAAGTTTTTTAATGCCTGAAAGCATTTCACTTCATCACAATCTTCAATGATAATTTCATTATGATAGATACCTCTCATAATTAAGTCATAATGATTAGCAAAATTTTTCGCTACGCTTTGACAAACAGCTCTTTGTGTCTTTCTCAAAAATTCTTGTAAGGTAGCTTCTTCTGTTTTATCTTTTTCTAACATTAAAAATTTTTTTGTTCCTGTTTGCGCATCAACAAACTGCTTTAAATCTTGATAGCTGTATAAACCATAATTATAGGCATCTTCGATATCTGAAAAAGTATAGGCGATATCATCTGAGGCTTCTAGCAAAAAGACTAATGGGTGTCGCTTATTTTGTGTTCCTGTCGCAAATTTAATGGCCTTAAAGACTTGTTTTTCCGAGTAAAAATAGCCAACTTTTTTAGACAAAAGCTGTTGCTTATTTAATTGATCTGAAGATGCCGTATATTTGATAACTGTGTCTAATGTCGTGGCGGTTAGTTTCATTCCTGCTTTAGAAGTCCCATTATCATGATGCAGTTTTGTTAAAAGTCGGATGGTTTGAGCGTTTCCTTCAAAGTTAAGAAAATCATTTTGTTGTTGCTCCGAAAAATCAGACCAACAAGCATACAAAGGACCATTTTTTTCAAACCAAATACGAATGGCTTCTTCCCCAAAATGTCCAAAAGGGGGATTGCCGATATCATGGATTAATGCAGCTGTTTCTAACAACCGATAGCATTCTGATAATTCCATAACCTCAATGTTTCGTTCGTTCAACTGTGAAATAACTAATCTAAGTATATCCCTGCTATGCATTGCCACTTCTAAGCTATGTGTTAAACGTGTTCTTACAAAATCATTACGTTCTAAAGGAAAAACTTGTGTTTTATCTTGTAAGCGTCTAAATGCATCACTTTTAATTACTCTACGATAGTCACTATCAAAAGATTTACGAAGTTCTGTGGCTAAATCAACTTGCTTATTTAACCAGTCATTTTGATATTGTTTACCATTATCAGAAATACGATATGTACCAACCAACTGACGCCAATTCATTTTCATTTATTACCTCCTCCAATTACTCTACCTTCTCTAAATAAGAGACGTAAATATTTTTACATTTACCAATATCACTGAATTCCCGATTGTTATACGCCTTATCCTTTTTCAATTTAAACCGCACTTTTTCGCCTTCTTGAAAAGTTCCCCACGTAAGAAAAAAGAATAGCCAATGGCTTTCATCCTCTGATAGCGTGTCTAAACCTAAACTTTTAGGCTCAATTAAGCTAGGTAATTTAAAACAGTCATAGACCCCTTTTGCTGTGCCATACACAGGACGATGAGTGCTAAGAATCGTTTCAAAATATCCCTTTTCATCAGGTTTTAAATAACTTGCTTGCCGAATCAGTTGTGTCAGTTTATTTTGGAATGGCTGAATATTTTTCTCAACGTTTAGTTCAAAATCTGGCTCAGCTTGTACATCTGTGTCATGAGATAACTTTTTTAATAAGCAGTTTATTTCATTAGTACTTGTCTTATCATTAAACGCAATCGCCAAACGCTCACTACTAATAACACCTTTCATATCTTTCATAGAAAAATTATTTAACGCAATTGGATAGTGTTTATCTGATAGCATCCAAGAAGCACCCATTTCGTTTAAACATGGAATACTCTGATAATAATGATCAGATAAAAAATACAGCATGACAGGTTGATTGGTTAGCTCCCTTTTAATCGTGTCAAAAATTAATTCTCCTGGCTGTACACCTGTTTCAATAGTGGAACTATAAAAAATATCCTGTGTTCGAAACCCAAACTTTTTCAATAATTGGATAAACGCATCCACATACTCTTGATCCTTTGAACTATGACTAATAAAAATCTTTTTCCCGTTGCTCACTACTCAACATCCTCCAAGTTAAATTTGTGTTTTCATTTTTTTGTGAAATTCTATACTATTTCTTTAAGCGTACAGCGTTATCTGAAACCAGTCAATACTAAAATTATAAAATAACAATTATTTTGTTTTATTAAATTTTTATATAATGTTGTTTTGTTAATGTTTTGTTATTTTTAAACAAGTGATTATAGAGCGATGTACGGTTGAAGTTATTTTTAATCTATTTTTTTCAATATTTTTATAAATATAAAAAAACACGCCTTTCTTTGCAGAAAGGCGTGTTTTTACGTCCGAGTATAAGGAGAATTGGTTCATTAACCAATTGTCCCTTTAAGCGTTATTCATTAAATGAATTATTTGTTTTTTAGGTTGTAGAAAGATTTTAAGCCTTTGTATTCAGCTACATCGCCTAATTGATCTTCAATACGTAATAATTGGTTGTATTTAGCAATACGGTCAGTACGGCTTAATGAACCAGTTTTGATTTGGCCAGCGTTTGTTGCAACAGCGATATCAGAGATTGTTGAATCTTCTGTTTCACCAGAACGGTGAGATACAACTGCAGTGTAGCCAGCTTCTTTAGCCATTTCGATTGCTTCAAATGTTTCAGTTAAAGTACCGATTTGGTTAACTTTGATTAGGATTGAGTTAGCGATACCTTTTTCGATACCTTCAGCTAATTTAGTTGTGTTTGTTACGAATAAATCGTCACCAACTAATTGAACTTTGTCGCCTAATACTTCAGTTAATTTTTTGAATCCGTCCCAGTCGTTTTCGTCTAAGCCGTCTTCGATTGAAATGATTGGGTATTTAGAAACTAATTCTTCGTAGAATGCGATCATTTCTTCAGTTGTTTTTTCGCCTTCGCCTGAGTCAGCTAAAACGTAAACGCCTTTTTCTTTGTCGTAGAATTCTGAAGAAGCAGCATCCATAGCAAGAACAACGTCTTTACCAGGAACATAGCCAGCTTTTTCGATAGCTTCGATGATTACTTCGAAACCTTCTTCGTTTGAACCTAAGTTAGGAGCGAAACCACCTTCGTCACCTACTGAAGTAGCTAAGCCGCGACCTTTTAAGATTGAAGCTAATGCGTGGAATACTTCTGCACCCATACGTAAAGCTTCTTTGAATGTAGGCGCACCTACAGGCATGATCATGAATTCTTGGAAGTCAATACTGTTGTCAGCATGTGATCCACCGTTGATGATGTTCATCATTGGAGTTGGTAATACTTTTGTATTGAATCCGCCTAAGTAATGATATAAAGGCACTTCTAGGTAATCAGCAGCAGCACGAGCTACGGCGATAGACACACCAAGAATAGCGTTAGCACCTAATTTACCTTTGTTAGGAGTTCCATCTAAATCGATCATTGCTTTATCGATAGCCATTTGATCGCGTACATCGTAACCGATGATTGCTTCAGCAATGATGTTGTTTACGTTATCTACAGCTTTAGTAACACCTTTACCTAAGTAACGAGCTTTGTCGCCATCACGTAATTCAACTGCTTCGTATTCACCAGTTGAAGCTCCTGAAGGAACCATTCCACGGCCGAAAGCTCCGCTTTCAGTGTAAACTTCTACTTCGATTGTTGGGTTACCGCGTGAGTCTAAGACTTCGCGTGCGTAAATATCAGTAATAATTGACATGTTTTGTCTCTCCTTTGAGTTTGTATTTATACTAAGGGGATTCCCTCATGTATGATTGTAGTTAATTCTCGCAAACTATGCAAACATTTTTTTGCAAAAGTCATTGAGAAAACGTTACCGTTAGTGATTTCTTATTTTACAGCATCTAATAAAGCTAGGAATGAGTCTGCTTCTAAGCTTGCGCCGCCGACTAAAGCACCGTCAACGTTTTCTTTTGCCATATATTCAGCGATGTTTTCTGGTTTAACAGAACCACCGTATTGGATACGAACAGCTTCAGAAACTTCTTTGCCGTATAATTTTTCAACTGTTGAACGAACAACACCACAGATTTCATCTGCAATATTAGCATCTGCAGATTTACCAGTTCCGATTGCCCAGATTGGTTCGTAAGCGATAACCATGGAAGCAACTTGTTCGTTTGATAAACCAACTAAGCCGTTAGTGATTTGACCTTCGATCCATTCCGCTGTTTTACCAGCTTCATACGTTTCTAAAGTTTCACCACAACAGAAGATTGGTGTCATACCATTTGCAAAGATTGCTTTGGCTTTTTTATTGATATCTTCATCTGTTTCGTGGAAATATTCGCGACGTTCAGAGTGTCCGATAATCACATAGTTTACACCTAAATCTGCAATTGCAGCTGGTGAGTTTTCACCAGTGAAGGCACCAGCGTTTTCCCAGTAGCAGTTTTGTGCAGCTAATTTCACTTCAGAATCTTTTAGGTTCCAAGCTAAAGGAGCTAAGAATAATGCTGGAGATCCAATCACAGCGTCAACAACGTCGTTTGATGGAACAGCATTTTTGACTGCTTCTGCAAAGCTTTGTGCTTCGCTTAAAGTTTTGTTCATTTTCCAGTTACCAGCGATAATTGGTTTGCGCATGAAAAGCACATCCTTTTCTTTTTTTAAAAATATTGTCTTTTAAACTGATTATTTATCGTTAATAGAAGCTAAACCTGGTAAAGTTTTGCCTTCTAATAATTCTAAACTTGCTCCGCCACCTGTTGAGATGTGAGAGAATTTGTTTTCGTAGCCTAATTGAATTGCTGCAGCAGCAGAGTCCCCGCCGCCGATGATTGTTGTTGCGTCTTCTAAATTAGCAATCGCTTCACAAACACCAATTGTTCCTTTGGCAAAGTTACTCATTTCAAATACGCCCATTGGTCCATTCCAAACAACTGTTTTCGCACCTTGTAATTCGTTAGCAAATAATTCAATTGTTTTTTCACCGATATCCAAGCCTTCTTCATCATCTGGGATTTCAGTTGAAGGAACCGTGTGGAAAGGAGCGTCATTGCTGAACTCTTTAGAGACAACTGTATCAACCGGTAAAACTAATTTGTCGCCAGCTTTTTCCATTAAGCTTTTTGCTAAGTCCACTTTATCTTCTTCAAGTAAAGATAAACCAACACTATAGCCTTGTGCTTTCATGAATGTGTAAGCCATACCGCCACCGATTAAAATTTTATCGGCTTTTTCAATTAGGTTTTCAATGACAGCGATTTTGTCAGAAACTTTTGCGCCACCCAAGATTGCTACGAATGGACGTTTTGGATTTTCAACAGCTTCGCCGATGAATTTAATTTCTTTTTCCATTAAGAAACCAGCAACTGTTGGGATACCAGTTGAAGCAATTCCAACGTTTGAGGCATGTGCACGGTGTGCAGTACCAAAAGCATCATTGACAAATACATCGCCTAAAGAAGCCCAGTATTTACCCAATTCAGCGTCATTGCCGCTTTCTTTTTTGCCGTCAACATCTTCAAAACGAGTGTTTTCAAATACTAAAACGTCGCCGTCTTTCATATTGTTAACAGCGTCTTCTAATTCTTTACCACGTGTTTCTGGAACAAAAGTAACTGGTTGACCTAGTAATTCGCTTAAACGTTCAGCCACTGGTTTTAATGATTTGCCAGCTTTGTCTTCTTCTGTTTTTACACGACCTAAATGAGAGAAAAGAATTGCTTTTCCGCCATTTTCAATCACGTATTTGATTGTTGGTAAAGCCGCTACGATACGATTATCGTTTGTGATCACGCCATCTTTTAACGGAACGTTAAAGTCAACACGGACAAGGACTTTTTTGTCTTTTAAATCTACATCTTTAATTGTCTTTTTAGCCATGAGTAGACCTCCTGTATTGTCAATTTTAGGATTTTTCTTTTTTAAAAAAAGAAAGCGGAGAAGCGCGTTGCTTCCCCGCTTATTATTTCACAATTGTTCAAATTTCACTAATGATAAGAATGAATCTTATAAGTTAGCGAAGTATTCTAAAGTACGAACTAATTGAGCAGTGTATGACATTTCGTTGTCATACCAAGCAACAGTTTTAACTAATTGTTTGTCGCCAACTGTCATAACTTTTGTTTGAGTTGCATCGAATAATGAACCGTAAGTCATACCTACGATATCAGAAGAAACGATTTCGTCTGTGTTATAACCATAAGATTCGTTAGCAGCTTTTTCCATTACTGCATTTACTTCATCAACAGTAACTTCTTTGTCTAATACAGTAACTAATTCAGTTAATGAACCAGTAGCTACAGGAACACGTTGAGCAGCGCCATCTAATTTACCGTTCAATTCTGGGATTACTAAGCCGATTGCTTTAGCAGCACCAGTTGAGTTAGGTACGATGTTTGCAGCAGCAGCGCGCGCACGACGGAAGTCGCCTTTAGGATGTGGTCCGTCTAATGTCATTTGGTCACCTGTGTAAGCGTGGATAGTTGTCATTAAACCTTCAACAACACCAAAGTTGTCATGTAAAGCTTTAGCCATTGGAGCTAAGCAGTTTGTAGTACAAGAAGCGCCTGAAATTACAGTTTCTTCTCCAGTTAATGTTTCATGGTTTGTGTTGTAAACGATTGTTGGTACATCGTTACCACCAGGAGCTGAAATAACTACACGTTTTGCACCAGCAGTTAAATGTTTTTCAGCAGCTTCTTTAGAAGTAAAGAAACCAGTACATTCTAAAACGATGTCTACGCCTAATTCGCCCCATGGTAATTCTTCAGGGTTACGGTTAGCTAAAACTTTGATTTCTTTGCCGTTAACGTTGAATGAACCTTCGTGAACTTCAACTGTACCGTTGAAACGGCCTTGAGTTGTGTCATATTTTAACAAGTGTGCTAACATTTTAGCATCTGTTAAGTCGTTGATTGCAACTACTTCGATTCCTTCTACATCTTGGATACGACGGAAAGCTAAGCGTCCGATACGTCCAAATCCATTAATACCTACTTTAACTGTCATTAAAGATTTCCTCCTTATGAAAATCAAAAATTTTTTATTTTAAAGGGTTACCCCTTTTAAAATCTCGTTTGCAGCAGCTTCATCTGTGATGAGCCACGTTTGTTTTGGTGCATTTTTCATATATGCGCGAATGGCTTTGGCTTTCGTTTTGCCGCCCGCAATCGCGACGACATAGGGAATTTCTTGTAAGTTTTTTAATTGAAGGCCAATTCGTGGAATTTTATAGACCACTTTTCCTTCTTCATCAAAGAAATAACCAAACGATTCTGCCACGGCATTTTTTTGTTTGAGCATAACCATTTCGTCATCAGACATTTTTCGGCGTGCCGCCATGTGCAACGCTCGACCAATACTGTGCACCACACAGTTGGCATGACTAATTAACGTAAGAACTTCTTGAATCGAGGGTTCTTGTAATAAACTATTATACGTTTCACGACTCAATTGTTCTGGGACATATAACGCCCGGTAGTTACCACCCGTTTTGTTGGCCATTACAGCACTAATTGAATTGGCTTGGACAGAAACTGCTTCACCAATCCCTCCTCTGGCTGGAACAAACAAATTATGACGTTTTTCAGTTTCTAGTGATCCCATATTTTCGGCCACCATGGCCATTGTTGTCCCACCCATAACCGCAATTGTATTCTCACCATTTGGTAAGAGTAAATTCAGCGTATTGGTTAAGACATCTCCAAAGTCCGAAAGAACTTTCTTTTGGATATCACTATCTCCTGCAACAACGATACAACGTTGAATGCCAAAGTACTGTGTCATTTCTTTTTCGATTTGGTGCATGCCAAGCAATTGATTCATGACTAATTCTAAGCCTTGATAGACTTCCAAACCGCGTTCTGTTAATGTCATTCCGCTTTTTGAAGGTTCAATCAGGTTGAGCTGCTTCAAAACATCTGTTTCTGTACGCAAGACTCGCTCTGTAATTCCCATCGTTTCTGATAAACTTCTACGTCCAATAGGTTGCATCCAATAAATATTGCGAAGAATTTGGAATCTTTCTTGTAATACATCGAGCATATCTGGAGCAACTGCTTCAATCATTTTAAATTCTTTTAACATGATGCGCTCCTTTTGTGGGTCGAAATATGTCCAAGTAAGACTGAAAACGACCTATGAACTTTAAAAAAATAGAATTGATGTTCGTTTTTCCTACTATTTATTCATAACAGTATTAAAAGTACTTATCAATTACACACTTAGTGTACCAGTTTTTTTAGGTCTTTTCAATAAAAATGATTCTTTTTTCATCGTTTTCTTTCAAATCCAAACAAAGCATTCGTTTGTGAGAAACAATAGCGACTTATTTCCGAATAATCAGATCTAATTAAACCAAAAGCAAAGGAATTCACGAACGTCTTTCAATTAACTTCTTGTTTAAATGGGAATTTCAGGTCCTCACACAAAGCATTTTTTTACTTATTTTTCAAAAAAAGCAACGAAAGAATAGACACAGCCATTCTCTCGTTGCTTCATATCCTTTTATTTGTAATCTTCTTCGTAAAAACGTCCTAAAATTTTAACATTATCTGAGATGCTGACAAAGGCATTCGGATCACTTTCTTTCATGGCTGCTTCTAAACTTGGCAACTCAAAGCGTGTCACAATAGTTAGCAAAACAGTTTGGCGGTCGTGGCGATATGCCCCTTCCGCTTCATGAATAATTGTAATACCGCGGCGCATTTTCTTTTGAATCTCATCCACGACTCGATCTGGGTTTTTGGTGACAATCATAACTTGCATTTTCTTTTGCTTAGTATAAACGGCATCTGTGACCTTCCCACTTACAAAAATTGATAACGCACTGTAGAACATGTACTGCCAGCCAAATAAATAACCTGCAACGAAGACAATTAGTGCGTTAAAATAAATTGAAATCGAGCCAACGGAACGCCCCGTTTTTTTCCGAATGGTAATGCTTAGAATATCTAAGCCCCCAGAAGAAACCCCGTTTTTTAAGACAAAACCAATTCCTGATCCAGAAATCGCCCCACCAAAAATAGCACAGATAATTGGATCTTGGGTCATCACCGTTTGCGGAACAATATGCATAAATAATGAAGTTAAAGTCACGGTAATGAAAGTAAAAATTGTAAACTTCTTACCTATTTTTTTCCACGCAATAAAGAATAACGGCACATTTAACAGATACAATGTAATGGAGACAGGCACATTAAAACCGACAATTTTTGTTGAGAGGGTTGTTAAAATTTGTGCCAAGCCTGTTAAGCCACTGGAATAAATATTTCCTGGTTGATAGAAAAAGTTCATGGCAATTGATGCAAGAATAGCATAGACAATCGACACAGAAAATTTTGTTGTATAGTCATGAACTGGCAGTCCGTCATAAATTTTTTTCATAAATAATAGCCTCGTTTCAGGTTTTCAATAAATTACATTTCTTTTCATATTATACGTGGTTTACCGAGAGAAAAAAAGAGATTCCTATAATAATTACGGAAGATTCATCAAATGTTTATAGAAATGAAAAAAGAACGAAATCTTAACGATTTCGTTCTTGGGTTGTTTCATAATGGGCTCTTGGTCCACCAATATATTTAGGACGAGAATATAATGCTGTAACATGGGCCGCACCTAACGTTCGAATGCTCAAGCGAAGCGGAACTTGCACATGTTTTACATGCATACCGATAGATGTATCGCCAATGTCAATCCCTGCTTGAGCAACAATATGTTCAACTTCCACAGGTTCATCAAATTTTTCAAAGGCAGCCACTGAACAAGAACCGCCAGCATGTAATTGTGGTACTACCGAGACAATTTCAAAGCCTTTTTCTTCAGCCACACGACGTTCCATCGCTAAAGCACGATTAATATGTTCGCATCCTTGGACAGCCAAAGAGATGCCTTTTTTATCTAATTGTTCAATTAAGGTTGAGACAATCCATTGTCCTACTTCGGCACTGGAATTTTTACCAATGACGCCACCTACTACCTCACTGGTGGTACAACCTAAAACAAATAGGTCCCCTTTTTGTAAATTTCCTGCTGTAATGACTTCTTCTGTAATTGTCACTAACTGTTCTTTTAACATTTTTTCATCGATAGTCATTTGTTCATCCTTCTTTCTTCTAAACGACCATTTTTTGGTAACACACGTTTTAATGTTTGACTAAGAGGCAATGCTACAATCACCCCAAATAAGGATTGAATGATATTCCCTGGTAATGAGGCAATCCCCGCACCCACGCCGTAAAGCCAGCTAGTCGCTAAAGCATACCCGCTAATCATGAGGAGACTGGCTAAAAGTAATCCTAGCGTTTGCATCTTTTTATTTTTATTAAAGAAGTGCCCTGCTAACCAACCTTGTCCGCCATGAATCAATAACGAAAAAACGAACCATTGTGGATAGCCTGACAATAAATCAATTAAACCACCGCTTAAAGCTCCGACTGTCAAGCCACCAATCGGACCAAAAAGTAAACTAGCAATGTAAATCCCTGCATCCGCCAATGTAACAAAGCCATTTGTTGCTGGGACGGGGATAATAAAGACCATTGACACAGCCACTGTTAAAGCGGTAATTACTGCATATAGACTAATTTTTCTTGTCATTATCCGCCACACCTCCTGCTAGTAATCCTTCATGCCACACACTTCCAAAAGCTGCATTTAGCTGGACCCCAGAAACAATGGCTTCATGAACGTATGTTTTTGCTAAATCAACTGCTTCAATTAACGGATATCCTTTAACTAAATTCGCACCAATTGCAGAAGCAAAGGAACAACCAGCGCCATCAATGGTGTGGGCCATTACTTTTTCTTTGACCAATTGAATATGTTGTTGTCCATCATAAAAAAAGTCACGTGCTTCTTGGCCAAGCCAACGATTACCACCTTTAATCACCACCGTTGCCGCTCCTAAAGAGTTTAACTCTTCCGCCGCTTGTTGGACTTCTTCGACGGTTGTTAATTTTCTGCCAATGAGTAATTCTGCTTCTTTTAAATTAGGCGTTATAATCGTTGCGAATGGAAAAAGTTTCTCAATCAATAACTGCATGTATCTTTTTTCATAAACTGAAGTCGTTTCTTTAAAAGCCAAGACAGGATCCAACACCACCGGCAGACCTGCGTGCTTTTTCAAAAAGGTTGCAATTTGTAGCATACTTTCTTCACTGTGAATCAAGCCAATCTTGATGCCGTCTAAACTCCCGGCAGGTATGGAAGCGAGTTGCTCTTTCACCAAAGAAGTCTCAAGGTCATGAATCTGAAAATGATTCTTGGGGGCTGTAGCAAGGCAGGTTAAAGTTGATAAGCCAAAGACTTGATGATTTTCAAACGTTTTTAAATCTGTTTGAATCCCGCCACCTGAAAAAGGATCGGAACCGCCAATTGTTAAAATTATTTTTGTCATTTGTTTCGCTCCTTTATACACTCCGTTATCATACAAAGTTTTCTAAAAAGAAAAAACAGCCAATTGGCAGATTTTTAGCTCAGCCACTTTTTATTTTGTTATCCTTTTCCTTCCCAAAGAAAGAGTGACCTCATCCGTCAATGAAGTCACTCTTTCTTTAGATTTAACATTTATTCGTCAATGGCTGTTACATCAATGTTTAATTCAAACAATTGTAATGGAGAAACTAAACTTGGTGCGTTGTTCATTGGGTCAATTGCTTTCCCGTTTTTAGGGAAGGCAATCACTTCACGAATATTTTCTTCCCCAGCCAATAGCATTGCTAAGCGGTCTAGCCCTAAAGCAATCCCTCCATGTGGCGGGAAGCCGTAATCTAATGCGTCTAGCAAGAAACCAAATTGGTCTTGTGCTTCTTCTTTTGTAAAACCTAACGTTTCAAACATTTTTTCTTGTAATTCTCGTGTATGGATCCGTAATGAGCCACCGCCTAATTCGTAGCCGTTTAAGACAACATCGTAAGCTTCAGCATACACAGAGGCTGGGTCTGTTGCTAAGCGGGCCACATCCTCTGCTTTTGGTTGTGTAAATGGATGATGAGCAGAAACATAGCGGCCAGCTTCTTCATCATATTCAAACAACGGCCAATCCACAATCCATAAGAAATTGAATTTCGATTCATCAATTAAACCTAATTCTTTACCTAAACGTGTACGTACCGCACCTAAAGCAGCGGCTACGATTTCAGGTTTATCGGCACCAAACATTAAAATATCACCGACTTCTGCATTGGTAGCAGCAATTAATTCATCACTAACTTCTGTTAAGAATTTAGCAATTGGTCCTTTTAAGCCATCTTCTTCAACTTTTAACCAAGCTAAGCCTTTTGCGCCAAATTGACTCACATACTTACCTAAGTTATCCATATCTTTACGAGAATACTTATCTGCGGCGCCTTTTGCATTTAAAGCCTTCACATGTCCGCCATTTTCCAACGCTGCTTGGAAAACTTTGAAGTCTACGTCTTTCACTACATCTGCAACATCAATTAATTCCATAGCAAAACGAGTGTCGGGTTTATCGCTACCATAGCGTGCCATTGCTTCGTCATAGCTCATTCGTGGAAACGGAACAGAAATCTCAATTCCTTTTGTCTCTTTCATCACTTCAGCCAACATATTTTCTGTATATGTTTGAATTTCTTCTGGTGTTAAAAAGGTCGTTTCGATATCGATTTGTGTAAATTCTGGTTGACGGTCGCCTCGTAAATCTTCATCACGGAAACAACGAACGATTTGGTAATAGCGATCGAAGCCTGCTCCCATTAATAATTGTTTAAAGAGTTGTGGTGATTGTGGTAAAGCATAAAAATGACCGGCATGGACACGAGAAGGAACCAAATAATCGCGAGCGCCTTCTGGTGTTGATTTGCCTAAATAAGGAGTTTCAATATCTAAAAAGTCATGATTATCTAAATAGTGACGGATTGTTTTCGTTACTTGGTGACGTAATTTAATGTTGTTTGTCATTGATGGACGACGTAAATCTAAATAACGATATTTCATGCGCAATTCGTCATTAACGTTATTGTCATCTTCAATGGTAAATGGCGTTGTTTTCGCAGTATTTAAAATCGTAATGTCAGTCGCCATCACTTCAAACTCGCCAGTTTTCATTTTGGGATTAATCGCTTCTTTATCACGATAAACGACTTGACCTTTAACTTCGATGACGTATTCACTACGACATTTATCAGCAATTTCCCATGCTTCTTTTGACTTTTCTGGGTTAAAGACCACTTGGACGATTCCTTCACGGTCACGTAAATCAATAAAGATAACGCCTCCTAAGTCACGACGTTTTTGAACCCATCCTTTTAATACAACTTCTTTTTCAATAAATTCGGCAGATACATTGCCGCAATAGGTTGTGCGTTTTGCCATTTCTCAATCTCTCCTTTTTATTCTTCAATCATTTTTGTCATCATTTCGTCATACACTTCATCAAATGAATCATGAATAGCACTTAACGGGAAGGCTTTTTCTTCGCGTGTTGCCATTGATTTTACGTTGACAATGCCTTCATTCAATTCATTTTCACCGATTGTTAAAACTAATTTTGCTTGTAATTTATCGGCCGTTTTAAATTGCGCTTTTGGTTTGCGATTCATGTAATCACGATCAGCTGAGAAACCAAAGTTACGAATGCTTTGAACAAGTTGCAAAGCTGCGACGTTGGTTTCTGAACCAATCCCAACCACATATGCGTCTAATTCAGATAACGCTGGAATCACAACTTCTTCAGCTTCCATTGTTAACAACACTCGCTCAATGCCCATACCAAAACCAAAACCTGGTGTGTCTGGGCCGCCTAATTCTTCAACTAAACCATTGTATCGGCCTCCTGCACAAATAGTTGATTGCGCACCCATTTTAGGCGCTTCACTCATAATTTCAAAAATTGTGTGTGTGTAATAATCCAGGCCGCGAACCATATTACTATCAATTTCATAAGGAATTTCTAGTAAATCTAACATATCAGTTACTGCTTCAAAATGTGCTTTAGATGGTTTATTTAAATAATCTAAAATGGAGGGCGCTTCTGCGACAATCACCTTATCTTTTTTATCTTTGCTGTCTAACACCCGCAATGGATTTTCGTGTAAGCGACGTTGTGAATCCTCGCTTAATTCTGCCATATGGGGCTCTAAATAATCGATTAATGCTTGACGGTACGTAGCACGTGTTTCTTTATCCCCCAAGGAATTAATAACTAATTTGATTTGTTGGATGCCTAATTGTTTGAAGAAGTCCAAAGCCATAGCCATGATTTCAACATCCAATGCTGGGTTTTCACTACCAAATGCTTCCACACCAATTTGATGGAATTGACGCAAACGACCAGCTTGTGGGCGTTCATAGCGGAACATCGGCCCCATGTAATAGGTTTTATATGGTTTCGTATATTCCGGACCATATAATTTATTTTCAACGAAGGCCCGAACAATTGGTGCTGTCCCCTCAGGACGTAGGGTCACGTGACGATCTCCTTTATCATAAAAATCATACATTTCTTTTGAAACAATATCTGTAGTATCGCCAACACTGCGAGATATCACTTCATAATGTTCAAAAATCGGGGTTCTGATTTCTTGGTATTGATAATCTTTAAAAATCAAACGAGCTGTTTCTTCCACAAATTGCCATTTTTCAGAAGTTCCTGGCAAAATATCGTTTGTTCCTTTTGGTTTTTGATAACTCATTGTCTTTCTCTCCTTCTATCATTCCACAAAAATGTGTGCGCCATTTTCTTTTTTCTAAAAATGAAAAAAGCCCTTGTATGTTGAACATACAAGGGCGTAAAAGTCTCTTTTACACGGTACCACCTAGTTTTGAAAGATTTTACTCTTTCCTCAACGATTAACGCTCGTAACGGGACGGCTTTTCTTCCGTCCATCTCCAGAATGTCTTTCACTTTCACTGTTGAAGTTGCTCTCAGCCACGGCAACTCTCTCTTCGCAGACAGATGAAACTTACTCGTTCCTTCGTAGATTTTTAATATTATCTATAAACTACTAAAGTTCTCTTAGAAAGTCAAGGGGTTCCGACAGGAAAATCAATTATTTTTCTCGTGTATCAATCACAATGGTCACTGGACCATCATTGGTCAACGACACTTGCATATCCGCGCCAAATTCTCCTGTGGCTACCGCTATTCCTTCTGCTTCTAATTGTTGATTAAATAATTCATACAAAGGAATCGCCACATCTGGACGAGCCGCTTCAATAAAACTGGGACGATTGCCTTTTTTAGTTTTTGCATAGAGGGTAAATTGAGAGATACTTAGAATTGATCCTTCAATCTCTTGAATGCTGCGATTCATTTTTCCTTCGTCATCTTCAAAAACACGTAATTTACTGATTTTGCCAACAACATAAGCCACATCTTCTGGCGTGTCTTCTTGATGGATGCCCACTAGCACCATGAAGCCTTGTTTGATTTGTCCCACTATCTGCTCTTCTATCGCAACTTGTGCTTGACTAACTCTTTGAATAACTACTTTCATCTTTTTTGCCTCACTTTTAACACTTACCCATTGGTTCGACGAACACTATAAACATCTGGTACACTTTTAATTTTGTCAACGATGGTTTTTAAATGAGAAAGGTTTTGAATTTTCACAGTGACATGAATCTGGGCCATCTTATCTTTGGATGGACGAGCTTCAACGCCGACTAAATTTTTTGTCATCGAACTAATGACTTGTAAAACATCACTTAGTAAGCCACTACGATCATAGCCGTAAATCTCCAAATCGGCAGCGTATTCTTTGCGACTGTGCTCGGTATCTTCCCACTCAACTTCGATTAGACGTTGTGCTAATTCTTCTTGATGTTGTACGTTAGGACAGTCCGCACGATGAATTGAAACACCACGTCCTTTGGTAATGTAACCAACGATTTCATCACCAGGCACTGGATTACAACAGCGGCTTAAACGAATCAATAGGTTGTCCACCCCTTGAATCACGATGCCGCCTTCATGACGAACTTTCATTTTTTCTGATTCTTTTTTAGCTGGCTGATTTAGCAACTCTTCTGCTTCTTGACGTTGGCGTTCCAATTCTTGTTCGCGGCGTTCTTTTTCTGTTAAACGATTGCACACTACTTGCGCACTTACTTCGCCATAACCTACTGCCGCAAATAAATCATCTTCCGTTTGAAATTTAAATTTATCTAGCACTTCCGCCATTTTATTCTTCGTTAAAAATTCTTTTGGTGTAAAGCCGATTTCTGTCATGTATTTAATGACAGCATCATGCCCTTTAATAATGTTATCTTCACGGTCTTGTTCTTTAAAGAAACGTTTGATTTTATTTTTGGCTTTACTTGTTTTAACCATTTTCAGCCAGTCGCGGCTAGGTCCGAAAGAATTCGGTGATGTTAGGACTTCAATAATATCCCCATTTTTTAGGACATAGTCTAACTGTACCATTTTGCCGTTGACTTTCGCACCGGTTGTTTTATTCCCAATTTCAGTATGGATACTGTAAGCAAAATCTAGTGGTCCGGAGCCTTTTGGCAGTTCGGTTACATCTCCACTTGGCGTAAAGACATAGACTTTGTCGCTAAAAATGTCTTCTTTCACACCTTGCATAAATTCAGAAGCATCATAGCTTTCATCTTGTAATTCAATAATTTCATGGAACCAATCGACTTGCTTCGTCAGTTCATCTGTTTCAATTTTTTCCGCTTTGCCTTCTTTATAGGCCCAGTGAGCCGCCACCCCAAATTCGGCGATTTGGTGCATCTCATGGGTCCGAATTTGGACCTCTACTGGATTCCCTTTTGGCCCAATAACTGTCGTATGAATAGATTGATACATATTCGCTTTTGGCATAGCAATATAATCTTTAAAGCGACCTGGCATTGGTGTCCAACGTGTATGAATCGCCCCTAACACGGCATAGCAATCTTTAATGGAATCGACAATAACACGAATCGCTAATAAGTCATAGATTTCATTAAACTGTTTCTTTTGGTCCTTCATTTTACGATAGATTGAATAAATATGTTTTGGTCGACCATATATTTCTGCGTAAATTTCTAAATCTTCCGTAGCTAAACGAATATCTTCGACTGCTTCTGCCACATAAGCTTCACGTTCATCGCGTTTGCTTTGCATCAAATTAACAATTCGATAGTATTGGTTGGGGTTAATATAACGTAGGGCCGTATCTTCTAATTCCCATTTAATTCGACTAATCCCTAAGCGATGTGCTAAAGGCGCATAAATTTCTAAAGTTTCTTGTGCAATCCGTCGTTGCTTATCTTCACGTAAATGTTTTAATGTGCGCATATTGTGCAAACGATCGGCTAGTTTCACCATAATAACCCGTAAATCTTGCGCCATTGCCAATAACATTTTCCGATGATTTTCAGCTAATTGTTCTTCATGAGATTTATATTTAATTTTTCCTAGTTTCGTCACGCCATCGACTAACATTGCGATGTCTTCGCCAAATTCTTCTTTTAAATCGTCCAGTGTTACGTCCGTATCTTCGACAACATCATGTAAAAATCCTGTTGCTACAGTATGGGGATCCATATGTAATTCAGCCAGAATGCCTGCCACTTGAATCGGATGGATGATGTAAGGTTCACCTGATTGTCGGACTTGACCTTCGTGTGCTTTTTCAGCATAAGTTAATGCTTTTTGAACCAACTCAACATGTTCTGGTCCCATATAGGTACTTACAATTTTGATGACCGCTGGGCCTGTCAGTATTTCTTCTTTTGGCATGGTATTCACTCCTCTATGAAGGTGACCTTTGGATAAAGAACACTTCGTTCACGTTTTATCTATTTTAATAAAAAAGAAAAGTACCACTTGAAACAGTAGCACTTTCAACAACTCTATTATACTAAATTTCCCTTAAATTTCAATCACTGTCGCTTTTTTACTCTCTGTTTATTTAAAGAGAATGCCTACAAGAATTTTACAGGCGGGCTTTCGTTTAATTTAAAAGTTCCATTTGGTAGCTAACCACACTTAAAAGATACAACGGTGCTGTTTCTGCTCGTAAAATTCTCGGACCCAACCCGCAAAGTTTCGCCCCAGCCTGCAGAAATTGTTCAATTTCTTGCGGTGCAAAGCCACCTTCAGGTCCAAAGAGCACACACAAACGTGCGCCTGGCTGGCAAGTGGATAATACTTGTGCTAATTGACTTTTTTCTCCTTGTTTTGCTGATTCTTCATACGCAACCAAGACTGTGTCATATGAGTCAAATTGCGCAATGATTTCTTGTGTTTTTTCCACCAAAGAAACACTTGGTGTCTGCTGTCGATGCGATTGCTCCGCCGCTTCTGTGGCAATTTTTTGTAATCTTTTTTCTTTGGCTGCTCTTTTTTTGTGGTCCCATTTGACAACGGAAGTTTTCGCAGGAAAGCCGATAAACTGATTGCCACCTAGCTCCGTGCCTTTTTGAACAATCCATTCTAACTTGTCCCCTTTTGGTAACCCACACGCAATCGTCACTTCAATTGGCAATTCTTTGTCCATTTCTTCTTTACTAATTTCTTTAAAGTAAACAGATGTTGAATCAATTTCCACAATCTCAGCTAAAATGGCAGTTTTATTTTGAAATACTAAATAACAACGATCATTCGGCGTCATTCGCATAACTCGCACAATATGATGATAGTTTTCATCTGCGACTTTATACAAATCTTTTTCTTGATAATCTTCTTTCATGAAATACCGTTGCATTTTACTCTTCCTCTGGTTTCTTCAAGATAATCGCATACCAATCGCCTTGATTAAAGAGTTGGTCCACCACAAAACCGACTTTCGTTAGTGCTTCTAAAACCATTGCTTTTTTATCTTCAATAATTCCAGAAATAATGAAGGTACCGTCTTGTTTTAGCAAACGCCAAGCATCTTCAATCATTAACACAATAATATCTGCCAAAATATTTGCGACGATTACATCAGCAGAATGGTCAATCCCTTTTAGTAAATCATTGGCTGACACATGAACATCGGCCGCAATGGGATTTAAATCCATATTTTCTTTTGCCGCTGCAACTGCTACTTCATCTAAATCATATGCGTAGACGTCTTTAGCCCCTAAATAGCGACTTGCAATACTCAAAACACCAGAACCCGTTCCTACATCTAGAACTGTTTCGCCACCACGTAAAACAGTTTCTAAAGCTTGCAAGGTTAAACGAGTCGTTGGATGCGTGCCTGTACCGAAAGCCATGCCCGGATCCAATGTGATAATTTTTTCTGCTTCATCTTGTGCGTGATAGGCTTCCCAACTTGGCACAATCGTTAAGAATCGTGTGACACGGACAGGATGATAATATTTTTTCCAAGCAGTTGCCCAGTCGCTTTCTGCTACTTCACTAATTGTCATTTCGTTTTTACCAATGGATAAGCCGTACTCAGGCAAGCGTAAAATATTTTCTTTCATAAATGGTAAAATTTCTGGTAAGAAGGTTGTTTCAGGAAAATAAGCCATCACAATCGCCCCTTCTTTAATGTGGGTGAATTGCTCTTTATCTAAAATTTCCCCATACAGATCACTTTCAAAATTTTCAATGTCCAACGCATCTTCAATGGCCACGCCACTTGCGCCAGCTTCCATCATAATGTTTGAAATTGCTTCAACTGCTTCGCTAGCCGTTTCGACTTTTACTTCTGTCCACTTCATGTTCTCACCTCTAAATTAATAACTTGGATACGCAATCCATTGTTCTTTTTCTGTTTCTGCCACTTTTTTAATCATCGCTTCAAAATCTGCTGGCTCCCAATGCAATTCAAAAACTTCCGCTGTTTCATCTGATAAAAAGTCTAACAAATCACTTTGCCCTTCATCTAAAACCACTTTTAAATAGTGAATGAATCCGTCTAAAACTGCTTTGCGTAGCCCTTTTTTCCCTTCATAAGGAATTGTGACTAAATACTCTTCGTCATCAACGACAGACTTTTGCGGATTGTAAAATAACAAACCATCTTCAAATTCAATGAATTCTTCTTCTGAAAGCGTACCATCAACATCATCAATCGCCACTTGCTCATTGTTTTCTGCATATAAACGAACAATGACTTCGATGGTATGGTTTTTGCGATCCCAATCAAGGCCTACTTCGTAATCTCCTAAGTGTTTTTCAAGTTGTTCCTCTAAGTATGTGAGCATTGTTGCTTTTTTCATTTTCTTCATCCTTCCAGCCAAAATCTATTTGGTCTACTGCTGTTCTTTTTTGTTTAGAAATATATGGATTGCCAGCCACGACGTATCTTAAAGGCAACTCTGTCCAACGACCTTTATTGGGAATCCCAATTCGTGGTAGTGCCTCAATTTTTTTCGGAAATTTTCGTTTTTCTGGCACGAGCCGTAACGAACTAGAAAAAATCGACTGCCCATATAATTGCTTATCAATTCCTAAGGCTGCAACTAATTTACCTGGTCCATTGGTCAATTCCACGCCTTGACGTCCTTGGCGATTTTCAATCATTTTGTCGACACCTTCAACAGGTTCAATCGCGCGGATCATCACCCCTTGTGGTTTGCCTTGTTCTTGTGTCACCATATTTAAAATTAAATGCGTGTGCATAGTATATAAATAAATCGTACCTGGTTTGTCATACATGGCTTGTAAGCGTGGCGTTTTTCTCAAGCCAAAGCTATGGGCCGCCTCATCATCAGGACCTAAATAAGCTTCTGCATCCACAATGTACCCACCTAAAACGCCTGTTGCTGTTTCGTGCTCTAAATACATCCCTAACAAGTATTGTGCCACTTCTTCAGTTGTTTTTGTGTTAAAGATATTTATCGTTTCTTTCATTTCTTTCACCACTCCCTATCATACACGAAACCTTCCGCTATATCCATCTAAAACCCAAAAAACCACCAAAAAGCGAATGTACGTTCTTTATGTTATAATAAGATGATTATGAAAAAGGAGGTCCTTCTATGCAACAACCTTTAGCCTATCGAATGCGACCTCGTCACTTAGACGAAGTAGTTGGTCAACAACATTTAGTCGGCCCTGGTAAAATTATTCGTCGGATGGTCGAAGCCAAAATGCTTTCATCGATGATTCTTTATGGGCCGCCTGGCACTGGAAAAACCAGTATTGCCAGCGCAATCGCTGGTTCAACAAATTATGCCTTTCGCATGTTGAACGCGGCCACAGACACAAAAAAAGATTTACAAATCGTTGCTGAAGAAGCCAAAATGAGTGGCACAGTGATTTTACTGCTTGATGAAATTCACCGATTAGATAAAACAAAACAAGATTTTTTGCTCCCTCATTTAGAAAACGGACGAATTATTATGATTGGAGCCACTACCGAAAATCCATATATCACAATTAATCCTGCGATTCGTAGTCGTACGCAAATCTTTGAAGTAAAGCCCTTAACGGAAACAGACATTCAGCAAGCGATTCAAGAAGCCTTAACCGATAGCACACGTGGCTTAGGCGATTATCCTGTCCACTTAGAAGAAAAAGCATTACAACATTTGACACGCGCAACGAACGGTGACTTACGTAGTGCGCTAAATGGACTAGAATTAGCTGTTAAATCAACACCCAAAAATGAACAAGGCGAAATTAAGATCACCTTACCGATTATTGAAGAGTGCGTGCAACGAAAAGCCTTAACGCATGATAAAGATGGCGATGCCCATTATGACGTGATTTCCGCTTTCCAAAAGTCGATTCGAGGAAGCGATGTAGATGCTGCACTTCATTATTTGGGTCGCTTAGTTGAAGCAGGTGATTTACCGATTATTTGTCGTCGTTTAATGGTCATTGCTTACGAGGATATCGGTCTTGGGAATCCTGCGGCCGCCGCTCGGACGGTCACCGCTGTTCAAGCCGCCGAAAAGCTAGGGTTTCCAGAAGCTAGGATTCCTCTAGCTAGTGTCGTCATTGATTTATGTTTATCGCCAAAATCAAATTCTGCAGTCACAGCGATTGATGCTGCTTTGGCAGATATTCGACAAGGCTCTGTGGGAGATGTTCCTGATCATTTACGTGATGCCCACTATGCTGGAGCCAAAGAATTAAACCGTGGCATTGGTTATCAATACCCACATAATTTTGAAAACGGTTGGGTCAATCAGCAATACTTACCTGACAAATTAAAAGAGGCACGTTATTACGAACCGATCGATATTGGTAAATATGAACAAGCCTTACATCAGCAACTCAAGCGTATCCAAGAATGGAAACAGAAAAAATAACAAAATAATACGCTTTCAAAAAAAGAAACAATCTCGTTGCCGATTTTGAGAGAGTATGCTATTATAAAGATGGTAAATCTGTGATGTACGCGTTGTCCTTTCACTGTGTTGACCGAACATTTTTATTGATATCTAGGGATCCTGCTTGTATCAAAGTTGGTAACATGCCTTTTCTTTTGGTAGTTCAATACTGCGATCGAGGAACCCACCTGCTTATCTTGCGGGTTCAATACTCTAGGACGATTACCGGCATCGACGGATTTTACCATTTTTATGAAGATTTCTAAACAATTTGCTCTGGCAAGTTGTTTTTTTTTGGAGGACAAGATGATTCGTATACTCGTACTATTACTCGCCGTTGTCACAGGCGTAGCCAGTTATTATTTGATGAAGAAAAGTGCAGCTTTTTTACCACTCTTAAAAAAAGAAACTGCAACAGAAAGTCAACAGTTTATCGAACGTTTTGGGCGTTATTACTTGATTATCGCCATTCTAGGTGTTCTAGCGGCTATTTTTAATCGCCCGTTATTGTCAATTGGTTTTATCTTTTTTGTTTTATTACTTTCAACGTTGTTTAGTTTAACTTTTGCAAAAAAAATGTCATAAAAGACGATGAATTTAAAACTTCGTTCAAAAAGATTTTTTTGAACGAAGTTTTTTTTACAAAAAAATGCCAATATTCAGAAAAAAAGAAGCGGTTTCAGTTTCTTTTTTTCTTTGTTTGTTTTACAATTATTATAGAAACAATTAATGATTTTTTTTACGCTGAAAGGAGCGGTTATTATGTTACAACAATATCAAAAAATTATGATAGCAATCGATGGTTCTGACGAAGCAGACTTAGCCTTTAAAAAAGCGGTCAACGTCGCTAAACGAAACGATGCTGAATTACTATTAGCACATGTTGTTGATACGCGCTCTTTCCAATCAGTGTCCTCTTTTGATGGTGCGCTAGCAGAAGAAGCAATGTCAATGGCAAAAGAAACCTTAGACACCTACCAACAACAAGCGGTGGATATGGGACAAACAAAAGTCTCTAGCGTTCTAGCCTATGGTTCTCCTAAGAACATTATTGCCAAAGAATTACCAAAAGAATACAACATTGATTTAATTATGTTAGGAGCAACTGGATTAAATGCCGTTGAGCGTTTATTTATTGGCTCTGTCTCTGAATCAGTTATCCGTAACGCTAGCTGCGATGTTCTCGTTGTACGGACGGATTTAGACAACAAATTACCAAAAAATGAAGAAAAATAAAAAATAAGAAGAAACTGAGCCAACTATCAAAAGTGATAGTTGGCTCAGTTTCTTTTTTTTACCTATTAAACACACCTTGTGAGAGCGTCTCACAAGGTGTGTTCGTTTAATTATTTTAGACGTTCTACGTCACGGGCAATCATTAACTCTTCATCAGTTGGTACTAATAGAAGCTTGATTTTTGAATCATCAGTTGAGATAACTGCTTCTTCACCGTGTACATTATTTTTGTCATCATCGATTTCACAACCAAACCAAGTCATGCCATCAATAATATCTTTACGAACGCCAACTGCATTTTCACCGATTCCAGCAGTAAAGACAATCGCATCAACGCCATTCATAACAGTGACATAGCTACCAATGTATTTACGAATACGATCGATAAAAATGTTGTATGCTGTTTGAACTTCAGGTTTATCTAGGTTTGATTGAATATCGCGCATGTCGCTTGATAAACCATTTGTTAAACCTAATAAACCAGATTTTTTGTTTAAAATATCAACCATGTCTTGCACATCAGTCAAGCCAAGTTTTGTCATTAAATAAGGCAATAGTGACGCATCAACATCCCCTGAACGAGTCCCCATTGTAACACCAGCAAGAGGAGTGAAGCCCATTGATGTATCGACTGATTTTCCACCATCAACTGCAGTGATTGAAGCACCATTTCCTAAGTGACAAGTGATAATTTTTAAGTCTTCAATTGGACGACCTAACATTTCTGCAGCACGTTGAGAGACATAACGATGACTTGTTCCATGTGCCCCATATTTACGTGCAGCAAATTTTTCATAGTATTCACGCGGTACACTATATAAATAGTTGTGTTCTGGCATTGTTGTGTGGAACGACGTATCAAAGACTGCCACGCTAATGATTTCTGGTAAGATATGTTTAAATGCTTTAATCCCCATTGCATTCGCTGGGTTGTGTAAAGGTGCTAATTCAGATAAAGCTTCAATTTTTTCTAATACTTCGTCTGTAATAACAACAGAATCTTTAAATTCTTCTCCACCAGCAACTACACGGTGACCAACACCAGTAATTTCATCATAAGAACCTAAAATGTTTAAGTCGATTAATTGGTCTAGTAACATTTTTACTGCCACTTCATGGTTATCAATATCAACAATCACTTCATATTTTTGTCCTTCACCATATTTAATTGTGAAGATAGAATCTTTTAAGCCAATACGTTCAACGATTCCTTTAGCGATCACTTCTTCATTTGGCATTTGGTATAATTGCCATTTTAAACTTGAACTACCTGCATTAATTGCAATTGTTTTAGACATAATTTTCTCCTCTTCGTTACTATTTTATTTTAAATTTGAAGCTTTCCAAGCTTCAAATTGTTTAAAGAACTCCGTTACTTTATTGATATCTTTCAAAGAGGCAAGTTTTGCTAACAAAACTTCCTTCACTTGCTCAGCATCTGCACCCTTGTTTTGAACAAGCAAGATACTTTTACGTGATTGTTCTGACTTAAACAATTCATCAGGTAACTGTATCATTCCTTGTAAATAGACATTTTTTGTCAACCAATTTTTAAAGAATTCACTTTGCTCAGTCTCTAAAATATTGGTCGGGATTAAGAATAAGCCAAACCCTGCTGGCTTCACGTATTTCATGGCTTGTTCCATTAATAAATGATGCGCATAACTATGGCCTTCCTCCGCAGCAGCAGCAAATCCCTTTGCTCGCTCATCATTTGGATAGTAGCCAATCGGCAAATCACTTAATGCTAAATCAACTGGATCTAATAACAAATCTTGCAATCCGTCTTGATGGAACAACTGAATATTGGCTTGTGACCAAGCATTGTTCACAGAAGATACTGCCAGAAGTGTTTCGTCGATATCCACACCATAACCAGAAACTTTGTAACCAGCTGTTTCAAGGTTCAGCAGAACCGTTAACAGTAAATTTCCCATTCCTGAAGCAGGATCTAAAATTTTTAATGGCTCTGATTTATTTGTTAATTGTTCTACTAAATAAACAAACAAAAAGCCAATACCGTCTGGCGTCAATTGATGATTTGCTTGAAGCTGCTCTTTTCTCGTTCCTTTTAACAAAAGTAATTGGGACAAGCGTCGCACATCTTCAGGAGCTAAATCAATTTTTTTAATCGTATGATACAGCGTTTCTAATTGTTTCACTGTCTCTGGATTAGGTACTCCGTCAAGTACTCGTACTTGAAAATCATCTAAAATATTTTCACCATTTTCAATATACGCATCTAAAAAAGAAGTATCCAATGACTGTTGCAATAACTGGATTGCTTGTTCCATTGGCTCGAAAGCCTCTTCAATTTTTTCTGGGAACAAATTAGCACCTCTATTCTATTCAAAATGTAACAACTTCCATACCTGTTTTATTTTAACGAAAAAAGAAAGAATAATCAATGCCTTTACTGTCTTTCTTCTAAAATCTAATAATTTGTAGAAAAACAACGCTATTCCAGTATTGTTTCCGCTTTTTTTTGATGAGAAACTCTCTCTTGATATTGGTATTTTCGACCAGATTTGTTTAATAAAACAGTTATTCTTAATTGTTCATTTTTGTATGTATAATCGAGGGTCACTTGCGCGTATACGAGCCTTTCTTCTGTTTTTAACTTTCGTCTATTTTGTTTAACATCTGCAAGAAATAAATGAAGGATACTTTTCCCTGCATAGTATTCCTGGGTAGCTTGCGTAAATTTTTGTGTTAACTGACGTTCTTCTAGTAACTGAAGGGCGAGAAAACTCATCAAATAAACAAAGGCCATGGCCGTGAACAATAAGTTTCCTGAATATTTTTGCCTCATTAAAATTCTCCCTTTATCGGAAAAAAACTATCAAATGTTTTTCCAGAAGTAAAAGTAACTTCCAAAGTAAACGATTGTCCTTCATTTTTAAACTGGCCATTTTTGATACCAATTAACAGCGGTTGATAGCCTTTACCATTGACTCGCTTAATAATTTTATCTTCTTTGATTTGAATTGAAATAGTCTTGTTTGTTTCTGAGTCGAGGAAAGAAATCTCTTGAGCAGAGCCTGTTTGGAAAACGAGCTTTTGACATTCTTTTTCTAATTGAATTAAAAAAATATGCCAGGATTTCGAATCATTGTTTTTCAAATATTGATTTCCGATAAAACTTTGTTGAATCATCAACTGAAACAATTGACACATACAACTTAAAACGACTAGTGCTACTAAACACTCTAACATCGTAAAACCCGCATATTTTTTATTGACCAATCAAAATCGCTCCTCTTGAATCTGTGACTTTTAGTATCCTTCTTCCATCGTTCTCCATCAAAGAAAATCGGTAAGTTTCTCCTTGATATATCCGCTCTTTGAAACGTAAATCACTCGTCTGCTCTAAAAATAAAATTGCTTCGTATCCTAGACGAGTGCGCGTTAATTCTTGCTCCCGTTGATAATTTTGCTGAATTAATTGTGTAATAGTCAGGGAGAATATCCCTGCTACCACACATACAATACTAAAACTAACGAGACTCTCTAATAAAATAAAACCGCTATAAATAGTTAATTTTCTTCGTATATTTGCCACTCCCCATCTGAAATTGTAAAATAAGTTGCTGTTTCTTTTCAGTCCAAGTAATAATATATTTTACTAAACGGCCATTGTTCCCTGACGAATGAAGAAAACTGAGTTTGCTTGGGCCACTCACTGTCATTTTTTCAGGTACAGCTAGCGAAGTCCTTCGAGCTGATTGGTTCAATTTATCAGGAAATGAAAAGCTTTGTTGTTCTTCAAAAAACCAAACTTCTTGTGTTTCCTCTAAAACAATTGCTTGCTGTTGCGCAAAACGAAGTTGTTTTTCTACCGTAGCAAGAAACTGTTCAATTTTTAATGTTTCTTGCCAGCGGTGAATAGCGAGTGTTGGGAGCATAGTCATAAAGCAAACAATCGTCAAACTAGCAAGTGTTTCCATTAATGTGAATCCTGCTGACTTGTTCATTGCTTTTCTGCTGTATATTTATCTAACTGCTCTTTAGTAATGTAGCCTTCGTTGACTAATTCATTTAAAGAAGGCGTCTTATTTTTTTCTAGTGTATAGAGCTCGATTTGTGATTCTACAATTTTTACGATTGCTTCATTGCCTTTTTTGTCAACTGTTTCTTTATGTTTCGCTAAGTTAGGGACAAAAAGTAAAATCAATACGGAAATAATCAATAAGACAATCAACATTTCTAATAATGTAAATCCTGCGTATTTTTGTTTCTTTTTCATTATAAAACTCCTTCCATATTGCCATAAATAGGCAGCAACATTGCCCCATAGACACCGATAATTAAACAAGCAATTATGATAAAAATAAATGGTTGAACAAGGGTAATGACTCGTTCAATTTTTTTGAAAAAACCTTGGAAACAGACATTACTATAAACCATCAACTCCTTGCCTAATTTTCCTTTTACTTCTCCTTGTTGAATCATTAAACCCAATGCTTTCGTAAAAAAAGGATAAGCAGCTAATTGTCTATGTAAAGTTTCACCAACTAGCAGTCCTTCACTAATTGCTCCAGCTAATTCTTTCATTAAGGGGTAATTGGTTGTATGGCGCATCAAATCGATGACCTCTTTCATTTCTAATCCTTGCGCAAGCAACTTCCCCCATTCTAGTGCAAAAAAAGCACTGACGTATTCCCGATAAAGGCCACGGATAATTGGCAGTTTCAGATATACGAAGGCCCGCTGAATAGCAGACTGATGCTTCAAATAACGGTTTAAAATGAAGAAACTAAATGAGAGGACAAAAACTAAGGTAACCAGAATGTATGGACTGTAAACAATCAGAAGAATCCCAATATTTTTAGAATAACTATTGGCATCATTTTCCATTAATTGGGGCAATAAAAATTGCCGAATACCAACAATGACGAGAATCAAAAAAACAATCAGGAGCAGCGGATAACTAATTATTTTAAAGAACTGTTGCCGATATTTTTCCGTTTGAAAAAAATGTTCGGAAATCGCTTGTAGTGTCCCTACCAAATCCCCGTGTGCAGTAGCAAACGACAATTGTGCCGAGACCATTGTTGAAAATCCTAATTCTTCGACTAAAGCTTGTAAGGCAACGCCTGAGGAAAAGCCTTCAACTAAAAAAGTTATACTGTGCTGGGGTAATGCGTTTGATTTTTTCATGAAGGAAAAGCTTTCTTGTATATTAAAACCATTTGCAAGCAAATCCGCTAATAGTTTCAGAAAAAGCTGCTGTTGTTTTTTCGTTAATTTATTCGATGGCTTGAAAATACGTTTTTTCTGTAATAAACCCATACGCCCACGCCTTTCTTAGATTCTTTTGCCAACTACTCTTTATAACGGCTTCCTTAAAGAAGAAATAATCATAAAGAATTCCCGCTACTTGTTCCTTATTGATCGTGGTTGTCAAAATCTGTTGATAAATGATACCTTGCAAGCATTCAGCCAATTCATGCTCTGGGCCACCTAATTCTATCAAACGCCGTTGTACTCCCAATAAGTTACGGGCGTGAATTGTCGCAAAAATAGTATGACCCGTTAAGGCGGCTCGAATAACTGCTTGAGCCGTCTCGCCATCACGAATTTCACCAATAATCAAAATATCAGGATGATGGCGCAAGCAAACTTTGATTAAGGCTTCATAAGTTAACTGAATTTTTTCATTTGTTTGCAACTGTAAAAACTGCTTTTCCTCAATTTCAACAGGATCTTCAATTGCTATCACTTGTTGTTCGCCACTTCTTTGTTTAGCCACACGATACATGGTTGTTGTTTTCCCGGAACCAACTGGCCCACTGAATAAATAAAGTCCTCGTTTCTGACAAGATGCTTCAATTTCATTTAGCTGGTGGGGAAAGAAAAAATGTTCAGCTTGTTCACCGAATCGGTGCAAAAAACGAATTACCAAGCTCTCTCGATTCTGAAAATCTCCCACAGATGATAAACGCAAGCGTTGCTTCGTCTCGCCAATTAGATAAGTTGTCGCGCCTAATTGTGCTTTTCGTCTTTCTCCGACATCCATACCACCGATAAATTTAAAGTGGAAAATTAACTTTTCGCCTATTTCTGCGGAAACTTGTGTGTAAGGTGTCCGTTGCATCCCTGTCCGAAAAGAGATAGCTATTTCGGTATCATTGGGTAAAAAATAAACGTCTTGCGCCCCATGAAGGACGCCCCATTCAATTAATTGATGGGCTAATTTTTTTACATTTTCAGTCATTCATTTCCTCCTCTCACTAATAAACTACGCATTTATTTTATGATTTCAGCAAAAAAAAGAACCTTCACCAATAAGATGAAGGTTCTTTTTTTGAAGTTTGCGCTGTCCATCTATCTTCCCCAAAATAGTGGAACTCCTAGACACTTAATATTATACTAAAAAAATCTTGCGTTTAGTTTTCAAAAATTTCTCTGAATCACAAAATTTTTGAGAAAAACTATCAGAATCAGATCGGATCGTTTACGTTTTTGGCTTCGTTTTTTGTTTATTAACTAAATAAACTGGAATTCCTAAAAGCGTAATCCCTATACCAATCAATGCTAGAATAGGCTGTGTAATACTCGTTGTAACCAAGATGAAGATACCACCTAGACTTGCGATAATTGGAATAATTGGATAGCCAGGAACTTTATACGGTCGTTTTAATTCAGGTTCTCGTTTTCTTAAAATAAAAACAGCTAAGAAAATTAATAGATTAAACAGCCACATAACAAAAACTAACATATCCGTCAATAAATCGAAGGTCCCGAAAAACATCATGATAATGGCTACAGCTAACTGGAAAATTCCAGCAACGTAAGGAACAACAAAGCGTTTAGACAACTTTTGAAACTGACGACTAAAAGGCATCAGATTATCTAAGGCTAAGGCATAAGGAATCCGAATCCCTGTCATTGTGTAGCCGTTTAACGCACCATATACAGAGATTAAAATCCCAATAGTTACGATTTTGCCGCCAATTGGTCCAAAAATAGCCACAGAAGCATCCGAAGCTGCATTCAAATTCCCAGCGATTTGCTCAATTGGTAATGTTTTTAGAAACACAAAATTAATTAAGGCATAAATTAAAGTAATCAATAACAAACCAAAAATAATGGCTTTAGGCAAGTCTCTTTCTGGTCGCTTCATTTCACCAGCCACGTTACCCACACCTAGCCAGCCATCATAAGCAAACATGGTGGCAACTAAGGCGCCACTAAAAGCAACTAAAAAGCCAGTATTCGCTGTTGTTTCAATGGGAAAAAGCGAAACGGCTACTTGTCCTGGAGTAAATAACCCCACTAAAGAAATCAAGGCAATTGGAATCAGTTTTACTACCAATGTCGTGGATTGGACCAAAGAAGCAATTTTTGTTCCTAATAAATTAATTACGGTGATACTAGTTCCCGCAAGAATGGCAATCGGGATCAATAAATTTGCCGATAAATGAAACAAATTGATTAGTTGTGTACTAAAAATAATGGATAACGCCGAAATGTTGGCAGGATAATAAATGATACTTTGTGCCCACCCTAAAAGAAAACCAGCTAATTTACCATATGTATATTCAATATACTTCACTGCGCCACCTGTTTCAGGGATTGCTGTAGCAAGTTCGGCGCTGGTTAATCCTGCACAAATGGTTAAGGCACCACCTAACACCCAAGCAAAAATAGCTAAACTAGCTGACTGTGCGTGTCCAACGACACTCGCAGCTTTAAAGAAAACACCAGCGCCAATCACCGTACCCATTACCGTGGATAACGCACCAAACGTTGTTATCTCTCTTTTTAATTGCTTTTTCTCCATAGACTCCCTCATTTCATTTAAACTAAACAAGCGTAACAAAATTTCCACTTTTTTGAAAAGATAACGAAAATAATAGCTGTTTTCATGAAAAATTCTGTAACGATCTCTTTTCAGTATAGCTATTTCTTTTAGAATTTCAAGTTTGAAAACCACAAAAAGAAAATTTGTCATAAAAGTTTTAGAGCATTCATCTTTTGTTTATAAACAAGAACTGAAAAACCGACGATTTTTTATTAAATAAACGAAAAATCGAATCAAAAAGAAACCTTTCTGATCCGATTTTAACTACGTTATTGGTTTTTGACTTTTTCTTTTTTCATTTGTTTGCTGCGTAATTGTCCGCAAGCCGCATCAATATCTGTTCCGTGCTCTTTACGAATAACACAATTGATGCCATTCTTTTTGAGTACATCATAAAATTTTAATACCGCTTCTTTAGAGCTTCGGCTATATTGATCGTGTTCACTCACTGGGTTATACGGAATCAGATTAACATAAGAAAGTTTTTTCTTATTCCGTAGTAAATCTGCTAATTGTTGAGCATGTTCTGGTCGGTCGTTCACTTGACTCAACATAATATATTCAAATGTAACACGTCGGTTGGTTTTTTCAATGTATTCATCAATTGCTGCCATTAATTTTTCAATTGGAAAACTACGATTAATCCGCATAATTGATGTACGGACTTCGTTGTTAGGAGCATGTAATGAGATTGCTAAGTTTACTTGTAGTCCACTGTCTGCAAATTCACGAATTTTTGGCACTAAACCACTTGTTGAAACTGTAATATGGCGGGCACCAATAGCCAAGCCTTTATCATCATTAATCGTTCGTAAAAAGTTCATGACATTGGCATAATTATCAAATGGTTCACCAATTCCCATCACAACGACATGGCTAACACGTTCATCCAACCCACGTTCATCGAAATAATGTTGCACCCACATAATTTGGGCAACAATCTCGCCAGCAGTTAAATCTCTTTGTTTTTTTAATAGCCCACTAGCACAAAATGTACACCCAATATTGCAGCCAACTTGAGTGGTCACACAAACAGATAATCCATATTCTTGACGCATCAAGACTGTTTCAATCATATTTTTATCTGGTAATTCAAATAAATATTTTACGGTACCATCTTGTGCTTCTTGCACAATGACTTGTTTTAATGGATTTAATGAAAAATTTTCTTCTAATAAAGTCATCAACGATTTAGAAATGTTCGACATTTCACTAAATGAAGCAACACGTTTTGTATACAACCATTCCCACACTTGTGTTGCGCGAAATTTCTTCTCGCCATGGGCTAAAAACCAGTCCACAAGCTGTTCTCTCGTCAGTCCATAAATGGATTCTTTCTGCATTTCTTTTCCTCATTTCTGCTATTACATTCGCTTCATAACTATAACGTATTCTCACTTTGAATGCAATATCACGAAGAGTCTCAAAAAAATCGTTAAGCGTGCATGCTTAACGATTTTTTATAATTAATCTTTCACTAAGTGATAAACTTTTTTGAAGTAGAACGTTCTGGCAATTAAATAGTAAACGACCTGAATCAATAAGAAAACGCCTAAAACTTCCCAGCCAGCTAATTGCATTGGCTGATCTAAGACAGCATACATTGCTTTCAAAGCAACAGCTCCATGAATAAATGAAACAACAATTGGGGTAAAGAATAAAATACCTACTTGTTGGTAAATCATTTTCTTCAATTCTTTTTTCGTCAAACCAAGTTTGTAAATCATCTTGAATTTTTCAACGTCCGTATTCATATCACTGTATAAACGGAAGTATAAGAAACTACCCGCCGAAACAAAGAACACGATACCGATAAATAGTCCGACAAATAGAACTGGCGTATAATATTGCGTAATGGCTGCCGACATTGCAGCTGTTCCTACTAACATGGGATACTTGTCACCAATAATATTTTCTGCTTTTATCAATTCTTCACGATTGGTTCCTGCTTTGGGCTGCCAAATTGTTTCTGTTTCCGCTTTGATTCCATCTGTTGAGGTACTATCTGGGATAACAACCACACCGCCAAAAGTCGGTAATACATTGGTTTCTTCTGTTTTATCAATGTTTAAAACTTGATCATTTCCCAATTGAACAGATTTGACATCTACTGATGCAGCAGAAGGAGCATCTTTTTGTGATAAATTAACTACTTTCTCACCTGTTAAAGTTGGTTCATCTATAAATTTTGCGAGTTTATTATATTCAGATGTTTTGATTAATTGGATACCGGCACTTGTTTTGTACATTGTGTAATCAATCTGATCAAACTGAATATTTTTTTCTTGGAATGTTTTTGTCGCAAATTGTTTCATTTCTTGATTTTCTGGGTTGGTCGAATCAGACAATGTCAGTTCGTACGGTACAGAACTTATTCCTTTAAAAATCATCTCGTTCACGCCGTATAACGTTCCAATGGCAGCAAAAGCAACCGTTGATATCACCGAAACCAAGAAGAACGAACGTGCATTATCTTTCATGCGGAATGCTAAATCTGATAAAACGACCATATTGGTTTTTTTCCAAAAGATTTTTGGTTTCCGTTTTAAACGTTCAATGACAGAAACACTCAATTGGTCAAATAAGAATTTTGTCCCTAAAATAACTAAGAAAATTACTGGGAACATCACCATTAAAACTAACTGTCCCTTAGCAACTAAAGCAATTCCGTAACCGACAATTAAAAGTAACACGGCTAAGAAAGATTTAACTTTAGAGCTTTTGATTTCACCTTTACCCATTTCTCCTGCTTTTAATAGCTCTTGAAGTGTCGCTTTTGGCAAGCGGAATTGAATAAAGAAAGAAATTACTAAGAACAAGACCGCAAATGAAATGACAGTAATGATAAACGGCATCACTGGCAAATAAAAACCTAAACCTAGATGCATCAATAAATTGCTAATCCATAAAATAAACTGTGAAAATCCAACACCTAAAATGCTACCAAAAATTGTAGCAAAGAAACCAATCACTAAGTTTTCAATAAAAATCATTTTCTTTAACTGTTTTGGACTCATCCCTTGAATCATCAAGGTTCCAAACTCTTTTTTTCGAGATTGGATAAAGACATCCATCGAGTATAAAACGAATAAGAAAGAGAAACCATAGATTATAATTGCCGCAGCCGTCATTCCCATTTGTGCTTTAGGATTTAAACCATTAGCTAAGGCTGGGTGAAAGACAAAACCAGTGAACGTAAAAAAGATCATCACAGAAAACATTGTACTTAGGAAATAAGCCAAGTATAAATGCTTATTTCGAATCGTGTTTCTTATAACAAACTGATTAAAATTCATTATCGACACCTTCAATCTCAGCCAGTTTCACCATGATTAAATCGTAGAACTCTTTTTGATTGCCATTTTGGACAATTTCATCAATTAATTCACCATCTTTAATAAAGACGATGCGCTTGCAATAACTTGCGGCTAGCGGATCATGGGTCACCATTAAAATAGTCGCCGCTTCTTCTTCATTTAATTGTTGTAACAAGCCCATCACATCCTTAGATGATTTCGTATCTAAGTTTCCTGTTGGTTCATCAGCCAATAATAATTGTGGATGATGAATCATTGCCCGAGCAACGGCGACCCGTTGTGCTTGTCCACCAGAAATTTCTGCAATTCGTTTTTTCAACAGATGATTGATACCTAAACGCTCACTTAATTCTGCTAATTGTCGTTTCATTACAGAGACTTTTTCTCCATCAAGTGTCAATGGCAAAATAATATTTTCTTCAACAGTTAATGTTGGCATTAAATTAAAGCTTTGAAAAACAAATCCTAATTCTGTACGACGGAATTTAGCAATTTGTTCTTGATTCAAATTGTTTGGATTTTTTCCATTTAAAAGTATTTCACCGTCTGTTGGACTATCGATTGTTGCCAATAAATTTAAAAGTGTACTTTTCCCACTTCCAGAAGGTCCCATAATACCAATAAATTCACCATCTTGGACAGTTAAATTAATCCCTTTTAAGGCTTCATATTTAATTTCGTTTCCGTAAACTTTTTTTAAATTTTGTACTTCTAACATATTTTCCACTCCTATTCTTCTCACTCATTTAGTGTATCGAAAACGAAAAAAAACGACAATAGAAAAGAATAACAATGAACTTACATTACTGTAAGTGCACTGTTATTCTTTTAAAAGTTATGCTTCATATTCAATCACATAAGGATGAATCTTCGTATTATAAATAGCTTCTGAATATTCTACGCAACGACCTGTTGGGCTTAACGAACGCCGAATTCTTTTTAAGCCCGTTGTTTCAGTTGTTTGCAACATCTTTTGCTCTGCTTCTGTCAAAGTTGCAACTTCAAAACGGTCTTCAAATTTATAAATTTCAATGGCATGTCGATCCATCAAACGATACAAGGATTCTTCTTTGTATTCAGTCAATGATACGTCTTTCATGGCAGCTGGCAAATAGTAATTAAAATAAATATAGGGTTGTTCATCGATTAGATATAACCGTGAAAGATGAACCACTTCTTCTCCTAAAAATTGATAAGCCGGCATCTCTTTTGACAACGTCAAGTTTTCAACTTGTAAAACTTTTTTAGTTACTTTCTGACCTGATTCATTCAAAAATTCAGTGAATGTCCCTGCTTTTGATAGTTTATTATAGGGACGATTGCTTAACACAGTTGTGCCTCGACCACTTTTTTTCTCAACAAATTCTTCTGTTGCTAACATTTCGATTGCCCGCCGAATCGTAATTTTACTAACGTTAAACAGCTCTTCCAATTCTGTTTCTGTTGGTAAAAACGTTCCTACTGGATACTTGCCACTCAAAATATCTTCTTTAATCTGATCTGCTACTTCTAAATAAAGCACGCTTTTTCTTCTCATGATACGCTCCCTCCCAACCGCACTATTCCTTTCTATTTTACCAGAAAATGATGATTATAACATGATGCTTTGCTGAAATTATAAAAAAAGAACAAAAATAGATAAATTTATCTATTTTTGTTCTTTTTGTTTATTGTTCTGGCGTCTCGGTTGCTGCCTCTTCTGATTCCGCTTGTAGAAAGACTTTTCTTGGTTTGCTACCTTCTGATGGTCCAATAACTCCGTGTGCTTCCAATTCATCTACTAAGCGAGCCGCACGATTATAGCCAATTCTAAAACGTCTTTGTAGCAATGAAATACTAGCTGTTTGCATTTCAACCACCAAGTTTTTCGCTTCTTCAAACAACTCATCTTGAGGAGCTTCGCCACCGCCTGAAGTGGTCGGTTCATCTGTTGGCATCATGCTTTCTTGATATTCAGCTTCTTGTTGATCCGTTACAAACGCAACCACTCGTTCGACTTCTTGATCAGAGATAAAGGCCCCTTGGATACGAATTGGTTTATTTTCTCCCATTGGTAAGAAGAGCATATCGCCTCGACCTAATAGTTTCTCCGCCCCGTTGGTATCAATAATGGTACGCGAGTCTGTCCCACTTGAGACCGCAAAAGCCATTCGAGAAGGGACATTTGCTTTGATGATTCCTGTAATGACATCCACACTTGGCCGTTGTGTCGCTAAAATCATATGAATACCTGCTGCCCGTGCCATTTGGGCTAAACGGATAATCGCATCTTCTACTTCGTTACTTGCCACCATCATTAAATCAGCTAACTCATCAACAATGACAACAATAAATGGTAGAATTGGACGATTTTCGCCATCTTCCGCATTTTTCTGTTGAATTAGTTGATTGTAACCAGTGATATTTCGGACGCCTGTTGCTGCAAATTTTTCATAACGAAATTCCATTTCTTGAACTACTTTTTGCAGGGCTTGGGCCGCTTTTCTCGGATTAGTAACCACTGGCGTTAATAAATGAGGAATCCCGTTATACACATTCAATTCTACCATTTTCGGGTCAATCATCATTAATTTTACTTCATGAGGTTTCGCTTGCATCAAAATACCTGTGATGATGCCATTGATAGCAACCGATTTCCCACTCCCTGTCGATCCCGCAATTAATAAATGCGGCATTTTTGATAGATCTGCAGTTTGAACCATCCCTGAAATATCTCGACCTAAAGGTACTTCTAATAGTTTATCTGGATGACTTGGTTGTGCCTCAACAATATCTCTAAAGGATACTGTACTAATTGCACTATTAGGAACTTCAATCCCGATTAGTGATTTCCCAGGAATCGGAGCCTCCATACGAACGTCTTTGGCCGCAAGCGCTAAAGCAATGTCATCCGTCAAGTTAACAATTTTGCTAACTTTTACCCCAACAGCGGGTTGAACTTCAAATTTTGTGACAGATGGTCCTAAACTAGCTTTGACTACTTTAGCATCAACACCAAAACTCTTGAAGGTTTGTTCTAAGACGCCAATATTTTTTTCGATTTTTTCATATTCACCACTTTGATCCGTTGCTTGAATTGTATCTAACAAATCAGTTGGTGGTAGTTGATAATCACGATCTTCCGCTTCTTCAGAAATTTCAAATTCGAGAACACCAGCTTCATCTGCCGCCTCTTCTTCCTGCTCTCGTTGCGGTTTTGTTGCTGCAATTGGTGGTACAGGCATCGCCTGATTTTGCTGTTGAAACGAATCAATTTGAACAGGCGTTGGTGCGGCCGGTTCTTCCACCATTGGTTGGTGGGTTTCAACAGGTGTTTTTGTTAAGCGCTCGGCTGCCGCTTGTTCCATGCGTTCCCGCTCTTGTAATTTTTGTTGGGCAGCGGCTTCAATTTTTGCTTGGCGTTCTGCAGCTTTGGCTTCTTTCTTCGCTGCTCGCTTCGCCTCTTTTTCTTCTTGTCGCGCCTGTGATTTTGCCGAAACATGACTTAGGCGATCTTGAATACTTTGGAAATGATCAACAATTTGCTGAAAATCCCACATACTCATCAAGAAAATACCCGCTAACAGTAGCAAGGTGGCAATTAAATAGCTACCAAATTGTGCCACCAAAAAGTACGTTCCTTGATAAAGCAGTGCGCCAATCATACCGCCCCCTACGTTTTGCGTCACTTGGTTAGCTTTTAGATCGCTTTGCAAAAATTCCCAAGTGTTACCTAAAATATCTGGTTGACTGCCACTAACATTTCGAAACATAAAGGCATGGAAAAATAACAAAACACTAATATAAATCAGAACAGCCCCAAAAATAGGGCGCCCTCTTTTTAACGGAAAATCTTTCCCATAAATCATGACTAATAAGCCATACAGGATTAGTAAAATCGCTGCAAATGGAAAGGTATTACCTACAACTAAGCGTAAACAATTCGCTAATAACGTGCCTAAAAACCCTAAGCGAAAGAGTCCAAAGACACCGAATAAAATAAAAATCAGGCCAAGAAACATATAATTTAAACGTTCTTGTTGTTGCTGTTGTTTTTTGGTCTTTTTCTTTGTCGTACTTTTTTTCTTATTTGTTGCTCTTTTTTGTGCCATTTAACTTCCCTCTTTCCATCACTTCTCATTATACATAAAAATGGAATCGAACAAAAGTGCCCACCTCATTTTACTTGAAAAATCATGGAAATTTTTTAAAAACTTTCATTTAAGAAAAATGAGCGTGGGACAAAAATCACTTTGGATTTTTGCTCCACCCTCAAAAACTGATAAACGGCGGGAACAGAACCAACTCCTTCGGAAATAAGCCGAAATTCTCCAAAAATTAAAGAGCAATTTTCGGAAATTTCTTCTTATTTCTCGGAGCTAAACGGTTCTGTCCCGACCTCATTATTTCTTATTTTGCTGATTCTTAATGGTATAAGTCGAAACGACCTTTAGCCATCATTTCTTTGGTACCACCTGTTTCAAAGAGCGCTTTGTTCATGATAATTTTTTTCATGAATGAAGCTGGGTATCCTTTAATGTCTGTTTTACCAACGATTCCTAAAGCACGTGTATTTCCGACAGAACAAACAGAACCTTGTGATTTAAAGCTGAAAGGTTTAGTTGCTTCCCCTTTCAATTGTGCTTGAATATTTTTAGCAGCATGAGCGCCCATCTTCAAGGCGATTTGTGCTGTTGTTGGGTAAGGTCGATTGGTTTCTGTATCCATAACTGCTGAGCAGTCACCAATAATATAGACGTTGCTATGGTTCGCATCTGTTAAATCTGGTTGAACCATGACACGACCACGACGAGCTTCAAAGCCAGAATCGCCTACAACGTGGCTCCCACTAACACCCGTTGTCCAAATAATTGTTTTAGCAGAAAGTTCTGCCAAGTCGCCTGCTTCGTTATCTTGATAAACAACTGCGCCTGGTTTGATTTCTTTAATCGGTTTACCTAATAATAAATGAATAGCTGAATCTTTTAATAATTGCACACCATAGTTCGCAAGTTTTTCGTTAAACATCGGCAATAGGCGAGTAACTGCTTCGACACAATAAATTTGGATTTGATCTGCTGAGACACCTGCGATTTCAGCAAATTTTGGTTTGTTTTCAACAAGAGAACCTAATAATTCAATCCCTGTAAAGCCTGCTCCGCAGACAACAATTTTTAAGAATTCTTCGTTTTGAGTTGCTTTGTATTGACGCATTTGTTCTTGGATATGTTCATACACGTTTAAAGCCGTTTTCACATCTACCATTTGTAGAGCATGTTCTTGCACACCAGGGATACCAAATGATTCTGATTCAAACCCAAGAGAAACAACTAAGTAATCATAATTGATTGTTTGGCCATCTTCTAAAGCAACTGTTTGTGTTGCAGCATCAATTGTTTTAACTGTTCCTTGGATAAAGGTGGTCATTTTTTCATCGACAACATCCATAATATTGTATGTGATTTTTTCAGCTGGTTGTGTTCCAGCAGCAACTTCATGCAAATCCGTTGCTTCGTAGTGATAGTTGTTACGATCCACTAAAGTAATTTCGACGTCTTTGGCGCCTTTTTGTAATTCGCGTAATGTTTTTAAGCCTGCGTAACCAGCACCTAAAATAACAACATGTTTCTTATTCATTTTGATTCCCTTCCACTCTATAAAAAATTTACAGCCACCACAAACCTATGGCAAAAAATAGCACTTGTGCAGTTGCTCCCACAGCTAAGATCTTCACAGCACAAACAAATGTTTTACTCTTCACTTGTTCCTTCAGTAAGGCTTGGGTTTGTTTCCGTACAAAAGGTAAAGTTAAAAGCATGAGTAACATTGTTGGCGGGGTTAATCCTAAACCGACAGCTAACAAAATGGCTAACATTGCTATTGTATTTAATCCGACGAATAATTTCAAAGAACTTGCTTTGCCAAGGTAATGAACTAATGTATATCTCTTGTTATTTTCATCTTCCTCTAAGTCACAGATATTATTTGCTAACATTAAGTTAGCAATGTAACAAGTGTTAGGTAAGGCGACTAAGAAAATCCCCCATAAATTAGCTGCTGACCAATTGAAAACTTCAAACGTATTAATGTAGACACAAATAAGGGTAATCATGAACCCCATTGTAAATCCTGAGAAAACTTCCCCTAATGGTAGACTAGATAAAGGTTTCGGTCCTGATGAATAAAAAATACCAATTAAGTAACAATAAAGACCCATAATTAATAACGGCCAGCCGACAATAAATGACAACCCAATCCCCATTAAAGCAGAAACGAGAATCATCCAAAAAATCATTTTGCGTATTAATGGCAAAGATAAATTTTCTCGACCGATAATATTCGTTTTTTCCTTATAATCATGAACTTCTGTGGCATGATGGTAATCATTATAATTATCTAAAATATCGACCGCCATATTAAAAATAAACATCGCAATGAAAAAAATTAAAACATAACCAACATGAAGCCGCCCATATTGGTACCAACTAAAACAAATTCCTAACAAAAATGGCAAAACACTAGCTGTTTTTGCTTTTAATTCTACTAATTCAAAAAATATTTCTCGATTCAAACTATCCCTCCGCTACTTTTTTACAAACTTTGTTACTTTTAAAACTTAATTACTGTATTTCTGTCGCCAATTCGTATACAATCAAATAGTATTGAACCACTGAAAGGATCGTAGTATATTTATGAACACATTTTGGAAGTCGTTTCCTGACGTTGAACGTTCTTTAACGGAAACATGTGAATTAATTGAACAAACGTTGCATACACGCAACGAAGACATTGAAGAAGCCTTAGTAACTTTGGCTCGTTCTGGCGGCAAATTATTACGCCCCGCTTTTTTCTTTCTTTTTGCTCAACTGGGTGATGAAGAAAAACAAGAGAAACAACAACTATTAAAAATAGCTGCATCTTTGGAAATCCTACATATGGCTACGTTGATTCACGATGACATTATTGACGATTCTCCATTGCGCCGAGGCGCTGTGACTATTCAATCACAATATGGTAAAGACGTGGCTGTTTACACAGGTGATTTACTATTCACTGAATTCTTTACTTTGATTGCAGATGCCATGAATGGCTCTGAATTTATGAAAATCAATGCACAAGGAATGAAACGGTTATTACTTGGTGAACTCGATCAAATGAGTCATCGATTTGACCGCCGCATGTCGATTCCTGCTTATTTAAGAAGTGTCAACGGCAAAACAGCCGAACTTTTTTCACTAAGCTGTCTTGAAGGGGCCTATTTCGGTCATAGTTCAAAAGAAGTCCAACGTTTAGCTAAACGAATTGGCCGTCATATTGGCATTGCTTTTCAAGTCTATGACGATATTTTAGATTATACTGCCGACACGGAAACCTTGAAAAAGCCCGCTTTAGAAGACTTGTCACAAGGTGTTTATACGTTACCTCTTCTCTTCGCTTATCAAGCAGCACCTGACGTATTCAGCCCTTATTTGGATAAAGGACGCGCCATTACCTTAGAAGAGGCAGCTGAAGTTGCGGCGCTAGTCAATGACTATCATGGCGTTACAGAAGCACAAGCTTTTGCTAAAAAAGTAACCAACAAAGCAATCACTGATATTCAACAATTGCCTGATGGCACAGCAAAAGAAACCTTACTTTCCTTAACTGAGCTCTTATTACATCGTTCATTTTAAACGTTTTATGGAAGAATTGCCATTAATTGAAATAGAAAAACGACTGATTGTTTGCTTTAATCAACAACCAGTCGTTTTTTTATTCCTCGAAAGAACTAATGCCACGATCAATTCGGTAAAGTTTTTGATAATGCGCATTGGTTGCAAGTAATTCTTCTGGCGTACCACTCATCTCTAATTGGCCATCTTCAATAAAGATCACTTGATCCATCAAAGTTACGCCTTGCAAATGGTGGGTAATCCAGATGACGGTTTTATCTTTTAATGCCTCAAAAAAGGTTTCCAGCAATTGCTGTTCTGTAATTGGATCTAAACCAGTAGTTGGTTCGTCTAATAACACAATCGGTGTATCTTGCAAAAGAATCCGCGCTAGCGCCAAGCGATGTCGTTCGCCACCAGAAAAACGCAAACCTGCTTCATCCACCATTGTTTGTAAACCTTCTGGTAATTGGGCAACCATTTCTTTTAAGCCAACTTTTTCTAAAACCGCCCAAACTTCTGCTTCGCTTGCTTCTTCTCTACCAATCCGAATATTATTTAAAATGGTTGTTCGAAATAGGTACGGTGCTTGATGCATAACCCCAATATATTCAGTCATCGTCTCACCAAATGCCTCAGTTGGGATATTTCCTAAAAGGATTTCTCCCGAAGTAGGCCGTAAATCACCACGAATGAGCGAAGCCAACGTACTCTTTCCGGAACCACTGCGCCCTAAAATCGCTAATTTTTGTTTTTCAGGAATTGTTAACGATAAGTCATTTAATACCTTTTTCGCTTGATTTTCATATGCAAAAGACAAATGTTCTATCGATAAACCGGTGCCATTTGGCTGAACAGGCGCTTCTGTTGAGTCATCTTCCCCTTCAGGAAGCTCATTAAAACGACGAATGGAATCCTTATAAATCGTTGTTTCCTGTGCTGCAGCAGGTAGCGGAGCAAAGGCATCAATTAACGGAAAAACGGTTAAAACAAAGGCACCAATCCAATTGGCTGCGCCCCCATGATTACCTGGAAACCGCACACTTGTCCAAGCTAAGACAGCAATCGCAATCACACCAAACAGAAGTTGTAAAACAAAGTCTCGGCCACGGTTAAATTGCTTCATTTTTTCATCTAATGCACGAACGTTTGCTTCATCTGTTTCATAACGAGCAACGAATTCAGAGCCTCGTTGACTAAATACCCAATCAGACACACCTAGAATATTGTCGGTTAGTGTTTGATATAACTCATTTTTGGCATATTTATGTTTTTCTTGACGCGCACCATTCACTAGAACTGAAACAAGTGGTAATAGAAAAACAACCACTCCTAACATCAGTAACATGCATAAAGCAAACCACCAAGAAAAGAAACCTAATGCAATCACTAAAAAGATATACAAAATCCAAGCAATAACGGTTGGGAAAATCGTTCGTAAATACAAGTTTTGGATATGATTAATATCCTCCGAAAGCAAACCTAAGATATCCCCAGTGCGATATTTTGTCTTAAAGAAAATCGCATCTTTTTCTAGTACATTATAAAGTTTCAAGCGCAGATCAGAGGTCATTTTTAACACCCAGTTATGACTCGTTAGACGCTCCACATAACGAAAAACAGGACGGCCAATCCCAAATGCTCTTGTTAAAACAATGGGAATATAAATTAATAAAATATTCTCTGGTAAGGAAGCCGCACGACTGATTAAGTAACCAGACGTAAACATTAATGCCCCTGCGCTAAAGAACGTCAAGAAGCCTAAAAGTAAGGCAAAATACAAGGTTTTTTTATAGCGTTTTAAGAAAGGACGAACCCATTGATCGTTTTTCCAAACGTCTTTCGTTGTCGGCTGTTTTTCCATCATTGGCGTCCTCCTCTCATTTGCTTCATTAATTGAACATAGTAGCCATCTTTTTCAATCAACTCTGCTAGCGTTCCTTGTTCCACTAATTGACCTTTTTCCATCACTAAAATGTAATCCATTTCTTCCATCCAATGCAGACGATGTGTCGCAAAGAAGACAAGATGATTGTTCATTAATGGCAACATGCGCTCTTTCATTTCAACTTCTGTTTCAATATCCAAATGCGCTGTCGGCTCATCAAACAGCAAGACGTGGCGTTTTTGATCGACAAAGGCGCGGGCCAACGCTACTCGTTGCGCTTGTCCCCCACTTAACATTCGACCACTTTCCCCAATCAAGGTATGAATTCCTTCGGGAAGGTCTTTAACCAGCTCGTCTAAGCCAACTAACTGAATCGCTTGCTGAATCGCCTCATCTGTTGCTTCAGGTGTATAAAAGCGAATATTGTTTGCCAAAGTATCTTGGAAAATATATGGTGCTTGCGGAATATAAAGGATTTGTTTTTGCCAGTCTTTTTGTAAAAAATGTGGAATCGTCTGACCATTTATCGCCAATTGACTCGTTTCTTCTGTTGGCAATAAAAAGCCACTTAATAAATTAATTAACGTTGACTTACCAGAACCACTCGCCCCAATAATTCCAATCTTTTTGCGACCATCAACAGAAAATTGCAACGATTGAATCGCTTCTTGCGTTGCATCTTCATAGGAAAAATTTAACGCTGTGACTGACAACTGACTTTCTTGATGCCAATCATCTAACGTGAGCACATCGGTCTGTTCTGCTTCTGGCAATGCTAATACCGCTTGGATCGCTTGAAAAGAGTTTTTTCCATCTAAGGTTGCGTGATAATCACTTGAAAAATCACGAATCGGTAAAAAGAACTCAGGTGCTAAAATTAAAGTAACCAAGGCAGGAAATAATAAAATCGTGCCGTTTAATAAACTTAATCCAAGGAAAACTGCCACAACAGCTACCGATAATGTCGTAAAAAAGTCTAACGCAAAGGTTGATAAAATAGCAATTTTCAATGTACTCATGGTCGCTTTTCTGAATCGTTCACTTGTATGATAAATACTCCCAGCATATTTTTTGCTCAACCCAAACAGTTTCAGCGTGTCAATTCCTCGCAAGGAATCAATAAAATGATTGGAAAGCATTTGAAACGCCGCATATTGCTTGTCCGCTTTACTTTGTGCTGCATAACCTAACACAATCATAAAAATAATAATAATCGGAAAAACAATCAGCAATGTTACGCCTGAACGAATATCTTGTGTAAAAACAAAGGCCAAAATAATCCAAGGAATAATCATCATATTCATCATTTTTGTCAAAATCAATTGTAAATAATTTTCGGTTTGACTGATGCCTTCTAAAGCCATGGTAACCATATTTCCAGTTCCATTTTTTTGAACAACATTTGGCCCCAAACGGAAAATTTTGGTTAACAATTGTTCGCGTAATTCTTTTGAGCGTTCATAACTAAATGTATCGAGCATTCTCTCACGAAAATACGTAATAACATGTCGACCAAGATAAAAAATAAAAAAGAGTAAAATACTCTGTAGTTGTTGGTTAAGATGCCCGCCACTCCAAAGGCCGACAATGGCTTTTGAAAGAAAAAAAGCTTGCCCAATTATAAAGACTGCTTGCAGGAAAGAAAAACCTGCAAGCAAGACAAGAATTTTTTTGATTTTAGGCATCTGTAAGATGTCTTTATCAATCATAGATTTAATACCCCTCTGGTACGGCTGTCTGTGAAATACGTTTTCTGAAAATATAATAGGACCAAGCAGTATAAGCTAACACGAATGGTAAAATGCTTAAAGAAATCCACGTCATAATTTTTAGTGTATATGGTGTGCTTGTTGCATCTTTAATCAACAAATCAAAACCTTCACTACCAATCATAACACGTGGGAACAAGCCACTGAACAAGAGAGCAACTAGTACAACTAATGTTAAACCACTCGCTAGAAAAGCTAACATCTCTTTGCGTTTAAACACCCCAACATTAGCAATGACAGTTAAGACCACAATTGCTAACGTTAAAATTAAAGTGACCGCAAAGTTCTTTTCATAAAAGTCCGTTTTGAAGTACATCAACACTGCAAAAACAACTAAACCGACATATAAAACGCCGTATAAGATTTCTGCATAATTTCGAGCACGTTCGCGAATTGGGCCTTCTGTTTTTAAAGCAATATAGTTCATACCGTGTAAGTAGCAAAGTAATGTTAAGGCTACTCCACCAACAATTGAAAACAGATTAAAATAATCCGTAAATTGCGCATGCATATTGCCGTTTACATCTAAAGGCATCCCTTGGACTAAGCTGATAAACAAAATACCAAAGAAGAACGGTACAAGGAAACTACCAATTGATAGCGTCCAGTTCCACATCCGACGACGTTTACCTTCCGGCATGTTATGGCGGAATTCAAAGGAAACTCCGCGAATAATTAAGCCAAATAAAATCGTAAATAGAATTAAATAGTAGCCACTAAATAATGAAGCATACCAATATGGGAAAGAGGCAAACATTGCGCCGCCCGCTGTTAATAGCCAAACTTCGTTTCCGTCCCAGACAGGTCCAATTGTTGCAACGACTTGATCTTTTTCGTCGTCATTGTGTGCCAACGTTTGAACGGCCATTCCAACACCAAAGTCAAATCCTTCTAAGAAGAAGAAACCTGAGAACAAGACGCCGATAAGGACAAACCATAATAATTGTAGTGTACTCATTCGCCAAATACCCCCTTATCAAATGGATCCAACGCTGGTTCATTTTCTTTCGCTAATTTTTTCGCTTCATAGTCTGGTCCTTTACGTAATTCTAAAATAACCAAGTAAACCATGACACTACCTAAACCAGCAAATAATAAGAAATAAATGACATTTGACGTAATTAATGAAGCAACCGATACATTTGGTGAAACACTTTGTTCAATCGTAAATAATCCATAGACAGTCCACGGATAACGACCTAATTCAGTGACTAACCAACCTGTTGTATTGGCAAGGAATGGTGCGAACGTACATAAAGCAACAATCCACAGCATCCATTTCTTCTCGTACAGCGATGGTTTTTTCTTCCTTGTAAAGAATAGTCCTAAGGCAGCAACCAATAACATTAAGGCACCAAAACCAGCCATGATACGGAAGCTCCAGAATAAAGTGTTAACTGGTGGATAATAATTTTTATCATCCCCATATTTTTCTACCAAGCGCTTGTTGACTGTATCCATCCCATCAACCGAACCTGATAATTTATTATACGATAAAATACTTAGCATATACGGAATATCGATACCAAAAACTTGTTTATGTTCCCGTTCATCTGCCCAAGCAATCAATGTCCAAGCAGCAGGATCATCAGAGTCTTCATAGGCCCCTTCCATCGCCGCAAATTTCATTGGTTGTCCTTCAATTAGAGCTTTCATTTGCAAGTCGCCAGCTAATAAAACGCCGATTGAACCGAACAAAGTAACCCATAAGCCAATGCGCATAGATGCTTTGTGGAATGAAATATCCCGTTTTTTCAACAATTGGAAAGCAGCCATACCAGCTACTGCCATGCCGCCCAATGTAAAGGCGCCCATGATAACGTGTGAAAATTCATACCAAACTTTTGGATTGCTGATGACAGCTACAAAGTCCACCATTTCAGCACGGCCATTATTGATGACATAACCTACTGGATGTTGCATAAAACTATTAGCAACTAAAATCCAGAAAGCAGACATCATCGAACCGAATACGACTAACCAGATAAAGGTTACGTGAAATTTCGGATTCATTTTATCCCAAGTAAAGATCCATAAACCTAAGAATGTTGACTCTAAGAAGAAAGCTAAGAGCGCTTCTACCGCCAACGGTGCCCCAAAAATATCTCCGACGAATCGAGAATAATCAGACCAGTTCATCCCAAACTGAAATTCTTGAATAATCCCGGTTACAACCCCAACAGCGAAGCTTAATAGGAATATATTTCCCCAAAACTTGGCCATTTTACGATAACGTTCCTCTTTTTTCACAACGTACATTGTTTCCATAATTGCTACAACAAGTGCTAATCCTATTGAAAACGGTACGAAGAAAAAGTGGAAAACTGTTGTCATCGCAAATTGGATTCTCGCCAATGTTACAATATCAAACATATTATTTCCTCCCTGATTTGCCTCCACACAAAGAAACAAGCTTACCTGAATTGTTCATTTCCATTAGCGATGACTCCTTTTATCTACGAAACTAAAAGAAAATTCAAGTGAACTTTTCCAAAAAGTGTGAAAATGCATGTAATATAGAATAATTCCAATCTAAGTATACAACTTTCTGAGGCAGAAACCAAACAATACAGAAGCATTTCTCACAATTTTTTTAGGTGCTACCAAGATTTCTTCCCTTTCTTCTATCAATAAAAAAAGCCCTTCCTAAAAAAAGGAAGAACTAATCTCAATCTATCAACATTTTGACTTATCACTTGATTAGTTTTCGAAAATCGAAGCAGCTCGTCTTTGATGATAAAAATTCTAATCTTGTGATAAAAATTACGGATTGCTTGTGGTGATAGTTTGTTTTTAAACAACATGACTCTAAAACATTAGCGCAATCCACTTGCTAGAAGCAGGAGTTTTGGTACCATTCTAAACAACATGACTCTAAAACAGCCATTATCAAACAACTCACCGATTTATTGTTTTGGTACCATTCTAAACAACATGACTCTAAAACAGTTTGGATGGTGGATTCTGTATATTTGTTGTTTTGGTACCATTCTAAACAACATGACTCTAAAACCTCGGAGAATTATTTTTTCTCCATGATTCCGTATTCGCATCACTTATCCATAGCTAGATTTCAGTTTAGAAGGTCTGAATTTTTTCTTCACGTTTATTATACCAAACTTTCTCCTTCTTGGCGGAAAAACCCACCATTTTTCAATGGTGGGTTTTCTTTATTTAGTAGCTGTAACAGCGAGCCAGATTTCACTATACTTAGCTTCTGCTGGTCCTTGATATTGCGTAAACGAAATTTCTGGTGCTGCAACGACTTGGTAACCAGATGAAGGCAACCATTCAGAGAATATCCTTGCCCAGGTTTCTTGTAAAGTTTGTGGGAAAGGACCTTCATTTGGAAAAACCGCCCATGTATGAGCAGGTACGCTTAGTTGCTCCAAATCTTCATAGGTATTTTCTTGCGAAGTGGCAAAGCCAATCATGTGTGTCATTTCTCCACCTTCTGTTGTTCGTCCCTCTTGAAAGTCAAAAGAAGCATTTACTACTTGATGAGGATATACATCATCAAATGTATGCATTTCCGCTCGTTGTTGTGGTGTAATGCGCTGCGCTAATTCCATGATTGCTTGATTTTCCCCTTGATACTGCAAGGGAACCTTCTGACTAACTCCGACTATTTGAAACGCTGGTTTTTCAATCAATTTAACATCCATTGATTGTCCTCCTTTAATATCAATATAGAAAGAGAATTTAGGGAACGTTTTTTGGATTTGTGTTTTCATTACTTCAGAAGGGGCTTGTCCTGTCCAATCGCGAAAAGCTCTTGAGAATCCTTCAATACTTTGATAACCATATTTAAAAGCTACATCTGTCACTTTTTCACCAGCAAGTAATGCTAAATTTGCTTCCGCCAAACGTCTCTTTTTAATATACTCAGCCAAACTCATCCCCGCAATAAACGAAAAAGTTCGTTTAAAATGGTAAACAGAAATCCCTGTCTTTTTTGCCAATTCATCGAAGGATACTTCTTCCGTTAAATGTTCTTCAATATAATCCATTGCTTGATTTAAATTTGCGAGCATCCGTGTCCCTCTCTTTCTATTTGAAAGTTTACTAAAGACCAACAAGGATGACTTGATTATTTAGAGCCAACATTCGTCAAGTCGCTACTCTTGATTCATAGCGGCTTTTAAGGCCTGCGCTAAAGCACTTTCTTCTGGTTCGTCTGGTTGTGAATATTTTTTCATCAAACGACGTTCTTCATGTTTAGTCATTTTTTGTTTTCGTTCTTTTTTATCGGGAATTTTTTCAGTAATCGAACAGAATTTACATTTGAAAGAACGACCATTTTTTCCTTCTATGATGACCATTTTTTTATGGCATTGTGGGCAACGGTGATTGGATACTTTAGGATCTTTTCGCCGACGATAAGAACATTCTTGGTTTGTACAAACGTAAATCTTCCCATCTTTCGTATTTTTTTCCCGTAAGTTTGAGCCACAATCTGGACATTTTTTTTGCGTAATGGAAAAATCTTGATATTTTTTCTCGCTTTGTTTAATTTCACGGACTAATTTTTTCGTATCCTCTTCAATATCCTTTAAGAAAAGTTGACTCTTTTGTTGACCCGAAGCGATTGCTTCGAGCGATTTTTCCCATTTTTCCGTTAGTTCAGGTGTCACAAGTGATGGATTCACCAAGTCTAATAGTTGCTTTCCTTTGGCAGAGACACTTAAACCGCTATTGGTTCGTTCCATCAATTCTGATTTAATCAGTTTTTCAATGATTTCAGCTCGCGTTGCCGGTGTGCCTAAACTGTGTTTCTCCATTTTTCCTAACAACGTTCCTTCGGTTAATGGTTTTGGCGGCGACGTTAATTCTTTGTTAATGGTAAAGTTTGGCGCAACGGTCATGCCTTTTTGCCATTGGACAGTGGATAGCGGCTGTTCGGCTGTTGTTTTCCAGCCAGCAACAACTACTTTATTTTGATGAAAGACAAATGTTTCTTTTCCAAAAGCGACTGTAACTTTTGTTTGTTTGGTTTGGTTTGGCTCAGCAAACAAACCTAAGAATCGTTGAACAATCATTTGATAGATTTTTTGTTCATCATTGCTTAGCTTTTCATAACGAGGACGTTGTTCAGTTGGAATCAACCCATGGTGATCCGTGACTTTTGCATTTTGGAAAACTTTTTGTTGTTTAACAACAGCCCCATTTTTAAGGTAGCCTTTCACTTCTGGTGAAAAATCAGCAATAGCTTGAAGGCGCTCTTTCATCGTTCCTTTCATATCCGTCGTTAGATATTTGCTGTCAGTTCGAGGATAGGAAACAATTTTATGGGTTTCGTATAAACTTTGTACAAGAGACAACGTTTTCTTTGCAGAAAATTGGAATCGCTGGTTGGCTTCACGCTGGATTTCGGTTAGATCATACGGTAACGGCGCATTTTCTGTTTTAACTTTTTCTTGAATATCGGTAACTAAGCCCTTTTGTTTTGAGAGTTCTTTGACTAATTGTTCTGCTTCCTGCCGTTCTTTCAAAGCGTATGGATTTTTTTGGGTCATCTTTGCTTTTTCTGATTCAACAGTTAACGAGATAGTAAAATAAGTTTGAGGCTTAAATTGTTCAATCGTTTTTTCTTGTTGGCGCACCATTGCTAAAGTTGGTGTTTGAACACGACCTGCGGATAAGTTATCTTGATATTTCACTGTCAAGGCCCTTGTGACGTTTAGACCCACTAACCAGTCAGCTTTTGCGCGCGCCAAGGCAGAGTAATACAAATTATCGTAGTCTTTCGCTGGGCGAATTTTCTTAAACCCGTCTTTAATGGCTTTGTCTGTTTGAGATGAAATCCATAAGCGTTTGACTGGTTTGTTAAAACGGACATATTCTAAAATCCAGCGGGCCACTAATTCACCTTCACGACCAGCATCGGTGGCAATCACGGCTTCAGAAACATCTTTACGATTGGCTAATTGTTTAATCGCTTTTAATTGATGTCCCGTTTTCGGTAACGGTTTAATCCCTAAATTCTTAGGAATCATCGGTAAAGTTTCCATTTGCCACGTTTGCCATTCTTTGTTTAAATCTTCTGGCATTTTTAGTCCTAAGAGGTGGCCTAAAGCCCAGGTGACAATCACGTTGGGTCCTTCATAATAATTCTTATTTTTTTGATTTGCTCCTAAAACGCGGCTTAAATCTTTTGCTACGCTAGGTTTTTCAGCAATAATTAATTGTTTTGCAACCACTAGTTTCGCTCCTTTTTGAGTGCTATCTTTTCGTATTATACCAAATATTAGCTCGATTTTCTCTAAATTCCGAGAATAGAAAAAGAGTTTAAAGAAAATTCCCTGAGGTTTTTCTTTAAACTCATGCGTTTCAAATAACTTTCCGTTTGCAGAATTTTGTTTTGCCAAAATGATTGGATATTGTGGTAAACTCAGCTTTATTTTCAAAAGTAACCGCATGATGATTTTCTAGTAATGCTAAACCGAAGTATTGTTGTAAATCTTCATCGCATTCTTCACACCAGCGTTCTTCCCCATCATTCCAGAAAGCCGTTAAATAGTTAGGCTTTGTGTTGACGTATGTATAATTCTGAGAAAGTTTTTGCCAAACTTCCACATAATATGTCTCTGCATCGGTCAAGTTATCGAAGGTTTTTTCTTGAACAATGTCCTCTTGCCAATCATCAAAAAACCACCAAGGTTCATTGTCGCCATACATTGTAATTACTTGATACATTGAACCGCTCCTTTTTTTGCTACTGTAGGTATCATAGTCACTTTCTGAAAAAGTTGCAAGGATTTGGTTTCGGACTGAGAAATTTTTGAAATTTATTTTATCCTGCCACTTCTAAAGAAACAATAAAATCTTCAATCATGCGACGATAACTTTCTTCCGGCGTGGCTTCTTCGCGTTGAAAATAACCTAAAAAACGTAAGGTAATATAACCATGGATTAAACTACGTAATTCTCGACTTTTATGCAGTCGTTCTTCATTATTAAATGGATAAAAAGCTAAAAGTTGTAAGATAATTTGATTGGTTTCATGGATGCCTTCAATTAATTGTTGGTTTTGCGTTTTCGGCACACTGATAAGTAATTCATAGACTGCAGAATTTTCAAAAGCAAATTGTTGGTACGTTTCAGCATATATCCGAATTGCTTCTGCGCCACTCTTACCCACTAAGGCTCTTCGCAATGCATCATTTAATTCTTGAATTAACAAGTCCACTAGAGCATTTTTTACTTCAGCAATATTTTTAAAGTGATTATAGAGTGAAGGATACTTGATGCCTAAATCAACGGCTAAATTTTGAAAGGTTAATTGTTGAACGCCCAATTCTTCCGCTAGGTTGCGGGCACTTTCAAGGATTTTGGCTTTCGTTAAATTCCGTTTTTTTGCCATCTTTCTGACGCCTCCAATTCTTAAGTTTTGGACAATTATTAGTTTATCATATCTATTGACTCTTTTTAAACTATAAATTATAGTTTATAATAATAATTTGTAAACATCATTTTTGAAAGAAGGCTGTTTGGCATGCATATTACCAACCGTTCTCATTTGGCCGATCGTTATGGCAAACGAACCAGTGCAGAATTTTTATTACACGAACGTCCTATTTTATCTTTTCCTATTTCTTTAGCGGCCATTCCTAAAGAAGCCCGTTATTTATCCTGGGAATTAATTGATTATGACACGATTCCTCTAATCGGTTTCCCTTTTATTCATTGGTTAGCTGCCAATGTTCCTGTAACCAATGAGATTCCTGAAGACTTTAGTCGAACAGCACTCAAGCCTACCATTCAAGGAAAAAATAGTCTTGCTTCTCCTTTGGGGAAACAGATGATTCCTGCGCTTGCCACTGGAACGTTACCTGAGTTAACCGAACGTTATCTGGGGTTAAGCCCTCGCTCTGGTGTGCACACCTATACGTTATATGTGTACGCTACAAAAAATCCACTAAATTTAAAAGAAGGCTTTTTTGCGAATGAATTGCATCAAGCATTGAATGATCAACTACTCGCCAAAGCCAAATTTGAATTTCTTTACTAGAAAGTGAGGAAATAGAATGTATGAATTAATTAAAAGTAAAATTTTCCGTCCAAGACGACCTTGGGAAAAAAATCTGCTTGTTTTATGGTTTGGCACATTTATGGCTGGTATTGGCTTTAGCTTAGTGATGCCATTCATGCCTCTTTATATCAACACATTAGGTACTTTTACCCACCAACAATTGAATTTTTGGAGCGGAATCACGTTCTCCTCCACTTTTTTAGTCACGACCATTGTTTCTCCTTGGTGGGGCCGTTTAGCCGACCGAAAAGGACGCAAGTTAATGTTATTACGTGCTTCATTAGGGATGGCTATCGTCATTAGTTTAATGGGCGCAGTCACAAGTGTTTATCAATTGATTGGCTTGCGCTTATTACAAGGTGTTTTTTCTGGTTATATCAGTAATGCAACTGCGTTAGTTGCTACAGGCACACCTAAGGAAAAAAGCGGTCAAGTGCTTGGTACTTTAGCCACTGGTTCTGTTACCGGCACGTTGCTTGGTCCTCTTTTGGGCGGTGTCACTGCTTCTATTTTCGGTTATCGACCAACCTTTTTCATTACTGGTACGATTTTATTACTCGTTTTTGTTTTGAGTCTCGTCTTTGTCCATGAAGAGTTTGTGCCAATTGAAAAAAATCAAGCCGCATCTGGGAAACAAATTTTAAAAAAACTAGAACATCCCCACGTAATTCTTGGAATGTTTATTACGACATTAATCATTCAAGCTTCCAATAATTCAATTAGTCCCATCATCAGTTTATATATTCAACAATTGTTGGGTGGTCACGGAAATGTCACCTTAATTAGCGGAGTCATTGCTTCTATTCCAGGGATTGCAACGTTAATAGCCGCCCCTCGTTTCGGCCGGTTAGGCGATCGTATTGGCAGTGAACGCATCTTGACAATTGGCTTAATTTTAGCCATTTTCGTTTACCTACCAATGGCCTTTGTTCAAAATGTCTGGCAGCTTGCCATGCTTCGTTTCTTAGTTGGGATTTCCGATGCCTGTTTACTACCAGCTGTTCAAACGTTGATCACTCGTTATTCCCCAAGTGACGCTGCAGGTCGTATTTTCAGTTACAATCAATCTTTCCAAGCGACAGGAAATGTGATTGGTCCTATGATTGGTTCAAGCGTATCTGCCGCTTTCGGTTATCGTGGGGTCTTTATTTCCACTTCTTGTCTGGTTCTCATTAACCTTCTATGGGTTCGTCGAAGCACCGCCGAATTAAAAAAAGAGAAAAATGATGACTAAGTTATACACAGAAAAGTTATCCACAATTTGAATTTTTAATTTTTCTCTTTTTCTTATTTTAAAAAAAATAGGCCTATAAAACAAAAAAGAAAAGCGGATATTTACTGGTTTTATGACCAGCATATCCGCTTTTCTTTTGGTTAACTTCATCCTTTTTGTTTCACAACTCGTGAAACTTTTTAGACGTATTGTAGTTCTTTTTCATCTTGGTAGGCGCGATCAATTAAGCCGCCCCCTAAGCATTCCATTCCATCATAAAAAACAACAGCTTGACCTGGAGTGACTGCGCGGGCTGGTTCCTTAAACGTAACGGTTGCTTTTGTGCCATCTTCAGATAAGGAAACATGCACTGGGATATCTGCTTGACGATAACGGAATTTAGCCGTACAGTCAAACTCTTTTGGCATTGGCGTATCAACAGTAAAATGAACCTCACTAGCTTCTAAATGTGTTGCATATAGTTTTTCATGGTGAAATCCTTGTCCCACATATAATGTATTGGTAGTTAAATCTTTCCCAATCACAAACCATGGTTCTTGTGTTTTACCGCCGCCACCAATTCCTAAGCCTTGGCGTTGACCGATAGTATAATACATCAGACCATCATGTTGTCCTTTGATTTCGCCATCTTCTGTCACCATGTTGCCTTTTTTAGCTGGTAAATAATTACTCAAAAATTCTTTGAAATTCTTTTCACCAATAAAACAAACGCCCGTTGAGTCTTTTTTCTTGGCTGTGGCTAATCCAGCACGGTCAGCAATTGCACGAACTTCTGATTTTTCCATGCCACCCAATGGAAACATTGTTTTTGCCAATTGTGCTTGTGATAATTGGCTTAAAAAATAGGTTTGGTCTTTATTATTATCAATTCCACGTAACATATGCACTACGCCATTTTCATCTGTTTCTACTTGCGCATAGTGGCCAGTTGCAACATAGTCAGCGCCTAGTTGCATAGCATAATCTAGGAATGCTTTAAATTTAATTTCTTTATTACACATGACATCTGGATTTGGTGTCCGTCCTAACCGATATTCTGCTAAAAAATATTCAAACACACGGTCCCAATATTCTTTTTCAAAATTGACCGAATAATACGGAATCCCAATTTGATCCGCTACTTTTGCGACATCTTTATAGTCCTCAGTTGCGGTACAGACACCATTTTCGTCTGTATCGTCCCAATTTTTCATAAAGATCCCAATTACATCATAGCCTTGCTCTTTTAAAAGCAACGCTGTGACAGATGAATCGACACCGCCACTCATGCCTACCACGACACGCGTTTTGCTGTTATCTGCCATTTTATCACCATCATTTCAATTAGATTCTGAAATCATCCACGATTTGAAGGTCGTAACTTTTCAGTGCTTTTCATTATACTATTTTTTTGAAATAAGTAAAGCAAGCCGGGCGTATAATGAGAAAATACTTGGAACAAAGACACAGCCAACAAGCTGTTGCTTTCAAATAAACAGAAAACCTGAAGGAACAAGCTACTTTCACTTGTTTCTTCAGGTTTCTCTAAGTTATTCTACTTTCTCTAATACACCACGGCTAATTAAGCCATCCATTAAGAAAAAGTATTTTTCTTTACTCATTTCATGTTGTTCATTCTTGAAAATATTCATTGGTTTTAAACCATTTGCCGTTGTAATGGACATTTTCAACTCTTTTAGATCAGCAGTGATCGTAATTTTCAATTTGAAGCCTTCATTTCTCTGAGGCGTTGGATCTAAGGAACGAATCAATTGAAAGTTCCCTGATTTTGTTTCAGTAAAGCCGTTATCTTTTAATGTATAGCGTTTTGCACTAGGATGTACTTTGTAAAAAACTGTTGAGCCTTCAACAGCAGCCGTTGTTGTAAATGCCATGGGTTCCACCTCGTTATTTTCATTGTTATCTTCATTATAGCGAAAACCTGTAGCTGCCGCAATCAGATTATTTTTTCAATTGTTGAATCACTGCAACTAGCACTTCAGAAAAAGTCGCAATTTCTTCTGGTGTGTTCCCGTAGCCAAAACTAATCCGGATTGATTCTTTAATAGCTGAGGAATTTTCTCCATACATCGCTGTCAACACGTGCGAAGGATCCACAGTTCCCGCTGTACAAGCCGATCCTGTTGAAATCGCAATACCTCTTAAGTCCAAATGCATTAAGAGCAAATCACTGGGAATTCCTTTTAAATGAAGATTTAAGACATGCGCTAAACGATTGGTTGGTTCACCATTAATTGAAAAATCAATATTGGCTTCTTCTAACGCTTTTAAAATAATCGTTTGAAAACTTTGATAGGCTGTTTTTCTTGCTTGCTTTTCTGCAGAAGTTAGTAATGAAACGGCAGTACCCATACCAATAATTCCAGCTAAGTTTTCCGTGCCCGCACGTCGTTTTTCTTCTTGTTCCCCACCATGTAAAAGAGGTGGTAATTGGATTGCATCGCTTTTAAATAAAAAACCTACGCCTTTTGGACCATTGATTTTATGAGCGGAAATACTTAATAAGTCGATCCCTAATTCATGAGGTAAAATGACTTCACTTCCATAAGCTTGGACGGCATCTGTATGAAAAATCGCCGAATGATTTTTAAGAATTGCACCAACTTCAGCAATCGGTAATCGATTCCCGATTTCATTATTGCCATACATCATTGAAACTAAGATCGTTTCTTCACGTAAAGACTTTTTAAATTGATCCATTGAAATCTGACCATTTTCATTCACAGGCAAGTAAGTCACTTCAAAACCTAACGTCTCTAAGTATTCCATCGTTCGTAACACAGCAGGATGTTCAATTGCCGTAGTAATAATATGTTTTCCTTCCTTTTGACGAGAAAAAGCAACTGCCAAGATGGCTGTGTTATCCCCTTCTGTGCCACCACTATTAAAAATAATTTCGTGGGGTTTGGCTTGTAAGCTCTCGGCAATCGTTTGACGCACTTCTTCCAGAAGACCGTGTGCCTTTCGTCCAAACTGATGAATACTTGATGGATTGCCAAAAGTCGTTTGCATATTTTCAGTCATCGCTTGAATGACCGTTGGATGAAGCGGTGTTGTTGCCGCATGATCTAAATAAATGGGTTCCAAATGACTCGTCCCTTTCCTTATGTTCTGGCGTTATTCTAGCATAAAAAGCTTAAAACACAAAATCAGAATACTTTCTCTTCTATTTATAAAAGAGATAAGAAAAATAGGCCCAACACTATTAAAGTTGTTAGACCTATTTCTAGTTTAAGGAATCACTTATTCTCCTTTTGGTTCTAAACGGAATAATGGACTCATTGGTTTATTTTCATGAATACGAAGCAACGCTTCCCCCATTAACTCAGCGCAAGAAATAATATTCAAGGTTGCTGGTTGGCGGTCTGCTGTCGTATAAACAGAGTCAGTAATACTAATTTCCTTAATTGGCGCATTTTCTAAGGTTGCTTTTGCGCCTTCTGATAACAAACCATGCGAGGCGCAAGCATACACTTCTTGCGCACCATTTTTCATTAAAACTTCCGCCGCTGTGGCTAACGTTTGACCAGTATTCAAAATGTCATCAACAAGAATACATTTTTTCCCAGCGACATTCCCAATAACATAACCTTCTTGACGCACCCCATCAATCTCTTCATGGTCGACAATTGCTAAGGTCGCATCTAAGTACTCCGATAAACTACGTGCGCGTTGAACGCCACTGTTTTTAGGCGAAACAATCACAATTTCTTCCCCTACTAATGCTTGTTGACGATAATAATGAGCAAACAAAGGCATTGTAAATAAATTATCTACTGGGATATCAAAAAATCCTTGGACTTGAACAGTATGCAAGTCTAATGTTAACAATCGTGTTGCGCCTGCCTCTACTAACATATTAGCAACTAATTTCGCAGTAATGGGCTCTCTTGGTTTCGCTGTGCGGTCTTGGCGAGCATAACCATAGTAAGGCAAAATAACATTAATTGTTTTTGCGCTAGCACGTTTTAATGCATCAATTAAAATAAGCAATTCCATCAAATGATCATTTACAGGAGCATTCGTTGCTTGGATGATGTAGACATGATCGCCACGAATACTTTCTTCAATATTAATTTGAATTTCGCCATCACTAAATTGGCGCACGGTGCTTTTTCCTAATTCTGTTCCTACTGATGCTGCGATTTTTTCAGCAAGTGGTCGATTTGCATTTAAACTGAAGATGCGTAAGGTGTCATCTTGATAGTTTTCGGTCATGATATCCTCCGTCAATATAAAATAATAGTCGTTTTCATTCATATTCTACCATTTTTTGTCATAAAAATCATGGGATCCTCCTTAATTTATTGAAAGAAACGGTTTTCTTTGTGAAAAAAGCGCTTGTATTTAGGTGCACCTAAAAATTATTTGCATTTTCTTAAACTATCCCTTATACTGATTTTAAGGCAAACCTAAAAAGGAGGAATTTCATGAGAAAAAGCTTTAACTTAGCTGTTCAAGCGTTAACCGTTCAATATCAAGGACGGACCGCTTTAAATAATATCCACGTTACTATTCCCTCCGGTAAAATTACTGGAATTATCGGACCAAATGGTGCTGGAAAGTCAACATTTATTAAAGGGTTATTAGGCTTGATTAAAACAAAGGAACGTGATGTTTTGTTAAATAATCAAGCGATTGACCAACAAAAAACAACCATTGCCTATGTAGAACAACGTAGCGCCTTGGATCTTAGTTTCCCAATTAGCGTTTTTGAAACGGTCTTGCTAGGAACCTATCCAAACTTGGGACTATTAAAACGCCCAGGAAAGAAAGAAAAGCAAGCAGCCATGGCTGCATTAAAAATGGTGCAATTAGAAGACTATGCGCAACGCCAGATTGGCGAACTTTCTGGTGGCCAATTACAACGTGTGTTTATCGCCCGTGTTTTGGCCCAAGGTGCTGAGGTGATTTTTTTAGATGAACCTTTCGTCGGCATTGATATGTCTAGTGAAAAAGTGATTATGGATATTCTCAAATCATTAAAAAATCAAGGTAAAATGATTATCATTGTTCACCATGATTTGCACAAAGTGTCCCACTATTTTGATGAATTAATCGTTTTGAAAAACCGGCTAATTGCTGCGGGTCCTGTTGAACAAACGTTTACTGCAGAAACGCTCCAAGAAGCATACGGTGATTTGTTAGGTGATTTATTAATACAGGGGGTTGCAAAATGATTGCTGCATTTATTGATGGTTTATTCCGTTATCAATTTTTACAAAATGCCCTTTTGACGTCTGTAATTGTCGGACTCATTTCAGGGGTAATTGGTTCATTCATTATTTTACGTGGGATGTCTTTGATGGGTGATGCGATTTCCCATGCTGTTTTACCAGGGGTCGCTGTTTCTTATATGTTTGGTTTCAATTATATTTTTGGCGCTTCTATTTTTGGCTTATTAGCTGCATTATCGATCGGCTTTATTACCCAAAAAAGTCCACTAAAAAATGATACTGCCATTGGTGTTGTCTTTAGTTCTTTTTTTGCTTTAGGGATTATTTTTATCTCTTTTGCAAAAAGTTCCACCGATTTATATCATATTCTGTTTGGAAATGTATTAGCGGTCGCAGATACTGATATTTTAATTACTTGTGTCGTCGGCGTGATTGTTTTGATTTTTGTGGCATTGTTTTATAAAGAGTTGCAACTCACTTCTTTTGATCCCACAATGGCTCAGGCCTATGGTTTAAATATTCAATTTTTCCACTATGCATTGATGTTTTTACTAACACTAGTCGCTGTTTCTTCTTTGCAAACCGTCGGAACTATTTTAGTCATTGCCATGCTGATTACGCCAGCAGCAACAGCTTATCTATTAACAAATCACTTACCGACAATGATTGGCTTAGCCTCTACTTTTGGAATTTTAAGTTCAGTGATTGGCCTATTCTTCAGTTATTCTTATAACTTAGCTTCTGGTGCGACGATTGTTTTAACCGCCGCCTTATTCTTTTTATTGGCTTTCTTTTTCTCACCAAAGAAAGGCCTAGTATTTGTAAACCGTCAGAAAGAAATGGAGGAATCAACGAATGAAAAAATTTAGTTTATTTTTTTTAACACTTTTAGCAGGGTTAACGTTAGCTGCTTGCGGGAATCAAGCCGCTGAAAAGAAAGAAAAATTAGCAATTGTGACAACGAACTCGATCCTATCTGATTTAGTGAAAAATGTTGGACAAGACAAAATTGAGCTGCATAGTATTGTGCCAATTGGGACAGACCCTCACGAATATGAACCGTTACCAGAAGACATTGCGAAAGCTTCTGAAGCGGACATTTTATTCTTTAACGGCTTGAACTTAGAAACAGGCGGAAATGGCTGGTTTAACAAATTAATGAAAACGGCCAAAAAAGTTGAGAATAAAGATTACTTTTCTACAAGCAAAAATGTTACGCCACAATATTTAACAAGTGCCGGTCAAGAACAAACAGAAGATCCGCATGCTTGGTTAGACATTGAAAATGGCATTAAATATGTAGAAAACATTCGTGACGTGTTAGTAGAAAAAGATCCAAAAAATAAAGATTTCTATACAGAAAACGCGAAAAATTATACCGAAAAACTTAGCAAACTACATGAGGAAGCCAAAGCTAAATTTGCTGATATTCCTGATGATAAAAAATTATTAGTTACAAGTGAAGGTGCCTTTAAATATTTCTCCAAAGCTTATGATTTAAATGCCGCTTATATTTGGGAAATTAACACAGAAAGTCAAGGAACACCTGAACAAATGACCACGATTATTGATACCATTAAGAAATCAAAAGCACCTGTGTTATTTGTTGAAACCAGTGTCGATAAACGTAGTATGGAACGTGTCTCAAAAGAAGTGAAACGACCAATTTACGATACACTTTTCACAGACTCTCTTGCCAAAGAAGGAACAGAAGGCGATACGTACTACAGCATGATGAACTGGAATTTAACAAAAATCCATGATGGCTTAATGAGTAAATAAATAATAAAGAAGAAAGAACCAAGTTGACTCCCCCTCAACTTGGTTCTTTCTTCTTTATTTAACTAATTCCTCAATATCAATTACTCGATCCACAATTTCCTCATAAAAATCTGCTTCATGGGAAACCAGAAAAACCGTTCCTGGGTAAACGTGAATTGCTTCTTGTAAACTTTTTTTGGCCGCTTCATCAATATGATTGGTTGGCTCATCTAAAAATAACAAATTACTAGTTTGCATCATTAATTCCGCTAGTTTTACTTTTGTTTGCTCACCACCACTTAACAGGGCTAGCGACTGCATTGCTAACTTATCTGGTAAACCTGCCCTAGCCAAATGACTTCTTCGCTCTTTAATCGTTGTATCTGGAAAACGATCTGATAAATAGTCTAGTGGCGTTAACTGCTCATTAGGCCACGCTAAGTCTTGGGTAAAATAAGCAATTTTTGTATTCAGCGGATAATGAAATTCTCCATCTAATGAAGGAATCACTTTCGTTAACGTTTTAATTAATGTTGATTTGCCAATCCCATTGAAACCTTTCAATGCGACTTTTTCACCGACATGAACCATTAAATCTAACGGTTCTAACAAAGGTTCCCGATAGCCAACAACTAACTTTTGGGTCGTTAGTGCTTGCGTTGCAACTAACCCTTGATAAGGAAATTCAATCGCCGGCTTAGTCAAGGAACCTGGCGGAGTCAATCGTTCTAAGCGGTCCAATTGTTTTTGTCGACTTTTAGCCATCGTTGCTCGATTTCCAGCTTTGTATTTACGAATGTAGGCTTCCATTTTTTCAATTTTTTCTTGTTGGGCCTGATACTGTTTCAAATAGGTTTGTTTATTCTGCTCTTTTTGTGCAAAAGATTTTTCTACATTTCCAGTATATTTGGTTAACTTGCCAAACTCAATGTCTGCGATGCAATTCGTCACTTCATTTAAAAATTGATAATCATGGGAGACTAATAGAAAGCTTCCTTCAAAATTATTCAGATAGCGAACAAGCCATTGAATATGTGTATCATCTAAATAGTTGGTGGGTTCATCTAAAAGTAACACATCAGGGGCCTCTAACAATAATTTTGCTAAAATCACTTTTGAACGTTGACCACCGCTTAGCTCCCCTAACTTTTTATCCAAACCAATTGCTTGTAGTCCTAACCCATTGGCTAAATCCTGAATAATCGTGTCGATTTGGTAAAAATTACTTTCATCTAAATCTGTTTGTAACTTGCCTGCTTGTTCTAAAAGTTTTTCCGAAGCCGTTTGACTGTATTCTTCATAAAGTTTTGTCAGTTTCGCTTCTTTATCAAAAAGTTCTTGAAAGGCTTGTTTCAAAAAATCAACCATCGTTAGTGATTGTTCTACAGAAACATGCTGATCCAAGTACCCAATCTTGCAATTTTTTTGCCACTGAATCGTTCCTTCGTCTGGCAATACTTCCCCCGTTAAAATTTTAATTAAGGTGGATTTGCCGACACCATTTTGGCCAGTTAAGCCTAAATGATCCCCTTTATTCACTTGCAATGAAGCCTCTTCATACAAGACCTTTTCGCCAAATCGATGCGTTAAATGTTCAATAGTTAAAATACTCATTTTCGTCACTTCTTTCTTGTTAACTGATTATTTTGGGACAACAAAAAAAGAACCACGTCTGCACGTCGTCCATCCTGACAGAAATCCCGACAACCGCTTGTACGTACACTCAAATAAGACTAGCTTTTCTAGTCAAAAAATGTCCTATCAAGCGATGAAGAAATTAATTGCTCGGCTCCACAACAGTGCTTCATCTGTTCTTAAACTATCGGGAGCTACTTTTCTTGTTAATTTATCAGTTAAAACAAAAAACATGTGAATCACCTTTCTTATGCTTGTATTCTACCATAGAATGACAAGAAAGCAAGCCACGTTGGTTTATAACGAAAGGAGCCCACAAACAATCATTTTGTCGGCTCCCTATCCCTATTATTCTGACAAATAGTTTAATGCATAGCGTACGTGGTACTCTGCTGCTAAAAGTAAGGCACGTTCATCAATATCAAATTGTTCATGATGGTGTCCAAAATGAGTAGCAGGATTTTCAGGGTTTCGTGAACCGACCCGTCCATAGATACCAGGAATTACCGCTAAGTAATCAGCAAAATCATCCGCCCCTAAACTTTTAGGATGATCGGTCACAACATTTTCAAAACCAACAATTTCACTGGCTACCTGCTGTGCACGGTTGGTTGCTTGTTCTTCATTAATTAATGGATTCGCTGCCGCATAAACAGAAAAATCAGCAATTTCTGTGCGATGAGACTGGGCAATTTCATGGGCAATTTCTTCGACTCGTTGTAAAACAAATTGGCGCGTTTCCTGACTAAATGTTCGAACAGTACCTTCAATGGTTGCCTGGTTTGCTACAATATTATAGCGTGTTCCTGCTTGTAAAACGCCAATTCCTACTACGACAGAATCTAAAGGATCAATCTCGCGCGCTACAATTTTTTGTAATTCCACAACGATACTGGCCGCTGCTAAAACAGCATCTCGGCCATTCTGTGGTTGGGCGACGTGACTACTTTGACCACTGACTTCAATTTTAAAAATATCACAAGAGGCGTTGGTGGCGCCTTTGGTAGCGACTAATTTCCCGACCGGCACACTAGAATCTAAATGAATCCCAAACACTTGGTCGATTGCTTCTAAATAATTTCCTTCCACAAATTGTCGAGCGCCTGCACCAATTTCTTCAGCTGGCTGGAAGGCCAGTTTAATCGTTCCTGAAAAGGTATCCTGATGTTTTTTGAGCACTTTAGCTGCACCTAGCAATGCTGCCGCATGACCATCGTGTCCACAAGCATGATTGAGTCCTGGATTTTTAGAAGCATAGGCAGCACCAGTTGCATCTGGTAATTCCAACGCATCAATATCTGCACGTAATAAAATCGTTTTGCCAGCGCCAAGACCTCCTTCAATGGTTGCTAAAACACCCGTTTCCCCTACTTCTACAAAAGGAATAGCTAAGGCTAGTAGTTCTTCTTTAATTCGCTTAATCGTTTCATATTCTTTTAAACTTGCTTCAGGATATTGATGAAAATGACGTCTTAAATGGATTATCCATTCCTTTTCTGTAGCAATAGCTTCTTGGATTGTTTGAATCGTTGTTGTACTCATTATAAATGCCTCCTTTATTTTTTACCAAATGTTTCCCAGGCTGGAACATTGGCGCCTTTTGATGTTTCTGCAATGACCTTTTTCGTTTCTTCTTGTTGATATTCTTCTACAACTTTTTGATAAAGTTTATTCTCTTGATCTTCTTCTCGGGCCACGACAATGTTCACATAAGGTTTCGCTTTTTCGTTTACAGGTTCTAAGAAAATAGCATCTTTATCTGGTGTATACCCAGCATCGACAGCCATGCCGCTATTAATCACTGAAGCATCGACATCTTGTAAAGCGCGCGCTGTTTGCGTAGCATCTAATTCAGTTATTTTCAATTGGCGTTTATTTTCAGTAATATCACTGACAGTCGGTAGTTGCTGTTTCGCAGGATCAACTTTTATCAGTCCTGCAGTTTGTAATAAAATTAACGCCCGCCCACCATTCGTTGGGTCATTAGGAATAGCAATTTCTCCGCCGTCTTTAATTTTCGTGATATCTTTCAATTTATTGGCGTAAATTCCCAATGGTGCATTGACTGTATTGCCAATTGATACTAATTTCGTCCCATGTTCTTTATTGTAATTGTCTAAAAAGATTTGATGCTGAAAGGCATTTAAATCAATTTCTTTTTCTGCTAATGCTGCATTGGGTTGCGTATAGTCTGTAAATTCTACCAATTGTAGATCAATATTTTTCTTTTTCAAACGGTCTTTGACCGATTCCCATTCATCATTTTTTGTTCCTACAACCCCTAGTTTAACGGTTTCTGTCTTAGTATCCTTCGCAGACCCCGATGCACAACCTGCAATCGTAAAAGCTAATACCCCAATAAGTCCAATTAATTTACTAAATTTTTTCATTTGTCATTTCTCCTTTTTTCTAATGTGATGTTTTTTTGATTAATTGATTACTAATGGCTTGACTAATAAATACCATAATTAAAATAATTAACGTGGCCATAAATGTCACATCGGTTTGAAACCGATTGTATCCTCGAGTAATCGCTAAGTTTCCCAGACCACCGGCTCCAATCGCTCCTGCCATGGCTGTTAATCCAATCAAATTAATAATTGTCACCGCTGAAACACGAATAATACTTGGTAACCCTTCAATTAGATAAACCCGAAAAATAATCCCTAAGGGACTCGTCCCCATGGCTTCTGCCGCTTCAATAACGCCAGGATCCACTTCTAATAACGCATTTTCAATTTGGCGCGCGAAGAACGGGATTACGCCAATAACTAATGGGACTAACGCTGCGGTTGTACCAATTGTCGTTCCTGCCAAAATTCGTGTTAATGGTTGAATCAGTGCGAGCATAATAATGAAAGGAATAGAACGGCAAACATTAATAATTTTTTCTAAGACACTATACAGGGGTGGATTTTTCAAAACACCACTGGGCCCAGTACTAACAAGCACGACACCCAATAAGACTCCTAACACGCCAGCAATCAAGGCTGTCCAAAAAACCATGTATACTGTTTCCCATGTACTTTGAAGAAACTCTTGTTTTAATTGGACAACATTCGGAAAATATTTCTCAAATAATTGATTCATTCTCAGTTCACTCCTTTTTTAAATCACCTGTAAGTTCTGCTTTTGCTTCGTTTGCTGATAGGTTTTCAAAACATTGGTTCGCACGCCTTGTTTCGCTAAATAAGTAAGGGCTTGTTGACGCTGGGCCTCCTCACCAGAAAGCACCACAATTAAATGGCCAATAGGAACGTTTTGAACAATTTCGACATTGCCGTAAAGGATATTCGTATACACCTGATATTGGCTATACAATTGTGCAATTAATGGCTCATTCGTTTGATCTCCCACATAAGAAAATTCAATTAATTCTTGATTTTTATCTAAATCAGCTAATTTAGGATGTTCAAGAATCGTGGTTAACGCTTGGTCAATATGAGTTGCTGTCCGAATAAAATCTTTGGTTAAAGGTTGTTGGGGTTGACTAAAAATCGAAACAATATCGTTTGATTCGACAACGCAGCCATTTTCCATCACCGCGACTTTATTACAAATTTCTTTAACCACTTGCATTTCATGGGTGATTAAGACAATCGTCAAGTTCAGTTCTTGATTTAACTTTTTTAACAAGGCTAAAATCTGTCCCGTTGTTTTTGGATCTAACGCACTCGTCGCTTCATCACAAAGTAAAATTTCAGGATCATTTGCTAAAGCGCGGGCAATCGCAACTCGCTGTTTTTGCCCTCCTGATAGTTGACTGGGGTAAGCGTCCCGTTTTTCACTTAGTCCAACTAACTCTAATAAATGGCTGATTTTTTGACGCCGTTCACTTTTACTTAGCCCAGAATATTTTAATGAAAAATCGATATTACTAAATATGGTCCGCTCTTTCATCAAATTAAAATGTTGAAAAATCATTCCAATCTTTTTTCGTTGTTGTCGTAATTCCTTTTTAGAAAAAGTTAAAATATTTTCTTTGTTAATAATAACGGTGCCCGCTGTTGGTCGTTGCAATAAATTAATTACCCGTACTAGCGTACTTTTTCCAGCACCGGAATAACCAACAATTCCGTAGATATCCCCTTTATCAATTGTCAAAGACACATCTTGGACAGCCTGAATTTCTTGTTTTTTTTGTTGAAATGTCACACTGATATTTTTTAGTTCAATCATTCTTTATCCCCCTTCATTCTTACCAACCTGCATTTTTTCATAAAAAAGAAAAAAGCATCCTCAACGACACAACTCGAGTTGTATCGTTGAGGACGCTTTTTTGCGTGTTACCACCTCATGTTCAGAATTTGCTCACACAAATTCCCTTTTCAAGTACGGAACAATATGTTCGATACCCTAGCTCGATAACGGGAGCACCCGTCGCCGCCTTGTGTTTAACACTCGGAGCGCTTGCTCAATAGCCATTTTCCAAAACGTCTTTGTCACCTATTCTCAGCTACCTAGGCTCTCTGTTAAACAAATCAAGTCTTGTACTTACTATATCACTGCTTTTTTATTTCTATTCATTCTAAACTGATTTTCATCTGTTTTCAAAATTAAACAGACTAGAGTTAATGTTCTCTTCGAACAGCTTGTACTGTTCATCACTTACAAAGGCCATCCTGCGTCGAGTAACCGCAGACAGCATCTACTCTGTCGCTTCGCGCCAGTCGTAGTGATTCACAGCAAAAAGCCCTTCACTAGCGTTTTGCTAGTAAAGGGCGAATGATTCGCGGTACCACCTTTTTTCGAAATATAACTGATTCTTTATATCTCATCTCTTATCCAAGTCTTTATTAACTTGGTGCACATGGTAACGGGTGCTTAGCCGAAATTGCTTACTTATCAGCAATTTATTCTCAGAGGCCATCTTCAACTTTTCTGAACCTTGTCCCTTTTCACCAATCAAGACTCTCTTTTGAAGGTCATCAAAATTTACTCTTCTCTTCAACGAATGAATAGTTATCTGTGATGTTGATTTACACTTTACTAGAGAAAAAAGAGATTGTCAACAGTTTTTCTTAGAAAAAAATCATTTTTCTTTTTTTACGAAAGAGCAATTGACAAACTTTCGTCTATACGTTATTCTATTTCTTGTGCACGAGATTTGTACGATTTTTCAAAAGGAACTTTGACGATTACTCGTCGCAGTGTAGCCTTTAAAAACGCCGCCTTAGCTCAGTTGGTAGAGCACCACCATGGTAAGGTGGGGGTCGCCGGTTCAAGCCCGGCAGGTGGCTTTTTGGTAAAATCCCAACTCTTTAATAAAGAGTTGGGATTTTTTGTTTTGCCTACACTTAGTGTTCTGTCAAGATGAGAAAATAACAAAAGCAATTTCTTCATTCCACTCGTTATGGTATATTTTAATTGTTAAATAATTATTGGAGTGGAGTACAATGATGAAACAATTACCTACAGAATCAAAAAAATTTGATTTAAAGAATTGGTGTATTGAAAATAAAGCCTATCTTCTATTGATCATTTTAATTTATCAAGTGGCAGTTTTATCCATCGGCATTATCAATTTCCCTTACTTAGATGATAATGCTCGCCAAGTCGCTGGAATGACAGATTTTGGTACGACTTACGCACGTTGGGGCAGTGAATTTCTCTCATGGTTTGTTCAAGGAAGTCGTCATTTGACAGATCTGGGTTTGACCACACCGATTCTAACAGGTCTTATCTTATCTCTCACAAGCATACTGGCAATTTATATCATCAATGACAAAAAAATTAGCTGGGGTTCCTCTTTAGTAGCTACTTTAATTGGCCTCAATCCTTGGTTCCTCCAATGTCTTAGTTTCAGGTTTGATAGTCCCTATATGGCATTGAGTATTTTTTGTTCGTTTCTTCCTTTTTATTGGTGGCAGCGTAATTCTTTTACGTTTTTCTTGGTTTCTGTCTTTTCACTGTTTGTTATGTTTAATACTTACCAAGCCTCGTCAGGAATTTATATAGTTATCGTCTTATTCCTTACTTTCAAGCAGTTACTTGCTGGAGAAAATTTCATTGCTCTTTGTAAAAAAGTCGCACTTGCTGCTATCGCTTATCTACTTTCTATAGTCAGCTACCTTATCGAGTTAAAATTTGTACCTTCCGCAAAAAACAACATTGGGGGCAGTCAGGCCTTACCAAGTTTGCACGATATTCCCAGTGTGGCTTATCAAAATAGTTACCATTATTTTTCAGAGCTATTGAACCAGAGTAATCGTTTATGGCTCTTATTACTGCTCCTACTGCTTGTTTTATTTTTTATTAGTCATCTATCAAATAGCAAAATCAACTTATGCTTAAGTTTCCTTTATTGTATCTTATATTTAGGACTTGCTTCTCTCTTAAGTTTTGGTATTTTTATTGTCTATTCAAGAAATATCGCAGGTGATGCGCCTCGCTATATTTACGGATTTGCTGTTTTCGTTACAATCAGCATGTTAAGTTTATTTAACAATCGACAAGTGAAAGCAATTTATCTAACTTCGTTACTTGTGGCCAGCTTGTTATCTTATTATATTTTATCGTTTGTTTTGGTGTATTCTTCCACATTAAACTATCAAAAAGAAGCATTCAATCGCCAAGCAGCTGTTTTAACAGATGATTTAAAAAATGTTGTAACAAACGAACGAAAAAAAGTTTATTTAAATACGTTTTTCAAAAATTCAACTGTTTATGCTAATACAAGTCGAAACTACCCAATTCTTTCAAAAATCGTGCCACCAAATGACGGTCTATACTTCCCTAATTACGTTTGGTTCAATACTTCATCGAATTTAGGAGTAGAGATGGCACCACTGAAAGATACGGATATGTCTAAAAATCAAAAAGTAGTAAATAATCACTTTTATGACATTTATACAAACAACAAAGAAATATTTGTGTTTATGAAATAATTTGTTCCATCCAAAAACACTTCTTTTGCAATAAACGTGACTGTATGGTTTGATTAAGATGGATTAAGTATTCTTTTCGGGTAAAGCTAGTACTTCCTGAAACTTGCTTATTTCCCATTTTTCTTATGAGGTAACAAAATTTTTGAGAAAAAACAGTTCGTTTTCTATGTTATGATAGAGAAGTGAAAATCACCAGAAAGGTTGTTGCGGACTATGAGAACTCGTCAGAAAAAATTATTTTTATTTTCAATGATTTTATGGTTAGTTGAATTTTTAATTACACGGATTTCTGATTCTTTTCCAGGAGCAACACCATTGTTCGTTGTGATTTGCTTGATTCAAGGAATTCTTTTTACTTTTTTCTGTCTTGCTTTTTTCTATTATCCGCAATAATCAGTCAAGAAAAGCAATTAGAGCAGATTCAGCAAATTTCTGAAACCGAAAAAATGGCACGTCCTCGCTTTTAGGACGTGCCATTTTTTAAAGCATTATTTGTGTAAATGCCGTTCGTATCGCCTGTTGAACTTTTTGAACAGCAGCGATTTGATGGCCTTTTGCTTCAGTCAATTCTTTTTCAATATATTCAGGATAGTAGGTTGCCAAATAACCCAAGACCCAGATAGTTGGATCTGAAATAACCGTCTCTGCTAATGGATACAAATAGGCAAGATGCAACCGAATTTCTTCTTCCAAATGCTGCAGCATAATTGGATCATCATTTTCTAAACGATTCCTAAGTTCAGTACAAATTTCGGAATAGATCGGCGTATTTAACGGTCCATTTTTTCCTTCTAGTAAGACTGTCTGAGGCTGATTGTCATACCAAAGAAAAGTCAGTGGTTCTGAAAATTGCAACAGTGCTAATTCTTCAATGAACCATTCCCGAGCAAAATAACTAAGTGCTTGGTTCATAACTAAATCTTTTGCGACTTCCACAAATACTGGTTTAGGCAAATATAAACTGGTTTTAATGTTCGCTAATTGTTGATAAACGGGCAATTGATCGCTTACTAACAAGTTCCTTTTAATTGCTTGAATTTGCTGCGTTTCTAATTGTTGATACGCCTCTTCCACTTGCATTAATTGCTGTTCTAACGTTTTTTGTTGTGCTAGCGTTATTTTTTTAGTTTGAAGTAATTGCTTCAATAAAATATACCCTTCAATAAAGCGACGACTTTGACTATAAATTTGCATATAAATTGCCGCTGTTTCAAGGTTCTCAAAATAAGTCTCTTGGAACGCTTCTGCCAATGCTAGTGCTTCGTCAGCTTCACCCATTTCCAACAATAATTGGACAATTTTTTGGTTTACTGGCGGCGTTTGTTGTAGCTGATAGGCTTGTTGAAAATTTTCTAAAGCGGCGATCTGATTATGTTCTACAAGTGCTTCTTCTCCTTGTGCAATAAAACGTTCATAGTTTTTTGGAAATTCATGAATGGTACTCATATCTAACCTCCTTTATTTCTTATTTAAAGCAGATGAGCCTGGGACAAAAATCACTTTGGATTTTTGCTCCAGGCTCAAAACCTGATAACCGGCGGGAACAGAACCAACACTACGCGTTGCTCGGAGCTAAACGGTTCTGTCCCGACCTCGATTTTAACTATTCAAACGGACTTTTTTAGTAAAGATTACGAATAATAATTGCCGTTTCTAGGTCGCCCTCAGCGTTCATCTTCTCCGCCTTTTCTTCTAAACTATACCCAGCAAAACTTTCGTTTGTTAAAACATCTGCTACTGTAAATTTAGCAACTTTTTCAATACTGACCGCATCTGGGGCTACTTCTTGCACGCTATCCCAGCCTGTATCAATAAAGACTTTTGTATCTTCTGTAATCGCTTCGTTTGCTTCTAACGCCTGCATAATTTCTTTTAACTGTGCATACGTCATAACCTCGACTTGATTTTCCATTTAAACGCCTCACTTTGTCCATTCCTTTTTAAGGATTAGGTTTTAATTTTAGACTTTTTCTTTAATTGTTTTTAATGCGTGGTATAAGGCATATTTCATTGGTTTGGCTTTCCATTGGAAATTGCCCATTAATTCTTCGACATGACCGCCAAAGGATTGTTTGAATTTAAGAACCCCATCACTTCCATCAAAGACACCGTCAACGCCATAAAAATTATATTTGGGAATGTTATTTTCTACTGTGTAAGTTAGCATTTTATGTTGAATTAAATACGGTGCATAGTATTGTTTATATTTTTCATACGTACCACTAAACAAGTAAACCACTTCTTGTGGATGAACAATGAATAAGGCGCCCGCTAAAATTTCAGGTTCATCTGATGTTTTCATTTCTTTAGCTTCGTCAATCCGTTTGCGCACGGTACGAACTTCATCTTCAAATTCACGTTTCTGGTTATTTTTTTTACGGCTTTTAGGATTGGCAATTAACGCTTCATTGACTTCGTTGAGCGTCTCTTGTAATTTGCGTAATTTCTCATGAAGATTTTCTAAATAAGTAGCAAAGTTTAGTTCCGCCACCATAAATTTCGCTCGTTCGCCAAACTCTTCATAAACAGCTTGGTAATAAGCTAAATCCTTATCTTCAAAATTACGTCGTGCACTTGTTTCTTCCGTTAATTTCTTAAAGAGAGGTAGCTCTTCGTAACGAAGTTCTCGGGTTGTTACTCCATATTCCCATGTTTTCTTGATGTCATATTTAGCATCTTTTCCATAAGATTTCCAGAGCTCTTCTTCTGTTAATCCAGCCATATCTTTGACAAACAGCCAACGTGGCGCGCCATCAAAATTGTGCACATCAAACCCTTGGTGTTCAAAACCAATTGATGTGAAATAGTCAAATGTTTCTTGATTGACCTTTTCAACTTCACCGCCATTAAAATCACGTAAACAAATTTGTTTATTGGGAGTAAAGGTTAAATAAAGGCCATCATTTTTTTTCACATATTTTTTTAAGCCTATGAAAAAGGCTTCTACACATTTTTTATCTGTATAATCCATCAAAATTCCGCCGTCAATGTCGAAAGCATAACCAATTTTGACTTTTTTCTTGCTTAGGATACACGCAGCAATTAGTTGACCTTCTCGTTTGACGCCAACGTATTCACAATGCCAGCCACGTCGTTCCAATAAATGTTTCATTTCGGGTGTTTCTAAAAAGTTACCTGCAGGATGTGTCATTGCAAAGGTAGTAAATTCTTGTTCAGTTAATGTACTAAACTGATCCATATCAAACAACTCACAATCTTTTTTTGTTAAATAAATTAGCACTTTTCAGCTTAACCTACTTTTTGCTTTCTTTCAAACAAAGTTACCTCACTGGCTAATTCTTATTTTTCGGTTCTTATTAATTATATCTAATTTTGCTAAAATGCAAACAGTTTTCAACGGAAAAAAAGAATTTCTTTGGAATCTTTCATTTTTGACTGAATATCTTTCTTTTATAAAAAATATCTGAGCGTGGGACAAAAATCACTTTGGATTTTTGCTCCACGCTCAAAAACTTATAAACGGCGGGAACAGAAGCAACTCCTTCTTATTTCTCGGAGTTAAACGCTTCTGTCCCGACCTCAGATATTAAAACTTATGAGAACCCGTTAAACATCTTTCTCTCAGGTTCTTGATTTACTCAACAGTTACACTTTTGGCTAAGTTCCTTGGTTTATCAACATCGTAGCCTCTTTGTAAGGTTGCATAGTACGCTAATAATTGGCCTGGAACAATGCTAACTAAGGCAGAAAGTAACGGATGAACATCTGGAATAATTAGTTGGTCCTGTGGTTTTGCCAAGGATTCCAAGGCAATCACAATATTTCTTGCTCCACGACTTTCGACTTCCTTTAAATTGCCTCTTGTATGGGCTGCGACTTTGGCATCTGTCACAATCCCAATCACAGGTGTTCCTTCTTCAATTAAGGCAATCGTTCCATGCTTCAATTCACCTGCCGCAAAGCCTTCTGCTTGAATGTAGGAAATTTCTTTCAACTTCAAGGCCGCTTCCATCGACACATAATAGTCGACTCCTCGCCCGATATAGAAGGCATTTCGAGTATACGTCAGATAATCTTCCACCAAGGCTTTCATTTGTTGTTTTTCATCAATCAAGGTTTCCATGACAGCTGCTACCACGCTCAATTCGTGAGCCACATCAAATGAGACGGCTGCTAATGTTTGGCGTTCTTCTCCAATTGCTTTTGCTAAAATAGCTAAGACAGCGATTTGAGCAGTATAAGCTTTGGTGGAAGCGACAGCAATTTCTGGTCCTGCGTATAATAACAAGGTATCGTCCGCTTCACGTGATAATGTTGAGCCAGCAACATTTGTTAATGTAAGTGATGGATGCCCTAATTCATTAACCTGTACCAGTACTTGGCGGCTATCTGCCGTTTCACCACTTTGACTTAAGAAAATGAAGAACGGTTTTTCAGATAAAATAGGCATGTTGTAGCCAAATTCGCTTGATAAATGAACTTCCACAGGAATACTGGCAATCGTTTCAATTAAAGATTTTCCGACCCAACCTGCATTATAACTTGTCCCACAAGCAATAATGTAAATTCGGTCACATTGATTAATTTTTTCAAGTAACGCCTCATCTAAAGTCACTTTTTCACCTTGAGTATACGCTTGAACAATTTTGCGCATCACTGCAGGTTGTTCATCAATTTCTTTGAGCATATAAAACGGATATGTTCCTTTTTCAATGTCATTTAAATCTAATTGCGCTTCAAAAGGTTCTCGGTTGATTACTTGTCCTTCTGGCGTTTCGATTACTACTTTGTCCGCTGTAACAGTTACAATTTCACCATCAACAATCTCAACAAATTGATTGGTTTCTTTAATCATCGCCATCGCGTCACTACAAATAACATTAAAGCCTTCACCTAGACCGATAAGTAACGGGCTTTTATTTTTCGCTACGTAGATAGTATTGGGGTCCATTTTATCCATTAATGCAAAAGCGTATGAACCTTTAATTTCGGCTAAAGCCGCTTTAAAAGCATCTTTTGTTGAAAAACCATTTTCAGCAAAATGAGCAATTAATTGAACGACGATTTCAGTATCTGTATCACCAATTAAGTGAACACCACTTAAAAATTGTTCTTTTAATTCTTCAAAGTTTTCAATGACACCATTATGCACTAATGCAAAGCGTTGATCGCTTGAAACATGGGGATGTGCATTGGCGACAGTTGGTTCGCCATGAGTGGCCCAACGAGTATGACCAATACCAACTGTTCCATCGATTTCTGGCGTTAATTTTGCTGCTAAATCGGCAATGCCCCCAACTGCCTTAACTACATGGGGCTGTTGGCTTTGATCATTCACACAAATCCCAGCAGAATCATAACCTCTATATTCCAATTTTGTTAATCCTTGAATCAAACTTTCCGTGACATTTTCTTTTCCAATCATTCCGACAATTCCACACATAATGCTAATTCCTACTTTCCAATTGAAATTCTGTATTTACTAGGTCCTGTTTAACTAGCAAATCCCATTATATGTTTCTACCTGCGTGATAACCGCTTTGTTCTAACTTCACAATTAGTTTTTCTTTGTTATCTGTAGAGTGCAGTCCCTAGAGCCACCCGCCGAATCTTCGATAAGCTCTCTCCTCGTCACCTGAACGTTCAGGTCTGGCGCTATCAAATATTGGTCTATATACCTCCTTTTTAAATATATTCCGTAGAAACATAAACAATCATACAATTAAAAGTAGGAGCTTGTCAACAAAAATCTAAAAAACGAAAATTGGTCTAGTTCTTTAAAGTTGTAAAAAAAGAATCTAGTACACTCATGGTAAGAGAAAGTACTAGATTCTTAATAATAAAAAAATATCCGTTCTATTTATAGAACCTTATCAATTTGTTATTTATTGGAATGGATTATAAAACCGGCCACCATTCACATGGAACAACCAGAAACTGATTCCTAATAAGCATAAGGCAAGTAACATTACCGAAAAATCACGCAGATGAAAAGGTTGTTGCGCATACCACGTTCGATTTTTCTTTTGACCAAAACGCCTTAATTCCATAGCGGTACTCACAGTTTCAATTCGATCTAAACTAGATAGGATTAAGGGTAAAACGATTTGTGCTACGCCTTTGATTCGTTGGCCTAACCGTCCCTTTTTAGACATCTCATAGCCTCGCGCTTGTTGTGCTAAAGAAATATTAAAAAAATCTTCTTGGATATCGGGAATATAACGAATAGCCAGCGCTACTGCATAACTAATCCGATAACTCACACCAATTCGATTCAGGCTGGAGGCAAATTCACTAGGATTTGTTGTTAATAAAAAGATTAATGCCAACGGAATCGTACAGAAATATTTTAAAACTAAATTAAATTCATAAAATAATTCTTCTTGTGTCAAAGTAAACCGTCCGATTCCTTCCCAAATCACGGTACGTGATTGATATAAATCAACCCCATATTCAGGTGCAAAAAGGTAAACCGTTAAGATATTTAACAAAGAAAAAATAGCAATAAATTTAATAACAAAAGATATTTGATGCCATTTAATATTTGATAATTTTAACAAAACAAGCGAAACCACAGACATTCCTAACAGATAACGAGTATCATACGTGGTCATACAAGCCACAGAGACAACGATTAAAAAGACTAATTTGCTTGTGCCGTTTAAGCGATGAATCCAGGTTGAATCAGGATGATAGCCTAACATTTGTCGTTCACTCATCCAAAACGCACCTCACGATCGTAAGCAACAAATTTTTCCGTAAATAGCAAGGGATTTTCCAAGCCTAACGCTTTAGCAAAGGTAAACAAGCTCGTTTCTTTTAAAGAAGCTGCTTGAATTAATTTTTCATCTGTTAAAACAGCAACTGGAGTCGCATCTGCTAGTAAACGTCCATCACAAACTACTAACGCACGTGTTGTATATTCCAACATTAAGTGCATATCGTGAGTGATCATTAAAATAGTCACACCTAAGCGGTTCAATTCTTCTAAAAATGTCATCATTTCTGTATAATGTTTAAAATCTTGCCCAGCTGTTGGTTCATCTAAAATTAATAATTCAGGTTCTAAAACTAAGATTGATGCAATAGTTACCCGTTTTTTCTGCCCAAAACTCAACGCAGAAATCGGCCAGTTCCGGAAGGGATACAGCCCACAAATATGTAAAATATTCGTCACACGTTCCTCAATTTCTGCTTGTGGCACATCTCGTAAAACTAATCCTAAAGCTACTTCTTCAAAAATCATTTTTTTAGAAATCATTTGATTGGGATTTTGCATCACATAACCAATTTTATCTGCACGTTCTTTGATTGAATAATTGGAAAAATCCTGGCCTTCCAATAAAATCTTGCCCGATTGAGGCGTGATGAACCCGCAAATTATTTTAGAAAGTGTAGACTTCCCGGCACCATTTTTTCCTACAACGCTGATCATTTCTCCATGATGAATAGTTACTGAGAAGTCATCTAACACTTTTTCACCGTGACGATCATATTGATAGGACACTTGTTCCAAACGTAATAGTTCAGCTCCTTTGACCGCACTAACTGAACTAGGTTGGACAGACCACTGTGTCATTTTAGGCAAAACCGTTTCGCCTGATACTTCGGCTAATTTGTCTAAATGACTAACTTTTGTTAAATCAATCCCAGCATATTTCATGGCTGTAACGTACAAAGGTTCACGAATCCCTTGTTGGGTCAACGTATCTTGACGTAACAATTCATCTGGTGTTGTATCAGAAATAATTGCGCCCTCATTCATGACAATAATTCGATCAACTGATTCGCAAAGAACGTCCTCTAAGCGATGTTCTATTATTAAAACGGTCGCTTTTGTTTCTTGTTGAATGGTGTCAATCAAAGTCATTGTTTCTTGTCCCGCTCGTGGGTCAAGATTAGCCAAAGGTTCATCAAAAAGTAAAATTTTTGATTGGTTAATTAGAACGCCCGCCATAGATACACGTTGTTTTTGACCACCTGACAAATCTTGTGGACGGTGTTGCAATAACTGATTCAGCTCAACAATCTCGGACCATTTGTGGACCGCTTTTTTCATTTCTGCTTGTTCAACTGCATCGTTTTCTAAAGCAAAAGCAATATCCTCAGCAACCGTTAAACCGATAAACTGCCCATCGGTATCTTGCAAAACAGTTCCTACATCAAAAGACAAATCAAATAGACTTGTTTCTTGGATATTTTTACCAGCAACCGTAGCTGTTCCTTGAATCTCACCTTCATAAATATTGGGAATTAACCCGTTGATACATTGCGCCAATGTTGATTTACCACTACCACTAGGCCCAACGATTAAAACCTTTTCTCCTTCATAGATGGTTAATTGAATCCCCTTTAATGTCGGTTCAGATTGGCTATGATATTGAAAGGAAAAATTATTAAAAGTAATGATTGGTTTTTTCATTCGGCCTCACCTCAGTTTCTCCATAAAAGAAAGGGTCTGAGCATTAGCAAAGTAATTACTAGGGCAGACCCTTAACCATTTAAATTATTTCGACAGTTTCTTAATCTTTTGATAAACTGCCTTTCTTTGTTCTTGTTGATGCATAAGCTTTCATCAACAATGTTCCAATAATCCCCACAGCGACAATATTTGAAACAGTCGCGAATACGCCTTGTGTAAATACTTTACTTGCGGGTTCACTATAAATCAAAATATCCAAACTAGGCGCGATTAAGCCCCAAACGACGATATTGCCAAAGGCTTGGAAAATATTGAAACGCACCATGTCATTTGTTGTAAATTCACCATGTTGAAGATCCATTTTACGACCAGCGAAGCCAAAAATAATACCAATAATTCCTGAACAAATAATCCAGCTCCACCAAGCGCTACCATACGTGGTAAAATCTTTTAATGTGTGACCAATCAAACCAATTAGCCCTCCAGCTACTGGTCCAAAAACAACTGACATTAAAGCAAGAAATGGATACGACGTTTCTAAGTTCGTATTAGGAATCCCAGTTGGAATTACAACGAATCGACCTAAAATAACAAAAACTGCAGAGCCAATTCCAATTGCTACAATTGTCTTGACAGACATTTTTTCTTTCATTTCGCTCCTCCATTCTATAACTCCATTGATTTACAGCCGCTCCCTTCTTGATTTTATCAAATAAAAAAAGAAGATACACGGTGCATCTTACTTCTAAAATAGTACCCTTTTAACCGCTCTATGTCAATGATAGACGGAGCTTATTAGCTATTTTCTTTTTTTGATTTCCAACAAAGAAACCAGACACTTAACGCAAGCTAGCATTAAGTGTCTGGTTTCTAATTTGTTCTTATTCAACGCCGATTTCTGCACGTACTACTTCAGCAATTTTATCAACGTAATAATCAACTTTTTCTTGTGTTGGCGCTTCGGCCATCACACGTAACAATGGTTCTGTTCCAGAAGGACGAACTAAAATACGACCTTCGCCATTCATTTCTGCTTCTGCTTGTTCGACAACCGCTTTGATTGCCGGAACTTCCATTGCACCATTTTTATCTGTGACACGAATATTGACTAATTTTTGTGGATAAATCGTCACTTCATCCGCTAATTCAGATAATTTTTTGCCCGTTTGCTTCATAACATTCAACAATTGAATCCCTGAAAGCATGCCATCACCTGTTGTGTTGTAATCTAAAAAGATCATGTGACCAGATTGTTCGCCACCAAAATTGTAATCATTTTTACGCATTTCTTCTACAACATAACGATCACCCACTTGCGTTACCACATCTTTTAAGCCAATTTCTTCTACAGCTTTATGGAAACCTAGATTACTCATCACTGTTGTAACGATTGTATCTTTTTTCAAACGTTTTTTCTCAGCTAAATATTTGGCACAAATATACATGATTTTATCACCATCGATAATTCGTCCTAATTCATCGACTGCAATAATTCTATCGCCGTCTCCATCGAAAGCCAAACCAGCATCGGCGCCTTTTTCAACAACCATTTCTGCTAAAGCTTCAGGATGAGTGGAACCCACACCATCATTGATATTCAAGCCATTAGGACTTGTTCCCATTGTATAGAAATCTGTCTCTAAATCTGCGAAGACACGATTGACTGCTGTTGCGGTTGCTCCGTTGGCAGCATCTAAACAAACAGTCATATCCGCTAAATCGCCAGGAATACTTTGAACTAAAAATTGCGAATATTTTAGTAAGCCTTCTGGAAATTCATCTAACGAGCCTAAGCCTTCTGCAGAAGGTCTTGGTAAGGTGTCTTCTTCTGCGTCTAACAATGCTTCAATTTCTGCTTCTTGATCGTCTACTAATTTGAAGCCGTCTGCCCCAAAAAACTTAATCCCATTGTCTTCCGCAGGATTATGTGAAGCTGAAATCATTACGCCAGCAGATGCTTTTTGTAAACGAGTAAGATATGCTACACCAGGTGTTGAAATCACCCCTAATTGGAAAACTTCAATTCCGACTGATAATAATCCAGCAATCAATGCTTGTTCCAACATCTCACCTGAAATACGTGTATCGCGCCCTACGAGAACACGAGGTTTTCTTGAACTATCTTCATGTTGACTCAACACATAACCACCGTAACGCCCTAATTTAAAAGCTAATTCAGGTGTTAACTCCTTATTTGCAATTCCTCTTACACCATCTGTTCCAAAATATTTACCCATTTTGATTCTCCTTAGTCACTTGATTCTCTGTATTTTCAGTTGAACCAGCAGTTGTACTTTCTACTGTTGATCCCTCACTTGTTGTTTCAGAAGTATTTGATTCTACTTGACTGGATGTACTTGGTTGTACTGCTTGGCTACCTGAGCCAACCGTTGTTGAACTTGCAGGTTCCCCTGAAGTTTCATTTGTATTTGATGACTGTTGTTGATTGTACACGGGGCTCAAAGAAACGTCAACCTCATCTGGTGTAACTACGTATTCTCCATTAATGGGAATAGTCACTGATTGTTTTGTTTCTTTGCGAATATCAGAAATATCTACCGGTACCTCAATTGATTCTAGCGTATCTAAAATTGATTGCGGGCCACTGACCCTAACTTGGTACGTCGATAAACTATAATTGTAATGAGCGATCCCAGCAGGTGGCGTACCTGTCATACTAACATTCAGTGGTACATCTTTCGTTGGCGCGGTTAAGCCTACTGTTACTTTGACTTGTGGTGCTGGATTTTCGATACTTAGGACTTGACCTTTGGCATCTAGCGCTTGGACATTTACCGTTTGTTTAATCGTATCAATTGTTTGTTTGGCACTTGAGACTGGCGCAATCACTTTGTCAATTGCTTTCGCTGTTTCTTCTCCAGTTGTTACTTCTACAGTTTTTGGATCTACAGAAATATTTTTTACTTTGTAGCCTTCTTTTTCAATATTATCAGAAAGTTGTGCTTCTACATCGAATTTTTTTGTTACTCTCTTTTCAATCGTTACAGTCACTGTTTTTGGTTCAATTTCAGCTGTAACAGCTGAACTTAGTCCCCGCACTGTCAAAGGCACTTCCGAAGTCCCTAATGGCAATTTGGTTAAGTCTGCGACCACTTGGAAATTTCGTGTGTCAGCATTTGATTCCATGTTTAATTGAATGCGGTTCGCACTACGTAAATGAACATTCACACTCTCTTCAAATCCAGAGACATAATATTTGTCTTTATCGTATTGGACTTGGACCGGAATATTATTCAATGTTTCACTATACGTTTGGCTTGAACCTGAATTGGAGGGATTATTGCCTGTTGCATTGGCATTAAAAAATAACAACAATGCAAACAGCAATGAAAGCAAACCATTAAACCAGCTTTTTTGGGAGGCTTTTCTCATTTGCGTTTAACCCCCTTTGTTACATCATCGATAAAATGCTGCAAAGCACTTTTTTTATCTTCCGATGATTCCGAAATTAACTCCTTACGCAAAATTGTTAAATACTCTTCTTGCGTTAGACCAGGAATTAATTCATTGTTCAATGTCAAACTAACGTCACCAGTTTCTTCAGAAACAACAATCGTAATGGCGTCACTGACTTCACTGATACCGACTGCGGCTCTATGGCGCGTTCCAAATTCTTTTGGAATTAAATTGCTCTCTGATAGCGGTAAATACGCACTAGCAACAGCAATTTTTTCATTTTTGATAATCACTGCACCATCATGTAGTGGTGTATTTGGAATGAAAATATTAATCAGTAATTCACCAGTAATATCAGCATCCAAATCAATACCTGTCTCAATGTATTCATCTAAACCAGTATTGCGTTCAATGGTTATCAAAGCACCAATTTTCCGTTTTGACATGTACTGAATGGCTTTGTCAAAGGCCTGAATAATACGCTCATCTTCTTGTTGCGCACCTTTATTCGGGCGGAAAAACGAACTTCTCCCTAGATGTTCCAGCCCTCTTCGCACTTCTGGTTGAAAAATAACAACCGCGGCGATTACACCATACATGATGACTTGATTCATTAACCAAGATAATGTATGTAGACCAATTATCTCACTTAGAATGCGGATAATGATAAAAACAGCGACACCTTTTAATAGTTGGACTGCTTTTGTTCCACGAACAAGCATGATTAATTTGTAAACGAGGTACCATACGACTAGGATATCTATGATATTGATAACAAAATCCTTAGATAAGAAATCCGTTGAGATGACTTGCTGCCAATAATTCAAATCTAATAATTGATTCAATTGAAACGACATCATACCCCTCACTTCTCTCTCAAGATTTCCTAACAAGTATACCACATTATTTTCTTTCATCACAGAACGCAAGCGGAAACATCAAAAAAATTTAGGAACTTTTTCAAATAACTTGAAATTTTTCATCAAAAAATCGCATTTCTAACTAAAAAACGTGTCCAAGCAAAAAGCTCAGACACGTTTTTTTGACTTCTATTTAATCTTGCTCACGTTGTTTTCTCTTGGCTGCTCGTTCTGCGCGGCGGGCAGCCCTTCTTGCTTCCGCTTCCGGATCAACTACGCGTTCTTTTTTCACTCGTGGCTTCTCGTTCTCTGGCGCAGTTATTTCTGGTTCACTTTGTTTTTCTAGTTTTGCTCGAATTTTTTCTTCTTGACCAGCTAAACGAGCATAATTATAGAACCGTCTCTTAGCATCATTAATTGTTTTATTAAATAACAATTCCGCTGTATCTGGTTGACTAGATTCTAAGGATGCAAAGCGAACTTGTTGGCGCATAAACTCTTTCATTAATGAAAAATCTGGTTTTTTGAAATCCAATGTCATTGGTTCTTTGCCTTTTTCTCGCAATAATGGATTATAGCGATATAAAGACCAGTAACCTGAATGAACTGCGTCTTTCGCTTCTTTCAAGGTTTGACTCATCCCACCTGCTAAACCATGTGTAATACATGGTGTATAAGCAATAATAATCGATGGTCCAGGGAATTTTTCTGCTTCTTCAAAAGCTTTAATCGTCTGCATTTGGTTTGCACCTGAGGCAATTTGAGCGACATAGACATTTTCATAAGTCATTGCCATCATCCCTAAATCTTTTTTAGAGGCATATTTCCCACTGGCAGCAAATTTCGCAATCGCTGATGCAGGAGTTGCTTTGGAAGTTTGGCCACCTGTATTGGAATAGACTTCATTATCTAAAACTAACATATTTACATCCGCGCCACTAGCTAACACGTGGTCAATCCCGCCGTAGCCAATATCGTAAGCCCATCCGTCCCCACCAATCATCCACTGACTTGGTTTAACAAAAAGATCTTGATCGTCATAAATTGCTTCCAATAAAGGTTGATTCGTTTTTTCTTCAAGCAAAGCTGCACATAATTTAGCTGCACGTTGTTGCGTACCTTCACTTTCGGACAGATGTGCTATCCAATCTTCCATCAATAAACGTAAAGAATCACTGGCTACAGAAAAAGCTTTGGTCATTTTACTAGCTAAACGTTCGCGACGCGCTTGCGTTGCTAACAACATGCCGTAACCAAACTCGGCATTATCCTCTAAAAGAGAATTTGACCAAGCTGGACCTTGTCCTTGTTCATTAGTAGTGTAAGGTGTCACACCCGCTGCAGCCCCCCAAATCGATGAGCAACCTGTTGCATTAGCAATCAGCATTCGGTCACCAAACATTTGCGTCAATAATTTAACATAAGGTGTTTCGCCGCAACCAGAACAAGCACCAGAAAACTCTAATAAAGGTTTATTAAATTGCGAACCTAAAACAGTATTCGGTTTTGCTGGGTTTTCCTTTTGACGTAACGTCATAGCAAACGCCCAGTTCATAGCCTGCTCTTTTTCTTCTTCATAAGGTTTCATTACTAAAGCTTTGCCTTTAGCTGGACAGGCTTCAACACAAAGACCACAGCCAGTACAATCTTTGACTGAGACTTGGATACGATACTTCAAGCCGTCGGCACCACGTAGATCACGCACAATGAATCCTTCTGGCGCTTCAGTCATTTCTTCTTCATCGGCTAAGAATGGTCGTATCGCCGCATGAGGACATACAAAGGCACACTCATTACACATAGTACACCGATCGCTAATCCACTCAGGTACTTCTAATGCAACTCCACGTTTTTCAACTGCCGCAGTTCCCAAAGGCATCCGCCCATCTGTCATCCCATTTTTCGCTAGTGTCGCAACAGATAACGCATTCCCTTCTTGACGATTAATCGGTTCCACAATTTCATGAACAAAATCACTAACATTTTCTGAACGTTTTCGCGGTTGAACTTCAAGCGTTCTCCACTCTGCTGGAACAGGTACCTGATGCAACAATTCAACGGTCTTATCGATTGCTTGAATATTTTTTTCGACAACTTTCATGGACTTATGACCATAACTTTTCAGTGCTTCTTCTTTTAAAATTGGCAACACTTGCTCAAAAGGCATAATTTCCGCTAATTTGAAGAAAGCTGTTTCCATCGCGGTATTAATTCGCCCGCCTAGTCCGACTTCACTAGCTAATTTCACTGCATTGATTGTATAAAACTGAATCTCATTTTCAGCTAGATACCGTTTTAATTGATTGGGTAAAAATCGTGCTAGTTGTTCATCATTCCAAATGGTATTTAAGAGGAAAGTACCGCCTTTTTTTAACCCTTTTACTAAATCATAAGTATGCAAATAAGCCGCTGTATGACAAGCCACAAAATCAGAATGTTCAATGAGGTACGTTGAACGAATAGGCGTCTCGCCAAAACGTAAATGAGAAACGGTCAACCCGCCTGATTTTTTTGAATCATAATAGAAAAATCCTTGTGCATACTTGTCTGTATGATCACCGATAATCTTAATTGCTGACTTGTTCGCCCCTACTGTCCCATCAGAACCAAAGCCCCAAAATTTAGCTTGATAGGTTTTCGGATTCGTCAAATCAAGTGGTTTGCCAACTTCTAATGAAGTATAAGTTAAATCATCATCAATCCCAATTGTAAAACGCTTCTTCATGGCAGAACGTTCTTTCATTAATTCATCAAAAACCGCAACAATTTGATTTGGCAGCACATCTTTAGAACCTAAACCATAGCGCCCACCAATAATCGTTGGGCGAATGTCCGCTTCATACATCGCACTTTGGACATCCAATAATAACGGTTCGCCACCAGCACCGGGCTCTTTCGTCCGATCCAAGACAGCAATTGCTTTAACTGATTGTGGTATTTTTTCAAGAAATGTTTCAACTGGAAATGGTCGATAAAGATGGACATTAAGGAAGCCAACTTTTCTTCCTTGTTCTTGTAAATAATCAACCGTCTGTTCAATTGTTTGCGCAACTGAACCCATTGTGACAATCACTTCTTCCGCATCTTCTGCGCCATAATACGTCACCAAATCATAATTGGTGCCCCGTAATCGATTAATTTCTGTCATATATTTTTGAACAATACCAGGTAATTTTTCATAATAAGGATTTATTGTTTCTCGTTGTTGAAAGTGAATATCTGGATTTTGGTTCATTCCACTAACGGAAGGGTGATTCGGGTTCATGCTCCGACGACGGAATTCGGCTAATTTCTCTTGATTTACTAAGGGTGCTAATTCTTCATAGTCAAGAACTGCCACTTTTTGAATTTCATGACTTGTTCTAAAGCCATCAAAAAAGTTCATAAATGGAACACTCGCTTCAATCGAAGCCAAGTGAGCCACTGGTGCCAAATCCATCACTTCTTGCACACTGCTTTCTGACAACATAGCAAAGCCTGTTTGGCGTGCGGCCATTACGTCTCCTTGATCACCAAAAATATTTAAAGCATTCGTAGTTAAAGCTCGGCTCGCCACATGAAAAACAGATGGTAATAGTTCTCCAGCTATTTTATACATATTAGGAATCATTAAAAGTAACCCTTGTGAAGCCGTATAGGTCGTGGTAAGCGCGCCAGTTTTTAAAGAGCCATGGACCACGCCGGCAGCACCAGCTTCCGATTGCATTTCAACTACTTTCACAGGTTGACCAAAGATATTTTTCTTACCTTCGGCCGACCACTGATCAACAAGCTCAGCCATCGTTGAACTTGGTGTTATTGGATAAATGGCTGCTAATTCTGTAAAGGCGTAGGAAATATAAGCTGCTGCAGCATTTCCATCCATTGTTTTCATTTTCCGCATGTTTTTCTCATCCTTTATATCTAAAAAATAGAATAGTTGCACGCATATTCTTGTTTATTATAGCGGAATTTCACAAATTATGAAAGATTTTGTCAATTTTTTTGCTTAAAAACAAAAGAGAAATTGAGAGAAAAACCACTTTATCCCCTATAAACAAACTATTTCACTGAATTAAAATTACTTTATTTTGTGAAATAGAAATTATCCATTCGTTCACAAACTAAAGAATGAAAGAGGGAGATAAGCGTTTCGACTTATCTCCCTCTTTCTAAACATTAAGATTATTAAAAGTAACGACTTTTAGTACAACTCCAAATATTGTTCTCTTTCCCATTCAGAAACGGTTTGACGGAAGGCTGCCCATTCCATTCGTTTTGCTTCTACAAAATTGGCAAAAATGTGACGACCTAATGCATCAATCATTACTTGATCTTTACGTAATTCTTTGATGGCATTGTGTAAGGTTGATGGCAAATCTTCAATTTGTGCATGTTGACGTTCTTCCTCATTCATCACATAAATGTTACGATCAACTGCTGGCGGTGGCGTAAGTTCATTACGAATACCATCCAAACCTGCTTGTAATAAGACTGCCATTGTTAAATACGGATTCGCTGAAGGATCGACAGAACGTAACTCTAAACGAGTCGATAAACCACGAGATTCAGGAACTCGAATGAGTGGTGAACGATTTCTGCCGCTCCAAGCTACATAAACAGGTGCTTCATAACCTGGTACCAAGCGTTTATAAGAGTTCACTGTTGGGTTACATACCGCAGTATAGGCACGGGCATGTTTTAACAAACCACCTAAGAAATGATACGCAGTTTGGCTTAAGCCCATCTCTCCTGACTCGTCATAAAAAACATTACCTTCTTCATTAAATAATGACATATTGCAGTGCATACCAGAACCATTAATTCCAAACAAAGGTTTTGGCATAAATGTTGCATGCAAGCCATGTTTGCGCGCAATAGTTTTCACAACTAATTTGAACGTTTGAATATTGTCACAAGCATCAACTACATCCGCATATTTAAAGTCAATTTCATGCTGACCAGGTGCTACTTCATGATGCGAAGCTTCCACTTCAAAGCCTAAACTTTCTAACTCTAAAACAATATCACGGCGACAATTTTCACCTAAATCGGTTGGCGCAAAATCAAAATAGCCACCTTTATCATTCAAATCAGTGGTAATTTCACCATTCTCATCTAATTTAAATAGGAAAAATTCTGGTTCTGGTCCTAAGTTAAAAGAAGTAAAGCCTAATTCTTTCATATCTGCTAAGGCGCGTTTTAAATTACCGCGGGGATCTCCGGCAAAAGGGGTACCATCAGGATTGTAAATATCACAAATTAAGCGCGCAACTTTTCCATGGTCGCTTTCCCACGGAAAAATCATCCATGTAGATAGATCAGGGTATAAATACATGTCACTTTCTTCGATACGAACGAATCCTTCAATGGATGACCCATCAAACATCATTTTATTATCTAATACTTTATCTAGCTGACTCACAGGAACTTCAACATTTTTAATTGTTCCCATAATGTCGGTAAACATTAGTCGTAAAAAACGTACGTTTTCTTCTTCTGCAATATGTTTAATCTCTTCTGCCGTTTTGGCTTTTCTTGTCATCGGTCTGATCCCCATCCTTCATTTTTATTGGCTGCTGAAACGTTAGAGCCTTGGTACATTCGATTGGAACGGATTTTGCTGAGTAAGTCCTCCTTGCGAAAGGATTTCGTCGTATAAAATCTGACGAACATCTGCATCGGTTAACGGACGAGTCGCCTCGGCGGTGTTTTTTTGTTCCTCTAATTTCATTTCATACACACGCTTAATCCCTGCCATGTTCAATCCATCAGATAAATAATCTTTAATTTCTAACAAAACATCAATATCATTTAAAGAATACATGCGTCGGTTGCCCTCACTACGTTCTGGATGAATCAATCCCTGTTCTTCATAGTAGCGAATTTGTCGAGCGGTCAAATCCGTTAGTTTCATAACTGTACCAATTGGAAAAACTGACATGGAACGGCGTAACTCTTTTTCTCTCATCTCCATCCTCCTCTCTTAGTTATTTCTTAGAATAACAATAGAATGACAAATTGTCAAGAACTTATGTTAGATTTTCTAACATAAAACAAAAAACCTGATAAATATGGACTTTTCCATCTTTTCACGGCTGATTTTCTCCTGCTAACCAAAAAAATAGAAATGATTTGTTTTTACAAATCATTTCTAATCAACTTACCATTTTTTATTCTTTTTCGGATTCAGCCAACCATTTAGACTCTTTTTTCGCAAAACCTTTCACGATATACCGATTTTCATTTTCAGCATATTCTTCTGAAATCATTAGTGTCATCCGGCGAAGTTCACTTAATAGTTGTCCGTCAGTTGGGCTAATTTCTAATTGATAAGGCTCGAGTAATTCCATCATTTGGGCACGGATAGCTTGAACCAGTCGTTCTTTATCTTCAGAAATTTTAGTTGAGATCAATACATTGGGAAATAAGGTTGGGACAAATTCTTTGCTGTCCACTTGATCTCTTTTATTATAAACCGTCAAGCACGGAATATTTTCCAACGCTAATTCTTTCATCAATGTTTGAACTGTGCGTTCATGTTGTAACCGATCTGGCGCACTTGCATCCACCACATGGAGCAGTAAATCCATCGCCCGACTTTCTTCCAATGTCGACTGAAAGGCTTCAATCAGTTGTGTTGGTAAATCTTGAATGAAGCCGACCGTATCTGTCAGAGTAACTTCCATGCCTTGAGGCAATTGCCATTTTTTGGTTAAAGGATCTAACGTTGCAAACAATTGATCCTCTGAATAAGTTCCTGCTGTTGTCAACATGTTGAGAATGGTTGATTTGCCAGCATTGGTATAACCAATCAAGCCAATTTGAAATAGTTCTGAATTTTGTCTTTTTTGGCGGCTTCGTTCACGATGAGCAGTGACTTCTTTTAACTCACGACGGATGCCTAAGATTTTATTCCGAATGTGTCGGCGGTCCGACTCTAATTTCGTTTCACCAGGCCCACGTGTCCCAATACCTCCTCCAAGTCGGGACAACTGTTTTCCTTGACCAGCCAAGCGAGGCAATAAATAATCCAATTGTGCTAATTCAACTTGTAACTTTCCTTCTTTGGAGCGCGCACGCAAAGCAAAGATATCCAAAATTAATTGTACACGATCAATTACTCGCACAGCTAACGCTTCAGATAACAGTTGATTTTGGCGCGGTGTGAGCTCATGATTAAAAATCACAAGATCCGCTTCATAGGCATCTGTTAATTGAATTAATTCTTCCAATTTCCCCTTACCGATTACGGTTTGTCGATCGACTTGTGGTCGTTTTTGCGTTAAAACAAACACCACTTCTCCATTAGCGGTTTCCGTTAAATTCGCCAGTTCTTCCATTGATGCAGAAAATGTCTGATAATTTTTTTCCGTTTCAACTCCTACTAAAATAACTTTTTCATGAGTGGTCATCGCCTACTCACTCTCCTTCTGTTGTAGCCATTCCGCTACTTCTTTTTCCAACTTGGGCAAATCTGTTGGCTGCTGAACCAAATCCCACCAATGCGCAGCCATTCGATTTCTAAACCAAGTCAATTGACGTTTGGCATATCGCCGCGATTGCTGTTTGACTGTTTCAACCGCCATCTCTAATGATTGTTCACCGGAAAAATACGGGAAAAATTCTTTATAGCCAATACCTTGAGCTGCTTGTGCATGTGGTTGCTGAAACATCTGTTTTGCTTCTTCCAACAGTCCTTCTGTCATCATTTGATCCACCCGCTGATTAATACGCTCATATAATAAAGCACGATCTGTTTCCAAACCTAACAAATAATAATCATAGAGACGAGCTGGTTTTTCCTTCGGGGTCAAAATACTATAACCGGTTTTATCAAAGACCTCTAACGCACGAATAACTTTTTTGCGATTATTAAAATGAATGCTGTTAGCCGCTAGAGGATCCTTTTGTTGTAATAACTGCCATAAAGCTTGGTTCCCTTTTTCTTCCGCAAATAAGTTGTACGTTTCTCTAATTTCAGGCGAGTCATCTATCTCACGACTTCCTAGTTGAAAATCATAAAGGAGTGATTGAATATACAAACCTGTTCCTCCAACGATAATTGGTAGTTTCCCTTTTTCAGTAATTTCTTTGATTTTTTGACGACCCTCTTTCTGAAAATCAGCGGCAGAATATGTTTCGCTGACTTCACGGCAATCAATTAAATAGTGAGGAATTCCTTCTTTTTCTGTTTCTGTGACTTTAGCGGTGCCAATGTCTAACGATCGATAAACTTGCATGGAGTCACCGCTAATAATTTCACCATTAAATTTTTTTGCTAAAGCAATACTTAATGCTGTTTTCCCCACCGCAGTGGGTCCTACAATAACTAATACTTTCTCCAATTATGTTTCTCCTTCTTCTTGCCAATTTTGACGAGCAAATTTTGCTTCTTCAGGAAAATCCGTATGAACACCCGCCAATTTTAGCTGAAAACAATTTTCCATTTCTTCCATCCGATTAACAGTCCACGGCCGCAGCGGTTTGCCAATTGCGATAAGTTCTTTTTCATGAGCCAACACCCAAGACATTTTGGGATGTAAACTATCGACAAGCGCGAATGCCGGTCCCGCTTGACTTAAATCCTCTGCAGATTCATAAATAAAGGCAATTTCTGTCTTAGGATCAGCTTCTTTTAATTTAACTAAACTCGGAAAATAAAAACTAGAATATAAATAACCAAACGGCCAGTTTTTTTGCTTCATTTGTTGGACGACTTTTTTCTCAATTCCTTCATAATGGATAATGTCCGTTTTAAGTTCAATATTCAAAAAACCATTGAATTGTTCTTCTACAAGACAATTTAAAACATCTTCCAATGTTGGAACACATTGAACAGAAGGATTTTTCTGAAACCAGCTTCCAGCATCTAGTTGTTTTAATTCGTTTAATGTTAACTGTTGGATTTCACCATGACCATCTGTCGTACGATCAACCGTTTCATCGTGCATAACGATTAAATAACCATCTTTAGATAAGTGAACGTCTAATTCAATTCCTTCAGCACCAACACGAACAGCCTCTCTGAAAGCAATACACGTATTTTCAGGATGGGTGCCTTTACTTCCTCGATGTGCAATAATATCTGTCATGCTCTCACTCCAATCTTGTTTATTGTACCATTGGAGTGAGGTGGGTTCAAATATAGGAAAAACGAAAAGAAAGAGTAGGACATCAATCAAGGCGACTGATGATATCCCACTCTCTAAGTCTTATAAACAATTTAGTCTCAAATCCGTCTTTTTATTCTCTTAATCTTTTAATTCATAATTAACGTATTTATCTAAACCAGATTGGATACTATATTTCGGTTCATAACCAATGGCACGTAATTTAGATATATCCGCTAAGGAATCTTTGATGTCCCCAGCTCGCGCTTCTTTGTATTCAACTGGCAAAGTGACTTTCATAATATCATTTAAAGAAGAAATTAACTCATTTAAATCGGTTGCTTTCCCTGTTCCGACATTATACACTTCCCCAAGTGATTGGTCAGAATGAGCGACAAGATTCAATGCTTGAACCACGTCCTCAACAAAGACAAAATCACGAGATTGTTTTCCATCGCCAAAGATATTGAATGTCACTTCTTGATTGGCTAATAAGCGTTTGTAAGAGTCCATCACAATCGAAATAACGCCAGAATAAGGCGAATTAGGGTTTTGATTTGGCCCATAAACGTTAAAGAAGCGAACAGCGCTTGTTGGAACATCATATAAATGACAATAGTTTAACACATATTTTTCAGAAGCAAATTTATCCACTGCATAAGGCGTTAATGGACGAATTACTGATTCTTCCTGTTTTGGTAAAGTTGGCTCATCGCCGTAAACCGCTGCAGAAGAAGCAAACACCAAACGTTTTAAATCTTTCTGGTATTTCCGAATTAATTCCAGTAATTGTAACACACTCTCAAAATTGACTTGGTGTGTTTCCACTGGACGTGCTACTGAGTCTGCTACACTAGCAATCGCTGCTAAGTGAAAAATGTAATCGAACTGATACTCTTGTAGTACTTTTTCCATTAATTGTTGATCAGTCACGCTACCTTCAATGAACGTGATATTTTCAGATGCGTTTAAATTTTCAGTTTGGCCCATTGATAAATCATCAATGACCACAACTTGATTGTCTTTACTATAATAATTTGCTAAGGTTGAGCCGATAAAGCCGGCACCGCCTGTGATTAAAAAGTTACTCAAGTTTCCCACTCCAATTAAAATAATACATTAATTTTACCATTTTTAGATGTCAAAGACTACAGTTTGTTTTTCAATAAAAAAGGAGAGAAAATAACTTTCTCAACCTTTTACTAAATATTTTAAATTCTTTGCGTTATTTACAAAGCTCTTATGAATGAATAAGAAATAGATAATATACACAATTCCATAAGAAATGAAACTATAAATACTACCGCCAAACCAAAGATTACTAAAGATAAACAATAATGTAACCAACGTTTCCAATACAGTGCTATTACCTATTTTAACGTTCATATCTTTGCATAGAAAAATTTCCGCTAAATTACAACGAAATGCTAAACTTACTAATATCAACCCAACAGTTAAATTCAAGTTCCCAACAACGAAAATCACAAACAGCGATAGGATTAACGACAAGGCAAGTGTCAATACGTTAACAAATAAAATTATTTTTTCTTTTCTCAACGTTTTTAAATACGTATTAATTAGTAAAGACATCCGACCTTCATAAATAACTATAGGAAATAGAATTCCCATAAATTTCAAACTCTCGCTATATTCGGGTAACCACATACCTAAAACAAATTTGACGGGTACATATAACAGCAGAATTGCATACGTCAACGGAACAAAAACACCTCTTAATGTGACAAATAAAGACGGCAATCGCTCTTTATTTGTCCGTCTTAACAACGGAAACATTACAATTCCAACAGCATTAATAAAAGTTAAAAACATATTTGATAAACTTAAAGTAAAGGACAATTTACCAAAGGTTTCGATAGTCCAACGCTGTTGAACAAAAAAGCGAATGGTTCCCATTATTAGCATACTTGCTATACTACTGAGCATTAGTTTACTACCTATGTTAATATTCTCAACTATTTCAGGAGTAACTTCCTTCAAACTCATCATGTTCACACGCAACATGTCTTTAACTCTAAACATTCCCCAAACCGTAATAATCAGTTTAGAAAGTATATCCATAATGATTAGCCAATAAAAATCTCGTCCTCCTAATGCAAAGTAAATTGCAATGAACAGGACATATAAATAGCGATCATTTCTGGATAATTGAGCATATTCCTTAATACGATTTGTTGACTGAAAAACATACAGAATAAACGTTTTTGCAATTGTAATTACTGAAACAATGGCCGTCAATATCAAAATAATCCCTTGATATTCTTTCGGCATGAAAAAGTAAGCCCAAAGAATGACAAAAGCAGAAATACAACATTCAAAAATCGCTAAATACCAGAATTGAGAACCGAGATTTCTTTTATCTAAATTTTCGTATTCTTCTCCCCCAATTTTTAAATAGATACCATCAATCCAGCCTAAGTGGAGAAATCCAACATATGAAGAATAAAAAACATAAAGTTGCCAATAACTGTATTCTGTAACGCCTAACAACTTAGGGACAAATAAATTTAAGAGAACCGAAATACCCAACGTTGCAAAATTTGCAGCCACAGTATAATAAAGGTTTTTAGCCACCATTTTTGCTTTTGAATTCATAGCATTATGCTCACTTTCTAATTTTATATTTCATGATATGGTAGATGTCTGTGCTAAAATAAAATTTATGATGATACTTAAAAAAGGCACATAGAATCGGAATAATTTTTTTTCGTTCTAATAAAGATACTCGCATATTCAACTCTTTAATCAAGTTTGAAAGAACTTTGTCTTTATATTCAAATTCTTCAACATGTGGTTGGTTATTTAAATAATTCTTTGCAGCCTTTGTACGCTGTAATCTCCGGCGTAAAGTATTCAATCTTTCCTCAAAGTGATTTTGTCTCTTAGCTAAATCAATTTCTTTTTTAAAGGAACTTTGTCCATGTTTACGCCATCTAATTAATTCTTCCCTAACAATATAGAGCCCATCACTTAATAAAGAACTTCCCCACATCGCCATATCATGTACAGGATTTTCCATTTCAGATGCGTATAGATTAACATTGGCAATGAAGCTCTTTCTAATTGCATATACACATCCCGGGCGACGTAAAAATAAATTGTTCTCATTAAATATAATCTGTTCTGCTTTTTGATTAGGCAATTTAACTGAATCAATTTTTTTTAATTCCTCTGCTAATCCCCCAGGTTCTACTAATTCAGTATAATCACTTACTAAAACTTTAACATCAGTGTTTGCAAAAGCTTCACACATCACTTCAATTTTAGATGCATCCCAAATATCGTCTTGATCACACGTAAAAACAATTTCTTTAGTAGCAGCATTCAATAGATTAAAGAAATTTTTGCGCCAACCTAAATTTTCCGTGTTGATTTTCAAATGCCACGTTTCACCTAATTTATTTTCAGAAATAAAGTTCTCAATTATTTTAACTGTAGAATCTGTAGAGCAGTCATCCCAAATTAATACTTCATCAATTTTTTTCGACTGATTTTTTAAGGAATCCAACTGTTCTAAGATATTTTTTTCTCCATTATAGGTAGCCATAACAACAGTTGCTGTATATTGCTGCTTCATTTAAGTACGCCTTCTTTCTAAAAAACCTATAAATAATCTTTATTTTTGGTAAAAATCATAGGGATGATGAGTGATTCTTTCTTCTACTGGAGGCATTTCCATATAATCTCCATAACGTAAAGTTAAAAATTGTTTTCGGTTTTTAATGGCCATAAATTTATGTCCTTCAAACTCTACATCCTCATATTCCAAAAACCATTCATTAGGAAATACACCCCAATCTATATGAATCCATTCTAGATAACCACAATGTTTTGTTGCTCCAAATGGGGTTTTTTTTGCCTCTGTTTGATATAAATCACGCCAATATTGATTGTTTCCTACTTTTTTCACTTTAAAGTGATTAGGATAACGAGTTATTAATTTTATTAATGCCTTACTAAGATGAAAACTTCGTGCATAGCTTAAACCTAAAGTATCCATTAAGTTTAACCGATACTGTTCCGTTATCTTTCTTAGTTCATTTCTCTCCTTTTGAGTATCAGGGATACCATCAATTGGAAAAATATCTACAAAAACTCCTAAGTCCTTATCTTCTCCACCAAAATATTGTTTGGAATGAGCTACAGTATTAGGATCAACTAACTTTGCAAAAGGATAACGAAAATGTTTCCGTGTTTCAAAAGAAAGTAATTGATAGTTAGAATCGTTTTTAAGGATTTTAATTAACAATTCATAATCTGGCCTTGGCATAACTATATCAATATCATCATCCCAAGGAATAAAACCTTTATGACGTTCTACACCAATCAATGTTCCATAAAACAATGTATAATGCAAGTTGTTAGATCGACAAATATTATCGATATACACTAATATTTCAACAGCCTTCGCCTGAACCTCTTTTAACGTAAGTTTTTGCATGATATTACTCTCCTACTTATATAATAATCAATTGTATAGTAGAAAAAATGAGCATTATTGCTCATTTCCTCTAATCAAATCATTTTCCATGTCAGTGCGATACTGAATTTTACCTAAGTATAACCAAAAGATAACTGTTGCAAAACGTCTTGTTAAAATGACTTCAGTTATCAGTAATCCAGAAATTAAAATGACTAACACAATTTGGTTATCTAACACAAAATCCATATAATTTTTAATTCGAACGCTAAACAGCAATTTAGCAGAGTTAAACATTTTAGATAGCAAGAAAATTAGAAATACAATTGTACCTGAAATCCCTGTAGCTGCTAATAAATAGAAGAAAAAACTATGCGGTGTTTGAGCTGTCTTAGCAATATGAGATTGAGGCAATTTATCTTTAGCTATATCTGCAAAACCTTTTGGAGAAGTGCCAAATATAGGATTTAATTTCATTAAATCTATCGCACTTTGCCAAAGAGCAAATCGACTATTTGAAATATCGTCTTTCCCCTCAACATCTGGTCTCTTAGTAGTAATTTTCTTATTTCCTAGAATTTCATTTTCTTTATTATCTAAAACTTTTGGTACTTCAATATTCACTGAATTTGCAGTAGCAATATACCCTTTTTCTATTAACTGTAAGCCCCCGAAAACAATAGCACCACAGAAAAAAGAAACTAATACTGCTTGCACAACTTTTTTTATAACTGCTTTGGATGTATTTTTTTGAAAGAACCAAATTGTAAAGAACATCCCGAAAATTACCATTGAAATCAACTGAATAACTCCTGATCTTGATCCAGACAATGCTACATAACTAAATTGTAGAAAAATCACCATTGCACAAACCACTTTTAACCATTTGCTATTGGTATTAATAAAATTCCGCACGCCAACCAAAATACAAACTAATGAGATGGTACATGCATAGTTAGGCTCCACAAAAACACCATATAATCGATTTTCAAAAAAACCGATTCTCATTCCGTAATACAAAGACTCTACTGGTTTTGAAAAGCTGATTCGCGCAAAAAATAAGTATAACCCAACGATGACTAATGCGGTCCAAACAATTAAAAGTACATACTCAAAAGCTTTAAAAACAGATTTATCATTCGAACGCCCTACTTCGTAAACGGAAAAGAAAAAGATACATTGCCAAATGATCAACTTAATGTTCTCTGAAAAAGCATACGTATGATTAATAAATGTTGTTAAAAATAAAATTCCTATAAAAGCAATTAGCCAGTATTCTATTCTTCTTTGTTTTTTTTCTATAAAAATTGGCAAGAAGTGACATATGAAGTAAACACCTGACAATAGCATAATTATCAAGGTAAATAATGAATCTATTTTTGTTGGTAAAGTCGAATAAATGCTAACCATTCGACAAATTAGAACTAACTCAAAAAAAACAATATATGGTATAGCTATCCTTTTTTCTATTTTTTGCATCTGCTGTGATAAATTAATAATCATCATATCCTCCAATTATTTAAAACAACTTTTAGATTACAACTTGTTAATCTATTGTTTTTTCTATATATTTTCTTTTCAATTTAATTGGTATTTTATAAAAAGGAAGACCAAACATAAGTAAAATCATTGATAGTTTACGACTTTTTGTAAAAACTTTATTTTTCATAATAAAAATAAAGTTTTTCCGAAGATAGCGAACAATTTGTTTCGTTTCTTTTTCCTTCGAAGCATTACTAATCAAAATTTTATCTAATACTAAAAAATTCGCAAAACAAACTCTTTGATGGGCAGCTTCTTCTATAACTGCTCCCTTACCTTTCAATTTAAGTTCATTCTTCTCCCAAGCTTCTATAAACTCAAATTGTTTATCTGAAAATGTTTCTGTATTAATGCTGCCCATTCGATGATAATAGTAATATTTTTGTGTTGAATCAATAGAAACTTTCTGACATTCAGACAACAAATCTACTATAATAAATGAATCTTCATGATACTTTCCTTTAGGATATCTTAGATCCGCAAAGAGTTTTCGTTTATATAACTTATTTACAGCATGTACGGAGATAATATTTCCTTGTAAAATTAACAATAATGCTTCTTCTCTGGAAAAAGTTCCCTGTATTAAACTTTTTACAATTGGCTCTTTCCCCTCATAGACATCATAAATACCACAGATTGATAAATCGGCATCTTCTTTTACGATATTTGTATATAATAGTTCATACATATCATCTGCAATGTAATCATCACTATCTACGAAACCTAAATACTCACCTGTTGCTATTTCAATTCCAGCATTACGAGCATCGCTTAGCCCACCATTTTCTTTATGGATAACTTTTACCCGTTGATCTTGTTCAGCAAACTGATCACACATTGCTCCAGAACTGTCTGGAGAGCCATCGTCCACCAGAATTAATTCAAAGTCAGTAAACGTTTGAGCTAAAATAGAGCGTACACATTTTTCTAAATATTTTTCTACATTGTATACAGGAACAATAATACTAATTTTGGGCATATCAATTTCCGCTACCTTCTAAAATTTTAATTGTATGTTTTAATGGTTCTTCCATACTGTCGTACAGTGGCCGCCAACCTAATGCGTAGATTTTTTGATTGTCTAGTAGTGCTTTTGTTGCTTTAGAAAACCCTTGTTTTTCTTGGGCGGTGGCTTCACCATGAATCACTTTTGTTCCAGCCACATTGGCTAATGTTTCCGCAAAAGTACGTAACGTAATATCGCAATGTTCGTTTGAAACATTGTAAGCTTCCCCTTTTTGCCCTTTAACTAATAAAAACAGAAGAGCAGATACAATATCTGCAACATATGCATAAGAATATAGTTGGGTCCCTGCACTTTTTAACACAATGTTTTCTTTATGGACTGCATTCAGAATAAATTGAGAAGAAGCTTTACTATCCGAAAGTAACATCGTAGGCCCGAAAGTACGACTAATTCTTGGAATAACAACATCAATACCATATTTCTGAATATAGGCTTGACATAATGATTCACTTGCTCTTTTTCCTTCGGGATAACCGGCCCGTAGCGTGTTACAGTCAATATAGCCGCAATAGTCTTCCGTAAATTTATCAAGATCTCCACGATTTTCTCCATAGATTTCAACAGTTGATAAAAATAACACTTTTTCACTATTCGCTTTGACCGCATAATCTAAAATATGCTGCGTACCAGCAATATTGGTCATAATCGTTCCAATTGGATCACTGGCATATGATTTAGGATGTGTATTACTAGCACAATGCAACACATAGTCACAAGCTTCTGCTATCTGAATTTCTTCTGTGACATCTCCGATAACTATATGGAATAACGGATCCTCTAGATAACTAGTAAATCGCTCTTCTAAACGCGACAATGTTCGTCCCATCGCCCAGATTGAAATATTCGCATTTCTCGTTTTATTTTGGTACATAAGCACATCAATTAAAAAGGTCCCAATCATGCCTGAAGCACCAGTTATAAAAACAGATTTATTAGTTACTTTCGTCCAATCTGGTGTCTTCTCTAAAACTCGTTCAACGTCTGATAAATAATTATCGTCTGTAAATAACATGGTATCCCTCCACTACTCTTCTTTCATTTTCAAGAAGCCTTTAAATAACTGTAAGTCATCTTGTGTGGTTAACTTAATATTTTTATCTGAGCCTAAAGCAAAATACAATGTTTCGCCTAAATCCACCATCATAGTATTCGTGTATGACGATTCAGAAATACCAATATTCTCACGGAATGCTTTTTCGTAAGCCCAAGTTAATTTTTCAAATTTATAGGCTTGTGGTGTTGACACGCGACGTAATGTTTCACGATTAATATATTGTCGAGTTGTTTCCTCGGTTTCTTTTACAAAAATTTGTTCATTATATGGCAACGAAGTCACTGCATTTCCGTATTCTTGACACTTAACAATTACATCAGATAAAACTAATTCATCAACTAATGGGCGAATTCCGTCATGGATAACAATAGTATCTTCTGGGTTTGAATGTTCTTTTAAGAAATTAACCCCATTGTTAATTGATTCTTGACCAGAATTTCCTCCTGGAATAATCCATTGTAATTTGTCAATATGGTACTCTTTTGCATAGGCATCTAGTGTTTGTTCCCAACCTTTTTTACACACAACTAAGATTCGATCAATGAGTGGATGCTTTTGAAAAGATTCCAATGTGTAGATAATTATCGGTTTTTCCTCTACCATAATAAATTGTTTAGGAATCTCCTGCCCCATTCGTTTACCGACCCCACCGGCAATAATTAAAGCTGTAATCATTTGATACAAAATCCTTTCTCTAACTAGTCAACCACTAGTTTTATTTCAATTTTGTTTAACTTATATATTCATCAACACAGCCAAAACTGCATTCAATCTTTTACATTTTCTCATAACTATCAGTAAGTTTCAATAATTTATCGTAGACCTTAATCGAACTGTAAATATTTTTGTTCGTTATTTTAATAAAAAAATTACGGACAAACGATAAAAACTCTATACTTTTTGATTCACAAAAAACATCTCAAAATTCTGTAGAATTCAAATAGTAGAACTCAAGCCGTATTTAGAAGTGAGTAAAAATCGATTTAAATATCATGCATGTCAATGCCATTTATCGCGAATATAAGTATTTCAGAAAATACTATTTATTATTTAAATACGTTAAATAGACCATGACCATATGTTTGAGAAAAAATAATTTCATAATAAAAAGCACTTAATAAAAAATAAAGAAGCCAGAGGATTTTCTCCTCTGACTTTCACGATGTTCACTATTTTTATTTAGCAATACTATTTGACAAAGAACCTCGATAGATTGTTTGGTCGTTACCTTTATAAACTTATTCTACATTTTAAAGGCGCGGCTATCTAACCAACCAATTGTTCGACCATTTATTTGAAATTGATAAGCCGTAACACCTGTTGATAGTTTAGCGGATTGAATGATCTGCACGTTTTGATTCGCATATAGAGAGCCTAAACCTATTTTTTCTCCATCTTCTGCTGTATTATTTGGTTTTGTATATAATCCATGCTTCGATGAAACTGCTGCATCGCCTATTTTGGCTTTGCGACTCGTTTTACTATACGTGGCTTTATCTAGCGTAGCTGTGAATGCTCGTTTGTCCATCCAGCCTGCATCTTTTCCACCTACTGTAAAATGGAGTAACTCTGTCCGGCTTGTTTTGGCATACCCTATGATATGAACGCTTTGGTTCGCATATTTATCTCCCATACCGATATTAACGATTCCAGGAGCTGTATTCATAATCCCATTAAACACGCCGTGTTTTCCTGATTCAGCTGCTGGTTTTACTTTTGCCATGTAATCATAGCGTTTTTCATCTAGCAGCTCATCATACACATTGCTGAAGGCACGGCTGTCCAACCAGCCGATTGTTTGTCCATTTATTTGAAATTGATAAGCCGTAACACCTGTTGATAGTTTAGCGGATTGAATAATCTGCACGTTTTGATTCGCATATAGAGAGCCTAAACCTATTTTTTCTCCATCTTCTGCTGTATTATTTGGTTTTGTATATAATCCATGCTTCGATGAAACTGCTACATCGCCTATTTTGGCTCCTCGACTCGTTTTACTATACGTGGCTTTATCTAGCGTAGCTGTGAATGCTCGTTTGTCCATCCAGCCTGCATCTTTTCCACCTACTGTAAAATGGAGTAACTCTGTCCGGCTTGTTTTGGCATATCCTATGATATGAACGCTTTGGTTCGCATATTTATCTCCCATACCGATATTAACGATTCCAGGAGCTGTATTCATAATCCCATTAAACACGCCATGTTTTCCTGATTCAGCTGCTGGTTTTACTTTTGCCATGTAATCATAGCTTTTTTCATCTAGCAGCTCATCATACACATTGCTGAAGGCACGACTGTCCAACCAGCCGATTGTTTGTCCATTTATTTGAAATTGATAAGCCGTAACACCTGTTGATAGTTCAGCGGATTGAATGATCTGCACGTTTTGATTTGCATATAGAGAGCCTAAACCTATTTTTTCTCCATCTTCTGCTGTATTATTTGGTTTTGTATATAATCCATGCTTCGATGAAGCTGCTGCATCGCCTATTTTGGCTTTGCGACTCGTTTTACTATACGTGGCTTTATCTAGCGTAGCTGTGAATGCTCGTTTGTCCATCCAGCCTGCATCTTTTCCACCTACTGTAAAATGGAGTAACTCTGTCCGGCTTGTTTTGGCATATCCTATGATATGAACACTTTGGTTCGCATATTTATCTCCCATACCGATATTAACGATCCCAGGAGCTGTATTCATAATCCCATTAAACACGCCATGTTTTCCTGATTCAGCTGCTGGTTTTACTTTTGCCATGTAATCATAGCTTTTTTCATCTAGCAGCTCATCATACACATTGCTGAAGGCACGGCTGTCCAACCAGCCGATTGTTTGTCCATTTATTTGAAATTGATAAGCCGTAACACCTGTTGATAGTTCAGCGGATTGAATGATCTGCACGTTTTGATTTGCATATAGAGAGCCTAAACCTATTTTTTCTCCATCTTCTGCTGTATTATTTGGTTTTGTATATAATCCATGCTTCGATGAAACTGCTACATCGCCTATTTTGGCTCCTCGACTCATTTTACTATACGTGGCTTTATCTAGTGTAGCTGTGAATGCTCGTTTGTCCATCCAGCCTGCATCTTTTCCACCTACTGTAAAATGGAGTAACTCTGTCCGGCTTGTTTTGGCATATCCTATGATATGAACGCTTTGGTTCGCATATTTATCTCCCATACCGATATTAACGATTCCAGGAGCTGTATTCATAATCCCATTAAACACGCCGTGTTTTCCTGATTCAGCTGCTGGTTTTACTTTTGCCGTGTAATCATATTGTTTTTCATCTAAAATTACATCATACTGTTTTCCACCACTAGATGTAAATCGTCCAGTGTAATCAGCATTAATATCAAACACACCTACGCCGATATCAACACCTGGAATCGTTAATAATGAAGACCATTGCCATGCCGCATAACCTTCATTTTTGTGCCATAACTGATCTGCAGTCGGTTCAAAAGGATACTGAGCAATCCAAATATTTTCAGTCCCTAGTTGTGTAGGCGATAAAACTCCTTCTGTAAACCAGGCTGCCATTGAATAATGTAATACATTCGTAAAACCTCTTGCTTTTAATTGATTAGCAAAAGCAATTGAATTAGCTGTCAATTGTCCATTATTCATGCTACCTTCTTCTGCATCATTAATCATTAAAGTGTCTTTTGGTAATCCAGTATTCATTGCTGTATCGGCAAAGTAGTTTGCTTCTTTTATTGCCTGATCTTTTGTTGTAAAGTGACTATAGTGATAGGCGGATACTTTTATTCCCACTGCATTTGCATTTTGAACTTGTGCAAATCTTTCTGGATTTTGATAAGTTGTCGCTTCGGTCATTTTAACGACCACTCCGCCTATCCCATAACTTTTCATAGTTTGATAATTTGCTACACTTAAACTACCATTCCAAGAAGATACATCGATAAAGTTTTTAGGCGGACGATTTGCCTCTGTTATGCTAATAGGATCACCATAGGCATATGCGGCTCTTTTTCTTCTCGTTCCTTTCATTCCTGATCCCATAGGTTTGTTCATATCCTCTGTTATTACGATTTCGTCTTCATCTTTCTTATTAGCTTCTGAAGAACTAGTCGTTTCCGAAGTTTCTTCAGCATCTTTTGATTGCCAAGTGTCTTTAGCATCACTCGTGTCCAAACTATTTTTTGTTTCCGAAGGAACTGAAGATGAGGTGCTAGAAGAACTTTCTGTCGAAGTTTCCCCGCTAGATGACGTAGAATTTAGTGTTTCTGCTGTATCCGTAGAAATTACTTCTTCTGCACTTTCACTACTTGATGCATCGATTGCATACACTATTGATGAACTAGGAACCAATGCTGTCAACATTAGCATTGTAATAACAGATATTTTATTTATTCTCTTCATTATTTATTTAACCCTTCTTTTTACGTATTCTTTACAATTAATCCTCATTTAATTATAGTATGTAAATTTTACTTGAAACCAACAATTTTTTACTTTTCAAATTGAAATTTCTCAAAACTGATTAGAATGAGCACTAGTTTCAAATAATTTTCTAATAAATTTTAGCCTACGTCAAGAAAATCTTGCTAACTTTTTTTTACTATTTTGTTTCTAAACTTTATCTTTTTATTACATTGATTGTGTTATTTATTTTTTTACAACAAAATGCTGAACGCTATTTATAGATAACGTTCAGCCTTAGTATAAATAATTAAAGTTTTTAAATATATTCTGTGTACGATTTTTTAGTATCAACAATTAGCGCTTCATGATGAGGTTGACGATCTTCCTCTGGTGGCAATTGCATATAATCTCCAAAAACCTCTGTTAAGTAGCGATTGTATCCCACTGGTATTGGCATTTTTGTATCTTCAAATGGAACAAAAATAGCAGATTTAAAATCTTCTAAATGATAAATATTGCCCATGTAGCGTGGTCCGACACATAATTCAGTGATATAAGGAGTTGAGCCAAAGGAATACTTGGTCATTCTTTTTTCAGCGAAGCGCCAAATATGATAGCGAATTTTGCTTGAAGAAAAAATCCCTAATAAAACCTTGCTTCCTGTAGCCATCAGACCACCATGTTTTTCTGGAACAACTTGCGAACAAAATAACGCATAAATCAGTGCCCAAAACTTTTGGATTTTTCTTCGCAATTTCCCTTCTGGCGCACCATCTAACGGAAAAATATCAATTGGTAAACCATGAGGGATATCTAAATCCTCTTGATAGGGTTTAATAAAAGTAGTGGCAGTATCCCTAATAGTTATAAATGAATTATGATCATTATATGTTTTAGAAGCAACTAATAATGGATATCTATTTATGTCTGCTTTCTGTGGCCATAGCTTTTTTAATTTTTCATAGTCTGGTCGTGGCATAAAAAAATCCAAATCATCATCCCACGGAATAAATCCTTGACTGCGTACAGCACCAATACAACCACCGCCACAGAAATAACATAATAAATTATTTTCTTGACAAAATTGCACAAAATATTTGGACATAGTTAATGTTACAGCCTGTATTTCTTTTAAATCTGTCTGAGACATCTCTTGCATAATTTTACCTCAATCTTAATCATTTTCTTTCCTTAAAAACTTCTCATAAAATTTACCTCGTAAAGTATTCGGCATCAAACTTACGACAACATGTGCACTTGAACTCACAAAAAAATCTTTAAAACTACCAAGTCCTGCTTGATAGATTGCTTTGCGTCCTTTTAGTCCTGACTTAAAATACTGCCAACCACCACGCCGTGCGTACATATCACTGCCTGTTCGAGCATAGACTAAATGTTCAGAAAGGTTCTGAGCTTCCTTTCCTTTTTTCAGTAACCGCACCCACAAATAATAATCTTCAAATCCTGACATTGGCAGATAGTTACCGACCTCTAAAATGTCTGACTTCTTATACATGACAGTCATATGATTAAACGGGTTTCTTCTTTTGGAAAATTCACGAATAGCCTCATTAGAACTGGGAAGGTTACGATAACCCAAAACATTTTCTATGTTCCCGTCAAATTCGATAATGTTAGAACCGGTAATGACCAAGTTAGGATTTTTTTGAAATAATTGCCACTGCTTTTCAATCCGATCCGTCTTCATAATATCATCTGCATCCATTCGTGCAATCAGTTCATTACGACAAGCTTTAACCCCTTCTGCCAACGCTTTACCTAAACCAACATTTTTTTCTAGAGGTAAAACATGAAGCACTTCTGGATACGTTTCTTTATATTTATCTACAATGACTGTCATTTCTTCAGTTACAGGACCATCTTCTACTAATACTATTTCATCGACTTTTACAGTTTGATTAAAAATACTGTCTAAACATGCAATAACATATTCAGGACGCTCCTTTATATAAATGGAAAGTAAGACACTTACTGGTACCTTTTCCATTTCTTCACCCCTATTTCTTTTTTCATCCACGCTTGTATATTTTTACATAGAATATCTGATTTTTCAAGCTTTGTTAGAAGTCTCTCTTTTTTTCAAAAAAAGAGGAGCCACTGCTCCTCTTAACGGTAAATTCTAATAGCATTCTCTTTACAATAATCCATCGTCAATTCTTCACGTTCTTCAGACTCATCCAATCCTCTTGATGATACTTTATCAAAGAGAATTTTGATAGTTTGAAGCAGAATTTTCATATCCAATAGTAATGAATAATTCTTGATGTACAGTAAATCAAAGTTCAATTTACTATTGTAGTCAGAAGCATACTTCCCATAAACTTGGGCATAGCCAGTAATCCCCGCACGTACATTGTGACGTAAATAGTAATTCGGGTTTTCCTGATTAAATTGATCAACAAAGAATGGTCGTTCAGGACGTGGTCCGACAATGGACATATCCCCGCGAATAACATTGATTAGTTGTGGCAACTCATCAATACGTAAAGCACGCAAGTATTTACCAACTGTAGTGACGCGACTGTCGTTACTTGTAGATAAGACTGGACCTGATTTTGCTTCCGCTGTTGCCGACATCGTTCTAAATTTTAAAATCGAGAACTCACGTTGATCTAATGTAATCCGAGTTTGTTTGTAAATCACTGGTCCCGGTGAGGTTGCTTTGACTAAAATCGCTGCAATAAGCATTAAGGGTGAGGTAATCACAAATAGGCAAACAGAGACTAAAATATCGAATAAACGTTTAATAAAATTCTCTTCTGGTTGGATTTCAAAATTTGAGACTTCGATAATACTTTCATCTTCAAAGTTCATCATGTTTGGTTTTAACATAATTAGATTTTCAAAACTTGTATCTAAAAAGATTTTTTTCTTGTGTTTGACAATTAATTGATACAATTTTACTTTTTCGTTCTCATCAACATTACTTGAAATATAAACAATATCGATTTCATCGATAATTTTTTTTAAGTTTTCATAGTAATTGCTGACAACAACGCTCGTTACTTTATGCTTGTTATTTTTATCAGACATAAAGTTTTGAATTGAACGCATGACTTGATTTTCTTTACCTAGCAAAACAACTTTTCGCTCATTGCTGACCTTTAAGTATAAATAATAAACAAGAATTCGCCAAAGACTTAGAACAATAATTCCGATTATAAAGGAATATCCTAAAACAGAACGCGGGAACGTAAACCAACGTCCGGCAAATGTCACAATCATAATCGTTAAAGTCATTAAAATTTGACCAATCACCGTGACAAAAATGATGTCACTAATTTTGCGATTATAAAAAATATACGCACCTAACAACAAATTCAAAAAGATAAAAAAGATTGAAATGTAAATTGCAGATTTTTCATAAGCCACAAAGTTAAATGAAGGAATTTCTCGGCCAAATTTCACCATAAACCCTAAGATGATTGATAAATTATAGAGCAAAACGTCTGCTAAAATAATTACAATCCGTCTTGCATTACTCCATTCACTTTTTGATGTCATTAAAAACTTCCTCTCTTCACTTCCAGTAATTACATTATTTGTAATAACATGCAACCCCTATATTACCATAATGTCAGCGGACAAGAAAGTTCTATAGGATGAAAATTATCTGCGATGTCTTTGGACACGACTTAATTCTTCAGGTTGGTCCCAGCCCTCTTCGTCAACAGGTGCTATCGGGCGCTCTTCATTGCTAACAGGACTTGTTTGTTTCACTCGTTTTCTTCTTTTAGGTGTCGTTGGTCTTTCATGTCTTCCTCGTTTTTTCTCTGGCCGGAAGTAGAAGGCTAGCCCAAGGAAACTATAAACAATCGGCATCCAATGAGGCGCTAATAAAATATCTTCCATAAATGAATGAATCCAGATTAAAAGGAAGCCTAAAAGTAAACTAACTTGCAAACGATCCAATGTTTTTTTGCGGAAACCAATCAATAAAATCATACTGACTAAAAAACCAAATAAAATCAGATAGCCAATGACACCAAAATTACTTAACGTAAATAGAAAAGCATTATGTGTCCCCAGCGGTTTCCATGAGGCCACAAAAGGCTCCATACCGACTTTAATATGTTGAGGATCAGATAACCATTTAGCAAAAAACTCATGCCAAATTCGTTCTCTTCCTGTAAATAAATCCACAGTATCCGATTCCGCACATAAGTAAAATAACAATGGTCCCAATGCAGCTACTCCGACAAAACCAAACAGCCAAACTTTCGAACGTTGCAAGAAACGTTTTGGTAAAAGATTATCCACCAGAATAAAACCAACTAAAATGGCAAAAGAGGTTTTTGATTGACTGACCCATGTACCTAAAACACCACCAATGTATACAGGTAAAAGCAGCAGGTTAAAAACCTTATTTCTATATGCTTTGATCAAACTACTGGCCATCATTGTTGAAAACATCAATGTTGCACCAATCGTATTGGTATTAATCCAAATACTTTCTAGTTTATTTGATTCTTTAAAAATTTCGTCTGCTGGAATCAACTGAGGCAACTCCACGGACATCCGATACAAAGTCGCACTCAAAGCAACTAAAGAGACAATTAATAAAAGCGTTTGATCCAAACGATCAAAGACACAAACTTTAAAACAAAGGACCAACAAAATAATTAAAGGAATCATTGTATCTGTTTGCATTGTGCTATGACGGATTGATTCCGTAAAGTGAAACAAGAGCCAGGTGGCTAGCGCCAACGCTACGGTCAGCCAGTCAATAAATTTTAATTTCGTACAATTTAATAGCAGTACAAGTATTACTGCTATTAATAATAAAATTGAACTATTGGCATACATATATTTTGTGACTGGCGCATCAATTCCTACGACCCACATCGTATACGAGCCGATCATTGTAACTAATAAAATAAGTCGACCGATTCTATTCAATACTTTTCCCATATTCAAACCTCATTCCATGAATGAATCACTAGTCGTTTATTCGATAAATATATGCCCCGTTCTGATCAGGTCCATATAATTTTTCAAAATGAATCGTTGGTGTGTCTAACGGTTCTAATGGTTTATAAACGACCGCATATTTAATCCCATATTCTTTTAATTTTTCTGGAGATAAACGAGCAATAATCGCATCTTTTTGCATCAACTCTAAAACAGGGGTCTGATTTCCTACTTCAACATTGATGTGCGCATAGCGATTATAAATAAATGTGTCTTTTCCTTTTGGATCTAATGGTTTCCAAGCCTCTAAGTCAGGTGTAAAAGCAACACCGTTAAATGTATGCACACCTAACATTGGCAAATAGCCATACATCAAGCGTTCGCCCACCCACAATTGGTTGGGGTCTTTTTTGTTAATTTCTTCCACTTCTACCGCTATTTTTTTACCATAGACAGCAGAAACGCCTCGAGAAATTGGATTAACAAAGGCACCAGAAACCATAATGATTCCTAATAAGACAAGGACAAATAACGTGCGCCAACGTTTAAATAAAGCAACAATTAAAACGGTAGCGACAACTAAGACACCAATGATGTCCATTCGTGTAACGTATAACCGTAAATTGCCCGTATATAAAACAAAGAAATACAGAACAACATTTAATCCTAGCGCCCCTAACCAGGCCATCATTGGAATTTTTGCTTGGCGATTCCATAAATAATCGATGAACCATAAACTTAACAACACAGCGGCAAACCCAAAGGATAACATCGCCCGTTGTTCTGGCACATAAGACCACAATGTCAACTTAGCAAAAATTGTTGGAAATTGAACGCTCATCCAAACTAAGTTAAATAAACAATACACGAATAAGACAAAACCGTAAATGTTTTCTTTGATTTTTTTATAAAAAATAAATGGTGAGAGCGGCAAAATAACAAAAAATAATTGATAAAAACTACTGATTTCCGAATTATTTGAATATGGAACATCTTGAAACGGCATTTTCCAATTTGTTAAAAATAACAAAATATCGCGTTTAGGCATATCGCCACCTAAACTTACCCGTTTTCCTGGATAAGCGGTGTCCATTACTGCTTTTAAGGAATCCAATGAGCCATATAGCGATCCGCCAACAATAATCGCCGTAATCAAGAGTGCCCCACCTATCAGGACCCCATCCCACTTATCCAACTTAATTTTTTCACGAAATTCTAAAAAGAATAAAATTAAAAATAATAAAATCAAATAACCAAGTGGTACTTGTAACGCAGGATAAATAACTAAAACAAATCCTGAGGCCATAATAACAGCCGTTATCGCACAAATTACACGACGTCGAACACTACTATGATAATAGAAATAATTATAAATTCCCACTAAAAAACCTAAGCCAAAAAATACTAAATCTCCAACTGGCGAGACAAACCACCATTGAAGGGCCGAAGAAAACGGAATCCAAACACTTGCTAACAAAGCTAAATATTTATTCCGCCGTGTGACGATCAAGCCAATTTCAAAAGAAAATAAAATTAAGCCAATTAATTTAAGATTCCAATACCATGATAAGCCATATTCTTTGCCTAATAGTACATAGCCCCACGTAAAAGGTTTCGCTAACGTGGCCAAATTCCACGCTGGTGAATTATAGCCTACCACCATGTCTTGCCCATTTAACGTAATCACATCATTATGTGTTTTCAAACCTGTTTGTGTTTGTGAGAGGCTAAATGGGGTTTGAACGAGCCATTCATCCGAGCGAACACCTCTTGGTTCACCAGCAATTAATGAACTTTTTTGACCATCCGCATATTCAGAAACATACGCATCCCACATGTTTAATGAACTACCATGGACTTTAAAGGCGACCAGTAAAATAAAAATGACTGCCGCTAGCAGATAGCGCCAGCGTAACAAATGATCAACCAAGCGAGCGCTCTGCTCAGCTTGGTTGCGTAATGGTTGTTTTTCTTTTCTTGTAGTTAGTTGTTGTTCCATCTTTTCGCTCCATTTCGTCATCCGCAATTGCATCTAGTCAATTCGTAATGAAAAGTTGGGAATATCCCTTGTCAGATTAGGATTATAAAATGGATCATTTTCAATTAAAGGTCCCCATTTTTCTTCCATCATCACTTTTTCTTGTTCAAAACGTTTTTTCTTTTTGCCTTTATCATCATATCCACGAGTTTGAGATTCAAAATGATAAAGCTCTGCTTCATGAAGCCAGACATTGTCACGTCCTAAAGCTTGGACTTTCAGGCATAAATCAACATCATTGAAAGCTACGGTAAACGCTTCTTCAAAACCACCAACTGCATCAAAATCTGCTTTTTTCATAAGTAAGCATGCGGCAGTTACTGCTGAATAATTAACATTAATAGCTAACCGACCAAAATAGCCTAAGTCACCATGGGGATAACCATAATGACCATGCCCAGCGACGCCACCTAATCCTAAAATAACACCTGCGTGTTGGACCGTATTATTTGGATACAATAATTTCGCACCTACACAGCCAATCCGTTCTTGCTGAGCAAATGAAACCATCAAAGTTAACCAATTCTCTGTAATCACTTCGGTATCATTATTTAAAAATAACAAATACTCTCCGTGCGCTTTTTTTGCTGCACGATTGTTAATAGTTGAGAAATTGAATGGAATATCGATTGATTCAACGAAAAAGCGACCAGGTAATTGTTGTTCAAATTCTGCATATAATTCGTGCATTTTTGGATCTGTACTTCCATTGTCAGCCATAATAATCTCGTAATTTTGGTAGGTTGTTTTTTCAATAATCGATGAAACACAACGTTGTACGTCTTTATAGCCATTTTTAGTTGGAATAATAATTGAGACTAACTTTTCAGATTCAATGTCATAATAAACATCGTATAAGCCATTCGCCGCCCCATGCGTTGCATGACCATTAATACCTCGACGAACGAGCGCATCTTGCACGGCTCTTAGCCCCGCTTCAAAAGCATAACCTTTGGAGCCCTGATCCACTGCTGTTGAGGTTGGCAGCATCCGCCAATAGTAAAGAACTTTTGGAATATGTGTGATGCGTTCTTTTGTCGTTTTTTCAGTAAATCTTAAGACTAAATCGTAGTCTTGAGAACCTTCGTAACCTTTTCGAAAGCCGCCAATTTCTTCTAGAATACTCCGACGATACACGCCTAAATGCGAAATGTAATTGGTTCCTAAAAGTAAATCAGGTGACCAATCTGGTTTAAAGGCTGGATCAGAACGATTTCCATCCATGTCAATCTTATCTTCATCACTATAAATTAAATCCAGCTCTGGGTTTTCATTCAGCACTTTAACCACTTCATAAAAAGCATTGATCGCTAATTCATCATCGTTGTCTAGTAAGGCGACAAATTCTCCGGTAGCAATCGCTAAAGCAGAGTTGGTTGCTTCGGAAATATGACCATTTTGTTCACGAAAGACGACCCGAATTCGCTCATCCAATTGTTGGTACTCAGTTAAAATCTTTTTGACATTAGGATCTGTTGAGGCGTCATCGGCCATACATAATTCCCAGTTAGTATAGACTTGATTCAAAATAGAATCAATGCACAACCGAAGCCATTTTTCTTCAACATTATACACTGGCATCGCAATGGAAATTTTAGGTTGATAATGAAATGTTGCGATTTCTTGCGTCATCGCTTCTATGTCTAGTACTTCATTTCTAGCTAACCAGTTAGGATACGAAGCTTGATTTCTTAGTTTCTCAATTTTCGCTCGTTGAATGGTATGAGAAATACCATTTTTAGCCATATACTTAAATCCTTTTTTGGCTTTTATCCAGAGACGAGTCACTTTATCTTCTGTCCCTGGAATCACTGGATATTTTTTATTCAAGGGAAAATCCACCGTTACAACATGTGCTGATGATTGAAAATGAAAAGGGAGTACTTTTTTTTGTTTAATTCCTTCAAGTGTAACAACAAAGCCAGCTTCAATCGCAGGCTCTGTTTGATAAATTTGATTAACATCTTCACGTAAAACGCGCTGAATGTTATAAGCGGACACTTGGTTTTCATTATTAATTGTGAAAGTTGGGCTTTCTTTAGTGATTGTATCCAACGCCCAACCTGTAATGGTTAAATTATTTGTTGTTTTGTCGCGATAGATACTATCAAAGATCACCTTAATGTCTTCATTCATGTGCATTCTCCTTATAGATGTTTCGGATTTCGGTAGGGATCAACTAAAGTTTCCGCGGTCCATTTTTCCGCAAGTTCTTTATAAGATCCTTTTTTATCATGGTTTTGCATTTTTTCGTCTGCTTTCAAAATTGCATAGGACACATATACATTTCGTTTACCAGCGCTAGCAAATTGTAACGATAAATCGACACCCATCCACTCTTTTCCTAAGTTTTCGTTAATTCCTTCTAAATTTAGGTAAAGTTGTTTATTGAATAGTAAGCAGTCTTCAGTTGCCGCTTGAATATTTCTTGGTAAAGCAATTCTGTAATAGTAACCTAAGCTTTTACCAGGGGTGCCTTTTTCGGGATAAAGTAATCGACCTTTGTCTGTATCAACTGATACTCCCACCGTTTCCACGCGATAGCGTGCGTCAACTACGCGGCCAGTCACTAAACCAGAGGTCTCTTGTTGACCAATGTTCATTAACTCTTTTAACCAATCATTTTTCGTTGGTACCAATCCAGCATTTAATAAAGCCACATATTCTCCCTTAGCAGCTTGAATCATGCCATGACGAGTTTCTGTTGAAACATAACGAAGACGGTCATTTTGGATATTTATTTGATTCTCGAAGCGTGCAGGCAATAGAATTTCATAATTTGTATAGGCAGTTTTTTCTAATAATTGACGTAAGTAACTACTCATATTCTCTGTATCATTCGTAATAATCAATGATACCATCGGCACATGATCATAAAGATAGTTAATTTTATAGGAACCATAAAATTCGGCAATCTCTACTTGTGCTTTTAAGCCACGGCGTTCCGTTGCCGCTTGGACCGCTTTTTGACCAGCTACATAGGCGTAACCTTTGCTTTCAGGGTTTAGAGCAGTCGATGATTCAATGGCACGCCAATGATACATCATACCAGGAATATGCTTGATTTTCGTTGCTTGTTCCGTTGCTCGTAATACGAAATCATAGTCTTGAGCACCGTTATATGCTGAGTTCAATCCGCCTACTTTTTCTAATAAATCACGTTTCACAACAACAAAGTGTGTAATGTAATTATGGTTTAAAATCAGTTCTGGATTCCAGTCTGATTTGTAAAACGCGTTGAAGCGACGACCATTTTCTGTAATTTTATCTTCATCAGTATAAAGAAAATCAATCGTTGGGTCTGTGTTTAAAGCTTTGACCACTTCATATAATGCTTGTGGCGCTAATTCATCATCGTTATCCATGAAACCAATAAAATCGCCAGTAGCAATCGACAAAGCTGAGTTAGTTGCTTCTGAAATATGTCCGTTTTCTTCGCGATAAATAACTTTGATTCGTTGATCTAGTTCTTTATATTTTTCTAGCATGGGCTTAATATGTTCGCTTGGCGATGCATCATCTGCTAAACATAACTCCCAATTTTCATAGTACTGATTTTGTAAAGAAGAGACACATGCTGCAAGCCATTTTTCTTCGACATTATAAACAGGCACAGCGACAGAAATTTTAGGCTGAAATTGGAACGTTTTAATTTCCGCTAAAACTGCCTCCACGTCAACAGGGGCTTCTGCTTTTTCTTGTCGTTTAAAGTACCACTTCACTGAGCCCATGAAACCACGTGTCTGAATCGAACGCCATGCTCGATCAAATTTCGTGCCTGGTTGAACCATGTTTGGACGCTCCACCACGTATTGAACCTTCTGGCCTGATTTGGTGTCAATGTTTAACGTGTAGGCTGGTAAATCTTCTGGATCTTTAATCGTAATGACAAAACCATAATCTTGATCGCCTTCTAATTCAAACATATCAATAACATCCCGACGATATTCTGTTTCCACCGTATAAGTGACTGATTCACTAGCTTCTGCAATGCTGAATCTTAGCGGATAATTTGTTTGTTTGTCATACGCCCACCCTCTGATAACAGAAACGTTATTTTCTACATCGCGAGCAATATCATCGATGGTTAAATTAATCATTTTATCAAATTTAGTTAACGTGATTCGTTTATATTTTCCAGTAGGCATAGGGGCAGTCTCCGTCTGTTTATTCATTTCTTCTAAAAATTGATTTCTTTCATCTAACAGTGCATGAATAAAGGTATTTTCACGTTCTGAATAGTTGCCTTCAAAGAAATAATCAATGTCTACTGTCAGGTCTTTGCCTGCCATTTGTGCATCGGTTACTTCGATTACAGGTACTTGCGTATCTAAGAAATAATAGACATTCTCTTGTACCAGAAAAGCATTCGTGGCTGCGACTGGGACAGTCTCGCCGTCTATCGTCATGGATAATTTGACAATTGCCCCCGTTAAACTTGGGAATAATTTTATCAGTTGGACGTCTTCTGGTATCTTCAGTTGGAACTGTTTTGTTTCAGGTTTTTGTAAATCAACCGGTTGATCCAACTCAGTCTCTTTTTCTTCGCCGCAATTAATTAAAATATGAACGTTTTTTTCATTGTATGAATTTACTGGTGTCACTCGCTCTGGCTGTTCTATCGGTTCAGCAGTCAAGGCAAAAAAGTACTGATACACTTCACCAAAGGGACGCGCTTTAAAAGCTGCTTGCACTTCTACAGGTAACGCTTCATATGTCGTAGGAATTTCGTTGTAGCCAACTTGATTAAATGTAAAATCTTCTTTGGCAATGTATAAACCAACTTCTGCAAAAACTTTTTCAAATCCTTCTTGTAAATAGAATGATTTATGCGTAGCATCCAACAGCCCAGTTTCATTCCATGTTAAACGATTATTAAATAAATCAATTAAGACAGAATTATGCGCCAAATTAGGGAACGTGATTAAAATTTGACCGCCTGGTTTTAAAAATGGTTTGACTTTTGCTAAGGCGCTTTGAGGATTCATTAAATGTTCCAACACATCCGCAAAAACGATATAATCAAACGTCTTACCAGCAAAGTATTCGACCCAATCATTTTCATCAATATTGCCATAAAAGGCATCTGTTGAAAATTGACTGACATGATCATAAAGTTCTTTGTCTAATTCAACAATTGAGACCTGGCACTTTTTTTCTTCCATCAAATAGCTAGTCATTCGCCCATTACCTGGACCAAATTCCAAGACATCACTATTTTCTTTGATTTGTGCTACGATTTTCCCAACACTGGTACTCTCGTCTGTTTCCATTTCAAAATCATACTTCATCTTTTGTCGTATCCTTCCATTTATGATCTAAGATGACAATTCCTTCTCCGGCATAACGACCGGTAATAAACATCGTCACGTATTTTGTTTTGTAGACTAATGGGACTGTTGCATGTTCCTCAAAGAAAGCAATATCAAAATAATATTCACCTGTTAATAATGACATTTTTTCATATTCTAAATAAAAAACATTCCGTCCTTTTTTCCAAGGAATTTGCACGCCATCTAACAACGTATTTAAGCCACAGACATAATGATTGTCCACTGTTCGAATAGCGACCCCACAAACAGGCTTCTTAATTTGGTCGTTTTTGACAGTATATTCAATTTTTACAATCACTTTTTCATCTTGCGTTACCATTTCTAATGGTTCATAATCCGCATTTAAAAGTTCCGCATGATCCACTTCAATAATATCTGGTGTTGGGGTTTCATCTTTCATGGTCGCTTCGCGGTCAACCGTTTTAATTGATTTCTTTTTCAAAAAGTTTTCGTAGTTGGTCGTCACGTCCATCGTATCTCCATATTCAACGACTTTCCCGTGTTGCAACCAAAAAGTTCTGTCACAAAAACGACGAATGGAGTTTACATCGTGAGAAACAAATAAAATTGTTTTACCAGAATTTTTAATTTCCGTAAATTTTTCCATACATTTTAATTGAAACTCTAAATCCCCGACTGCCAACGCTTCATCGACAATTAAAATATCGGGATCCACGTTAATAGCTACCGCAAATGCCAAGCGGACAAACATACCACTAGAGTACGTTTTAACTGGTTGATACAAATGATCGCCGATGTCAGCAAAATCAATGACATCTTGGACACGCTCTTCCATCTCTTCTCGGGAAAAACCTAGGACCATTCCATTTAAGAAAATATTTTCATATCCTGAATATTCAGGGTTAAAACCTGAACCTAATTCAAGCAACGCTGAAATTTTCCCATTAATCACCATGGACCCGGAGGTTGGCGTTAATACCCCTGTAATAATTTTTAACATGGTTGATTTCCCAGAGCCATTTTCGCCGACAAAGCCAATCATCTCGCCTTTTTTAATTTGCATCGTGACATCGTCTAACGCATAAAACAAATCGTGGTAGGATTTTTTGGTTGGACTAAGCGCTTCTTTAAACCGATCGGACGGCTTTTTATACATGTTGTATGTTTTGGTAATATGTTGGATATCGATTGCATATTCTGACATGTCGTTCTCTCCTTATAGTACATCTGAAAAATGTGGTTTTAAGCGTCTAAACACGGTTGAGCCAATTAATAGTAAAACAATAGTAACTCCCCAGAAATATAAGCTATATTGCCAATGTTCCCAGAACCATGCACCGCCTAAATAAGATTCGCGGTATCCTTGAACAATATAATATAATGGATTGATTTTTAAGATTGTCGCAATCATTCCAGTTGGCTGCCATAAAATTGGCAATGTCCACATAACTGTTTGCATAATGATATTGATAAATTGCATAATATCAGGTAAAAATGGTTGTGTTGAAGCAGTAATCCACGTAATTGCTGTTAAAAAGACTAATAAACAAGCTAAGTAGTAAATTAATTGCAAACTGTACAGACTTGGGTAATAACCGTTAGCTGTAGTAATTACAAAACCAATTAGAATGAAAAACAAGTGGGTGTACAAGTTCGATAAAATTTTAGATGTTGGTAAAATTTGTACATTAAACACGACTTTTTTAACTAAATAACTATATTCACGAAACACATTCGTGGCTGATAATAACGAATCTGAAAAGAAGAACCAAGGCACCATCCCTGTTACTAAATAGACAATGAACGGCATATTGTCGCCAGCTCTAGAACGAAGGCCTACAGAAAAGACAAACCAATACGTCAAAACAGTTACTAATGGCGTTAAAAACGCCCAGACAATTCCTAGTGCTGAACCAGCATACTTGGCCTTAAAATCATTGAATGAAAATTGTAATAACAATTTTTTGTTCTGAAAAATATTCTTGAAAATTGAAAATGTTTCTTTAAACATATACTTATTCCTTCCGTAATAAACTATTTTTATCTAAAATTTTTGGATACAAAAATGCCATTTTAAACAACATTTCTATTTTATCGATAAACGCCTAGCTTTTCAATAGTAGACCCCTTTTTATAAAGAAAAATTTAACTGATTTCGCTATATTAAAAAATCTTGTCCAATTTTTAGGAGATTATGCTACAATAATGGAGGTCTTGCATTTTTTTGCACGGAAATTATTTTTGAGAGAAGGGAAATTATGGTTCTTTTTATTATTTACGTATTTCTGTCTTCTGCTGGTCTGGTCTTATTTAAACTAGGTTCTAGCAGTTTGAACATCCAACTCCAACAAACAATCTTTTCAATGAATATCTCACTTATATCTTTATTAGGTTTATTTTGTTATTTAATTAGTTTTATTTTATGGATGTTAATTATTAGTCGTTCCGATGTTTCTTACATTGTTCCTTTAGGCGTTGCCTGTACAAACATCGCTATTTTAATTGCTTCAAATCTTATTCTAAAAGAGACAATTACAACGAATGCCCTTATTGGTGCTGTGGTTATTATTGTCGGCATTGTGATTATGAATCTTAAATAAAAAAGATCGCTATTCATTGAGCTGACCCTTAAAAATTAGACTTTCAGGTCCAACTTTTAAGGGTCACTACACATTAGCGATCTTTTTTATTTTCTTCAGATTTCATGATAGATAATTCCTGCAATAATGTTTTAATGCGATTTTCGTGTTTTGAAATCAACACAGAATTTTTAATTTCCATAATTAAAAGGACAATCACCGCAGCTGATAATAAGAAGTTTGATGTTGTTTCAAACCCAAAGGCCATTGCTAACCATTCTGCCACATGCGGGAAAATAGCAAAAATAATTAAGACAATTGAGATTAATAACCAAATCAAGGCATTTTTTAGGAGAAAAATATTTTTATTAATCCCTCGAATAATGTATAAGAAAAAGCCAATTGCAAATAAAAATAAAGCTATCCATAACACGGTTGGTAGCATCAATCTCCCTCCTTCATAAAGGCAGCAATCAGAATTGCTGAGCCGACTTCCAGCATATACTTCACAGAAGCCAATGCACGAATCGAAGAAACACCACCAAGCCGTTCCATCATATTGACAGGTCTTTCAACAATCACAAAGCGTTTTTTAATTAAGTGAACAATCGATTCTGGCTCGGGATAATTTGTCGGATAACGCTTTGCAAAAAAAGCAATCACTTTCCGATTTCCCGCTCGATAACCAGAAGTCACATCATAAATTGTTTTACCAGAAGCCATTCGAATACAAAAGGATAACAAACGAATACCAAAACGGCGCATTTTCGTACTTTGAAAAGCCGCTTCGTTTCCAGGAATGAAACGAGAGCCAATCGAAAAATCACATTTACCCTCTGCTAATGGTTCCAGTAAAATAGGTAAACTATTGATATCATGTTGACCATCACCATCAAACTGAACCGCCACATCATACTCATTTTCTAAGGCATATTTATAGCCGGTCTGTACCGCCCCGCCAATACCTAAATTCAACACTAAATGAATGGCATTAATTTGGTTGACTTCTAAAATTTGTTTGGTTCCATCTGTCGAGCCATCATTAATTACCACATAATCCAATTCATGTTGAAAATGCGTAACTTCCTGTTTAAATGTTTCAATGGAAGCAATCGTCCGCAAAATGTTTTCTTCCTCATTGTAAGCAGGAATGATTAAAAGTACCTTCATAAAGAGAAACACCTTTCCACTTTTTCTCTAACAAAACCCCTCACTTACACAAAACAATTTATTGTTGAACATTTTCTAACATTTGTGCTAAGGCTTCTTGCCAAGTAGGAATTTTAAAGCCTAACGCTTCTGTTTTACTTAAATCCATGACAGAATATTGTGGTCTTTGCGCCTTTTGTGGAAATTGAGTTGAATCCACTGGCAGTACTTCCACTTCAGTATCTTTTAAAATTTCTTTAGCAAACTGATACCAGCTACAGCTGTTTTCATTAGACAAATGATAAACACCAAATGGCGCTTTTTCTGCAATAACAAATGCCATAAATTCGGCTAACGTTCTTGTCCAAGTTGGGCGGCCAAACTGATCGTCCACTACCGTTAGTTGGTCTCTTGTTTCCGCTAATTTTTGCATGGTAAAGACAAAGTTATGACCGTATTGACCAAATACCCATGATGTTCGAATAATATAATAGTCGTCCAGGATTTCTTGGACCGCTTGTTCACCTAATAACTTCGTCCGACCATACTCATTTAAAGGATTCGGTTGATCATCAATCGCATAGACGCCTTCTTTTTTAGTTCCATCAAAAATATAATCTGTACTTACGTAAACAAGTGTCGCCCCCACTGCTTTAGCAGCTTCTGCAACATGACGTGTGCCATCTACATTCACTTTTTCATCTAATTCCTTGCCTTCGTCTTCTGCTTTATCAACAGCTGTATAAGCAGCACAATGATAAATGACGCTTGGTTGAATTTCTTTCACTTTTGCCAACGTACTATCCGCATCAGTAATATCTAATTCTTTGGAATCCGTTGAAACATACTCAATTCCTTGTTCGTCTAATAGGTGACGTAATTCTGTGCCCAATTGGCCATTTCCACCAGTAATTAAAATCATTTTTTTCGCTCCTTCTTGAAAAAAAGGCAGGGCAAAGTAGCTTTTGTACTTTGCCATCGCCTTTCGACTGTTATCTCACATGTCAGAAAAAATTACTGACCATTTTGTGCATATTTTGCTTCAACAGCTTCTTTATCTGCACGCCACCAGTCTTCATTTTCTGTATACCACTTGATTGTTTCTGCCAAGCCTTCACGGAAATTCGTGAATTCTGGTTCCCAACCTAATTCTTCGCGTAATCTGGTTGAATCAATCGCATAACGTAAGTCATGTCCTGCACGATCGTTGACATGCTCATAGGCATCAACAGGTTGTCCCATTAATTCTAAAATTAATTCCATCACTGTTTTATTGTCTTCTTCACCATCGGCTCCGATTAAATATGTTTCGCCAATTTGCCCTTTTGTTAAAATTGCCCAAACAGCCGAAGAATGGTCGTTTGTATGAATCCAGTCACGAACATTTTTACCAGCACCATAAAGTTTTGGTGTAATGCCACTTAAGACATTGGTAATTTGACGAGGAATAAATTTTTCAATATGTTGATATGGCCCATAGTTATTTGAACAATTTGAAATTGTTGCTTGTAAGTTGAAAGAACGAACCCACGCTTTGACTAACAAGTCAGATCCTGCTTTTGTTGAAGAATAAGGACTTGAAGGATTGTAAGGCGTTTCGGCAGTGAATTTTTCCCCTTCGCCTTCTCCATGTCCTGGTAAATCTTCTCTTAAAGGTAAATCGCCATAAACTTCATCAGTCGATACATGGTGGTAACGAACATTGTTTTTACGGCAAGCTTCGATCAATGTGTACGTCCCAATCAGATTGGTTTGTACAAATGGGAATGGGTCGTTTAATGAGTTGTCGTTATGCGATTCAGCAGCATAGTGAACGACCGCATCTGTTTCAGCGACTAAACGATTAACTAATTCAGCATCAGCGATATCTCCTACGACTAATTCCACGCGATCACTTGGTAGACCTTCAAGATTTTTTTCATTTCCTGCATACGTTAATTTATCTAATACAGTTACATGAACTTCTGGATGATTCTTTACAACATAATGAACAAAATTTGAGCCGATAAAACCAGCTCCACCTGTTACGATGATTTTTTTCATAATTGAAACTCTCCTACTTTTTTCTTAAATTTCGCCATAGATAAACGGATTTTCCGCTTCAAATTCTTTTAAGGTTGGATGTTTTTGATCCTTTTCTGACGTAATCGCTTTTTCTGGCGCAATTGGCCAATCAATAGCTAACGCTGGATCGTTAAAAGCAATACCGCCGTCTGCTGCCGCATTGTAGTAATTGTCACACTTGTACATAAAGTTCACGTTCGGTGTCAAAGTGACAAAACCATGGGCAAAACCTTTTGGTACTAAAAGCTGACGGTGATTATGTTCTGATAAAATGTAGCCTTCCCATTGACCATAGGTTGGACTCCCTTTACGAATATCAACAATCACATCTAATACCGCACCTGTTACAACGCGAATTAGTTTTGTTTGCGCAGCTTCGCCTTTTTGAAAATGCAATCCACGCAAGACACCTGCTTCTGTTGATAATGAATGATTATCTTGGACAAAATCAAAGTCTAATCCATGTTCTGCAAATTTAGCTTTGGAATAACTTTCTGTAAAAAAGCCACGATGATCACCGAAAACATCCATTTCGATAATTTTGACATCTTGTAATTTTGTATCAATAACTTTCACGTTTCTTCGCTCCTATTCTGCTGCTAAACGTAGCAAGTATTGGCCGTAGCCATTTTTCTTCAATGGTTGTGCCAATTCTACCAATTGTTCTTTTGTAATATAGCCCATTCGATAAGCAATTTCTTCCAAACAAGCGACTTTTAAATTTTGACGTTTTTCAATTGTTTCAATAAATGTTGACGCTTCTAATAAGGATTCGTGTGTGCCTGTATCTAACCAAGCAAAGCCACGGCCCATTACCTCAACAGAAAGTTTATTTTTTTCAAGGTAGACTTTATTAACGTCTGTTATTTCTAATTCCCCACGTTCTGACGGTTTGATCCCTTTTGCAATTTCAACCACTTCATTGTCGTAAAAATACAAACCTGTCACTGCGTAATTTGACTTCGGTTGTGCTGGTTTTTCTTCAATAGAAAGCGCCCGCATCTCTTCATCAAATTCTACCACGCCGAAACGTTCTGGATCATTTACATGGTAACCAAAGACTGTTGCCCCTGACTCTTTAGAAGCCGCTCGTTGCAACATTTTTGATAAGCCGCCACCATAATAAATATTGTCCCCTAAAACTAAGCAGACACTGTCATCACCAATAAATTCTTCACCAATAATAAATGCTTGCGCCAAACCATCTGGGCTTTCTTGTACCGCGTATTCGATATGAATGCCTAAATCATGGCCATCGCCGAATAAGCTTTCAAAACGTGGTGTATCTTCTGGTGTAGAGATAATCAAAATTTCATTAATTCCCGCCAACATTAACGTTGACATTGGGTAATAAATCATTGGTTTGTCGTAAATTGGCATTAATTGTTTTGATGTTGCTTTTGTTAGCGGATATAAGCGTGTCCCGCTTCCGCCTGCTAAAATAATTCCTTTCATGAACAATCTCCTTAAATACTTCTATTTTTAGTTTCTATAAAACCAAATATCCTTCCCTATTATCGCATTAAGCATAGGGTTTGTCATGTTTTTTACGTAAATTTTACAAATCTGTAAAAGTTTAGCGTTGTTCCTTTAAACGCTGATGTAAAGCTTTTAATAAATTCACACGCCAATTTAATTTTTGTTGGAAACTTGTTTTGGTAATAATAGGGCTGACATTCGCTCCATGTCTTCGGTAAAGCACTAATGGTTCTTTAATGAGGCCCGTTTGCTTTTTCCGTGCAGCTAATAAGCCAATCCACATATCATGCATAGGAACTTCTGGCGGAATGGGTAAAATGACGTTTTTCATCTCTTGACGAAAGGCCATACCTGCCCCAATATAGCCACTTTTTATCGCATTTCGCCAAAACCCTGGTTTGACTTTTCGGAACTTAAAATAAGAGGGATTGGTAACTTGTAAATCCGCATCAACAATTTTCAAGTCACTAATAACCACTTGGATGTCAGGGTGCGTTTCAAAATATTCTGTCACTGTCGTTACTTTATTTGGCAACCAAACGTCATCTTGATCTGCTAAAAATATTACTTCGCCTTTCGTATGCGTAAGCGCAAATGCAAAATTAGCAATCACTCCTTGCCCTGGACCTTGTAACAATTGAATTTGGGGATAATTCGCTGCATACGTTCTCAAAATTTCCAACGTATGATCAGTAGAACCATCATCTGAAATAATTAGTTCATCTTCTTCACTGACTTGTAAAAGAATACTATCTAATTGTTCCGCGAGATATTTTTCTCCATTATATGTCGCAATACAAACTGAGATCATAGATTATCCTTTCATTAACTTGAGAAATTCTGCCAATGTTTGCCGCCAAATTTGGCGATTTTTGACAGTTAAAAATTGCTTACTACTGCGTAAAAATAAATGGCGTCGATGATGGGAAAACTTTTCTTGATCATATCGACGATAAAATAACGTTTCTGCTTCAATAATAGAGCGATAACGTTGAGGACTCATTGTACGATAATCTAAAACAGACAATTCTTGTTTTAGGTGGATTGGGAAGACTTCAATCTTTTTATTGGCTTGATTCAATTGATAAAAGAACCAATGATCTAAATAGTCCAAAGGAAATTCTTCCGAAAATCCTTCCAACCAGCGCAGTGTTTCTGCCGTAATGACTGTACCAGAATTGATAGCCATCAACGGTTGGTTGGCTATCCCTGCTGTTGGCTTTGCTCCTTTAAGTCCAACATATTGATCACTATATACTGGCGAAATTTGTTGTCCATTTGCTTCTACAATTGGAACATAGACTGCCACAGTCGGATCTAACGGCATGATGATCAACGTATCAAAATAAGAAGCTGGCACTTCTGTGTCTTGGTCAAGGAGCAACAATAATTCACATTGATTCGCTTGACTAAAAGCAATCGCTTCATTATAAGCGGTCGCTAGGCCTGGATTATCAGGATTATGTCGATAAGTAACATTTTGTTGTAAAAATAATGCATCTTCTTGAGGAAGTGGGCTGTTGTCATAAATAAATAAGTGCAATTCGGGGTGATTTACCACTTCTTTTAATAACAAATAATTCGGCGTATCAGCCATTTTCATTTGATATAAGACGATGACTACCGCTAATCTTTGACTCATTAAAAGAACCTCCAGCCCCATTTGTTAAAAAATTTTCCCATTGATTGCATAAAGATTTTAAACAATTTTCGACTTTTATGGGCGCCCTTTTCATACATGTGAACAACCGTTTCAAAAGGCGTATAGAGAATCCGATAGCCTGCTTTGCCAAAGCGTAAACATAAATCGTTGTCTTCAAAGTACATGAAGAAACGTTCATCGAACCCACCAATTTCAACGAATTTTTCACGATCAATCAACATAAAACAGCCTGAGCCCATTTTAATATCCGTTGTTTCTGTATCCGACAAATCGCGACATTCATAAATACTCAAACGTTTATCAAAAATTTTCTTTACAAATTGAAAGGGAATAAAACGTAACATATAATCGAAAACATCTAATTTTTGACGAACTAAATATTGCGTCGTGCCATCTTCATTTAGCACTTTAGGGCTAACGACTGCAATGTTCTTATCTATTTTGATACGGTCTAATAGACGATCAAGCACGTCTTTAGTAACCAAAACATCGGGATTAAAAATAATTGCATACTTTGTCGAAGCATTGAATAACACTTGATTATGACCATGACCAAACCCTTGATTTTCTTCAGCGCGATGGATAGTAATAAATGGTTCATATGTTGTTAATTTTTCAAGATACGCTGTTTCAGAATGATTGTCATAGATATGAATATCATAGATACTATCAGTACCTAGTTCGGCTTTTAATTGGTCTAGTACATTAAAAATGTAACGACTATTATAAGTGACAATCGAGATTGTTACCATTTCTTGCATGCTCATTTCTCCTTACTACTGAAACATCGTCTTAAAAAAAAAGCATATGTTTCACACATATACTTTTTTAAGTTTAATGGAATTATATCATAGGTTTACGCTCTCGCAAAGCAACCTAAAGATTTCTTTACTTTCTCTTAGAATGCTTGCCAAGTCGCTTTTTCATTTGCTCCTGACGATATTCACGATTCCCTAAAATCCGTAACAAATACATCAACGGTTGATGCCCTTCGCCAACTAGACCGATTAGTTCAATAAATAGTTCTAAGCCAATTAAACAAAAGACAATTAATAAAATTGATGCTACTGTACTTGAATAGCTGAACAATAAAGAGACAAAGGAAAAAACTAACGCTAATGCATAAATAGTCATGACCGCCCCTTTATGGGTAAAACCTAAAGATAACAAGCGGTGATGCAAATGCATTTTATCTGCTGAGGAAATGGGCTTCTTGTTCAATAGCCGTCGAATAATTGCATAAACCGTATCCGTAATTGGCACACCTAAAATCACCATTGGCGTAATTACCGTAATAAACGTGGCATTTTTTAAGCCCTGTAACGACATTACTGCAATCATAAACCCGAGGAATAACGCCCCAGTATCTCCTAGAAATATTTTAGCCGGATAAAAATTGTATGGGAAAAACCCCGCAATGCTCGCAACTAAAATAAAAATAACAATTGGGATATAGACCGTTTTAGCATGTAGGAAAAAATACCCTGTAATACCAATCGTGGTTAATCCAATAATGGATACGCCTGATGCTAAACCATCCAAACCATCAATTAAATTTACTGCATTCGTAATCGCTAAAATCCACAATAAAGTTAGTGGTAAACTAAACCAGCGTAAATCAATCATTCCAACAACTGGCAACGTCACAAAATCTATCCGAATTCCAGCAACAAAATAAATAACTAATGCTGCTAACAAAATACCGATTGTTTTTTTCATTGGAGTAATCTCTTTAATATCATCAATGAGGCCTGTCAAAACAACCATTCCACCAGCCAAAATAATCGGCCAAATATAATCTTGTGGGATAATCGAACGAAAAATCAATAAACATGAACTAGCAAAAGCAATGTAGATTGCAAGTCCTCCTGCTGTAGGCATATTTTTGGTATTGATTCGTCGCTCTCCTGGTGCATCGTAGGCGCCAATCCGAAACGCTAGAAGCTTAACAAGTGGTGTTAATAGCAAAGATAAGATAAATGTCATAAATAAACGTATTAAAACTTCATAAATAAATAGTGACATAGTCGAACCCACTTTCTTCTCGTTCAGGGTATATTATACCGTAAACTGAAGCATTTACAAGCTGAAACATGTGTTCTGGCAACGGTTTAGACTTTTTTAAAGAAATCTATTTATTTTTCTTTTTAAACCATCTAAACAAGCGTTGTTCAAAACTTGGTTGTTTCTTTTCTTTATCTCCAGATAAGTATTCATCGACGACAGCGTTGACAATTGCTCCTAAAATAATAATCGTGGCAGCAAAATTCAGCCATAACATCAAGATGATAAAACTCCCGATGATTTGATAACTTGCGATTCTAGAACTAAAATATTTTACGTACAAACCAAAAATTTGTGATAATAGCATCCAACCGACTGTCGAAAAAATAGCCCCTGGCAAAATAGAACGTAACGATAATTTCCGATTAGGAACGACCGCATAAATCAAACACATAATCACCAATAAAACAACGGTCGTTAACGGCCATTTTAACGCTTGGAAAGTATCGATCACAGACGTTGAGTAATGGAAAATTGGTTGCAGTAATTCAATAATGTACTGACCCAGACCTAAAATTACTACCACACCAACAATCGCTACCATAAATAACAAAATAACTAAAAATGAGACCACTCTTACGAGAATAAAATTTTTCCTTTGTTCGACACCAAAAGCTTTATTCATCGCGTTTTGTAGTGCATTAATACTTTGACTGGCACTCCAAAATGCTGCTAAAGCGGAAACAGAAAGCAACCCGCCTGAACGTTGAGTCAATAGTGAACGAATCGCTGGTTCTAAGTTCTTATAAACATCTTTCGGAATCGCCTCTGCAATATAAGGCAACACAGAATTAGGGTCGATTCTTAAATAAGGTAAGACATTACCTACCGCAATCAGTAATGGAAACAGCGAGAGTAATAAATAATAGGCAACAACCACTGAGCTGTTGCCTATTTCGGCTGTGACCATGTGACTTTGCGTTGTCTCAATAAAACGCATCAAAGATTGATTCTTTTTGATGTTGTCGAGAAACTTCATCACACACTCTCCTTATTAATAAGTCAATTCTTCGCCTTGTGACGTTAAGATTCTTGGACCTTCTTTCGTAATCGCTAATGAATGTTCATATTGACAACTTAGACCGCCATCTTCAGTATAAGCAGTCCAACCATTTGGGTCCATTTTCATGCGCCAAGTTCCTGTGTTAACCATTGGCTCAATGGTAATAACCATTCCCTCTTTTAAACGTAGTCCTTTACCTGCTTCACCATAGTGAGGAATCATTGGACTCTCATGGATAGTTGGGCCAATACCGTGACCTACAAAGTCGCGAACTACCCCGTAGCCTTCTCCTTCTACATACGTTTGAATTGCATGACCAATGTCGCCAATTCTATTTCCTACTTGTGCTTGTTCAATCCCAAGATATAGCGCTTTTTTGGTTACTTCCATCAAGCGATCAATTTCAGGTGTTGATTCACCCACGACATAAGACCAGCATGAATCAGAGATTGCGCCCTTTAAGTCGACACACATATCTACTTTGATTAGGTCGCCATCTTTTAATACTTTTTTACGAGGAAATCCGTGGCAGATTTCGTCGTTGATACTACAACAAGTAGCATATTTGTAGCCTTCATAGCCAATTTGAGCCGCCACGCCACCATGACTTTCAATAAAGTCTCTCACAAATACTTCAATATCCCAGCTTGTAATGCCAGGTTTAATAAACGTCCGTAAATGACGGTGAACATCCGCTAATAATTCCCCTGATTCATCCATCATTTCAATTTCTCGTGGTGATTTTAATGTAATCATACTATCTCTCCTAAACTTGTTTCATTCAAATTATTTTATCACATTTTTTGCAAAAAAGATTGTTCAAACACCAATTTTCAAAAAGTCCCTTAATAAAAGCACTCGCTAGTCTTTTATAAGAAATGCGCATCTGCTATAATAAGTGACAGAATTGTATGAGGGGGAAGAAAGTTTATGACGTTAGCTAAAATTGTGTATGCAAGCATGACTGGGAATACAGAAGAAATTGCCGACATTGTTGCAGAAGCATTTGAAGATTTAGAATTAGAGGTCGAAATTGATGAGTGTACGCAAGTCGATGCCGCTGATTTTGAAGAGGCCGATATCTGTGTAGTAGCTACATATACGTATGGCGATGGCGATTTACCTGATGAAATTGTCGACTTTTATGAAGACTTACAAGAGATTGATTTATCAGGAAAAATCTTCGGCGTTTGTGGTTCAGGAGACACGTTTTATGATGATTTTTGTAAATCGGTGGACGACTTCGAAGCAGTCTTTACTCAAATTGGGGCAAAAAAAGGCGCCGACAGCGTTAAAGTTGATCTAGCCGCTGAAGAAGACGACATCCAACGTTTAGAAGAATTTGCGAAAAAATTAGCAACTGCTGCAGAATAACTACGTTGAAATAAATAAAAAAACACCAGAAAAAAATGGCTAGTTCCCATTTTTCTCTGGTGTTTTGATATTCCTAATTTAAAAATAAAATACTGTAATTTAAAGCAGCCGCAAAAGTAACCCAAAGAATATAAGGAATCATCAACCAGCCACGCGTTATTAATTTATAACGCAAGTAGTCCCACTGTTGAACTATTAATAATAGCCATAACAATGAGATATCAATCACAGATAATAAATTGTTTTGTAAAGAAAAAAAGAAAAATGTCCAGAAAAAGTTCGCAATAAATTGTAAAATAAATAGCGTAATCATCCGTTTTTTCTGTTGTTTATTTGGATGAACTAAGATGAAATAAAAAGTAATGCCCATAAAAATATACAACACCAACCACACCGGTCCAAATAACCAGCCTGGCGGAGCAAAACTTGGTAATCTCAACGCTTGATAATATTCTCTCGCATTTACTGAAAATAAGCCCGACAAGAGCCCTAGTCCGGTAATTCCTACAATACTTATCCATAAACGCTTATCTTTCACTCGGTTCATGTTTTTTGCCCCTTTCTATTTCTCTTCTTTACTGTAGCATGGTTGCGAATAATCTACCATTAATACACTTAACAAAAAAAGACCGTTCTTTTAAGAAACAGTCTTTTGCTGTAACCTCACAGAAGCTATCAGCATGAGGTTACACTTTTTTTTAATTTTTATAGGTCAATATCAATTGGTTCATCTCGTTCAAGAATTGCTTCAATACTATCTTTCATTAAATGAATGATTTGTTCTTCTGAAGGATGGATAATTCCAGAAGTCATCAATGCAGCCACACCAGTAGCGACCACCCATGTTCCCATGTGTAAAGAGTCAATTTGAACATCGTTTAAATTAGCATACTCAGGATCAGCTTTTACCGCTTCAGTAAAATAGTGATAAGAGAATTCTTGCATTTTTTTGCCGCCACCATATTCTTCTAAATAAAGCGCACGGTATAACTTACTTTCACTTGTCGCAAAATGAATATAGTTTAAAGCCAAATCAACAATTGTATTCCCGGTATGTTTTACTGGAAATACTTCTTTCGCTAAGTATTTATGAATTTTTTGGAATAAAGCATCGCGTAAATCATCCATGTTTTTAAATTCCAAATAAATCGGTTGGGTGGAACATTTCATTTTATTAGCAATATTACGTGCAGTGAACTTCGAAAATCCTTCAGTGGCGACTACTTCATAGGCAGCTGTTAAAATCTGCTCTTTCGTAATGGTTTTTTTTCTTGCCATAATTCCCTATCCCCTTTATTCATTCATATACAACGCTTCCAAATAAATGCTTATGGTTATTGTAACACGATTTTTCTATTATGCAAAATTAGAACAACTCTTTGTACAAAAGTTCACTGAGCGGGAGCACGACAACTTTTACCCCGACTTAAAATAACAGTTGATAAAGGCTTTATTTCGTTGAGTTCCCTGCTCTTCCGTGTTATGATATGAGCAGTCATTACCCATCAAAATGAAGGAGGAATCACGAATGACCTTAGAGAATTTTAATGAAAATCTAAAGAAATATGCACGTTTAATTGCTGAAACGGGTGTCAATGTTCAGGACAATCATACGGTTGTTTTACAAATCAGTGTTGATCAAGCGCCCCTTGCCCGCTTAATTACGGAAGAAGCTTATCGCTTAGGTGCGGCCGAAGTAATTGTTCAATGGAGCGACGAAACCATTCAACGTGAATTTTTAGCTCATGCTGCAACTGATCGTATTGAAAATGTTCCTCAATATAAAATTGATCAAACCGATGATTGGATTGCCAAAGGCGCAAGCCGAATTAGCGTGGTTTCTTCTAATCCTGATGCATTAGCTGGCGTGGATGCACAACGTGTAGCAGCTTTCCAAGCGGCTAATGGGAAAGCATTGGTCAACCTACGAAAAGCAACGCAAGCCAACAAAGTAAGTTGGACTGTTGTAGCGGCTGCTAGTGAAGGTTGGGCAGCTAAAGTCTTTCCAGAATTAGCAACAAGTGAAGAACAAGTTGATGCACTTTGGAATGAAATTTTCAAAACAACACGAATTTATGAAGAAAACCCAGTCATTGCTTGGGATATCCATGATAAAAAATTACAAGAAAAAGCGGCTGAATTAAACGAACAACAATTTACTGCTTTACACTACACAGCTCCTGGGACAGATTTAACGATTGGTTTGCCTAAAAACCATTTATGGGAAGGCGCTGGTAGTTATAACGCGCGTGGAGAAGAATTCATGGCTAATATGCCAACAGAAGAAGTTTTCACCGCTCCAGATAGTCGCCGCGTTGATGGTTATGTCTCTAGTACAAAACCACTAAGTTATGCTGGCACAATCATTTCGGGCATGAAATTTACATTTAAAGATGGAAAAGTTGTTGACTTCTCAGCTGAACAAGGCGAAGAAGCATTGAAAAATCTCTTAGCTATTGATGAAGGTGCCAAACACTTAGGAGAAGTTGCTTTAGTACCAGACCCTTCACCAATTTCACAATCCGGTTTGATTTTTTATAATACATTGTTTGATGAAAATGCCTCTAATCATTTAGCCTTTGGTTCGGCCTATGCCTTCAACTTACAAGGCGGCACGGAGATGAGCGAAGAAGAATTAGCTGAAGCTGGTTTAAATCGTAGCCAAACACATGTGGACTTTATGGTAGGATCTGACAAAATGAATATTGATGGCATTAAGGAAGACGGGACGATTGTTCCAGTTTTTAGAAATGGCGATTGGGCATAAATTTAAAAAAGAAGCAAGCCGTAAAAAATAACGGCTTGCTTCTTTTTATTTCAAATAAAAAAGGCTTCTCAGCCTTGATGCGTTCCTTATTCAATCAGACACATGGCGGCACTTGCTTAGTGCTGCTTCCTTCCGGATCTGACACAATTCACTAGCCCGCCATTGTCCTAGCCTTTCGGCAAAACCTAGTATAACGTATTTTTATTCTTTTGACTAGTCTTTCTTTTGATTTTTTAAAAGTTTCTCTTCTTTTTTCTTTGCCCGTAACTTTTTAAAGAACTGAACTAGCAATAAGCGACACTCTTCTTCTAAAACGCCTGCTTCGACATAGGCCACATGATTGAAGCGTTCATCTTCTAATAAATTCATCAATGTGCCAGCAGTGCCTGCTTTAGGATCAGTTGCGCCATAATAAACTTCTGGAATTCGTGCTAAAAGCATCGCCCCACTACACATTGGACAAGGCTCTAAAGTTACAAATAATTGGGTTTCTTCTAGACGCCAATTTTCTATCCCGCGACACGCTTCTTGGATTGCATACATTTCTGCATGCGCCGTTGCTTCTTGCCGTGCTTCTCTCAGATTATGCCCGCGGCCAATAATTTCCCCTTGCCGAACAATTACAGCTCCAATAGGCACCTCAGCCAAACCTTCTGCTTTTTTCGCTTCTGCAATGGCTTCTCGCATAAAAATTTCTTTTTCTTCTTGTGTTAACGTTGTTTCTTTTTTTCCCAATTAATTTCCACCTTTCGGCTTTTTCCCACTAAACTTCTATCTTGCTTCATGGTACAATAAATCAGTGAGGTGTGTCTATGATTATTGAAAATTTATCTCAGCTTTATCCCAAAGGCTATTTATCAAAAACAATTGGTTCCGAAGCCACCTATTCAATTCCTGTTGACGACCAATTTTTCATTGTGAATAAAGCTTTCTTAAGTATTAAAGAACAGCATTTGTTGGAAGCGCTTTTCCCGATTTCTGAAAACCCAACCATTACTGGTAACCATCCTTGGTTCAGTTACTTATTTCAACAGGCAAAATTACCTGCCGAAGGGACCTTTCGTATGTTGCAAATTCAAACGAATATCTCAAAAGAATTACAAGCTGAATGGCAATTTAATTTAACAAAGATGTTTCCAGATACAGTTGATTGTTTCAGTCCAAGTAATAATATGTATATTTTAGTTGAAGAACAGTCAAAAAATACCTTTCAACAAGAAGAAATTCAAGGGATCTTTTTAACATTAGATACAGACTTTGATTGCACTAGTGCTGTATTTGTTGGCAATTTTTATTCCTCTGAAGACATTCTCCGGCGTTGTTTCCATGAAGAACAACGTATTTTTTCAGAAGAACTTAATTCCTCTAGTCGGACGACTGTTTTTAGTTTAACTGATGTTGCCCTCCACTATTTTACCAAGGAAGCCATGAGCCAAAATGTACTTGTTGAGTATTATCGTCGTTTATTAAATAAAGACACCGATATTCAGCCAATCATCAGCGCTTTGTGGAAAAATCAAGGCAATATCAGCTCCACTGCAAAAGATTTATTTATGCATCGAAATACTTTACACTATCGGTTGGAAAAGTTTTTTGAACAAACTGGCTTATCTTTAAAAAAAATGGATGATTTAATCTTTTGTTATTTGTTATTAAGAAAGTAGCACGTCCATTTTTTACTCGTATGTTTTTTATTCCCAATTAGAAAGTAGGCGTTCCAATGAAAATTACCGCATATGTCGCTAGTGCATTTAGTAAAAACCACGAAGGTGGCAACAAAGCAGGCGTTGTTTTTATGACACAGCCCTTAACGAGAACCAAAAAAATGGCCATCGCCAAAGAACTAGGATTTGCAGAAACTGCTTTTATTTCAGACTCAAAGATTGCTGATTTCCGCCTTGAATATTTTACACCAAAAGAAGAAGTCGACTTATGTGGCCACGCGACAATTGGCGCTTTCACCATTATGAAGCACTTAAATAAATTATTGCAAACAGCATATACAATCGAAACGAACAGCGGTTTGCTCGCAATCACGGCGAACGATGAACAACTATTTATGGAACAAACTGTCCCAACTTTTTATGATACGCTCACTTTAGAAGAATTGAGCGGCTGCTTTGATTTAAACGCAGTGGCAACTGCTTTTCCTATCCAGATTGTGTCAACGGGTCTAAAAGATATTTTGGTTCCCATTAAAAATGCGCAATTATTACAGGATTTACAACCAAACTTTGAAAAAATTAAGTTACTTAGTCAAAAGTATGGAGTTATTGGGATGCATCTTTTTGCTTTGTCTGAAGAAAATATCATTTGTAGGAATTTTGCACCCCTTTATGACATCGATGAAGAAGCCGCTACTGGTACATCAAATGGTGCGTTAGCTTGTTATCTGCACCATCACCAAATTTTACAAAAAACCAATTACACCTTTGCCCAAGGTTATACCTTAAACGCTCCTTCAGAAGTCTTAGTGCGTTTGAACACTACATCCCAAAAGACAATTGATCAAGTTCTAGTTGGTGGCAGAGGCTATTATGTTGAAACAAAAGAATTATTTTTATAAAAAAAAGATGGCCTAGGCCATCTTTTTTACTTCATTGCATCTTCAATAAATGTGAAAAAACGTTCTTTTAAAGAATCTGTATTGTCTTTAACTTTTTCGCCATATTCAGCTAATTTTGAACCGCCATCTTTCACACGATCAACAACATTTAAAACAGAATCTAATTCATCATCGGATAAATCATCGACAATCGATAATAATTTTTGGTTTCCATCAAATTTATCGTCTACAAACTTTTTAACTTTATAACGATTGGAAACATGAGATACCTTCTTAATAATTTTTTCAGAAGCGATGACTGCAACAGAGACACTTGCAACTGCAGCAATGCTTAAACCGATACCAATTTTTGTTGATGCTTTCATTTCCTTCAGCTCCTCTGTTATTTTCTATTTTAATCATAACATATTATTACTTTTATGCGTAATAGAAAGACCTTTGCTGGCACTTAGTCTCGGCGGTTGTTGCCACCAAATAAAATAACCAAACGTAAAAGTTGTAAAAAGGTCGAAAGCGCCGCTGCTACGTAGGTAAGTGCAGCTGCAAAAAGAACTTTTCTGGCCATTGGGACTTCTTCTTCTGTTAATAACCCACCTTCAGAAAGAATACTTAATGCACGTCTAGACGCATTAAACTCCACCGGTAAAGTCACCAATTGAAAAATCAAGGCTAATGAAAAAGCCAAAATTCCAATGTTGATTAATGTTTGATTCCAACTAAATAAAACACCAATCAAAATTAGTGGAAAGGAGATGGTTGAACCGATGTTGGCAACTGGAACAATAGCTGCACGAAGACGTAAAGGCACATAGTTCGTATGATCTTGTACCGCATGTCCGCATTCATGAGCCGCCACGCCAATAGCCGCGACCGATGTCGATTGAGCAGTGGCTTCGGATAAGCTCAACATTTTGTTTCCAGAATTATAATTGTCAGTTAAATCACCAGCAATTTGCTGAACTCCAACATCATTAATTTGTTCTTTTTGTAAAATATATTGTGCTGCCTGCGTGCCTGTAACATGTTTACTGCTTCGTACTTGATCATATTTACGAAAGGTACTGTTAACATATGCGGAGGCCGCACCAGAAATCGCAATTCCGATAATTACCAATATATAGGTTGGATCGATTCCAAAATAAAAGGGCATCATTGTCCTCTACCTCCATCTTTTTTTCTTTATTGTAGCATGATAGTGAAAAAAAGGGAGCGACAAACGTTGTCTTTTGTTTAAAAAAATGATGAATTTTTCAAGAAAGTGCCGAAACTAACAAAATTGTCACTCAATTAACGGAAAAAAATATGGCAAATTTCCTAAAAAAAAGGCATACTATTCCTTGAGGTGAGGAAAATGAAAACATTACTAAAAATATTAATTCCCATAGTCATTTTAGCAGGTGGTAGCTGGGGCGTTTATAATTACTATTACGGTGGAGAAGCCTATTATACACAAATCACAACATCTGGTGAAAAGAAAGATGAAAAAACAAATTCTGGTGAAGCAATGACCATTTATTACTATCAACAACCTGCGTTTAATAAAAACGGTGAAGAAAAAACCGTGGAATTAAACGAATCCCGTGATCAACCTTTGCGTATGAAAGCCTATCTAAAATTGAAAGTTAATCCCCGTAAAGGCGTGATCAGCTGGAATGAAGTGACAGAAAAAGAAGTCCCTGAAAAAGCTTTAGAAAAATTAAAATAAAGAAAAAACCGTTGGCAAGCGACCAACGGTTTTTTCTTTATAATTGATTACTAATTTTTTCGATATTTTTTAGCATGATGGACACTGTACCATCTGGATTATTAACAAATTCAATTAAATCGCCATTGCGGTAAACATCTAACGGAACAATTAATTCAATACCGTTATCCATTTTTAACTTTTGTTTGCCAAATTTCTTTTCAGAAATTTCGCGAGATTCTCTGACTGGCGGTGTTTTGTCGACAAATTTCGACTCATTCACTTCTTCTTGGTAAGCTAATTTAGCTGATACATTTTCTTTAAACACTTGTTCAGCAATTTGCTCATTGTCAATCGTTCCCGTTTCCTCAATGCTATCATATACCGCTTCTTTTACAGAAGCCATTAGTTCAAACTCATCTTCGTTAAATTTCTTTCCAATGCGTTTGACTGCCTTTTTAATTTCTTTGATATTTTCTTCCATGGAAGGTGCCGCTTGCGTCTCAATCACTTTTTCAGAGAAATACCAGATTTTTTCTCCTGAAAATTCATATCTTTTCTCTAGTAATTCAAACGCTAATGTATCTAAGTCAACCGTAATCCCTTCATCTGGTTTTTGTGATTTTGAAGACAAAATTGCTCGATTGATAATCAGTTTGTTATAAACGGATTCTTCTTCATAGTCGACGTAATGCGTGTAACTTTCTTTATAGTTTAATTTAATCATTGCGACATGTAACACCGTATCTAATTCATATAAAATGAACAAAATATCAGCACTAGGCGCATCTTCGCTTCCTGAATAAACATCATACCAATGTTGGGTAACTTCTTGGCTTTTCTTCACAAAATCACTAGGAATCCCACGTAACGTATCAACAAAGGAACTATTTTCCGCCAATGTTCCAGTCTTTGTTTGTGCAGTCGAAAGTTTTGAAATTTTTGCAGTTAAATACGTTCGAATATACTCAGTCGTTAAATCTAGTTCCTTTTCAGAAAAAACCGGCGTCCCAGTTTCTCGATCAATAATGTGTAAAATTGCTTTTTTTAAATAAATATCCATTTTTACGCTCTCCTTTTCTCAACCTTTTTAGTCTAACTGAAAGAGAGAAAAAAGCCAATAGTTTCTATAAAAAGAAGAAGAATTCGTAGACAAATGTCTACGAATTCTTCTTAACTTCAAAAAGCGATTACCCTTCTTCGCTGTATAACATCCCTGTTGCTTCATCAACTGGATCGACTTTATTAAAGATGCCTTTCTTTCTGAAAATATAAGTTAAGCCCATTGGTACGATAATCGCAATCACCATTGCGACTAAAAACGGCAAGTAATATTGTGGCACAATAGATAAAATTCCTGGCAAGCCACCGACGCCGATACTTGTCGCACGAACGCCCATTAAAGTGGCAAACATTCCTGCCATTGCTGAACCAATCATGCCCGCAACAAATGGATAAACATATTTTAAGTTGATCCCAAACATCGCTGGTTCAGTCACACCTAGGTAACAAGAAATCATTGCTGGAATCGAAACTTGTTCTTCTTTTTTGTTTCCACGATGCATAAAGATAACCGCTAAAACTGCTGAACCTTGTGCAATATTTGATAAAGCAATCATTGGCCATAAGTTGGTTGACTGAAAGTCAGCAATCAACTGTAAATCAATCGCATTACTCATATGATGCAACCCAGTGATGACTAATGGTGCGTACATAAAGCCAAAGACGGCGCCAAATAACCAATTAAATGTTGACGTTAATCCTGCATTTACGATATCAGAAACCCAACTACCAATCGTCCAACCGATTGGTCCTAAAATGACATGTGCAGCCAATACTGTTGGTACTAAAGCAAACAATGGGACAAAAATCATTGAAATTGCTTGAGGAATCACTTTTCTAAAGAAAATTTCAAGATAGGCAAGCAAGAAGCCGGCTAACATAGCTGGGATAACTTGCGCTTGATAACCAATCATGTTAACTTGAGCAAACCCAAAATCCCAGAAAGGAATTTCTGCTGCTTTAGTCGTCGCAACTGAATAAGCATTCAGAAGTTGTGGTGAGACTAATGTAATCCCTAGGACAATCCCCAAAATTTGTGTGGTTCCCATTTTCTTCGTAATACTCCACGTAATCCCAACTGGCAAGAAGTGGAAAATTGCTTCGCCGATTAACCATAAGAATGAATTGACTCCATTCCAAAATTGAGAAACTTCCACGATTGTTTGACCATCAAGAAAGCCAAATGGAACCCCTTCCAAAATATTGCGGAATCCTAAAATCAATCCCCCGATAACAAGTGCAGGAATCAATGGTGTAAAAATCTCAGCTAAAACAGAAACAACTCGTTGAACAGGACTCAAATTACTTTTGGCAGCTGCTTTCCCTTCTTCTTTTGAAACCCCTTCTAAACCGGAAATTGCAGAAAAATCATTATAAAATTGTGGGACTTCATTCCCAATAATTACTTGAAACTGTCCAGCATTTGTAAAGGTTCCTTTTACAGAAGGAATATCTTCAATCACAGGTACATCCGCTTTTTTTGGATCTTTTAATACAAAACGCATTCGAGTTGCACAATGAGAAACAGCTGAAATATTTTCTTTGCCTCCTACTGCTTTCAACAACTGTTGTGCATCGCTTTGAAACTTACCCATTTTACATTCTCCTCTCAAACTTGTATATACAATTAAGTTGTATATACATCATACTTGATTATTCTTTTTTTGGCAAGCGCTTTCTTTCAAAAAAATAATTTTATTTTTTACAAATCCCTTGTCTTTTCTTAAAGAGTCAAACAGAACGCTTTTTTAGCTGCTTCTTTATTGCTATACTACAGAGGGAAAAAACGAAAAGGAGTATGAAAAATGTTTTTTAAAGAAATTCATCACGTGGCAATCAATGCCTCAAATTATCAAGCAACTAAAAATTTTTATGTCGAAAAGTTGGGCTTTGAAGTTCTTCGCGAAAATCATCGTCCCGAAAAAAACGATATTAAATTAGATTTAAAATTAGGCAGCCAAGAATTGGAAATTTTCATTTCTGATCAATTTCCCGCTCGCCCCTCTTATCCTGAAGCTTTAGGATTACGTCATTTAGCTTTTAAAGTTGAACATATTGAAGAAGTGATTGCTTTTTTAAATGAGCAAGGAATTGAAACAGAACCGCTACGAGTAGATGATTTTACGGGTGAAAAAATGACCTTCTTTTTTGATCCAGATGGACTACCTTTAGAACTTCATGAATAATAAATAAAGGAGAGAAACAAAATGAAAGATACCTTTCGCTTAGAAAACCAGACGATTTATTTTGGTACAGAACGGGCAATTTCAGCCAGCCCTCAAACGATTTGGCGCTACCTGACTGAGACAGACAAGCTAAAACAATGGTTTCCAGAATTAGAAATTGGTGAATTAGGTGTTAACGGGTTTTGGCGGTTTATTCTGCCCGATTTTGAAGAAACAATGCCTTTCACTGACTATGCAGAGGAAAAATATCTGGGCGTGACTTGGGATACTGGTATCATCTATTTTGACTTAAAAGAACAAGCACCTCATCAGACCCTGTTAGTCTTTTCAGAATCTCTCCCAGAAAATTTTACAACACCTCGCCATAAAGATATCGCTGGTTGGTCAATTGTTCTCAACCGCTTGAAGCAAGCAGTTGAAACCCCTGATGCAGCACCAGAAAAAATAGATTTTCCGCAAATAGAAAATCATTACTTAGAAAAATTAACGAATTTAGAAAATTAAAAAGTGTGGCACAACGGGTAAATAACCCTCTGTGCCACACTTTTTAAAAACGTAAAATACGCTGATAAACAAATAAACCTAAATCAATTAAGCAAACAACAAAAATTGCCAATAATACAAAAGAGACCCGCAACTCTGCGGCGTACATCCCTCGTAAACTAATTGTTGCCAAACATAACCCAAAAATCGTTGCCATTGTCACTTGTAACACGGTTCCTGGTTTTAGGGCATAAACAAAAATGCCAATCAAACTAGAAACAACGAGGTGTGTCAGTGGCAATTGAAGCCAATTGACAACAAACAGACTAAGGAAACATCCTAAAAGAGTCCCCAAAAAACGTGTCTTAATACGCGTGTTCATTTCTGCTTTCACTGGATGCAAGAGTAGAAAAACATTCATCGGAATCCAAATTATTTTAATGCCTCCTACACTCCACATTAAAATAAAACTCAGCGTAATGGTGAAACTCATACGAATAGCTAAACGAAATCGTTGCACCCTTTCGTCAGGACTTTCTAAAAATTGTTTGAAACTTGTAATCCCAAAAAAAGTCTGTTGTAAGTCGTGCCAGAAATTAATAACCGCCAATTTTTGTTGTTTCATATTTAATTGAATGCTTTTATGGCCTCTACTCTTTAAGCTGGTTAACTGACTTAATCCTGTTTGCCACCAAGCGTTTAGTGTTAAAGCCAATAAAAAAAGACCAATTAAAAAGGCCACAACTTGAGATTGCATCAAAAATGTATTTCCTTTAACCTGGATTAACTGACAAAACGTAAACATCATCAAATAACTATGATACCGCATCGGTGTCGCAGATGAATAAAATAAATAAACAATTAAAAATGTCACACTACTATTTAAAATAATAGACCAGCTAAAGGAACTACTAGCTATAAATGCTAAAAAACTGATCACAAATTGCCTGATACTCATTTTGAGCAGCGCTACAAACGAATAATATTTTTTATAGTTAATTTTAAACATAATAGTAAATACAGGCACCATAATTAAATAGCTTGGGGAAAATAAAAAATCCAATGTATAAAAACTAACCAAAAAAAAGGCGATGACTGGGAAAATGGCCCAAACATACGCAAAAAATTGCTGACTTTTTGTACTAAAAAAATAAATAACAATCACTCCAATATCGATTCCTTATCCATTGTAACATGCTTGTCAATTCCCTCTTCAAATTGAATATACCAATTCGTTAAAAACAAATAAAAAAGCGAATAAATACGCTTTCATTTCTTGTTTTTTGTGCTATAATCAGCCTATATGATATATCATTTAAAACAAAGGAGCTACTTTCATGAATATTCAAGCGATTGATACGCGACACGGAACTGCCAACCAACATAGTTTTTCAAATGGAAATTGTCTACCCTATACTGGCGTGCCATTTGGGATGAATTTTTACGCCCCGCAAACAACTGACCAAAAAGGCAGCTGGTGGTTTCATCCAGAAGATCGAACATTTCAAGGCTATCGAGTAACGCATCAACCAAGTCCTTGGATGGGTGATTTTAGCCATTTATTAATGACCCCTGTCAGTGGTTCATTGTCGGAACTTTCTTTATTCCATGCCCAAAGTTCTTATCGTCCAGAAGAAAGCCTTTTTTCTCCTGTCGAAATTAATTTAACTCAATTACGCTATCAAATAACTTCTCAATTAATCCCAAGCATGTATGGTGGTATCTTAACCATTGATTATCAACAAAAAGATAATCACTTACTACTAACTCTGCCTGGACGTTATCAAGTAAAACAATTAGATGACCATCAAGTGGCTGTAAAAGTCATCAACTATTCTGGTTGTGAAGATCCAGATTTTAGTTTTTATTTTGTGCTTCATTTTGAACAGCCTTTAACCAAATGGTTTGCCCCTTCTTCAGGTGAAGATGGCAAAATCCTTCTTTCTTTTGGAAATATTGCTCAACAAGTTGTTCATTTTAGTAGTTCATTTATTTCTGAAAAACAAGCGCAGTTAAATTTAGCGCGAGAAATCTCTTTGCGTTCTACTGAGATGCTGCAACAAGGAATCGCAGATTGGCATAATTATTTCGATCGCCTTAAAGTAACGCATGAAAACCCTGAACATACTAAAACGTTTTATCATACACTGTATCGAACATTCCTATTTCCGCAAACCTTTTATGAATTGGACGAAAATCAGCAGCCGATTCATTATGATACGTTCTCGCAAACGGTTCGTCCTGGTGTACTATATACCAATAATGGCTTTTGGGATACTTATAAAACGGTCTACCCATTGTTCTCACTAATTGCTCAAGAAAAATACGAAGAGATGCTAGAAGGCTTTTTAAATAGTTACAACGAAACAGGTTTCTTGCCAAAATGGTTATCTCCAGATGAGCGTGGTTTAATGCCCGGCACCTTGATTGACGCTGTCATTGCTGATGCCGCCGTGAAAAAGATTCGTCCTGACTTGATGCCTCAGTTCCTAGAAGCGATGAAAAAAGGTGCCACACAACAAAGCGAACGAGAAAATTATGGACGTCAAGGAACTCTGGATTATCTAAAATATGGCTATGTTCCTTCAACCTATCATGAATCTGTCAATCATACCTTAGACTATGCGTACAGCGATTTCTGTATTTCGCAAGTTGCAAAAACACTGAATGATTCAGAGACCGCAACATTTTATCGTCAACAAGCCTTGAATTATCAACAACTTTTTAATCCTGAAACTGGCTTTATGCAAGCAAAGGATACTGAAGGCCATTTCCGTCCTGACTTTTTAGATATTCGTTGGGGCAAAGATTACGCCGAAGGAAGTGCTTGGCAATCAAGTTTTGCGGTTTATCAAGATTTTGCAGGTTTGATTAAGCTATATGGTAGCGAGTTAGCTTTCGAAAAAAAATTAATTCAGCTCTGCAATCAAGCGCCTAACTTTAACGTTGAAGGCTATGGTTTTGAAATTCATGAAATGAGTGAAATGGCGGCAATTGATTTTGGTCAATTAGCCATCTCAAATCAACCAAGTTTCCATTATCCGTTTCTATTCAGCTACATCGGCAAACCAGAGATGGCTCAACCACTTTTAAAACAACTAATGCAAACATTTGATGCTTCACCAACTGGCTATCCAGGTGATGAAGACAATGGCAGCATGTCTGCTTGGTATATTTTTAATAGCTTAGGCTTTTATCCCGTCACACCAGGAACTGGTGAATATGTAATCGGGATGCCTTTAGTCCAGACGGCGGAAGTAAAACTGTCAAATGGTAAACAATTAACCATTCAGACATCACCAAACAAAGTCCAACAACAATTTATTCATGAAATTCAGTTAAACCAAGAAAAACATACTGCGCCTTACTTTACTCATCAAGAACTATTAAACGGCGGGACTTTAGATTATCAATTAGGGATCGTCCCGAATCCACAAAACACAGCAGAACGACCGTTTTCATTAAGTACAGAAAAATAATAAAAAGAAAGATGTTCATAAAAATTGAACATCTTTCTTTTTATTCTTCGACACCTGCGTAATTTGATTGGTATTGCTCTCGAAATTCTTTTGGCGTAATTCCATTTAATTTTTTAAACATTTTTGAAAAATAGTTGGTATTGTTAAATCCTACTTTTTCTGAAATTTCGTTGATTGTATCATCCGTGTACAATAATAATTTTTGGGCATGCTTGGTACGCACTTGATTCAAATATTGAGAAAAACTCCGCTTGGTTTCTTTTTTGAAAATTTGGCCTAAATAACTAGGGTTCAAATGAAGCTCATCCGCCACCGTTTTTAAGTTTAATTCTTCTAAATAGCCTTGTTCAATTCTTTCTACAGCTTGGCTAACACTTTCTGAATATTTTTTTATTTTAGGTTTATTTTTCACTTCTGCCAAGACTTGCTGCATTAACGCATACAGTGTATTAAGATTGTTGCTGGCTCGAATTTCTTCCACGATTTTTTCATAGTTTTCTTCTAACACAGTTGGATACTGACGGGAAATATCTGAAAAAAGTAAAAAGACTACATAGCGTACATATTCTGGTGTAGCGTGTTGTTGACTTAACTGATTGAAAATGGCATCTAATTCCCGTTGAATGGTCTGCATATCCCCAATCATCAAGGCTTGGTTAAACGCTAGAAAAGTAAAATCTTCTGCCGAACGATTCATTTGTTCTTTTTGATTATTTGGCAGAAATTCTTGATAGAACGTTTCAATTGCTTGCAACTGTTTTACTTTCTCATAACTTTCATAAACCGTTTCCCATTCATTGACAGATTCCCCTACAAAAATCTGACCTTGACCAGCTAGAATCGCTTCAATTTCACGAATAAATAAGAACGCTTCTTGTCTGGCCCCTTTATAGATAAGTAACAATTGGTGGTACGTACTCATCCAACTTTCAATGAATAACAGTTGGCCTTTTTTCATAAATAGTTCCTTGATTGTTTCTAAAAATGGCATCTCAGCTTCAACCAATAAAACGGTAAAATCACCTGGTTTTATAGTCGTAAATTGCTGCATTAACTCTTCGTATTCCCCTTCGCTGATTTCATCATTAAGCCAACGCATCAAGCCATTTTCTAGATATAGACGCACGCGGGCATGGGATTTTTTTTGTTGGTCCAATTCTGTTTTAATTCTCTGGATATTGGCTAATAGTTCTTGTTTATTGACTGGTTTCAAAAGATAATCTTGGACCTGCAAAGCCATGCCTTTTTTGACGTAATCAAACTCTTGATAACCTGATAAAATTAAACTAATAAATTGATGTCCTTTTTTCTTTGCTTGCTCAATTAATTCGATCCCACTCATTTCCGGCATCGTAATATCTGTTAATAAAACATCAATGGATTCTGTTTCTAAAAAAGCCAATGCTTCTTGCGCACTACGCGCTGTTTTAACAATTTCAAAGCCTAACTCTTGCCAAGGAATAATCCATTTTAAGCCTTCTAAAATCATATATTCATCATCAACAAACATCACTCGATACATCTTTTCACCCCTTATGCTACAAACGAAAGACGAATTGTCGTCCCTTCTCCTTCTTTCCCTTCAATGGTTAAACCATAACTCTCCCCAAAAAAGCGTTGTAAACGTTCATGAACATTTCTTAATCCAATGGATTGTTCCGTGTCTATTTCTGTTTGATTTAAACGTGCGCGAATTTCCTCTAACCGATTGGCGGTAATTCCTTTTCCATTATCCACAACAGCCACAATAATTTTTTCGCTTTCTCGGTAGGCGTGGACCTTAATAGCATTGTCTTGTCGTTGATAGTCAATACCATGCACAAAATAATTTTCGACAAGCGGCTGAATGATGAACTTAGGAATTTCAACATCAGCAATTGTTTCTTCTATTTCGAACTTATAGGCAAATTGATCGGGATAACGCATTTGATACAAATACACATATTTTTCGCAAAATGAGATTTCCTCTGCCAAGGTCGTGGTTTTTTCTTGGTTAATATTATTCCTAAGTAACGTTGAAAAAGCATAGACAACATCAGCTAGTTCTTCTTGTTGCCGACTCAAGGCATACATGCGAATATATTCCAACGTATTATAAAGAAAATGAGGATTAATTTGCGACTGTAATGCTCTCATGTGAGCATCGCGTTGCTTAATTTCTAAAGTATAAATATCGTGAATGTATTGATCTAAACTGTCTACCATAAAATTAATCGCGGAAGCAATATCATTCAACTCTTCCTGAACTTGATTCGTGTCAATTCGTTCTTTTAAATTGCCATCGCCAATGGCTCGTGTCGCTTCTAAAATTAATTGGACTTGTTGAGAATAGCGTTTAAATAGGCGGTTTAAGCCCACTAATAAAATAACAATCAAAAGTAACCCAATCCCTAAAATGGCCGCATAATTCATAAACAATTGTTGAAATAAGACTCGGCGGCTTGTTAATAAGAGAATGGTACTCCGGCCACTGCTTTCTATTTCCGTAATATCGTAGCGATTATGAAAAACCTGTTGAATGTCACTATCGGTGTGCATTCTTTTATCTAGTTGCCGCTCTTCTTCTTTGGTAAACTGCGCTTTTTCAGAAAAAATTTGATTCCCAGCACTATCATAGATAAACGCATTAATACCTGATTTTTTCAATAAGTCTGCTTGGTTGCCTAGCAACTCTTGACTTGAAAACACAGTGTATAATTCTCCCAGCGGTTGTCCTGTATAAGGATCGGAGATAATTCGCATTAGTTGAAAGCCATGTTTTTTAATTGATGACATATCCATTTTTTTCCCATTTGTAGCTGTGCGATTGGCGAACAAAACCTGATCAAATTCATCTAAGCGAATAATCACTTCTTCTAAGTCAGGAAAGGTGCTAAATAATGTACTTAAATTATTTCCAAAGTGGGTACTGACCCGATCTTCCGACCATTGGCTGTACGTATAGTCAAAATACTCAGGAGGAGAAAGTTCCATATATTTTCGCATGTTTTCAATTTTACTTGCAGAGCCAGCTAATTCATTAATCATATTGGTCGCCGCATTATTTTTATTCGTTACATAGCTGTCAATTTGGGAAACGGCGTTATTTTTTTGTGAATCAATTGATAAGTTAATTGTATAAGTAACATAAACGCACAAAGCAGCCACCGTTAACAAAATAATACTTGTTAACAGTAGACTGTATTTTTGTACTAATCGATTTAATAAATATTTTTTTTTAAACAGTTTTTTGAAGATTCGCTTCATTTTGTTCCAACTTTCCATCAATAAACTGGCGATTTTTACGCGTGACATAGGCACACCACATCATAATTAAGGCAAACGAAGCAAATAGTAGCAGTCCTTTCATTTTCCAAGTTAAAGCAACGATACTAATTACACCGAATAAGACTTTAAAAAATACACCGAGGTTTAAAAAGATACTGATAAATGAAAGCTTCATTAAATCAATAGTTGAGATAAAATAGCTTCCTTCATATAGTAGCATATAAATGTAAAAAATAACGAGTATTAGGGAAACAAAAAATAAAATAAATGTAATAATTAACCACATTATTCCGGTAAATTGAACGGCTAAATAAATATTATAAAAAACAAATCCTAAAGTGAAGAGAAAAAGTAAAAAATAACAGTTACTTCTTTTAAAATGTGCTTTCCATGATTCAAATGCTCGTTTAACGGTAATTGCTTGATAATTCATGCCCTCTTCCAAAATGAAATCAGTCATCATTTGGAGTGCTGGACCAACACCAAAAATAATCCCTCCAGCTAAACTAAATAAAACAAACAGTAAATTTAGTTTGATTACTGTCCAGGAAAGGTAAAACAACCGCTGAATCCCTGTACTTTCCATCTTCCTCTTCCTTTCTATTTATGTAAAAGGCTGAGCCAAAAGCGCTCAGCTAATGCCTCAGCCTCCTGTAATTATTTTTGAGATTGGATATATTCGTCTAATTGTGTTTGCATTTCTTTTTGAACTTTATCCCAGCCAGCTGTTTTTAGGTCATCCATTAATTTTGGAAGTGTTTCTTCTGGATCAACAGTTCCTGTATTTAAGCTTGCTGCGTAACGGTTCATAACTGTAGCAACGTTAGTGATTTCAGTTTTCACTTTATCATTTACAAAAGTAAAACCAAGAATTGGTGAATCTTTTGCTTCTTCGATGCTCTTATCACGTTCTTTAACCATGTCTTCAGTGACAGATTCTTCTGGCCAAATGATTAAGTTATTTCCTGTGTTCCAAGCACTCAAATGAGTTGTTGGTGTGTAATCTTTCAATAATTTCACACGATCATCGCCAACTTTTTCATATTGTTTGCCTTCTTCACCATAAACAAGTCCGTTTAACAATTCTGGATTGCTGTTTAATAAGCCTAGCAATTCAACAGATTTTTCTTTGTTTTTAGACGTATTTGCAACAACATAGTTAGCCATTTGCGCTTGTGATGTTGTTTTTAATGGTTCTGTTAGTGGACGAGAAACAAGTGGTTTGCCAGCAGCTTGTGTTAAGATTGTATCACCATAATCCATAGGTCCTTGTGTTTCTTGACGCATGAACCAAGTATTGGTATTTAAGTCATATGGTGTTGTACTTGTAGCAGCATCTGTTGGAATCAAGCCATCTTTATACCATTGATGTAAGACTTTTAAGTTATTAATCATGTCTTTGTCGGCATATTGGTTAATAATTTTTGGTGAGCCAGTATCAGTTGTTTTTACTGCAAATGGATATTGGTTACCAATAGGGAAGTCATAATTACCTGTTGCAAAGAATGTTTGGCCGATAGCAAAAGCAGCAATATTTGGTTCTTTTTTATGGAATTCTTTTAGAACTTCGGTTGCACTTTCATAACTACCATCAACTTTACTAATATCTAAATTGTATTTATCAACATATTCTTTATTAAAAGTTAAAACTTGTTGACCGTAAGAGTTACCTAAAATTGGGAACGCATACAGTTTTCCATTGATCGTATTTCCTTTAATATAGTTATCTGGTAATTGATCATAGGCTTCTTTCGCATATTTAGGTGCTAAATCAGTTAAATCAGCATAGGCGCCTTTTTGTGCATTCGTTGCATAATTTTGTGCTAATGAAATATCATAGCTTTCACCAGAAGCAACAATTGTTGACATTTTTTGGTCCCAATCGCCCCAACCAACAAATTCCATTTTTAATTTTGCCCCAATTTTTTTCTCGATAATTTTATTCGCATTATCGATTAATTGGTCATAATTATCTGGTTTGTCCCCAACACGATACATTAATAACGTTGGTGTACTATCATCACCTTTTGACGCTGCATCTTTTGAAGATTTACCGCACGCGCTTAGTCCTACAGCTAAAGCTGCTGCGCCAGCTACGGCTAATCCTTTTTGCCATTTTTTCATTCCTTATTTCCTCCTGTACAATTTTATTCTTTCACGCCGCCGATTGTTAAACCACCCACGAAATATTTTTGGAAGAATGGGTAAGTTAACGCAATTGGTAACGTAGATAAGACAACAATCGCCATTCGAGCCGATTCACTTGGTAGAACGCCTAACCCTTCTTGTGCTGCTGCACCCATATCCGTACTTCTTGATAAGAACTCTAAGTTGTTTTGAATTTTCATCAATAAATACTGTAATGGTACCAAGGTATCTTTTTGAATGTAAAGTAACGCATTGAACCAATCGTTCCAATAACCCAAAGCCGCAAACAAACTAATTGTGGCAATCCCTGGAACGGCTAGCGGTAACACAATGCTGACAAAAATGCGCATTTCACTTGCGCCATCAATACGTGCCGATTCAATAATACTGTCAGGCACGGTTTTCTTGAAAAACGTTCGCATCACTAAAATATTAAATGGTCCTAAAGCTAAAGGCAAAATTAACGCCCAAATTGTATCTTTCAATTGCAATAAGTTTGTCATTACTAAATAGTTCGCAACCATCCCTGGTGAAAATAACATTGTAATTAACGCAAACAATGTAAAGAATTTTTTAAATGGAAAGTTGGAACGAGAAATGACATAGGCATATAATGACGTCATTGTTGCATTGACAATCGTCCCTGTCACCGTAATGAAGACCGTTACCCCTAAGGCATGAATAATGCGTTGACTCATCGCCCCTTGGAAAATGTAACGATAGGCCTCCAATGAAAATTCTTTTGGCCAAAACCGGTAGCCGTTTGCTGCTAATGATCCTTCACTTGTCAATGAAATCATAATAACAAAGAAAAACGGAACCACACAGGAAATAGCAAAAATAGCAATGACAATATTGAAAATCAAATTCGCTGTCGGGTTGAAGGATCGAACGTTAACGCTAGTGACTTTTTTCTTTTTCATAATCCTTCCTCCTAAAATAGTGCTGAATCTGGTTCAATTCGACGAACAACTAAATTCGCAATTAATAACAAACATGCCCCAACGACAGATTGATATAACGCTGCAGCTGCCGTCATGCCTACATCACCAGTAGCCGTTAAGCCATTGTAAATATAGGTATCTAACACACTTGTCACGTTGTAAAGCGCACCTGAGTTTCTTGGTACGATGTAGAACAAACCAAAGTCTGCTCTGAAGATACCGCCGATGTTTAAAATTAATAAAACAGACATCATTGGTAAAATTTGTGGAATCGTAACATTTTTTATTTGTTGCCATTTGTTGGCACCATCTACCATCGCTGCTTCATAGTATGTCGGATCAATCCCCATCACAGAAGCATAGTAGATAATACTGTTGTAGCCTAGACTCTTCCAAACATTTAGGAAGACAAAAATTACTGGCCACCAACGTGGATCTGCATACCAGTTAATCATTGTGCCGCCATTACCAGTAATCCATTGATTCAAAATCCCTTTATCTGGACTTAAAAAGGCATAAACAAAATAGTTAATAACCATCCAAGATAAGAAATATGGTAGCAATGACATCGTGTGATAAACTTTAACCAAGCGACGATTTCTTAATTCACTCATAATAATAGCAAAAGCAATCGCGAAGAATAAGTTAAAGGCTAAAAAGACGACATTGTACAAAATGGTGTTTCTAGTAATTAACCAAGCATCTTTTGACGCAAATAAAAATTTAAAGTTTTCAAAACCAACCCAAGGACTTTCTCTTAGACTAGCTAAGAAACCATCTGGTGAAATATGAAAATCTTTAAATGCGACCACATTGGCTAAGACTGGTATATAGAAGAAAAATATAAACCAGATAAATCCTGGTAACGCCATAAGGATTAAGGCCTTATAACGCCATACATTTTGAAAAAACCCGTTTTTCTTCTTCATTCGTTTCGCTCCTTTCATAAATATAATAGCGTTTTCATAATATCTTTTTAAGGAACAAATTATAGGATTTGAGAAACAAATTATAGATTTTGTGTCATTTTAAGCTAAAAATTTACCGAATTGACCGTTCTTTGTGAAAACGTTTATCTAATATTTTTTTTATAACCTCTTAAGAACATTAAAAATAATTGGATAAATCCCACTCATAAAGCGGTTTCACTTGTGCGTATTTGTTGTATAAAAGCTGAGAACTTGTTATTTTCACAAAGGATATTATCTAATTATTTTTGAGGAGGACTATTTTTGAATTTTATCCGTAAAAACACTAGAGCAATTAGTTTAATTGTGGTATATTTTTTCACAGTTTTAATGCAAGCTGGTTCTTTATTATTATTAGCTATTTCACTGTTATTTGATAATAATTTAGTAGAATCATCTTTTGCAAATCTCGTAACAGGTTTAACTATTACTGCTATTGTGGGAATAGTTTTATTTTGGAAAGAAATCGTTGCTGGGTTCGACTATTTTAAAGAAGAGACTCTTTGGCGTATTTTTAGCATTTTCTTATGGGTGGGTCTGATTTTTTTAGTCGATGTTATTATTCAAAAAATCATGAGTAATAATCTAATTGCTAATCAACAAGATGTTCTCTCATTTGGTGCACAAGTCCCATTGCTTGTTACTCTATTTTTCTTAGCAATCGTGGGGCCAATTGCTGAAGAACTAGTTTTTCGGCAAGTATTAATGAATTGTTTATCGGAAACAATTGGTATAGCCTGTGCAACTATGATTTCAATTTTTTTATTCACCTTTATGCACACACAACAGCCCCTTGATTTTCTCATTTATCTGCCAGGAGCTATTTTATTATCTGCAGCTTACTTAAAATCAAATCGTTCGCTTGTATTTGTTATGGCTATTCACATTGTTAATAATATGTTGGGTTTCTTGTTATAAATCAAAAAAGGAACTAGCTTAGCTACATTTGCTATTGCTAGTTCCTTCTTTGTTTCAATTACTTCACTTTTCCCCTAAAATTTCAATCCAACCATAATAATATTCAATATATTGATTTTCCTCTTCTAGTTGTGTCAAGATATGTTCCCCGACAACGATGCCTGTTTCAAATCCTTGTTTTGCTAAACGCTTTTTTACTTCTTCGATATTATTCAAACGGGTATCTTGTGTATTGACTTTTAAAATAAAGCCTTTGTATTGGCTACTTGATTCTTTGAGCCAAATCACTTTATCTAAACTTTTTTTATTCACATGATTTGCCAAACAAATCCCATACGTCAGTTCATTGGATTCACTTAAATCCCCGTAAATACCTAAAGTTGAAATGTGTTCCATGTAAACTTTCATCTCTTCTGGATCCTCAATATCAACAACAACAATTTTATCAAAAGGAATTGGTTCATCTGAAAAAACCAATGTTTCTAAATCAATTAACGCATGTAAATGTAATTTTCTTTTCTTGATTTCTTTGTATTTATGTTGAAGCCTTTTTATTTCTTGCCCCAGTTGTTCTTCTGTTGCTTCCATGGTGGCATAGAGATCGGTAGGTGTCTTTTTATATAAATTCAACATATCTTTGATAGGAATCCCCATTTTTCGATAAAAATCAATATCATATATTTTGAACAAATCTTCTAAATCAAAGGTTCGATATCCGTTTTCTTCATTGCGTGTTGTACTAATCAACCCTTGCTCGTCCCAATAACGAATCGTGGACTTAGGGATATTTAACAACTCAGAAACATCTTTTATTGTGTAATTTTTTTCCATACTGTTCCCTCCATCAAAAAGTTTAGCATTTCTACTGTTGACATTCAAGTTACTTGAACGTGTACAATGACTCTTTGTAACAGCTAAAACGGTATTGTTTAAGGAGGAAATTTCATGAAATTAATGAAAGAGTTTATTAAAGAAAATAAATGGATTGTTCTTGCGACAACTTTAACCATCTGTTTGCAAATCGCAGGAACCCTTGGCGTCCCTAAATTAGTTGGCAAGTTGATTGATGTGGGCATCGTTAGCGGTGACCAACAAGTAATTAAAACGATTGGCATACAAATGTTTCTTGTGGCATTCATTGGAACAATTGCCGCAATTATTTCTAGCTATTTGTCTGCTTTAGTAGCTGCTAAATTTGGTTTTCAAGTTAGAGGATTGTTCTTTAAAAAATTTCAACAATTCTCGATGAAAAATGTTGATAAATTTGGTTCAAATTCTTTGCTAACTAGAATGACCAACGATGTAGATAATGTTCAAACAATGATTGTGCTATTTTGCCAATTAATCTTTCCAGCGCCTATTATTAGTTTATTTGCCTTAGTGATGACATTTTCTTATTCAGTTTCACTCGCTTGGGTAACATTGGCTTCCATCGTATTTTACTTAGTCGTTGTTTATTTTTTAATGAAAAAAGGTACCCCTTTATCTTTAAAAATTCAACCAAAAATGGATCGAATTACTACGACTTTACGAGAGTTCTTTACTGGAATTAATATGATTCGTGCGTTCAATAATCAAGATTTTGAAGAGCAGCGAACCAATCAAACATTTAAAAATTATGCTGAACGCATGAGCAAAGTGAATCGAATCTTTGCTTGGATTACTCCCGTTGCCTTTTTATTAATGGGCGTTGTGTATGCCTCTATTTTGTGGTTTGGCGGTAATTTAGTGGCGGTAGGCACCCTACAAATTGGCACCGTTACAGCTGTGATTGAATATACGCTTCTAACTTTGGCCTACTTAATGATCGCGGCTATGGTATTAGTTGTCATTCCACGGTCCGTTGCTTCCTTGAATCGCTTGCAAGAAGTTTTGTCAGAAGAAATTGAAATTAGCGATCCTCACACTGAAGCAACCATTGCTTATCATCCTGAGAAAGCCTTGATTTGCTTCGATCACGTCACGTTTCAATATACAGAAACAGCTGATCCTGTTTTAGAAAATGTTAGTTTTGTCATCCCTAAAGGAAAAACAACGGCGATTGTTGGTGCAACTGGCGCTGGTAAAAGTACTTTAGTTAAGTTACTTTTACGAATAAATGAGGTCACAGCCGGCACGATTAGCTATTCTGGCACAGATATCCGCTCATTATCTCAGCAAACGATTCGCCAAGTCATCAGTTATGTGCCACAAAAAGCCTTTCTTTTCAGTGGGACAATCTTATCAAACTTATTAATGGGAAATGCCGAAGCAACTACAGAAGAAATAAGAACGGCACTAGAAATTTCACAATCTTCTGAATTTATCGATTCCTTACCACAAGGGATTGAAAGTTTCGTAGCACAAGGCGGGTCCAACTATTCTGGTGGTCAAAAACAAAGAATGTGTATTGCACGAGCCTTAATCAAACCGGCAGATGTTTATATTTTCGATGATAGCTTTTCCGCATTAGATTACAAAACTGATGCCGCTCTACGTGCCGCTTTACATGCACAAATGGCGGACAAAACTTTACTCATTGTTGCTCAACGGTTAAGTACAATCATGAACGCTGACAATATTATCGTCCTAGATGAAGGAAGGATTGTTGGTCAAGGCAGCCACGCTGATTTACTTACCACTAATAGCTATTACCAAGACTTTGCTAAATCGCAAGGTATCTTACCCAAGTAACTAAAGAAAGGATGTGACCGCTTGAAAGAAAATTTTCTTTTCAAGCTATACAATGAAAAAAACAATGAATCTTCAAAGCTTTAAACGTTTCTGGAAAATGATTAAACCTGAGCATCCAATCTTTTATGGTCTAATGATCTGCAGTTTAATTGGAAACTTATTAATTGTTGCCATGACCTATATTATGGCAATCGGGATTGATAACCTCTTAGAAGCTATCAAGCGTGTCGGGCTCAAAGGCATGACACTTTCTTTAGTTGAAGAAGCGCTCTTAGGTCCCGTCTTACTTTTAATTCTCTTTTCAATCATTAGTAGTATCACTTCTTTTATTCAGGAACGAGCAATGGCTTCTTTAAGCGAACGGGTTACTTTAAGAATTAGAAAAGAAGTGACAAAAAAGTTTAAAACTTTACCAATGGCCTTCTTTGACAATCACCAAGTGGGCGATATCATTAGTCGTTCAACAACTGGCTTAAACCAATTGTCACAAGTTCTTTTAACAGGCATCAACCAATTTTTCACTTCCGTCGTGACTATCCTTTTTGCAGGAATCATGTTGTTCTATATTGATGCAAAATTAACCATTTTAGTGTTGCTCCTAATTGGCGGCAGTACTTTCATGACGACAAAAATCGCGAATAAAAACAAGGTGTTTGCTGATCAAAGTCAAGCTGAATTAGGTCAATTAAATAATAAGATGGAAGAATATTTAGCAGGAAATTTGGTCACAAAAACCTTTAATCAACAACAAAATGCTGAAAAAACAATTGATGCTGTTAATCAACAACATTATCGTGCCTTTAAAAAAGCACAGTTTCTAAATTTTGCGATTTATCCAGCTATTCGTTTTATTAATCAGTTGGCTTTTATTATTAGTGCTATCTTAGGCGCAATGCTCGTTTTATCTGGTGGTATTACGATTGGTTTCTTGCAAGCGTATTTGCAATATATCAACCAAATTTCTGAGCCGATTTCTACCGCTTCTTATGTCATTAACTCAATTCAAGCAGCGATGGCTTCCATTGATCGGATTTTTGTTATCTTAGATGAAGCTGATGAACAGCCAGAAGCAACTCATTTAGAAACTATTTCTTCTCCTAAAGGAGCCATTGAATTTAAAAATGTTCAATTTGGCTACACACCAGAAAAAATTTTAATGAAGAATGTTGATTTTTCTGTTCAACCGAAAAAAACAGTGGCTATTGTAGGACCCACCGGCGCTGGTAAAACAACATTAGTTAACTTATTAATGCGTTTCTATGAAATAAATCAAGGCGCCATTACTTTTGATGGGATTGATATTACGAAACTTTCTCGACAAAATCTAAGAAATTTATTTGGCATGGTTTTACAAAACACTTGGCTATTTGAAGGAACCGTAGCAGATAATATTGCCTATGGAAAAAAAGATGCTTCTCGTGAAGAAATAATTGAAGCAGCTAAAATTGCTCAATGTGATCATTTTATTCGGACCCTTCCTCAAGGATATGACACAATTATTTCTAGCGAAAATGGTGCATTATCACAAGGGCAACAACAGTTATTAACCATCGCCCGAATCATTTTAGCAAATCCGCCCGTTGTTATTCTCGATGAAGCAACTTCGAGTGTGGACACACGAACAGAAGCCCATATTCAAAAAGCGATGGAAACTGTCACAGAAAATCGAACAAGCTTTGTTATCGCTCATCGATTATCCACGATTGAAAATGCTGATTTAATTTTAGTGATGAAAAATGGCGATATTATTGAAAAAGGAACGCATCAGGAACTATTACAAACTCCGACTCTTTACGCCAGCTTATATAATAGTCAATTTCAAACCACTTAAAAAGAACTGGAACAAGTCAAAAGAAGAATGACTTGTTCCAGTTCTTTTATTGCTTAGAAATATTGAATTCCCATCGCTTTTTTGACTTCTGTTAAGGTTTGTGCTGCCACTTTTTCAGCAGCAAGACTTCCTTTATGCAACATTTCCATAATCGCTTCTGGATTTTTAGCCAGCTCTTCACGACGTCGACGAATCGGTGCGAGTTCTTCTTCTAGGACATCAATTAAGTAACGTTTAATTTTCACATCTCCTAAACCGCCATGGCGATAGTGCTCTTTTAATTCTTCAATATATTCTTTATTTTTCCCAAAAACATCCAAGTAAGTAAAGACCATATTTCCTTCAACTTGTCCTGGGTCCTCTATACGAATATGATTTGGATCGGTATACATACTCATTACTTTTTTCTGTACCACTTCAGCTGGATCTGAAAGATAAATACCATTGCCTAAAGACTTACTCATTTTTCCGTTGCCATCAATTCCTGGCAAGCGTCCCATGCCTTTTGGTGGTAACACAGCTTCCGGTCTAACTAAAACTTCACCGTACGTCTGATTAAAACTATGCACAATTTCTTGCGCTTGTTCCAACATTGGTTTTTGATCTTCCCCAACCGGGACTAAATTCGCTTGAAAGGCAGTAATATCAGCTGCTTGTGAAACGGGATATATAAAGAATCCTGTCGGAACACCTTCCCCAAATTTTTTTTGCTCAATTTCTGCTTTGACCGTTGGATTCCGACGAACACGTGACGTGGTCACTAAATTTAGATAGTACATTGTTAATTCAGCTAACTGTGGAATTTGCGATTGGATAAAAATTGTTGTTTTCGTAGGGTCTAAACCAACTGCTAAATAGTCCAAAGCAACTTCTAAAACATTGGCTGAAACTTTTTCGGGATTTTTTGCATTATCTGTCAATGCTTGTAAATCTGCAATCATGACAAATAATTGATTTGTAGGGTCTGCTTGCATTTCTACTCGTTTTTTTAAGGAACCTACGTAATGTCCTAGGTGCAATTTACCAGTTGGACGATCACCTGTTAAGATAGTATTCATTGTCTACACACCTTTATCGTTTACTTTCATTTATTATTTTACCTTGTTTTAAAAAGAATGAATAGTAGGCAATAGAATATTTATTGATTCTAGATAATCGAAGAGACTAGAAAGATTGCAAGGTACAGCAATTCTTGTTCCAGCCTCTTCAAACAGTTTATTTATTTTGTGACTTTAATTGAAAATTGTGCAGTCACTATCGGTAAAACTTTGCTTGTTACTTTGATTTGATAATTTCCTGCAGCAGTCGTTGCTTCTGTCCTAATCAGACCGTTTTCATCTACACTTACTGTATTGCCAGCATCTGGTGTAACCAACTCATACGTTACTTGCGAGCTCCAAGCATCCGTTTCTGTGTGCGGCGCTTGACCAATCACTTTAGATTGAATTTGATAATTTTCGCCTGATTTTATAGTGGCTGTTTCTGTAGCAAATTGAATTCTTTCAGGAATCGCATGAGTTTGCACGACTTGGAAGATTTTTCGTTCATCGGGATTCGCAATTCCTATTTTTTCTTCTACTGCAGCAGGGAACTGGTAAGTACCTGGCGGGCTACTTGGCGAATAATTACTAACATCGTCATCCCAAGAAATAACCTTCAATTTCGTTTCGCTACCATCATCTAATTTTGCAATTACTTCAGTTGGCAAATTCAGTTCGCCTCGCGAGGTGCCTGTTAGTCGATCCAGCGTAGGCAATTCCTTGAATCCAACAATATGTTTAGCGGTGACTTTTACATTGGCAATAATTGGCAGTGAAACACCTGCTGCTCGTCCTACAACAGTGAATATTCCTTCTTTTTGATAAGAAGATGCTGGAACTTCTGACCAATTGACAGTCACTTCTCGTTGTGAACCATCCGAATAAAAAATAGTTGTTTTTTCTGGTAGATTAGGGGCTTGACCCGCTTCTGTCGCAACCTCAATCGACTCATGTTTGACTTCGAAAACATTCGATAAAACAATTTTAGGAGCTAAACTATCCTCTGTTAGCTGTTGACCAGTTGGCAAGGTCAATTTGCCTGCTAAAAAGTCTTGATAGGCCTTTTGTGCGCCTTCTTTTGAAAAAGCATCAAACCCAGCATTATCAGAATCATAACCAGGCAAACGACTGTCTGTAATCGCTAATAAGAAACTTAACTTGGCTGGAATTTTCTCACCACTTTGAATTAGCTTCCGTAGATAGTTACTAATATCAATAGAGATTGTATTTTGATTATTCATAATTGAACTATTTGTAAAAGATTGTCGAGCAATAAATTCTTCATTTGGTACATTTAAATTATTTGGACCATTGTTCCAAGTAATGGTGTTACTCATCCAATTAGTATCTGTTCCATAAACATCTACTTGGAACTGCGTATTTTTCAAACGTTCATCATTTGTATTTCCAGCACCATTCCACGCATCATAACGCATCACATTTAGTTCTAAATTGGCACTTTTTAGTGATTGATAGTTCTTCAATTCTTGTGTATCAATTTCAACGTAAATCCGGCGATTATACCCCGCAGAACTAGCATTTTTTAATTTTAATGCGTAATTGCCCGTATAGTTTACTCCATAAGGATATTTATAGGCGTCTCCTGAACTAATGGCAGCGGTACCGCCTGCTATAGCAGAGTATGCTCGGTTACCATCACTCTTTTGAACATAGGCAGTTTGAGCTGTTTTTAGTTTAACGGTGTCTTTTCCTTCACCAAGTTCACCCTCAAAAGAGACCTTGGCTGTTACTTTGACAGCATCTATCGGTAAGCCGATAACTGTTGCTGCAACTTCAACTGTGCCTGCTGTATTAATTTTTTCTTGAGGGATTGCTTCCCATTGTAACTTAAATTCTTTTTTGCCTGTCGCAACCACTTCTTCATTAACGACTTCTTCGTACGTTAATTCAACTTGCTCTGGCAAATTAGGATACACACCTGTTGCCGAACTAATTTCTAACACTTGATTTTGATAACGAATACTTTTTTCAATTGTGGATGCTTGTTGCGCACCAATATCTAAAAATTTATTTTTCAAGCTATTTCCAAAGAAGTCTTCGGCCGCACTGTTCACTTCCGACAAGCCTTTACCAATCGCTGGAGAGGTTTCTTTTAATCGAAACATTTGTGCTCGCTGACGTAAGCGTTCTTTAGAAGTAAATTCAACCACATTATCTTTTGTTGGTTTCAATGTCGTAAATTCTTGCTCTGCCAACTCTTTCACTTTTTCAGGGTTATCTGTGATTTCTAATTGTGGTTTTTCAAAAATGTTTCCACTTGATACTAATTTTTCAACAGTTGCACCACTTTTTTCTGTAGCAATTTCTTTTGGCCAAATAACATTATTTTTGAAATATTTTTCTGGATTATCGACCATTTTACGTTCAATTGGTTGTGTCCCATTTGTTGGATAATTAGATAAGAATTTTAATTGTCCGGTACCTTCTTTGTATAAAATATTATTGTAAAAATTGGCTACTGTACCACTGTTGTCAGAACTATTTCCTTCACCAAATAATGATGTTGAAATACCGTCGCCAACATAAATCGTATTATTGTGGATAGTTGGCATTGCCGCTCCATCATTTTTCACCCAATAATGGAAAATGCTTTGTTCTTTATAATTGTAGCCACCAGCTCCGCCTGGATTGTCTTTACCTGTTCCTCGGTTACCACCGCCGTCATTAGCTGAGATATTGTACCGAATAACCGAATTTTTTTGATCAGACATAAGCAATAAAAAGCCGCCAGTATTATGATGTGAATAGTTATATTGATAAATAACATTGTTTGACTGCATGTCCACATCATAAGCTTCAGCATCGTTAAATCCATATTTGATTCCGTATACTTCGTTATATTGGAACAGTCCGTCATCTACAGACATTGCCCAAACGCCCGCGTAATTTTGTGTACCATAATCGGCATTGCACATTCGGACAGCAACATTTCCTTCGACGACACCGCCACTTTTGGCTTCTGACAAGACAATCCCGTCGCCAGCAATATCTTCTAAATAGTTATTACGAATCGTAATATTAGAAAACGTTTTGTAGAAAGTGTTGCCTCTTGAGGTATCTGAATCAGCTTTTGTTCGAATTCCTTCAAGTCCCACTCGTTGAATCACATTATTTTCAATCAAAATATCATTAAATCCAGTCGTTGTTCGATGATCATTGGCTGCCGTTACTACATTGCCATTCTCATCAAACCAACTTCCTAAAACAATAATTCCACCTACCGCTTTTAATCGTTTGGTTGCAGTATTCCCACTTAGATTCAAATAATATTCTGTTTGAACATCATGAACATAGTTATTCCTTATCGTGACACTATTGAACGTTCGATTTTGTTCATATCCTAGTACTAATATCCCCGCTCTTTGAGCATCTCCTGGTTTCTTATAGCCTTCGAGATTATCTAGCTCTGGTGTATTTGTCACTTCTAAATTTGAAATATTCCAATATTCTTGGTTCACTAACTGCACGGCCCCTGAGATTGCACGTTTGAAAGTCCCTGTGCTGTAGGTGCCACCACCGTTAATAATCGGACGCCGCGTTGTTTCAAAAATGGTTTCTCCTTTGTCATTCGTATCATAAAAATCAATGACAATCTTTTGTGCCGCTGTCCCATTCCCTTTTGGATGCAACAATTGGTTATTCCAGGTACTTTGCGCATTCAGCAAAAGATGGTCGCCTGGCTGAAACTCCGTCTGATTCACTTTTTCAAAATCACGCCAAGCACTGGCTGGAGACTGCCCATCATTGGCATTATTTCCTCCTTCCCCATCCACATAGTAGGTCGTTCCATTTTGAGCGACACCTACTGAACGAAAAAGTAACGGTTGATCACTCACTGTTTCCCCATAAGCAGGAAGACTAAATAATTGAAGCTGGGAAAAAACAAGCAAAATAGAAAGGAAGATGGTTACACTTTTAAAATACGCTTTTTTTCTCATTTTCTGCTCCTTAACTGTTTTTATTTTGATAATTTTGAAAAAACTTTTCTCTGTCTTTCTCCAACAAGTCTACTTTGGTTGCTTGTTGATACGTAGCTAATTTCTCTTTGTAACATGTGTTGATATAGGCATTTTTGCCAAATTGTGGTGCTTCTTCAAACTGTAAAAGTTGCCCTCCTTCCTTATTAAAAATATAAAAGTATTGGTTTTCGTGGTATCCTTTCACCACGGTACCAACAGCTTTTTCACTAAGAATCTCCCCAACAGACAACGAATAAATATCCTCTTTTTGGATTTCTGCACTCTTCAATTGATACGATTCAATAACAAGATTAGGTAATTTATTTTGCCACTCCAATAACGTCTCCTCATAAGATAGATTCGGAGAGATTGCTTCGGCTATTTTTTCTAATTCTGCTTGCTTACCTGAAAAATTTGGAATTTCAATTGCTTCAACAAAGTAATCGGTCTTTTTATATTTATCATCCAATTGCTCAAAGGCCTGCCGCAATTCTTTTTGCGTTGGCTTTTCTTTCTCCATTAATTTCTCTTTTATTTGGTCCTGTAATTGTTGATCTTTTGCATCTAAAAATTGCCAGAGCGTTAAACTGCTCTTTTGGTCTTGCCATTCTTTTTTTTCTTGCCCAAATGTTTGTGAGTGGGCTATTTCTAACTCCGTTGCCAGCTGTTTAATCATTTTATGTTGTACTAAATCCTCCGTTGCAACCTTCAGTAGTTCCTGAGTGGGTGATTTTCCGTTATACGTTTTGCGCCAGAAATTTTTCCCAAACGAAGTTAAATTATTCTGATCAGAGAATTGCTTCGCTACACGATTCATATTTTTATCGCCATAAACAATTAATTCTTCGACTTGGATTGCTTCGTTATTAATCATACTTTGCTGGCTGGTAGTAAAAATAACGAGCACAAAAATAGCACCTATCAAAAAGCTACTTAAAATAATTATTTTTTTCTTCATTCGTTCGCTCCCTCCACTTTAATAAACAAGGCAAGAACAAAATAAGCAATCCCACCTTCATTCATTTTCCTGAAAATCGAGATTACTTATTATGTAAAAATTATTTATTCTTTTTTTGCTTTTCATGCAATTTCCCAGTATTTAAATAAATAATCCCTAGGAACAGGACAGGGGTTACAACAAACCCAAACTGTGGCTTCAAAAACATCATTGCAAACATTGAGAATAGTAAAAAAACATTTAGACAGCTGACATACCATTTCCGCAGTCCATAGTAAATTGAAATCCGAAACACATCTTTAAAAGAAGCTTGCGGGTTTCGTACTTGAAAATACCAAGCATTCAGCATAATAGCTAACCCAAAAATTAGCAGAAGGACCATCAATGGAATAAACCATTTACCAATCGTTGTTTTGGCAAAAAAGAATATATCTGTCACACTGATGATGCTACTTCCTAAGCCAAGCAAGCTGATAAGAAAGCCTCTTAACCCAAACTGACGAAACTTTTGGAAAAAAGTTTTAAACGGATCCAGCTCCTTTTCTTCTTTAAAAGTATCGATTAAACCTAAAAGTGCAATCATCCCTGCCCCCATCGGCAGCAACGTTACTACAAAAAGTGGGAGGTTTCGTGGATCAATGTCTAAGCTAATCACCGCTATGAAAAAAGGAATGTTCACTAAGAGAAGCCCTAGATTACCGATAAATAAAATGTAAAGCCAGCGAAAAATTTTCATATAGATATTATTATCAAAGGTTTGCTTAGTAAACATTCAAACTTCCTCCTAATTCTTCATTCCAGATGTAGCAATACCTTCAACAAAGTATTTTTGCATTGCTAAAAAGACAATCCCTACTGGTAAAATAGAAACCACTGATGCGGCCATGATTAAGGCATATTCAGCATCAAATAAACCGACGAACATTTTCAAACCTAACTGAATTGTTTTATTCTCAGTAGAAGATAAATAAATGAAAGGTCCCATATAGTCATTCCATGTATTCACAAAAGTAATAATCGTGAGACTAGCTAAAGCTGGTTTAGTTAATGGTAAAATAATTTTCCAATAAATTCCCCACTCACTTAACCCATCAATCCGCGCGCTTTCACATAGTGAATCTGGAATACTGCTGTAATATTGTTTCAGTAAAAAAACCCCAAATGCATTAAATGCTTGTAATAAAACAAGTGACCATAACGTGTCAGTCAAACCTAATTGACGCATCATAATAAATTGTGGAATCATATACGATTGCCAAGGAATAGCAATTGTTGCGATGTACGTAATAAAAAGTGTATCTCTTCCTCTAAAATTCATTTTTGAAAAGCCATATGCTGCAAAACTTGAAGTAAATAGTTGAATAATCGTAATCACAATACTTAAAAATAATGTATTTTTAAAGAAAGTTAACAACGGAATGCGTTCCCAAATAACGGAATAGTTTTCTGGATGCCAACTTTTAGGAATCCATTGAATTGGAATGGTGAAAACTTCATTGTTTGTTTTAAATGATGCTGAAACCATCCAAATGAAAGGCACCAAAGTAATTAACGCAAGTAAAGTTAAGAGAATGATTACAAGGATCCCACCAGGTGTGACTTTTTCTGCTTTTTTCGTTTTTGCTTTTCGAGTATTTTCTTTTTTTGAAAAAGTTGCTTCCATCTTTTCTCCTCCTAAACTTTCTCTTGATGTTGATTCCATTTAAATTGGGCCACAGTAATCGCTAGAACGATGATGAATAAGACCATCGCAATGGCTGATGCATAACCAAAATTAAATTTGACAAAGGCTTCATTGTAAATTTCGTAAACTAACACATTCGTTGCACGTCCTGGTCCACCACCAGTCATAACTTGAACTAAGTCAAACACTTTGAAACAGTTAATTACAAGCATGATAGTCACGAAAAAGGTCGTTGGTCGTAGTGAAGGTAAGGTAACATTTAAAAATTGATTCCATTTACCCGCGCCATCCATTGACGCTGCTTCATATAATTCTCTTGGCACACTTTGTAAACCAGCTAAATACAAAATCATATAATACCCCATAAAGCGCCACACACTAACGATGATAATTGCTGGTAAAGCCCAAGTAGAACTAGATGTCCAGCCAGGAGGATTTTCAATAAATAATTTCAAAAATTGATTAATTGGTCCCATCGTTGGATGAAATAGCATATTCCAAACGACCGCAATCGCAACTAATGACGTTACATAAGGAAAGAAAAAAGCCGTTCTAAAAAATTTCATCCCTCTAATTTTACGATTCAACAAAATCGCTAGTCCTAATGAGCAAATCAATGTTAACGGAACAACACCAATCGTATAGATAAACGTTTGTTTTAACGAAATCCAAAACGTATCATCATGAATCATTTTGGTGAAATTTTTCATTCCGACAAATTCAGGAGTTGAAAAAGAATCCCAACTCATAAAAGCTAAAATCAGTGAACAGATAACCGGGATTAAAGTGAAGAGGAAAAAGCCAATAAAGTTTGGTGCGATAAAAGATAACGCAGTCCACGTATTTTTTCGTCTCAATTTATTTGCTGTTTTTGTTTTTGAAGTAATTTCCATAATTGTATTCTGTTAAGTGAACTTAACAGGCCCTCCTTCCAAACTCAAGCTACATTCTTTATTTAAAAAAATAAGCTGAAATTCATTGTAGGTTACTCATTTCAGCTTATTTTTTTCATCAATCTTTTGTGTTTTTGCAGGAAATAATAGTTAGTCTATCTCTGCTTTGACACGTTTTTCCATGTTAGCAATACCATCTTTTGGTTTTTCGTCGCCGACCATAATTAAATCATGTTCTTCTTGTAATACTTTATCAATTGCGGCACCGTTTTTATCAGATGGGAATTCTAAATTAATTGTATCTGGGTTAAAGGCTTTTTGTGAGACTTCATCTGAAGGCATTCCTTTTCTTGCAAAGTAGATTTTATCAATTTCATCTGTTTTATAAGAAGGAACCACTCCTACTTCTGCTAAAAGTTTTGCACCTTCTTTACCTGAAGCAAAGTCTAAGAATTTTTGAGCAGCTTTTTGTTTTTTACTGTTTTTATTAATTGCAAAACTTGTCGGTGAGCCAAAGGTAGTTGCTTTACCTTTTTCTTGTTGTGGTATTTCGGCAATCCCCCATTCGACATTTGTTTTGCCATCATCAATGTTTGTTAATAAAGTCCCCATGTACCAGCTACCCATGTACATCATCGCCGCTTTTGAATTTTCAAATTGTGATTGATACGTTACTTTTGTTGATTTTGCTGTTCCAAAATCCATTTGTGATTGATCTTTTTGCATTCTCAATGCGCGATCATAGTAAGTTTCCATATAATTGTATTTCGGTTCAATCAAATTGGCATTATTTTGAGCAGCAGCAATCGCTTGAACGGTTGAGCGCCAAGTATGTTGATAGGCACCATATACTTGTTCTTCTGGTTTAGATAATTTTTTCGCTAACGCTTCATATTCATCCCAAGTTAAGTTATCGGGATAGGCAATTCCGGCTTCATCAAACATTTTTTTATTGTAATACAATACCCAGAAATCTGTACGGTAAGGCTGAGCATAGGTTTTACCATCGATTTCATACATCTCGTAACTTGCTTTGGCAGGTGCGATATCTAAATCTTTAACGTGATCGGTTAAATCCACCAATTGATTGCGTAGCGCGTAATTAGAATATGAAAGTAAGTTTTTCATGGTTAAAATATCCGTCGTATCTCCTGATGAAAGCATCGTTGTTACTTTTGTGTCATAATCATCTGAAGCAATGTCCACCGGTTCAATAGTGATATCAGGATTTTCCGCTTCAAAAGCTCTGAATAATTTCTCAAATTCTGGGGTCGTGTCATAATTCCAAGTAGTTACTGTTAATTTTGTTTTGCCATCTTCACTCTTTTCAGTTGCTTTCTTTTCACTTGAATCACCACATGCTGTTAAAGTTACTGCCGCCACCGCTAACAACGCTGCCGCTGTTAAGCCTTTTTTCCAAAGTTTCATTTGTACTACCTCCGCTATTTATTATTTTTTAGGAGTTTTCCTCCATGAATTACCAAAAAGAATACCAGCTTTCCGCTAAACGAGTTAGCGCTTCCAAATAAAAGTAGTCGCCCCAAATCATGCATTCATCGACTCCTGTATTTGTTTTTTTATCATAGACACCATGAAGCAATAGGCCGTTCGACTCTGGTCGTAAAACTGTTGTATACTTTTCCGCTAATGCTTGTAATAGTTCTAGCGCAACCTTTTCATAATAGCCATGTTTTTCATCATTTAATGGAAGCTGACGAGATAATTCCAGTAAGCCACATGCAGCAATTGCAGCAGATGAGCTATCACGTTCTTCTTCACTCCCTTCATTGAAAATTAAATCCCAGTAACAGATTTTGTCCTCTGGTAATTCTTGAATAAAGTAATCAGCAACATTTTTTGCTGTTTCCAGAAAACTACTATCTCCTGTATATAAATAACTTAACGTAAAGCCGTAAATTCCCCAGGCTTGGCCGCGAGCCCAACAAGAATCATCTGAGTATCCTTGCTGTGTCTTTCCGTACAAGGCTTCGCCTGTTTCCGTATCAAAATAATACGTATGGAACGTAGTGTGATTTTCTCGCACAATATATTTTTGTGTTTGTTTCGCATGATTGTAGGCAGCTTCATAATACTCTTGCTTGCCAGTCATTTTTGCTGCAAAGTATAATAATGGTAAGTTCATTAAACAATCAATAATCATTCTACCTCGTTGCTCTGGATCGTCTAAATTCCCCCAAGCTTGAATAATCTTGGCTTTTGGTGAATAACGTTTCATTAATAAGTCCGCAGCTTGCAAGGCCATTTCTTTTGAGGCCTCATGACCATTGACTTGATAATCAGCAATGGCTGTTAAAATATACAAAAAGCCTATATCATGTGTTTCCAGCTCAATTTGTTCATCCAAGCGATGTTGAAAAGAAGCCATCTGTGTGGCAATCACCTCATCGAACTCTGTTGAATTTGTTAATTCCTTTGCTAAAAATAACATTCCTGGCCAAAAGCTGGCCGTCCAGTCAATATTTTCTTCAGGATAATAAATTTGATTTAAACTTGCCGCGGGTGGAACTAATTCTTTAAATGTCTCTAAATTTCCTCGAACTTTGTTTAAAGCAAAACTGATTTGCTTCGGCAACCACTCAATCTGTCCATTTTCTGTCATTGTGTATTTCTCCCCCTAATTCCCCAAAATTACAACTTTTTCTTCAACTAAAAGCTGATTTTCTTTTAACCTAACTTTAACTGGCTCAATTTGTTCATTCGGCAGTACGCCTGTCACCAATGAAATTAAAAGATGTTTCCCTTTCGACAAGTTTGCTTTCAAATATGGCAACTCCGTTAACGGATAAAGTAAATTTGTATTCGGTTCTGTTCGAATAATCGCAGCTTCAGAAAAGCCGTTGATATTTTCTACTTTTGACACACCTTTTGCATTTTTTACCTCAGCCATTTGATCAGAAACACAAGTGACCTTTTCATCGAAGAGCGGGATTGAGAAGCCACCTTCATAAGCCACTAATGCACGTTGTGTCTCAATTTCGTGGATCCGTAAATGCTGGCCTTCTAATGGTACAATTGTCGTTTTAATTGCTACATCGGACCAAGGATGCCATTGATGAATGATACGATCATCAAGAATTTCGTACTGATCATCTAATCCTTTCGTGCGGAAATAGTGGTCGTCTTCAGCTAAAGCCAAGCAATTATCATAAGCACCTTCGTAATACCAATAATCACTCTTTATAGTACTGAAACCAAAATGGGAAGAATAAACAAATTTACTATATTTATCATGCGCATGAGCTTGATAATTAATAAATTGTCCCGCTGGAAACATTAAACCATGTGTCCCTGCATTATTTACTTGATAGTAGTTCCGACTTTCTGGTGAAGGTAAGTGTTTTTCTGGAAAGCTAATAGGCTGTGTTTCTGCTTGCCAATAAGGATGATCTTTTGGAACCGCTAACAAAATGAATGTTTTAAAGGCCCAATAAGGTGAACCAGGACCATTATAGCCTTCGGCAAAGACCATATTTTGATAATCATAACCTACCGACAATAATCCATCTGTTGTAAAAATATCTTTGTTCATCCATTGATGAAGATGTCGGCTGATTAGACCTTTAATCTCACCCCACGGCAATGCTTCAACATCTGCAAAAACTAAGGCACTAAAAAATGACACTTGAGCAAAACGATACGTTAAGCTACGTCCGAAGGGAATCGCTTCTCCTGGCTGAGTAAACCAATATTTAAACTCTTGCGCGAACAAAGTTGCTCGTTCCTTCATAATAGCCACTCTTGCGGTATCTTCCGGGGCAAAACGACAATACAATAAACTATAATAATGAATAGCGAAAGAAACATAATAATCAACTTGTGTCTCGACTCCGTCATAATACCAACCATTACCGACATAAAAACGATCAATAACAGCCAAATCAACAGCGATCTGTTCTTTTGAATACGGCATTTCACAATGTTTCATCGCTAAATTCAGCAACACTCTAAAGAAATGCCAATTATTTGGCGGAATAATGTTTTCATTGGCTTGTATCAGCCAACTGTGTAAATTGTTTTGCTGTTCTTTTGTTAATTGGTCCCACGTTTTTTCTTTGTTTAACAAAAGAAATGTACTTAATGCTGCCATCTCAACAATCAATTGATCATAATCTTTTGTTTTTCCCCAATAAGATGAACTCTCAGGATCGGTTCCTTCGATAATTCCAGTTAGAAAGTCATTCAAATACTCACTTTCATTTTGCGTTACATAAGGACCTAGTCCCCATAACGGTCGTAAAAATGCCTCCGCATCACGTGTCCCTTTAGAATAAACTGTCCCGTGTGTCCCTAAATCCAGATGACCTTGATACTCTCGATCAAAAAACAATTCCAGTGGCGCTAATAAATCTTCAAATCCTTCTGCAACCTCTTCGTATGTTTCAAAAGGATTCTGTCTAATTCGTGGCTGAATCATGATTCTCCTCACTTTCAATTAATGTCCCTTTCAAAAAGCCGTAATATTCTCCGTAAACTGTCACTTCGTCACCAATTTTCAATTTTTTCTTTTGCTCATTAAAAACTTGATATTTACTAGAACCACTTTTCAAAATAAAACGATCACCTTTTTTTATTAAACTGGAACGACTGTCGCTCTCAACAATCTCCCCTTTCAAAGAAATATATTCATTTAAACGAACGTCACCATTTTGTAATTCTGTTTCTGAATAAGACTGTGCCGTCTCCTTTAGATTTTGAAGAGATTCTTCATCAAATTCTTTTTCACCGGATTTACAACCTGTTAAAGCAAGTAAAATTAGTAAAAAAAGTGAAAATCTTTTCACTAAACCACCTTCTCCATCGAATTAAAGCGCTTTCTTTGACTTTATAGTATATTTTTTTAGTCAAAAAATCAATAGTTTTTGCTAAAAAAAAGTAAAAAAAGCTTTTTCTTGCTTTTTTTTACTAAAAAGAAATATACTATATGCTATAATAGTACTTGAGAAGGAGGCATTTAGAATGGCAACTATCACAGATATCGCAAAAGTCGCGAATGTTTCAATTTCAACTGTATCGCGAGTTCTGAACTATGATCCAAACTTATCCGTTACAGAGGAAACCAAGCGAAAAATTTTTGAAGCAGCAGAAACCCTGAATTATACGAAATATAAAACTAAAAATAAAAACAAACAGCAGGAGCAACTGACACCTAACCTTTCCGTACAAACAGCTCCGCAAGAGCCTTCGATTGCCGTCGTTCAGTGGCGTTCAGATGACGAAGAACTAACGGATATTTACTATATGTCGATTCGTTTAGGCGCTGAAAAACGGGCCGAAGAGTTAGGTTACAATATTCTAAAAGTTTCTCAATTGGAACAACATAACCTTCAAGGGATTGATGGCATTTTGGCAATTGGTAAATTCACTCAAAAGACGTTACAAGAGTTGCAGCAACTGCATCCCAATCTTTGTGTAATTGGCAGTAATTTCCCATTGGAAGAATTTGATTCTGTAAATACTGATTTTTATCAAGCAACCGAGATTGCCTTAACCCATCTTTTGGAATTGGGCCACGAAAAAATTGCCTTTATTGGTGCCGAAGAAAGCGAAAATATGTATGGTTTCCGTCGCTATAAAACACCGACAACCAACGCTTATCTTGACATTATGCAGCATTATCACTTGTTTAACGAAGATTATTTTATCTTAAAAGAAAATGGCATGTTGGATGTCAAAACGGGGGAACAATTGACAGAAGAAGCGTTAGAAAAATGGGGAAATGATTTACCTACTGCGATTCTTGCTTATAATGACGCCTTTGCAATCGGTGTGATACATACGTTAGCCGCACACGGTATAAAGGTTCCTGAAGAAATTAGTGTCATGGGGATCAATGATATCTCTATTTCTCAATATGTCTCACCGCCGCTATCCACTGTCCATGCCTTTACTGAAGAAATGGGCGAGACAGGCATTAATTTATTGCACAAACGAATTCAAATGCCTAGCATTCCTCGTAGAGTCCTGTTAAACACAGAATTGGTTGTCCGCCAATCGACAACTAGCCCACGCCAGAAATAAAAAATAAGGACCGCTCCTATAAAGGAACCGTCCTTATTTTTTATTTGTTTTGACCAAATAATTCAATTTGTGTTAATGCTGGAAATGGTGATGGTTCATCTGCTTGAATTAACTCTGTTAGTATCACCCACTCCGCTGCCCGTTTCGCAAAGGTAAAGCTCTGGCGTTGCTCAGTCTTAACAGTTTTAAAAACTTCATGTGTACCGTCGGAAAATTTTAAAGTCACTTGTTGCCAATAATTATCATGAGGAAAGTCCGCTCGTAATGTTAAGATCACTTTATCCAACAAGACTTCACGCCCAAATTCAATTTTTAATGCGGCATCTAATTGCTGATTAATCCCCCATGATTGATAAGGATACGGCCCATGATAAAGATTAGCAAAGGTACCGTCAATCGCATTGCAAGCAAAAAAAGTGGCATCATTTCGCGTTTCCACGTTGGCAGATGCATGAGGATACGCACCAGTAAAATGTTGTAAATCATGTGGATTTAACGCCCAATTACGATAACTCTTAATTTCTTCTTTAGTGGCAATACGCACACTTATATAAGGTTTCTTGGTTTCAAAACGATACGCTGCTCGCGCTTCGATAACGTTTTCATTTTTTATGATTGGAAACGTCCATTTTTGTTCTGGAACATAAATTAAACTGCTATCAAGCGTAGCATCTAACTTCACCATTAAATAAGTATTGGGCGTATCTAAACAAACTTGAATCACATCGCCGTCTTGTAATTGACAATCCCGAGCAGCCAAACAAACAAAATCTTTTCCTGTAATAGTTAACTCTTTCAAAGAATCTGAATCATCTATCTTAGCTTTTCTAACTTCTTGTTCTTGATTTAAAATCGATAATGAAATACACGTCATATGCTTCCCTCCTAGTTTTACCTTTATTATATATTATTTTAGTAAATTAATCTATTTTTTACTAAAATAATGACTTTAGCTTTATTTCTATAAAAGTATTTGGTACTCACTATAAAACGTAAGATTTTGATTCTGCTCTTTTTGAACACAATAAATATTCACCTGTAAACCTGGCAGATTTTCAGTAACCTCAGAAAGACTCATTACTTGCACCTCCCTTAACGAGAACTTTTAAAATGCAGACTATCTTACATTCTTTTTTTGCTATCCTTACTCGATTTTCTGCTCCTTGCTTTCGTATATACTTAGCTACTTTCTCTTAGCCCTACAAGACTCACATAATAACCTCTTTTATCCAAAATGATCGATTAACATGATCCTATTTTAATTCGCATGATATTTATGAATGATTATTGTCATTGCACGGGCTTAAACGATGGTGACTTATTTTATCTCACATATTTTTTAATATCTTACTTCAACTGACCAAAGTCATAAAAGAATCCAGAGGATCTTTTCCTCTGGATTCAATGTTATTCTATATTTTTTACTAATAGTATCTGATAAAAAGAACAAATTAATTAAGATTTATTTTTGTAATTGTACTTTTCTACAACTATTTATGATAATTTTTTTTAATTTTCGAAAACGTAAAACAGAAGTGATAAGAGCAACTCCTAAAAATACTATACCTATCCAAATACTTACCAATACAGATTTATCGTTTTCACCAGTTTCAGGTAAATTATGTTTTGCCGTTGAAGTTGTTTCTTTATCTCTAGTTTTATCTTTATTATCTGGTTTTATTTTGGGATTAATTTTGTCTTTCGTATACACATATGTGACTACTTGAGTTTTAACCGTAAATTGACCAATAGGATTACCTTGAACTTCTTTAAATTTATAACCAGAGATTTCTTTTTTCTCTGTTAAATAGGAACCTCCAATTTTCCCTATTTTCACTACATCATGCGCTATTGCTTGTCCCCTTGTATCCACGTACTTTACTGTGATATTGCCGCTGGGAATGGGGTCATGCGTATATACGTAAGTTACGGTTTGAGGTTGACCTGAGAAGTGACCGGATACATTACCTTGTACCTCTTTAAAGGTATAGTCCGAGATTGTTTTCTTCTCTGTTGAGTAGGGATTTCCAATATTTCCTGTTTTCACTACATCATGCGCTATTGTTTTTCCCTTTGTATCCACGTACTTCGCTGTGACATTGCCACCAGGAATTGAATTGTGCGTATATACGTAAGTCACGGTTTGCATTTTTTCTGTAAAATGACCGGATGCATCGCCTTGAACTTCTTTAAACGTATAACCTGAAATGATTTTCTTTTCTGTTGAGTAAGATTCTCCAACATTCCCCTTTTTTACTACATCATAAGAGATTTGTTTGCCCTCTGTGTCCACATACTTGACAGTAATGTTCCCTCCAGGAACTGGAATTTTTTTATAAAGATACGTAATATCAGAGGTATTATCCGTTAAAGTTCCAGAACTTGGCGCAGAATCTTTAGATAATCCTGAAAAGGTGTAACCCTTGATATCTTTTTTCTTAGATGTATAGCTCTCGTCTACAGAATCTTCACCATTTGTATCTTTACCTTTATTTTTTTCTTCAGAGGCAAGTATATTTCCATTAGATGTGGAATCATTAATAGTTTCTTCATAGTGAACTGTTATTTGTGGTATACCATAGATTTGGGCAGTCATTTCAACATTATTACTCAGATTCGCCCCTGAAACCGTTCCTTTTGCATAAGAATAGCTGTGTAGTTTAGCTGTTTCACCTATTTTTGCTTTTCCAATTTTCGCTACCTGAACGGGTATAAAACCTGAAATTGTTGTTTGTGTTTTAAGCTTATCTGCCTTAATTGCAACTGTTCGAATACCTGACCAATCGCTGACTTGCTTTTCGTCTACCCAGTCACTTGTCGTTAAATCAACCGAAGTATTAGATTCATTCTTAGGGAGAGAGTATATTTTTGTTGAATAAACAACGTGTGCACCAGCTCCTAAAAGATTTAAAACAGGACCTGTTAATACCATATCAAATGTATCACCATTCGTTTTTTGAGGGAGAACAGCAAGAGTCTGCGCATTAGTATACTCTTTATTAGAACCGTTAGTAATAGAGAGCATTATTTTACCCGAGTTATCATCATCATTTTTATCGACTCTCAGACCTCTATCAAATCCTGCTTTCCCTGTTGATTCTTTATAATAGTTAGAATCACCTGTTCTATTTCCTGATAATCCTACGGTAGATATAATTGATGATGGAGCCGTAATTGTCCATTTCATACCAGTAGAGCCATCATAAACTTTCCCACCATAAATCGGGTGTAGTTCATCCTTGTTGTTATCCGTTAATTGAGTTACCCAGTGTACTGTCGTTCCTGACATTGGTGCTGCAACATCACTTACTTTCCATGGGAGAGCATCTGGATAAAAGAATGCAGATGACGTACCCATATCCGCAGGGATTATTACACTATCCTTAGAAAAATCTAATTGTGTAAGGTGCTCTCCAGTCGTCGGATCAATCCCTAAATCTGTAATAACAGGATAATATTTATGCTCCTTGTACGTCCAGCCCCATTCCGTAATTTTACTTTGATCTATATCAATCATTCCCTTATCAATGCTACTGATCACTAAGGTTGGCAATTTTACTTTTGCGGTAACTCCAGTCGTTGCGCTTCCAGGAATGATTATTTTCCCATCTACACCGCCATCCATTGTAGTTTCTTTATTGAGTTCCGCCCACTTAGCACCTGTCGTAAAGGTTTGCCCTTGTATATAGGTTCCGGAAATATCATAATTCACAGTCCCTTTTAAACTAAATTGGGAGGTCGAACTTACACTATCATCAAAGTATTTGAGGTGCCCCGTAACTGACATATCTTTATCTGTGGTTACACTGTGCACATCTAAAATAATAGGTACACTTTCTCCATTATTATAAGTTTTGTCCTCAATCACGGCATTAAGTAGTCTTACTTCAACATTATTCCCTGCCAAAATATTAGCTTGTCCTGCAACACTTACAATGTGTGCACCAGCATCTAATGCTGCAGTTACTTTTGCATCATTAGATGCTAATGTAGAAACAGTATAAGTGGACCCATTATCTAAGACGACTGTAAATGGACCGATAGCATTAAGATTTCCAGAAGTTGTCACAGAACCGTTAGGACCGGTTGCAAAAGAAATATCTGTCAAATTACCACACCATTTAGTAGGAAGAGTGAATTTGTAATCTTTTAACCTGTTCGTTTGGTTTACTGTATCATCTAGAAAATTTACGGATAGATTTGGGGTAGCTAAATTTTTATTGATCGTCGTATCCGATTCTTTTCCTGTAACAAATCCTGTTACCCCAGTACTATTACTGATTGTTTTAGAATAGAAACCTTCATGCTCTGGATCAATTGTAGATTTGTCATATCCTTCTAAGACACCCCCAAACATTGGAGTCATCGTTCCAGGGTTAGCTGCACCAATAACAACATCATCCAAATTACCTAGTAGTATTGGTTCATTACCAACTGAGCCGTCATAATATTGAGGTATCAAGGTCAAGTCTGGAGTAAAATGATAAGTTCCTGAAGCTGTTCCTGTCTTAAAGTAACCATAAAGGTACATAAATGCTTCATTATATGAAAAATACCCTCCCCCTGTAACATTAGATACAATAATATCCCCTCCTGCACCATTAGGCTGAGAAAGTCCATCAGGAATATTGGGAATTGCACTACCGTCGTCTGGGACATTTTCATTTGTATCTCGATAATCCGCTAAATGTCCTCCCACCAATACGAAGCCAGAAGGCACGTGAATGATACCCTTTACTTTGGCATGTTGGGCTTGAGTAATTCCCGCACTCGAAGCTGTAAAATCTGGATCAGTTTTTACCCCCAAAACAAAATTATAAATAGAGTTTCCATCTGCCGTATAGACATTATTTGCGACCGCGGTATTATGAGTCCTTGCAGTAGCAATAGACGTTATAGGATTAGTAACTACTATAGAACTATTTAAAGTCTGTCCACCACCTTCTACTGTAATAGGTAATGTTGTACTGCCAGGAGAAAATTGATGATTGTCTCCCTGATCTGACATATAATATGAAATATTGAAAGATTGTACACCTGGCGTTGAAAAAGTATAGGTGAGGTTCGTCCCTCCATTAACCGAAGTTTTGGTTACTGTAGCTCCACTAGGTATATCGTAAGTTTCTATAGTTAAACCACTAGGGACAGTAATTTTAATTTCATCCCCAGTAATAACTGAAGCTGAAACTGAAAATTGCCTCGTACTTGAAGCATTATTTGGCCACCCTACACCATCAGAGGTCAATGTGTAAGCAATCGTATTCTCTACACTTTGAGTACTCGTATCCATATCTAAAGTTAGCCCAGACATTTTTACTGGTTGAATATCCTTCATACTGTTGATACTTTCAGAAGTTTGTTTTGTTGACGTCAAACCTTGGTCCTGTGCTATATCTTCTTTAGAATTTGCTTGAGTGGTATACTGGTCTGTTATATGTTGAGTTCCACTAGTTGTTGAATTTTCTGTTCTATCTGCTGGCGAGTTAGCAATCGCATCTGCAGTTACAACTAAATTAGGTGAACCAAAGAGTACCGTAATTGTCACTATGCTCGATACAAAACATTTTTTACTCGTCTTATACAATCTAAACCTGATATTATTTTTCATATTTATTCCTCTCTTTTTATTTCATTTATTTTTTCTTTGTTATACTCTAATAAAGAATCTCTCTCTTAGAGAATAATAACCGTTCTAATTAACTAGTCTATATCATTAAAACTCTCGAGAAAATTATTTTCATGTCAAAATATTCTCGTTTTATGTTCAAATTAAATTGTCTTATGTAAGGGGGAGGTGTCTTTTTATAAACGAAAAAAGATGTTGGTAAAAATACCAACATCAGACAATATAGAGTTGCTTTAATCCATTATATCGAAAGGATTTTTTACCGTTAAAGCTATCTCTCCCATACGTAGTACACATTCTTTTGTCAAAATCTTTTTTTAGATTCCAACTAACTAAAGTCAATAATCACCAGCGTTCACTTCAACTGATGCCCCACTCTCTAAATCTTACTTTTCGATACTTGCGAGTATCTTCTCTGTGTTCATATAACGAAAATCTTCTTGATCGATAAAAACAACCTGCCCCTGACAGCCTTCTAAATATTTTTCCACTTTTTCTTTGACACGAGCGACTTGTGGGGTCAACATTAACACATCATACTCTTTATAACCAAGTTTTTCCTCAATCCGACAAACAGGCGCATAATCTAAATCATAAGATAACTCTTTTTCCCTAATTGCTTCAAGTAATTTTGAAACTAACAGCGATGCACTAATTCCCGTCTCACAAATAATCAATATGTTTTTGCTCATAAACTTCTCCTCATTCATGAAATATTTTTATCTAGCAAATCCGATTGGTGAAAATGCTACATAGGTTAGGATAACCACGACAACTAATATACTTGCGACAAGTTTTGTATGTTTCCAAGGTTCAATATTTACTTTCGTATCAAAAGAATTTAAAACAAATTCGCCATCTGGTTTTATTTTAGAAACTACTATTAAAATAAGAATATCTAAGAAGAAGAGCAGGCTTAAGACATATAAAAAATGGATATCTTTCAAAAACACTTTTGACAGCGCATACAAAACAATGTGGATAGCAATTGTCATTTTTGCTCCAAAAGCAGTTGCTTTTTTGGAATAAAACGCAAAAAGTATAATCACTAACAATGGCATATTGTATAATCCATTAAACTCTTGAACAAATTGGTACAATCCAGCTGGTGCAAAAGAAATAAACGGTGCAACGATAATTGAAATAATCCCTACAATAACTGTAACTGTTTTTCCCGCACGAGCAATTTGTTTGTCATCTGCTTTCTTATTGATAATTGGTTTGTAAAAATCTAGTGAAAACAGAGTGGAGGTTGCATTTAAAGCCCCCGCAAAGGAAGATAAAATTGCCCCAAAAATAACTGCAGCAAAAATGCCGAAAAGCATTTTTGGTAAAACTTCAGTTACTAAATATGGATATGCGTTATCAGGATTGGACATCAACGCATCCCCAAAAAGATTTCTTGCAACAATTCCTGGAAATACTAAGAATAATGCGCCAAACACTTTGAAAATCCCCACTAAAAAAGCCCCTTTTTGTGCTTCTGCTAAATTTTTTCCTGAAAGTGCTTTTTGAACAATCATCTGATTGGTACACCAGAAATACAAATTATTAAACAACATCCCTGTAAATAATGTTGGCCATGGTACAACAGCAGAATCAATTGCACCTACAGAGTTCAGTAACCATGGTGTGTTTTCAACAACCTGTTCAATCCCACCAATAAAACTGCCATCACCTAGTTTCATTAAACCTAGTATTGGAACCAACAAACCACAAACCAATAAACCAACGCCATAAATCGAATCGCTATTGGCACTTAAAGATAGGCCGCCAATCAGCAGATAAAGAATCCCAACAATACCAATCACCATCGCCACAAGAATGATTGCGACAATAGGTTCGACACCCAACAGCTCATCAATATGAAAAATCTTATTGAATACTAGTGACCCAGAATAAAGAACTACTGGTAAAAAAGAAATCATATAGGTAACAATAAACAAGATTGAAATAATTCGTTTTGTAACTGTATCATAACGAATTTCAATGAAATCTGAAACCGTATTAATACCGTATTTAAAATATTTTGGTAAAAAAATGACTGCCAATGCGACAATTGCAATTGCAGCAGTTACTTCCCAAGCCATTACTTCCATTCCTGCATGATAGCTTTGACCGTTTTGTCCAACAATTTGCTCTGTGGATAGGTTGGTCATAATAATTGTCCCAGCAATCGGTAAGGCTGTTAAGCTTCGGCCACCCATGAAGAAACCTTCCGATCCAGAAGTATCTACACTTCTGGATCGAGAATAGGCAAAAATCCATACGCAGATGACAATTACTAGGAAACTGATTATTGAAAATAGATTCATTGTCTAGCTCCTTCTCGATTAAATTAAAGATCGGTGACCTTTCGGATATAGTTTCGTGCTTTGACGGCATATTCAAACGGATTGGCTTTGGCAGGATCTTGTTCCGCTTCAACCACAATCCAACCTTCATAGCCACTCTCTTCGATTGCTGACCAAATTGGTTTAAAATCAATCATACCATCCCCAGGGACTGTAAAGACGCCTTTTTTCACGGCCTTTAAGAAGCTATCTTCTTCTGTTCTGACTTCCTCTGCCATTTGTTTGCGAATATCTTTGAAGTGAATGTGTTTAATCCTGTCTTGATAGCGCTGATAGATTGCGATTGGATCTTCTCCTGAGAAGACAAGATGGCCAGTGTCAAACAATAATTTAACTTTTGTCGGATCCGTCATTTTCATTAATCGATCGATTTCTTCAGTCGTTTGGACTCCTGTCCCCATATGGTGATGGTAAACAATCTCCATACCTTTTTCATGTGCCAAGTCTCCTAGTTTTTCTAATCCTTCAGCTAGTTTTTGCCACTCTTCATCAGAAAAAATTGGTTTTTCATTAAAAACAGGAGCCGTCATAATTCCTTGTATGCTGTGTCCTTGTTCAGCCACAACAATAACCTTAGCATCCATTGCATGTAAGAAATCTCGATGTTTTTTGAAGTCTTCCGCGGTTTCTTCGAAAGGTTTTGTTGTTAAAAATGTACTAAACCAGGCACTCGCTACTTTTAGTCCACGAATATCTAAATATTGTTTTAAAACCTGTGGATCTTTTGGATACTTGTTGCCAATCTCCGTACCTTTGAATCCAGCTAGCGCCATCTCACTAACGCATTGTTCAAACGTATTTTCGCTTCCTAGCTCTGGCATATCATCATTTGTCCATGCAATCGGCGCAATAGCTAGTTGAATTTGTTTCGCCATTATGTCACTCTCCTACTTCATTTATAGTTGTACCAAACGATTCGTATCAAATGATTCTTGACAAGCTAATGCAATTTTTGTTGATTGTAGACCATCTTCTGCATTAACTGCCGGTTGACGTTTTTCTTGAATACAGGAAATAAATTCTTGTGCTTCTCGAATGAATGCTTCTCTAAATCTTTCTGGAAAGTTTTGAGAGCAAGGTCGCACAACCCCTTGATTATTCATAACAGTCACTAAATTTTTTTCAGGTACTTGCGCTACTCGTAACATCCCTTTGGTGCCCATGATTTCTGTTTCGACATGGTAACCATGTGTAGCATTTCTTCCAGCAACTAGTAAAGCCATTGTTTTATCTTTAAGACTCATCATAGCTGCTCCGGTTTCCAATTCACCGACTTGATCTAATTCTGGATATGCAGCATTTTTACCAATTGCCCAAACTTGTTCTACCTCTTGACCAGTAAACCAACGAACCAAATCAATATCGTGAATCGCCATATCTAGAAATAAACCGCCACTATCATTGTTCATTGCAAACTTAACGAAGCTTTCCAGTCCATCACTCGGATCAATTCCATAACAACGGATTAACGTGACTTCCCCAATTTCCCCATCTTCTACCATTTTTTTCGCATACTGATAAGATTCATCGTAACGGCGCATGAAACCTAACATAAATACTTGCTCGGGATATTTTTCAATAACCTCTTGTGTTTTTTTTATGTCCTCAATTTCAATTCCCAATGGTTTTTCAGTAAATACGTGTTTCCCATTTTCCATAGCTAAACGGACTTGTTCACAGTGGAATCCTGAAGGTGAAACAATAAAAACGGCATCAATTACAGCGCTTTGAACCATTTCTTCATAACTAGAAAACGTATACTTAACACCTAACTCCTTCTGTGCAAATACTAATTCTGATTCAACTAAACTACAGGCGGCCGTAAGCTCACAGCCACTAACAGCAGAAGATAAATTTTTTGCGTGTACCTTGCCTAATCTACCTAGTCCTACGATTCCTACTCTAATATTTTCCACAAAACCCCTCCTTTTTTTAAGAATTATTTGGTATATAACGCTGGTTGTTCATCTATTTCAATCATTACTTTTTTCCCTGACTCACGAGACTCATGACAAGCCATCATTGTGATTGCTGCCACGTAGCCATCCCAAGCAGTTGGACCAACAAGTTTATCGTTTTTAATTGAATCAACCCATAACTTAAATTCGTAATCATACGCATCTAAAAAACGCGTTTGCCAGTCGGGCGAAATTGGTGTGTAATTTTTCTCCGCAGCTTTAATTTTGGTATAGGCTGGATCCGTCATTCCGACTTCTGCCGTTTCAAAAACTACGTCACACTTAATGTCGTAGCCAAAACGACAATTAACAAAAATTTCTAAATCAATTGTTACACCTGATTTCGTCTGGAAAATCAGTAATTGAGGATCATGTAAATCTGCATGTGTATGACTGGTTTTCTTTGGTAAAATCATTTGCACTGAGGCATAATCTTCGGCTAATAGCCAACGAAGAACATCAATTTCATGGATTGCAGTATTACTGATTGCCATTGGCGTCTTATAATTTTCATCAGCGCTTGGATTTCTATGCGCACAATGGAGCATCAGAGCTTCACCATACTGTTTTGATTCAATTGCTTCTTTCAACTCAATGTAGCCACGATCGTATCGACGCATGAAGCCCACCTGTACCAATTTTTTACCATAAGCGACTTCTGCATCTACAATTCGGCGACATCCTGCGGCATCCATTGCTAATGGTTTTTCGCAGAATACGTATTTTCCATGCTTGATTGCTTCCAAGACATATTTTTCGTGTGTTGGGTCCCAGGAAGTAACAACAACAACTTCCACTTCTTCAGAAGCAATTAATTCTTCGCCTGTTTTGAAAAATTGAGCCCCAATCTCCTCAGCAATTTTGCTTGCCGCTTCAACATTAATATCTGATACTGCTGTTACAAAAGCGCCTTGTGTCTTGTGATTAATTCTGTTAATATGTTCGATTCCAATCGCCCCTGTACCAATTACGCCTACTTTTACTTTCAATTATTTGTCCTCCGATTTCTTTATTTTATGCGTATTATGTATACGCTTACAATTTTATTTAGTCAATCATTATTTTCAGAAAGTCATGTCTTATATTTGTACTAATAAAAGATACTTTCACCGCTTTAATCATAGAATCCTCGAAGCTCCTTTGACAGAGCTTCGAAGTAAAACTAGTTTATTTCGCTAGGAGCGTATCGAGCAGTTACAACTTTTCGATGTGTATAAAATTCTACACTGTCTTTTCCATTGGCGTGTAAGTCACCATAGAAAGAGTGTTTCCAGCCGGAAAAAGCAAACCAAGCCATTGGTGCTGGTACACCTAAGTTGATGCCTAACATTCCTGCATCAACATTCTCTCTAAAGTAACGGATAGCTGAAGCATTACTCGTATAGAGACATGAACCGTTAGCAAATTCTGATTGATTGGTCAGTGTAACTGCTGCTTCTAGATTTTTCACTCGAACAATTGAGGCAACGGGTGCAAAAATTTCATCTTGCCAAATCTTCATGTCCATCGTGACACGATCAAAGATCGTAGGTCCCACGAAGTAGCCTTTTTCAGGAATATTTTCACGGCCATCTAACAATAAGTCCGCTCCTTCATCAATACCTTTTTGAATGTAATCAAATGTTCGTTGCTGCGCCTCTTTTCGAATCACGGGGCCTAAAAAGACTCCTTCTTCCAGACCATTTCCAATTTTTATCGTCTGTGCTGCAGCCTTAAATTTTTCAACGAATTGATCTGCAATAGTTTCTTCTACAACGATCACCGAAGCGGCCATACAGCGTTCACCGGCTGATCCAAAAGAGCCACCGATAATGTCTTTTACTGCACGATCAAGGTTGGCATCTTTTAAAACGATGACATGATTTTTTGCGCCAGTTAGTGCCTGGACTCGTTTCAGATTTTTTGTTCCTTCTTTATAGACATATTCACCAACATTTTTTGAGCCCACAAAGCTAATTCCTTTTACTAATGGATCACGCAATAAAGTATTAACAACATCGTGTGCCCCATAGACAACATTAAAGACGCCACTTGGAAATCCTGCTTCTTCTATTAATTCAACAATTTTTTCCATCAATAATGGCGTTTTTTCGGAAGGCTTCAGCACCACCGTATTCCCTGCTGCTAACGCCATTGGGAAAATCCAAAACGGTACCATCATCGGAAAATTGAAAGGAGTAATTCCCCCAACAACACCGATGGGATAACGGTAATTGGTAATTTCAATATCTGTAGCCGCTGTGGATAGAGAATCACCCATTATTAAATTCGTAATGCTCGCTGCGTGCTCGACATTTTCAATCCCTCGCTGAACCTCACCTAATGATTCTGACAAAGATTTTCCATTTTCAAGCGTAATTAATCGTGCTAGCTCTTCTTTATTCGTCATCAATAAATGATGCAATTTGAAAAGATAGCGGCCACGAACTGGAACACTTACTTTTTTCCATGTTTGAAAAGCCTCATCCGCTACTCTGATTGCTTCTGCAGTTTCTGCTTCACTAGATAATGGAACATTTACTAATGCTTCTTCTGTTGCCGGATTGACCACTTCTTCAAATTCAGGGGCTGCACTTGTTACCCAGCGGCCACCTATATAATTCTTTAAAAATCGAGTCATTTATTTTCCTCCTAAAAAAGTCTACTTATTTTTTTATTTCTAATTGTTAGTCAATTCGTTCCGATTTAAAATCCACTCGTGTTTTTTCTCGTTATGAAACTTCCAAATTCGTTCAGGTCCTGCCATCACATTTAAATAATAAGAGGTGTAGCCATCTGGCACGCCGACAGGATGATATCCCTTAGGTACCTCCACAACATTTTGATGCTCTACAGTCATCGTTTCATCTATAGAACCATCCTCTGTATATACTCGTTGGAAAACAAAGCCTTGCTCTGGATTCAGCTCATGATAATACGTCTCTTCTAAATAAGATTCGTCAGGTAAATTTTCTTGGTCATGTTTGTGTGGTGGATAGCTAGAAAAGTTACCACCTTCAGTGTAGACTTCAACCACCAACAAACTACTGGCAGTATCGACATTGTCTGGTAAAATGTTATGCACTAGTCGTTTATTCTGATATATCCCTCGTTTTTCAACCGTATTTTCCTCAGCGGTAATCACGTGCACTGGTAACGTTTTTTTAGCTGGCGAATAACAAAGGGCCAAACGAACAGTATCAGAAGTTGCTATTAGTTCAAACGACGTTTTTGCTGGAATATAGATACTATCTGTCGGAATTTTTTCAAAAACAGAGGTTCGTTTACCTAAATTCTCGTACCATTTATCGCCCACCTTAACATTGATTTTGCCAGTTAATACGACGATACAAACTTCCAGTTCATTACCAGCTTCTTGATACATTGCTCCATTATCTAATTCAAGAACTTGAAACTCAATATACTGTAAATCAGTGTTGTTTTTTCGAATATTTTGAACTTGTCGAACACCGGGAGCTAGTTCTTTTATCAACGGTTGATGTTTCAATGTTTTTTTCAATTCATTCGCTCCTAACTTTTTGGTTGTATGACGAATACCTAATATTTTCTAGCAGTTGCAAGTTTTTCTTTTTTAACTTGGTATGCTTCTTGAATCGCTGGTTTTTCTGATACTTCAGCAACACCGACATTCCACCAACTACCATCGTAACCAGCAGTCATCGTTTTAGGAAGAACATTTATTTCAATCAATGTCGATTGCGTTTGGTTTTTCGCGTCGACAATCGCCTGTTTTAGTTCTTCAATCGAATGGACTTGATACGCTTTGGCACCATATCCTTCAGCGATTTTAGCATAATTGATATTCATAATTTCGCCTTTTGTATTTCTAAATTCCGTCCCTTGACTTACGCCGCCATTCTCCATTTGCAGATTATTAATGCATCCGAACCCAGAATTATTGAACAGAACAATATTGATTTTTTTGTCATATTGTAATGCAGAGACCAGTTCGCTATGCAACATCAAAAAACTACCGTCACCGACTAATGCGTAAACCTCTTGATTAGGATTAGCAAGCCGTACCCCCATTGCACCAGCAATTTCATAGCCCATACAAGAATAGCCATACTCTAAATGATAAGTATTTTCCTTTACAGGATTCCACAATCGTTGCATATCTCCTGGTAATGACCCTGCCGAACCAATCACAATCGCATCATCTTCGACAAAATCATTCAGATGAACGAAAACCTCTGTTTGTGTCAGAGTTGTATTCAAAGAATCAGCATAATCATTTAAAATATCCTGTGTAAAGTGGTTTTTGATTTCCGGATCAAAATCTTTCCGTTTAAAATGAGTTGTTTTTAATCGCTCCCGCTCTTTCACCCATTCGTTCTTCAGTTCAGTGATTTTTTCACCATAAGCCGTCCGATATCCTTCAATCATTGGCAGAATTCCTTCTAAGGTTGCTCGAGCATCTCCCACAATTTGAAACGCTTCCATTTTGTAAGTCTGTGGTCGACTTACGTTAATATTTATCATTTTTGATTGTTCAAAATTAAAAATACTTTTTGATGCAGTGGTAAAATCCGTATAACGCGTGCCAATTCCAATAATCAAATCCGCTTGCTGAACAGCTTTATTAGCAGCCGAGGTACCTAAAATTCCCAAGCCTCCAAGATTATTTTCAAATTCCCATGAAACAGTTGATTTACCAGCATGTGTTTCAACCAAAGGTATCTGATGAACTTGAGAAATTTTCTGAAGGCTCTCACCTGCTTCTGAATACTTGCAGCCGCCCCCCACAATAATTACTGGGTGTTTACTATCCTTTATCAAGTGACTAGCTGTTTCAAGCTCACGAATTGTCGGCATCCGTCGATCGATATAATGAACTCTTTTTCTAAAAAACTCTACTGGATAATCATAGGCTTCTGACTCAACATCTTGTGGCAAACAAATGGTGGCAGGTCCTGTAGTTGCAGGATTGGTCATAACTTCAAATGCTCGTAGCAATGCTGACATCAGTTGTTCTGGCCGATTAATACGATCCCAATAGCGAGAAACCGCTTGGAAAGCATCGTTGGTAGAAAAAGTTACACTTGATTCATGTTCCAACTGCTGTAATACGGGATCTGGTTGCCGAGTAGCAAACGTATCTGCTGGCAGAAACAATACAGGTATATTATTAGCGAAGGCGGTTCCAGCAGCAGTCAATAAATTAGCTGAACCTGGACCAGCAGACGCTGAAACTGCGAATATTTTCTTACGTAAACTTTGTCTAGCAAAAGCGATAGCAGCATGAGCCATCCCTTGTTCGTTTTTTCCACTGTAACTTTTTAAATGTCCCGGATCTTGTTCCAACGCTTGACCAATCCCTAAAACATTCCCATGACCATATACATGAAAGATTCCTTCCACATAAGGTGTTTCTTTTCCATCAATGCTGATATATTGTTGATTCAAAAATTTTAATAATGCTTGTGCTGTCGTTAAACGAATCGTCTTTTCCATTTTATCCACCTTAAATCCTGGCGATCATTTCGCCGTATATTTCCTTCTCCAGTTTAATGAACTCTTTTACTTCTTGCGTCGTTGGTAAAGAATCTGAGCAATTGTTACTTTTGACCATCATCGAAGCTTCCGCTGAGCCAAACTCCAAGCAATCGATAATTTCCCAACCTTCAAATAAACCATATAAAAATCCAGCTGCATAGCCATCACCACCACCAAATCCCTTGCGTGCCTCCACTGGAAATGGTTTAATTGAAAACTGTTGTTGATCTGCTGTATAAGCTGTTGAGCCTTTCATTCCGTGTTTAATAACGACTATTTGAGCGCCACAATTATGCCAAAAAACAGCGCTTTCATCATCTGTCATATTTGGTTGAATCAATCTTTCAGTTAAATCAAATTCTTCTCTCGAGCCCATAATAATATCTGATTCTTTCGCAACTATTGAATAATAAATAGCGATTTCATCCACATTTTTCCAATTGTATTCTCGATAGTCGATATCAAAAATAATTTTGACGTTGTTTTTTTTCGCTAACATCACAGCTTTTAACACGGCTTCTCTTGAAGGGCTTTCCGCCAAAGCAGTTCCTGAAATTAATAAGGCTTTTGAACGTTTCAAATAATCTTCATCGATATCTTCGACACTTAGTTGTAAATCCGCAGCTTGATTCCGATACATTAAAATACTACTTTCTTTAGGTGATAGCATTTCTGTAAAAGTCAGACCCAACTTTTCGCCATGCTGTGCTTTACTTATCTGAGAAGTATCAATGCCTTGCTCATTAAAGTAATCAATAACATATTCTCCGAACTGGTCATCGGATACTTTCCCAATGAAGCCAGCTTTCATCCCATGTTTGGTGATACCCACGGAAATATTTGCAGGAGAACCTCCCACAAACTTTTCAAACATATGAACATTTTTTAAAGGCTTAAATTCTTCTTTAACTTGCTCATTATAGGCAGGGTTAAAATCGATAGCCACTCTACCTAAAAGAACTAGATCAAATTCTTTTGATTGATCAAAGCTAATATAACTCATAGATCCACCTCTTCTTCGTTCTTCTATTATTTACAAACGAATTATAGCACGCTTTCAAAATGCGTGCAACATTAAATTAGCACATTATTTTTGCGTGCATTTTAAAAGAACGCAAAAAAAAAAGCATGAATTGCTTTACAGCAAGATTCACACTTCTTTTAAAGATTATATTTTGTTTTAATAATGATATCTGTAAATAACATCTCTTCTGTTATAAATTTATTATTCTGTAGTTGATTCGCTAATAATAGCAAAGAACGATAGCCCTGCGTAAAACCATCTTGATCAATTAGAAAATCAACTTGATTTTTTTTCAGCATCTCGATATTTTTCTCAGTTAAATCATAGATAATCACATACGGTCTGTCTTTCCCTGCCCTTTTTTTCAACACACGAGCAATTCCTGCTTGACCTCCTGAAAACACAACGACACCTTTTAAATTAGTATAGTTCTCTAATGTGTCACTTAAAATCTTTTCGACTTCATCGCTCGAATCAAAACTGCTTTGAACACCTGTTAATTTCAATTGTGGAAATGACTGTTTCAATTCTTCAACAAAACCAGCAACTCGTAAACTATTCACACTATTTCCAAAATATCCAGTAATAGCTAGGACATCTCCCTCTCCTTTTGTCAACATTCCTAATAATCCAGCAGCTGTCTTCCCGCTTTTAAAGTTATCCATTCCGACAAAGCACTGACGTTTACTACCAACAATGTCCGAATTGAATGTAATGACCTTAATGCCTTGTTCCGTAAGCTGATTGATTTTTTCCCTAATCGCCACACTATCAACTGGCATGATGGCAATTCCTTTTACACCAAGTTCTAACAAGCGTTCAAGTGCCTGTAACTGCGCCGCTTCATCGACCCCGTCTATTTCCTCTAAAAAGCAATCGATATTTCTTTTTTTTAGATCACCTATAACTGCTTGTAAACCTGATCGAATTGGAATCATAAAAGAAGATTTTGCCAATTGTGTCACAACACCTAATTTGATTGGTTCTTCTTTGGCCATCTTTTTTTTCTTCGGAACATAGTTCATTTCTTTCGCTATTGTTTTAATTTTTTCAGCAACCTCAGGATTGATTCGGCCGCGATTATTCAATGCTCGATCCACAGTTCCCCTAGATACTCCTGCTTTTTCAGCAATTTCTTTTATTGTTCCAGCCATTTGTTCTCTCCTTATTTACTTGATTTGCAAAATTATTTTGATTATTTATAAGCTTTCGTATGTATATTCTATCACAATATAAAAAAGCACGCAATTTTGCGTGTTTTATTTTAAAATGTAGTTTACTTTAATTTATATTTTCAAAAAAAGCACCTCAGCTCAGTCTGAGGTACTTTTTTGATAAGTTATTTTTTCTGATCATCTTCATCCATTTTCAGAACCGCCATAAAGGCTTCTTGAGGAACTTCCACGGATCCAATTTGTTTCATCCGTTTCTTCCCTTCTTTTTGTTTCTCTAACAATTTACGTTTACGAGAAACATCGCCACCATAGCATTTAGCCAGTACGTTTTTGCGTAAGGCTTTAATATCTGAACGAGCCACAATTTTTTGACCTATCGCCGCTTGAACTGGGACTTCAAACTGTTGACGTGGAATTAGTTTTTTCAGTTTCTCAACAATCGCTTTACCACGCTCAAATGCGAAATCTCGGTGAACAATAAAGCTTAAAGCATCCACTTTTTCAGCATTTAATAGAATATCCATTTTCACTAGGCGGCTGGTACGATAGCCAGCCATTTCGTAATCTAAGGATGCATAGCCTTTTGTACTTGATTTCAATTTATCGAAAAAGTCAAACACGATTTCAGATAACGGAATTTCATAAACTACGTTTACACGATAATCGTCTAAGTAATCCATTGTAATGAATTCGCCACGTTTACGTTGTGATAATTCCATTACTGCTCCTACATAATCGTTTGGCACCATGATTTGCGCTTTAACATAAGGTTCTTCCACAGATTCAATCGTTACTGGTTCTGGAAATTCAGCTGGGTTATCAACAACAACGGTTGTTCCGTCAGTTTTATTAACGTGATAGATTACGGACGGTGCTGTTGTAATTAACTCTAAATTAAATTCTCGTTCCAAACGTTCCTGAACAACATCCATGTGCAGCAAACCTAAGAAACCACAACGGAAACCAAACCCTAAAGCTTGCGATGTTTCCGGTTCAAATTGTAACGCCGCATCATTTAATTGTAATTTTTCTAATGCTTCCCGTAAATCATTGTAGCGCGACGTATCAATTGGATATAAGCCACAATAAACCATTGGATTCATTTTGCGATAGCCTGGTAGTGCTTCTGCTGCTGGATTGTCGGCCAAAGTCACTGTATCCCCGACCCGTGTATCTTGAACCGTTTTAATGCTAGCGGTGATATAACCCACATCACCAACCATTAAATAATCACGAGCAATTGGTTTCGGTGAAAAAACGCCGACTTCTGTTACATCAAACGTTTTACCGTTACTCATCATTTGGATTTTATCCCCAGGACGAACGACACCGTCAATTACACGGATGTTTAAAACGACCCCCCGATAACTATCGTAAATAGAGTCAAAAATCAAAGCCTTTAAAGGAGCCTCAATATCGCCTGATGGAGCTGGTACATACTCCACCACTTGTTCTAAAATATCTTCAATCCCAATCCCTGCTTTTGCACTTGCTAAAACAGCTTCCGATGCATCAATTCCAATTACGTCTTCAATCTCTGTCCGAACACGCTCTGGATCAGCGGCGGGTAAATCAATTTTATTAATAACAGGTAAAATTTCTAAGTCATTATCCAATGCCAAATAGACATTTGCTAGCGTTTGCGCTTCAATTCCTTGCGCCGCATCAACAACTAGAACAGCCCCTTCACAAGCTGCCAAGCTACGAGAAACTTCATAGGTGAAATCGACGTGTCCTGGTGTGTCAATCAAATGGAAAGTATAGGTTTCACCATCTTTGGCTGTATAGTTTAATTCAATTGCGTTTAATTTGATGGTAATGCCGCGTTCTCTCTCTAAATCCATTGAATCAAGTAATTGATCTTGCATTTCTCGACTGCTAACTGTATTTGTTTTTTCCAAAATCCGGTCGGCTAAAGTTGACTTCCCATGGTCAATGTGGGCAATGATCGAGAAATTACGAATTTTCTCTTGTCTTGCTTTCATTTCTTTATTGTTCATTTTTTGCCTCATTTCTTTTAAGAAAAGCTAGCTCCCTGCTAGCTTCATCAATCAATTGTTATATTTTAGTTGCCTTTTTTATCAAATTATCATGTTTAAAGGTCTAGGATAATCAGCACTTTTCATTATACCAATTTTTGAAGAAGATTTAAAGCACTTCCCTTTTATTCTTTTGGTTTCGAAAGGCTAACAGAGTTTCGAAAAATTTGGTATACTAAAAACAGTAAATTTATTGGAGATGGAAAAATGGATGAACAAGAATTTCGAAAGCAACTGACCTTAAAGCCTGTTGAGGAAGAACACATTGATCAATTTAATGAACTTCTTTCCTATGTTTTTCAAGTGACTGAAGCAGATATTGAAGAAAGTGGTTTTGAAAACAAACGCGCATTTATCAAATCAAAACAACCGATTTTAGAACTTTCAAAAGTATTTGGCTGGTTTCACGAAAATCAATTAATTTCACAAATTGCTATCTATCCATGCGAAGTCAATATCCATGGCGCTTTGTATAAAATGGGCGGCGTTACTGGTGTCGGTACCTATCCTGAATATGCCAACCACGGTTTAATGAAAGACTTGATTCAAACGGCATTAGAAGAAATGCGCCAAGATAAACAGTGGATTTCTTATCTTTTCCCTTACAACATTCCTTATTACCGACGTAAAGGTTGGGAAATTATGTCCGACAAGTTATCTTTTAAAATTCGGGATACGCAATTACCAAAAACCGTTCCTGTTCCAGGAATGATTGAACGATTAGCTGTCGATCACCCAGATGTCTTTGATGTCTATGCGCGATTCGCTCGTCAAAATCACGGCGCGCTCATTCGTAGTGCCTTCAACTGGGAAGAATATTGGCGTTTCGAAAACGAGGAAGAACGGACTGCTGCTGTCTATTATGGTGCCAATCAAGAACCTTTAGGAGTACTTTTCTATTGGGTGGCCGATGAGGTATTTCATATTAAGGAAATGTTTTACTTGAACCAAGAAGCCCGAAATGGCTTGTGGAATTTTATTACTGCGCATTTTTCGATGGTTTATTGGGTCAAGGGCGATATCTATAAAAACGAACCATTAGCCTTTCTTTTAGAAGACAGCCAAATTAAAGAAAGCATTGAACCCTATTATATGGCGCGAATTGTCGATGTCAAAGCCTTTTTAGAAAACTTCCCTTTTGAAAGTACAGCTAAGCCATTCCATTTTGTCGTTAAAGATCCTGTCGCTGAGTGGAATAATGGTATTTTTGGCTTAATTTGGGATGAAAATGATCAAGTGACCATTACGGATGAACCTCTAGGCACCGCCGTTCACTTAGATATTCAAACACTAACTTGTTTAGTCATGAATTACCGACGCCCTTCGTACTTACATCGAATTGAGCGCATTGATACAGATAAAGAAACTTTAAATTCTTTGGAACGGATTTTTCCTGACCAAGAAGCTTATTTCAGTGATTATTTCTAAAACCTTGGATTGGAGACAGACAAATGACAAAAATTTATTTTGCAGGACCTTTATTTTCGCAAGCTGACTTACGTTATAATGCCTATTTAGTCGAACAAATTCGACAATTGGATAAAACAATCGATCTTTATTTACCACAAGAAAATGCGGCGATTAACGACAAATCTGCTTATGCCGATAGTAAAATGATTGCCTTAGCAGATACAGAAAACGTCCTTGCTAGCGACTTATTGGTTGCTTTATTAGACGGTCCAACCATTGATGCGGGCGTAGCTTCCGAAATTGGTGTTGCTTATGCCAAAGGAATTCCGGTGGTTGCCCTTTACACAGACAGCCGCCAACAAGGTGCTGATAATCACCAAAAGCTTGATGCTTTGAACGAAGTCGCTGAAAATCAATTCCATTATTTAAACCTTTATACAGTTGGTTTGATTAAATTGAATGGTCGGGTTGTTTCTTCAGAAGAGGATTTGTTGGAAGAAATTAAGCAACGATTGTCATAATAAAAAAAGAACGAGCGAATTCGCTCGTTCTTTTTTTATACTTCTTCTATTGGTTCATTTTCAAAAACTAATTGATTGTCTAATAGACTAATCGTGACTTTTGTTTTTGGCATTACTCGTCCAGAAACAATTTCTTTTGCTAATGGTGTTTCGACTTCACGAGTAATGAAACGTTTTAACGGACGAGCTCCATAAGCTGGCTCATACCCATTTTCAGCAATCCATGTTTTAGCTTCATCAGTGATTTCCAACACAATTTCTTGTTGCTCTAAACGATGAGCAAGTTGTGCGGTCATTTTACCAATGATTCCTTTCACATTATCCAAGCTTAATGGTGTAAATAAAATAGTATCATCAATTCTGTTTAAGAACTCTGGTTTAAAGTGTCCTTTTAGAATATTCATGACTTGATTTTCAACTTCTTCTGGAATTGTTCCTTCAGGTGTCACACCTTCCAATAAAAGCTGAGAGCCGATGTTACTTGTCATAATTAAAACCGTATTTTTAAAATCAACGACCCGACCTTTAGAATCTGTCAAACGACCATCATCTAAAACTTGTAATAAGATATTAAAGACATCTGGGTGCGCTTTTTCAATTTCGTCTAATAAGACAATTGTATAAGGGTTTCGACGAACAGCTTCTGTTAACTGGCCACCTTCTTCATAACCAATATAGCCTGGAGGGGCACCAACCAAACGAGACACGGCATGTTTTTCCATGTATTCACTCATATCAATCCGTACCATATGATCTTCAGAATCAAACAAATCTTCAGCTAAAGCTTTAGCAAGTTCTGTTTTACCAACACCAGTTGGTCCTAAGAAAAGGAACGAACCAAGTGGGCGATTTGGATCTTGTAAGCCTGCTCTTGAACGAATCACCGCATCACTAACAGCATCGACGGCTTCATCTTGACCAATCACACGTTTGTGTAATGTTTCATTCAGTTTCATTAATTTTTCTCGTTCGCCTTCAACTAATTTTGTCACAGGAATGCCGGTTAAACGACCGACCACTTGCGCAATTTCGTTTTCAGTAACCGATTCTTGTACCATTTTGACGTTATCTTTAGCGTTCTTTTCTTCCAATTCTTTCAATTCATGTTCTAATTGTGGAATTGTTCCATGACGCAAAACAGCAGCTCGTTCTAAATCATAATTATTTTCAGCATCTTCTAATTCGTGTTTTGCTTTATCAATCTCTGCACGTTTGTTGGAAACCGCATTAACTTCTTCTTTTTCCGTTTCCCATTGCATTTTCATTGAGTTGGCTTCTTCACGCAAATCTGCTAATTCTTCTTGCAAGTTGGCTAACCGTTTTTTACTTGCATCATCTGATTCTTTTTTCAAGGCCGCTTCTTCAATTTCTAGTTGCATTAACCGACGTGTTACTTGATCGAGCTCTGTTGGCATCGAATTCATTTCCACTCGAATCGTTGCGCTTGCTTCATCGACTAAGTCAATCGCTTTATCTGGTAAGAAACGATCAGTAATATAGCGATCGGATAAAGTAGCGGCAGCAACTAAAGCATTGTCATGAATATTCACGCCGTGGTGAATTTCAAATCGTTCTTTTAAGCCACGCAAAATAGAAATTGTATCTTCTACTGTTGGTTCTTTGACTAATACTTTTTGGAAACGACGTTCTAAGGCTTTATCTTTTTCCATATATTGGCGATATTCATCAAGCGTTGTGGCACCGATTAAATGCAATTCACCACGTGCTAGCATCGGTTTTAATAAATTCCCGGCGTCCATACTGCCTTCAGTTTTACCAGCTCCGACGATATTATGAATTTCATCAATGAATAAAATGATTTTGCCATCACTTTTTTTCACTTCTTTTAAAACAGCTTTTAACCGTTCTTCAAATTCGCCACGGAATTTTGCTCCCGCAATTAAGGCACCCATATCTAAAGAAAAAATGGTTTTATCTTTTAAGTTTTCGGGAACATCTTTACGAACGATTCGTTGTGCTAATCCTTCAACAATCGCTGTTTTACCAACACCTGGTTCACCAATTAAGACTGGATTATTTTTAGTTTTTCTTGATAAAATCCGAATAACGTCACGAATTTCTTCGTCACGACCAATGATTGGATCTTGTTTTCCTGCTTTTACTTGTTGTACTAAGTCAACACCGTATTTTTCTAATGCTTTGTATTGTTCTTCCTGGTTTTGAGAAGTCACACGATCTCCTCCTCTCATCTCTTCAATATTTTTTCTTAACTCTTTTTCCGTAATGCCTTGTTGCATTAAATATTTTGTTAAACGATAATTTTTCAATTTCATTAAAGCTAAAAGTACAATTTCGGTTGATAAAAATTCATCTTGGAATTCTTCTCGAAGTGAATCAGCTTCTTGCAATAAATGGAACAAATTTTGACTTAAATTTTGACCATATTGCACATTACCGCCCGCCACACTTGGATATTCATCTAACGCGTTATCTACTTCTCGTTCAAATGCGTCAACATCTAAACCAGCATCTGTGTAAAAATTACGACCAAAATGGTTTGGTTGAAGAAAAATTTTCCATAAATGTGCGATATCAATTTCTTGATGTTGCCGTGTCACCGCAACTTTTTGAGCTTCAGCAATCGCCTCTTGAAGCGTGGTTGTCATTTTTTCAATATTCATAAACGATCCCTCCCGTTTATTGTTTTGTCTTTTTTTATTTTAACATTCTTTACAATTATTATTATCCGACTTTTGATGGATTTCTTCAAAAGTTAAGGTATTTGTAAACCTTATAAATTTATTATACCCCATTGGTCAGTAAAGGTCAATGGATAAATTGACCTTTTTTGACCTTTTTGATAAAAAAAACCTAAAACAACTAAATATCACTGTTTTAGGGCTTTTTTCGCAATAACAACTAGTTTGACCAACTCTTTATTGCTTTGATTTATTAAAAATAAAGTTTTAACATAAGATACTTTTTATCGGCATAGCTAACCAAAATAGCCAAACTGGTTATTGCTAAAAATAATTCGTACTCATAACCACTAAAACCACTTGCCAAGCCAAAAGAAAAAATAGCTCCGACTAAAACTGCTATGAATCCTACTGATACCAAAGGAATTAAAAAGCCAATAATCATAAATAATCCACCAATTAATTCAATTGCTGCTACACCATAAACAAAAAGACTTGGCAAACCAATACTAGCAAAAAACGCTAAAGTATCTTCCAATGACGTTACTTTCATCACTCCATGAATTAGCATCGTCACCCCTAGCCAAATTCTAATCACTTGAATGCCTCGCTGTTGTTTATCCATACTTCTCCTCCTTTGTTTGCATTAAATAGTTAATGTAACTATTTAAGTTACATTATAAAGGATAAATCGAAAAAAGTATAGAAAAAAACAAACGTATTTAACAATACGTTTGTTTTTTAATGTTACTGTAAAACTTATATTTTTTCTTCGGAAACATTTTTTCTTAATACAATTAACTTTCCTTTCAAGTGAAACATACTAAGATTAGACTACATCGTCCAATGACCAGGTTACTGTAGATTGATATACTTTTGATATTTCTCCTACATTTGCAGGCACAGTTAATTTTATCTCTTCAAAAGGAAAATATAGTTGCCAAGTTCCACTTCCTTGCGTTCCAGTTGCTGTTATTATTGATTGGGCTGTTGCACCCGATCGAAAAGCTTGAGAACCTAACGTCGGTCCATTGGTAAAACTATTAGTTACTGATTCCACAGCTGTATTAGCATATTGAACTTTTTGAAGTTGAGTGTTCGCAAAGTTCAAGGTAATCCCTTCTCCTTGTGGTAAAGATGTACCAGTACTATCTTTAAATTCAGATAAACTAACGTTTAATTTCCAACCTGTGCTGATTGGTCGATTATCTTCTAGACGTAACTTAAAACCAGCTTGTTGTAATTCGGGACTTCCTACATAGTTTGCTGAATTTAATCCGTAATTTTTTGCCATTGGCGAAATAGTTTGTTTGCCAAAATCAAACGTACTTGGTGTCCCCATCAATACGGGTCGTTGCCCACTCCATTTCGCATATAACGTTACAGTCCCATTGTTAGTAGCAGTTAATGTCGAAATTATTTGTTTATCCGTATATACAACTGCACTTGTCCGTGTCTTCGACCACCCAAGGAACGTATTACTCTCTTTTGTAAAGGTGTTGGCTGGTAATGGTTTGCCTGTTCCATAAATAAAGCTAGCGTTAGGCATGGTACCCGTTCCCCCATTCGCATCAAACTTTACGGTATACGCATTCCCCTTCCAAACAGCATAATAGGTCTTAGCTGAGGCATAATTAACAAGAGGATTTGTTGTAATATTTGGGGTTGCGGCGTTGGCTGTTGCAGCCCAACCTTGGAAAGTGTAACCCGTCCTTGTTGGCTTCGCAACAGTACTTAAATTAATCACTGTACCAAAAGTATATGCTTTAGCTGCTGTACCACCCGAGCCCCCATTGGCATTAAAAGTCACATTCACTGAGATAGGTTTCCAAATAGCTTTCAGTGTTATTTTTGTAGTAGTTGAAGTAGACGTAAAGCTGATCGTTGCACCAGGTTGATATTTTTTGGTTGTCGTTGCAACATCTTGCCATTCTACAAAAGTATAACCACTAAGCGTTGGTTTTGTTGTTGGAATGACAATTTTTCCTGCATCATTCACATCTAACTGAATCGTTTGCGGAGAAGGTAGACCTTTCACACCACTTCCTGGCACGATAACGTTTGGTAAATTTTGTTCATATGCTACTTGAGCAAACTCCGTACTAAAGGTAATTTTGTTACTGACTGCCGTTAAAGTTGCTCCCGCTTTGGCTTCTTTGGCAGAATATTGAAATTGGTTAATCGCTTTTTGATTTTCCGCTTCCGGCACTAAAAAGTTCATAATCGCATCTAATGTCTCACCTGGTTTGATTGTAGTGGCTCCAAAATCGACATAGATTGCTGTGATTAAAGCAGAGTTAGCGGGTTTGGTTGTTGTGAAACCTAAACTAGTTAATTTAGTGGCATTCCATGCTTGTAAATCATTGTTAGTATAACTAGGTAATTGTGAGACAGGCTTAGTTGTATAGTAAATTTTGGCTGTTCCACTATTATTGGTCAAATTTGTAAAACCGATACTTCCTGTCGAACCACGACCATCACTAGCAGAAGGTAATATGTTATATAATCGAACGCTTGTGAAATTGGTATTTCCTGAATTTTTAATCACTGTTTGCATTTGCGGTGTTCCTTTACTTTCCACCGCAAAAATATTACTACTAGACCAAGATTGCGTTGCTGATCCACGAGCGTTTGTTGCGCTATCTAACTTAGAAGAATCTACGACAGAGAAGCTGGTGTTAGTAGTAGATGACTTCATTGCGTAGCTATTTTCATTCGTGTTGTCTAAACCGATTTTCTTAGCCTCTGTAGCATCTAATTGAGCAGGCACACCAGTAAAGAAATCAGCTGACTTAGGACTACTATATGCGATATAAGGAATCTGATAATTCCCAGAAGTGGCTGAATTATCAACTACAAATTCTAAAGGAATTCTGAATATACTACTCTCTCTTGCTACTTTAGATTTATAAGCCGTGCTGGATGTCTTAAAACGATAATAATTGTAAGTTGTATCATTTATAGGTAACGTTTCAACAGTCACCGAAGCTGGATAGGTAACTTGATTACTATCATCAATAAAATCTTTTTTCGTAGTAGCTTTTAATCGTAACTGTTTGGGCACTTTAATTGTAATAATGGGATTCTCCCAATCCCCCCAAGAAGAGTTTCCATAGTAGCTATTATTTCTCCCGATTATTTCATAGTTAATCGTGTCTCCTGGTAGTTTGTTTTGACTATTAACACTGGTGAAGCTAGCACTAGCATGTAATGCTACTCCTTTATTATAATATACTACATTATTGCTTAATTTAAGCTCTGTAGGAGTGCCAGTTGCATCTTTGTACTGCATGGTGGCTCCAAAAGTGATTGGATTCGACTTCTTAGAAAGCGCGGTTCCATCTGGCCACTTTCCAGTAGGCCAACTTTTGATCTGATATCTAAATCCCATCCCATTACCTGGAGGTAGCGAATTGGCGGTTTTGCCATCGGTTCCCATGGGAATAATATTAATGGTGGCAATATACTCATTGGCCGCTAAAGTCGGCAAAGCTGGACCAAAATTGCCAGTCTTAGCTGGTGTAGCACTCCAAACAGAGCGACTCGTTCCAGTTACAGCATTTTTTATCTGAAACCAAGGTCGGTAATAGGCTGGTGCGTTCACTCCATCAGTAAGACCATAAATATATAGATTAGCAAAGTTTCCTTTAGCTGATCCTGCAGTTAATTCTTGTAATTTGTATGTTACCCCTTCAATTGCTTTAGCTCCAGTATTCTTAATAGTAGAAGATCGACCAAATGTATCGATACCAAAAGCGTAAAAATTTCCAGCTTTCGCTAAATCGTTTAAGTTATTAACTGTGCTAGTAGATCCCACAACACTATGATGATATCCTGTTCCTGACAATTGAAAATCTGGTCTAGAACGCTTTATATAACTTTTCTTAGTTGTGAGAGTATTTATTTTTCCATTCATAAATTTTACCTTCATTCCAAAATTTATGGAAAAAGCACTTCCTTCTGCATAAATTTTATTCAAAGTAACTCTTGTATCGCGATAGTATAAATCAACAAGCGTTGCTGGGTTTTCTAAAACGTTTGGAGAGAGAGTTACTAATTTCTGATAGTACCTAGTGTAACCAACTGGCACACTAGGGTCTTGTACATTTGTGAGCCCTGTTTTTAATAATCGATTGGCTAAAGTTCCCTTTAATGTAGCTCCCGTTGGAATTTCAACATACACTTGATGATCATAATTAGGATCTAAATTCGCTCTAGCTAAATAATTAAACTGATAACCATTTGACATAAAAATATCACCGTCAAAATAACTGTTGTTACTAGGAACCCCATAGACAGAACTTACTACTGAAGCGGCAGAACCCACATTAGTTTTTACGATTTTATTCGCCGCTGAACTTGCGATTTGTGTACCTATATTATCAAATACCTTCGCTTGGAGATTATTCCATACAATTTGTTCAGGTGGAATTTTGGCATTATAGACATTATTAAATTTAAAACGTAAATTAATCGTCTCTAATGTTGTCTTGGTTTGTTTCAAACGAATAATCAACTTTTTATTGGTCGTGTCATTTACATACGACGCCACAATTGAATTAGCGCTAGGCGTACTAGGGGTTACCAACGAAAAAATGGGTGCTGTATTATCAAAGTTTTTAAAAACGGGGTCGCTTTTACTTGGATAAAAGCCATAAGGAAGCTCAATCGAAGTACCAATGAGTCCCGCTTGACTGATGGAAACTGGCATAGAAATCGTTAAGTAATCTGGTGCTGTTCCTGTCGTAGAGTCGGTATACGTGCGATAAGTGGCAGGAGCAGTCAAACCAACCGTAATCCCATTCGCTTTGGCGTCAATGTTTTTAGACTTATCGTCGGGGTTGCTTTTTTTATTTTCCTTCGTTTGCTTCTGCTCACTATGCTCCTGTGGCTTTTGAGGCTCTGGTATTGGTTCTTTAGCAACCGTCACTTCTAAATTATTAGCCAATTCTTTTTGATTTTTGTCTTTGACTGACAAGCTGAAAGTTCCTGCTTTTGTTGTCGTTAACAGCAAGTAGCTCTCCCCCAACTGAGCTAAGTCTCTTAAAACCAAGCTGTGTTGTTCTTGATTATAGGAACTATGCTCCTTCAATTGTTGATTTTTTTGGGGATTATATTGAATTTCCTGAGGTAATTGTATTTCCGCCCAGGTTACATTGCTAGTTATTTTTACATAAAAATCCGAGCCTGCACTCACTTGCCGTTCTGGTTCTTGTTGCGTCCAAGTAAAAGAAACAGTTTCTACTTTTTTCGTTGCTTCAGTAGCTTGTGTTTTTTCAGATGAAGAATCTGTTGTTTCTGTCGTTTTTTTTGGTGGCTCTGATAGCTTAGGTAATGACTCTTCAACAATTTGTTGCATTTCACTCGTTACTGTTGTCGGCTTAGACCCCTCAGCTAAGCCATTAATTGGTAAAATCATCGTGCCTAATAATATAACTATGACACAAATAAGAGAAATCATTTTCTTATTCATAACCAACACCTTCTTTTCCTTTTTATTCCTTTATTTTGTTCTACTCTTTCTAAAATAAAAATAAACGCTAATTGTAACAAGACACAATGCGCTAAGACCTATTAACAAAAGCGGTTGCCTTTTTGCTGAAGCTGTACTAGCCGACCATTGTTTTATTTGCGTTTGTGTGAGCATAAAATCTTTTCGCCACTGCCATTCTTGATTACCAACACTTACTTGGCTGTGAACAGTATAAGTTCCCGCTGGCAGGACAACTTCATTCAAAGGTAGATCCATAGCTAATAATGAATTAGGTGCCACTGACACATCTGCTTGTACTTTTTTTAGTAACTCTTTTGGCTGACCTTTTTTGGTTAACCAGTTGGTAATTGTCGCTCCTTTCATAACTTTTGGTTGTCGATTTTGGAATGTTGCTTGAACAACAGGTAGGCCACCGCTGATCGTTGTATCAACTTTTTTTAGTTTCAATTCTGCTCCTTCATCAAATGGCTGTTTATCTTCTGTCAGCATGATTGAAATAGTATAAGCATAGGTTGATGTAAATTGATTAGTTGTTAATGATTCATCCTCTAGTTGTTTGACAAATCGTAATGCACCTAATTTAACTCCCAAAAATGGCTCTTTAGGAATTCTAATTTCATAATTTACTATTTTTTCTTCAAAGTTTTTTACAGTGACCGTAGCTTCCTTATTTTGCAAATGAACAATTTGTGTGATGGAATTCGTCAAACTAGAATCTAGTTTGGGGCTCGTCTGCGTATAATCAATCTGTCCATCCGTTCCGTTCACTGCATCATGAATACTTAAAGCGACAGTTACGGACTCTTTTTGCAAACTTCTGATTTTCACTTGAACAATCTGCTGACTACTTGGCTGAACACCTAAATAAAAATAAGTTTGATTCTTATCTAGCTGATTATCTGGTATCACACTTTCAACCGTGAAACCCGCTAGCGGCTTTGACTCAGGTTGTTGAGCTAAAGTAACTTCGAAATGTAAGAAGATTAGATAATAAATAATTATAAAACAGAGATAGCTAAATACTTTCATTCCATCCCCTATAGACTTATTTAGGGCTTGTGACAAATTCATTTCAACCACCTTTTTCTCCCTTCCTTTAATAATTATCGTTAATGAATTCAGTATAGCTGAAGATACAAAAAAAATAATTTTAAATTTTTAAACCAATTAATTGAAAAATAACTTTTTCTTCCCCTATAAAGGTTTAATAGTGCTTTTTGCCTATGAAAATGCTTAAATTTCATTATTTTATGAAAATAACTCCTTTAAAATTCAAAGTACAACTAGTAAAATAGCAAACAAACATCAAAAGGTAAGTGAATGTCACTTACCTTTTGATGTTTGTTTGCTAAAATTTAATGATTTTTTTACTATTTTCTACTGAATAATTTTCAATTATTTTTCTGAAAATAACTAAGAGAAAAGCGAGAAGAATCATCCTTCTTCTCGCTTTCTTGTTATCCTAAACCAACACGTTCAAAAATCGTGTCAACATTTTTTAAATGATAATGGTAATCAAAGGCATCATCTAGCTCTTCTTTTGATAAGACAGAAGTAATTTTTTCATCCGCATCTAGCAACGGACGGAACGCCGTTTGATGATCCCATGCGTAAGCTGTTTTTGGTTGGACCAGATCATACGCTTCTTCACGTGTCATGCCATGGTCAATCAATTTTAATAAGACACGTTGGCTATAAATTAGTCCATAGGTCGCATCCATGTTACGCTTCATATTTTCTGGGAAGACCGTTAAGTTTTTGACAATATTACCAAAACGATTCAACATGTAATTTAGTAAAATCGTCGTATCGGGAATAATAATCCGTTCAGCAGACGAGTGAGAAATATCTCGTTCATGCCATAAACTCACATTTTCAAAGGCAGTAATGACATGACCACGAATCACACGTGCCAAACCAGTCATATTTTCAGAACCAATTGGATTCCGTTTATGCGGCATTGCCGAAGATCCTTTTTGTCCTTTTGCAAAAAATTCTTCTACTTCACGTGTTTCTGATTTTTGTAGACCACGAATTTCTGTTGCAAATTTTTCAATACTTGTCGCAATTAATGCCATGGCAGAAACATACTCTGCATGTAAATCACGTGGTAAAACTTGTGTCGAAATCTCTTGAGCACGGATTCCCAAATGTTCGCAAACATATTCTTCAACAAATGGTGAAATATTGGCAAAGGTACCTACGGCTCCACTGATTTTACCCGCTTCGACACCTTTGGCTGCATGTTCAAAACGTTCAATGTTGCGTTTCATTTCAGAATACCACAACGCTAATTTCAAACCAAATGTAGTCGGTTCTGCATGAACACCATGCGTTCTTCCCATCATGACCGTATGTTTATACTCTTTGGCTTTGGCTCCGACAATCTCCGTAAATGTTTGTAAATCTTTCCGTAAAATATCATTCGCCTGTTTCAATAGATAACCATAGGCAGTATCCACAACATCTGTGCTGGTTAACCCATAGTGCACCCATTTTCGCTCTTCACCAAGCGTTTCTGAAACGGCACGAGTAAAAGCGACAACATCATGACGTGTTTCTGCTTCAATTTCTAAAATACGTGCAACATCAAATGATGCATTTTCTCGGATTTTTTGTACATCTTCTTTAGGAATCTCGCCAAGTTCTGCCCAAGCTTCATCCGCCAAAATTTCAACTTCTAGCCATGCCTTGTAGCGGTTCTCATCTGTCCAAATTGCGCCCATTTCGGGTCTTGTATAACGATCAATCATTGTGCCTTATCCCCTCTTTACTCCTCAATTTTTGAAAAATAATTACGACCAAATCTTTGTTTCTTTAATTTCTTCCAGTGTTTCATCGATTTCTTTGGTTAATATAGTAATATGCCCCATCGCTCGTTGCGCTTTTGCTTCACTGTGGCCATAATAGTGGAAATGCCAATCTGGATGTTCATTAATAATGTCCATCGTTTCATAGGCCTCATTTCCAAGCACATTGACCGTGACTGCTTCAGACAACAGTTGAATCGTTGGCATTGGCCAATTACATAAACCACGAATATGCGTATCATATTGGCTAAAAGAACAAGCATCTATAGAAAAATTCCCAGCATCTTCTGGACGAGGTAAAATTTTATTTACATAAATCCCGCCTGTTTCTGTATAAAACATTTCAATTGAAAGGGTACCGACTAAACCAACAGCTTTAGCAATCACCTTAGCAATTCGTTGCAACTCGCCACTGACTTCGTCATCAATTCGGGCTGGCGCAATCGTTTCATGTAACTTACGCTCTTTTTTAATTGTTTCCACAACTGGAAATGTCGCAAATTCGCCACGACCATTACCAGAAATCAGAACAGATAATTCTTTTTCGTAAGGAATCCAAGCTTCCAAGACACAGGTTCCTTCTCTCAGAAGATTCATGGATGGCGCTAAGTCTGAAGTACTATGTAGTACATAACGACCTTCCCCTCGCGTATTCTTCAAGATACACGGATAACCAATGCCATCAATTGCTTCTTGAATATCAGTCGGACTAACAATCGTTGCATAAGGTGCAATCACAATATTATTATCTTCCAAGAAACTTTTTTCCATTAAGCGATCTTGCGTAATCGCTAAAATGTCTGTTCCTTGCGGTATATTCGCCAAATGTTGAATCGCTGTTAACGCATCAACATCTGCATGTTCAAATTCATACGTAATCACTTGGGCACGTTTTGCCAATTTCTCTAACGCTTCAGGATCATTATATGCTCCTAATAATTGCCAATCGGCAACTTGTGCAGCAGGACAATCAATTTGTGGATCTAGCACACCCACTCGAAACCCCATTTCTCTTGCACTAAGGGCCATCATTTTTGCTAAATGTCCGCCACCAATGATACCAATCACTTGACCAGGTAATAGTGGTTTATCCAAGTTCATCACAACTTTCCATCACAGTTTTATCCTTAAAATCCTTCTGCGGTTTCTCGTCGCAGTCTAGCCTTTAAGAGTGCTCTTTTTACATGATACAAGGAAAAAGGCTCAACTTCAAGTGCCAGCAGTGTTTCCATTAGGTTTTCTCATCAGAATTTATTAACATACTTTAGGATAAAACAGCGGTAACTTACTACTCGTCTCTTTGTAACCAAGCTTTTTTCTCTTTTTCTCTTCAGATTGATGAAAACATTAAATTTTTCTAAACGATGATTAGGTCAAAAAAGTATGAAAGAAAAGCCACCTGACCTTATCTATCATACTTTTTTGAAACTATTCGTTACTTTCTGAGGTTTCTTTTAAACCATTGAATAAAAGATTTAAAATAATTGCGGTAATGCTGCTCATGACAATTCCATTACCAGTAAACATGCTAACAGTTTCTGGTACTTTATTAAAGAGCGTCGGCATAATATTAAAGCCTAAACCAAAGCCAATCGAGATGGCAATAATTAATAAATTTTTGTCATTTGAGTAGTCAACTTTTGACAACATGCGCATTCCTTGGACAGCCACCATTCCAAACATAACCAGCATTCCGCCGCCTAAAACTGGCTCTGGGATAATTTGAGCCATCGCACCAATTTTTGGTAATAAGCCTAAAATAATTAAGAAAAAAGCAGAAAAATAAATTGGTCGACGTGTTTTGATCCCAGATAATTGAACTAACCCGACATTTTGAGAGAAACCTGTATAAGGAAACGTATTAAAAATCCCCCCTAAAATGACGGCTAAACCTTCTGCATGATACCCACGACGTAAATCATCTTCGCCAATTTTCTTCCCTGTAATGTCTCCTAAGGCAAAATAAACACCTGTTGATTCAACCATACTAACAATTGAAATAATAATCATCAACACAATAGAAGAAAGATCAAACGTTGGTTTGCCAAAATAAAATGGCTGTGGAAAATGAAACCACGTAGCTTGACCAACAGGAGATAAATCCACTAATCCCAGAAACGCAGCTAAAATTGTGCCACCGACTAGGCCGATTAACACGGCAATTGACTTGATAAAGCCACGTCCCCAAACTTGCACAACAATGATTAAGACAATTGTTACAAATGCGAGGAGCAAGTTTTTAGGATCACCAAAACTTTTGTCCGTTGCTAAGCCGCCACCCATTTTTTCAACAGCAACAGGAATTAAGGTCAAACCAATAACTGTAATGACTGTGCCGGTGACTAAAGGCGGAAATAGACGTTTAATTTTTGAGAAAAATCCTGCAATAAGAACGACAAAAATGCCCGAAGCAATAATTGAACCATAAATTGCACCAACCCCTTTGTTCGTACCAATCATGATTAAAGGCGCAACTGCTTGAATGGCACAACCTAAAACGACTGGTAAACCAATCCCAAAAAACTTATTCACCGTTAATTGTAAAAGTGTCGCAACGCCGCACATAAAAATATCGATTGAAATCAAATACGTCATTTGTTGCGAATCAAAATTCAAGCCGGTTCCGATTAATAAAGGTACGGCAACTGCTCCAGCATACATCGCTAATAAATGTTGCAATCCTAAAACGGCGGCTTTCCCATTTGGTGTTTCCGTCTGTTGTGGTGTATTCAATTGTTTTGTTTCCAAGATTATGCATCCTCCTCTAAAAACGTCACCGTTCCTTCACTTAATGAAGCAATACGCGCTAAAGAGACTACATTTAAGCCCATGTCTTCTAATAACTGACGACCATCTTGGAATGATTTTTCAATTACGATACCAATTCCTTCAACCTTTGCACCAGCCTGTTGGCATAATTCTACCAATCCTTTGGCAGCTTGTCCGTTAGCTAAAAAGTCATCAATAATCAACACTTTATCAGCATCAGATAAAAATTTTCTTGAAATTGAAATTTGACTTGTCACTTGTTTTGTAAATGAATAAACTGAAGCCGTTAAAAGCTCTTCATCCATGGTTAAACTTTTTGCCTTACGAGCGAAGATCATTGGCACGCCTAATTTTTGCGCTGCGTATAAGGCAGGAGCGATTCCTGATGCTTCAATTGTAATTACTTTGGTAATGCCTGCTTCTGCGAAAACCTCAGCAAAACGATTACCCATAGCCTCCATTAATTCTGGATCCACTTGGTGCGTAATAAAACTATCTACTTTTAAAACACCTTCACCTAATACACGGCCATCATTTTTAATACGTTCGACTAATTCCTTCACAATATGAACTCCTTTACTTATTTTTCGATAGATGCTTTGTTCTCATCCTGAGGAAAGGACGGTTCGTTAAAAACGAACGAAATAAAACAAAGTGCTATTTATATTCGTGTTCTAACAAAAGAAAAAAGCCCATTTTGCCAAAGCAAAAAAGGGCTATCCGCTCTTCTTCACTTATAGACCAGCATTTACGGTGCTGGGTAGAGACGGTCAACCGTATTTTGACCTTATACAAGCTTCTATGTTTCTCTAGGATAGTACAAAAATCTCTAACTTTCAATGGTTTAACAACTTTTTTTCATTAGAATTTTCAAATAATTGGTTCATTCTTCCATTGTTCCGTAAAAGCGAACATTAAATAGCCAAAAACGCTTTGGCAGGATAGACTGCCAAAGCGTTTTTTATTCTTCATCGGTTGCTTTTTCTTGTTCACGATATTTTTTCATTTTTTTGCTGAATAATTCACCGTTACTAGGGGGCGTATATGTAATAGCATTCGCTCCGGCGATAATGGTTTCATGAATACTCGATTCAGTTGGTCCTCCTGTTGCAATAATCGGTAATTCTGGATACTTGCCACGGAAATAGCGTACGGTGGCTGCAGTGTCTTTTCCTGCACTGATATTAATCATATCCACGCCAGCCGCAAGTTTTTCATCAATTGGCGTATGAATAGAAGTTACTGTACTGATAATAGGAATATCGATTGCTTCATCCACCATTTTAATTGTTTCAATTGGTGTAGGACCATTCAAAACGACACCCATTGAGCCTTGTGCTTCTGCAAATAAACTCATATAAGCAGAACGCATGCCTTGCGTTAAACCGCCGCCGACTCCTGAAAAGACAGGAATATCCGCTGCTTCAATAATGCCTTTTGTAATCGCTGGATGCGGTGTAAAAGGGTATACAGCAATCACTGCCTGTGCATCCGTATTGCGGATAATCGCAATATCTGTCGTAAAAATAATTGATTTTATTTTACGGCCAAAAATTTTAATGCCACTGGCTTGCCGAATAATCTCTGGCATTTTTACAATATCTTGTTTCAGCGGCGTCATAATTTCTGGAATCCACTTTTCGCTCATTGTCATCGTTCCTCCATGCTTAACGGTCGTATTTATTTAAATTGTATTCTTCAATTACATGAATGATCTTATCAGCGTATGTAGGATCCGTTGCGTATCCAGCATCTTGAAGCGCTTGTGCAGCCTCTTTATAATTTTTGGCTAACAAGACTTTTTCATATAAATTTGGATCCCAATCGACCCCATCAACAAATAACTTGGTATGATCTCGCATGGATTCTTCCCAATTGTCATAAACTCGAAAATCACCCTGAATCGTAATCCAGACCTCATTGACATACTCTTTTGTTTCTAAATTGACTTTTGGTTGATTGCCATATGCTTTAATCCCAAAAAGATTGTTATATTTCGATGCTAATTGACTTTGTCCAAAATTAGATTCTAAAACTGCTTGCCCCATAATAATACTTGGTAATACCCCGTAAGATTCTTGTAATTCACGTGCATACGGTGTGATTTCAGCAACAAATTCTTCTTTTGAGATGTTTTCATTTTGGCGATTGACTGACTCGCTTTGTCCCTTATCTGAATCAGAAAGGACAGATAACGAAAAGACAAAGGCCAAACCGACGACAACTACGCCTAAGAATAACTTTGGCAAATTCAGCTGCTTTTTTCTTTTTTTCTGATAGTTGCTCACTTCATTAATTCCCCACTTCATCTTTTATTTTCCGATAAAATGTTTCACTATCTTTCACTTTCGTGATTGATTTCATTTGTTACTATAACCGAATAATTGTATCATTTTCACAGAAAATTATCAACTTTCATCACTGCTTACGCTCGTGATTTCAGTACTTGATTCAGTGGTAGCAGTTGAAGAAACTGTACTACTTTCAGAAATTTTAGTGGATGATTTCACTGTTGTTTCAGTTGATGTGTGAACAGATTCTTCAACTGGCTTTTTGCCAAAAAAGACAAAAATTACCGCACCAAACATAATAATCACAGATAAAATCCCAGCAATTGTGTATTTCAAAAGACCATCCTTCCTATTCGTTATTCACCTACGTAAGTATCCATCAGATTTTCATTGACCCAATCTAATAATTCAACTTTTGAACCTTCCAATTGTCGTTGAATCGTAGCTGGTAACCGGAATGTAATAATATCATCAAAACCCCATTCGCCATAGGCCAGCGTCACTTTCAAATCAATATAACCAGCAGCAATTTCTTGTTCCTGTTTATTATTAGGAATCAATTCTACAACGCCCAAATCAGATTGTAACCATTTTTTGGCAATTGTTGTTTTTAACCGTTTATATTCCGAAACAGCTAGGTTACGTTTTTCCGGAAATAAGATGGTTTGGCGGAGTATTTTTTGAGTCAGCATCCACTCATAATCCGTAAATAAATTCTTAATTTTTTGCATGACTTCATTGTCCAAACCAAATTGGCCTTCTTTCCAAGCTTGCCAATCGGCTGCTTGAATTTGATAAGCGGAGTAAAAATTTTCTTCTGTTTGGTACTGTTCAATAATTGCGTCAACAATAATATCTACATAAACTTGATGCATAATCATTCGCCTCCATTTTCTATTTTACTGAAATTCTCTAAAAAAAGCATCTTTTTATCTCTGGATTTTATCATATTTACAAAATTGTCCTTGTTTTCTAATTTCTCTTGTTTACAGTATAATAAATAATGAAGAAGATTTGAAGAAATTGCATAGATTAGGAGGACTTCTTTTGACAAAAAAATTATATCAATGGGGCATCGTAGGATTAGGTGGGATTGCCCACGAATTTGCTTCAACGTTTAAACAAGAAACTAGCCAACTTGCAGCTGTTGCTTCACGGACATTGACTAAAGCAGAACAATTTGCCGCTGATTATTCAATCCCTAAAGCCTATGGTTCTTATGAAGAATTGCTAGCAGATGAAACAATCGATGTTGTTTATATAGCAGTGCCAAATAAACAACATGCTGAACACATTTTAAAAGCGCTCCAGGCTGGAAAACATGTGTTGTGTGAAAAAGCTATTACGATGAACGCGGCAGAATTAAAACAAGCCTTGGCAGTTGCAGAAAAAAATGACCTTATTTTAGCAGAGGCCATGACTATTTTTAACATGCCACTATACGACGAATTACGTCGCTTGATGGATGCTGGCAAATTTGGTCAGTTAAAAATGATTCAAGCACCATTTGGAAGTTACAAAGAACCCGATCCTAAAAATCGCTTTTTTAATCCTGACTTAGCAGGCGGCGCATTGTTAGATATTGGTACTTATGCGGTTTCGTTTGCTCGTTGGTTTCTCAGCTCACAGCCAGACGTTTTAGCCTCTAGCATGGTTCCCTTCTCTACTGGCGTTGATGAACAATCGGTGACATTGCTTCGGAATAAAGAAAATGAGTTGGCTACTATTTCATTAACATTCCAAGCAAAAATGCCAAAGCAAGGAATTGTTGCTTTTGAAGATGCCTATATTACCATTATAGATTATCCACGTGCAGATGAAGCAATCGTTCACTACAATGACGGTACGGTTGAGACCATCGTTTCTGGGTACTCAGCTGAAGCCATGAATTATGAAATCTACAATATGGTTGAAGCAATCAAAGGTACACAACCCAACCGCTCCTTATTTTTCACGACAGAAGTCATTGATATTTTGGACCAGATGCAAAAATTATGGCAGGCGTAAGGGAATCAAAAAGAGCGTGGGACAAAAATCACTTTGGATTTTTGCTCCACGCTCAAAAACTGATACACGGCGAGAACAGAAGCAACCCCTTCGGCTTATTTCTCGGAGTTAAACACTTCTGTCCCGACCTCTTTTTGTTTTACTGCTTAATTATTTTTACTAGTTTGAGATATATCCCTAACAGTATCATAAATACTGCACTAACTCTTAACTCTGTATTATACTCATAAAGCCAAGTAGCTTGTGAAAAGACAAGAAATACTTAAAAAATAATTGGTATACAAAATAATCTATTCTCTTTTTCTGTCAAAAAAATGATTGACAGTGATAATAAAAATAACGGAATAAACATAAATTGTAAAAATATGTTCGATAAGACAACTATGTAATTCTTAAATAAGACTGGATTGATCCAGATAATTGCAACAATAGTCAATACAAAATATCTAATGATACTTTCCGTCCTGATGGCATATAACAGTCCTAGGAAAGCCAACAGGCTACCAATTATATCTTCATAGGCAAATAGATGTGTACTGATCATCGCTTCTGTTCACCTCCTTTAATAATAAAAGCTTAATTCAGTTTTTCTCTTTCTTTCCTACTTCTTCTCAGTTAAGTTTTGTAACAATAAATAACAAAAATAGACCACTACGATCAACTGAATCATTAACCAACTAGGCGTTACTTCACTTAACACTGTTTCTCCATAACTACTCCCTAACAACGCAAAAGTCAAAACCAAAAGTGCCTCTGGAATAAATGAGCGTGTTTTTTTGTAGAAACTTTCGATTAAAAGAACCACACCTGTCATTATAAAAAATAACGGTACAACCAAAATGTCATATATCAGATAAAAAAATCCACTATCATTTATAGAATAGCTAATTAGTTTAAATATGAATAAATTTTTCCATGTTACAGCTAAAATAATCCATAAAACGTATTTCATTGTATAGCGATCAGAGACAAATAAAATTACCGAAAGCAGAAAAATAAATAAAAAACCAAAGAAAACCATCTTTTTTACTCCCTTAACATTACTAATTGGTGAATATCAATTTAAGCTTTATCGCATCAAATAAAACTGGAAGTTCAAGCTAAACGCTTAAACTTCCAGTTTCCATTTTTCTCTATGGATAAATACGGTTTAACATACGTGGGAACGGAATCGCTTCACGAATGTGTTCATTACCAGTAATGAACGTAACAGCACGTTCTAAACCTAATCCGAAGCCAGAATGTGGTACAGAACCGTATTTACGTAAATCTAAATACCAGCTGTATTCTTCTTCTGATAAGCCAAACTCAGCTACTTTTTCTTTCAAATAATCATAATCAGTTGCACGCTCGGAACCACCGATAATTTCACCATAACCTTCTGGTGCAATTAAATCGGCACAAATTACAACATCTTCACGTGTTGGATGTGGTTTCATATAGAAGGCTTTAATTGCTTTTGGATAATTTAAAATGAATGTTGGAACGCCATAGTAATTTGAAATAAAGGTTTCATGTGGACTACCAAAGTCTTCGCCCCATTCAATGTGGTCATAATCATTGTTTGCTTCTTCTTTTTGTAATAACTCAATCGCATCATCGTAAGTAATACGTTTGAAAGGTTCCGAAACATATTTTTCTAGTAACGCTGTATCACGTTCTAAAACATCCAATGGATATTGTTGATTTTTCAATACCGATTTAATTAAATGTTTTACATAGGCTTCTTGAATATCTAGTGATTCTTCATGAGTTGTGTATGCCATTTCTGGTTCAATCATCCAGAATTCCGTTAAGTGACGACGAGTTTTGGATTTTTCCGCACGGAAGGTTGGTCCAAAAGTAAAGACTTTTCCAAATGCCATCGCACCAGCTTCTGCATATAATTGACCTGTTTGTGATAAGAATGCTGGTTGTCCGAAGTAATCTGTTTCAAATAATTCTGTTGTGCCTTCTGGTGCTGATCCTGTTAAAATTGGGCTATCAATTTTAATGAATCCTTGTTCGTTAAAGAACTCGTAAGTAGCACGAATAATTTCGTTACGAACTAACATGATTGCATGTTGTTTGCTTGAACGTAACCATAAATGACGATGATCCATTAAGAAATCTGTACCGTGTTCTTTCGGCGTAATTGGGTAATCTTCTGAAGCGCCAACGACTTCTAAATCAGTGATATCCATTTCATAGCCGAACTTAGAACGGCTATCTTCTTTGATAACACCAGTAACCATGACTGCTGTTTCTTGTGATAAATGTTTAATTTCTTGGAATTTTTCTGTACCAGCTTCTTCACCAAAGGCTTCAATGAAGTTTGGTTTGAACACGACACCTTGGAAAAAGGCTGTCCCGTCACGTAATTGTAAAAAGGCAATTTTTCCGCTTGAGCGTTTGTTAGCAATCCAAGCGCCAATTTTTACTGTTTCTCCAACATGTTTGTTTGAATCAATAATTTGAATTTGTTCCACGTTTGTCTCTCCGTTCATTTCTTAGTTTATTCTTTTAGGCGTTGTGCTGAATTCGTTTCTTTTCTATAAAGTCATTCATTCGCTCAATCGCTTTTTCTAACGTCATTAAATCTGTCGCATAGCTCATCCGCACATGTTCTGGTGCACCAAAGCCCTCTCCCGTTACCAGAGCAACATGCGCTTCTTGTAATAAATCTTCCACCCAGTTAGTCACGTTATCATACCCACAAATTTCTAACGTTTTTTTGACATTCGGGAATAGATAAAAGGCGCCTTCAGGTTTTATTAGCGAAACACCTGGCAAAGCTGCTACTTTTGGATAGATATGATTCAGGCGTTTTTCAAAGGCCTGACGCATGTCTTCAATTGTCGACTGTTCACCTGTTAAAGCCTCAATTGCCGCATATTGGCTAACTGCGACTGGATTACTGGTGGATTGTGAAGCGAGTTGTGTCATTGCTTGAATAATTTTTTCATCACCGACTGCAAAACCAATGCGCCAGCCTGTCATTGCATATGTTTTGGAAACACCATTAATAATGATTGTCTGTTGACGAATTGCTTCTGAGATGGTTGCAATTGGTGTGAACCGATGTCCATTGTACACCAAACGACCATAAATATCATCTGCAATAATGAGGATATTATGAGCAACTACCCATTCACCAATTTGGCGTAATTCTTCTTCCGTATAAATAACACCAGTTGGGTTAGATGGTGAATTTAAAATGATTGCTTTCGTTTTGTCTGTTCGTACAGCTTCTAATTGTGCGACTGATACTTTAAATGATTGCTCTTGCGTGCTTGATACAAACACTGGCTTGCCTTCTGCTAACTTGACTTGTTCACCATAACTTACCCAATAAGGGACAGGGATAATCACTTCGTCCCCAACGTTCAAAATGGCTTGAAATAATAGATATAGCGCATATTTGGCACCATCTGTCACAATAACTTGCTTGGGTTGATAACAAAGTTGATATTCTCGTTCCACATAAGAAACAATTGCTTGCTTTAATTCAGGAATGCCGCCAGAAGGTGTGTAATAACTTGCTCTTCCATCCTCAATTGAAGCAATTGCTGCTTTTTGAATATTTTTCGGGGTTACAAAATCTGGTTCCCCGACCGTTAAGCTTAAAACATCTACACCTTTTGCTTTTAATGCTTTCGCTTTGGCGGCAGCTGCTAATGTAACAGAAGGAGTCAATTGCTGTGCTCGATTTGATACGTTCATACACCTTTCACTCCCACTTTCATCAAAACCTATCTAAATTAAATATCTTTGACAACGTTAATCTCTTCGCCTTTATCAAAGCTCATAAGATAATACGTTAGTACTCCTTGATCATTTTCGGTGACCACTTCCCATGCAGGGCGCTTATCATAAAGCCCTAACGTAGCTTTCATCACCGATTCATCGGGATGGGCTTTAGCAACAATGTCTGTTATTTGTTGTTCAGTTTGACCATCTTTTTGATTTAAGACCGTGACTTTTTCTCCCGATTTAGGGACAATCACGACAATCTCTGTGCCTTTATCATTTTTGCCGGTTAAAGTAAAATACGTATTTTTGCGTGTAAACCAGTAAAATTTATCAACTGTTTCTAAATTAGCAGAAGTTTTGGCAATTGCGGTTGCTTCTTTTTTGGCTTGAGCCATTGGTTGATTGGTTCGTACAAAAAAGATAATTATTGTTACAAGAATTGCTAAAAGGATTGCCAATAGGGTTAAAAGGACAGTAATCCGTTTCTTCTCTTTCTTTTCTTCTAATTCCTCCAAAAATCCTTCCATCCTCTCTAAACTTACTGGGTCTTATTATAGCAGAAAAATAGCGGCCTTTCACAAATATGACCTAAAAATAATCGATTATTTGTTTAAAAATTCCTTTAATTCTTCTAAAATTTCAGGCATGGGCGCTTCTTTTACTGAGAGTCCCTTAGGAAACGCTTTGATTAATCGTTTGCCATATTTTGCAGTGACTAAACGACGATCCAGAATCAGCAATGCCCCTCTGTCTTCTTCAGAACGGATTAAACGGCCCAGTGCTTGTCGCAAACGTAAGGCTGCTTTCGGTACCGCTTCTTGAGCAAATGGTTGTATCCCTTCTGCTTCTAAATACGCATATTTTGCTTGCACAAGTGGTCGTTTCGGATTTTCAAAAGGTAAACGCGTGACTATCAATAACTGTAAAGCTGTTCCTGGTAAGTCCACACCTTCCCAAAAGCTATCGGCTCCTAGCAAGACATTCGGTTTTCCATTAGAGAACCGTTTAAGAATTTTTTCACGACTGCCGCTAATCCCTTGGGCGAGGACCTCTTGTCCTTTTTCCAATAATCTTGGCTGGACTTGATGATACACGGTGGACAATAATTCATGCGAAGTAAAAAGAACCAACATCGAACGTTCCTCTTGCGCCATCAATTTTTCAATGGTATCTGAAATGTATTGACCCATCTCATAGGAAGAGGCATTTTGAATGGCTACTGCTTCTTCCGGTACATAGACTCGCGCATTTTCTGCATAGTTATATGGCGTTGGCAGGGTTTTGAACGTCACCTCTGTTAAACCTAACCGTTGCGGTAAATACTTTTTATTGTTGCCAAACTTCAATGTGCCGCTTGTATAAATAATTCGTTCATACCGCGGATACCACTTTGTTTCAGGAAGCAAACTAGCTTCTAAGTCATGAATTTCAATCAAGCCATGGTCTTCATTTTGTGGTAAATATTCTTTTACCCAACGTGGACGCCAATCATCAAGATAAATGGTAAAACAGTGATGAATACGTTCAATTTCATCAAAAAATTGAAACAAGCGAACAAAAACGATGCGATCAGCCAAACTAAAGGTTTCCAACTGACTCATAATTGTTTGCTGTAACTTACTTTGAATAGTTAACAGCTCCTGCAGTAAAAGCTGGAGCGTTTGACTATGTTTTTCTCCCGCAGCAGATAAATAATCAATACGTTCTTTGGTTAAAAGCAACTCCTGATGGTCTATTCGCTTCTGTGTTTTACTAAATAAACGATGCAATTCAAAAAGAAAATCTTGCCATTCATCCACAAAATCCAGTAAACCTTGCTGATAAATTTTTACAAGCCGATACTCTTCAGAAAACTGTTGAAAAATTTGCTGTAAAGCAACAAAAAGTTGTTCTTTTTCAATAAAATGCGTGACTTGTTTTTTTAGTATCACACTGTTTACTCGTTCGCTTGCCATCCGACTAGCGATGTCTGGTAAATGATGTGCTTCATCAATAATTAGCCACGGACTTTCAGGTAATAACGGTTGTTTTCTTAGCGACTCTTGCGCCAAAAATGCATGATTAACAATCAACACGTTACTTTGAGCGACTTTTTTATACAGATGTCTTAAAAAGTCAACTTCATAAAGTTCATCTTTTTTTGAAAGAAAATCCAATCCGCGATGTGTAACTTCTTTCCAGAATAAATGATTTAAATTCGTCAATTGTAGTTCATCTAAATCGCCCGTTTCTGTTTCTAGCAACCAGACGAGAACGCCCATTTGATAAAGAGCGTATTGTTTTTGCGGAGTTGGCTGATTCAACGTTGCCTTAAAGCGTTGTAAATCAAGATAGTGTCGATGGCTTTTAATAACAATGCCTCGTAATTTCCCTTGGCAGATTTGATTGGCTAATGGTAAATCTTTTTCCACTAATTGATTTTGTAAAACAATCGAAACTGTTGAAATGATGACTGGTTTTTCTGGCGTTGCTAAATAGCTCATCGGCAACAGATAGCCTAATGTTTTTCCCGTTCCAGTCGCCGCTTCAATAAATAAATCTTTTGTCGTTCCTTCTGTAAAATGATCATAGACTAAATTCATCATCCGACTCTGTTCCGCACGATAAGCGAAACGTTCGCCAAACAGTTTTTCTTTGGCTTTTTTAGTTTTGGGATACGTGCTAGTCTGATAGAACGTTTCTTCAAAAAGAGGAACTTCTTTTTTGCGTAAAGCAATGCCACTGACCACTTGATAAGCTGGATTTAATGGTGTGACTTGTTTTTTCATTTGTTCATACATTTGTTGAATAAAGGCACTGGTTTCCCGCGCTGTCTGTTGACTTAATTCCGCAATTTTTTCCATAGTGACTAATGGTAAAGATTTCATTTTTTCTTGAATTAATAACAAAAGTTCGGCTGTAACCTGCGCATCACTATCTGCTTGATGGGGATTCTCATGAGACAAACCTAAGCTTTCCGACAAATCACTTAAACGGAAACTTTTTTCTGTCGGTAAAAAAATCTGTGCCAATTCCACTGTATCAATGGCTGGAATAGTAAGTGGCGGCGTGCCACACCGTACCAGTTCACGAGCTAAAAAATTATAATCAAAGTGGACGTTATGCGCCACAAAAATAGTATCTTCCAGATAATGATAAATTGTATGTGCTACATCTTCAAAATAAGGCGCTTTTTGAACTTGCGTATTACTAATCCCCGTTAAACTTTGAATTTGTTTTGGTACTACTTGATTGGGATTCACATCTGTCGCAAAGTTCGCAATAATCTTTCCATCTTGAACGAGAACGCATCCAAACTGAATGATCCGATCACTTGTAGGATCTGTTCCAGTCGTTTCAAGGTCAACTACTGCATACACTTGTTTGTCTTTCAATGACTTCACGCCTTTCATTCATCTTTGAAAATTATACTACAATTTATAGGATTTTCACTAGTATTTCAAAAATTCTCTTGAAATCTTTTCCAGAAATAATAAGAAAGAGCCTGAAACAAAAATCCAAAGTGATTTTTGTTTCAGGCTTAAAAGCTGATAAATTGAACGGTTTTGTCTTACCTTCTCCTAAATAAACGATTAATAACAGTCAAGGATTTTCTGCATATACTGGTTTAATTGCCCATAGCCTTCCAATTCTCTGATTACTGGGAGCGGACAACGAACCTTTTTATTAAATAGTGTCCGCTTTTCAACATATTCTGTAACTTCGTCTAAAAATTTATCTAATCCTTTTTCTAGTTTCATACAACTTAACTGATTGCAAATTCGCACGTCTCCTGCCTTTTTCTTTTGAACTTGTTTAAATGATTGTGAGAATGCTTTTGCTTCAAACATTTGTGCTTCTAACTGTCTTTTTTCAATCGTTATTTTCGGTACTGCTTGATTTCCATCAGTATCCTCTAACTGGCGACTCATAAAGCGACGATAAATTTCCTCTTCTAATTCGTCCAATTGTCGTTGAAAGTCCGCAGGAATTGTCCGACTTGATGAATTTTCTTTCTCACTTTCCATAGAGACAGCTTCTTTTTCTGACTTCTGCTCCTCTTCTTTTTCGGCAGACTTATTCACTGAATTTAGCGAGCTTTTTTCTGTTTCTTGTGGAAAAGTAAATAAAGGTTTTGCCGCGGTACTCTGCTGGTTTTCTTGTTTTTTTTCTGGCAACGCTTCTTTAAATGGCGCTGGTTCAGATAGCACTGGTTCTTTCGCTGGTTCTTCAAGTGCTAGTTTGTTAACGGGAAGCACTGCTTCACTTGTTGCTACAGTTGTTTCACCTTCTTGATTTTCCAGATTATCAGGCGATAGATTGACGTCTGGTTGTTCCAGATTAGTATCCTCTGATACTTTTAGCGATGCCTGTTCTGCGGCTATCACAGGAGAAGCTCTTTTCAAATGGATCGTTTTTATTTGTCTAGTAATGACGGGATTTCTCGTTTGATTAACGGCTTCATTTAAGGAGGCTAAATTTTCTTTTAAAAGTGTCAACATTTCACGTAAGACAGCAATTTCACCAGCTAATTCCGTTAATTGATTTTCTTGCGTCACTACTTGCACATTGGTTTCATTCATACGGACTGTTTTTTTATTTTTAGTTGTCGGTATTTCATACATCCATTGTTTCAATGCGAATCGTAAGTCACGAGTAGTCGGCTCAAAGCTTCCAAAATAAACAGTGTAGTACATTAACTCCGTTTCAACATAGACATAAATCTTTTTAACAATTAACTCTTCAAACTGTTCTGATTCATCCCAACTTTCACATAAAGCCTCAAAAAATTGTTCCCCTTCTGCTAAATTTTGGTACTCTTTCGCTAAATAAAGCTTGCGAATTAAGTAAAAATTATACGGTGTTTCAACATTATCCGCATAAATTTCTCGTCCTAAAAAATCTGGATTCGTTTCTTTACAAAGAAAGACCGTTTTCTCTTCTGGTTGTGTTTCAAGTGTTTTAGTCATGAGGTTCACTTCCTTTTTCTCCGTTAATAACCATTTTTTAATGATAGATACCTTTAGTATACAGGAGAAATTCTTCTGATTTTCTCATATTTTTAAGAGACAATAGAAATTTTAGAGAAAAATCGACAGAAAAAAACGTGAGATAAACAGTCCTATTGACCATTTATCTCACGCAAAATACTTAAACTGACTATTTTATCCTTGAAACATGCAACCAATTATTCTGCTGAATCAATTGGCAAAATCGTGTCTTTTTTCTCGCGACGTGCAATTGCTGGTAAAATCATTCCTAATAGAATTAAGACGATTGGTGTCACAATGTTAGAAGCTAATTGGAACAACCAGCCTTGAGGGTCTGAGGCATACTCGAATTTAGGCACCATTCCTAGGATACAAGCAAAGGCTGTAAATAGGAAACACCAAAGACCAAACACAAAACCAATTTTAGGATTTTTAACAAATTTATATTCTGAATTAAATTGTTTGTATGCTTTGTTTAGAAGCATATAGGCAAAGAAGACCCACAAGTAACGCATTGGCATAACTACAGAATTTAAGTTAGTTAGCCATTTAACCACTTCGTTCATGTCCTTCAACCCAAACATCGGTAAAGCGATAATAATACTTACTAAAATACCTGTTAATAGGTAACCATTAATTAACGTACCTTTTTTCGTACGTTTACGTAACCAACTTGGAACAAATTCTGGATCTGCTTCAGCTAAAAGAATTTTCAGTGGAGCATCAATTGAAAAGGCTAACGCAGCCACTTGACCCACTGTATTCGTCAAAGCATAAACAATCATTAAGAGATTACCGACACCATAATATGCGCCTAATTTTTGGAAGGCACTGTAGGCACCATTTGCCATTAAATCTTTAGGAATATTGTCACTTGAGAATAACATGCCCATTGCAAATGAACCTAAAACAGCCGATAAACCAACCATTGCTGCTAGGAAAATCATTCCTTTAGGGAACTCTTTGGCTGGATTTTTAGTTGCATTGACGTAAGGAGAAATTTTTTCAGCGCCACCTACCGCAAAAACTAACATTGATACGGTTGTAAAATAACTAAAGTCAAATTTAGGAATGTAAGTACTGACTTGTGACATGTTTGGCGTCGCAAATTCAACCGTTGAATTAATAAATGGTGCGCCTACCGCTAATAAAATGAATAAAATAGACATCACAAACATGGCGGTTCCAGCTAAACCACCAATAACTTTTAAGGTGGTTAACCCTTTTGTTGATAATAACAAGAAAACCAAGAAAATTATTAATGAAATAAATGATACCGTTACGATTGGCATCGTATTGACTAAGTTTCCATTCCCTTGAACTGCCCAACCTAAGGCAATTAAAATTGCTTGTGGTTTTTGTGCCAAGTAAGGAATGTGCACTACCCAATAAGTCCATGCTGCATAATAGGCTAGACGTTTAGTACTGGTATTTTGCACCCACGAACTAACCCCACCATTACTGTCTTTAAATGTTGAACCTAACTGTCCTACGATTAACGCATAGGGAATAAAATATAAAACTAAAATCAAAAGCCATGAAGTGACCACTGAAATCCCTTGTTGTGCATAATTATTCACAACATTTCCAAGACCCCAGACCATGTTAAAGGCAATTAACCCGACGGTAAACCATCGTAATTGCTTTTTGTCCATATAACCAATTCCTTTCTTATTAAAAAAAATAAAGCTCTTCATTTATCATAAGCATTTTACTTTTTATGCACAAGCTCAACATAATTAAATAAAGATGGCTTTTTAATAAGTAATTAAAACGCTTCTAGCAATGATTTTCTAATTTATTTGATGACTAAAAAAGGCCGGTGAATAAGTTGCTTCACCAGCCTTTTTCTAAGAGATTTTTCTTTTATAACATATCAAATAATGATAATTGGTTTTCATCTGGCAAGTCTTTTAAGACACCATTTTCATTCATGTATTCAATTAACGTTTTAGAAACTTTGCCTCGTGTTGCCAAATCTTCTTTCGATAAGAACGGTTGCTCTTCTCGCGCAGCGACAATGGCTTTCGCTACGTTGAGGCCTAAACTTGGCACTGCTCGGAAAGGTGCAATCAAGGTATCCCCTTCAATCACAAAATTTTCAGCATCTGATTTGTACAAATTAATCATGCCAAATTTATAGCCTCGTTCCAGCATTTCATTACATAATTCTAAAACCGTTAATAAGTTCTTCTCTTTAGTGGAGGCGTCCATCCCTTTGTCCGTAATTTCTTTCATTCGTGCTTTCACAGCTTCTTTCCCTTGTGACATTGCCACTAAGTCAAAGTCATCCGCCCGAACGGAGAAAAACGCACAATAATATAAGATTGGGAAATAAACTTTAAAGTAAGCGACCCGCAACGCCATTAATACGTATGCTGCCGCATGGGCTTTCGGGAACATATATTTAATTTTAGAACAAGAATCAATATACCAGTCAGGGACGTTGTTTTCTTTCATCGCATTTAAATACGTATCCCTTAGTTCATCAGGAATCTTATTCCATTGTCCTTTACGAACCGTTTCCATAATCTTAAAGGCCATCCCACTATCCAAACCAGCATGAATTAAATATACCATGATATCATCCCGACAACCAATTACTTCAGCAAGATTGGCTTCGCCACGACGAATCAATTCTTCTGCATTCCCTAGCCACACATCGGTTCCGTGAGACAGTCCAGAAATTTGAAGTAATTCTGCAAAAGTTGATGGATGGGTCTGTTCTAACATACCTCGAACGAAACGTGTCCCAAATTCAGGAATTCCTAAAGTTCCTGTTTTAGAATAAATTTGCTCTGCATCCACACCTAGAACATCAGGTCCTTCAAAAATACGCATCACTTCTGGATCGTCTGTTGGGATGGTTTTTGGCTCAATCCCAGATAAATCTTGTAACATCCGAATCACGGTTGGATCATCATGTCCTAGAATATCAAGTTTTAAAATATTATCGTGAATGGAATGGAAATCAAAGTGCGTCGTTTTCCATTCTGCCTCTTGATCATCAGCAGGGTATTGAATTGGCGTAAAGTCATAAACATCCATGTAATCAGGAATTACAATAATACCGCCGGGATGCTGCCCAGTCGTCCGTTTAACCCCTGTTGAACCTTTAGCTAAGCGATCAATTTCAGCGCCGCGCAAATGTAAATTATGATCTCTTTCATATCCTTTAACAAAGCCATACGCTGTTTTGTCGGCTACTGTACCAATGGTTCCTGCCCGGTAAACATATTCTTCACCAAAAAGAACTTTCGTGTAGTTATGGGCTTCGGCTTGATAATCGCCAGAAAAGTTCAAATCGATATCGGGAACTTTGTCGCCATGGAACCCTAAGAACGTTTCAAAAGGAATATCGTGACCATCTTTAAACAATCGAGCGCCACATTTTGGACAGGCTTTTTCAGGCATATCAAACCCTGAACCATAGGAACCATCTTCATAGAACTCAGAATATTGACACTCAGGACAATAATAATGTGGCGCTAAAGGATTTACTTCAGTAATCCCTGTCATTGTCGCAACAAAACTCGAACCGACAGAGCCCCGTGAACCGACTAAATAGCCGTCTTCATTACTTTTATGCACCAGTTTTTGAGAAATTAAATAAATAACCGAGAAACCATTCCCGTTAATCGAATTCAGTTCCTTTTCTAACCGTTTTTCGACAATTTCTGGTAAAGGATCGCCATACAATTCGCGCGCACGATTGTAGCTTAAATCAGTGATTTCTTGTTCAGACCCAGGAATTTTCGGCGTATACAAATCGTCTTTTACTGGAATAACTTCTTCACATAAATCAGCGACTTTGTTGGGATTTTCTACTACAATTCGCTTAGCGACGTCTTGTCCTAAAAATTGAAATTCCGTTAACATTTCATCGGTGGTTCGGAAATGAACCTTTGGTAAACTATGGCGATTTAACGGATTAGCGCCACCCATAGACCCGACTAAAATTTTCCGATAGATGGCATCTTCTTCATTTAAATAATGAACATTTCCAGTGGCGACAACCAGCTTGCCAAGTTCGTCACCGATTTTCACTAGATTACTAATAATTTCTTCCAAATCTGCTTCATTTTTCACCAATTCTTGTTCAATTAATGGCGCGTAAACTGGTTTGGGCATAACTTCAATATAATCGTAGAATTTGGCACGATTTTTTGCTTCTTCGACACCTTTTTGCATCATTGCTTCAAAAATTTCGCCGTTTGAACATGCGGAACCGATTAAAAGCCCTTCTCTTAACTTCGATAATTGCGAACGAGGAATCCGTGGTACTCGGAAAAAATAATCTACATTGGACATCGAAATCAATTTAAAAAGATTTTTTAATCCTGCTTGAGTTGTTGCTAAAATCGTTGCATGGAAAGGTCGAGCTCGTTTGTATGAGTCTCCTTCGCCAATATGACGATTCAAATCATCATGGAAATGCATATCATGATTCTCTTTCGCTTCTTTTAAGAAAATCCAGCATAAATGACCCGTTGATTCCGAGTCATAGATGGCGCGGTGATGTTGTTCTAAGTTGACGCCAAATTTTTTCGATAAGGTATTTAGACGATGGCTTTTGAAATGTGGATACAAGAATCTGGATAATTCTAATGTATCGATGACGGGATTAGCCGCTTCAGGTATTCCATGTTTGCCATAACTTGTATTTAAGAACCCCATATCAAAAGAAGCGTTGTGGGCCACTAAAATAGTTCCTTCTGAAAACTCTTTAAACATGCGTAAAACTTCTTCTTCGGATTTTGAACCGCGCACCATTTCATCTGTAATCCCAGTTAAATTGATCGTTGTTTGAGATAATGGATGGCCAGGATCAATAAATTGCTCAAAAGTCTCAATGACATTTCCTTTGTGCATTTTGACTGCGGCCAATTCAATAATTGTATCATAAACAGCGGAAAGCCCCGTTGTTTCCACGTCAAAGACCACATAGGTAGCATCTGTTAATTCAATATGTTCTTCGTTGTAAGCAATGGGTACACCATCATCAACAATATTGGCTTCCACGCCGTATAAAATTTTAACGCCTGCTTTTTTACCTGCAGCATGGGCATCAGGAAACGCTTGGGCGCCGCCATGATCCGTAATTGCGATGGCCTTGTGCCCCCATTTCCCCGCTTGCGCCACCAAGTCACCGACTTTATTGGTCGCATCCATTGTACTCATGTTACTATGCATGTGTAATTCTACACGTTTTTCACCTTCTGGCGCGTAGTCTTTTCTTGGCGCATGGGCGACTTCCATCAAATCTTGGGCATTCATGACTAAATCACGCATGAAGGTATCTTCTTGTACACTACCACGAACACGAATCCAACTTTGCGGTTGAATCGCATCAAAAACTTGTTCATCTTTTTCCCCATTCGAAAATTTCTTCACCACGAAAGAGGAAGTATAATCAGTTATTTTCAAAATTAAAATTTTTCGTTTAGAACGCAATTCACGCACTTCTTTATCAAAAATAAAGCCTTCAATCGTTATCCGACGTTCTTCTTCCAGTATATTTCCCATTGGCATAATGGGTTCATCATTGGGAATATTCCGCCCTAAACGAATTGGACCATCAAACGCAGGCGCTTGTTGTTGTTTTTCTTTTTTCATTTGTTCATGTTTAACAAGCGATTCAGCAGCTTGTTGTTGAAAGGCTGCGGCTTGTTCTAATTTTTGCTCTTCAAACTTTTTCAGCACTTCTGCAGCTTGCTGTTGATCCATTTTTGGTTCAATATGAAATTTAGGAAACCCGTAAGAGAAATAAAGTTCCTCAATAATTGGTAAATATTGTTGCTTCAAATAAGGAATAACTGCTTCATTATCAACAGGTAAGATAATTTTCCGATCTTCAAATTGTGGTGTCTGTGTTTTTAAGACTTTCTGAACTAACGGCGTATTACATTGACTATTTAACAAGGCCAACTGCCAATAATCCGTTAATTGTTCCTCAGTAAATGTTGTCTGATTTGTGGTTATTTGAACGGAAACCTGCGCAATTTGTTGAAAAGCTAGTTCCAATTGTTGCATAAATGTTTGATATAGCATCACTGGCATCAATTCATCAAAACTTAAATGAAATTCCCATAAGCGACTTTGTTGGTGAACAATGACCTTGTCAATCCGGCCATTTTGAATTAAGGGATGTTCTTTCGCTGTGTCATCTAACTGAATTTGCGTCATCAGTTTATCAAATAAATCGCGTGCTTTTTCTGTCACAAAATGAACCTCCTTCTATCATTGAAAAAAGGCCCTCAGACAAATCTGTCAAGTGCCTTTTTTCGGTTTCTCTGCATTCGCTTCTCTATTAAGTATACTCGTTTTTTGTAAAAAAACAATCTTGTTTCTTTTCTAAAAAGAGCTAAGAAGAGCTTGAAGCAAAAATCACTTTAGATTTTTGCTTCAAGCTTAAACGCTGATAAGTGGCGGAAACAGTTTATCCTAATCATTCTGTCCGCCCTTTTCATTATTATTCCACTTCTGATGTTGTGTTCATCAAAATAGAAAGTGTACTTTCTAATTCTTCTTTGCGTACTTCCAACATTTCACCAGTACGTTTGATTTTGACTTCTACCACACCATCGACTGCTTTTTTACCGACTGTGATACGGATTGGACAACCAATTAAATCAGCATCAGCAAATTTTACGCCTGCGCGCTCGTTGCGGTCATCAACTAATACTTCGTAGCCCGCTTCGGTCATCATTGCTTCAACTTCTTGTGATAGTTTTGTTTGATACTCATCTTTCACATTCATTTGGACCACGTGTAAATCAAATGGCGCAATTCCTGTTGGCCAATTAATACCGCGCTCGTCTGCATTTTGTTCAACGATTGCTGAAAGTAAACGACTAACACCGATACCATAGCAACCCATGATCACTGATTTTTCACGACCGTTTTCATCTAAAACTGTTGCGCCCATAGCATCACTGTAACGCGTTCCTAATTTGAAGATATGACCAATTTCGATTCCTTTGGTAAAGGCTAAGACACCATTGCCATCAGGAGAAGGATCGCCTTCTTGAACAAAGCGTAAATCTTCGTAACTAATTGGTTGGAAATCACGATCTGGATTTACATTTGTCAAATGATAGCCATCTTCGTTAGCTCCAACAATGGCGTTGGCTAAATCTTGAACAGCTAAATCTGCATAAATTTTAACATCTTCGGAAACATTGACTGGACCAATTGAACCAAAGCCAGCTCCTAAGACACGGCGAGCATCTTCTTCTGTTGCTTCATCTAGGAAATCAGCGCCTAAGAAGTTTTTCAATTTGACATCATTGACATCATGATCGCCACGAACCAAGACCATTACTGGCTCTTCATCGGCAATAAATAGTACTGATTTAATAATTCGTTGTGGCTCAACTTCAAAGAAGTTTGCCACTTCGGCAATTGTACCCACTTCTGGTGTTGCAATTTTTTCTAAATCTAATTGTGTTTCATGTGATTTTTTCGGCGTATAAAGACTTGTTGCCATTTCTAAATTGGCAGCATAATCACTTTCTGTTGAATAACAAATAGTATCTTCCCCAATTTCAGAAATCGCCATAAATTCTTTAGAATCTTTACCACCCATGGCACCACCGTCCCCAATAATGGCACGGAATTCTAGTCCACAGCGTTCAAAAATGCGTGAGTAAGCTTTTTCGTAATCACGGTATGATTGATCTAAACTAGCTTCATCGGCATGGAAAGAATAGCCATCTTTCATGATAAATTCACGGCCTCTTAATAAGCCAGAACGAGGGCGTTTTTCATCACGATATTTTGTTTGAATTTGGTATAAATTCAAAGGTAATCGTTTGTAAGAATTGATTTCATCACGAATTAATTCTGTGAAGGTTTCTTCATGCGTTGGGCCTAAGATATAGTCACGGTCATTGCGATCTTTTAAGCGATACAAGTTAGGTCCATAAGTTTCATAACGGCCTGATTCTTTCCAAAGTTCTGCTGGTAATAACGCAGGCATTAACATTTCAACTGCATCAATTTTCTCAAATTCTTCTCGCATAATCGTTTTTAATTTTTCTAAAACACGATTGGCTAAAGGTAAATAAGAATAGATCCCTGCAGCGACTTGACGAATATAGCCTGCGCGCAACAGAATTTGATGACTTAAGACTTCTGCATCATTTGGTACTTCTCTTAACGTTGGAATTAACATTTTTGACTGTTTCATTAAAACTCTCCTCTATTTTAAAATCAACTATTTTTGATTTCTTTACACACTTTTTTACTTAAGCTTTCTCCTTAAAAGAAAAAGCGTTGAATATCGTTCCAAGTAACTAACACCATTAACACCATGACAAACCCAAAGCCAATTAACGTAATGATGCCTTCTTTTTCAGGACTAATTGGTTTTCCACGTACACCTTCAATAATGTTTAAGACAATTTTCCCGCCATCTAAAGCTGGGATTGGCAACAAATTAATAATCCCTAAGTTCATTGACAACATGGCCATTAAGAATACAACTGTACTTACTCCAGCATTGGATGCTTCTTCCGATAATTTAAACATCATGACTGGCCCACCTAGTTTGTTTAAACTAAAGCCTGTGAATAGTGAGCCGAGTGCTTTAAAAATCTGTGTCGTACTATTCAAAGTATCCTGAATACCACCCATCAATTTTGACGGTAAATCGGTTTTCATATAAGGATAAACGCCGACTTTACCAATCGTTTGTTTTTCCACTTTTTGTTTTTCTGGTGTCACTGTTAGTTGCTCTTCTTTGCCGTTACGCTCAACTACGAACGTTAACGGCTTTTCGGGGTTCTTCTGCACAATGGTTGTAAAATCTTCGTATTTTTTGATTTTTTGATTATTAATCGATAAGACTTTATCATTTTCTTTCAACCCAGCTTCTGCCGCCGGGCCATTAGGAATCACTTGTCCAATTTGGTTCGTGTTTAAATCAGTGACGCCTCCTTGTAGAAAAACCGCTAACGTAAATAGAATAAACCCTAAGATAAAGTTATTCATGGGTCCCGCAAAGTTCGTCAAAATGCGTTGCGATAATTTCGCTGATTGAAATTGAACGTCAAGTGGCGCAATCCGCACCTCGGTTCCATCACTTTCAATAATCGTTGCATCATGGTCAACTTTATAAACGGTTTCTTCTTCCTCGTTTCCATTGACATAGCCCTTGATGAATAATTCTTTTTCAAGATCAAAATCAACGACTTCCATCGGAATACTATGAGGTAATTGTACTTTTTTACTTGTATTAATTTTAACCACATTACCCACGGCATTTAACTCAACAGATAGAGGCATACCTGGTGTGATTTCTGTCATGTCTTCGCCCATCCCAGCCATTCGCACATAGCCACCAATTGGCAATAAGCGAATCGTATAAGTGGTGCCATCTTTTCCACGATGCGCAAAAATCTTTGGTCCCATTCCGATTGCAAACTCACGAACTAAAATACCCGCTCGTTTTGCAAAATAAAAGTGGCCAAATTCATGTACGAGGACAAGAATACCGAAGACAATAATGAATGTGATAATTGTTTTCATAGATGTCCTTCTTCCTTCATTCACTGACGTTCAGTGCTTTTTATTATTACATGGGAAAGTCTCGTAAAACTTGCTCTGTTCCCTTCCCGATAAACCAGTGCAACTGTTTACTGAGAACAGTCGCCACTGTTAGTGAACAAATCTTTCCTTATGTAAGACAAGTTTTATTTTAGCATATTCACTCATAAATAACCATTGGACTTGACCACTTCGCCTAGATATTTTGTGTTTTTTTAGAAAACTGTATAAATGAGAGGAATTGATTACTACGACCAGTATTTATTTTAAAGACCTTCAACAATAGTAGCTAACTTTAGACCATAAACTTTTCCGACAGTTTGTCGTATTTTATCAACACGCTGATTGACATGTGCTACCATGAAAGTATTAATAGTAATTTTAGGGGGAATGAATCAATGTATGGAGAATTACATGGTAAAGTGGCCGTTGTCACTGGTGCAGCTACGGGTTTAGGATTATTTATTACTTTGCGTTATATCTTAGAGGGCATGAATGTTGTTGCTGACTATGTCGGTGAGCTGCCTAAAGAATTTGAAGATGTTCAAGCCAAGCACGCAGACCGCGTAAAATTCGTGAAGGCTGATGTCTCTAATGAGGAAGATATTAAAGCGTTAGCTGAAACCGCTTTAAAAGAGTTTGGTCATGTTGACATTTGGGTAAATAACGCCGGTGTGGAGGCTTCTTTTCCGACAATTGATATGCCATTAAAAGAATGGCAACGTGTCATTGATGTCAATTTAAACGGTGTCTTTTTGGGTTCTAGAGAGGCACTCCGAATATTTAGAGATCAAAAAATCAAAGGGTCAATCATTAATATGTCCTCCGTTCACCAAAGAATTCCTTGGCCAACGTTCGCCCACTATGCGGCAAGTAAAGGCGCAACCGAAATGTTCACGAAAACAATCGCTTTGGAATATGCGGAATATGGTATTCGTGCCAACTGTATTGCACCTGGAGCGATTAACACACCTATTAATGCTGAAAAATTTTCCGATCCCGAACAGTTAAAACAAACAACGAGCATGGTTCCTATGGGCATTATTGGTAAACCCAATCAAGTAGCTGCTGCGGCCGCTTGGTTAGCTTCTGATGAATCCTCATACGTAACCGGAACAACACTCTTTGTAGATGGCGGGATGTCTCTATACCCTTCGTTCCAACACGGAGCTGGTTAAAAAGTAGTCTGCAACAAAATTCTCTATGAATTTTTGTTGCAGACTTTGTACTATCACACACAAAATCTATTCAGGAGGCTTATCATGAAACTAGTCAAAAATGTTCTTTTAATTTTAATTGGTTTAGTTATTATCGGGATTGGCGCATCCACTTTAAGAGTGGCAGGTTTAGGAGTTGATCCTTTCACTGCTATGAATATCGGACTTTCTTCAATGTTTGGTATGCAATTAGGCATTTTTCAAATTATTGTCAATGCGTTTATTCTATTCTATGTCTATTTAAAAAACAAAAAAGCCATTGGTCTAGGAACTATTTTAAATATGCTTTTAGTAGGAATTTTGATTCAACAGATTTCTACTTGGCTTCAACCTTACGCCGATAGTTTAGAAGGCTCAACAATTGGCAAACTACTTTCTTTATTCGTCGGAGTCCTGATTTTTACATTTGGCTGCGCCTTATACATGGCTACAGATCAAGGTGAGTCCCCTTATGATGCGATTGCGCCAACCATCTGTCAACAAATCAATAAACCTTATGCTTCTGTTCGAAAAGCACAAGATTTGTTGGTCCTATTAATTGGCTTTATTGCTGGTGGTCCAATTGGGATTGGTACAATTATTTGTGCATTTGGTGCTGGCCCACTCATTAGTTTCTGGAACAAGTTACTTCAACCTTTAGTAAAATAATTTTTTAACTAAAATATAAGAAAAAGCGATGGCTCCATAGAGATTTTCTTCTCGAGTCATCGCTTTTTTATTTGTACTTTCTTTGAAGAAGCATGATTAGTGTGTTTCTTGTTTGGCTTTCCGTTGTTGTTTTAGTTGATTATTTGTTGGTAGAGTGAAAAACTAGCCGACAGACCCTTCCATCTCATAACTAATCAACCGATTCAACTCAACCGCATATTCCATCGGTAATTCTTTCGTAAATGGTTCAACAAAGCCCATAACAATCATTTCTGTCGCTTCGGCTTCAGATAAGCCGCGACTCATTAGATAATATAATTGTTCTTCAGAAATTTTTGAAACTTTGGCTTCGTGTTCTAAGGAGACTTGGCTGTTATGGATTTCGTTAAACGGAATCGTATCTGATTTTGATTTTTCGTCCATGATAATCGTATCGCATTCGATGTGGGAAATCGATCCTGCGCTGTCTTTGCCAAAAGTAACTTGGCCACGGTAGTTAACTTCGCCGCCGTCTTTAGCAATTGATTTTGAAACAATTGAGCTAGAGGTATTCGGCGCATTGTGAATCATTTTGGCCCCAGTATCTTGGATTTGGTTAGCGCCAGCAAAGGCAATCGATAACATCGTGCCACGGGCACCTTTGCCATCTAAGTAAACGCTTGGGTATTTCATGGTTGTTTTAGCTCCTAGGTTCCCATCAATCCATTCGACAGTGGCACCTTCGTAAGCTTTAGCACGTTTGGTTACTAGGTTGTAGACGTTATCTGACCAGTTTTGAATAGTGGTATAACGACAATAGGCATCTTTTCTAGTGAAAATTTCTACGATGGCCGCATGCAAGCTGTTACTTGAATACGTGGGTGCCGTACATCCTTCAACATAGTGAACGCTGGCCCCTTCATCGACAATAATCAAAGTCCGTTCAAATTGGCCGGTATTTTCAGCGTTGATTCGGAAATATGTTTGTAGTGGTACATCAACTCGAACGCCTTTTGGTACATAAATAAAGGTTCCACCTGACCAAACAGCTGAGTTTAAAGCGGCCAGTTTATTATCTGTTGGTGGTACAAGTTTTGAAAAATACTCTTTGAATAAGTCAGGATATTCTTTTAAAGCAGAGTCAGTATCTGTAAAAATGATGCCTAATTTTTCAAATTCTTCTTTCATGTTATGATAAACAACTTCTGATTCATATTGAGCAGAAGCCCCAGCTAGATAAGCACGCTCAGCTTCGGGAATCCCAATTTTTTCAAAGGTTTCTTTGATTTTATCAGGTACATCATCCCAATCGCGTGCGGGTTTGTCACTCGGTTTTTGGTAATATTTAATTTTACTAAAGTCAATATCTGACAGGTCTGGACCCCATTCTTGCATGGGCATTTTATTGAATTGTTCTAACGATTTTAAACGGAAGTCAAGCATCCATTCTGGTTCGCCTTTCACGCGAGAAATTTCGCGAACGACGTCTTCGGTTAGGCCGTCTCCGGTACTAAAGACTGGTTCCACATCGTCGTGAAAGCCAAATTTATATTCTTCTAATTCAGGTACTGTACTCAATTCGTCGTCACCCTTTCTTTATTTTTCACAATGTAAATGACCAGCTTCGCCTTGGCCGTTATTAGCAACAGCCTGCTCTAAGGCTTTCCAAGCCAGGGTTGCACATTTGATCCGAGCTGGAAATTTAGCTACGCCGCTTAACATTGCTGCATCGCCTAATTTTTCATCTTCGGCCACTTCATTTCCTTGAACAAGTTGAGAGAAATCCTCTGCTAAGGCCGTTGCTTCGGCGATTGTTTTTCCTAAGACCGCATCAGTCATCATACTAGCACTTGCTGTACTGATAGAACAGCCACTTCCTTGAAAGGCGATATCTTTAATCACACCGTCTTCAATGGCCACATCCAGTTCAATCACATCTCCACAAGTAGGATTATTCAGTTCAATTGTTTGGCTAGACGCATCTAGCGTTCCGTGGTGATGTGGGTGGCTAGAATGGTCCAAAATGACTTGGCGATATAAGTTATCTAATTTAGAAAGTGCCATGCTGGAAAAACTCCTTTGTCGCTTTAATCGCTTCAACTAAGCGATCTGCGTCTTCTTTGGTATTGTATAAATAAAAACTTGCCCGTGCGGTTGCTGGCACGCTCAAATAGTTTAATAGCGGTTGCGCGCAATGGTGACCCGCTCTGACAGCGACCCCTTCCATATCTAACGCCGTAGCCACATCATGTGGATGTAAACCGTCAATATTAAAAGCAAGCACACCTGTGTGGTCTTTTGGATTCTGTGGACCATAAATCGTCAAGCCCTCGATAGCTTGCAACTTCGGCAAAACATAGTGAACAAGGGCTGCTTCATGTTGATGAATGGCCTCCAAACCAATTTCTGTTAAATAATCAATGGCGGCACCTAAGGCAATTGCCCCAGCAATATTAGGTGTGCCAGCTTCAAATTTCCATGGAAGCTCTTTCCAAGTACTTTCTTGAAGATGAACAAAGTCAATCATTTCGCCACCAAATTCCACAGGTTCCATTTGTTCCAATAAATGACGTTTGCCATAAAGGACACCAATTCCAGTTGGTCCACACATTTTGTGACCACTAAATGCATAAAAATCAGCATCGATGGCTTGAACGTCCACAGGCATATGAGGAACTGCTTGCGCGCCGTCTACCACCATCACAGCGCCATTTTGATGAGCTAATTGTGTTAATTCTTCGATTGGATTAATGACCCCTAACACATTTGAAACATGAGCAATCGAAACAATTTTCGTTTTTTCTGTAATTTGTTGACGTGCACTTGCCATGTCTAAAAAGCCGTCTTCAGTGACGTCTATATACTTCAAAATGGCTCCTGTACGTTGGGCTAATTGTTGCCAGGGAATAATGTTTGAATGATGTTCCATGTAAGATATGACGATTTCATCCCCGGCTGTAACTGCCAAGTCACCATAACTTTTGGCAATCCAATTCAAACTGGTTGTTGTTCCTCGTGTAAATAAAACTTCCGCTGTTTCTTTGGCATGGATAAATTGGCGAACCTTTTCGCGGGAGGCTTCATAGTCCTTCGTTGCTCGTTCGGCTAACGTGTGCACCCCACGATGAACATTGGCATTATCGGTTTCATAATAATGTCGTAAAATATCTAACACTGCCGTTGGTTTTTGGGTTGTTGCAGCATTGTCTAAATAAACTAGCGGTTCATCATTAACTTCTTGAAATAAAATAGGAAACGATTGACGAATGGTTGCTGCATCCATCATGCGTTTAACTTCCCTTCAATTACTTCTACAAATTCATTTTGTACTTCTTTAACTGGAATTGCTGTAATGACAGAACCTAGGAAGCCACGAATCACCAAACGTTCCGCTTCTTCTTTACGCAAGCCGCGGCTCATTAAATAATACATTTCTTCTGGATCTACTCGACCAACGCTGGCTGCGTGTCCGGCAGTCACTTCATTTTCATCAATTAAAAGAATTGGATTGGCATCACCACGAGCTTTATCAGACAGCATTAAAACACGACTTTCTTGCTGTGCGTCGGCTCCTTTTGCTCCTTTTAAAATGTGGCCAATTCCATTAAACGTTAAAGTACCACGTTCACGAATGACTCCATGTTGTAAAATATGACCAATCGAATGTGGCGCTTTGTTTGTCACTCGTGTGTCGATGCCTTGTGTTTGTTTACCTGCACTAATTGCAACAACTTTAACTTCTGAATGAGCGCCTTCGCCAACTAAATCAGAATCAAAATCAGCCACAACATCGCCATCATTCATGACGCCTAGAGCCCAATCAACAGAGGCATCCCGCATAATATAGCCACGACGATTCATATAAGTCGTTACAGTTTGCCCTAATTGATCTACAGCTGAGTATTTAACTTTTGCGCCATCTTTCGCAATCACTTCCACAATAATATTTCCCGAAGCTTTCTCTGCATGATGACCGGTTGATTGAAAACGTTCTAAATAACTGAATTCACTATGATTATCTGCAACGATTAAAACATGTTTAAAGAAAGGTTGGTTGCTATCTGAATCCTGAATAAACAAAGATTCAATGGGCTCTTCAATCACTACGTTTTTAGGAACGTATAAGAAAACGCCACTATTCATGAAAGCTGCATGAGCTGCTGTCAGCTTATCTTCTTCTGGTAATACGGCTTTAGTCATATAGTATTCTTTAACTAATTCTGGATGCTCTTGTAAAGCAGTAAAAATGTCTGTAAAAATTACCCCTTGTTCCGCTAATGAGGCTGGCAATTGCTCAAAAGCATGAAAAGATCCTTGTTGAACAATTAAAGGATTGTCTTTCATTTGATCAAAACTTGCGACATTTCCTTCAGAAGGCACATAACTTTCCATGTGAACATTTAATAAAGGCCAACGATGAAATTTCACACGATCAATATGTGGTAACTCACTTTCGTCAGCGTTTTTTAAAGCCGTTGTTCGCAATTCAGTCATCCAAGCTGGTTCTTCATGTTCTAGTGAAAAAGCGGTGACTTCGTCAAGATAATCCATTAGATTTACTTTTTTCATTTATCTTGTCCTCCTTACGCTTCTTCTTTGTAATCAATACCTAATTCTTGGCTGATACCAGCATAGCCTTCTGTTTCTAAACGTTTTGCCAAGTCAGCCCCACCGGTTTTCACAACGCGGCCTTCCATCATGATATGAACAACATCTGGCGTGATATAGTTCAATAAGCGTTGATAATGGGTAATAATTAACGCACCAAAGTTCTCGCCGCGCATTTCATTAACCCCTTTAGAAACTACTTTTAACGCATCGATATCTAAGCCTGAATCAATTTCATCTAAAATGGCAAACGTTGGCTCTAACATCAATAATTGTAAAATTTCATTTCGTTTTTTCTCGCCGCCAGAAAACCCTTCGTTTAAGTAACGCTCAGCCATTTCTTCAGGCATATTTAATAATTCCATTTTGCTATCTAATTTTTTTAAGAACTGCATGACTGACATTTTGTTGTCTTCGTCACGTTTTGCATTGATTGCTGCACGCATGAATTCAGCATTGGTAATCCCTGGAATTTCACTTGGGTATTGCATTGCTAAGAATAAGCCTAGGCGAGCGCGTTCGTCTACTTCTAAATCTAAAACGTTGACGCCGTCAAATAGAATTTCTCCTTCTGTGACTTCATAGTTAGGATTTCCCATAATTGCTGCTGATAAAGTAGATTTACCAGTCCCATTAGGTCCCATAATTGCATGGATTTCTCCAGTATTAATTGTTAAATCGACCCCTTTTAGAATCTTTTTATCTTCAATTGATACGTGTAAATTTTTGATTTCTAACACAGACATGTACAATTCCCTCCAACTTGTTTTAATCGTTTTTCCGTTCTCACTCATTTTAGCCTAATTGAGAATGAATCGCAAATTACAATTGCTAAAAATAACAACTCTTATCATCAAATTTTAGGATTCAATTTGTGAAGGAAAATTTTAAAAGGCTGATATTTCAAAGTTTCTCTATATTTTTAAGTGATCCTCCCTACACAAAGAAAAAAATTCTGGTAGAATAAAAAAAATTATTAAAGAAAGCGTTTTCTTAAATAATTACTTTAGAATGACTTTCGCAAAGAGAGCGTTGAGATACGCCTTCATCATCTATACAAAAAAATCCAGAGCATTTGCTTCTCTGGATTCAATAATTTTTATTAGTGATTGGTTTTATACTTCTAAAAGTTCTTGTTCTTTTTCAGCAGTAATCGCATCGATATTTTTGATGCTATCATCTGTTAATTTTTGAACATCTTTTTCAAATGAACGTAATTCATCTTCAGTGATGTCGCCATTTTTTTGAGCTTTTTTCAACTCATCCATTGCATCACGACGAACGTTACGGACAGCAACTTTTGAGTTCTCCGCTTCTTTTTTCACGTCTTTGGCTAATTCTTTCCGACGTTCTTCCGTTAATTGTGGAATCACTAAACGGATGACATTTCCATCATTGGTTGGGCTAATGCCGATATCACTCATTTGAATAGCTTTTTCAATGTCAGCGATAGAATTTTTGTCAAACGGTGTAATCATTAATACACGTGCTTCTGGGATATTGATACTTGCTAATTGGTTAACTGGTGTTGGTGCACCATAATATTCTACTTGAATACGGTCTAATAGACTTGCGTTCGCACGACCAGCACGAATTTGACCTAATTCACGGCGTAAGCTTTCTTCCGCTTTTGTCATTTTTTCTTTGGCTGTTGCTAAAACTTCTTTAGACATTCTTTATTTCCCCCTTACAGTTGTTCCGATATTTTCACCAAGGATGGCACGACGGATATTTCCTGCTTCATTTAGGTTAAAGACAACTAAAGGAATATCGTTATCCATACTTAATGAGCTTGCTGTTGAATCCATTACTTGCAGCCCTTTAGAAATAACATCTAAATGTGTTAGTTCTTCAAATTTTGTCGCTGTTTCATCCACACGTGGATCCGCAGAATAAACACCATCAACATTGTTCTTCGCCATTAAGATGACGTCCGCATCTACTTCTGCAGCTCGTAACGCAGCCGTTGTATCTGTCGAGAAGTAAGGATTTCCTGTTCCTCCGGCAAAAATAACAACGCGGCCTTTTTCTAAATGACGTTCTGCACGACGACGAATGTATGGTTCTGCAATTTGACGCATTTCAATTGATGTTTGAACACGTGTAGGCACACCAAGATTTTCTAATGTATCTTGCAATGCTAAGGCATTCATCACAGTAGCTAACATGCCCATATAATCAGCTTGTGCACGTTCCATGCCCATTTGAGCACCAATTTGTCCACGCCAGATGTTTCCGCCGCCAACCACGATGGCCATTTCGATACCTAATTCATGGACCTCTTTAATTTCTTGGACGATTTCTTTAATGACTGGTGGTTTAATGCCAAAACCGTCTTCTCCGGCTAGCGCTTCTCCACTTAACTTTAATACGACACGTTGATACTTAGGTTTAACCATCATAATTCCCTCCAAGATTCTCTAAAAATCATTCAATTCCTCATTTAGATGACTTTTCACCAAAATGATTTTTTAGACCAAGCAGTGCGATCCACTGGTTTTGCCTAAAAAAAGGGAGCGCATATCAAAGTTATGCGTTCCCAAATGGCTGAAAGACTGCCTTGAATCAAGCAGTAATCAATTTATGCAGCTTCCTTTGGGGATCGCTGTCTGTTTAGATACTTATGATTCACGGCTTTTCAACCGAGCGTTTGATGCTCTTAGTTTTTCATTTGGCTCATTACTTCATCCGCAAAGTTATCTTCACGTTTTTCGATACCTTCGCCAACTTCAAAACGTACGAATGATTTCACTTCGCCGCCTTTAGAAGCAACAAATTTTTCGACAGTCATATCTGGATCTTTAACAAATGGTTGGTCAACCAAAGCGATTTCTGCTTTGAATTTTTGTAGACGACCAACAACCATTTTTTCAACGATATTTGCTGGTTTACCTTCGTTTAATGCTTGTTCAGTTAACACAGCTTTTTCGTGTTCTAATTCTTCTTGAGGAATTTGAGATTCGTTGACATAGCGAGGGTTGATTGCCGCGATGTGCATAGCAACATCTTTCGCTACTTCTTCGTCAGTTGTGCCATCGATAACTGTTAATACAGCAATACGGCCACCCATGTGTAAGTAAGCGCCAAATGCAGCATTGTCAGCTTTTTCGACAACTTCAAAACGACGGAAGCTGATTTTTTCACCGATAACAGTTGTTGCTTCGATTAAATCAGATTCGATTGTGCCTTTTTCAGTTTTAATAGCCATTGCTTCTTCCATCGTAGCTGGTTTGTTTTCAGCAACTTTAGTCGCAATATCTTTAACTAAATCTTGGAACATTTCGTTTTTAGAAACGAAGTCAGTTTCTGAGTTTACTTCAACGATTGCTGCAACGTTACCTACAGTTGCTACGTTTGCTAAACCTTCAGCCGCAATGCGGTCATTTTTCTTCGCTGCTTTAGCCATACCATTTTCACGTAAAAAGTCTACGGCTTTTTCCATGTCGCCTTCTACTTTTACTAATGCTTTTTTAGCGTCCATCATTCCAACGCCAGTCATATCGCGTAATTCTTTTACCATTTTAGCTGTAACGTCTGCCATTATTTGTGTCCTCCTCGGATATTATCAATTCTTTTTAAAAAAGCTATCTCAAAGGAGAATCAGGCTTTTTGTCGCCTAGCCTTTGAGACAGCTCCGTAATCATTATTATTCAGCTGATTCGTTGTTTCCTTCAACAACATCAACGATTTCTTCGATTGAAGTTGCTTCTGGTGTTTCTTCAACGAATAACTCTTCAGTTGCTTGGTCTTCCCCTTGGTTACCTTCGATGAAAGCGTCAGCCATTTTAGCAGTGATTAATTTCACAGCGCGGATTGCATCATCATTTGAAGGGATTACAACATCAATCTCATCAGGATCACAGTTTGTATCAACCATTGCAACGATTGGAATGTTTAATTTGTGTGCTTCTTGAACAGCAATGCGTTCTTTACGTGGGTCAACGATGTACATTACATCTGGAATTCTTGGCATATCAGCGATACCACCTAAGAATTTTTCTAAACGTTCACGTTCTTTGTTTAAGCCAGCAACTTCTTTCTTAGGTAAAACTTCGAAAGTGCCGTCTTCTTCCATTGCATTGATTTTTTTCAAGCGAGCAATACGTTTTTGGATTGTATCCCAGTTAGTTAACGTACCACCTAACCAACGATGGTTTACATAGTATTGACCAGCGCGGATTGCTTCATCTTTGATTGCTTCTTGTGCTTGTTTTTTAGTTCCTACGAATAAAGCAACGCCGCCTTCTTCTGCAACGTTTTTCATGTAATCGTAAGCTGCATCTACTAATTTCACTGTTTTTTGTAAGTCAATGATGTAGATACCGTTTCTTTCTGTGAAGATATATTTCTTCATTTTTGGGTTCCAGCGACGAGTTTGGTGACCAAAGTGTACGCCGGCTTCTAGTAATTGTTTCATAGAAATTACTGCCATGTTGTGTTTCCTCCAGTTTGGTTTTTATTTTCCTCTTCTTTTCGTCAACTCCTTGAAGAACTACCGTAGTAGCACCACTTCGCAGATGGAAAAGAATGTGGATTTCGTGTGTGAAAATCACACCTTTAACAGTATAAGATATTTTCAGAAAAATAGCAAGCCTTAAAACTAGAAATGTAGCTCCTACTGCGCTTGCCAAACAAGATGACATTCTTCGTTTCCTGTTTCATCGATGGTTCGCTTTTGTTGGACAAAGCCTTGTTTTTGATAAAAGGCGTACGCTGCTTGATTTTCCCTGTAAACAGCCAAAGATAAGATGTCCTGTTCTTCTTTTGCTACTTGCAGTAATTTCTGACCGATGCCCTTCCCTTGAAACACTTTTTTTATAAAAATTCCTGCGATATAGTTATCCATTAAGCCTAAAAACCCAATTATCTGACCCTCTTCTTCTGCTAAGATCAGTGTTGCTTTTGGTAACGCAGCGCGGACAAATGCCTTATTTTCTTGCCAATAAGTTGGTGCGACAAATGGATGAGCTTCTAGGTTCGTTTGCAGCCAAATAGCCATAATGGTTTCTAATTCTTTTTCTGTTAACTGGGTTGTCTTTTTGATAGTCAGCATTTTTTGACACTCGTTTCTGTTATTTATTATTTTCAAAATAAAACATTAACACGCCCGCTGCGATAGCGACATTCAATGATTCTGCTTGACCTTTCATTGGAATATAAAGATTTTTCGTGGTTTCTGCTAACAATTCTGGCGAAACCCCGCTACCTTCATTGCCTAAAATCAACGCATAATTTTCCACTGCCTCTTGTTCATAATAAGCAATCGCAGCTTCATTTAATTCTGTACCGAAAACTGGTAGTCCTTGCTTCTTGAATGCCTGAACCACTTCAGTCAACTCTCGTTGGAGAACTGGTAAATGATAGTGACTTCCCTGCATTGAGCGCAACACTTTTGTATTGTAAATATCTGCTGTGCCCTTACCTAAAATCACGCCTGCTAAACCTGCTGCATCAGCTGTGCGAATCATCGTACCAACATTGCCAGGGTCTTGGATATTATCTAAAAGTAACCAACCACCTTTAAAAGAAAGCGACTGCTCTTGTTGCGTTTCCAAGGTGACAATTGCCAAAATCCCTTGTGAAGTTGGCAGCTCCGACAAGCTATTTAAAACCTCATCACTAACAAAAATTAATTTTTCTGTTTCTTGTTCAGCTAACCAAGTTCCCCATTCTTGTTGACCTCTTTGGTTAAACAAAATCCACTGAACATCAGCGTTGGCCTTCACGGCTTCTTCAACTAAATGAAATCCTTCTATTATATATTGGTTCAGTTCTTCTCGGTACTTCTTTTTGTGTAATTTTTTCCATTCTTTTAATTGGTTATTTTTCGTTGATATAATTTCTTTCATAAGTCACCTCGCCTTTGTATTATAGCATGCTTCTAGCTTGCTTGGATACTTGCTAGAACCAAGAAAAATCGCTATCATAAAGAAAAAAGCAAAGGAAGTGTCTCTCATGGAAAAACTAAGAATGAATGTACAAGGGCGTGTCCAAGGTGTTGGCTTCCGCTACATGACCAAAATGGTGGCAGATCAATTAGGTGTCACTGGTTCGGTGAAGAACGAAGACGACGGGTCCGTTTCAATCACAGCAATTGCACCTGAAGACATAATGGAAACATTTATCAAAAAAATCAAAGATTCCCCCAGTCCAGCGGGACGTGTAACGTATGTTGATATTCAAGAAGACCCTTTGTTAGAAGAAACGGAACAATTTAAAGTGATTCAATAAACTTACTTTCTAACGATTGATTTCTTTGGGAAGAAGCCTTGAACAGCAAGTAGTTCCTGCTTTTTATTGATTTTTGTAAGAGCTTCTTTTCGATTTTGATTGAAAAAGAGCGCTGTTTCAAGTATAGTTAACCATGTAAAAATTTTTTAGAAAAGGACCGAATTACATGCGTAAATTAAACCGATGGCTTTACGGCTCTGGCTTACTATTTTTAGTAATGTTTTTATCAGGCTGTGTGAAAACAGGAGCAGATGGACAACCAACTGGTGAAGGTTTTGTCTATAACTTCCTTGTTTTACCGATGAGTAATGCAATTACTTATCTTGTCGATAACTTTAATTGGAACTATGGTTGGGCGATTATTTTTATCACCATTATTGTACGGATCATTATTTTACCGTTAGGCTTACATCAATCGAAAAAAAGCTTTATCCAAACGGAAAAAATGCAAGCAATCAAACCCCAAGTGGATGTTGCACAAGCAAAAATGAAACAAGCAAGTACGCGTGAAGAACAAATGGCCGCACAAGCAGAACTACAAAAGATTTATAAAGAAAACAATGTGAGTATGGTTGGCGGAATTGGTTGTTTGCCTTTATTAATTCAAATGCCTATTTTCTCTTCTCTGTTCTTTGCTGCTCGTTATACAAAAGGTATTGCCACGGCAAGCTTCTTAGGAATGAATTTAGGGCAACCAAATATGATTTTAGTGGCATTAGCTGGTTTAGCCTATTTAGCTCAAGGTTATATTTCAATGATTGGTATTCCTGAAGAACAAAAGAAAACAATGAAATCAATGCTGATTGTTTCACCATTAATGATTGTTTTCATGTCCTTTAGCTCACCTGCAGGCGTAGCGCTTTACTGGGTAGTTGGTGGTATTTTCACATGTATTCAATCTGCCATCACAAATATCCTCTTACGTCCAAGAATTAAAAAACAAGTACAAGAAGAATTGAAAAATAACCCACCAAAACAAGTGGTTACTCCTATTAAGGATGTGACACCAAAAGAAACAAACAAAGCAACGCAAAAAACGAACCAACCAAAAGCAAACGGCAATAAAGGTCGCAATGCTGGAAAACAAAAACGTAAATAAAAAAAGGATCGCCTCTAAACGGCGATCCTTTTTTTACTTCAATTCTTTCCCAGTCATCTCTTCAATAGTTCGAATAGACTTTGGACCAAAGCCATGCAACGAAAGTAACGCTTTTCGGCCTCGTGCGTAGAGTTCATCCACACTGTCGATTTTTTCATTCGTTAGCGCACGAACAGCTGGCTTTGATAATTGTGTTAAAATTTGTTCAAATGTTGTTTCTAGCATGCTGTCGGTTCCTCCTTAGCGGTCGAAAAGCAGCGCTTTTTATTTTACAATTAATAAATCTAAGCTAGCAATTGATAACGCCATTTTAGCAATTTGCATTAATTGTTTTAATCGGTTTTGTTTGACTTTTTCATCCTCAACCATAACCATCGTTTCATTGAAGTACGCATCAATTAACGGACGTAGATTTACTAGTGCTTCATAGTTTTCTGCAATCGTGCGTGTCGCAAATGCTTCAGATAAATCGTTAACTGCTTGATACAGTTCTTTTTCTGCCTTATTTTCAAACAGACTTGGATCAATCCCTTCTTCAGTATCACCTAAAAGTTCTTGACCTTTTTTCGCTAAATTAATAACACGCGTTAAGGCTTCCATGGATGGTTTAAAATCTTGATCTTCAAAACGGCTTTTTAAAATATTCGCTGAAGCAAATAATTTCGATAAATCGGCTTGCTCAGCAGACACCACTGCATCGATAATGTCATGGCGAACATTTTTCGTCATTAGTAATTGACGTAAGCGAGCTTTCACAAATTCAACGACTTCTGCTTGTCCTTCGTTTAGTAAAACACCATATTTTTCAACATCTTGATTCACTGATTCATCAACTTCTGTTTGTAATTGGACTAATGGGAAGGTCCAGCCTTTATCTTCAATAATTCGGATAACGCCATAGGTTTGACGACGAAGTGCATAAGGATCGTTAGAACCTGTTGGAATCATACCAACTGAGAAGAATGAAAAGACGCTGTCAAGCTTATCGGCTAAGGCTAAAACAGCCCCGATTGCTGTTTCTGGCAATTCACCTTCACTGGAAGTTGGTAGATAATGTTCTCGAATCGCCGTTGCTACGGCTGGTTTTTCGCCTTGTAATAAGGCATATTTTTCTCCCATAATTCCTTGTAATTCTGGGAATTCACCAACCATATTTGTTACTAAGTCAAATTTATAAATTTCAGAGGCACGTTTTAAATCTTCCAATTCCTCCTCAGATAAGCCAACTTTTCGACCAATGATTTGTGCAATTAAAGCAACCCGTTGCATTTTTTCATAAATTGAACCAATCTTTTCATGGAAAGTCACATTTTTTAGTTTTTCAACACATGCTTCAATCGTTAATTTTTTATCTTCATTGTAAAAGAATTCTGCATCTTCTAAACGAGCAATTAACACTTTTTCATTTCCTTTAATCACGTTTTCAAGGTGAACATTATCCCCATTGCGAACAGCGATAAAATGCGGCATTAATAAGCCTTGGTCGTTACGAACTTCAAAGTAACGTTGGTGTTCTTTCATAGAAGTCACTAATACTTCATCTGGAACAGATAAATATTTTTCATCAAAACTGCCTACAAATGCAGTTGGATATTCCACTAAATTCGTAACTTCTTCCAATAATTCTTCATCTAAAGCTAACTGCCAATTTTTTTCAGCAGCGAGTGCGTTCGCTTGATCAACAATCATTTGTTTCCGTTCATTCGGTTGAACCACTACAAATTGTTCTTTTAATTTTGTTTCATATTCATTAGCGTGTTGGAACGTCACATCGTCTCCCAAGAAACGGTGGCCACGAGAAGTTTGCCCTGTCGTCACGTCTAACACTTTAAAAGGAATTACTTCATCATCAAGTAGTGCCACAATCCAGTGAATTGGACGAATATATTCGAAATCATAGTTTGCCCAGTGCATTGTTACCGGGAAAGTTAGACTTGTAATCACGTCATTTAATTTTGTTAATACCTCTTTGGCACTTTGGCCTTTGGTAAACTTCGTCACATAGACATATTCGACACCATTTAATTCTTTGAAAACAATGTCCTCAGTTGTAACTCCTTGGCCGCGTACAAAACCTTGTGCAGCTTTTGACCAATTTCCTTCAGCATCTAAAGCAATTTTTTTCGCTGGACCTTTTACTTCTTCTTCAACATCCGCTTGTTTTTCAGGAATCGCAGTTACTTTCACGGCTAAACGACGAGGTGTGGCAAAGGATTGCACTGTTTCATAGTCTAAATGATGTTCATCTAAAAATTTGATTACTTTTTCTTCAAGTTGGATACGGCTTGGTGTGACAACATGTGCGGGCATTTCTTCTAAGCCAATTTCTAATAATAAATCTTTTGCCATGTTATTCTGCCTCCTTGGATATACTTTGATCTTTATTTAATAATGGGAACCCTAATTTTTCACGTTCAGCCACAAAAATTTTCGCTACGGAACGAGCCATATTCCGAATGCGGGCTAAATATCCTGCACGTTCCGTTACAGAGACAGCACCGCGAGCATCTAATAAATTGAATGTATGGCTACATTTTAAAATATAATCATAGGCTGGATGAACTAAACTTTCTTCAATACAGCGTTTAGCTTCTTTTTCAAATTTGTCAAAGTTTTCTAAAAGCATTTCTTGGTTACTAATTTCAAAGGAATATTTTGAATGTTCATATTCAGGTTGCACAAAAATTTCACCATATTTAACGCCTTGTGTCCATTCTAAATCATAGACACTTTCGACTTCTTGGATATATGATGCCAAGCGTTCTAACCCGTAAGTAATTTCAGAAGTGACAGGATGACATTGTAAGCCCCCGACTTGTTGGAAATACGTAAATTGGGTAATTTCCATGCCATCTAACCAAACTTCCCAACCTAAACCAGCACAACCCATTGAGGGATTTTCCCAGTTATCTTCTACAAAACGAATGTCATGTTCTAATGGATCAATTCCTAATAATTTCAAACTTTCTAGATAAAGTTCTTGGATATTTTCAGGAGAAGGCTTCATTACAACTTGGAATTGATGATGTTGGTATAGACGGTTTGGATTTTCACCATAGCGTCCATCAGCTGGACGACGAGAAGGTTCTACGTAGGCAGCATTCCATGGTTCAGGTCCAATGGCACGTAAAAACGTGTAAGGACTCATGGTGCCGGCTCCCTTTTCTGTATCATAGGCTTGCATTAACATACAGCCATTAGATGACCAAAATTTTTGCAAGGTTAAAATCATTTCTTGTACGGTTAACTTGTTTTTCATTGTTTTCCTCCTTGGAATATTTTTTATAGACATAGGGATTGACTTTGCTTCGGGAATGTAAATTTAAAAAGGGCTACAGAAAAACAATTTTGTAGAATGGGATAATTTTTATGCTGTTATAACGTTCCACATCTACTCCATGTTTTTGGCTAAGCAGTTTGTTTTAACACAGAGGAGACAACGTTCCCTTTGGTCACCTTGTACTGTTCATCATCTACTCCATGTTTTTGGCTAAGCAGTTTGTTTTAACATAGAGGAGACAACGTTCCCTTTGGTCACCTTGTACTGTTCCACATCTGCTCTGACACTTTGTGTCAGTCGCAGTGAGGAACATGCAAAAAGTCCCCATGCCTATTAATAGACATAGGGACGAATAATTATCGCGGTTCCACCCTACTTCCGATGTGTTCATCGGCAGCTTCGTTTGTCGTACTCCAAAGTGCCTTTCAAAAGTTCCGTGTTTCTGGCTCCCACTCTCCCAGATTCGCTTAACAGAGGGTTCTTTTTACTTCTCTTTTTCTTCGTACGTATTTAACTTCTCTATCATAATACGGTGTCTGAGGGAAGTTGTCAAATTTTTTTTTAGAAAAACGTCTGCTTGTTTATGTTTCTTTTTCTTCCTTCTTTCGTGGTGGAATTTTTAACGTATTTTCCCACGTTTTCATTTGATCAATAAATTTTTTGCTTTTTAAGTGCAACCCGACATATTCATCGTATAACATATCAATCGTTTCTCGAATACTTTTCTTAGTTTCTTCTTTTACTTGAATGTTTTGGACTTTTTCATAGGAGACTTGCGAAAATAAGCGAATAAAATGAATCGCTCTAGGATCTGCATGGTAGCGCTGTTCATCTAAATGCCAATGTTTTTCACAAAGCACACCGCTATACTTTGAAGAGTAGTCAAATTTCCCTTGTGTTTCGCCACAAGCCACACAATGATGCCATTCTGGTCGTACACCAAACCGTTCTAACAATTGAATTTCAAAAATATTTGTAATGATTTCCGGATCTTTTTGCTCATTTAAAGCGGATAATGCCATGTGGGTAAATTGAAATAAGTTCGGATCATAGTGCTGATCTTCAATTGCTGCATCGACTAAGTTTAAAATATATGTTCCATATGCGTTAATAAATATGTCTTGTTGAATGTTTCGAAAAGGTTGAACTTCTTTGCTGCTATTGAGAAAAGATAAGCCTTCTTCTCTAAAATTTCCGATGTAGACGGCTTCTGTAAATGGCAGAATCGCTGGCAAAAGAGGATTATTTTTTCGATGCGCGCCTTTCACAAAAAACATCAATTTTCCATAGGATTCTGTAAAAATTTTGACGAGTTTATCCTTCTCTTTAAAATCCTTCGTAAATAAAATAATGCCTTTGGTCTCCCCTAATGCCATTCAATTCACTTCCATTTCTTATGTAAATTAGTGTAGTGTTTGGAAAGTTCGTTTATACACTCACTTCCCAAACACTACTTTCTTAATATTCTTCTTTGCGATAACCAAAATCTTGTAAATAGATTTTTTTGTCACGCCAGTCTTTTTGAACTTTTACCCACAGCTCCAAATACACTTTGTCATCTAATAAATATTCAATATCTTGACGCGCCTTGGTACCAATTTGTTTCAGCATTTTTCCGCCTTTGCCAATAATAATACCTTTTTGACTGTCCCGTTCCACAATAATGGTTGCTTGGACATGGGCTTTATCGTTTTCATCCCGTTTCATTGAGTCCACAACGACAGCGACAGAATGAGGAATCTCATCTCTTGTTAAAAGTAACACCTTTTCACGAATTAATTCGGAAACGATAAAATATTCTGGATGATCCGTAATTTGGTCATCAGGGAAATATTGTGGTCCTTCTGGCATTTGCTCAACGAGAACATCCATTAAATGCTCAAAATTATTTCCTTCCGTGGCAGAAATGGGAATAATTTCTTTAAAGTCCATTTGTTTCGAATAGTCTTCAATAATACTCAATAAATCATCTGGATGGACTTTGTCAATTTTATTAATAATCAAGTAGACTGGACTATTATTATTTTTCAATCGTTCAATAATAAAGTCGTCACCTTTCCCGCGTTTTTGATCAGCACTTACCATAAATAGAGTAGCATCTACTTCACGCATCGCATTGTAGGCACTTTCCACCATGAAATCGCCTAAGCGGTGTTTAGGTTTGTGAATCCCTGGAGTATCGATAAAAACAATTTGTGCTTCAGGAATTGTATAAATTCCTTGAATCTTATTACGAGTTGTTTGTGCTTTGTCACTCATAATTGCAATTTTTTGGCCGACAATTCGATTTAACAATGTTGATTTTCCAACATTTGGTCTGCCGACAATGGCTACAAAACCAGATTTATGTTCAGTTGTCATTGTATTTCTCCTCTTATTTCCACATTTGAATGATTTGTAAAATTTTTGGTACAAATAGAATTAGTCCTACTAGCACTGCGAAACCGGCTGTTAATAAAACAGCTCCTGCGGCCATGTCTTTAACCTTTTTTCCGATTGGATGAAAGTGAAAATCCGTAAACATATCTACGACATTTTCAAAAATTGTGTTGATAATTTCTGCCAACCAGACAAGAAAAACGGCCAATAACAACCACAGCCATTCAGCAAGTGTTAAGGAAAACAAGAAACCAAACACAATGGCCGTGACACCAAACGCCACATGTTTGCGCATATTACGTTCTTCTCGAAAAACTGTTTTGATTCCTTGCCAAGCAAATTCTAATGAATTAATAAAATGTTTATTTTTTCCTGTTTGCTCATCTTTTAAGGCCATACGCATCTAAAATCTCTTTCTGTAAACCAAACATTTCTTTTTCATCTTCAGGTTCCATATGATCGTACCCATTCAAATGTAAAAAGCCATGTACTGCCAAAAAGCCCATTTCTCGTTCCAATGTGTGCCCATATTCAACTGCTTGTTCTGCTGCTCGCTCTGTTGAAATAATTAAATCACCTAGATTCCGTGGTAGCTCTGCCAACTCTTCATCATCAAAAATAATTGGCAATTCGTCTTCCCCTTCATCCTCTAAAGCAAAACTGATGACATCTGTAGGCATATCTTTGCCCCGATAGTCACGATTAATCACTTGGATACCTGCGTTATCTGTAAAAGTCACCGACATCTCCGTATCTTCGGCAATTTCTAGAAAACCCGCTGCAAATTGCAGCAAGTTTTCGATTTCTTTGATTTCTTCTGTTGGTACTTTCTCGGTTTCATCAATGAAAGTAATATCCATTAGTCATCTCTCTTTTCTTGTTCATCTTTCATTTCTTCTGCTTCAGCTTTCATTTTTGGATACTTAATCCGTGAATGGAAGGTACTGCACAATCCATTAATTAATGATTTTTCAATGATGCGAATCTCTTTCATCGTTAACCCGCATTCATCTAATTGGCCATCTGAAATTCTATCTTGAATCACATTATGCACAAAGGCTTGAATTTTTTCGTTGGTGGGATGATCCATCGCCCGCACAGCAGCCTCACAGGTATCAGCAATACTCACAATCCCTGCTTCTCGTGTTTGTGGACGTGGCCCAGGATAACGGAAGTCGGATTCTTTAATTTCAGGATTGCGTTCTTTTGCTTTCACATAGAAAAATTTCATCAATGTTGTGCCATGATGTTGACGACAAATGTCAATCACCATTTGCGGCATATTGTACTCTTCTAAAATTTTGGCGCCATCAATTACGTGTCCAAAAATAATTTGTTTACTATCTTCTGGTAATAAAAAGTTATGTGGATTTTCTGCTCCAGCAGGTAAGTTTTCCACAAAGAAATTGGCGTGTTTAATTTTGCCAATGTCATGGTAATAACAAGCAACTCGTGTTAATAGCGACCGCCCGCCAATCTCAGCAACAGCGTTAGCGCTCAAACTAGCCACCATCATGCTATGATGATAGGTACCTGGCGCTTCTTCTAACAGTTGTTTTAACAACGGATGGTTCGGATTACTTAATTCATTCAAGACAATCATACTATCATCGGTCACTAATAATTCGATATACGGATGCAAGCCCATTGTTGCTAAAAATGAAAGTACCGTTCCTGCACTTGCACAAATTAAAGCTGTCCACGTTTTACCATCTGTTAAACTCATTCCTTGATAAATCATTAAGACAACCGCCATGAAAACAGGAAAGACCACTACCCACATTAAAGCTGGGAAAACTTGCTCACTCATCCGTTTCCGTTTAACAACTGTTGCTAGAAATCCTGAGAATAAGTACATAATCAGAATAACCGTCAACGAGTTTGTGCCAATAGAATTATAAAAGATAAATAAAGCAAAAACGACTTGGAAAATGGCAGCGATTATCCCTGAACGACGATTCACAAAATGATTTAGAATCAGCGGCGCAAAGGCTGCTGGATAGAACAAGGGAATATACATCAACTGCTCTGTTTGGAAAATCTGGAAGAATTTCATTAAAATAACACTGATTAGCATAGCACCCGTGTAAAAGATAATAAACGAGCGTTGTCGCGAAGGCTCAGTCACTTGTTTTGTAAAGAAAATCAACACTTCAACTTGAAGTAAAATAGCTAGTGCTAATGCCACCATCGGAAAAATAGAGGTATTTTGACTAGTCATTCCTAGTAACTCAAGTTTTTCGACCGCTTTTGCATCAATTTGAGTACCTTCACGAACAATAATTTCGCCTTGATAAATCATTGCGGGTTGAACAGCATTCATCGCTTTTTGGCGTAGCTCTTCTGTTCGTTTTTCATTGGCAATATCGTTTACCACAATCCCTTGGTTAACAATGTAACGAATGACTTGTTGCATGGTACTCGTAATATCTAAGTATTGAATTTTACCGTTAGCTTCTTGGCGAATTTTATCCAAATCAGATTCTCGAACGTGATTTTGCATTGCGTCATCCACCAACATCAAACTTTCTGAACGAACCTTATCTAATTGCTCAGAGGTTAATGTAAAGATTGTTTGATAAAAAACATTAGGAAAACTTTGATAAAACGCAACTTCATCTTGCGGTAAAGATTCAAACAATGACTTTAAGCTAGCTACTCGTTCTTCCACGGTCGGCGCAGGAATCGTTTCTTCCTTTTTGGCCTTCGCTTGCTTGTTGCTATACTCTTTGTCTACTTTTTCATTCGCAGAATCAATCAATTTAAATAATTTATCAATACGATTATGTTGGACAGATGCCGTATCTTCTTGATAAATATATTCGGGTGTGACAGCTTCTGCTGCCAATTTTTTTCTTTGTTCTGTTTCGTAGGTATTCTCGATATTTTTATTTGCACGAATAGTTTTCTCGGCCAGTTGACCTTCTTTAATTTCTACTCTTTTCTGATGGACACTGCCAAACATAATCATAAATAAAAGAAGAGAAAAAACGGCTAATAAAATAGGTAAATAGGCTTTACCTAAACGATCCCCTAACTTTGTAAGTACTTTTTTCAAAAGGTACTTTCACTCCTTCCCTAACTGCTTAGGAATGCTTTTGTTGTTCTTTTTCATAGGCTTGAATAATTTGCGCTACAACCGGATGACGCACAACGTCACTGGCTTCAAAATTTACAAAGGCAATTTTTTCAATGTCTTTTAACGTACGCTCGGCGTTAACTAAACCACTTGTTACACCACGTGGCAAGTCAATCTGACTAGTATCTCCATTAACAATCATTTTTGAACTAAACCCTAAACGAGTTAAAAACATTTTCATTTGGGCAACCGTGGTATTTTGTGCTTCATCTAAAATGACAAAAGCATCATCCAATGTACGACCACGCATATAAGCAAGCGGGGCAATTTCAATAACGCCGCGTTCCATTAAACGATTTGTATGATCCATACCAAAAATTTGATACAAGGCATCGTAAACTGGACGTAAATAAGGATCGACTTTTTCTTTTAAGTCACCTGGTAAAAAGCCCAAGCTTTCGCCAGCTTCCACCGCTGGACGAGTTAAAATAATTTTTTGTACTTCGCCTTTTTTCAAGGCTGCTACTGCCATCACCACGGCTAAAAAGGTTTTTCCTGTTCCCGCAGGTCCCACCCCGAAAATGACGTCATGAGTTTTAACTGCATCGATATATTTTTTTTGACCAACATTCTTAATTCGGATGGCCCGACCATGATGGTCCTTCATAATTTCTTCTTCATACATGGCAATAAACGCCTCTAAATTTCCAGCTTTGGCCATTTTTAAAGCAGAAACGACATCTGGCGTATGCACTTTGATGCCTCGTTGAATTAATGTTTGTAGCGCTCTTAACACGGAAGCGACTAACTCTACCTCTGATGATTCGCCAATTAACTGAATAACTTCGCCACGACTATTAATCGTTACGTGGGTATTCTCTTCTAAAAATTTGATATGTTTATCATGTGTTCCTAAAAGCATGTGTGCATCATCAGAATCAGTAAGTATTAATTCCAAAGATTTTGACTGATTATCTGTCAAAAAACGTCCATCTCCTTTATTATATAGTCCTTTACAATGATACCACATTCTTATCTGTTTAAAAAGAAGTCGTACCTGATTTGACTTTGAAAGTCAAAAAAGAGAAAACCGTAAAAAGCTACCGGTTTTCTCTTTGCATAAAAAAACTAGGACAGTATCCTGTCCTAGTTTCGATAACGCTCTTAGTTTTCTTGTAATAATTCTTTCACAATTGCGTTAACTTGGTTGCCATCGGCTTTGCCTTTGACTTTCGGCATCATAGCGCCCATCACTTTACCAAAATCTTTTGGTGAAGTGGCGCCAGTTTGCGTCATTACCTCTTGAACTAGTTGACGAATTTCTTCCTCCGTTAGTTGTTGAGGCATATATTTTTCAACAATTGCTATTTCAACTTTTACTTTTTCAACAAGATCGTCGCGTCCCGCCTTTTCAAACTCTGATAAAGAATCTTTTCTCTGTTTCATCTCACGAGACAATACAGTGAGTTCTTCTTCTCCGTTCAATTCACGGCCCGCTTTAATCTGATCATTTTGAATGGCAGTCTTTAACATACGAAGTACGGCTAAAGTTTCTTTGTCTTTAGCTTTCATCGCTGTTTTAATGTCGTCATTCAATGTGGTTAGCAATGACATACCACCAACTCCAATTCATTCAAAACTAGAATTTTTTACGTTTTCTAGCTGCTTCAGATTTTTTCTTACGCTTTACACTTGGTTTTTCGTAGAATTCACGTTTACGTGATTCTTGTAAAGTACCCGCTTTTGAAACGGAACGTTTGAAGCGACGAAGAGCATCATCAAGAGATTCGTTTTTACGAACGACTGTTTTTGACATGTTATTCCCTCCCTCCGAGCTTAAAAAGTAACCGTTTTTCTTATTTGTGGGAAAAACCCACAAATTAAAATACTGTCCTTGTTATATTATAGCTAAAGCATAAATAACCGTCAACCACTCTACTGATAAAATACGAAATTTTTGTTTGATTTTTCGTCTTATTCGCTATTTTTCGAAACAATCGGCACAACGACCAAGTATTTCAAAGCGATGTCCTTCAATTGAACAACCTTTTAACTGTTCTTCAAAAAAATTCATAGGACACATGTGAATTTCTTCCGTTTTGCCACAAACCGTACAAATAAAGTGATGATGATGTTCCACCTCTTGGCAACAACGGAAGCGAAACTTTTGCTCGCCATTTAATTCTGTTTTTTCCAGCAATTCTAAGCGCTCAAAGTCATGCAAGTTACGATAAACCGTATCATAACTGACTCCTTTAAAGGTTTCATTCATAAATTCATACACTTCACGTGCAGAAACATACCGATTTCGCTTAATCAAATAGCTCATCAGTAATTCTCGTTTTTTAGTATATTTTAATCCACTGGCTTTCATGGTTTCTAAGGCTTGTTCAATATTGGTTTTTACTGGTGCCATCGCCATTTCCTCCCTCACCAACCTAAATCAGAATCATTACGAAATAGATTCTGGACTTATGGTATAATAAAATTATTAAAAATGCAAGAAAGGACTTATCCTCTATGACTATTTCTGAAGAAAAAAAATGTGTGACGATTTTTGTCATCTCAGATTCTGCTGGCGAGACCGCTTCAAAATTGGCGGCTGCTTCAATGGCCCAGTACCCCACTGTTGATTTTACTTTGATTAGACGAACATTCGTTAAAGACGAAGATAAACTGGTGCAAGCGTTAGAAGATGCCAAAAAAGCAGAAGCCATGGTACTGCATACTATTATTAATGATCATCTCGTGGCGATTGCTAATCAATTTTTCAATGAGCATCAATTGTTCCATTTTGACATTTTGACACCACCAGTTGCGGAAATCGAACGATTAACAGGTGTCGCGCCCATGCGGGAACCAGGTGCCTTACATCATCTGAATGAAAATTATTTTAAACGAATTGAAGCAATGGAATTTGCTGTCAAATATGACGATGGCAAGGACCCACGAGGCTTTTTAGAAGCGGATGTGTTACTTCTTGGCGTTTCCCGAACTTCTAAAACACCGCTAAGTCTCTTTTTAGCCAACAAGAACTTAAAAGTTGCTAATTTGCCACTAATTCCTGAAGCACATTTACCGAAACAATTATTCGAAATGGACCCTAAAAAAATTGTTGGCTTAACCAACGATCCCAATGTTTTAAACGGGATTCGTAAAGAACGAATGCGCGCATATGGATTGCCTGAAAATACTTCTTATTCAGATATTGAAAAAATTCGGCGAGAACTGGCTTTTGCAAATGATCTTTATCAAAAATTAGGTTGTATCGTTATTGATGTCGCTTCTCTTTCAATTGAAGAAACTGCCTCAATGATTCTTAATGCTTTGAACTTAGAAGATCATAGCTATTATTCCACGGAAACAGCCGAGGATTAAAAAAAACGAGAAAAAATCACTAGTGATTTTTTCTCGTTTTTTTTTTAAAAGACTTGAACGCCTTCTTGATCAATATTGAAAATTTGGATGCTCGCTTTGGTAGATAATTTCTCCAAACTTTGAACAATTTCGTTGGTTCGTTCTTCTGGCGACAAGATTAGCACAGTTGGACCAGCACCGCTTAAGAAAGAGCCATAAGCACCTCTTTGCTGAGTTAAACGACGAATTTCTTTTAAGTGAGGAACCAATGAACGACGATACGTTTCATGCCATTTATCTTGTTCCATCATTTTGCCTGCTAAAGGTAAATCCCCGTTTAAAATTGCGGCAATCATAACATTGGCAATTGAGCTGGCCGCGACTGCTTCTTTATAAGCCAATTTTTCGGGCAAAACAGCGCGACTTTTTTCGGTAAATAACGGTTCCTCTGGAATAAATGCAATGACATCACACATTGGAAAGTGATGTTTGACATGGTAGACTTGGTTTTCTACATGGCTAGCCACCACGAAATCTCCTAAAATAGCTGGGGCAACATTATCAGGATGTCCTTCCATCTCTGTGGCCAAACGAACTTTTTCTTTAGGGGACAAATTTAAATGTGCTAGTCGGTTAGCTAATTCAATGCCTGCTACAATCACACTTGAGCTACTGCCTAGTCCTCTTGCAAGGGGAATGTCAGAAACCATCCGAATAACTTTTGGTGTTAATTCTGGTGCAATTTTCAATGCCGTTTGAATTAATAAATTCTCTTCATTAGTAGGGATCTCTTCTCCCAAAGTATGTTGAATTTCCCAAAATTCACTTTCACCTAAAACGTTGATTGTTAAATAAGCGGATAATGCAATGCCACATGAATCAAAGCCAGGTCCTAAGTTGGCACTAGTGGCAGGTACTCTTATTTTCATAGTGTTGCGACTCCTTTTCGTAAGTGCAGACGCATTTCTTCCACGTCACTCATTTTTGAAATAGCTACTTCTGTCTCCATTGCTGTATCAGGATCTTTCAATCCGTTACCAGTAAAGACTGCCACGACGGTTTCACCTGTTTTAATTTTACCGCTTTTAACATGTTGAATAACTCCAGCTAATGAAGCAGCCGAACCAGGTTCAATGAAAACCCCATCTTGAGCAGCAATTTTTCGGTAAGCCGTTAAAATTTCTTGATCTGTCACGGCATCAATGAAACCACCGGATTCATCCCGTGCCTGTTCTGCTAGTTGCCAACTAGCAGGATTTCCAATCCGGATCGCTGTTGCCACGGTTTCAGGTTGCTCAATCACTTGGCCTTTCACGATCGCTGCGGCACCTTCTGCTTCAAAACCATGCATTCTTGGTAAAGTTGTTCCTTGTTTTTCATGCCATTCCTTAAAGCCTTTCCAGTAAGCGGAAATATTGCCGGCATTTCCAACTGGAATCGCTAAGACATCGGGCGCTTGACCTAATTGTTCACAAACTTCAAAAGCTGCTGTCTTTTGCCCTTCTAAGCGATAAGGATTCACTGAATTAACTAGCGCAACTGCCTCAGTTTTCGCAATCTCTCGCACCTCTTTTAATGCTTCATCAAAGTTACCTGGAATCGAAATAATGTCTGCCCCATACATAATAGCTTGCGCCAATTTTCCCAGTGCGATTTTCCCTTCTGGAATCACTACATACGCTTTAATGCCTGCTCTTGTGGCATACGCAGCAGCGGCGGCACTAGTATTTCCTGTAGAAGCACAAACAATCGCTTTGGCACCTTCTTCTACCGCTTTTGCTACAGCCATCACCATCCCGCGATCTTTGAATGAGCCAGTGGGATTTAAGCCTTCGTATTTTCCATATAATTGAATACCTAATTCTTTGGATAAATTAGGTAAAGGAATCAGTGGCGTATTTCCTTCGGCTAAAGAAATCATTGGTGTTTTTTCTGTTACGGGCAAATACGCTTGATACTGTTTTAACAAACCTTCATACATGTTTACTCATCTCCTATAACCTTCATTACATTTAATAACTGAAAGGCTTCCGTATTTTGAATAGCTATCACAACTTGTTGCATTTGTGCTTTTGATATCTGGTGTGTAATGGCAACAATTCTTGCTCGCTGTCCATCTGATTTCTGTTGAACTAATTGATCAAAGCTGACTTCTGCTTTAGTCATTAATTGCGTCAACTGCAAAAATTGTCCTGGCGTATCTGGAACATCTAACGAAAAATAGTACTGTCCAAATACATTTTCGGAACGCGTCAATTGGGTTTTATGTTGATACGAATTGAACATATGGCCAGTCGTTGCCAAGCGAATGTTTTTAGCAATCGTAATTAAATCACTGACCACACTGGTTGCTGTCGGTTTAGCGCCAGCTCCTGGACCGTAATACATTGATTCCCCCACGCCTGCACTTTTAATAAATACTGCATTGTACTCATTCCGAACAGATGCAATAGGGTGCTTTTGATTGACTAGCATAGGCGCCACTTCCACCGAGATACTATTCTCATTTTGTTCAGCAGAGCCAATCAATTTGATTTCATACCCCAGTTGTTTAGCCATGGCGACATCATCTAAAGACAATCCGCGAATTCCACGAATATCAACTTGTGGTAATGAAACATTCATCCCAAAAGCAAATTGACTTAAAATAACCATTTTATAGGCTGCGTCAATTCCATCGACATCATTTGTCGGATCCGCTTCAGCAAATCCCAACGCTTGCGCTTCTGCTAAAGCTTCTTCATAACTTTTATCAGCAGAAACCATTTGCGTAAGCATATAATTCGTCGTACCGTTCACAATCCCTAAAACTTGCTGAATATTGTCTGCCGCTAAGCTATTAGCAATTGTTCTTAAAATAGGAATCCCGCCAGCAACACTTGCTTCGTAATATAAATCACAATGATGTTTTTGGGCTAACGCTACTAATTCACTCCCATGTTGCGCCAGTAAATCTTTATTGGCAGTCACAATATGTTTGCCCTTTTCTAAAGCTTTCATGATATACGTTTTGGCTGGTTCAATGGTTCCCATTAATTCCACAACGATTTGAATCTCTTTATCTTCTAAAATATCATCAATTGAAGTTGTTAAAGAAAGACCGTATTCTTCCGCTTGCGCTTGTTTCGTTTCAAGATTTCGGACAAATGCTTTTTCAATGACTACATTCATTCCTGTCACTTGTGAAATTTTCTCTTGATGTTCTTTCAAGAGAGTTAAAACGCCAGTGCCTACAGTCCCTAATCCTAGTAACCCGATCTTTAAGGTATCCTTCATTTTTACCTCCATCAACAGCGCTATTCTAGTTACGCTATTTTTTCCTACTTTTTATCGATGTTCAATATGCTCAAAGGTCTGATTTAAAATATCTATTACATGATGATCATCCAATGTATAAAAAATCGTTTTTCCTTCGCGACGTGCCTTGACAACCCGGCTATCTCTTAATAATTTTAGTTGATGAGAAACGGCGGACTGTTCCATTCCCAATTGTTCACTAATCGCCGTTACGTTATGTTCGCCTTCTTTTAAAAGTAGCAAAATTCTTAAACGTGTTGGATCACTTAATACTTTATATAATTGACTTACTTGTTTGATTTCTTCCATTTGTTTCATTATAGTCGCCTCACTTTGCACTCATTATAACACAGAGTTTTTTAAAATAAGAACTGCGATTGTTCTTTCCTACGAAAAATATGGCACAAAGAAAGTTGGAAAAATGACAAACTTGTCGATTTTCCAACTTTCTTCATCTATTCGTGGTTGGCTTGCTGAACTGCATCCATCACGGCATAACGGAAGCCATTTTTTTCTAAAGCTACGACACCGCGAATCGTACTTCCTCCTGGAGAAGTCACTTCATCTTTCAATGCTCCTGGGTGTTTTTTCGTGTCTAAGGCTAAGGTCGCCGTTCCTTTTATCATTTGAGCGACAATTTCATAAGATAAATCCCTTGGTAACCCTTCTAAGACTGCTGCATCTCCCAATGCCTCCATAAAGATATCAACAAAAGCTGGACTGCAACCAGCCACAGTACCAAAAGTTTCCAGTTGCGCTTCACGAATTTCTTTGACTAACCCTAAAGTAGCAAGAAGTTCCATTACCAGGTCCTTCGTTTGGCCTTCAATTGTTGGTGCCAAGGCTACGCCAATCACGCCCTGATTCACGCTAACTGGTGTATTAGGAATGGCATGAACAACTTTGGCTTCTTTATTGCCAAGGGCCATTTGTGCTTCTTGTATGGTATGACCTGTTGCAACAGAAATCAATAGACTTTCGTTGGAAAAATGAGGGGCTAATTCCTGAAGGACAGGTAACACGACCTTTGCTCCTGTCGCAATAAAAATAACCTTACATTCTTGGAAAAGTACATAATCTGTGACAAGTTGAAAGCCCCACTCTTTTTGAAGTGCTTCTGCGGTTCCACTTGAGCCGCCCTTCACATATAAATGTTCCTTCTTGACTGCCTCAGCTTTCAGTAATCCTTTAATCATAGCACCGCCCATACTGCCAGCACCGATAAAGCCAATTTTCATAGCATTCCCTCCTTAGTTAAATAAAGTGTTTGCGCCAAAAGTCAATTAGCTTTTGACACAAACACTAACATTCGTACTTTTTTCCGTACAGCCTGTTTCGTTTATTTTATTTTGTTAATTCATTAACGACTGCTTCAAACGCAGCAATTTTTTCAGAAGCTTCTGAACTACTTGTTGCTTTTGTCGCTAGATAGAATTTAATTTTTGGTTCTGTTCCTGATGGTCGGATAGCAATCCAACTGCCATCTTCTAAATGATATTTCAGCACATCAGAAGGAGGCGTTTGTAATTGTTCTGTTTGACCATCTGCAAAAGTGCGTGTTAATTCTTTAAAATCTTCCGTTTGAGCAACTTGAATCCCGGCAAACTCAGTTGGCGCTTGTTCACGACATTTTGCCATTAAAGCTTTGATTTTACCGCTGCCTTCAATTCCGCTCATTGTTACGGAAATAGTTTTTTCTTCAAAGTAACCAAATTCTTCAAAGATATCTTGTAAGCCATCGTATAATGTTTTTCCTTGTTTTTTATAGAAAGCCGCTACTTCTGCTAATAAAACTAACGCTTGAATTGCATCTTTATCACGAACAAAAGGTTTCACTAAGTAACCATAACTTTCTTCAAAACCAAACATAAACGTTTGACTGTGGTCTTCTTCGTATTGTTGAATTTTTTCAGCAATAAATTTGAAACCTGTTAAAACATTAAACATCTTCGTATTATATTTCTCAGCAATCGCTGTAGCAAGTTCACTAGAAACGATTGATTTTAGAACCGCAGCATTTTGAGGCAACGTGCCTGCTTGTTGATGGGCTTCTAAAATATAATGAATCATAATTGAACCTAATTGATTTCCTGTTAATACTTGGTAGTCTCCGTTTGGCATCCGCACAGCAGCACCTAAACGATCAGCATCTGGATCTGTTGCAATCAATAAATCCGCGCCTTCTTTTTCCCCTAAACGAATCGCGTATTCGAAAGCTGAATGTTCTTCAGGGTTTGGTGACTTAACTGTAGTAAAGTCAGGATCAGCAACGGCTTGCTCAGGTACTAAAACAAATTTTTCAAAACCGGCTTGTTTTAATGCCTTTTCTCCTAACATTTTCCCAGTTCCATGTAAGGGAGTGTAAACTAATTTTAATTCTTTACCCATTTCGTTAATTAATTCTTGATTAATCGTAACTGTTTTAATTTCTTTCAAATACGCGTTATCGACTTCTTCACCAACAATGTTAATTAAACCGCTGTGGGCAACTTCTTCATCTGATAAGACATCAATTTTCAAAGGATTTTCGATACTACGAACATATTTAGTTAATGCATCTGCATCAGCTGGCGGCATTTGACCACCGTCTTCACCATAGACTTTGTAGCCATTATAGGCAGCTGGATTGTGAGAAGCCGTAATCATGATTCCCGCAAAAGCTTTAAAGTAACGGACCGCAAAAGATAATTCTGGTGTTGGTCGTAAGCTTTCAAACACAAAAGAAGGAATATCATGTTTAGCTAATGTTTTAGCTGCTTCCATTGCAAATTCTGGAGACATATGACGTGAATCATAGGCAATGGCTACACCGCGACGTTTTGTTTCAGGATCTTGCGTATCCATAAAACGTGCAAGCCCTTCTGTCGCTTGACGAACTGTAAAGATATTCATCCGATTAATACCGGCGCCTAAAATCCCGCGCATCCCGGCAGTCCCAAATTCTAATGGTGCGTAAAATGCATCTTCACATTTTTCAGGGTCTGTATTTAAGTCCTTTAATTCATTTTTTAAATTTTCTGGAATATTTTCTTCATTTAACCATTGTTGGTAAACTTGTTCCCAAGACATGGAAAACACCTCATTTGTTTTTTTGTTTTTACTTTTTAAGTATAGCATTGGATATTCGTTTAGAAAAGGGAAGTTGTAGCGTTTTCTCTCAGCAAATGATTTTTATAAGAAAAATCTTACTTACTGTTCTATTTTTGTTTGTCTATTTTCAGAAAGCTGTCGTGTAATCCGTACCATTCGCTCACAAAAAAGAGGCATTTCTTCTGGTGAAATTCGGGAACAGTTCAAACGAATACTTCCACGTTTTTCACTAAAAGCGACACTTGGTGCTACCAAAACACCTTCTCGTAAAAACACTTGCCAATCTTCTGGCTTAAGTGCCCCTTGACGCCAATGTGCCCATAAATAAAAGCCGCCTTTTACTGGCGAAACTTCCCATTCTGGCAACGATTTAAATACTTGATACACATCTGTTGCTCGTTGTTCCACTTGTTTATTTAATAACGTAATTTTTTCAGAAAAAGAAGGATCTTCAATCGCCATTTTAGCGAGCATCTGCGGAAAAATACTCAACGAAACATCCATCATTTTTCTGGCTTCTGCAATTTGTTTCGTCACGGAGGCGGGCGCACTTAACCAACCAATTTTCGTGGTCGAACCTAAAATTTTTGACAACGAACCGATATACAAGACATTGTCTGGATCTAATTTTTTTAAAGGAGGAATTTCTGTTTTCGGGATAAAACTTAGCTGCCCAAAAACATCATCTTCTAAAATAGGAACTTGATACGTTTGACAAACTTTCACGAGCTGTTCTCTTTTTCTTAAAGGCATCACTGTCCCAGTGGGATTTTGAAAGGAAGGATTAACCATAACCATTTTGATGCGATGTTGTCGGATTGTTTGTTCTAGCGCTTCAAGATCAATCCCTTCCTCTGTCATGGGCACACCAAATAAGCGCACACCAGCAGCTTGGAAAATTGGTAAGGCATAGAAGAAAGATGGATCTTCTACGGCAACACTATCTCCTTGTCTCAATAAAACTTGCAAAACTAAAAAAAGTGCTTGTTGCGCACCTGAAGTAAGCAATAAACTTTCACTTGGTAAATGAAGCTGATATTCCGTTGCTGTAATGGCTTGGATTTCTTTTCTTAACGGAAAATAACCTAATTCATCTTGTGCTTCCTCTTTTAAAAATTGTTTCCAATTTAATGCTGGAAAATCGAAACTGGGAATTAAGTCTAACGGCAACTCGCCTGTATACATATCTAAGTCAGTCGGCAAATTTTGTTTAGCACGTAACTCAATCTCTGCCACCAAGGGATGAACTTGTTTGAACACATTTTGTTCTAAATAACGATGCCAATCCGTTCGTGGCGTCATCATTACCCCCCATTTTCCTTCGTTGACAATCGTTCCACTCCCTCTTTTTCGCACAATCCAGCCTAAGTCCACCAGTTCGTCTAATGCATGAACAACGGTTGAACGATTGACAGACAAGTACTCTGCCAGTTTACGTTCCGAAGGGATTTTTTCGCCTGGTAATAATTCGCCTGTTTGAATCTTTTGAACAATCATTTCCATAATACTGCGATAAATGGGAACATTTTGTTCTTTTTTAAGTTGCCACATAGCAATCACCTCAACAATTGGATGAGTTAAAAGTAATCCAGTTTAATGCTTTTGTCAATCGAAAATACAAGAAAAGTGGGACAGCCGTTTTGACGAATGTCCCACTTTTCTGTTTTACTATTAACAGGTTTGTCTCAATGTTTGTGTAAAAATGCTTGGATGGTGTTATAAAAGATTCCTGCGAACATAAAGATTAACCAACTAAACCGCCAATCCCCTAAAACAAAACTAATAAATAGATAGAGTGCAACAACTAAGGGCCAATAAACGGATGCAATAATTGCACCGACAGGATTTCCCACAGGTCCTTCCTCTGTTTTTGTTTGTTGAGGGGCAAAATCAGGATGACCAACATGTTCTGAATAAAAATAAGTTTCATTCAACAATTTATTAAAACTTCCTTTAATTACTCCACCAAATATAAACAAGAAGACGCCAACCGATACTAAAAAGAAGAGCCAACTAATCCCCATCGTTCCATTATAATATTGTCCGCCCATCATTTGATGCATGGAACGGCGCATCATCAGATGAAGGCCACTACTAAAGACAACAACTGGGATTAAACCCAAAATACAAAAAACTACGCCCGCTGCCATACAAAAAATAAATGATCGTTGAAAACTTTGTTCTCTTTGTGCAACTTCTTTTTTTAACTTAATCGGAATCAATCGTTGCCCCAGCTGTTTGTCCATTGCAACAAACCGATTACCAGCAACAATAAATAATGGAACGCCGATTGCCACACCTATGAAAAGACAAACTAAACCAAGACCGTTAGAAAGAACACCACGCATACCAACCAGCAAGCCAACACCCACCATGATTGCAACAACACCAAGACCAATTTGAATAGCACCTTTACGTTGGACAGCTAAATAGTCAAGTCCTTCCTCCACTGAAATTTCTGGCAAACCGTTCATTGAATCGTTTGTTTCATCCACTTGTTTATTTTCTAAATTCAATTCTTCCATTAATTCATCAATAGTACCAAATTCAGAAATAATTGTACCAATTGCTTCATTTTCCGATTTTCCTTGGCTGAGCAAGTCTTCATAACGATCCTCAGCATTTGCTAATAAGTCCGCCTTTAATTGTTTTGTTTCAGATGTTTCAACAACGCCTGAAAATAAGCTATCAATAAATTCTTCTATAATTTTCATTTTCCCATCTCCTTTACAAATGCTTCGACGACGTCTTTTGTTACTTCCCATTCTAGTAACTTTTCCTCTAAATAACGCTCTCCTGCATGGGTTATTTGATAATAGGTCCGCTTTTTGCCATGCGTTACTTCTCCTGGAAATGATTCAATGTAGCCATTTTTCTCTAAACGTGTAAAAGCAGAATAAAGTGTCGTTTCTTTAATCGAATATTGTTCTTTAGAAATTTCACGAATGCGTTTAGAAATCGCATAACCATATGAAGCGCCGGATTGTAAGATTGAGAGAATAAAGGTATCGTTGTATCCCCGAATTGCATCACTACCAATCACATAAATTCCTCCCTCAAGTACTTCAACTATCGTACTACGTCTGTCGTTGTAATTATCTTAACACGATTACTACGATAGGTAAAGTAAAAAAAGCACGTAATGCAGAAATCATTTTAATTTCTGCACTACGTGCTGTCTTCTTTTCAGTCTATAGTTGAATGTTAAATGGTATCACCATTAAAAATAGAATTTTTTACAATCACATAATCAACTTTACGAATCGCTTCTAAATCACGACCTCCCGCGTATGAAATGGAAGATTGTAAATCTTGTTGCATTTCGACTAAAGTATCTGCCAACTTCCCTTTATGGCGTAACCAGATTTTTTTGCCTTCAACGTTTTTCTTTTCGCCTTTTTGGAATTCAGAGGCGCTACCAAAGTATTCTTTGTAAACAACGCCATCTTCCACTTTTGTTTCACCTGGTGATTCTTCATGTCCAGCAAATAATGAACCAATCATGACCATAGTTGCCCCAAAACGCACAGATTTTGCAATGTCTCCATGGGTCCGAATTCCACCATCTGCAATAATTGGTTTCCGAGCAGCTTTGGCACACCAACGTAAAGCCGCTAACTGCCAGCCACCTGTCCCAAAGCCAGTCTTAATTTTAGTAATACATACTTTTCCTGGTCCAATCCCCACTTTGGTGGCATCAGCTCCAGCGTTTTCTAATTCGCGAACGGCTTCTGGCGTTCCAACATTGCCCGCAATAACGAACGTTTCTGGTAAAAATTTTTTCAAGTGTTGAATCATATTAATCACCGCATTTGAATGACCATGGGCGATATCAATTGTCACGTAGTCAGGAACTAAACCTTCTCGGGCTAACGTTTCAACAAAAGCGTATTCCCCTTCTTTCACACCCACACTAATTGACGTGATTAAGCCCTTTTGTTGCATTTTTTTAATAAATGGCACTCGCGCCTCTTCATCAAACCGATGCATGATATAAAAATAACCATTTTCAGCAAGGGTTTCCGCAATCGTTTCATCAATAATTGTTTGCATGTTCGCTGGAACGACAGGCATTTTAAACGAATGTTTTCCTAAAGTTACTGTAGTATCACATTCAGAACGACTATTCACGATACATTTATTGGGAATTAATTGGACATCTTCATAATCAAAAACTTTCATACTTACTGCCTCCTAGTTATTTACAAAAATAACGTAAAAACCGAACATTCGGTCATTTAACGTTCGTGTTTACAAACACCATTGTTAATTTACACTATTTACCGCCACTTGTCAAAGGCGTTTTAACGAAAATTAATCTTTTTACCCTTCTTGAACGTTTGGTAAAATGGCCTGCAATAAAATAGCAACAATTGAGGCAGTTGCCACGGGTGAACTAAATAAATATTGTAAAAATTGTGGTAGAGTTTCCAAAAACTCTTTTGGTAACAATGTCAACGCTAATGTCATAATAATCGGAACGGCAATTACATACATCTCTTTTTCATGAATTGTTACATCACTCATGACTTTCATTCCACTTACAGAAATGATGCCACAAACAACCACAAAAACGCCGCCGATAACTGGTGCCGGAATGGCTGAAATCAAGGTGGAAAGTTTTCCAGATAAGCCAAATAAGACAAACCACGCACCTGCAGCCACAAAAACCTTGCGACTAGCAACTCCAGTGATTGAAATAATCCCAGCATTTGTAGAGTAACTAGTTACTGGCGTTCCGCCAATGAATGAAGAAACTAAGCAACCTAAGCCTTCACCAATTACACCGCGATTAATTTTTTCTTCGGTCAAAGGTTCAGCGACAACATGACTCACAGCAAACCAAGTGCCTGTTGTTTCCGCCATTAAAACCAGATAAATAACTAACATCGTGGCAATAGCTGACCAATCAAATTGGAAAGAAAAGTTAACTAATGGTAACTGAGGCAAACTAAACCAAGCCGCTTCACTAACGGCTGATAAATCAAGTACCCCTAATAATTGTGCCGCGATGCTCCCAAATAATAATGCCAAAATGACAGAAGAAACGCGGAAAATCCGCCCTTTTTTCAAAGCAGAACCTAAGAGCGCAAAGAAGATCAACGTACCCGCTGCTATAAATGCTAATAAAATATTTTGTCCTAATTCCCCTTTTGCGTGGTAAATATTATCCGATAAAGCGACTGGCATTAACGAAAGACCCACCACAAAAATAATTGTTCCTCCCACAATTGGTGGAACAAATTTAGTGATTAAACGATTAAAGATACCAGTAAATCCTAATATAATAACAACAATTGCCCCCACTAAACTAGCACCTAAAACTGCGCCCCAGCCATTTCCTTGTTGGTTATTGGCAAAATAAATTCCCGCAATTGCCCCGATTGGAATAAATGAAGGGCCTTGCGCAACTGGTAATCTCATACAAAAATGAGATTGAATAATCGTGGCAAGTCCTGCTGCTATGAATGTTGCTTGGATTAAAGAAGACGTTTGTGCTGTGCTAATTCCAATAATTGAAGCAATGATTACAGGTACGACGTACACGTCCATTGCTAAGACATGCTGAATCCCTAACATAGTAGCCTGCCCAAAAGATACTGAATCTTCTGGCCCCACTGTTAAATGAAGATTATTTTGTTTCTTTTCACTCATTTTTTATACTCCTTTAGTTGCTGACATTAAATTTTTATCATGTACTTTTTCACCTTGTACCCAGACTTCTCGAATATTTTCTGGTCGTGCTAAATATAAGATTTTTTGGAAAATATCAAGCAATGATTCCCCTGGATTTTTAGGGATTCGTGCTTGTGACAAGCTTGTATTAATAATTTGAACATCCCAAGCATACCCTTTTTCTAATTTTCCAATTGGCAAACTTAGCGCTTGACCACCACCAGCAGTAGCTAAATAAAACGCTTCATTTACTGTAATCCGTGCTGTTTTAACACCTCGTACTTCTGGTTTTTTTGTAGCATCGACGCCATCTTCTAACATTCTAGAAGAAATAACCGCTTGCTTTAAATTGTCAAAAAGACTTGGTGAAAAACCACCTGAAATATCACTGCCTAAACCAACTTCTACTTGATGTTGATGTACTAATTTTGCAATCGGTGTTACTGCATTACCAAAATAAGCATTAGAGATTGGGCAGTGCGCCACAGCCGTCCCTGTTTCATGGAATAAATTCATATCTGCTTCTTCTAAAAAGCCTGCATGTGCCATCACTGCTTTTTCTGTCAATAAACCAAAATCATTCAATGCTTGCGCATCATTTTTTCCAAAACGTTCTTGAACAAATTGATGTTCCCAATCACTCTCACTACAATGACTTTGAACATGGACTTGATATTTCGCTGCTAATTCTCCTAATCCTTTAAGTGCTTCCTCTGTACAACTAGGAATGAAACGCGGAGTTACAACGGGATATACGCCTTGTTTTGTTTGCTGCGCTAATGTTTGAATTTCTTGAATAAACCGTTCCATTTCTTCTAATGCTTGTTGCGTTGTTTGATCACGATAGTACTCTGGATTCTCATTAAGATCATCCATTACAACTTTACCAATTAAGCCACGCTGCCCTTTTTCCGCACAAATCTCTGCCAAACGACGGCTAGCTTCATAATGAATGGTTGCAAAATAAAGGGCTGTTGTTGTCCCATTAGCTAACAATTGGGTTACCAATTCATCATAGACTTGTTGGGCAAATGTTAAATCTGCAAATTTGGACTCCAAAGGAAACGTGTACGTATTCAGCCATTCATACAATGGAATATCCAAGGCGGTCCCAGATTGTGCCCACTGAGGTGCATGGACATGTAAATCAACAAAGCCGGGTAAAAGATAAGAATCTTGGGGCAATTCTTGAAAACGTTGTGCCTCTTTTTGTTCTGCTAGCACAGTTTCATACGCTTCAGTATCTGGTTCAATTATTTCCTGAATTACTCCGGCCTCATCTATACAAAAAAGTGTCTCTTCATAAACTTTAATCTCTTGCAAATTTTTACTAGAAAAACCTGTTCCTTTTATTACAAAATGAAACATTTAATACTCCTCCTTACTATCACATGAAGATTATACATAAACTTTCGCTTAATAACTATAAAAATGTGATTTTTTTTAAAAAAATACGTGTTAAAACAAGTAAAAACCGAACATTCTAAGAATGATTTATTTTTTCTTTGGATAAACAAGAAAACTTTCTATTCTTAAGATTCTTCGGTATACTTGAAGAGAATCGTTAGAACTTTAGGAGGTCCTGAGATGATACAGATCGAACAAATTAGAACAGGTGTTATTCAAGAAAACTGTTATCTTGTTTATAATGAAGAAGCATTATTAATTATTGATCCAGGTGCAGAAGGAGCAAAACTAATTCAAGAAATTACCCGTTTAGGGAAGAAACCAGCCGCTATTTTATTAACACATACTCACTATGATCATATTGGTGCGGTAGAAGAATTGCGCCATCATTATCAAATCCCTGTTTATGTTAGTCCATTAGAACAAGCGTGGCTTTCCAATCCTATTTTGAATCTTTCAGGATTAGGCAGACATGACGATATAGCAAATATTATTGTTCAACCCGCCGAACATGAATTTAAACTAACCGATTATGAAATTGGCGGCATGAAATTTTCCGTAGTCCCAACACCTGGTCATTCAATTGGTAGCGTCAGCTTTGTCTTTGATGATTTTGTTGTTGTTGGGGATGCATTGTTTAAAGGTAGTATTGGTCGTACTGATTTACACACTGGTGATATGCAACAATTATTACACAGCATTACGACCTATCTATTCACTTTACCAGAAGAATTTCCTGTTTATCCAGGCCATGGTGATGCCACGACCATTCAACATGAAAAAGCCACAAACCCATTTTTTAATTAGAGATTTATTCACTATTTAAAGAAACTTAGGAGGAGTAGCAATGACTGAAGCAACGACACTTTATATTATTCGTCACGGAAAAACGATGTTTAATACGATTGGCCGAACCCAAGGCTGGTCAGATACCCCCTTAACCAAACAAGGAGAAGAAGGCATTTATCATTTAGGCTTAGGTCTTAGAGACATAGACTTTAAGGAAGCCTATAGTAGTGATAGTGGTCGTGCCATGCAAACCGCTCAGATTATTTTACAAGAACATCAAAACCACCAAAAGATTCCTTACCTAACCGATAAACGGATTCGTGAGTGGTGTTTTGGTTCTTTAGATGGTGGCTATGATGGTGAACTTTGGGGTGTGGTGCCACGCATTTTAGCTTTTAAAAGTTATGAGGACATGATGACCACGAAGATTACCTATCGCGAGTTAGCAAATGCTATTATTGAAGCCGATACGGCTGACTGGGCGGAGCCTTATGAAGTTATCCGTGATCGTGTTTGGTCTGGTTTCGAAGATATCGCTCATCATCGAGAAAAAAATGGTGGCGGCAAAGTCATGGTGGTTTCCCATGGACTAACAATTTCCTTTTTACTTTCCTTAATTGATGCAAGTTTGCCTATGCAGATGGCACTGGAGAATGGTAGCGTGACGACCTTAACTTACGAAAAAGGAACATTTACCATTCAAGGAATTAATGATATTTCTTATATTGAAAAGGGAAAAAAGATCGCTGAAAAGCGCCGTTTATTGTAAAAAAAGAGAAGGCTATCTGTCAAAATGACAGATAACCTTCTCTTTTTGTTTATTCTTTTAAACGTTCTACATTTTTTCTTGAGATTTGAATTTTTTCTAAGGTTTCCTTATAGTTTTTTGCTGCATAAGCAAAAAATAAAACATCGACTACATACAATTGTGCCACCAAGGAAACAGTAGCCGCACTTCTCAATGGCACGTCTTCCCCACTAGAGGTTTGAAGGACGATATCACTTTTTTCACCAATCACTGATTTTTCATCTTGTGTGATACTAATAATAGGAATCCCTTGCTGCTTCGCTAAATCAGCTAAAGTACTTGCTTCTTTATTCGTTCCAGAATTAGAAATAACAATAAAAACACTAGGCTTTTCTGTTGAGCCTAACATAGAAGCAAATAAATGATGATCCAATGTTGTAAATACCGTTCGGCCTAATCGCGTAAACTTTTGATAAATATCTTGAGCAACCAACGAAGAGGCGCCCAACCCATAGACAAAAATTACTTCTGTTTTTTCCAACAAATCAACGGCTTCATTCACTGCGACATCCTCTAATGTCTGACCGCTTCGCTCAACCACATGAACAAAGCGCGCCTGTAACTTTTGTTTAATATCAGCTGTTGATTCCCCTTTAGTAACTTCAGTATACATTTGCTGCTTCATTTGGCCAAGATTTGCAGATAATAAAAGTTTCAACTCTGTGAAGCCATTCACATCCATAGAATGACAAAAGCGAATAATTGCCGCTGGACTTGATCCTGCTTGTTTCGCTAGCTCTTGCGCATTCATTGAAATAACTGTTTCTGTATTTTTTAAAATATATTCTGCGATTTTTCGTTCTGATTTTGGTAATTGTTGTAGACGATCTTGGATAGATAAGACAATATTTTGTTGCATAAACACCCCTCCTGATACACCATTTCCTACGCAATTAAATTTTAACAAAGAAAAAGGGAGAAGCCAAGTTCTCCTTTTTTCTATTTATTATTTAGTTGTTTGCATGTCTTTAGGAATCCCAAAGAATAACGTTGCTACAAAACCACCTGCGTAAGCAGCCAATAAACCTAATACATATGCAAGCCATTGGTTGTTGGCAATTAATGGAATTAAAGCCACCCCACTTGGTCCAATAGCAATCGCACCAACATTACCGAAGGCACCAATTACTGCACCACCAATACCACCGCCGATACAAGCAGTAATGAATGGACGTCCTAATGGTAAAGTAACTCCGTAGATTAATGGTTCACCAATACCTAAAATCCCAACTGGCAAGGCACCTTTAATCATTTCAACTAATTTTTTATCTGATTTACAACGAATCCATAATGCTAAAGCTGCACCGACTTGTCCCGCACCAGCCATGGCCAGAATTGGTAATAACAAAGTCATCCCTGTTTGATTAATCATTTCAATGTGGATTGGCGTCAAAATTTGATGTAAACCAAACATTACCATTGGCAAGAAGGTTAAACCAAGAGTAAAGCCAGCAACCATGCCACCTTTTTCTAAGACAACATTGATAATACCAACTAAGCCATTAGAAATAGCTCCGGCTACAGGCATGATTAAGAAAATAGTTGCTAAGCCAATCACTAAAAGTGAAATGGTTGGCGTTACGATAATATCAATTGATTCTGGGACAATTTTATGCAATTGTTTTTCTAACAATGATAATAACCATACGGCAAAAATAACACCGATAATTCCGCCTTGTCCTGCAGATAATGTTCCCCCAGTGAAAATATTACTGATTGGAGCATCCGGATTCATTCCTGTCAACATTGTGACTGCCCCAATAACACCACCCAACGCTGGCGTTGCACCAAAAACGCTGGCGCTGTTAATCCCAGTGTAAAGAGCTAAATAAGCAAAAATCCCATTTTTAATGATATTTAAGACATCGATATATTGTTGCCATGAAGCTGAAATATCACCAGCAACAACTAAGTTAGACATAACAGCTGCAATCCCGCCAATAATACCAGCCCCAACAAAGGCAGGAATCATCGGAACAAAGATACTAGAAATGGCTTTTAACACTTTTTTAAATGGTGAAGTGTTATTTTGTTTCGCTTTTTGTTGTGCTTTCATTTGAGCGGCTTTTTCTTCTACTAAATCTTTTCCAGATTTGCCTGCTGCAGCATCAGTTGCGGTGTCATGATTAAATGGTTCTCCCAATTTGACACCTGCTTGATCTACCATTTCTTGTGCAACCTTGTTAACAGTCCCTGGACCAACAACTACTTGCAACGTATCGTCTTCTACGACGCCCATAACGCCATCAATTTTTTTCAATCCTTCAATATCCACTTTGTCATAATCGCGGATATCCATACGAACACGAGTCATACAATGAATGACTTTGTCCACGTTTTCTTGACCACCAACTTCTTTATAAATCCCATCAGCAATGCGTTTAATTCTTTCTTCTGCCATGTTAAAACACCCTCCTAATTCCTTAATTTAATGTATTCTTGATAAATTGATTCCCGTCAATTAATTTTTGTGTTGCTTCTTCTTTAGTACTATCAGTTAAAATCATTACAATTGCTAACTTCACATTTTCTTCTGCTTCTACAAATTTTAGTTCGGCAACTTCATAACTACAACCCGTTGCTTCCATAATAATCCGTTTGGAACGCTCCACTAATTTTTCATTGGTTGGTTTTACATCAACCATTAAGTTATTGTAGACTTTCCCAATACCAATCATGGAAATAGTTGATAACATATTTAAAATTAATTTTTGAGCTGTCCCAGATTTCAAGCGAGTCGAACCTGTTAAAAATTCAGGTCCTGCATCTACTTCAATCGGCATTTGCGCATATTTACTAATTTCGGCATTTTTATTACATGCCACAGTTGCGGTAGCTGCTCCCACCGTTGTTGCATATTCTAAACCGCCAATTACATAAGGCGTCCGACCACTGGCTGCAATCCCGACAACAATGTCATTTGCTGATAATTTTAGATCAACTAAATCTTGACGACCTAGTTCTTTTGAATCTTCAGCACCTTCTACTGCGACAGTCATTGCTTTTTGACCACCAGCGATGAGGCCTTGAACCATCTCTGGCTCGACGCCAAAAGTTGGTACGCATTCGGCTGCATCTAAGACACCTAACCGACCACTCGTACCAGCGCCCATGTAGATCAAGCGGCCGCCTTGATTGAAGCTTTTGATGATGGCTTCTACCACTGGTTCAATGGCTGCTAATTCTTGACCCACTGCCATTGCAACTTTTTGGTCTTCTTGATTCATTTTTTGTAAAGCTTCTTTGACACTCATCTCATCTAAGCCCATTGTATTTTCATTTCTACGTTCAGTTGTTAAGTTTTCTAAATTCATTCTCTATCGTTCCTTCCGTGACTAGCGTAAATTGATTGCCTGCCTTGATTAACGGCAATATCGTTTGATCTTTTTCAATAATTCGTGTAATCGTATTGACTTTTTCATCTTTCGGCAAGTCCACCAGCGTGACTTGAATTTCTCCCATATAGCGACCATATTTTTCATTATCAATCGTTACGGTTCCCACTGGACGGGCTTCAGTCTGCTCTGACTCAATCGTTGCAATTTCATCTTTTCTGAACATTTCACTCGTTCTTGATAATTCACTTCGCAAAACATCTCTTGCAGCATCTAAACGATTGGTATGAGTCCCAAGTATTCGCTTCAAATAGCGGCTCTCGCTAGGTGCTACTTCTAACAGAAATTGATTGGTTTGGTGATAATAACCAAATTGAGCCATGGTTCGCTCACTAATTGTGGGATCACCAATATAAACAGCATCGACATAAGGATCAGCCATCAAACCAACGGCAGCGGCGAAAGGATTTTGCCCCCGATGTTTTTCTAATGTTGGTAAACCAGCAAAAATTGGGCCTCTTGTTTGCCCATCTCCTGGCACAAAAGTAAAAACTTGTAAGCCTAATTCTTTAAGCCAGCGGTTCTTTTCATTAAAAAATGTTGTTCCAATGCCTGTTTCAGGTCTTGGATAATAATTATGCCAAGCTTCTAAGCGAGAAAAGTCCGCTTGGTGAGCCTTTAACTCAGCCACTTCTTCCAGTGTAATGGTACTAGCATTCAATCCTATATCAATCTTATGTGAAGCATGAGCCATTTGTTCTATCGTAATGCCATAGTCCATCCGAAGGCCAGTTACGCCCAACTCGATTAAAGGCTCTAATTCATCGAAAGAAAAACCCGCTCTTTTTAACGCTTCACCTGAAATATCTACCATAATTTTCATTTTTTCTGCCTTAGCAATTGCCCCTAAATCAGTCAAGCGTTGGCGATAAAGGGAAGTATCATCTTCTGGAATGTGTAAAGAAGTGAAAATGCCATCAAATCCAAGCGCTTTCATCTTTTTGATATAAATAATTGTATCGTTTGTAATCTCTTCACCAAGAAAAACTGAAATACCATACATCTTTTTAGCTCCTCTCTAATACGCTTTCATTATAACTTGTTTGAAATAAAATTTCAACTATTTTTCTAAATATTTTTTAATTCCAAAATAAAATTTTATTCCTGTTCAAAAAAAAAAAACAGATATTCCTTTATAGAAATATCTGTCTAATGCATTAATTGGCTGTGGCAGAGCCAACTGGTGTACCAGCTGTAACCACGCCAGTTTTCTCTAACGAAAATTGTGCTACTTTATCCATGTTGGTAATAATGACAACCATTTCAGTTCCCTTACCAGCTGCTTTAATTGCTTCTAAATCAGCAATTGCGACCACTGTATCTGCAGTCACTTGGTCGCCTTCTTTCACTTTAATAGTGAACGGTGCCCCGTTTAACTCTACCGTATCGATACCCATGTGTAATAAAATTTCAAGACCGTTTGTCATTTTTAAACCAATGGCATGTTTTGTTTGGAAAACGCTTAAAACTTCTCCTTCAATAGGTGCATAAATTTCACCATTTTCTGGAACTACTGCGTAGCCATCTCCCATCATTTTTTGTGAAAAAACAGGATCATTCACTTCACTAATTGGGATAACGGTTCCATTGGCAACGGCATACATTGTATTATTTTCGATAACTTCATTCTTTTTCTTCAAAAATCCAAACATTTCTCTTCCCCCATTTTTTAAAGTATCACTAGTATAGAAAAAAGTTTCATGAATTACAAGTGGCACCTTTGTATAATTCTAAAATTTATTTTAAAATAAGAATTTGCATTGGCATTTACTTTGTCAGCGGGTATACTTATACTTGATGTATTTTGCATTTATTTCAGAAAGGAATGGTGACATGCTTTTTGCTAACCTATGGAAAGCAATTATTCTTGGTATTATCGAAGGAATTACCGAGTGGCTTCCAATTAGTAGTACCGGACATTTAATTTTAGTGGATGAGTTTATTAAACTCGATCTAAGTAAAGATTTTATGGAAATGTTCAACGTCGTTATCCAATTGGGAGCGATTATGGCGGTTGTTATTTTATACTTCCACAAATTGAATCCTTTCTCACCGAAGAAAAATGGCGAAGAGAAAAAAGATACTTGGATTCTTTGGTCTAAAGTCTTAGTCGCTTGTTTACCAGCGGCAGTTATTGGTCTAAAATTTGATGATTATTTAGATGCACATTTTTATAACTTTTTAACAGTATCGATTATGTTAATTGTTTATGGGATTGCTTTTATTATCATTGAAAAACGAAATAAAAATGTTGCACCGAAGTGTACTAATCTAAAAGACTTCACTTATAAAGCCGCTTTAATCGTTGGTGCTTTCCAAGTACTGGCATTAATTCCAGGAACTTCACGTTCAGGAGCGACCATTTTAGGGGCAATCTTAATTGGGGCCTCACGTTTTGTTGCAACAGAGTTTTCATTTTTCTTAGGAATTCCAGTAATGTTTGGAGCAAGTTTTTTAAAAATCTTTAAATTCTTGGCCAAAGGAAATACGTTTGGATCAGAAGAAATCATTATTTTATTAACTGGCTCTATTGTTGCCTTCGTTGTTTCCATCATTGCGATTAAATTCTTATTGAATTACTTGAAGAAAAACGATTTTACAGTTTTCGGTTGGTATCGTGTAATTTTAGGTGCGATTTTAATTGGCTACTGGTTATTCTCATAAAAATAAAAGAGAGTGGGACAATAGTCCTTTCTCCAAAAGAAACCAAGTCCGATTTTGATGATTACTTTCAAAATCGGACTTGGTTTTTCATTTTTACGTTGTTTTTTCTCCATATATTTCCCTAATTTTCTTAAATTTAATGCCATGAGCGCCAAGCCAATGTCAATCTTGGCTCCTTGTTTCCCTCGTAAGTGGAAACGTTGGAACGCCAAATGAGCCTTTAGGTGGCCGAACACTGGTTCGACATCGATTTTCCGTTTCCGATAAATCGAACCTGTTTTTTCCTCTAAAAGCTTCTTTTTACATTCGGCTTTGAAATAGCGCCATGTATTATTCACTAAAATTTGTCGGTTTTGCTCACTTTTTGCCTTCGTACATTGACTACGAACAGGACAATCTCGACAATTTTCACATTCATAAATTTTGAAGTCACGGACAAATCCGCCTTTATCTTTTCTTCGACTATATCGCTTGAAGGGAACTGCCCGATGGGCAGGACAAATATATGTATCTTCTTTTTCCAAATAGCGCCAGTTATCAACCATAAAAGGACTGTTTCTATAGGTCTTTTTATTTTCTTTATGATAACTAGCATAGGTGATTAATGGCGTTTTATGCAAGACATCGTTGATATACGTATAATTTTCTTCACTTCCATAGCCGGCATCCGCTACAATATACTCGGGTAATTCGTTGTGTTGTTCCAAAAAGCTGTCTAAAAATGGATTTAAAGTTTTTGTATCTGTTGGATTCGGGAACAGATCATACGCTAGGACATATTGATTTTCTGTTGCGATTTGTAAATTGTAGCCTGGCTTTAGTTGACCATTGCGCATATAATCGTCTTTCATCCGCATAAATGTGGCATCTGTATCTGTTTTAGAAAAACTATTTCGCTCTTGAAAAAGGCGGTTATAGGTTTCATATCTTTGTTTTCTTGGTAAATAATCCGCTTGGATTTTGCGTAGATACTTTTTGTAGGTTCTTCTTTTTTTCTTTAATTGGCTTTGTTTTTCTTTCTTCTTTTCCTTTTGTAGTTGTTCTTCTGTCGCCACCAACTCTGTTTCCAAGTGCTGCGCGATTTCTTCCAATTGGGTGCTTGTCAATCTATCACTTTGGTTTTCTTCTTTTAAAGAAGGCAAGATTTCTTCTTTATAAAGGGTTTGATAGAATTCGTTTGATTGTTTATCCAAAGCAGCTTCATACCGATTTGTTGCTTTGCGCCAGACAAAACTGAATTTATTGGCATCCGCTTCGATTTTTGTACCATCAATAAATAGCGCTTCATTGTCAATTACCTGATTGGTGATTAATTGACGGCGGAATAAGACAAAGGCTTCTGCTAAAAGGTGAGCAGTTGTTTCCTGACTTCGGAAGCGATTGATGGTCCGGTAACTGACTTGTTCGTGGTTAGCTAGCCAACGCATACGATAACTGTCATCTAATAGAAATTCAATTTTACGACCTGAAAAAACACGTTGCGTATAAGCATATAAAATAATTTTTAACATCATTTTGGGGTGGTAGGCCGGTCGGCCTAGTTGTTCTTCTAATTTAAGAAAGAGTGTTTGTGGCATGGCTTCGACTAAAGCATTAACCGCAAAAGCGACATCTGTTTCAGGAATATATTGTTCCATATCTAATGGTAAAGTTGTTTGATTGATGGTATAATTTTTAAACATAAAGCACTCGCTTCCTTTCTGATTGGGTTTCGTCACTTTAATCTTACAGGAATGAGTGCTTTTTGTGTACTTTGAAATTAAAAAAATGGGGCAATAATCAGATTTTTTTCTGATTATTGTCCCATTCTCTTTTATTTTTTTAAATCGCCAAACGTTATTCGCTCAATCCCCTGTTCTTCAAACCACTGACGAACACGAGGATCACAAATCGTTGCTAATTCTTTGCAGCGTAAAGTGGTATATGAAGAATTGTCTAAAACAAATTGATCCAAATACCCAACATCAAAATGCATCTCAGCAATTGCCGATTCCGGCATCCGTAATAAACCAAAGTCATCTTTTAAAAAATTCTCCACTGATACGCCTTCGTGAATATAAGATAACGCCCCAGACTCTAACAAATGTGTCACCTGGAAATAACCTTGTTGCGGTGGATATTCTTTTTCCCCACTATATTTCAGGGTTGTATGAAGTCCGTACTCTTCTGCTAATTCTAAAAATACTTGATCAACCACTTCATCACCAATCGAATGGCAATCAAAATGTTCAGGATAATGTCCAGTTAGTTCCTTAAAGCGCGTCAATTGCGCAATCGTTTCAAGTCGTACTTCTTCATATACGAAGGTTACTTGTTTTTGTTGACGATAATAAGAAGAGCGATGAAAATTGCCTTGTTCATCTACCAGTGAAGGAATCATACATGAGTCCGCACAAGGTTTCCCTAGTAAAAAATTCGTATGCTGACCTACAAATAAGCCTGGATAATTTTTTGCTAACGCAACGGCATGTTCTGCTGTTGGTAAATTGGGCATCAAAAGTGTCGACGTCGTTAAACCATCGACATAACTTTTGATAATGCCATGATTAATCGCTTCTGACATCCCAAAATCATCAGCATCAACAATTACTTTAACCAACAGCTCCCCCTCTTTTCTTTACGTATTTTTGATGACAATTCCGACAATAATATTAACAGCTGATTCACAATCATTAATCGTGCGCTCAAGCTGATCATAAACATCTTTCCACTTGATAACTTTCAATAAATCTTTTTCGTTAGTCATCAAATCTTTCATGGCGCTACTGTATAATTTATCGCCTTGAGATTCAATCGTATTCACTTCATCAATCAATGAAACTAACGTTTTAGAATTCTTAAATTTTGCAAATTCCTTCGTTGCTGATTTAACGCCTTCTGTCGCTTTAACAATATAAGCAGTTAATTCTAGCACGGGCGCAATCATTTCTTCGACAACTAAATGATCAAGTAAATAAGACAAACTATTAATGCTATCGATAATGTTATCTAAGTGATCCGTAATATCGACAATATCTTCTCGATCAATCGGCGTAATAAAGGAAATATAGAGTTCATTTAAAATTTTGCGAACAATTTCATCATTCTCTTTTTCCAATTGATGAATCACTTCTGATTTTTTTACTAAGTTTTCTAATGAATAATTGTCTACAATTTCTTGCAAAACCTTTGCCGCTTCATAAGCATTTGTTGCTAACTGGTTTAATTCTCCAAAATAATCAAATTGTTTTTTACGTGCCATGTTTTTCTCTCCTTAAAAAATTGCAATAAATAATTTTGACATCACATAAGCGATCAGCCCACATCCTGGGAAAGTTAAAATCCATGCTATCAGCATTTCTTTCACGATACGCCAGTCAACACTTGAGATTCGCTTAGAAGCACCTACTCCCATAATCGCTGTTGTTTTTGTATGAGTAGTTGAAACCGGAATCCCAAAAGCCGATGCTAAAAATAAACAAATAGCCGTGCTTAAATCTGCAGTGAAGCCTTGATAGCGTTCAAGTTTTACCATATCCATCCCAACTGATTTAATGATTCTCATACCGCCCACAGAAGTTCCAATGCCCATTGTAATGGAACACAGAACCATAACCCATAACGGAATCACAAAACCGCCACCTGTTTTTTCGACTAAATTATTATAAAAAAGCACTAACATGAACACGCCCATAAATTTTTGCCCATCTTGCGCACCATGTAAAAAAGCATTAGCTCCTGCACCAAAGGCTTGCCCAACTGTAAAAAATTTGTTGGCTTTTCTTCTAGGCACAGCCGAGAAAGCTTTCACAACAAGTTTGGCAATCAAATAACCGCCGCCAAAGCCCATAACGGTAGAAACAACTAGACCAACAAGCACTTTGATCCATTCCGAGCCATTGACTGCACCCAAACCACCTAATGCCATTGCCGAACCAGTCAAGCCGGCAATTAACGCATGGCTTTCACTTGTGGGAATACCAAAATACCACGCAGCAACTGCCCAAACCACAATTGAAAAAAGCGAAGCAGCCAAAGCCACCTGTGAAGCGTTTCCATTTGCGTCAAAACTAACAATGTTGCTAATCGTTTCAGCTACTTGGGCATTAAAAAAGGTCATGACTAATGCACCTAAAAAGTTCATCACAACAGCCATCCAAATTGCGACATTCGGTTTTAACACCCGAGTCGAGACAGCGGTTGCAATTGCGTTCGGCGCATCCGTCCAACCGTTAACAAAAATTACACCCATTACCAAAGTAATCGTTACCAATAATGCAATACTCACAAAGACACCACCATTTTTCATTTATCTATTTTATCATAGCATGTTTTAAAAAAAATGTATGCTTTTTTCTTAAGGCTCTGGCAAATTTTCTTATTTTTTTCTTGAAATTGTCTGTTAAGGAAAAAAACTTGTCGTCTTTTATTGCAATGGAACAATGGATTAGGTATAATGATTACTGTTGAATTACATTGGCTGACCAGTGTAAAACCTAAATCATCGGAGGTGAAACAAATGCCAAATATCGAATCTGCAATCAAACGCGTACGTACAAGTGCTAACGCGAATGCGAAAAATTCATCTCAAACAAACGCAATGCGTACAGCAATCAAGAAATTTGAAGAAGCTGTAGCTGCTGGAGCTGATAACGTCGATGCTTTATACAACGAAGCTGTTAAAGCTGTTGATATGGCTGCAACTAAAGGTTTAATCCATAAAAACAAAGCTAACCGCGATAAAATTCGTTTAAGCAAATTAGCTAAATAATGTGAGATAGAAGTTAGCATTCATGTTAGCTTCTTTTTTCATCAAAAAATGTCCAAGTCTGTTTTCACAAAGACTCGGACATTTTTTTATAAAGGTGAATCAATCCACGGTAAATCTGTTGTGAGATGTTGACTAAATAATTTAGTCTCTTCTCGCAAAGCTAAACGTTGTTGTCGTCTCGTTTCATAATTGGAACAAATCAACTTTTCTTCTGCAGTTTCTGGGACGACTGTCGCTAATTGGAAGTCACTTTCAGGATTCATATGAGACGGAATGGCTACAAAAGTTGTAAAACAAGTCGCCGCTAAATAACGCTCTCCAGTTGTTAAATCTTCTCCTACAACTTTAACAAATACTTCCATCGATTTATGATGCACGCCAGAAACAAACGTTTCAACACACACTGAGTGATTTTCTTTTAAAGGTTTTAAAAAATTCAAGTTATCTAAAGATGCTGTAACTGCCCCTCTCCGACAATGTCGTGAAACGGAAATGGATGCGGCGTCATCAATTAAAGACATTAATTTCCCACCAAATAGTGCACCAAAGGGATTTAAATCAAAGGGAAATACACGATGTGTTTGAATCACTCGTGATTCTCGACAAAATTTTTCTTTCGTCATTAACGATTCCTCTACTTTCATTTATAAACTTTTCCACGCTTTACTTTAGCTTACTTTACCATTTGATGCAATCCTTACTTTTTAGGAAACATTTAAAAAATAACAAATTTGCAAGTCCCATTTATTCATTTTTAAGAAAGTTGCTGTATAATAATAACGGTTAAAGAACTTTTAAGGAGATGGATACACATGAAAATTGCAATTGCTGGTGCCGGCGCTATGGGCAGCCGTTTAGGAATTATGTTGCATCAAGGCGGAAATGATGTAACTTTAATCGATCAATGGCCCGCGCACATTGAAGCCATTCGTAAAAATGGTTTAATCGCTGATTTTAATGGAGAAGAAGTTGTCGCAAAACTACCAATCTTCTCACCAGAAGAAATTGACCATCAAAATGAACAAGTAGATTTAATTATCGCTTTAACCAAAGCACAACAATTAGATGCAATGTTTAAAGCGATTCAACCAATGATTACCGAAAAAACATATGTACTATGTTTATTAAATGGCTTAGGTCATGAAGATGTACTAGAAAAATATGTACCAAAAGAAAACATCTTGGTTGGCATTACCATGTGGACAGCTGGTTTAGAAGGACCGGGACGTGTTAAACTTTTAGGTGATGGCGAAATTGAATTAGAAAATATTGATCCTTCTGGTAAAGAATTTGCTTTAGAAGTCGTTGATGTCTTCCAACAAGCTAGTTTAAATCCAAGCTATAGTAGCAATGTTCGCTACTCTATTTGGCGGAAAGCCTGTGTCAATGGCACGCTAAACGGTTTGTGTACAATCCTTGATTGTAATATTGCCGAATTTGGTGCACTATCTGTTAGTGAATCCCTTGTTAAAACATTAATCAGTGAATTTGCAGCAGTCGCAGAAAAAGAAGCCATTCATTTAGATCAAGCAGAAGTCTATACACATATTGCTCAAACTTATGATCCAAACGGTATTGGCTTGCACTATCCGTCTATGTATCAAGATTTAATTAAAAATCATCGTCTCACAGAAATTGATTACATTAATGGTGCTGTTTGGCGCAAAGGACAAAAATACAACGTAGCAACACCTTTCTGTGCCATGTTGACACAGCTTGTTCACGGAAAAGAAGAACTATTAGGAGCTAAATAATAAGAAAGTGCCAGAGACAATCGTTGTATGACGATTGTCTCTGGCACTTTCTTATTTTGCTTGCGCAGTCAATTTTAAAATAAATAATTGGAATAGTAATTCTTTATCCATTTGGCCCGTTTTCATGCGGTAATCATTTTCAACTAATTCATCATAAAGTCTTTCTAATCGAGACAATTCAAATCGTCGGACTTGTTGTAACGCTAACTTGACTCGATAAGGATGAACCTTTAATGTATCAGCGATATTCGCTTGTTGATAGCCCATCTTAGCCAAAATTTTTGTTTGTAGAAAAAGGCGAATCTGATTCAATAAGATTGCATTTAACTTAATGGTTTCTTCTCCTTGTAAAAGTAAATCTTCATACAATTGAACAGCTTTTTCACTGTTTCCAGAAAGTACTTCGTTGATTAAGTCAAAAACATTATGTTCCAAAGACTTAGGGACTAATTCTTGAACCGCACCTCGTGTAATTGTCTTCGTTTCAAGGGCATATAAATACAGCTTCTGTAATTCTCCCATAATTTTTGATAAGTTCAAGTCTGTCAATTGAAGTAATAAATCAAAAGCATCGGAGCGAATAGTGTACCCTTCGCTCTCAATCGTTTGAGAAATGTACTGACGAATAGCCTTTTCATCCATTGGATTGACGTCAACCACTGTGGCATTTTTTTTCAATGCTTTGGTAACTTTTTTGCGTTCATCTAATTTTTCATATGAGGCCATAAAAACAAGAACAGTTGTTGGTGATGGACTTTCCAAATAATTCAATAAAAGATTGACATCATGTTCCACACCGTTTGTTTTTCTTTCGGCAGTTAAAAAGTAAGGATTTTCCACAAAGACAAGGCGATAATCACCAAAAAACGGAATTGTTTCCGCTTCAGCAATCGCTGCACTTAAAGGTGTTTCCTCCATATCAAATGAGAAAAAGTTAAATTGATCATCCTCTTCCGTCAACAATTCTTTCATCAATGTTGTTTTAAATAATTCAGTTAAATAAAGTTCTGTTCCTATTAATAAATAAACTGGAGCGATTTTTTGCTCTCGCACTTCTTTCAAAGCTTTTTGTAACTCCATTGGCTCGCTCCTTTTCTCGTTTCTCTTGTTTATCCTATCATGTTACTTCTGGAAATACTAGTCTTGTTCTTTAACAAATTTGGCTTTAGAAAGCCCTTGCCAGGGTAACCATTGATAATAAATCATTCCTTGAAGATCGGTCCGATAATAATTTATTTTTTGCTCCTCCAGCGTCGCTAATGTCTCCTGATGAGGATGTTTAAAACGATTATTCAGTCCAGCTGAAATCAATGCTTCTCGCGGATTAAGCTGTTTGATAAATCTTTTAGTAGACGACGTTTTACTACCATGATGACCGACTTTCAAGATGTCGATTTTCAACTGGGGATAGCGAGCCAACACTTGTTCTTCTCCTTCGGCTTCCAAGTCACCAGTAAATAAAAAATGCCGTCCGCCTAATTGTGTGGAAAACACTATCGAGTCATTATTGCCCCCAATACTGCTCTTATTTGGTGATAAAATTTGAAAAGAAACGGGCCCATTAATTCGCTTGGGCGCTAAAATCGGCCGACAGTCTGTCCCGCTTTTTTGGAGTTGTTTCAAGACTTGGCGAAACGAAAAATTGGCTTCAGCTGCTCCTTTAGGAAAATAAAGAACAGAAATTGGAACCTTCTGCGCAATGGCTAATAAATCGCCAAAATGGTCTTCATGTGCGTGTGTGATGATCACTTCATCTAAACGTTTGACTCCTTGACTTTTGAGAAAAGGAATCACTGAATATTCCGCTCCTGATCGACTATTTTTCCGTTGCCGCCAAGCTTCTTTGTCAAAAGACAACCGACCACCTGTATCGATTAGTGTATTTTTTCTGTGAAAAGGCGCTTGGATAAACAAACTATCCCCTTGGCCTACATCGATCATTGCAACAATGCCAATTGGCAAAAGGTATTTACTATTTATCAAAACAATTAGTAGTCCGATTGAGAAAAAAATTTTTTTAGACTTGTCTGCTAAATAAATCATTGAAAGTCCGACTAGTAATAGCAAACTAATTTGTATCCAAGCATTTAAATAGCCGATGGTCAGCTTCGGATTTAAGTGAACTAGCACCCACTCAAATAAGCCATTCATTGTTAAAAATAGTGGTTCGAGCAAGGCTGCTAAATAACGTGCTGGCATAATAATCACTAGAAAAAAGCTCAACGTCAAAAGCGGTAACAAGAACCGTTCAAAAATTGGTAACAAGAGAAATGTTAAGAAACTTCCTAACAAGGGCCATTCATAAAATGATTGGACTAAAATAGGTAAGGAAGCCACAGCCAATAGGAAAGAGCCTAAACAATTTTTAATGAAAGGCGAAGAATAACCAACCAATGTTTGCTCTAAAAACAGCAGAACAAAGGAAAGTAAGTAACTAAATTGACCGCCGACTGAAAAAAAGAGGGTTGGCTGAACAATCAAGTGCACTAAGAGAGTTAAACTCCAACAATCGAGGGCCGGTACCTGCCAATTAAACCGTCGATTGAACGTATTGAGGTTTGTTTGTAAAAGCGCCCGCATGACACTGACTGAGAATCCTGTTAAACCAGCATATATCAGTGAAAAACCGCATTGCCACAAAAAATAACTTTCTTGCGTTCGGCGAGCAATTCTTAGCATTAGCAAGCGAAATAAACGAAGGAAAAAAGAAACATGCATCCCTGACAAACTAAAAAGATGCAAAATGCCTAATGCTGAAAATTTATCACTTATTTCAGCAAATTCTTCATTACGAAAACCTAAAAGCAACGCATTCATGTACATTGCACTAGTATCACCAAAATTTTTCTGAATATGTACCATCGCCCATTTCCGCCAGCCGCTAATGATTTCTTTAAACCGCCAAGAAAAAAAGGAACGCGGTTGTCCTATCTCCTCAACGAATAAAATAGCTTCTATTCCTTGATTCTTTAAAAATAGTTGATAATTGAAGCCATTTTTGTTGGTTTGACCTTGGGGCGAGTCTAAAATACCTACAGCGGTTGCCTGAATGGTTGTGGCTAGTTGTTGCCATTGCTGTTTTTCTTTCACACTTTTTAATTGATAAAATGCCATCACTTTCTGACTTTTGCCTTTTACGATCCAATTAGCAGGAATTTTCACTTGATCGCCATCTACTTGTATTTCATCTGGTAATATCGTTAGCTGTCCTGATAAGCGGACTTCTTTAGGCAACAAAGAGACTGGCTTTAACCACTGGAAAATCAATATGCCCCCTACTATTAAAAAACTGCACAAAAAACCTCCCAATATAACAGGAAAACTTTTTGTACAGACAATACGGATAACAGTGATAGAAAAAAGAAGAGCTCCTAATAGACTAGGTGCGAAAAAACACCACAGCCCACAACTAGTCAGCAGAGCTATGAAGAACCAATTATTCCTCAGCTGAGGAAGGATTGTCCTCAAGTGTGGCAAATTCTTCTCCCCATTGTAATTCGGCAAAATATTTTGGTACTAAAGTCACTTTTTCAACCGTGGCTCCTACTTGTTCAATTAAATTTAGGGCGTACGCATCATTACGGTAATCCTTTAAATAATAAATCTTTTTAATCCCTGCTTGTAAAATCATCTTTGTACATTGCAGGCAAGGGAAATGTGTCACATAAATTTCTGCCCCTTCTGTAGGGACGCCAAACTTCGCACATTGTAAAATTGCATTCATTTCTGCGTGGATTGTTCGAACGCAATGATTATCAACAACATAACATCCTTCATCAATACAATGCGTTCCGCCACTGACTGAACCATTGTAACCTCCTGCAATAATTCGTTTGTCGCGAACAATGGTTGCTCCGACAGTTAACCGTGTGCAAGTACTTCTTAATGATAATAAGACGCTTTGTCCCATAAAATATTGGTCCCATGGAATTCGTTCCATAATAAACCTCCTTTATTTTTAATGACTCCTGTGTTCGATTTGCCAAATCATTTAATCTTATTACAAATAGTATGTTATCCGCATCCCATAGTCAAGAATTCTCAGGAATTTTCTGTTAAAAGTTAGCCAGTCACTGTCAACATGTCTTTTAAACGTTCTACTGTTTTCTCTCCAATACCTGGAACATTTTTCAGTTCCTCGACGGTTTTAAACGGTCCTTGTTCGTCACGAAAGCGAATAATCTCTTGTGCTTTTTTCGCACCGATTCCTGAAATCGTTTGTAGCTCTGCTTCTGTTGCCGTATTAAGGTTGATTTTTTCCTCCTGATTTTGCTGAGCAGGTGCTGATTCCTGCAGCGTTTCTAATGACTGTGCCACTGCTTCTCCTTTTTTGGGCACGTAAATAATCATTTGATCTTTTACTTTTTGAGCGTAATTGACCTGAACGGTATCTGCTTCCTCGCTAACACCTCCAGCTAAAGCTAAAGCATCCCAAATCCGCTGCTGATTTTTTAGTTGATAGATTCCTGGTACTTTCACTGCGCCTTTAATATCAACATAGATCATTGTTTCTGCCCTTTCTTTTGTGGCATCTGTGGCGACCTCTGCCGTAGTGGTCAGACTTGTCTCCTCCCACATTGTGGTGTCTACTCGTGGCTCCTTATTAACCATCAAATAAATGCCCACTAATAGAGTTATCAAAATAACTATAGACGCGCCACTACCTAGCAATAGCCACTTTTTGGGTAACTGTTTCAACCAATCCATCGTTTGTCCTCCCTTCAAAATATAATTACGCATTTTTTAACAAAAAAATGCGCCTGGACCAAAAATCACTAGTAATTTTTGGCCCAGGCACACTTTTATTTTAATTTTTCTAGATAGTTCAAGGCATCTTGAACCGTTTTTACTGGGACAATTTTCATTTTTGTCCCAATTTTTTTCGCAGCTTCTTGTGCTTCTTGATAATTCGATTTGATTTTTGGCTCAACTTTTTTCATTTCTGAAGTTATTTCATCATCGGGTGCAAAGAAAATTTCTGCGCCGTTCTCACTGGCAGTTACAACTTTTTTGTCAATGCCTCCGATTCTACCAACGATTCCTTGACTGTTCATCGTACCTGTTCCAGCAATTTCATGACCTTTACGTAAATCTTTATGACTTAATTGTTCATAGGTCTGCAAAGTAAACATTAACCCAGCCGATGGCCCACCAATATCACCCGCTTCAATAGATACTGGGATAGAAGAATCAATTTCTGTATGATCGGTCAAACCAATACCAATCCCCGCTTTTTTATCTGTTGGCAATTCAATTAATTTGCCGGTCGCTTCTTTTGCTTTGCCATCTTGAATAAATTGAACAGTGACTTTTTGATTCACTTTTTGTGCTTTAATGTAATTCATTAATTCTTCACTGCTTTTAAAAGATTTGCCATCCACGCCTGTCACGGTATCGCCAACTTCAATTTTTCCTTTAAAACTTGAGTTGTCTTCCATTGCTAACACATAGACGCCTTTAAATTTCATCTCATATGGAACCTTCGCTAATTTTAAGGCTTGCTCAATTGCGGCGTTTTTTGAGGAATCCATATAGTATTGTTGAATTCGATTATATTCGCTATTACTACTATCTCCCATTAATTCTTTTTTGGACATGACTTCTTGAAAATCCGAAAAGTTTGCTTTTATGGCAGAAAAAATAGTGGCCGAACGAATGCCCACCGTTGTTAAATAAAAAGCACCAGACTGCGTATCTTTTTTTCCATCAACAGTTACAAACTCTTTTAAATTTTCTGTCGTTCCTGGTCCTTCAATATAATAAGGAATTGGGACGATAAACAAACCAATTAGCAGCAATGCCAATACCATTGGAATGAGTGATTTAAACGAAAATTTTTCTGTTTTTTTATTCATTATTTTAGCTCCAGTCATTCTTCTTTTGTTTTAACGCATGATAAATATTGGGAGGAAGATAGTCAGACACATCGCCCCCAAAACGTAAAACTTCTTTTAGTAAACTGGAACTTACATGTGCATATGGTTCTTCTGCTAATAGAAAAACCGTTTCAATTTCTGGCGCCAGATGTTGATTCATTTTAGCAATGTCTTTCTCGTACTCGTAGTCTTTGACGTTTCTAATGCCACGAATCAAAAAATTAGCCCCTAATGATTTTGCACTTTCCACAGTTAACTGGGTTTCTTGCATGATAACACGCACATTTGGCATTTCTTTAGTTGCTTCTTCAATTAAATATTTTTTCTCTTCTGGCGTAAATAATGTTTGCTTACTTGTATTTATAAAAACGCCAATGATGACTTCGTCAAATAACTTCGCACTGCGTTCAATCAAATTTAAATGACCATTTGTCATCGGATCAAAACTTCCGGGAAATAGAGCAATTTTACGCATCTTACGCCTCCTGACGATAAATCGTTACTTGAGTGATTCCGTAAACGGTTTCTCTTATTTTTTCTAGTGTACCAATCGTTTCCGGTAATTTGACAGTTTTATCTGTTTCACAAACGATAACGGCTTCGTTTGTTAATAACTGCCGTTCTAACATCTTTTCTAATTGTGAAACAATTTCTTGTTTGGCATAGGGCGGATCCAATAAGACCAAATCAAATTGTAGCTTCTCTTCATAAAACTGTTCTAAGGCACGATTAGCATCCATTTTTCTAACTTCAAATTTTTCTGGTTCTTTTGTAATCGCAATATTTTCTTTAATTACTTTTAGTGCAGCAAAATTCTTTTCAATACAAATACTTTTGTCCATTCCACGAGAAACGGCTTCAATCGCTAACCCGCCACTTCCTGAATATAAATCCAGCGCCATTCCACCATCGAAATATGGACCAATCATATTAAAAATAGATTCTTTTACTTTATCTGTTGTGGGCCTAGTATTGTCGCCATCTAACGCTTTCAAGCGCCGGCCACCATATTCTCCAGAAATAACACGCATTGTTTCGACTCCTTTATCAATCATTCTTTTATAATTCATTATAACAAAAAGAGTGAAAAATGTTTGAAATTTCTCATAACATTTCTCACTCTTTTGCATTAGACATTCTCTGCTAATCGAATCTCTGTAGATAATTCCTCTACTACATAGCCATCGTCTTCTTGTTCTTGATAAGCCGCTTTGGTACCAATTTTTTCAGCAAAATTCATTTCGACATCTGGTCGATACGATTTATCGACACTACGAACAAAATGTAACTGATTAATTTTTTCCATGTTACTTTCAATATTTTCTTCATTCATGTAAATCACCACATATTTCATTTTTCGTGAAACATAGTGAATCAGTCCATATCGGCGTAACTGTTTTAACGGTTTTAATGTGTATACCCAAACAATTAGGCAACGACGCTCTTGAAGCGTAAATTCTTTTTCTTCTTTAGCTTGCATGGCAGCTTCCTCCACAACCTGAATGTTTCTTTCCTCGTTCAAAGAAAGGATTTCCAGCATCTACTTTAATATCTTCAGAAATTAGTTGCGCAATCTTTAAACCAATTGTATCTAGCAACGTTTGAACGTTTGTCTCAGCAAAACGATAATTTGCAACGATTTCATTTAAATCAAGCGCCCGCTTCGCTTTACGTAGGGCTCGTTGTTTCTCCCGAAAATCGGGTGCATGAATTCCATAAGCTTCTACTCGTTCAAAGGCTGACTTAGCTTCTAAAAATGCTTTTTGTAACTGAGCAACTTCCGCCGAAGCATACATAGCTTTTTTTGTTTCTTTATAGTTTTGAACAGCATCACTTTCTAAAAGTGCTGAAATTAAGCATTCTGTTTGATCTTCAATTGCAAATAAATGTTCTGTCACAATCATAACTTTTCACTACTCTCCGTGATTTGCCTATTTTCTGGTCGTTTCTCTAATAAGACTAACACACCTTCATTGGAAAAGGCAACGCCCAATTCTGTCGTTTCTGACTCAGCAAAATAGCTATCATATTGCGGGTCCGAAAACCATGACAAAATAGTAAATGTACTATCATAAACAGGTTCTTGGAAAATACCTGCTGGTTCTCTCAACGAAAGTTTGCTCGTTTTAACTAATAAAGAAAATTCGTCCTTAGTCAAATGAAAGGGATGAATGGCTGTATGTTCCTCTCTCGTTTGTAACAATTCTGCTTGTCGATTTGCCGACAAAATTGTTGGTGTATGGTTAGCCAGCGTTTGATACAATGTTTGGGCATCTTTTTGACTTTGTGTAGAGACTGAAAAAGCAGCTTGATTTTCTTGCTGTTTAACCAGATTCATGACATAAATCGCTTGGTTACTTTGAACAGGATCGAAGGTCATTGACTGCGTTATATCAACTGGCAAAGGAGAACCTTCATTTAATTGATACGGCATTTCCGTAAGCAACGTTTCTTTATTGACATAATTAACTGCCATTAAACCGCCTGTCCGCTGATTAAAAAATAACACTGCAAAACTGCCATTATCAAAAGCAACCAGTGGTCGATAGTTCATATCTTCTTCCATCAGCTCGACATCGTAAGCTTCATGATGAAAATTAAATGCAAAATTCGAATAAATCGTCATTAAATCAGATAAGTCAGCAAGCTTCATATCTATCTTAAACGGTTCTATCATTTTGTCATTGTTAAAGGCCTTAATTGCGATGACTTTATTTTCTCGAACGTTGACTTCTAAGTAATCATTCATCGTCAAACCGAACGTCCATAATTCATACGTACGACCTGTTTTAATTTTTTCTTTAGGATTGCCAAACTGGCGGATAAAGGTTTCCACATCTTTCCCTATGTATGCTGCGTAGCCAGAAGCTGGCAATTCTTCATGAGGAACAGCGGTGTGAGCGCTAGATAAGCGCCCACTTTGAGCTGTTTCGGTTGGTTTTTCAGCAGGGAAAAAAACTGGCTCTAAATATCCAATGAGTAGAACTGTTAAAAAAACAGCAGTAAAGGCCCAAAATCGCTTCATTTTTTCCCCTCTCATCTTATTTTTCTTTCACTTCTAATAACAAATCACCTGAGCTGATTGCTTCGCCTTCTTCAACATAAATGTGATCTACCGTGCCCGCAAAACGTGCTTCGATAGTCGTTTCCATTTTCATGGCTTCTGTAATCAGCAACGGCTGACCTTTTTCTACTTTATCGCCACGTTTGACCAATACTTGTAGAACAGAACCAGACATCGTTGCGCCGATTTGTTCTTTATTAGTTGGTTCCGCCTTTTGTTTAACTTGAACAGCTGACTTAATAGAGGCATCTTTAACTAAAACCTCACGACGTTGCCCATTCAAATTGAAGAACAAGACACGGTTTCCGTCAATATCAGGTTCGCCAATTTCATCTAAACGAATAATTAACGTTTTTCCTCGTTCAATTTGAACTTCCAATGTCTCTCCTTGACGAATACCATTAAAGAATGTTGGCGTATCTAATAAGGTTATATCTCCAAAGGTTTCGTATTTTTGACGATACTCTAAAAATACTTGTGGATACATTAAATAACTTAAAACTTCTTCCAATTTAGGTTGATACCCAATTTTTTCGGCTAATTCTTCTTGTACTTTCGCAAAATCAACAGGTGCTGCTAAGTCACCTGGCCGCTCTGTGAAGGCTGGTCGACCTTTTAGAATAATTCGTTGGAGCTCTTTCGGGAACCCACCAACTGGTTGACCTAAATCACCTTGGAAAAAAGTCACAACTGATTCAGGAAAACTTAGTTCTTCACCACGCGCATAAACATCTTGTTCTGTCAGATTATTTTGAACCATGAAGAGTGCCATGTCTCCCACGACTTTTGAAGATGGCGTCACTTTTACAATATCGCCAAACATCAAATTCACTGTGTGATATATTTTTTTGATTTCATCCCAACGGTGCCCTAAGCCTACCGCTTTTGCTTGCTGCTGTAGATTAGAGTATTGCCCACCAGGCATTTCATGCATATAGACTTCTGTTTGCGGGGCATTTAACCCATTTTCAAATGGTTGATAATACATGCGCACATCTTCCCAATAATGATTGATTTTCTGTGCATTATCAATGTTAATAGTTGGCGTCCGTTCACCATTGACTAAAGCATAATATAGACTGTTCATACTTGGCTGGCTAGTTGCGCCACTCATCGCACTCATTGCGACATCAACAATATCAACGCCTGCTTTAGTAGCTGCTGAATAAGTGATGATCCCATTGCCACTAGTGTCGTGAGTGTGGAGATGAATTGGTAAATCCGTGGCTGCCTTTAATTCACTAATTAAACGATAAGCAGCTTGTGGTTTCAATAAGCCAGCCATATCTTTAATCGCAATGATTTGTGCACCTAAATTTTCCAATTCTTTAGCCATATCAAGGTAATATTGAACATTATATTTTGCTCGGGCTGGATCATTGATGTCCCCAGTATAACAAATTGCTGCTTCCGCAATTTTTCCGGTATCCCGAACGACTTGAATACTTTTTTCCATTTGAGGAATCCAGTTTAAGCTATCAAAAATTCGGAAAACATCGACTCCTTGGCGAGCAGATTCTTTAATGAATTCTTCAATAACATTATCAGGGTAATTTTGATAGCCTACCGCATTAGAACCTCTGAACAGCATTTGTAAAAGTGTGTTTGGCATCAACTGACGAATTTTTCTTAAACGTTGCCATGGGTCTTCGGTTAAGAAGCGATAGGCAACATCGAACGTAGCGCCACCCCACATTTCACTAGAAAACAGCTCAGGCAGGGCTGCACCAGTTAGACCAGCAATTGCTTTAAAATCTTGTGTTCTCACACGAGTAGCTAATAAACTTTGGTGCGCATCACGGAACGTGGTATCTGTCATTAACACACTTTCTTGATTCTTAACCCAATCGATGACGGCGGTTGCTCCTTGAGCGTCTAGAATATTTTTAGCTGTGATCACTTTTTCTGGAACTTCAATATCTGTCGGCACGCGCGGGGCTTCAAAATATTTTTTCTCCGTTCGTTCAATGCCAGGGAACCCATTGACCGTTACTTCTCCAATGTATTTCATCGTTTTATTGCCACGATCGCGCATACGAGGAAATTCAAATAATTCAGGTGTATTATCAATAAAGGTTGTTTTGGCTTCGCCAGATTGAAACGCTGGATAGCTCACAACATTTTGTAAAAACGGAATATTTGTTTTCACGCCACGAATCCGAAATTCTTTTAAGCAGCGTTGCATTTTACTGATTGCCTGTTCAAAAGAGAAACCATGCGTACAGACTTTAACCAATAAAGAATCAAAATAGGGCGTCACAGCGTAGCCAGAATAAGCATTCCCTATATCTAAACGCACACCAAAACCACCTGGTGAACGATACGTATCAATTTTCCCTGTATCTGGCATAAATTGGTTCAGGGGATCTTCAGTCGTAATCCGACATTGAATAGCCGCGCCTTTTAATGTCAATTCGTTTTGTTTTGGCAAATGCATATCTTTATGCAAATCAAGCCCTTGTGCAATTTGTAATTGAGAGATCACAATATCAATATCTGTAATCATTTCTGTGATAGTATGTTCTACCTGAACACGCGGATTCACTTCAATAAAATAAAACTGATCCCCTTCTACTAAAAACTCAACCGTTCCCGCATTCACGTAGCCGACATGCGCCATTAACTGCACAGCAGCCGAACAAATGGCTGCTCGTTGTTCTTCATTCATTGATACACATGGTGCGACTTCTACCACTTTTTGGTGGCGCCGTTGAACGGAACAATCACGTTCAAATAAATGCAAGACGTTCCCATGATGATCGCCTAAAATTTGTACTTCGATATGTTTAGGATTAGAAATATACTTTTCAACATAAACCTCGTCAGAACCAAAGGCTGCTTTCGCTTCACTTTTTGCTCTTTCGTAACCTTCTCGTGCTTCTTTGGCATCGTGGGCAACGCGCATCCCGCGACCGCCGCCACCTAAAGCAGCTTTAATCATGATAGGAAAGCCATGCGTTTCACCAAAAGCTACGACCTCTTCCACCGTTGCTACTGGCCCGTCTGAGCCTGGAATCGAAGCAATCCCCGCAGCTACAGCTGCTTCTTTCGCTTTAATTTTATCGCCAAAAATATCTAAATGATGTGTTTTAGGTCCGACAAAAATGATTCCTTCTTCTTCACAACGTTCGGCGAAGCGTAAGTTCTCTGATAAAAAGCCATAACCAGGATGAATGGCATCTGCTCCCGATTTTTTGGCAATTTGGATAATATTTTCAATGTCTAAATAGGCTTCAATTGGTTTTTTCCCTTTACCAACTAAATACGCTTCATCTGCTTTGAAACGATGAACAGAATACTCATCTTCTGCAGCATAAATCGCTACTGTACGGATATCTAATTCTGTACAAGCTCTAAAAATTCGAATCGCAATTTCGCCACGATTGGCAACTAATACCTTTTTCATAACGTCACTCCTACCATCAATTTCCTTCAAATTTATTGGTTCTGTTCTAAAGATAAATAGTACTCATTTTCTAATTTCTGACGTGTTTCATCTGCACTGATATTCAGGACAAAGGCCACAGCAATCGAAATAATCAGCAAACTATTCCCACCTTGACTCAAGAACGGGAAAGTAATTCCTGTTAATGGAATAATCCCAGTAATCCCACCAACATTAATAAAGACTTGAATTAATAACATTGTACCAATTCCAATACACATTAGTGAATTAAAAGGTTTCTTCGAGCGTACACCGACTAAAATAATTCGCGCAATCATAAACATCAACAATCCTAAAATCGCTAGACCGCCGATAATGCCTAACTCTTCTAAAGTAATCGCAAAGATAAAGTCCGTATGTGCTTCTGGTAAAAAGCCTTTTTTCTGAACACTATTCCCTAGACCTTTGCCAAACCAGCCGCCATTACTGATTGCATAATAAGAATTAGCTAACTGATGGCCTAAGTTCCGTTCATCTAAAAATGGATTTTTAAAAACAGCAAAACGATTATAAATATATTGATAACGCGCGGGGAAAATTTTTCCTTTAGACATAATTAATAACTGAATAGCCGTGATACTACCTAAAATGCCCAAGCCACCGACCAAGTAGGTATACATATAATTAATCCCACTTGCTAAAACCATCACGATGGTAATTAATGTTAGAATGGCCGCATTCCCGAAGTCAGGCTGGATTGCAACTAGAGCAATTAATACAAAAACGAGCATCAACGGGCGCCCAGCAGCTTGTTTAAATTGATCCATGCCTCCATTAATTGTCTTTTGTCGCCGTGCTAAAATATAAGACAGATACCAGACAACCATAATTTTTAAATACTCAGCTGGTTGCATCGAAAATCCACCAATCTCAATCCAACCACGTGCGCCGTTAATTTCTTTCCCGATACCAGGAATCCGAACGGCTAAAACCATAACCGTAATTACTGCAATGGCAAACATGATAAAACTTCGATTCTGAAAAACGGATGTTTTCATCTTATAAATAAAAAACATTGCAACTAACCCTACTACCCAAAAGGCAACCTGGTTAATAACGAATGACGTAGGTGAAAAACCTTTCATTACTTGTAATGCGGATGTGGAACTATATACCATAATCAATCCCACGATACTTAAAATTAAATATGGAATAAAAATACTATAGTCTAGCAAATGCCGTTTCTTTACTTTGTTTGGCAAAGCTTAACCCTCCTTGCCAATCTCGTTTTTTTCTTGTGTTTCTTCATAAACATCTGTATATAATTGATTCAATTCGCGTTCTAAATCACTTAGTAAGCGATGTCCTTCATCATTAGTTAAAATCCCCAAACGGGTCGCATAGGTCACTTGTCTTGAAAAACCATACATTTGTGTATCCACCACTTCTTCAAATGCTTTACATTGAGAAATGCACAAACTGTTTTTTTGATTACGAATAAGCATTTTAATGCGTTCTGCATCGTCTTCTAATAATTGAATGGCAAATTTCTTTGAAATTCCTTCGTCCATTTGTACAGAACCTCCCTATCTTAATTAAATAATTATAACATAATTCTCAGTTAGATACATGATGATTTCAGAAAATTTCCTTTAAGAAATTTTCTAAAACCAAGCGATATATTAAGTAAGAAATCTCTTTATATAACAAGCTTATTTTATCAATACAACAACAAATACATTAAAAGACTTTTTCCTTATTTTCTGCTTTTAATTTTAAATAAAATAACAAACTATATCATTTTTTTGTCTCTTGATATTCTTTAATTACTTCTAAAAAGGCGGTGCCATATTTATCTAATTTATTTTGGCCGACCCCTTTTATTTGCAATAATTGAATCGTTGTTTGCGGTAATTTTTCACACATTTCTTTAAGTGTACTATCGGAAAAGACTACATATGGCGGCACGCCTGCCTCTTGAGCCATGTCCATACGTAATTCGCGTAATCGTTCAAACAAGGCATCATCCACTGCTACTTTTCGAACTTTTTGGTCTTCTTTTCGGAAGACTTTCCGTTCCCCTAAAAGCACCTGAACACCTTCTGTCGAGACTGATAACAACGGAAATTGCCCATCAGAAGGAATTAAATAACGTTCTGCTGTCAAATAATCAATCAGCTGTGTGACTTCTTTTTGGGTGCGACCTTTCATTAGTCCGTATGTTGGCAAACGATCAAAATGCCATTGATCAATTTTTTGATCTTTTGAGCCAGTCAAGACTTTACCAACTAAGCCCTTACCGAAACGTTCTCCCATACGTTTTACACAAGACAAAACTTTTTGGGCATCGACCGTAATATCGACTAATTCTCGATTATCCAGACAATTCGAGCAGCGACCGCAGTCAGTCCCTTCTTCACCAAAATAGCGTAAAATATATTTTTGTAAACACATTTGTGCATTCGCATATTGTGACATTTCCCGTAATTTCAAGTACTCTTTCTGCTTATAATCAATGGTCATTTCAGATTGTTCAATAAAGTATTGTTGAATTTGCAAGTCTTGTGGAGCAAACATTAACACAGCATCACTAGGCAGACCGTCACGACCAGCTCGGCCGGCTTCTTGGTAATAAGATTCAATATTCCCTGGTACTTGTGCGTGAATGACAAAACGAACATTACTCTTATTAATCCCCATACCAAAGGCATTTGTTGCTACCATCACTTGCACTTGATCATACAAGAATGCTTCTTGATTTTCACTACGTAACTGTTCACTCATGCCCCCATGATACATCCCAGCTGCAATTTTTTTACTTTCTAATAAATGATAAATTCGTTCAACTTCCTTCCGCGTGCTTGCATAAATAATACCTGATTGTCCAGTATTCATCTTTAAATATTCCAAAAGAAAGACGTCTCTATTTTGATCCTTCACGACTTGAAAAGATAAATTTTCTCGAGCGAATCCTGTTTTGATTTCATTTTCTGATGGAATTCTTAATTGCTTGACAATATCCTCCGCTACTTGTGGCGTTGCTGTTGCTGTTAGTGCAATCACAGTTGGTTGCTGTTGAAATTGATCGATAATCTCTGCTAAACGCAAATAGCTTGGACGAAAATCATGCCCCCATTGTGAAATACAGTGTGCCTCATCTACTGCCAATAAATCAATCGGTACATGTGTCAGCATCTGTTGAAAATCATAAGATTCTAATCGCTCTGGCGCAACATACAATAGCTTGACTTCTTTGTTAACCGCTAATTGAATACGTTGATTCATTTCTTGATAGGAAATGGTACTATTGATATATGTAGCTGGAATCCCCATTAAATTCAGGGCATCTACTTGATCTTTCATTAAAGAAATTAATGGTGAAATCACCAATGTTAAATTATCCAGAAGTAAGGCTGGCAACTGATAACAAATCGATTTGCCTCCACCTGTTGGCATAATGCCTAAGACATTTTCTTGTCGCAATACATGACGAATAATCGTTTCTTGTCCTGGCCGAAAATCATCATAGCCAAATGTATCTTTTAATAATTCTTGTAATGCACTCATTTATTGCGCTCCAATCTTTGTTCTACAAGTCATTTTAACACGCTAATCTAACAGGAACAAGGTGTGTTAAAACAAGACACAATCGTGAAACACCAGTTAACGTGAAACATCAAAAAGAATGAAAAATTGTGAAAGCTTGCTATCAAAAGCTTTCAAAAATAGCAACATTTGCTTGTTGTGGATAACGAGTAGTTATCCACACATAAAAAATAACCTTATCTTAAAATACGCATTAATCCGTTTTTGCCATCAAAAAAACCAACTATTTTCGTAGTAAAACGAGCATAGTTGGTTTAAATGTTTATTTGTCGAAAAATTATTCAGCTTTTTTCTTTTTCTTGCTTGCTTTTTCGCGTTCGTTTTTGTTAAGAATTTGTTTTCTTAAACGGATGCTTTCTGGTGTTACTTCACAGTATTCATCTTCATTCAAGAATTCTAATGATTCTTCTAACGTTAATTTTTTCGGTTTTTTAATGACTGATGTTTGGTCTTTCGTTGCCGAACGAACGTTAGTCATTTGTTTAGCTTTTGTGATGTTCACAGTTAAATCATTGTCGCGGTTGTTTTCCCCAACAATCATTCCTTCGTAAACTTCTGTCGTTGGTTCAACGAAAACTGTACCACGTTCTTCAATACTCATGATTGAGTAAGTCGTTGCTTTACCAGTATCGATTGAAACTAGCGCACCTTGATGACGGCCGCCAATCGTTCCTTGAATCATTGGTAAGTATTGATCGAAGGTGTGGTTCATAATACCATACCCACGAGTCATTGATAAGAATTCTGTTGAATAACCAATTAAGCCACGAGCTGGTGCTAAGAAGATTAAACGCATTTGTCCGTTACCGGCATTAATCATATCTTGCATTTCGCCTTTACGTAAACTTAGGGATTCAATCACGCTACCCATGTATTCTTCAGGTGTGTCAATTTGAACACGTTCAAATGGTTCACATTTAACCCCATCAATTTCACGTTCAATAACTTCTGGACGAGAAACTTGTAATTCATAGCCTTCACGACGCATGTTTTCAATTAAAATTGATAAATGCAATTCGCCACGGCCTGATACAGTCCAAGAATCTGGGCCAATTGGATCAACACGTAAAGATACGTCTGTTTGTAATTCAGCCATTAAACGTTCTTCGATTTTACGAGCGGTGATGTATTTTCCTTCACGTCCCGCAAATGGAGAATTGTTAACTAAGAAAGTCATTTGTAAGGTTGGCTCATCAATGTGTAGAATTGGTAATGCTTCTTGATTGTGAACATCTACAACTGTTTCCCCAACGAAAATGTCTTCCATTCCGGAAACGGCAATTAAATCGCCCGCTTTTGCTTCATCAATTTCCACACGTTGTAGGCCAAAGAAACCTAAAATTTTCGTTACACGGAAATTTTTCACGCTGCCATCTAATTTCATCAACGCAACTTGGTCGCCGACTTTCATTGTGCCACGGAACACACGGCCAATCCCAATACGTCCAACGTAATCGTTGTAGTCTAGTAATGAGACTTGGAATTGAAGTGGTTCGTCTGAATTATCAACTGGAGCTGGCACATGTTCAATAATTTTATCAAAAATTGGGGCCATTGTTGGCTCTTGATCTGCTGGATCATCTGATTCACTTGAAGTTCCGTTTAAAGCAGAAGCATAAACAACTGGGAAATCTAATTGATCGTCGTCTGCGCCTAATTCGATGAATAACTCTAAAACTTCATCTACTACGTGTTCAGGACGAGCAGAAGGTTTGTCAATTTTGTTAACAACCACGATTGGTGTTACTTTTTGTTCTAATGCTTTTTTCAATACGAAACGTGTTTGAGGCATTGTTCCTTCATACGCATCGACAACTAAAACAACACCGTCTACCATTTTCATGATACGTTCTACTTCACCACCGAAGTCCGCGTGTCCTGGTGTATCTAGAATGTTGATACGTGTACCGTTATAATCTACGGCTGTATTTTTTGCTAAGATAGTAATTCCACGTTCACTTTCAAGTGCATTGGAATCCATTGCACGTTCTTGTAATTGTGTGTGTCCATCTAAAGTGTCAGATTGTTTTAAAAGTTCATCTACTAAGGTTGTTTTACCATGGTCAACGTGGGCGATAATTGCCACGTTACGAATATCATCTCTGTATTTCAATTTAATTGCTCCTTATCTATATACGCTTATGTTACTTAAGTCCATAAAAGCCGACTGCTTATTATAGCAAACTTTTTTCATTAAAAAAAGGCTTTCGCCTGCAAAAATAATGAAAGTTTTAGAAATTATTCGGCTTTTTCTGAAAACAAGGACATTTTTTTACAAATTTTTCTCTTTTAAAAGAGGAAGAGCCTTACCTTTCAGCAACGCTCTTCTTGGATTATTCCGATTCATTTAAATATCGGGTAAATACTTCATCATAGGTTTCAGGAGTTGCTGCAATAAAGTATTCACGGCCATCAAAAGTTAATGGTTTTCCTGTAATACCAGAGTATTTAAACCCAAATTCTTCCAAAAGTACTAAGCCTGCTGCATAATCCCAAGGACTTAGATTAGATAAATAGCCATGATGGTTGCCTTTTAACATGGCAATAATTTCCAAACCTGCACAACCGCTAATACGCACGCCCATACTTGCTTGTCCGATTTCCGTTGCGTGATGAATATTTTTTCCATGCATGTAAGCATTCATGCCCCATAATCCATCTGCCAAGGCTTTCATAGTAGGCGCTTTTAATAATTGATTATTCCGATAAACGCCAAGCCCTTTGCCGCCCCAATAAAGTTCTTCTCGCATCACATCATAGATAAAACCTAATTTACCAATGCCGTCTTCATAAACAGCTAACATAATACAAAAATTTTCTCTTTCCATCACGAAATTCATTGTGCCATCAATCGGATCGATGATCCACACGCGACCAGCAAAACTTTTTAAAGTATTGTAGCCTTTTTCTTCCCCTAAAATTTGATCTTCGGGAAAATTTGTTTGAATTTTATTCATTAAAAATTCTTGGGTTTGTTCATCCATATTTGTCACTAAATCGGTGCGGCCATTTTTCTGTTGAACGGTTAACTCTGATTCCAAGTTCATTCGAATCACATCGGCTGCTTCAAAAAGCCAACTTTGAATTGTTTGAACAAATTTTTGCGTTTCAGTCATCTAATCATCCCCCAGCTTTAATTTGCCGCTTCCCTGTTTTTTAGCTTGTTGAAGCGTACGATATAACGAATATCCTGAAGCATTTTCAAATTCACGACCTAAGCGTTTTTCTTCGCCGATACTTTTAACGACCGTTTTAAATTGTTGATAAGTTGTTAAAAATTTGTCAACAGGTAAGCCTGTTTCGTTGGCTTGCTCAACTGCTGTCCACATATTTGTGACAATCACCATTTCCTCCGTCGTCCAATCTAAATCTAATGGATATTGATAGTCTTTCATGTCTTCACCTCATCTTCTCTAGTTTAGCATATTTTCATAAAAAAACATCTTATTTACGTCGATTTTTTAATGCATTAAAGAGAGGATATTCTGCTGTTCCTTTGCGATACAAACTTTGTTGTGAAGCATAAATACCGCTATTTCCTGAACACATAAAACTGATTAAGCAGACCATGAAAAAATAGACCGCCGCTTCACTACCAAATAGTTCAATGCCCATAATGAAACAAGCAATCGGCGTATTCGTGGCGCCAGAAAAAACACCAATAAATCCTAAACCTGCTAAAAAAGGAATTGACAGATGTAACAAAGGGGCCAAAGAACTCCCTAACGTAGCCCCAATTTCAAACAATGGCGTCACTTCTCCTCCTTGGAATCCGGCGCCCAAGGATAACACCGTAAAGAATAATTTCCCAACAAAATCAAAAGGCTGCGCATTACCTGCAAAAGCATCTTCTAGTAAAGGTAAACTCAAGCCTAAATAACGTTGGTTGTTTAAGACGAGCACAAACAGAACGACAATGGACGCCCCAAGAAACGCACGAAGGTAGACATTAGCAAACCAATTTGCATAGGTCTTTTTTAAAAAGACAATGGAACGACTAAAAACCCAACCTGCCAAACCAAAACAAATCGATGCCAAAAATAATTTTACGAATAGATCAACCGACCAAGTCGGAATTTTGCCCATCGGATAATGCGTATGTGTTACACCAAAACTTTCAGTCACAAAATTAGCAAATAAGCCTGCAAAAAAACTTGGGAAAAGTGCCTCTGCACGAAGTTTTCCAATCGCCAAAACTTCTAATCCGAAAACCGTTCCCGCTAATGGTGTGCCAAAAACAGAACTAAAACCTGCACTAATTCCGCTAATAATAATTACTTGTCGTTCCAAAGCGGACAGTTTAAAGACTTTTCCTACAGCATTTGCGATTGCGCCCCCCATTTGCACCGCCGTCCCTTCACGACCAACAGAACCACCAAATAAGTGCGTAGTAATCGTGCCAAACAACGTTAAAGGAATTAAGCGCAAGGGAATATCTTCTTCCCCGCCATTGCCTTGTTCAATCACTAAGTTATTTCCTCGGCTAGCATTTTTCCCAAAACGCGTATAGAAATACGTAAAAACGACACCGCTAATGGGGAGGATAAAGAGTAACCAAGGATTTGCTAAACGAACATCTGTTACATAGGTGAGACTCTTTAAGAAAAAGGCGGATAACGCCCCCATAAATAAACCAATAATTGCGGTAATGAGCAACCATTTTGCCATATAACCGCCGATTGATAGTAGTTGCTTTGTTTCTTTTTTCACTTTACATGCTCCTTTACAATTTTCTTATCGCCAATCCTAGCGTACAGAAAAAGCCTACCAAAGGGTACACTTCTCCCGTTTGGTAGGCGTCATTAATTTATTCGTCCGATAAATAGTTCGTGGTGAACACCATCACCATGTTGCTATTAAACTATTAAAAATAATACCACGCAACTCTGGAAAGTGCAATAGAAGAATAACTCATTACCTTTAACAACCTTTACGTGTCTTTTTAGACACTAGTTCATTAAAAAAAATAACCATGATTTCTTCGCTTTCCAAATCTAACAACTTAGAAATCAATTTAATATCTGAAGCTTTAAATACAACCTCTCCTTTTAATTTCTTATAAATTGTTGAAGCTGAGATTGGTTGACCTGCAGCGGTCATTTCACTTGCTAACCATTCAACATTTTTCCCTTTTAATTTCAATTTTGAATGAATTAAATTTGATTCCATTTTACTCCCCCTTTTCACCCCTTTTAGTGTCTTATTAGACACTGGAAGTATATCATTTTGTGAAAAAACCGTCAATATATGCCTATTCAATAATTATTTATCACTCTATGTATAGAGTAAAACATGTTTCTTTTGCGACACTTTTTGTGCTAGAATGTTTTTACGGAGGTGATTTTTTTGAAAGAGAATTTTTTAAAGCAAAAAAGGATGGAGAAAAATCTTACATTAGAACAAGTTGGAAATTTTGTTGGTGTTGGAAAAAGTACCGTCAGGAAATGGGAAACTGGAATGATTGAAAATATGGGGAGGGATAAAATTGTCGCCTTATCTAAAGTTTTAGATGTATCACCTCTTGAAATCTTAGGTATTCCTGAAACGGAAGAAACGCCATTTGTTGTCCCAACCAATATTATGAATGTTTACAAACAATTGACAACTGAAAATCAAGAAGCAGTCTATCGATATGCTCAAAAGAAATTAACAGAACAAAATTACTTTTAATATTTATTTTAAATAGATGAATGTTAGACTTTTTAGTCAACGTTAAACAAAAAAAGCTTATCCTTCCGGATAAGCTTTTTTTAGATTGACTGTTGGCCAAAATACTGACGCCATTTGGTTTTCATGGCTGTCGTCATCGGCAACGCCGCTTCTTTCACAGCACAATATTTGTCAACAAAGGTTACAATGTAACTTTCTTTGTATTTTGGTGGTGCAATAGTTGCGCCCCACATATGTTTAATAATAATGTCTCGTTCTAAATCAGACAACTCTGTAATTTTTTCAGCATTTTTGGCTGCAATTCGTGGATGAACATAAGCATGAGAGCCTTCGTCAAACTTTGTTGTGCGCCAATCATAGTAAAACAAATCATGTAATAAACCAGCACGAGCTGTTGCACGAGCATTGCCGTTCCAACGCTTTGCTAATTTATAGCTATGATAGGAAACACTAATTGAATGTTCTAAACGAGTTGAATGCATATGTTGTGTGTATTCTGCTAATTTTTGGACTTCTTCGGTTGCTAATAAATCTTCTACATAAGAAAGATATTCTTCGTCTTCACGCCATTTTTCTGTCATATAATTGGGTGCCACCTTTTCTAATCCTTTTATAACTTGACTCGAGTATAGCACCCCAGCTATTTAATTACTATGAATTTCTCAATCTGTAACTTAACTTTAATATTTGCTTAATAAGTTTAGCGTTCAGCGTAGCAAAATTTTCACAAAAACTTCTACATTTCTTCTGGTGCATGTAACCCTAGTAAACGTAAATCTTCTTTTAGAACAGTAGCTACTGCATAAACTAACGCTAAGCGTGCCTCTTTTTGAGCATCTTCATCCAAAATCCGAACATGAGCATAATATTTATTGAACGCTTGTGCTAAATGAATGCTATGTTTCGCAATAACAGATGGTTCATATTTTTCAGCAGCTTGCATCACGGTTTCAGGGAATTTTTGTAACAGCTTCACGACTTCCCAGCTATCCTTGTCATTTAGTGCATAACGTTGTGTAGTGTCTGGTGTAAAGTTTGCTTTACGTAAAATACTCATCGCACGAGCATGTGTATATTGAACATATGGCCCAGTTTCGCCTTCAAAACGAACAACTTCATCTAATACAAAATCGAAATTATTTAGACGATCATTTTTAAGGTCATGGAAAATAACTGCACCTACACCTACTTGTTTCGCCACTTCTTCACGATTTGCTAAGTCTGGATTTTTCTCGTTAATTTGATTTCCTGCTAAAGTAACGGCTTCATTCAATACTTCTTCTAATAAAACGATTTTCCCTTTACGTGTGGATAATTTTTTACCGCCTTGAGTAATTAAACCAAACGGAATGTGTTCCATATCATCTGACCAGTCAAACCCTAGTTCTTTCAAGACTGCTTTTAGTTGTTTGAAGTGATTGCTTTGTTCGTTACCGACTACATAAAGTGATTTGGCAAAATCATACGTCCGTTTACGGTAAAGCGCAGCAGCTAAATCCCGTGTGATATATAACGTCGCACCATCTGATTTACGAATAAGTGCTGGATTTAAATTATATTCTGTCAAATCAACAATTTCTGCACCTTGATTTTCTGTTAATAAATGTTTTTCTTCTAATAAAGTAACAATTTTATCCATTTTATCATTATAAAAGGCTTCGCCATTATAAGAATCAAATTCAACTTCTAACATGGAATAGATTTTATCAAATTCTTTTAGAGACTCGCTACGGAACCATTTCCATAATTCATTAGCTTCTTGGTCTCCTTCTTCTAATTTTTTAAACCAAGCACGTGCTTCGTCTTCTAATTCTGGTTTTTCTTCTGCTTCTTCATGAAATTGCACATATAAGCGCAATAATTCATTAATTGGTTGTTGGCGGACTGCTTCTTCAGAACCCCATTTTTTATAAGCTACAATTAACTTACCAAACTGTGTACCCCAGTCACCTAAGTGGTTAATCCGAATTGGCTGATACCCAATTTTTTCTAAAATAAAAGCAATTGAATTCCCGATTACCGTAGAACGTAAGTGCCCCATAGAAATTGGTTTAGCAATGTTTGGTGAAGACATATCAATAGGAACATTGCCATTATTGCCAAAGGTACTGTTTCCGTAGTTGTTTTTTTCTTTGACTACTTCGCCAATAACAGCTTGACTGACTGCTTCTTTATTCATGAAGAAGTTTAAATAAGGTCCCACCACTTCAATTTTTTCAAAATTTGTGCCATCAATTTTTTCTGCTAATTCTGCTGCAATTTGTTGTGGTGCTTTACGATAAATCTTAGCTAATGAAAAGGCTGGAAAAGCAACATCTCCATGATCAACAGATTTAGGATTTTCCAATAATTGTTCGATTTGATCCATCGTTAATTCTTCATTTAAAACATCATGTAACGCTTTTGCTACGATTTCTTTGTTGTTCATAAGAACCCTCCTGATTAATTTGTAAGTATAAAAAAACAAAAACGTCTCTGACAAAACAAAATGATTTGTTTTGTCAGAGACGAGAATTTACCCGCGGTACCACTCTAATTGTCTATACTACTTGGATAGACCTGCTTCATCGATAACGGTGATTGCCGTCTGCTTTCAGCAGAATTCTAAAAGTGCGCTTCCTCATTCCGATCACTCTTGGCTCCCACCTTCCCAAGATCGCTAAGCTGACGTTGAAATAAGTACTCTCTTTATCATCGAATGTCATTGTTAAACTGGCTTCATTATAGCAAATTTTTGTCTAGCTGGCTAGCCTTCTTCACTAATTGTCATAAAACTAACGCCAGGTTCTGCATTTAAGTTATACGAAGCAAAATGATTCTTTTCAGCTTCGATAAAGGCGGCAGCGCCAATCATCGCCGCGTTATCCCCACAAAGTTTTAATGGCGGAATAAGTAATGTCACTTCTGGTAATTGTTCACTGATTGCATGTCTCATTGCTTCTCGTAATCCTTGATTCGCAGCAACGCCCCCAGCGATTAGCAATTGCTTAACAGGATATTCTTGACAAGCACGAATGGTTTTAGTCACTAATACTTCTACCACACTCGCCTGAAAACTTGCGGCTAAATCCTTTGTAGACAGTGCTTCACCACGTTGCTCTGCATTATGAACCGTGTTAATAAACGCACTTTTCAAACCACTAAAGCTAAAGTCATAGTTATCCTCTTTTAGCATCGCCCTTGGAAATTGATAGGTATCTGTGCCTTCATGGGCCAAAGCATCAATCTCTTTGCCACTAGGATAAGGCAACCCTAACACCCGTCCGACTTTATCATACGCTTCACCAGCTGCATCATCACGTGTTTCACCAACAATTTCGAAAGAGCCATCTTCTTTCATGTAGACCAATTCCGTATGTCCTCCACTAACGAGTAAGGCCATCAATGGAAATTCGAGCGGTGCCACAAAACGGGCAGCATAAATGTGCCCAGCCATATGATTGACTGGAATAAGTGGTAATTGGTGCGCCCAAGCAAATGCTTTTGCTGCAGAAAGTCCTATTAATAAAGCACCGACTAACCCAGGCCCATAGGTCACAGCAACGCCACTAAGCTCTTCTGGTGTGACTTTTGCTTCTGTTAATGCTTCTTCAATACAGATTGTCACTTGTTCAACATGATGACGACTCGCAACTTCTGGAACGACTCCACCAAAACGTTGATGGCTCTTAATTTGCGAAGCTACGATATTGGAAAGAATTTTGTCGCCATCTTCAATGACAGCCACACTTGTTTCATCACAGCTACTTTCCACAGCTAATAATAATTTACGTTCTTTTGTAAAAATTGTCATTGGGCTTCCTTCCTTAATTTCGCACACATTACAAAGGCATTTTCTTGAGGTTCTTTATAATAATTTTTTCGAACAGCTACTTTCCGAAAACCTGTTTTCTCATAAAGTTTTTGAGCTAGTGTATTCGATTCTCTGACCTCTAAGAAAATTTGTGTAATGTCACGACTTTTAACATATTCTTTAAAAGCTTTCATTAACTGACAACCAATTCCTTGGTGTTGTTTCTGACCATTCACAACAACGTGACTAATTTCTGCTTCATCTAAAATAAAATGATAGGCAATATAACCTAACCACTGGCCATTTTCAACTAAAAAAAGATATTCGCTATTTTCCTGTGCAAAATCTTCCTCGAATTGTGTTTCTGTCCAAGGAGAGCCAGTTGTATAAGAAGAATTACTAAAACGCCATAATTCTTCACCAATATTTGCTACAGATATTTCTTTTTTTGTTACTAACATTTTTTCTTCACTCTTCTTTTAAATCAATTATCATTTCTAGTGCGTCTTCATTATTTTCGTCATAATAGCCTTTTTTCACCGTTTGTGAGACAAAGCCAATTTTCCGATATAAACGTTGGGCTTTAACATTACTCATTCGTACTTCTAGCGATAAGGTTTCACAACGATTTTTCTTGGCAAAAATTCGCGTTTCTTCTATTAAAGAACGACCTAAACCTAAGCCTTGGTATGCTGTATGGACAGCGACATTCGTAATGTGTGCATCCGTTCCTTGAATCCGACAACCAATAAAGCCAACTGTTTTTCCGTTAATTGCCGCTAACAAATAGAGATGCGGCGCTTTTGAGCCAAGTTCTGCCATGAAAGCAGACATCGTCCAAGGAAGTTCCCCAGCGTAAACTTCACGTTCAATTGCTAGTAAATCCTTAATATCTTGGTAGGTGATTTCACGCAATTGAAATTCTTGCTGGTTCATTGCAATGGTTTTAGTTATATACCGTTGCCGTCTTTTTGTAAAGTATTTTGTCACAAAATTAAAGTTTTTCCACATAGCTTTCTCCATTAGGCGTGTGTGTCTTCAACCAATTTTCTTCCGCTTCTACTTTTTTCAAATACGCAGGTAAGAACCCATGAACATTTTCAACAGGTTCAGCCACACTACCTAACGCAGCCAAAACTGCAGCATTAGGAATTTGCCATTGCGGGACATCACAAATTTCTCCATGAGGAATGATTTGAGCTATTTCTTCAGTGAATTTTTCAACATCTTCACCAACAAAAAAAAGATTTGGTTCATTTTTTAGTTGTTCTAATAACTCCCGCAGGGAAATATGTTGGTCCGGTAACTCATTTTGCCACACGCCATTGACAAACCGATAAGCACCAGCATAGACGTTTTTACGACGCGCATCAAAAAGAGGCACAATTAAACCAGTTTGTCCAACACAATTGGCAGCTAACGTTTGTAGACTGGAAATGCCTACTAGCTCTTTCTTTAAAGTATAGGCCAATGTTTTGGCAGTCGTCACGCCTAAACGTAAGCCAGTGTATGATCCAGGTCCTTCTGCTACGACAAAACGATCAATTGCCGTTGGCACCAAGTTCAATTGACTCATCAAATAGTCAATTGCTGGCATTAATGTTAAGCTATGATTTCTTTTAACCGTTGCTGTATAACTTCCCAGAATTTTTTGATTTTCACACACAGCAATACTCAATGTTTGGTTAGATGTATCTATTGCTAAAATTCGCACACGAATCCCTTTCCTTCTACAATTTAGTCGCTTCATTGTAGCACACTTTCCTTTTTCTAAAAAGGGAAAACGAGGTTTCTTTTTACAGAAACCTCGTTTCGTTCATTTTCTCTTTTTATTTAATGGTTGCTTCTAAGTAATCAATTAATGGTTTACTGATATCTGTTGCAGAACCATTTTCTCCTGAATTTTCAACCATAATCATTGTTAAGAATTTATTGTTACTACGATCTAACGTTAGAAGGAAACTGTTTTCTTTGCCATCTGTATCTTGTTTATCTTTTATTTCAGCTGTTCCAGTTTTAGCAGCCAATGAGAAGTTCGGATTGTACATATTATAAACATAACCTGAAGGATCTTCCACACTACCTAAAAGATCTGTGGCAATTGTATTCGCTGCGTTGGCGCTGATTACATTGTCTTTTTTCTTCGTTTCTTTGTCTAAAACTAGTTTTGGATAGACTAATGTTCCATTATTTTGGAAAACACTATACATGGTAGCTTGCTGGATTGGCGAAATTAACAATTGACCTTGACCATAGCCCGTATCTGCTAAAAGAATTTCAGAATTAAATTTATCTTCATTTGAAATTTGAGCAGGCGTCATGGCAATTGGTAAATCTAGTTCCTCACCGAAAATGAATTTATTAAGACCCGCTCTAAATTTGTCTTCTCCCATCCGTAATGTTTGTTGGGCAAAATAAATATTATCTGAATTAACTAAAGCGGTACGCAGATTGACTGGACTTGCTTCTTTTACACGTGTCGCAAAATAGCCGCCCCAAGATTTATCTTTTTGCCATTTCAAGCCATTAATTTCTAGATCTTCATCTGGCTTCAATGTCCCTGCATCTAAACCAATGGCACCGGTAATTGTTTTAAAGGTAGAGCCTGGTGCATAGCCTGTCGCAAAACGTGCTGTGAATGGTAAATCTTTGTTGTTATTGTAAGCATCATATTCTTTTTGAGAAATACCATTGGCCATTTTATTAGGATCATACGAAGGTGAACTAACCGTTGCTAATAAATCGCCTTTTTGAGGATCGGTAATGACCGCACTACCAGGGCGTTTGTCAAATATAGCGAAGGCTTGTTGTTGTACGCCACTGTCAATCGTTAATTTAATCGTTTGACCATCTTTTTTCTCTTTGGTTTGTAAAGCTTTTTTGACATTCTCTTTGTCATCTAAAATAACTAGTGAGCCACCATCTTGCCCTCTTAATTCTTTATCAAACGCTCGTTCTAAGCCAGTTTTACCAATTACGCCCGTACTACTTAACTCTGGATTTTTTTCAATATCTTCTGCAGTAATGGTGCCCGTATACCCGATTAATTGCGCAGCTGCTTCCCCCAGCGGATAATAACGTGACTCTGTATCTTTTGTCGCAGCCCCTGTTGGTAATTCTGTCACTGGTTCAGAAGCGACTGTGATTGGTACAAAGGAGTCTGCTTGGACCCACCCTTGGCTTAACTTTTGATTGATTTCATCAACAGAAACGCCGAACTTATCACTAAAAGCTTTGATATTGGCTGTTTTTTCTGCGCCAGAACCGAGTTTGCCAGGCACTACGCCCACTTCGTCAAACACTTTGTTAATTGCTAGCCCACTACCATTACGATCGACAATTTCTCCACGTTTGGCATTATCTACTTGAATCGAAATTTTATCATTTCCTGACATATCTGGAAAAATTAAAGACGGCTTCCAAGCGATTTGGTAGGTATCGCCTTTCTTGGCGATACTTGATTGATAAGACAAATCTTTCATTTCGCCTAAAGGCGTGCTCATCGATAATTTATAGGTAAATGTGTATTGATTGTCTTTCGCCTTTTTGACTTGAACATCACTAGCTTTGACTCCTTCTGCTTGAATCCCTGAATAAATTGCTTGGTATTTTTCAACAACAGATTTAGTATCATAGCCATTTTTCTTTAAGCTAGCTTCTTGAACAACGGACGGTAACTTATCAAATTCCTGTTTTGACAATACGTTTAAAAATGTAGTAGCTGTTTTCTTCGCTTCGGCTAATTCTTGTTTGGCTTGCCATTGACTATAAGCATAATACCCGCCACCGGCAGCAGCGATTAGAACCAAGGCAGAAACACCAAGAATAAGTGGTTTTTTTGAAGATTTTTTATTACGATTGCTTCGTTCCATTCAATAATCCCCTAACTATATAATATGTCTTTTCTTCTATTATACGTAACTTTTTTTAAAATGCTTGTGTTTCACCTATACTTTTTTTAATTTCTTAATAAAGTTTGATCAATTTTTTCCATTTCATCAGGCTTTCGTTGGATTTCTCTGCATTCATTGTGTGGTATACTAGCTGTAACAATTAGTTTTTTATTAGGAGGAATGAACATGGGACTTATTAAAGCAGCAACAAGTTCAGTTGGCGGTGGCTTGGCCGATCAATGGCTAGAGGTTATTGAACCTGATAATATGGGGGACACAACCGTCATGACAAAAGGTGTTTTTGTGCGTAAAGATGATAAACGTGGTTCTAATCGTAAAGGAACGGACGATGTTTTAACAGATGGTTCTGTTGTACATGTCTATCCCAACATGATGATGCTTCTTGTCGATGGGGGCAAAATCATCGATTACACTGCTGAAGAAGGCTATTATACAGTCAAAAATGATTCTGCGCCTTCAATGTTTAACGGTTCTTTAAAAGATGCGATTGCAGAGACCTTCAGTCGTTTCAAATTTGGTGGCGTAACTCCACAAAAACAACAAGTTTTTTATATTAACTTGCAAGAAATTAAAGGCATTAAATTTGGAACACCTGCGCCATTAAACTATTTTGATAATTTTTATAATGCCGAACTTTTCTTACGTGCACACGGAAATTACTCAATTAAAATTACAGATCCTTTGCTATTTTATACTAATGCGATTCCTAAAAATCAAACGCAAGTAGATATTAATGATATTAATGAACAATATTTGGCAGAGTTCATTACAGCATTGCAAGCAGCAATCAATCAAATGTCTGCTGATGGACAACGTATTTCTTATGTTCCCTCAAAAAGTGTTGAATTAAGTAAATATATGCAAACTGCGCTTGACGAGGATTGGCGCACCAATCGCGGCATGGAAATTGTTTCTGTAGCAGTTGCGAGCATTTCTTATACAGATGATTCAACAAAATTAATCAACATGCGAAATGAAGGTGCTATGCTCAGCGATCCAGGTGTTCGCGAAGGCTATGTTCAAGGTTCCTTGGCTCGTGGTATGGAGGCTGCTGGTAAAAATGAAGGTGGCGCTATGAGCGGCTTTATGGGCGTTGGTATGGGCATGAATGCGAATGGCAACTACTTTGCGCAAGCATCTCAAACAAACCAACAACAAATGCAAGAAAAACAAAACCAGCAAAATGCACAAGGGGCTACAGACACTTGGACTTGCCCACAATGTGGGACTGAAAACACTGGGAAGTTTTGTTCAAACTGTGGTACACCAAAACCAACAAACGAAAAACCAAAATTAGAAATGAAATGTAGTGAATGTAGCGAAATTGTTGACTTAAGTAATGGTATTCCTAAGTTCTGTCCACATTGTGGTAAACCATTCCAAGGGGTTCCTTTATAAGCAAGTAGTGAACAATTAAAGAAAAGGGTCAGGCACAAGTCTACCCTTTTTCTTTGAATCAGATTCCTGTTATTTACTCACTCTATTAGAAAGGACGGTTGCAATGGAAACAACATTTACCCATAAATGCCCCAACTGTGGCGGCCCGCTCTTATTTAATCCCAAAGATCAAAAATTTCATTGTGAATATTGTTTAAATATTTACACGGAAGAAGAAGTGACTCGTTATGAGCAACAGCAACATGAGGCGCATTTAGAGAATCCCTCAACAACGACTGCCGAGGAAAATTTGACTTTCACGGCGGAAGAAGAATCCTCCGCTACGCAACAAACAGAGACCACTGAGAATGAAGCAACTGCAGATGCAGGCACAATGGAAATTTTTAATTGTCCAAGCTGTGGCGCTCAAATTGTCACCGATGCAACAACGGCAGCCACATACTGTTATTATTGCCATAATCCAGTTGTCTTGGCTGGTCGATTAAGTGGCGAATTTTTACCAGAAAACGTCTTACCCTTTACAATTGAAAAAGACGAAGCGATTGAAAAATTTCTCGCTTGGACCAAGAAAAAATGGTTCATTCCCCGAGATTTTTTCAGCAAAAATCAAATCGATAAATTAACTGGGGTTTACTTCCCCTATTGGGTCATTGATGCAGAAGTCGACGGACAACTGCAAGCTACTGGCACAAGTATTCGCATTTGGCGCGTAGGTGATATTGAATACACCGAAACAAAACGTTTCAATGTGGGACGTTCAGGAAAATTATCGTTTAAAGAATTAGTTAAAAATGCCTTGTCAAAAAACGTCCAACAAAAAATGGTGGAAGGCGTTCAACCATTTTTAATTGATCAAGCAGTGCCTTTCAAAAGCCAATACCTAGCAGGTTTCCAAGCAGAAAAACGCGATATTGAATATGAAGCAATCAAAAAACACGTCCAACAAGAATTACAAGATTATTCGGAATCATTGTTACGGGACTCTGCTTCTGGTTATACTACGTTGACAAATGTTCGCACGGATATTTCTCTAAACCAAGAAAATAATCACTATATGCTTTTGCCAATTTGGTTAGTCACCTATCGCAGTCAGGAACAATCAAAAAAAGTTTATTATTATGCCATGAATGGACAAACAGGTAAAGTAAGCGGTGTGCTTCCAATTAGTTACACCCGTTTAGGACTAGCAACGTTAGGCATTTTCGCTGGACTCTTAGCACTCTTTTTATTAGGAGGTTATTTCCTATGAAAAAACGACTTTTACCTATTTTTTTCCTAATACTTCTTACCTTTGGCCTTGCCCTACCCGTTTCGGCGGCTGAAAATTCAATTGATGATGGCGCACAATTACTGACACCTGATCAAATCAACCAACTAAAGCAAGAGATACAACCTTTAGAAGAAAAAACAAAAGCCTCTGTCTTTATTGTGACCACAAATAATAATACCTATGGCGATGAACAAGAATATGCAGATCATTATCTTTTAAATAAAGTTGGCAAGGATCAAAATGCGATTCTTTTTCTCATTGATATGGACTTACGGAAAGTCTACATCTCTACTTCTGGAAACATGATTGATTATATGACGGATGCACGAATTGATGATACCTTAGATAAAGTAATGGATGGGATGAGTCAAGGAAATTATTTTGCGGCTGCTCAAACCTTTGTTCAGGAAACTCAAGCATTTGTTGACAAAGGGGTTCCTGGGGGTCACTATCGTGTGGACAGCGAAACAGGTAAAATCACTCGTTATAAAGTCATTACCCCGCTGGAAATGGTAATTGCTTTTGCTGCTGCTCTGATACTCAGTTTGGTCTTCTTAGGCATCAATATTTCTAAATACCAATTAAAATTTTCAAGTTATCAATATCCTTTTAGGGAAAAAACAACTTTAAACTTAACCTCCCGCACAGATCAGTTAACCAACTCTTTCATCACTACGCGTCGTATTCCTAAAAACAATGGCGGCAGTGGCGGAATGGGCGGTGGTGGTAGCACCACCCACTCAACTGGCGGCGGCACATTCGGTGGCGGCGGTCGAAGTTTTTAGATTTTTTATCTTTTTTAATTATTTCATAAAAATAATGGTGTTATTTTTATGAAATAATGATAAAATAAGTATACTGTGATGTGTTATTTTTACACATGGCGGTATACTTATTTTCATTTAAACTAAGTGATTTGTAGTCCAAAGTTATTTAATTGGGGATTGTTTTCAACTATTTAGTAAGCGCTACAAATCATTAACTAAACTATGGGAGGGAAAGTGAAAATGAAAAAATTTTCTATGTTAGGATTAGTTTTAATTAGTACTCTGATTTTAGGTGCATGTGGTTCTGGAACAAACAACACTAATAAAACTAAAAAAACCTCAAGTACTGCTACCGCAACAACTGAAACAAAAGCTAAAGAAGATAAAGGGACTTATAAAGATCGAACATTGACTGTTCCTGATGGTGTATTAAAAATCACCGAATTCCAAAAAGGTACAAGTTTCGATGGTAAACCAATCTTTTATGTACTATTTGATTTGACTAATAACACTAAGGAAGCACAAGATGTACAAATGTTATACTCTAGTTTTGTTAGCGTATCACAAAATACCGGCGATACAACAGAAGATTTAACTTATGGAATTGTTAATGATTCTCCGATTAAAGATAGAATTGACATGTTAAATAAAAAAGTTAATCCTGGCGCAACTGTCCAAGCAGCATACCCTTATGAATTTGCTGATGAAACAAAACCTGTAACTTTTACTTTCAGAGACAGTATGTTCAGCATGGGAGATCCTATCGCTGTTGAAGAAATTACAATTAAATAGTCTGTAAGCAAGTAGGCACTTAGTTCTACTTGCTTTTTTGGTTTGTTCTTCATAGAGTTGAATGGTAAAATTAATTTATCTTAACAAAAAGGAGTCATCCCATGAAAAGTATGTGCGAACTGTGTGATCTAAATCCTGGTAAAATCATCACCTTTGATAATCACGGTATCTGTAAACATTGTGCAGAACATTTAGAGTTAAAACCAAAAGAAATTAAAGATCGAACAATGGAAAGTATTATAAAACGTCAAGAAGAAATTATAAAAAAGGATCAAGCAATGCAAGCAAAGGGAAATTTATGTTATCTTTGCGAAGAGGAAACTGGCAAGTACTTTACGAGTGATTTTTATCGCGTAGGAAAAAGCTGTTTAAAAAAACTCAAAGTATCCACTTGGTCCGTTGATAAAAAAAGTTTAGCTGATTTACAACAAATGCAAGAGTTAATAAACAAGCAGTCTGAAATCGCAAAAGCAAATGAAAAAAATGCTGAAGTTTATGGAAATCTATGTGCTCTTTGTCAGGATAATAAAGGAAAATATTTAACTTCAGATAATTACCAAATCTGTAAGAAATGTGCAGGTCAACTCGGTGTCCAGGGACAAGGATATACCCAAATTTGGACATTGACGGATTTAAGAAATGTCCAAGAAGACAACCGGCTATTCAATCCTACAACAACTATTGCTGGCTCGATTGAATTCGATGAACCTGAAAAAAAATTTCGACTGGTTGGTTCATCAAAAATTTTGCCAGTAAGCATTATCGCTGATTACAAAATTTTAGAGAAAAAAATACCCATTTCACCGAAGAAAACGTACCTTATGATCGCGTCAGTAGTGTCTATATTTTGATTAATCTAGATGATTTGCAACGCCCAACCATCACTATTTCCTTTTTAAAGACACTTAGTGAGCAAACCACTGAATTTGATCGTCAATTAGCGATCGATAGAGCCCGTTTCAACGCCGAACGAGCCCTTTCATCATTAGACACTATTGTTCGTCGAATAAAAGAAAAAGAAATACCAACTCCTATAAAGAGTGATAAAAACCAACCGATTGAACCAAAACTATCTGATTCACAAAAAAACTCATCTAGCACTATTGAAGACGTAATGGCTGAGTTAAGAAATTTAAAAATGTTAGTTGATGAAGGAATTCTAACAGAAGAAGAATTTCAACAAAAGAAACGGCAATTGCTTCAATTAGATTAATAAAAAAATCCTGAAAAGACTCGTCATCTTTTCAGGATTTTTTTCTTCTTGGTATTTTCCCATAATTCTTGATAAGGTATTTCATGGATATCACGAAAATAAGCTACTTCAAACTTTTCAAAATCAGTTGACTGGCAGTTGCCGGTTAAAACACCAATTCCTGCTTTGCCATGACACGTTCCCATGAAAACATCCACGAGCGAATCACCTACCATAATTACTTCTGTCGCCTTCAATTGACATGACTGACAAAAGGCTTGGAGCATGTCCGCATCTGGTTTCGGTAAGTAACGATCTCCTGTCGCAATAAAATCAAACATTTCTGTTAAACCAAGATATTCCATAATCAACATAGTCGCTGGCAAAGTATCTGAAGTTGCTAATCCAATTTTATAGTTTTTCCGTTTTAGCTCAAGAAATAACTGTTTTAAATCACCAATTGGTTCAATCTTTTTCAGATTTTTTCGTAAATAATCATAAAAAAATTGCTCCAGCCATCGACTGCTGATTCCCTGTTCGACTAATTCCTCAAATTGCGCCAATTCCTGATACAGTTCCTGATAAAGGACTTCATCAAGTAAATGTTTTTGCAAAAAACGTTGCTCCTGAATAGCTAATATCTTTTTTATTTCTGCTGAATGATGAGGGGCTAACATACTTAGTGTTTCAAAACAAGCTTGCAAACCTGCTTGCCAAAGAGTGTCAAAACGAATACACGTACCATCTTTATCAAATAAAATTCCTCGATTTTCCATGAAAGAACACCTCAAAACGTTTGCTTTGCTTCCTATTTGTTTCTTCAAGTATACTAATCATTTATTTGATTTTGATATTCTTTTTGTATCATTTGTGTAAAAAAATATAAAAAAACAACGAATTTAGAAAAATTCGTTGCTTTTTTATTAATCAATCACTTTTTTCACTTTGAATTCTTTTGTTTCAGCAGATGGTTCTGTTTGATCAGCTAATTCAAATAAAATATGGGTACCATTTTCTTCATCTTCAACGATAATCAGTTTTCCTGGAATCTTTCGAGTATCTTTCGCAATTTGGGCTTCTTTAATTAATTCTTTTTGATCTCTTTTTGAAGCAAGGGCATTTCCTAAATTAAAAAAGACAGTTTCTTCCATAATTAACCACTCACTTTCTCTACTTTTCTTAAGTTAATTATAGCATATCGCTAGAAAAAGTGGCAGCTTGTGTCCTTTTACTTTCATTTAAGCATCAATAATCAAGGAATAAGCATAAGGACTTTCATAAATTCCTGAAGCATAATAATGGAGCCTCTTTTTAAATAGCGGGCCGTCAATTACCAACGTATGGTACTCCCCGTTTTCTCCGCAAATATCTAATTGATGCTCTTTAAGATACGTGATAAATGTTTCATTTAACGGTTCTCCTAAAAATTTTATTGGAATACCTGCCTCTTTGCTGACCGTTTTGATAATTGCTGTGTACCCTTTTGCCAAGAATTCTTTGACAAGTGCTTCGCGATTCTCCTGCCAAAGAGGTAATTGTGGCTCAAGCCCAGCACTTAATGCAACTTGGCGATCCCAAGCACCATTTTGTTCAATATCTATATCGCCAAAACAAACCGTTTCTGCACCCAATTTTTTAGTTTCATGCAGTGCCTCAACCACTTTTTCTGTGTAATTTGTTTCATTGTTATGTGATATAACAAGTGGTAAATCTAACGCTTCAGCCGCTGCTTCTAAGACGGAGATTGGTATCCCGTGAAACCAAGAACGATTAATTTCATCACTTAGTGTTGTCACTAACGCTACTGGCTGATTTCCTGCTTGTATTAATCGATCCATCGCCAATAAACAATCTTTACCAGAGCTATAACTTAAACAAAATTTTTTCATAAACGTTCCCTCTTTTCTCTATGACTATACCTCAAAACAATACATCCGTATACATATTTATTATTTAAGTATAACTAATACTGAATAGTTATTTGAATCAAAACATGGTATAAAATAGAGGTAAAGCAAGCTTTATTCACTTCTTTATATCTCTTTTCAACGGATGATCAGCTGGCGGAAACCAGCTGATCTTTTTTTCAAAAAACACAGCTATCTTTTGCAGTTTTCTTTTCCTCATGTTATAAAGAGATAGTAGGAAGCATTTATTCACTTCTTTACAAATCTATCTTAATCTTAGACAGTCGGCGGAAAACGGCTGTCTATTTATCTGGAAAAATTATGAACTCGTCAGCTAGTGGTCAGTTGACGAGTTTTATGTTATAATAATTAGAACACGAAAAATATTTTTAAACGAACCATTCAATTGTTTTGATGATTTTATTCAAAACTGGCGTGTCTAGAGAGATACAAGGATGTATTAGAGGTAGGGAATACATCGCTTAAATGAAAAATACTTGAATACTAGAAATAGTCTGATCCAACTTTAAAATAATAATATTGATTCGTTAGATAGCCTTCTCTTTAAAGAGAAGGCTATTGTCAATTAAAGAGTAAAACCACCGTATTCTTGTCAGTATACGGTGGTTTTACTTCTTCATATATTACATATAATCAACAAATTTACTTCTGAACTTAACATGTAAATGAGCTCCTACGATAAATATTACTAATGTTGTTAGCCAAAAAACAACAAGCTGGGGCTTATCTTCAAAAAACCATCTTTTATAGAAAAATGTATCTCGAAATCCATTAATAATATATGCGTAAGGATTCAACATAAGAATTTTTGATAACCAAGACGGTAAATTCTTTGTACTCAAATCCCAAAAGACCCCTGACATATACATTAATACTTGGATAATAGAATTCAAGAAAATTTGATAATCCCTAATTAATGCAGCAATCGTTGAATTAATTAGACTAAAACTATATAAAAAGATAATCATCGCTACAATATAGTAAGGTAGCTGAATCCAATAAATAGAAATCTTTTCACCTGTCGAGATTGACACAATCGCTGCTAACGTAGTGAATGCAAAATAACTTGGTAACTCAGAAAATATTTTAACCATTGGCAAAATACTTATTGGAAACTTCATTCTAGAGACCATGCCAACTTGCATATAAACAGAACTAGAAGCTTGTTTTGTTACTGTACTTAAAAAAATCCATGTACTTAATCCTACCATCAACCAAGCAATATAGGATACTCCTCCTTTTACGGTTCGAGCACCACCAAGGGCAATCCCAAAAGCAAAATAATAGACACCTAACTGAATTAAAGGACTTAAAATTTGCCATAAATTTCCTAAGATGTGGCTTTGATATAATGCTTTATTACTGTATTTAGCAATTCGTTGTGCAACGCCTAAGTATGAAAACTGTTCCGCTAAAATTAATTTTACCTCGCGCATTATTCAGTCACCTCTTTCAATTTCAACACTTGTCCAGGATAAATAGGTACCTCAATGATTTCTGGATTCAAAGTTTGAAGTTGTTCTATAGTGAGTCCGTGATTTTCAGCAATCAAACTGACTGAATCTCCAACTTCCACAGTATACGTTGACACAGCTTGTTCGCTATTATTATTTTCTGGTACGTTCGTTGGGCTAGGCTGAACTTCCTCCTGCTGCCTAGATTCTTTTGTTGAAGCTGGTTTAGTTTTAGTCGTTTTCACAGCGTTTGTATCCTTCCCTGCTACTTTCTCAGGAACAAATATACGTTGAATTGTTTCCGCTGGATGAATGAAAGCTGTTGTTAATGAAATACCTTTTACAAAGGTAAGACTTACATAAAAAATCATACAAAGTAGCAAAATTAACAAGCTCTTCGTACCAAGAGTCATTTTATCTCCAATTTTATTTTTAGTAGTAAATTTAATGACTTCTTTAGTCGTCCGGCGACTGCCTACTTGTTGATTGGCTTTTTCAAGAATTGTTTCTTGAAGTTGTTCCAAAGAAAAATTTCTCTGTTTGGCCTTGCCATCTCTCTGATACGATTCTTTTTGCGGTTCAGTGAAATGATTATAACGGTGCAAGAAAGCACGATATTCCTTTAAAATATGCTTAGTTTCACCAAATGCACGTAGGTCACCATAATGCATCCAAGCTACACGATCACAAATTTGCTCTACTTGTTGAATAGAATGAGAGACAAAAAAGATAGTTTTGCCTTGCTCTTTAAATGCAAGCATTTTTTTTAAGCCTTTATTATAGAAGGTTTGATCTCCTACAGATAACGCTTCATCGATTACTAAAATATCTGGATTTTGATGAACCGCAATTGAAAAACCAAGCTTAGCACGCATACCGCTAGAATAAGTTTTAACAGGCTGGTCGATAAAAACGCCTAATTCTGAGAATTCAATAATATCATCGATTTTGGCATCAATTTCTTTATTCTTTTCCCCCAACATTAAACATTTCATTCGAATGTTTTCTCGTCCTGTTAAATTATTATTTAGTCCTGCACCAATCGAAATAATTGAAACTTCACCATTTATTTCAAGTTCTCCTGACGTTTGAGGGGTGATGCCTGAAATAATATTTGATAAAGTGGATTTGCCTGAACCATTTAAACCAATAATACCAATTGTTTCTCCAGAATATACGTCGAGGCTAACACCTTTTAACGCCCAAAATGTGGGAACTTTGTTTTGAAAAATACTAAAAAGTGTCTTCAATTTGTCAATACGTGTTTGCGCTAAACTGTATTCTTTGGTAAGTAATTTTGTTCTAACTTTCAGTTCTTTTTCCATTTGTTCCTCCGAGTCTAACCGTTCACTAGTTGGCCATTTCACCAAATTCTTTAGCGACTGCTTTCAAAGCTGCTCCGAAAACTTGGTCCATATCATAGTATTGATAATTGGCTAAACGTCCACCAAAAATAACTTTTTCTTGAGCGTTTGCTTTTTCTTTGTATTTTCTAAACAAAAGTGAATTTTTCTCATCATTAACAGGATAATAGGCTTCTTTTGAACGATCCCAATCTTGCGGGTATTCTTTCGTCAAAATCGTTTTGTTTTCATCGGCCTGTTGATCAAAATGTCGCCATTCCATTATCCGTGTATAGGGAGTTTCCGCATCTGTATAATTAATTACGGCATTACCTTGTGCATTGTTTGAATCTACTGTTTCATTTTCAAAACGTACTGAACGATATTCTAGTTCGCCATAAGAATAATCAAAGAATGCATCAATCATCCCTGTATAAACAATTTTTGGAAACTCTGATAAGTAAGTTTCTTTCTCTGCCAAAAAGTCTTTATTCAATTGAATATCAATTAATTCACTCTCTAACAATTTATCAAACATAGCTGTATAACCGTCGACAGGTACGCCTTGATAGCGATGGTTAAAGTAATTATTATCAAAAGTAAAACGAGTTGGCAAACGACGAATAATAAAACTTGGTAATTCCGTAGCCTTACGTCCCCACTGTTTTTCTGTGTAGCCTTTAATTAATTTTTCATAGATGTCCGTTCCTATCAAACGAATCGCTTGTTCTTCTAAATTTTTTGGAGCTCCTTTAATCCCTGCTGCCTCCCGCTGCTCTGAAATTTTTGCTTGTGCTTCAGCTGGCGTTTTTACCCCCCACATTTGGTAGAACGTGTTCATATTGAATGGCAGGTTGTAGAGCTCTCCTTTGTAATTAGCCACTACTTGATTGATATAGCCATTGAATTCCGTCAATTGATTAACATAAGACCATACTTCTTTATTGTCAGTATGAAAAATATGGGCACCATAGTCATGGACATTAATCCCGTTTTCTTTATGTGTATACATATTGCCACCAATATGAGTACGTTTCTCAATAACTAATACTTTTTTTCCTCGTTTAGCTGCTTCACAAGCAAACGTTGCCCCAAAAGGTCCCGAACCAACAATTAAATAGTCATAATTTTTCGTATTGTATTTCATTTACTAACTTCTCCTAACAAAGTTACTTTCAATTTATTTCAAACACCAAATGCATTATTTATTTCTTCACTAGAGTAGCCAATACTTTTTTCCCAACGCCTTCTTTTGTGTAAGAATATAAGTTGATTTTTTCGTTATCTTTTTCTATTTTATAAACTACAAGTGATTTCAAATTTTTTCCCTTTAAAATCACAATATTATCATTTGTAGTGGAAACATCATAAATACGTTTGCCATCCAATGTCCACACATTATCTTTAACAACTAATGTTTTCCAATCCCAATTAGCTGTTACTTGATACTCTCCATTTGTAATCAAAGGTTGTTCTGAGTTAGTACTTTTGGAAATAGTTGTCTCTTGGTTTTCTGAATATTTTTTACTGATGTAATATCCTGACCAAAAACCACAACCGATACCAATTGCTAAAGACACAATTATTGTGATTATTTTCTTCATGTCACACACTCCCCTGTTTATTTAAAAGTTAAACTTGCTTCCCACATATTTGCACCTAAAATTCTCACTTCTGGTTTTAATAAAAATCCAGAAAATTCATAAACTTTTGCAATAATTAAATAAATTAATGCTTCATAGTCTTGAGCAGAGGCTTGTTCAACATTGATAAAGAAACCTGGATGTTTTTCAGATACTTTTACCCCACCAATTCTAGTACCAACTAAGCCAGCTTGTTGAATTAATCGAGGTGCCCGTCCCCAAGTAAAAGTTGACCCATGATTTGGATGTGTTAGTGGGTGCATCCTTTCTCTAATTTCGACAGTTCCTACCATGTCATTTACCATATTTTCTAAATTACCTTCTGAAATCTGTAATTTAGTTTCTAAAATAATCCACTCAGGATGATCCATAAATGAACTATAGCGATGACTAAATTGAACATCTTCTTTATTTAAAACTTTAATTTCTCCATTTTCATCTACAATCGTAGCTTCAAGAAACATACTATTAATATCCTTAACTGTCCCAGCATTCATATAAACTGCGCCACCAATGGTTCCTGGAATATTATCTGCCCATTCTAAACCGCATTTCAAGTGTTCTAGTAGATAATAAGATGTTTCAATTAAACTTGCACCTGCCGAAACTGTTAAAACATTCCCCGTAATTTTACGATAATTCAAGGCAGTCATATTTAAAGTAATCCCACGGATACCACCATCACGGACTAAAATATTTGAACCTTTACCGATAACAGTTAAAGGAATCTGATTATTTTTAGCATATTTTACAATTAAAGCAACTTCTTCTATCGTTTTTGGAAAAATTAAAAGGTCTGCTGGACCACCAACAAAATTCGAAGCATATTCTTTTAATTCACGACCTACAAATAACTCTAAATCTGGTAATTCTTCTAAAAGATCTTGTTTCCACGAACGAATTCTCTCATTTTGCACAATTTTCATAATTAATTGTTTTCTTGTTAAAAGATTCTCGGGAATTGCTAATGCTTTTTTTTCTGTGCCTTGTTTCGGTTTAGGCTTAGGTTTTTGTATCGGATGCAAATACATAACATGTTCGATTTTTTCATCTTTCACATATTTACCGACGATTCTAAAAGGACTGAACGTTTCCTTTCCCTTAAACTTTTCACGATTAAATCTTGTAGTGACTTCACGATGATTATTCATAAAAATTAATTCTTTATCTGTTAGCTTCCAAAAGCTTTCATTAGGATTGGAATTTTTTATCGTACCATTTGGCGATAAAACAATTGCTTCGGAAATCGGAACAGTTGTTTTAGCTCGATAAAAATCCAAAGGTTTATTGATAATATATCGTCTAAATTCATCATATACTTCGTCTTCATCTGGGCTAAATTTACTTGTCAACGCATCGGTTAACCACTTATCTGAAATCTCTTTTTCTCTAGCAATCTTTCCAGCGGTCTTTTGATAGTCAAGTGCTAAACTAATATTTTTATTTTCTTCAATTTCTTGTTTTGTGTTTTGCTCATAGACACGTCTAGTTTCGCCAAGCTCAAACAGGTTCATCAAGCTATTAAAGCGGTCAATTCCACGTTGTTCATTATAAAAAATTGAAAACGGTTTTTGGAAAATAGTCGCAAAAACAGTGCCATGAAACGAATCAGTAATAATATATTTTGCTTCTCGATAAACAGATAAGAAATTTTCTGGTGTATCTTCAGAAACATATTCTACTGTATTAGGAAACGTTTTTTTCGCTAGTTCACGTCCTTTTAAAGGATTAGGCAAGACCACTAATTTCAGTCCCAATTTTTCTGCGATCGCTAGTGCTACACGAACTTTTTCCTTGTTAATATCCAAGAAAAAGACAGCCATATAATCTCCTGATTCTTGTCGTTTAAACGTAGCTTGATCAGCTAAAGAATCATATTCACTTCTTTCAACAAGATAGGTTGGATCCAAAGCCTGAATAACTTCTTCTTGAAAAATATCTTTCATAATTTGTACAGAAAAATCTTCTCTCATAGAAACATGATTAAACTGTGTAATATCTTTTTTGCGGTTTGCAACCCATTTGGGATCATATTTACTTGTATCTGCTTTTCCTAATGAAACAGAATAAGCAATTGTTTTATTACGAGGATAAACAAAATCTAAGAAATCATCGTCGTCTACCCAACCATTCCACGGATTCCACATTTGATCAGAGCCTAAAATAAAGGTATCTAGATTTTCTAAATCGTTCAATGTCGGTAACGTTTCTTTTGTTAATTGCTCAGTATAGGGCATATTATTTTTCTTAAAAAAATTATACGCTAAAGGCATCCATGCTCGAAAGTTACTTCTGTTTTTATAACCTAGTGGTCCATCAATCATTACCGTCTCGTACCCTTTATTCTGTACATATTTGTTTAGAGCATAGTATGTTAAGATTGATCCATAATTTTGGTTATACCACCAGCCCATAATTGCTGCTTTTTTCATTTTTCCGCTCCTACTTTCTCTGTTAATTACTTATTATTCGTTCATGTTTAAGAATCTTTTTTACATGTTATTTCAACAACCCTTTTGCTTTTTTAAGACTTTTTGATACAGCTTTTTTAATTGTTGTAGGTTCATTTCCTTCAATTTTATTGATAGGTGTTAATTCGTTACCAATACTTGTCATTGTATCTTGGATATAGCCTTGGTTTTGTCGAACGACACTAAAATGTGTTTCCCCTTCTCGAGAAGTCAAAATTCGAACATTGTAATCAAATGCTGCATATTTTTGAGTATAGCCCGCCCAAATTGTAAAAACATTGTCTACGAAAGTATAATACATATTTTCTTGTAGTAAGGTATAGCCTTTTTCCCACTCGGCTTGTAAAACAATCGATTTTAAAGTAGTACCTTCTTTTTTAATTAATAAAGATACTAATAAACTATCATGAATTATTTTTGTATTGTCACCCATATAAACGAAATCAATTACTCCGCTGGCATTGCTTGTATCGTTATCTGCAATAATAATTGAAAACATTTCAATTGCCGTCCCATTTCCCTGGGCTTTCTCTTGTCCAAAAATTACTTTACCTCCACGCTCTTGAATATGAACATTCGGAATAATAAAGGTTTTTTTCATCCCAAAATCTTTATAAATATTTTGATATATTTCTAGATTGTATTGTAAAATATTTTGGATTCGTGTGATACGCTCTACTTGTTCTGGATCATTAGAATATTTTTCTTTTTTCACTAAGTCTAGCCCTAATTGTTGGATGTATTTCTCTTTTAATTCTTGATAGAAACGTTCTTTAAATGCTTGATCAACACGATTCATGTCAAAAATAAACCAGTTTAATGTATTAATAATTTTTAACCGATATGCTTCAATTCGATTTGGAGCATGTTGTTTTAAGTACTCCAACATTTTGTCATGTAAATTGAACTCATCACGATAATTCATTCCATACGTAGACATCAAGCCATCTTGTCTAACGATTCGTGTCAGCAAATATTTGTTTAAGGCAACAATTTTTTCGGTACCTAATAATGCTGTATAAGTGAAATAAGCATCCTCACCAACAAATTGTTCTAAGTTTACCAAATTATTTTCTTTGATGTATTCTAATAAAAATAATTTGTCATATAAATAAGGAGTTACTTCATCCAATGAAATTTCTTCACCAGACATACGTCCACCATTAGTTAGTAATGGATTGTGAACAACGTGCACTTCTCCATTTGGTAACTTTTCTTTCATGCCAAATAACAGAATATCTGTTGCACTATCATATGCCCGATAATAAGCGTCTTGTAATAAATTCGCTTCAAAATGATCATCTGCATCCAGAAATTGCAAATACCGTCCTCGTGCCATCGAAATGCCCACATTTCTTGCGTGTCCAGGATTACTTTTGCCAATAGAAATCCCCGTAATTCTCGGATCTTTTACTGCAAATTCGTTAATAATATCCATGGTATTATCTGTAGAGCCATTCTCTACTAAAATGATTTCAATCTCACGTAAAGACTGCTCACAAACAGTTTCTAATGTTTGTCTTAAATATTTTGAAGCATTGTGAATCGGCATGACAACACTAACTTTATACAGATTTTTCAAGTAGTCCTCATAATAAGCTGCTGGATCATTTGCAATTTGATAAAATTGTTTGATGTATTCAAAATCGATATCATTCAGCTGGTCTATTTCTAAAGCTTGTCTAAAATCTACTGCCACCTTTTGAATCACTTCATAAACCGACTCATCACGTAAATGGGTTAATTTTTCAATCGCCCAAAAGTATTTTTCGAACATTTGTTTATAAAAATAACCTTTGTAGCGTTCAAATTTATTTTGTTCAATTAAATTTGAACGAATTAGTTTAAATTGTTGAAACAAGAAAGGAACCTTTGTTGCCACATTATTTACTGTCGAATTTGGGTTGTCTTGTCTATAAAAATACAAACAATCTTTAATAAAAATAACATTCTGAGATGCTGAATTAATTTTCCAAAATAGACCAGTATCCCCATAACTTTTAATTTCCTCATCCCAAGTTACGTTTTCTTTCTCAATCATACTTTTTTTATAAATGGCATTCCATGGATAAACTTGTACAATTAAATCCGTCGTTTTTAAGTCAATCAATTGATTGTATTTATCGGGATATTGCCATAATATATCTCGCTCGACCTCTTCTTCAGAAGAAAATTCAACCCAGTTACAACGGACAACATCTGCATGGTGACTTTTAGCCGTATTGTATAAACGCTCATAGGCATGCAATGCTACATAATCGTCACTTTCAAATTCAGCAATATACTCACCTTTTGCTTCTGAAACACCCAAGTTAAAGGCTTTTCCAATTCCCCCATTTTTAACATTGAAAACGCGAAAACGTGGATCATCTTGTGCAATTTCTTCAATAATTTTTTGACTATTATCAGTAGAGCCATCATTAATAATTAAGAATTCAATTTCTTTCAATGTTTGGTTTTTCAAACTCATTAATGCCTCTTCTAAATAGGTTTCTACGTTATAGACGGGTACAATAACTGACACTTTCACATTTTCCATAAAACAAATTTCCCTCACTTATCATTTATAGTTGTATACTCAAAATATCCTGATTTAAACGGACAAAATTTAAGCAAAAAACTTACTAAAATCTTTAACCCCAATTTCTAAATAATTATCAAAAACTATCGTAAATCTACTTTCTTTATTTGAAAATTTTTCTGGCAACTCTACCTGATAACTAGTTTCACTAATTTTTTTAAACGCCAGCCTCTGTCTTGTTTCAAAAGGATTTTTCAGCTCTTTTATTTCAAATCCTGTAATTTTTTGGTGTGTATACACATTTAAAGAAAGCATATTGCCTTCACGTTGCGTTGCTTTTGCATAAGCATTCATGCGAACTGCTGGGAATCGTTTCAATAATCTTGGATAATAATAACTTCTCTCTGTTTTTGAAACATAACCAAAGCGATTGACTAACACCCAACGAATGGACTGACATTGAATAAACCAATACAAACCATCAATATCGTTAGTTTGTAAAAATGTCCAAATGATTTGGCGCACATCACTTCTAAAATACGGGCTAGGATCAAAACTCAATTCATCACCTAAATACTGATCCATCTGTACTTTAAAGTCTTGTAATCGCTTTTTACTGAATGGATACCCAGTATCCCTCCGAATACAAAAGTCATAAATTAGCCATTCTAAACGGCGTGCTAACATCCGTTCTTTAGACAAATCATCTGGAAACTGTTGATTGATATAACTTAACGCACGCAACCAAGAAAGCATAAATGTCCGATTAATTGATTTGCTTAAACTTTCATTATCTGCATCTCGATTTAAATAAGTCGTTAACCTTTCCCCTTGTGTAATGGTTTTTGAAAATCGCATGGCTTCATAAAAGAACAGCACATCATCAGCCACCCGTTGATTAACAAAGTGTAAATTATTATTGTGTATCAGTGAAGTTCTTAACATGATAGCTTGCGGTCCTAACCAACCATAAAATTCAGCTGGCAATTCTTGGATAGACCGATTTTTAAATGACCCATCCACATAATATGGCTTACTTTTTAACATTAAGTGGCCATCCGTACTCTGTATTAGACCAGAAACAGCAAAATCATCGTGAGAGTCATCTAGTAGGTCTGATAAATATTTCAATGCATTTAAATCATACCAATCATCTGCATCTAAGAAGACACTATACTCACCACGTGCATTTACAATCCCTACGTTTCTTGGGCCGTGAGCTCCTCCAGTGTTTTCAAGCAGCTGATAAATTTCAATATTCGGATATCTTTCAAGATATGGTTCTATTACTTTTAACGAATGATCTGTGGAACAATCATCAATAAACATCACTTGCAATTGCTCAATCCCAATGGTTTGTTGAACAAGAGAATCCATCATCTTTTTAAGATATGGTGCATTATTGTAATTAGCAATAATGATTGAGACTTTAGGATTTTTTGATATTTTTTCTGAAGAGGACAGCTTAAATTGACTTAACTCCTTTTTCCACGTTTCAGTATCTAACATATATTGATACTCTTCATATTCTTTTTGGACTTCTTTTTGTTTTTCCAACCTACACCCTCCGGCTTTTTATCTCTTTAAAATTTCTGAAATCAGCTGTCTAGTGGCATCCTGATTTTCAAGGCAAAATTCACGAAAAAACTGCACATATAAACGTTGTTCCTGTTCCGTTTTAGAAAACAATACGTTTTTTACAGACGTTACTAGGCTATCCGTATCTGTCACTATTTTCCCAGGCAAAATTGCTGTTGGGTCAAAATAGAATCCCCTTGTACTATTTTGATACTTTTCCTTATCATACATAAAAAATAGCATCGGTTTTTTTGTTAATGCAAAATCAAACATAACCGATGAATAATCTGTAATTAATAAGTCAGCGATTAAATAAAGTTGATTGATATCTGGATAAGAAGAAACATCGATTACACGTGAACCAAATGCACTTATATCAAAACTTTCTGCAATTAAATAATGTAGTCGTGTAAGTATAACAACAGAAGAATCAATTGCTAAAAGTTGTTCAACTGGCAAATGATTGGTAAAACGATAGGCTCCTTTTCGAATAGACTCATCATCACGCCACGTGGGGGCATAAAGAATAATTTTTTGATTGGCTGAAAGGCCTAACTGATTGCGAACAGAAAAAGCTATTTTGTCCTTATTTTCACAAACTAACAAATCATTTCGCGGATATCCTACTTCTAATATTTCCCCTCCATAATGAAAGGCCTGTCGAAATACTCTCGTACTATATGCATTAGGTGAGATGAGATAATCCCAACGATTTGCTTCTTGAAGGACTTCTAGTTTATAGCTCTCTGTTTCATGCTCTGGCATTTTGACTGTTTCAATATCTAAGCCCAGTTTCTTTAGAGGGGTCCCATGCCACGTCTGTATATAGATTGTTGTTTGATTCTTATACATCCAAGCTGGCATCCGCGTGTTAAAAACCCAATACTGAGCTCTTGGCATCAACCATAGCCATCTCCAACTTAATCGTTTGACGAAAGGAACATTCTCTTCCACAAAAGGCATCTCATATCCTTTTTTGACTGCCCAAATACATTGATATTCAGGACAGTTATCTCTTATGTACTCAAAAATTGCACGTGGATTATCACTATACTGTCTTCCATGAAAACTTTCAAAAATAAATAACTTCTTTTTAGGTAGTTTACCTAAAAAGAAAAAACAAGCTTTTACGGCTTGGTGCATACTATTCTCTAAAAATTTTTTCATTGAATTAATCCTTTACATTAGATTATCAAAAATATAATCCTAATCTATAACCTTGTATGAAGAACGCGTTCACAAATCTATAAATTATCTTCTCTTTACTTGTTTAAATTTATGAATAACTCTCACCACGATTGAACAAGCTTATAAAATACATTATTTTGCTTTTCTTCTTTTAAGTATAAATTTATCTATGCTAAACGTCAATGGCTTTATTGAAATAAACATTCCAGTGTTATTCGATTGTTATAATTTAATTTTTAACAATCGAATTTTCCTCTAAATGTTCAGATATTTAACATCCGATCACCTATTTAATTTTTAGAAACTTTAGTCGCCTTTATACAATTACTCTTAGAAATTAAATAACTCAAAAGTTACCTAAACTAACCCTATAAACAGCAAAAATCCAGAAGAGTCTATCTTCTGGATTTTTGCTTATTTGACGATACTTTTTTAAATTTTGTTAATCAATTTAAAATAATCCACATAAGTGCATAATTGGGAAAACAAATAATAAACTATCAAAACGATCTAAAATACCGCCATGTCCTGGCAAGATGTTACCAGAGTCTTTCACGCCATAATGACGTTTGATAGAAGATTCAACCAAATCACCGAATTGCCCTACTATAGAAAATAGAACCGTCAATACGAGCATCACCGGCATTGGATAAGGAAATAGCCCTTTATTAGCTGTGAAAACTAAAAACAACGCTGCTACAACCACGGCTGATAAAATACCACCAAGTGCACCTTCTATTGTCTTGTTGGGTGAAACATCTGGCATCAATTTATGACGACCAAATCGGCGTCCAAATAGATATGCACCAATATCCGTTGCCCAGACAATGAATAAAGCAAATAACAAGACTTCAAAACCTGCGGAACGGGCACTAATAAAGTTCTGGAACCCCATCCCTACATATAAACTGACAATAACTGGAAAGCCAGCTTCTTCAATCGTATATGTATTTTTAGAAATTACCGAAGCACCTAACAACAACATCACAGTGACATAAAATAAAATGAAATTTGTTTGCATTTCCGGCAAAAAGTTTAACCACTTAATTGTTGGGATAACTAAAAAAACGGCCCCTAATGCTGATAAAACACCTTCAAAACTTAATAACGTTAATCCTTTCATACGGAATAACTCGTACACGCCGACTACTGCCAAAGCAACAGCGGCAATCTCAATTGCAAAACCACCATACCAGATAATTGGAATAAAGATGATTAATGCGACGATAGCTGTGATGACACGTTGTCTCACTGCGGATCGCTCCCTTCTGTTTCTGTAGTTTCTTTTAGACCTCCAAAACGACGATTACGATTTTGGAAAGAAGCAATCGCGGTTTCTAAAGTGTCCCCTGAAAAATCAGGCCATAATGCTTTTGTAAAAAACAACTCGCTATAAGCAATTTGCCATAGCAAGAAATTACTAATTCTCTCTTCCCCACTTGTTCGAATCAACAATTCTGGATCGCGAAGTTCCGTGGGTAAAAAGCCAGTCATTAAGTGATCTGCGATCGTTTCTTCTGTAATCTCATCTGCCGTATATGCTTTTTCTGAAACCTCTGCAGCAATCTGTTTCATGGCAGTTAGTAGCTCCGCACGCGCCCCATAATTCAAAGCAAAGTTCAAAACCATGCCCGTATTGTCCTTGGTTTGCTCAATGGCGCGCTTAACAGCATCTTGCGTATGGCTTGGTAGAAACTCTTGGTAGCCCATTACATTGACTTTAACATTTTCCTTAATTAATTCAGGCACGAATGTATCAAAAAAATCAACAGGCAATTGCATTAAGAAATTGACTTCATCTGTTGGTCTCTTCCAATTTTCCGTTGAAAATGCATAAAGTGTTAAAACTTTAACGCCTAAATGACTAGCATGCTTCGTTATTTTTTTGACCGTATCCATGCCTTCTTTATGTCCAGCAATTCTCGGCAGTCTTCGATTCTGTGCCCACCGGCCATTTCCGTCCATAATAATGGCAATGTGCTGCGGAATTTGGCCTTCTTTATCAAAGGCGTACTGGCTTGCTTCTTCTACATATTTATTTTTTTGCGGAAAAAAACGTAACATCTTTTTCCCTCCATTCCAAAAAATCTATCTTAATTATTATAACAATAACTAATGCAAATGCCTATGCATAGTCCCTGAATTTTCCTGATAATTAAGAAATTCCTTGTAACTTTATCATTTATAGTCCTTTTTTAAAAGAAAAAAACTTAGACTTGGCAAGTAAATCAACATGATGTATCTGCCTAGCTTTAAAATTTTAAATAAACAACGGGACAGGAGCAGCTTCTTCGGAAATAAGCTGAACGTCCTTGAGAGACAAAAAGCATCTTTCAGAACTTTCTTCTTATTTCTTGAAGCTTAACACGCCTGTCCCGACCTCAAGTTTTTATTCTATTGTCTTTTTCTCTTTATTCATTGACTGGAACAATGGCACCGTTCCATTTTTTCGTAATCCAATCTTGGACTTCTTTGCTACGTAACACTTTGACTAATTTTTTTACATTTTCGTTGTTTTCGTCTTCTTTACGAACCGCAATAATATTGGCATAAGGTGAACTTTCTTTTTCTAAGGCAATCGCATCTTTTTTCGGATTTAATCCTTGATCCACGGCAAAGTTTGAGTTAATTAAAACCGCAGCCCCTTCTTCATTGTCATAAAGAGTGGTCATGATTGCTGGATCACTTTCATGATTGAATTTCAACTTTTTAGTATTTTTATCAATATCATCGAAAGTAGCAGTTGTCCGGTCTACCCCTTCTTTCAGCGTGATTAAACCAGCATCTTCTAAGATAGTTAATACGCGTGGCCAATCTGAAACGGAAGAGCTAACGTAAATCGTTGAACCATCAGGAATTTCTTGTAACGATTTGTATTTTTTCGAGTAAAGCCCAACTGGTTCTAAATGAATCGCACCTGCATTCGCAAAGTCATAATCATTTTCTTTAACCGCTTCATTAAAGAACGGCACATGTTGGAAATAGTTGGCATCGATATCGCCACTTTCCAACGCCTTGTTAGGTAGCACGTAATCTGTATAAGTCGTCACTTCTAGTTTTACGCCTTCTTTTTCTAATAAAGGTTTTACATGTTCTAAAATCTCTGCATGTGGAACTGGCGAAGCCCCAACTTTCAAGACCGAGTCATCACTCTTTTTATTGCCGCACGCCCCTAAAATTAAGATAGCTATTGCTACAGTAATTACTGACCATAATGTACGTTTTTTCATCTTATTCCCTCCATTTATCGTTTATCTATTTTTTTAGCGACTGTATCCCCAAGCCATTGAATCGCAAAGACAATAATTAAGATACAAATCGTTGCTACTAAGGTAACTGTATTTTGACCACGTTGGAAGCCATCTTGATACGCCAAACTTCCTAAACCACCCGCTCCAATAGCAGCTGCCATTGCAGTGTAGCCCACTAAGGAAATGGTTGTAACGGTTAAGCCAGAAACAAGCGCTGGCAGACTTTCTGGTAATAAAACTTTCCAAATAATTTGGAAACGGTTGGCCCCCATTGCTTTGGCTGCTTCAATCACGCCTTTATCGACTTCACGAAAAGCAATTTCGACCATGCGAGCATAAAAAGGTGCTGCGGAAATAATCAATGCTGGTAAGGAGCCTTTGACACCAGACATACTCCCTAAAATAATTTTTGTAAAAGGAATTAACAGAACGATTAAGATAATAAACGGAATCGAACGGAAAATATTTACAAAAATGGCCACTAGCCAATACAGTAATCGGCTCAAAATCCCTTTTCTGCCTGACGTTTCAAAAAGTAGTAGTCCTAAAATCAGCCCTAAAATGGCGACCACTATGATTGAAATCCCTGTCATATAGAGTGTTTCAATCGTTTTTTCTTGTAGTTTACTTATATCAATTTGCGAAAAATCAAAGAAACTTGCTAAGCCACGATTATTCATTTCCAATCACCTCTGTTTCTACACGAAGTTTACGTAATCCTTCAATGGCTGCTAGAATATTTTGCTCTTCGCCTAATAATTGAATATAAAGAGAACCCACTGCACCCTGCTTTGTTTGCTGAATGTTCCCTTGAATAATACTGACTTCTACTTGATATTCTCGGACAATATGCGAGATAATTGGCAATTTCGCTTGTTCGCCGTGGAAAAGTAGGCGAACAATTTTTCCATTCGGATATTGTTCCAACATTTCTTCGACAACCAGTTCCGTTTCTTCAATGTTTTTATCCGCTTCTTGTTGGATAAAGCGTTTCGCAATTTCTGTTTGAGGCTTTTTGAAAATATCGATTACTTTACCTTCTTCAACAATTTCACCATATTCCATCACGGCTACGCGATTACAAATTTTACGAATCACGTGCATTTCGTGGGTAATTAATACAACCGTTAAATTTAATTCTTGGTTGATTTTTAGTAGTAATTCTAGCACTTCATCGGTTGTCTGCGGATCCAAAGCACTCGTTGCTTCATCACAAAGCAAAATGTCAGGATTGTTAGCTAAGGCACGGGCAATCCCCACTCGTTGCTTTTGCCCACCAGAGAGTTGACTTGGGTAGGCATTTTCCCGTCCTTCTAAACCAACCAACTTGATTAACTCTTCTGCGCGGCTTTTCCGATTTTGTTTTGGAACACCAGCAATTTCCAATGGGAGCATGATATTTTCTAGGACCGTCCGTGACCATAATAAATTAAAATGCTGAAAGATCATCCCAATTTTTTTACGGAAGTTTCGTAGTTCTTTATTTGGCAACAATGCAATATCTTGTCCTTGAATTTCTACTTCACCTTCTGTAGGTGTTTCAAGCCCATTCAATAGGCGAACCAACGTACTTTTTCCTGCACCTGAATAGCCAATAATGCCATAAATATCACCTGATTCAACCGTTAAATCAATATCTTTTAAAGCCGTGACTTTACCCGCTTTACCGGAAAACTCTTTTTTTACATGACGTAATTCAATTAATGCCATTTTGTTCTCCTCTTCTTTCTGTTCTACTTTCTTATTTTGAAGGTTTCGCACTTTTTATGAAACGAATTTGCTTAATAAAAACAAAAAAACTTCCATCCTTTTGCTATTACAGCAAAAAGGACGAAAGTTTGTCATTTCGTGATACCACCTTAATTCGCTATTATTTCTCAATAATAACCTCATACGGTACTTGATTCTTCGCATACCGTTGGCTGTAACGGGCGCCCCGTAGTAAGTTCACTGCTTCGCTCACTTACTCTGCTCAAAGACCATCTTCCATCTTAAATCTGTTACCCATTCTCAGCAAACAGGGCTCTCTTCAAACGTCCTTAACATGTACTCTTCTTTTCAAAGCTTTCTTTTGATTAGATTGAGAAAATTATAGCAATAAACATTGGCCTTGTCAACGTAAGACTAAAGATTTTCAAATTCTGTTGGTTCAACATCTGCTAAAACAGCAATCCAGGCATTTTCTTCATCTAACGCACTTGGCTCTTGATCAGCCGCTTCATTAATCGCGACTACCTTACCAGATAATGGACTACTGAATTCACTGACTGCTTTTTCTGCTTCTAATTCAATTAAAGAGTCACCTTTAGCTAATGTTTGTCCGACTTTTGGAAACGTTGCAAAAGTAATCTTTCCTAAATCCTCTTGGGCTTCGGCGGTTAAACCAATTTTATAACCTGCTTCTGTTGGTAAGATCCATAATTGATCAATTTGTTTCATTTCACTCATTTTCCAAGCACTCCTTCGTAATCTGCTTCTTTAAAACCATTCGTTAGAAATGTATTGTCTTTTAAGAGAATTGGACGCTTAATCAACATGCCATCCGCAGCTAAACGCTGACTTGCTTCTTCAATAGAAAAACTGTCAACAAGATCTTTTAAGCCTTGTTCTCTATATAAAACCCCACTTGTGTTAAAAAAACGACGAACAGGCAAGCCGGTTTCTTTCATCCATTTTGCTAGTTGTTCACTACTAGGCGGTGTTGTTTTAATATCAATTGCTTGGTATTTAACGCCTTGTTGGTCTAACCACGCTTTCGCTTTTTTACAAGTTGAGCATTTAGGATATTCATAAAGTGTGTACATTTCTACCCCTTCTTTCTTCTTTCTTTAACGACCACTTCTGGTACGAACCGTTTCTTGTTGGTAACGCATGGACATAATTAAGCCCACCCCAATCATGTTACCTAAAATGGAAGAACCACCTTGACTAATAAACGGTAATGGAATCCCAGTTAATGGTAGTAAACCAATATTCGCTCCAATGTTTTCAAAAACATGGAACAAAATCATCATGATAATTCCTGTGGCAATGTAGGCATAGAATTCATTATTTGTATCAAAACAAACGCGAATCATGCGGTAGATTAAAATAAAATACAACAAAATAATGAAACAGCCACCAATAAAGCCAAAGTTTTCACCAACAACTGTAAAAATCATATCTGACTCACGAACAGGGACATACACATCACTCACGTTAAAGCCTTTTCCGAAAAGGCCCCCAGAACCAATTGCTGTTAATGCTAGCGCTGGTTGGAATGAGCGATCTGGATCTGTATGGAAAGGATTTAGCCATAAATCAATCCGATCAAATTGATAAGCTTTAATGCCAATTTTAGACAATAAGTCTCTTCCTGTTTCTGTTGTTACCAAGTAGATGGTTCCAGCTCCGACTAGAGCAGCTATGATAAAGGCGGGCACAATAATTTTCCAAGTAATGCCAGACATTAAGAAAACTCCCCCAAAAATGGCTAAGAAAACTAACATCGTCCCGAAGTCTTTTTGTAAAAGGACTAAAACAATTACCGGAATCGCCACTAATAGCATTTTAGCGATTAGCCAAAAGTCGCTTTTGAGTGTTCGGTCCACATATTTAACATTATGCATGGTCACTATATAGGCCAACATCAAAATAAACGCAATCTTCATCAATTCCGATGGTTGGAATGTGGTGCCACCAAAGCGAATCCAGTTTTTAGAACCTGTTTGCTCTGCTAGCACTGGATCATAGAATTTCAGTAGTAATCCCATTAAGACTAATCCAAGTGCATAAAAAACGGGCGTTAACCGCCAGAGTAATTTTGAGCTAAAATGCATAATAATGACAATACTTAATCCTCCGACTAAATACCACAGTCCTTGTTTCATTAACAAGCTACCAATTTTAGGTTTGCTTGGATCATTGTAAAGCGCTACGTAAAGCGATAGCATACCAATTAGTGATAAAAGAAAAACTGGTAATATCACGCCGTAATCAATTCGACTATCTAAATTTGTTTTCTCTTTTCTATTCATTCGTCATCCCTTTTCCTTTGTTCATACGTTTTTTATTATATCTTTCTCACAGAAGAAAAGAAAGGAATTCTACTATATTTGAGAAAAACTTTAGAGAATTCAATAAAAATTTTTCTTTTCGATCGCCATTTATTCATGCTTAATTTTTCTACAAAAATTACGTTTCTTCCACTTCAGATAGGTATAGACTGCTTTCTTTCCAAAATAGCTATTGATTAGCTTTCGTATTTGCTTCTGAAAATTGAATGGACCAACTTCCTTCTGCTTTAATTTCTAAAATATACGTATCTGCGTCTTTAGGAATTTGAGCCATTGTTTTTCCAATGTAATTTCCTTGCGTATCAATTAACTTTGCAATTTCTTGTCCATCACTGTCCACGATCCGAACAACTATTTTTTCCGTTCCTTTGAAAGTAATATTTGCTATAACTGGCCCCTTTTTAAAAGCTAAGTTTGTAAATACATCATCACCGCTTCCTTTTTTTGAAAACATTGTTCCAGCTAGCTTATCATCTACTTCATTAATACTAGTACTTGCCTGGGTTGTCTCACCGTAATTATCATCTCTGGCAGATTGTGGACTATTAATGTTAATTTTACAACCAGTCAAAATTAATAATGCCAGTATAGATAACCAGATATTTTTTTTCATTTTCTCACATCCTCACAATGACACAACTAGTTAGAATCAACAATAATATGACTGAGACGAGACTAATTTTTAAAAATTTTTTCATAAAAATACACTCCTTTTTCTTTTTTAAATGAGAATTATCGGAAATAAAAACTCATCTATTTTTAATTATATCGATATTTTTTTTGATTCTCAATTCTTACTCGTAAAAAACGAGTGTGGAACAAAAATCCCTTTGGATTTTTGTTCCACACTCAAAACCTGATAAACGGCGGGAATAGCATCAACACTACACGCTTCGATATTTCTCTGTAAAATACGAACAGATAAAATCAGCGTACAACTTGGTCCTCGAAGCTAAACAATTCTGTCCCGCCCTCGTCTGTTATTCGCTTTTTCTTTGTTTCGTTTGTTGTAGCTCTTTATTAATTCGGACAATTTCGTTGCCAAAATTTTGCCAGTCACTGGCTCGCGGGGGCGCTAACCAAATTAAACATTTTACTGAAAATAACGTTTTTGGTAAATAATCCGAAACTACTAAATCAGTATCTGGTCGAATCGCTGAATGAAAGTGAATGCTGAAAGATTCGAATATTTTGATTTGTTCTTTGATAAACTGAGTATATTTTTCTCCTTGCGTAAAATTCACATAAAGATTGATCGTGCTTTTTTCATTCCTTTGGTCATAAAGACGGGATAACACTAATAGCAAATCAAAAAATAAAGAAAGCTTACTAAACTCAAACGCCGAGCAATCCAACGCAAATAAAAACTGACGACAGCTATTAAAAACAATTGGGTAGCGTTCCTGAAAAAATTCTAAATCCATAATTCGTAAGGTGATATCGATGAACGGCGTAATAAAACGATGTTGATAAATAATCGGAACAATTTCTTGATAAAATTCTTCGTCCGAAATTGTAAACGGCATATAAGAAAAGAATAATGTTTTCGTAGCCGTAATTGCCTCATTGTGAGAACTCAGCAAATGTTCCGAAATGAGTTCACTTTGATAGACCGATAAATTGCCGATAATTCCTTGAATTTCTGCGTTTTTCTCTGCATGAGTCGCCTTCATCACTTCGTTGATCCAACTTTGAATTTCTTGATAAATCGAACTTTCTTCATCAAAAGCGAATGGATTTTCTTCTTGGGATAAAAAATAATTAGCTTTTCTTTGCGTTCGTTCTAACGCCACCAATACATAATGTTTAAATAAATGAAAATTAGTGATATTTTCATAAGAGCCTTTCAATTGAGCCAATAATTGGTTCACTGCGCGAAGATCTGTTTGATTATATACTTCTTCAGAATCTTTGTAAATTCGGTAATAAAGCATAGTAAAATATTGTCTAATCGCCATTTCATTGCCGCTAAGTTGTAAATTTTTGGATAACTTGATACCGTATTGACCTAATTCTTTCCGGATATGGTCAACAATTTTGTACACAACCGTTCGACTCATCCCGTGCTTTTCACCGTATTTTTTGATTGAGGTAAACTGATGAAAGAAAATCGTTTTTAATAGATTAAATTCTAACGAGTCTTTTAAATAATATTCTTCAATAATACTTGAAGAAATACGAAGGCTTTGAGATAACAAAATTTCATTATTTTTTTCACTGATTTCCATCTCATTAATCAGACCAAAGCGTTGCAAATCTGCATTGATTTCTGTTATGTTCCGTTCTAGCAAATAAGGAGAAATAGCTAATTGCTTACATAAACGATCTTTTCGTTCAGAAAATGAATATTGTTGCTCTAACTTTCTAATAATCGCTAATTTTAAATTTTCCCGATCATCTAATAACAAGAATTCCATTTAAACTCTCCTTGTTCCATACAAAAGTGAGCCTGACAGGAAGCTTAAAGTGGTGCCAAATTGAGAGGACCCACTTGCCGCTCCTCCAGTAATTTCCACTGGGGCTATCGTATCTATTTTTTTCAACAACTCATCATTTAACAGCACCTTTTTATTTACTCGTTCCTGTTCAATTTTATTTTTCTTTTTCTCCTGTTTTGTTTGTTGCTCCTTGTCCTGTCTCGAGGCAATAATTGGTCTTTCTGGGCCAATCATTGCTTGACTATAAGGAAGCTCTGCAAGCATATTCCCCTCTGCAGCAAAATTAGTAGGGTTGACATACACCTTCGCAATAGAAAGGTATGACTCGTAACGGAAGGTTACAAAATAAAGGCCTACTTTTTGAGTATTTACATTATTTTCTATAATTACATTTTCTAAATTTAAAGGACGACCCTCTTTATCTTTTAGAAAAACGACATTGTCTAAGGGTGACCATGCTTGATTAACTCCTAAAAACGTGTCTTTTAATTTAAGTTCCGTTTGATTTTCTTTGACCGTAATGGTTGCTGTTTCAATTTTGCCATCCACTTCATAAGTCACGGTGTATTTGCCTGGTGTTGTCGCTTCGTTTGCATAGCTATTCACTGAAGCAATCAACATTCCTGAAGAAAGAAATAAGGCTGTGCCGATACTACCATAATAAATAGTTCGCTGGTTCATCTCGTTTATTATTCCTCCAAACTATTTCATAAAAATAACTATCTTAACAGAAAAACCTGCTAATAGGTGTTCTTAAAATAAAAGTCACTTGTAAAACTTCCTATTTTCCAAGGAAACAGCTACCCTCATTCATGCACTTATTCATCTTTTAAGCGTGGAACAAAAGTTACTTTAAACTTTTGCCCCACGCTCATTTAATTATTTTCGTTTCTTCTTGATGACTATACCACTAATAATCACAATAAGTAACACAACAAGTCCTAGCACACGATATAGACCATTAGTTTGTTCTCCCGTTTTTGGATAACGTCCTTGCTTGTCAGGTTTCACAATATGTGTGACATACTGACTACTTTTTATCGTGGTTTGATTCGTTGAAGAACTAGTCTGGTTGTTCTCATTTTTATCTGGTAGCGGTGTAGGATTACGATCAATCACATGAACAGTTGCTACTGTCGTTAATTGACGAGGTGTTTCGTTTGAAAATATTGAGAAAAGTCGTGACTGCACAGCTGGTTTGGTTTCATTAACTGGCTCAGTGGTATAGGAAATCTGGTACTCTCCTGTTTTCTTTGTATCAACTTCCCCTTTTACTTGAACCTTATCAAAGGATATAGCATGACCATCACGATCTGTCGCTGAAACGAAATTATCTTCTGGTTTCCAAGAATCACCAACATAAATCGTTGTATCTTTAACCTCTAACTTAGATTGGTCGGGTTTGACAGTCACATTAGCTGTTTCTTCTTTACCTTCGTAACTGTATACGATTGGATAAACGCCTGCTTTGCTAGTATCAACTTGACCTGAAACAGTGATTTTTTCGAATGGGACATCTTGGCCTGTTTTATCTGTTGCTGAAACAAAGTTCTCTTCTGGTTTCCATTTATCGCCGACATAAATCGTTGTATCCTTGACTTGTAAACGACGATCATCACGGACATGAACGATTGCTTTCGCTTCTTTTGTGCCATTTTTATAGACAATTTCATAATCGCCTATTTTATCAACATTCACTGTTCCCTGAACGTCAATTTTTTCGAAGGGAACGTCTTGACCTGTTTTGTCAGTCGCGGAAACGAAGTTATCTTCTGCTTCCCATTTATCACCCACATAAATTGTTGTATCTTTGACCTCTAACTGACTGTCATCACGGACATGAACGATTGCTTTCGCTTCTTTTGTGCCATTTTTATAGACAATTTCATAATCGCCTATTTTATCGACATTCACTGTTCCCTGAACGTCAATTTTTTCAAACGGAACGTCTTGGCCTGTTTTGTCTGTTGCTGAAACGAAATTATCTTCAGGTTTCCATTTATCACCAACATAAATCGTTGTATCTTTGACCTCTAACTTAGATTGGTCGGGTTTGACGGTCACATGGGCTGTTTCTTTTTTACCTTCGTAACTGTATACGATTGGATAAACGCCTGCTTTGCTAGTATCAACTTGACCTGAAACAGTGATTTTTTCGAATGGGACATCTTGACCTGTTTTATCTGTCGCTGAAACAAAGTTCTCTTCTGGTTTCCATGAATCACCGACATAAATCGTTGAATCTTTGACTTGTAAGCAACTGTCATCACGAACATGAACGATTGCTTTCGCTTCTTTTGTACCATTTTTATAGACAATTTCATAATCGCCTATTTTATCGACATTCACTGTTCCCTGAACGTCAATTTTTTCAAAAGGAACGTCTTGACCTGTTTTGTCTGTTGCTGAAACGAAATTATTTTCAGGTTTCCATGAATCTCCCACATAAATCGTTGTATCTTTGACCTCTAACTTAGATTGGTCGGGTTTGACGGTCACATGGGCTGTTTCTTCTTTACCTTCGTAACTGTATACGATTGGATAAACGCCTGCTTTGGTGTTATCAACTTGACCTGAAACAGTGATTTTTTCGAAGGGAACGTCTTGACCTGTTTTATCTGTTGCTGAAACGAAATTATCTTCAGGTTTCCATTTATCGCCGACATAAATCGTTGTATCTTTGACTTGTAAGCGACTGTGATCAATTGTTTTAGTTAATGGAATTTTTAGTTGATTGTCTCCTTTGACTAGCTTAATGGCTTTTCCTGTCAAATACTCTTCATCCACGGAATATTCCTGCGGTACATTCGTTACTCGCAAAGTATAATCACCTGTCATGATGGCATCAAAGGAGTATTGACCTTTTTCATCTGTTGTAAATTCGGTTGCTGTATGCGTGACATTATCAATTAGTTCAAAAGAAACCTTCGCAATTGCTTGGTTTTCATCCTCTATGTTATGCGTATAGAATGTGGCAGTTGCTAAATAAACAATACCTTCCGCATCACCTTCTGAGAATTTCAATGTGATTGGCGCAGTGGTGACTTTTTTCTTGCTAGCAGACATCTGGTTCAATGTTTCAGAGTCGATTGTTGTTTCTGTATAGATTTGTCCAGCGTTTGCAGAGACAGTATTGTATTCAATCGTAATGTTTTCTGTCAATGTATAGTCTTTAAAAATGACTTTCGCACCGTTTGTAGTCTTCTCTAATGAATAAGCATCTTCTGGCACGCCTTTCACGGTAATAGAATTCAAATCGATTTGAGCATTGGTTGTGCCTTTTGGTGTTAATTCAATCGTTGGATTTTTCACGCGATGTGTTTTATTATCAATATTTTTTGTTGTTACTGTCGTTTTTGTTACATTTTTTAATGTTGGATTCGCCGCTTGTGTTGCACTCAAAATGTCTAACGCTTCATTTTGAACAGAAACCGAAGCAGACCCTTCATTATTATTCGATTGTGGTTCTTTCGCTGTCCCTGTTATATAAAGAGTTGGCACGTCGATCCAGCCATTGGCGTTTTTATACTCAATAATGTAACGTTTGTTGGTTTTTCCAAAATCAAACGTGTAACTATTGGTATTTTCGTCAAAAGTAATCGTTGGGTATCCAGGACTGTCTGGTGACATTGGTTTATCAAAATAATAGCCACGATCCCAGTATTGTGGATAAATTGAATCTACCTGATCGTTTGAAACATCATAAATGTCAAAAAGAACATCGGCGCCAGCTGGAATTTTTGTACGGACGCTTAGTGAGTCAAAAGAATCATTTCGTGCATTGACAAGGAATTGATTTTTACTACTTTGAAGTGTTCGTTCAGAACCAATGTGTCGATTGGTATTTACTTCTGTTTCGATAGGGGAAATGCCATCAGCACTCATTGTCACAGGAATTTTATCAAAAGGAATACTTTTATCTTTTGGTAAACTATCTGGCACGTAATTAAAGCCAATTGGAATTTCAAGCTCATTTGTAATTGGCGTAGTGAACTTAATGATCGAACCATCTAAGGTTGGTGTGACTGTATAATCTTTCCCTAAAACATAATATGAAAAATAAATATCTTTTGTGGCTCTAACAGATAGATATTGCGGATGTTTTATTTTAATCTCTAAATTTTCAATGGGGTTGGCCTTACTACCTGCTACAGCAATTTCGGTATCACTCATATAAGCACCGTTTCGATCATAATTTCCCCATGTCGCTTCCGCATTCGTAGGATTTAACATAGCGATTGGCTCCACGTATTGATCAGATAGTAACTGAATGGCTTTATTGGGACCAATTACAGGTGTACTTAATGATAGATTGATATCTTTCTTGTCAAAATCCATTGTTAAATCAGAAATATTTATTCTTAAATAGCTATCTTTTGTGGCCGTTAAAGTGAGCTTGCCACCTTCAGTTTTAATATCAAAATAGTCTTCCAATTTTACATTTTCATATAAAGGACCATACGCCGTAAATTTAGGATTCTTAATTTCTTGACCGTTTGTACTCTCTAATACGATTTGTTGACCCACTTTTGTTTCTGTTAACGTGCCATAAATTGTTACATAATATTTCCCTTTGCTTTGAAAACTGATATAGGACATACTACGCATTTCACGATCAGCAATTACTTTACTTGTTTGACTCGTCTTAGCAGTAAAATCGGTTGTTTGTTTAGTTCCTGTCGTACTTTTCAAGGAAATTGACCCAATTTTTGTGGTTGGATACTGCTGCGAATATAAGTAGTTATAGTCCGAAGCACTCTCTAAATAAATTGTCCGATTAATCGATAAGGAATAGGCTTTTTGTTGATTCATGTTTGGAACGGTTACAGCAATCCGCCCTAGCGAATTATCGCTTAATGTATAATCTTTGCCAGGTGTTAACAGGGTTTGCGTTTCTGGTAAAATTTGACCATTAATGTCGACATCGTAACTGAAAACTTGAGGTTCCAAGTTATCTTGTTTTCCAAAGAAAGCGCCTGGCGTCTCTGTTGTTAATAATTCTAATGTTTGATTGCCAGTTAACGTCCGGTCTAAATTATAAAAAATTTCGCCATCTAACCCTGTCGTTCTGGTTCGTTCGTTATATTGAATTGGTTCTACTTGTTCATATAAATCAAACGAGTAGGTTTTTTTATTTTTTCCTGGAGTTTCAATTTTGATTAATGGTTCCGCCTCTGTTGTTAGATAACTTTTTAGTTCTACTTTAAAGGAGGTATCCGAAACTCGCTGATTAAACGTAATACTTAATGTTTTGGTTGCCGCATCGACTGCCCAAGTTGCGCCAATGCCTGTCACTTCTCCGCTGACAGTTGAATAACCTAAATGTTCTGGTAATTGAACTGTATAAACTGATCCAGGTGCATAACCTGTGTTTCCAACAGCAAATTGGAACGTAGCGGTTACTGGTGTTGTATTTAATTCGCGGTGAACCTCTGTTTGGCTATATTCTGTTCCACCAATCGGCGCAAGACTCATACTGTCAAGTAGTTCATCTGTAATTGGCGCTTGAACATCTGGTAGGGCTTTTTCATTAAGTGAGGTGTCCTTGTCCTCCGTTGTTTGTTGTTCAGATGGTGTAGCAGCATCACTGGAAGCTGTTGTGCTCGCCTCTGTGGTTTGCGATTCAGTTGTTGCAGTTGGTTGATTCATTTCTGAAGTATTCGTTGTTTCTAAAGGTAAAGATGGTGTTGAGTTCGATAACTCTGCCTCTTTTTTTGCTGTATCAGTGGTCTCTGTTTGTGCTTCTGTCGTTGTTACAGCATAGGCATTTACGGCAAAACCGAAATTTTGTGCGAGAAGTATACTTAACATCACAAAAGAAAAAGTTTTTTTCTTCATACTAATCCCCTTTCAATAAAATTCATATAACCTAATAATAGCTTGTTAAAAATGAAACAATTGATTAATTTTTTTTGAATCTTCGAAAAAAAAAAACATCTTTTCATAAAAAAATACTTGGAAAACCAGCCACAATCACTGTTTTTCCAAGTATTTTTTTATTAATATTTGTAAATTATCGTTTCTTTTGACGAAAAACGACCACGAAATAAACTGCAATAAACAATAACACTAAGAGCGAGTTACTATTTTTAATGAAAGTTAAAAATTGACTTGTTTGCATTGAAATGCCTTTGCCGCCAGTCAATTCTAATAAAAATTGTGTCGTGCCACCTTTGCCTACTACAGTGACTAACATAAGCGCCATCAAAATAAATTGATGGAATAAACTCCCTTTTGTTTGTGTTGTATATTTGATAAGGATGCGGCTATCTTTTGGCAAATCTGTCTCTTGATAATATCGCCTAGCTAAAAAGCTGTTCAATGTGCTTTTGAAAAAACTCAAGAGAAACAGGCCTAAAATAGTCCACGAGGTAAGAAGTAATATTCCCAAACTTCCCGCCAGACCAACCATTGGTATGTTGTTTGACCATTGTTTCGTTTTACTAGCTGCAATCATTGCAAAAATCATCCCTAAAACATAAGGTAAATAGAGATAGATGCCCATATGAGCTCTGCCATAAACCCCTGCAACATAAATGGAACCAAATAAAAATAAATAGTTCCCGACAATCCCGTTAATCAAGGTCGCAAGATTCATTTCTAATGATACTTTATACGCACCGCGTTTGCCATAATGACTAACGAAAAGGACAGCCACCACAAAGAAACAGCAGGCGCCAACAATCGCGTAATCAAATTCCACCGCATTCGTTAATAAGCGACCACTTCTTAATAAAAGTAATAACACAAAAAAGATAACAAACAGAATTAATTCTTTTCGTGAAACTTCTGCTGATTCTTCTTCTAGCTCGTTTAATGAAACAGGATAGCTCTTGATTGCTACTAAAGCAACCAGAAAATAGAGCGCGTACACCAATAACGCCAGTCCAATCTCAGTCGCTTTAAAAAATAAAGCGCCAAATAAAACAGCGGTCAATAAGACTGTCGTTAAAAGATTGCTATGACTGATTTTTTGACCTTCTTCTTTCAAGAAAAAGCGAATTGATTGATTACTTGGTGGCAACAACGCCCCACTAAGTCCTAACAACATTCCTGAAATACTATAAAGCGGGAAAGAAAAAGCGCCGGCGATCCCAATTAAGGAGCCTGCCAAGCCTAACAATAGAGAAATCTTTAGTAGACCTAGACTAGTCAAAGACAAATTAATTCCTCGAACCAGAAAAATGCCTGTCATACGCAATGTATAAAATAAGACAAATGGTAAAATTGTTAGAAGGTTGTGTCCATCACTCAATTGAATGTAAAGTAAATAAGGCACAACAATAATCGTATTACTTAGTAAACTTAATGCTGTATTACCAAGACTTTCAATTTTTTTATTCATTTTGACCTCTTCTTTTATCTTTCATTTTCTATTATTTTTAGGGTAGCATTGTTTACTTTTTTTGTCCATAAAATAACAGATGTAGCAATTTCCTAATGTCTATTTTCCACTGTTACGTATAATAGTTAATGACGACTGCTTGGACTTTCTCTGTTCCGTCATTTATATACGTGTGTACTTGATTAGCATCAAAATACATAGCAGCGTCTTTTGGAAGAAGATATCTCTGACCGCCCACTTCAATAGCTAATGTTCCTTGAATAACCATGACATATTCTGTCGAACGTTTTGAATGCCCAACAGCTTGATACTTTTTCCCTGGATCTAATTCAAACTGAAAGAGTTCAAAATTTCTTTCCTGGTTGTCTGAGTAGTAATTAAAGACTCGATAGGAGTGATCTTCAGAATGTTGTGTTACCGTCTCAGTTTTTTTTACCACGGGATTTTCTTTAACATAGTCATCTTCTAATAAATACGTATACGGAACATTGAGTCCATTACTTATTTTCCAAATTGTATTTATGGTAGGATTGGTGGTTCCTTTTTCAATCTGCGAAAGCATCCCTTTACTCACTCCGGTTATCCCAGCTAGTTCATCTAACGTAAGTTTTTTTTCTTGTCTAATTTTTTTTAAATTATTGCCAATAATTGTATTAATCTCCAAAATAGTTGCTCCTTCTGTTTCTTTTTATTATCTAAAAGTTTAATATATTGAACAAAAGTATTCTTTATTGTATTATACAATATATATCTTAGTTGTTCAAAAGGAGTGGTTAATAATGAAAACGCTCATTCGCTCGTTGTGTCTCATTATCGAAGGTCTAGATTTTCAGACACACGTGTTTAAATTTTATACAGAAAGAAGGAAAAAAAGAGAATGAACCACCAATTAGATGCACGCACTGGCATTCGTGAAGCCTTGCCAACGGTTTTTGGCTATATTGGTATTGGCATTGCTTTTGGTATCGTAGGACAAGCAGCAGGTTTTTCCCCTCTTATTGTTAGTGCGATGTCGTTTTTTATTTTTGCAGGATCTGCTCAGTTTGTAACAGTTAGTATGTTGACTGGCGGCAGCCCTATCTTATCTATTGTGTTAGCGACTTTCTTAGTAAATGCGCGTATGATTCTTATGGGAATGACCATTGCGCCTTACTTTAAAGCCGAATCTCTTGGTAAAAATCTCTGGTTGGGAACCTTACTGACGGATGAAAGTTTTGCACTAGGAATGAATAAATTAAACCACACCAAAGGACGTTTAAGTTTTGAGTGGTTTAATGCTGCCAATTTGATTTCCTATGCGACTTGGGTTTTTTCGACGATCATCGGTGCCTATCTAGGGCGCTTTATTGCAAACCCTCAAGCATTAGGTCTTGAGTTTGCGGTTGTGGCTATGTTCATTGGTTTACTTTATCTGCAGATAATTAGTGATCGTTCCATGAAAATCGCTTTACAACTCATCATGGTCCTGATTACTTTTGGGTTGATGTCTATTGGTCTAATTTTTATTCCCAGTAATTTAATTGTCTTAGTTGTCACGTTAATCGGTTGTGGAATAGGAGTGATGATAAAACATGCCTTCTTCTGAGTATCTCTTTTTAACAATTTTAGGCTGTACCGTTGCAACCTGGCTTTCAAGAATACTGCCATTTTTACTTTTAAAAAAAATCAGTCTGCCACAGAAATTATTAGAATATCTAAGTTTTGTTCCCATTGTGATTATGTCCGCCTTATGGTTTAGTAGCTTATTTGAACAAAGAATAGGGCATTTACCAAGCCTCAATCTTCCTTATTTATTCGCTTCATTTCCTACCATTTTAGCCGCAATACTTACTAAAAACTTATTGCTTATTGTACTGGTAGGCATTGCTTCATTTGCACTAATCCAATATTTTATCTAAAAAAACAGACAGGCACTACCATCTGGTAGTGCCTGTCTGTTTTTTTAGATGCCAGCTGCAGGGATCGAACCTGTGACCTACGCGTTACGAGTGCGTTGCTCTACCAACTGAGCTAAGCTGGCCTGAAACAAATCTATTATAGGACTTTCTACTTTATTTGTAAAGTCTGTTTGTTATTTATTTATACAAAATCTCTTTAAAATAAGCCAAATAGCGACTTTACAAACTTTTTTCTGAAAATGTGGTATAATAGAGATATCAAGAAAGGATGGTTTTTTGTATGTCAAATTTTAATGGTATGGTTACTCCTGTTGTTCCATCGGATGCTGGTAAGGATTTCGCCGTTGACACCCATGTTACTTTTCTTGTTCACGGACAGCCACAAACAGGCGTTGTTACGAAACAATTAAAAAATGCCGCTGTCGTCGAAATTGACGAAACGCAAAAAAACAATCACTTAATGGTGCATAGCAATGGTGTGATTGTTATTAATTACAAACAATTGAAAAAGATTTAATTCTTCAAGCGTGGGAAATTTCCCCCGCTCTTTTTTATGTACAGAATTGGAATACTTTCCAATTCGTCGGAAACTATAATGCTGTAATAAAAGCAAAAAAACCAAAAATAATTCCGGGCACATTAGCAAAAATAATGGACTTATCTCGTGTTTCTCCATCGTCTCCATATAACCCATGAATCGTCCAAAAAATACAATTAATCATTGCCACTAATGGTTGCGTCGGATTGCCTTTTTCCCCATGTAAATTTCCATAAATTTGTGGAATATATGAAACATACATCAAAACTGACATCACACTAGCAATCACAGCGATAGCGTGTAAGACTTTTTTATTCTTTTTCATAGCTCCTCCTTTGTTTTTTTATTTTTTATTATACACCTAGAAAAGTTCTTTAAGCAAAAGAAAACCGTTAGTAACCATAATCGGTTATCTAACGGTTTTTTGTTATTATTTTGTTCCGAATAAACGGTCACCAGCATCCCCTAAACCAGGAACGATATAGCCGTCTTCGTTTAAGCGCTCATCTAAAGCTGCTGTATAAATATCTACATCTGGGTGCGCTTCTTGTAAAGCTTTCACACCTTCTGGAACGGCCACTAGACATACAAATTTAATGTTGCTAGCACCACGTTCTTTTAATGAATCGATGGCCATAATTGCGGAACCACCTGTTGCTAGCATTGGGTCAACAACAAATAATTGACGACTTGCAATGTCTTCAGGTAATTTCACGAAGTATTCATGTGGTTGCAATGTTTCTTCATCACGGTAAAGTCCAACGTGTCCAACTTTCGCTGCTGGAATTAATTCTAAAATCCCATCAACCATGCCAATGCCGGCACGTAAAATAGGAATGATTGCTACTTTTTTCCCTGAAAGTGTTTTTTGTGTTGATTTACCCATCGGTGTTTCGATGACAACATCCTCTAAAGGCATATCCCGTGATACTTCATAAGCCATTAACATAGCAATTTCGTTGACAACTTCGCGGAAAACCTTTGTCCCACAGTTCTTTTCGCGAATCATTGTTAGTTTGTGTTGAATTAGCGGATGATCAATTACTTGAAATTTTCCCATATCTATTCTCCTTCATTATTTTATTCTTTCTTATTGTAAAACAAAAGAGCCTAGGACACAAGTTGAATTCCTTAAATCCTAAGCTCCGACTCTTATTTGTACAGAGAATCGCGCTTCAGCTATCCCTGATGTTAGTTATATAATGGATATTTTTTAGTTAGCGCTGCTACAGCTGCTTTGACTTCATCATGAACTGCTGTATTTTCTGGATCTTTTAAAACTTGAACGATTAATTTAGCAACTTCTACCGCATCTTCTTCTTTAAAACCACGTGAAGTAATCGCAGGCGTTCCAATACGGATACCACTTGTTTTAAATGGACTTAATTGTTCAAACGGAATTGAATTTTTATTGACAGTAATATTTACACTATCTAAAATAGCTTCTGCTTCTTTTCCATTTAAACCAAAACCTGTCACTTCAATCAGTAATAAGTGGTTGTCTGTTGCCCCACTAATTAAACGAGCTTCTGGCGCTTGATTGAAAACTTTCGTCATCGCTTGTGCATTTGCAATCACTTGCTGACTATATTCAGCAAAACTTGGATCCAATGCTTCTTTAAAAGCTGCGGCTTTTCCGGCAATCACATGTTCCAATGGGCCACCTTGAATGCCTGGGAAAATACTACTATTTACTTTTTTCGCCAATTCTTCGCTATTTGTCAAAATTAAACCGCCACGAGGACCACGCAATGTTTTATGGGTCGTACTTGTTACGATATCAGCATACGGAACTGGATTTGGGTGCAACCCTGAAGCTACCAAGCCTGCAATATGCGCCATATCAACCATTAACTTGGCATCTACTTCATCAGCGATTTCACGGAAACGTTTGAAGTCAATCGTTCGTGAATACGCACTTGCGCCTGCAACGATTAGTTTTGGACGATGTTCTCTTGCTAAAATTCGCACGACATCGTAATCGATTACTTCTGTTGAAGGATCCACTCCATAACTGACAAAATTATAGGTTTTTCCACTAAAGTTAACGGGCGAACCATGTGTTAAGTGACCACCAGCTGATAAATCCATCCCCAAAATGGTATCACCTGGTTCAACCAATGAAAGGTATGCCGCTGTATTGGCTTGAGAACCTGAATGGGCTTGTACATTCGCGAATTTTGCACCAAATAATTCTTTGGCACGATCGATAGCTAAATTTTCTACGATATCGATAAATTCACAACCACCATAGTACCGTTTGCCAGGGTAACCTTCTGCGTATTTATTCGTTAAAATACTTCCTTGGGCAGCCATAACCGCTTTTGACACAACATTCTCAGATGCGATTAGTTCCAAGTTATTTTCTTGGCGCTCTTCTTCTCTTGCAATTGCATTCCATAAATCTGGGTCATACGTTTTGTAATCCATTCAAACAACACTCCATTTTGTTTTCTTTTGTCTGATTGTATCATACTTCTGTGTCAGCTTCGTTACAAATACCTCTTATTTTTCAAAAAATTTTTGATTAGCTGATTTTTTCAAGCGATTCATGTAAGCAGTGCCTAAACCAGTTTCTGCAAATCCTTGTGCAAAAATCGTGGTAGCTCCTTGCTCATCTAACGCTCTTAACCCTGCAAATAGTTCTTTTGTGGCATTTTCAACCGTTTCTGCACCATAAGAATAAACAAATACATTTTCTGTATCTAGTTGTGCTGCCTGTTCATCACTTAAAAATAAGCCGATTTTTTCCTGTTGCTCTTTTGCTTGCTGAATCGCCGCTTGCCATTCTGCTGTTTGACCGCTTATAATCCAAACTTCCGCATCAGGAGAATAGTGTTTGTATTTCATCCCTGGCGCTTTGGGTGCTGCAGTTTCACTAATCAAATGTGTATCGATTTTCACTTGAGGAATAATGCTTTCCAACTGCTCTTTGGTAATTGCTCCTGGTCGTAAAATAACTGGCACACCATCTTCCGCCGTTAAATCTAAGACCGTTGACTCCACCCCAATCTGCGTTGGGCCATCATCTAATATGGCAGCAATTTTCCCCTGCAAATCATGATAAACATGCTCTGCAGATGTTGGACTAGGCTTGCCAGAAGTGTTCGCACTTGGTCCGACCAATGGAACATTGGCTTGTTCAATCAAAGCTAAGGTCGCTTGGTTATCTGGCATACGAAAAGCGACTGTCTCTAAACCACCTGTTACTGTTTTAGAAAATGTATCGCTAGGCACATTAAAAATTAAAGTTAATGGTCCCGGCCAAAAGGCAGACACCAATTTTGTAGCGACTTCTGGTAAGGTCGCTACGTATTTTTTGACCATCTCAACGTTGTTCACATGAACAATCAATGGATTATCACTGGGTCGGCCTTTTACTTGGTAAACTTTTTTTACTGCCGCTTCATTTAAGGCATCGGCACCTAAGCCATAAACAGTTTCTGTTGGAAAAGCCACTAGCTCGCCTGCTTGAATGGCTGCTGCTGCTTGGGCTATTTCTTGTTTGGTTAATTTTTTTGTTTCCATTGCAAATCGCTCCTTCTAGAAAAGTGGCGACGAAGAACCTTAGTTACTCGGCTATCGCGAGGCGATCGTTGCCAGATAAATCTTTTTCAATTTTAATTGTTTTTTGTGGATAGGCGGCGCTCAATAATTCTTGGAGGGCCGCGCCTTGTTGAAACCCTATTTCAAAATAAATTTTACCGTCTGCTTTAAGCATCGTTTGACTTTCATGAATTAATTGTTGGTATAAAGCCAAACCGTTATTTTCAGCGAATAAAGCGGTTTTAGGTTCATACGTTCGGACACTTGCATCCATTAAATGCCATTCTTGTTCACTAATATAGGGCGGATTAGAAATAAGCAGATCAATTTTTTCAGAAGCAACTGGCTGTAAGCCATTCCCATGATAAAATTCGATGCCAGCACCTAATGCTTGCGCGTTTTGTTTAGCGACAGTCAACGCTTCCTCTGAAAGATCAATGGCAATAACTCGCCAGTTGGGCCGTGCCAGTTTCAAGCTAATCGCAATGGCACCTGTCCCTGTTCCGACATCCACGACCGTCAAAGGAATATCTGGATTGGCTTTTAAGCAACGCTCGACTAATTCTTCTGTTTCTGGCCTAGGAATCAAAGTATGTTCATTAACAATAAAGGAATGTCCATAAAATTCAGCTTGTCCTAGTAAATATTGTGCTGGGTAATCTGTCAATAATTGGGCTAAATCCGTTTTTAATTGTTCCTCTTCTTCTTTGGGCATTTCTTCTTGCATATGCAGGAGCCACTGCGTTTTATCCCAACCTTTACGTTCTAAAAAAACATAGTGAATAGCATAGCCTTCTTTGCCTTGCGCCTCTAAAAAAGAAGAAGCCCAGTTAAGGACTTCAAAGTAACGTTTAGCCATTTTGCATCTCTTCTAATTTCGATGTTTGATCATATAAGACTAATGCATCAATGATTTCGTCTAATTTACCAGCAAGAATCTGGTCTAGTTTTTGGATGGTTAAACCAATACGATGATCCGTTACTCGATTTTGTGGGAAGTTATACGTTCTGATTCGTTCTGAACGATCTCCGGTCCCCACCGCCGATTTACGGTTAGCATCATATTCACTTTGTGCTTCTTGTTGAATTTGGTCATACACACGAGCACGCAAAACTTTCATTGCTTTTTCACGGTTTTTTAGCTGTGAACGTTCATCTTGCATTGCGACCACGATTCCTGTTGGTAAATGGGTTAAACGAACAGCCGAAGCGGTTTTATTGACGTGCTGTCCACCAGCGCCACTTGCATGATAAATATCGACACGGATATCTTTATCAGCTAATTCGATTTCGACTTCTTCGGCTTCTGGCATAACTACAACGGTTGCTGTCGATGTATGAATCCGTCCTTGTGATTCTGTTGAAGGAACTCGTTGCACGCGGTGAGCGCCACTTTCGTATTTTAATTTTGAAAAGACGTTATCTCCTGAAATCATCATAATTACTTCTTTATATCCGCCGATTCCAGTGACGTTCGCTTCTAAAACTTCCGCTTTCCACCCTTGTGCTTCTGCATATTTTTGGTACATATTAAATAAGTCGCCAGCAAAAAGTGCGGCTTCATCGCCACCGGCTGCACCACGGATTTCCATGATGATATTTTTATCATCATTTGGGTCTTTTGGTAATAATAAAATTTTAATGCGGTCTTCTAACACTTCTTTTTCTTTTTTCAAATCAGAAAGTTCTTCTTTCGCCATTTCGGCCATTTCCGCATCTAAGTTTTCACTTAAAAGTTCTTCGGCATCGCTAATCCCTTCAACAACTTGTTTATATCGGCGATAAACCTCAACCGTCTCACGTGTATTAGCTTCTTCCTTCGATAATTCCATGAAACGTTTTGTATCACTAATGACTGCTGGGTCACTTAATAATTCGCCCAATTCCTCATAGCGATCTTCAATAGATTGTAATTGATCGTACATAGTGTCTCTCCTTACTGTTCTTCATTCACTGTTTTTGGATGAAAATAATGTTTGCGACAAACAGGATAGTAGGCTTCATTCCCACCAATTTGGACTTGATCCCCTTCATAAACGGGTTTGCCATCAATATAGTGCAAGTTCATAGTTGCTTTTTTATGACAGAACCAGCAAATCGTTTTTAATTCTTCTAATTTGTCTGCATATAAAAGTAAATACTTTGAGCCTTCAAATAATTCATTTCTAAAATCATTCTTTAGCCCAAATGCCATTACTGGAATATCTAATTCGTCAACAATTCGTGCAAATTCAATGACATGATGCTTGTTTAAAAATTGACATTCATCGACTAATACGCAAAAAGGTTTGTAAGACAAATCATTAATCAAGTCAAAAACATTGGTTTCTTCAAAAATTGGAATAGCATCTCTGCGTAATCCGATGCGACTGGATACTTTCCCAACACCATCACGTGTATCTAGTCCACTGGTCATCAAAACAACTGGTTTGTCTTGTTCTTCGTAATTGTGTGCTACTTTTAAGATTTCAATGGTTTTACCACTGTTCATTGCGCCATACTTGAAAAATAATTGAGCCATGTTCACTACACCTTTCCGTTAGTTCCTTACGTATTTTACTATATTTTCAGCAAAAAAGCAGTATTTTTAGCTAAAATGGTCGTGCATTTTTCTGAAAAAAACAGAATCTACGCCAAAGTCATTTTAGCAGGGCTGTTTATACTCCAACTAATGATCCTGCTAGTATGCAATAAAAAAGCCCGAAATTGTAGTTATTTGACTACAATTTCAGACTTTTTAATGCTAGTTATTTTTGAGCAGAGGAAAATTCTGCTGATTGCGTACCTGCTTGACGACCATAAATGATAATATCGGCGATGGCATTGCCTCCGATACGGTTTTGACCATGTAAGCCACCTGTTAATTCACCAGCAGCATATAGACCTTTAATTGGTGTGCCATCTTCACGTAAAACTTCTGTTTTCGTGTTGATTTTCACGCCACCCATTGTGTGGTGAATCCCTGGTGCAATTTTAATTGCGTAGTAAGGCGCTGTGCTTAAGTCAGCTTCCATTCCAGTTGTCCGGCCAAATTGTTTGTCATCTTTGGCATTAACATCTTGGTTCCAAGTATCAATCGTTGCTTTCAATGTATCGGCAGGCATGCCAATTTTTTCAGCTAATTCTTCAATCGTTTCACCTTTTTCCACGAAACCTTTTTGATCATAGAAATCAATGGCTTTTGCACGGTCGCGAACGCCTTGGTCAAAGACTAAATAAGCTGATTTTTCTGGTAAGGCATTGATTGCTGCAGAAACTTTGTCACGTGTATCTAACTCATTAACAAAACGTTCTCCTTTTTGAGAAGCCAAGATTGCGCCTTCTCCACGAACTGCTTCACCAATTAAGAAAGCATCGCTTTGTTGAACAGTTGGGTGAATTTGAATTTCTTTCATATCTACTAACGCACCGCCAACTTTTTGAATCATTTGGATACCGTCACCTGTTGTGCCTTCTTGGTTCGTTGTAACATAGTTTTTCAATTCTGGTTTGTATTGTGTAATTAATTTTTCGTTGGCACCGAAACCACCTGTTGTGACAACGACTGCTTTTGCTTTAACTGTTTTTTCTTTATCATCTTTCATTTTCACTTTTACGCCATCGATTTGACCGTTTTCTTCAACTAAGTCTGTGACGTCAGCATCAACAAACAATGGAATTTTTTCTTCGCGAACGTTACGTACTAAACCGTCAACTAGATAGCCCCCAATTGCTGATCCGTCAGCAGGACGGTGTGTGCGTTTTTCGCTCATTCCACCTGTAATCGTTAAATTGCTCAATGTAATTCCTTTTGTATCTAACCAATCAATTGCTTCAGCTGAATGATCAACAAAATAACGTAGTAATTCTTGATCGTTGGTTCCTTTACCGCCTTTTAGTGTTTCTTCAAAAAATTTATCGTTGCTATCTTTAATGCCTTCTTTTTCTTGGAATTTTGTTTGTGAAGCATTCATTCCTGAAGACGATTTAATTGTATTCCCACCTGCAACAGGCATTTTTTCTAAAATAACTGGATTCATGCCAGCTTCTTTGGCTTGTAATGCAGCGGTCATCCCCGCACCACCTGAACCAACAATAACAACATCATAACTGTCTTTTAGTTCACTTGGATCTGTATAACCATTAGCAGAGGCACCAGATGTTGCTTCTGTTTTTTCAGAAGACGCTTTTGTTTTACCAGCGGCTTTTTCTTGATCGCTTGTACAACCTGTTGCTGCACCTAATAATAACCCTAGGGAAAGAACTCCCATTAACACTTTTTTCATTGTTTTCCCACCTTATAAACTATTGATTTCTACCAACACAATTTCTTATTTTTCATTTGAATAAAAATAACAGTTTGTTACATAAAGTGAACACATTCACATATCAACCGAAATAAAAAAGCTACCACTACTTTTTAAAGTTGTATCGTTAGACAAACTGACCAATTAGCAATAAGTTGTTTGGGGAACAACCTATTTTTCTATTCTTTCATAAAATATCATGTTCTCGCTTGTTTGTGGATGTTTTCCAATTATTTCTAACGAATTTCTTATTTTTATTTGTCATTTCAAGGATTTTCTGGCAGAATTATTCGTTTGAGGCGAAAAGTTTTGGTATACTTAGTTTAATTAGAATTGGGAGGTTATCTAGTGAACCATACACGTTTGCTGTGGCTGGCACAGCGAAAAAGCGATCGATTTATTCGCAAAAATTTTTCATCTATTCAAATCATCGTCGCTTACTACATATTAATGACGGTTATTTCTTATTTATTGTTTTGCCTCCCTATTTTCAGAGAACCTGACTCGCATGTTCCTTTTATTGATTTATTTTTCTTAGCAATCAGTACAGTCAGTGTTACTGGACTCACCACAGTCGATATTAATTCGGTTTTTAATGATCGTGGGATCGTCTTATTGGAGGTTCTTTTCCAAGTTGGTGGCTTAGGGATTATGATGATTTCAACGGTCTTTTTTATTTTATCAAAACGGCGAATCACATTAAAGCAACGTCAGTTAATTATGACTGACATGAATCAGCCGCGACTGAGCGGAATTGTTCGACTGATCCGCACCACTTTTTTGATTTTAATTTGGTTCCAAGTAATCTTCGGCTCGCTCTTTTCGCTTTATTTTTATATAAGTGGTTATTATACAAACTGGCGAGATGCGATATTTTATGGCTTTTATCAAGCTATTTCTGCAGTGACTAATTCAGGCTTTGATATTTCAGGTGATTCAATTATTCCTTTTGCTCATGATTATCTCTTTTTACTGGCAATTATGTTCTTAATTTTTATCGGCGGAATTGGATTTCCCGTTTTACTGGAAATTCATGAGTGGTTACATTTTAAGAAAAAGAACTTTCGTAAGAAGAAACGAGGCTTGCCTTTCCGCTTCTCATTGTTTAGTAAAATTGCTTTGCTAGCGTTTATTGTTCTGTTTATTGGTGGGACTATTTTGATTTACTTATTAGAAAAAGATCACCTATTTTTGACAATGAATGAAAGTGGCCGTTGGGTAAGTTCGATGTTTTATTCGATGACTACACGAAACGCTGGCCTCCAAATTAATGATTTAGGGGACTTCCAAATTACAACGTTGATTATTTTTTCTGTGTTAATGTTTATTGGTTGTAGTCCTAGTTCTGTTGGTGGTGGTGTTCGAACAACGACTGTTGCGATTATTGGTTTGTATTTGTTAGCTTTTTTAAAAAGTGAAGATGATATTAGCGTCTTTAGCCGTAAAATAGATGACGATGATGTCAAAAAATCGATTGTCGTCTTCATGTTATCTTTGATTATGTGCTTTTTCGCTGTCGTCTTTTTGTCAGCCACTGAAAATCTTCCCTTGATTTCAATCATTGTGGAAGTCGCTTCTGCCTTTGGGACAACCGGTCTTTCTTTGGGCATTACAGACAATTTAACAACAGTAGGTAAATTAATGATTGCCTTATTAATGTTTATTGGACGTATTGGTATGCTTTATACCTTAATGATTTTTGTACCAAAAGAAACACGTGACTTAGGCTACGAATACCCTTCAGAAAAAATTATTATTGGATAAAAAAACAAAGCCTCTCAAGTAAGAGGCTTTGTTTTTTTATTTTTTCATATGTGTGACTAGTTTGTTATAACTTTCAGAGCGTTCAATTGCATCTTCTTTAGTTTTATCAAGTAAATGTTCGACTACTTCTTGATTCTGTTTAATTGTATGCAACGCAGAGTAACGTGTTTGTTTTTCAAGGAAATCACGCATTTTGTCAAAATCTGTTTTCTTGTAGTCAATGACCATCGGATCTTTGCCTTTCTTAACTAACTCTGGATTATAGCGATAAAGTGGCCAATAGCCAGATTCAACGGCTTCTTTGGCTTGATCTAACGTCCGAACCATTCCGCCTTTGACCCCGTGATTAATACATGGGGTATAACCAATGATAATTGATGGGCCTGGGTACCGCTCCGCTTCGTCAATTGCTTTAATCGTTTGCATTGAGTTTGCGCCTAAAGCTACTTGTGCAACGTAGACATTCCCATAAGTGATTGCCATCATCCCTAAATCTTTTTTAGAGGTATGTTTCCCACCCGCTGAGAATTTGGCAATGGCTGAAGCTGGTGTAGCTTTAGATGTTTGTCCGCCTGTATTGGCATACACTTCGTTATCCATAACAAAAATATTAACATCTTCCCCACTAGCAAGAACATGATCGATGCCGCTAAACCCGATATCATAGGCCCAACCATCGCCGCCGACAATCCATTGACTCGTTTTCACTAGTAAATCTTTTTGTTCGTAAATTTTTGTTAAAAGTGGATCTTCATCGGCTTCTTCACTTAATGCCGCCGCTAGTTTGGTGGCTCGCTGTTGTGTTCCTTCCCCTTCAGCCATGTGTTCCAACCAATCATTTAACAAGGCTTGAAGTGAATCTGATCCGACGTTTTTAGCAAGACTTTCTTCAACCAGACTAGCTAAATGTTGACGTTTCGTTCGATTGGCAATATACATACCATAACCATATTCCGCATTATCTTCAAACAGCGAATTACTCCAAGCTGGTCCTTGGCCACATTCGTTCGTTGTATAAGGTGTCACTGGTGACGAACCACCCCAAATTGATGAACAGCCTGTTGCGTTAGCAATCATCATTCGATCACCAAATAGTTGCGTCAACAACTTAATATAAGGTGTTTCGCCACAGCCTTCACAAGCACCTGAAAATTCCATCAATGGCTGGTTAAATTGGGAACCTTTAACAGAAAGTTTTTTGACTGGGTTGGCTTTTTGTTTAAGAGTCATCGCAAAGGCCCAATTCATTGCTTGCTCTTTCTGAGTTTCATAAGGTTTCATTAAAATCGCCTTGTCTTTCACGGGACATGCCTGAACACAAAGACCACAACCTGTACAGTCTTCTAAAGAAACTTGGATACGATACATCAACCCATCTGTGCCACGCATTTCGCGCATGGCAAAACCTGCAGGTGCTTCTTTCAGTTCTTCTTCATCCGCTAAAAACGGTCGAATAGCCGCATGTGGACAAACAAAGGCACATTCATTACACATCGTACACTTATCCATTTGCCACTCAGGCACTTCTAACGCAATGCCACGTTTTTCATAAGCCGCAGTGCCCATAGGAATGGCACCGCCCTTCATTCCGTTTTCAATCAAATCTGAAACGGTCAGCTGATCCCCTTCTTGACGATTGATTGGTTCTAAAATATTTGTCACAAAAGCTGGAGCTTCCGACTCTTGATTTTCTGGTTCTAAAACAATGGTTGCCCAATCTTCTGGAACTACGATTTCTTGCAGCGATTCAAAGGTAGCATCAATCGCTTGGTAATTTTTTTCAACAATTTCCATTGATTTTTTTCCATAAGTCTTTTTCACTTCTTCTTTAAGTAACGGTAAATATTGCTCTTTCGTTAAAATATCTGTTACTTCAAAAAAGGCAGTAGACATCACTGTATTGATCCGACGACCTAAGCCTACTTTGCGAGCTAACTCAACCGCATTGATAATGTAAAATTTGATTTGGTGCTCCCCAATATATTTTTTTAACTTAGCCGGTAATAAACGGTGAACCTTTTCTTGATCCCAAATAGTATTCAGTAAAAACGTTCCGCCATCTTTTAAACCTTTTAACAGGTCGTATTTATGCAAATAGGAAGCATTATGACAAGCGATGAAATCTGCTTGTTCAATTAAATACGTGGAAGTAATTGGCTCTTTACCAAAACGCAGATGCGAAACGGTTAAACCGCCTGATTTTTTAGAATCATAACTAAAGTAAGCTTGTGCATAAAGGTCGGTATGATCTCCGATAATTTTAATCGCTTGCTTGTTTGCTCCCACAGTTCCGTCAGAACCAAAGCCCCAAAATTTTGCTTGGAAGGTAGTATCTGGCGTTAAATCTAAAGTAGGTTCTTCTGGCAATGATTGATAGGTTACATCATCAACGATCCCTACCGTAAAGCGTTGTTTTAATTCTTTAAATGGCAATAACAAATGGTCATAGATCGCTTTAATTTGATTAGGCGCTACGTCTTTAGAACCTAACCCATAACGTCCACCAATCACAATTGGACGATTTTCATGTTGATAGAGAGCGCTTTGAACATCTAGCAATAACGGTTCCCCTTCGGCTCCTGATTCTTTTGTTCGATCTAAAACCGCAACCTTTTCTACTGTAGCTGGTAATTTTTCAAGAAGGTTTTCGGTAGGAAATGGACGATATAAATGAATATTGATAAAACCAACTTTGCGTCCTTGTTGATTGAGATAGTCGACTGTTTGTTTGATTACTGGCGAAGCCGACCCCATTGAAATAATGACTTCTGTTGCATCTTCAACCCCGTAATAATCGGTTAAATCATACGTTGTTCCACGAAGATTGTTAATTTTTTTCATGTATTTTTGAACAATTTTTGGCATTTCTTCGTAATTTTTATTGACTGTTTCTCTTTGTTGAAAATGAATGTCAGGATTTTGAGCGGTCCCTGAAACAGTGGGATGATTAGGATTCATGCCTCCCATTCTAAAACGAGTTACAGCTTCCTGATTCACCATTTCTTTCAGGTCATCATAATCAATCACTTCGATTTTTTGTAGTTCATGGCTCGTTCTAAAACCATCAAAAAAGTTTACAAAAGGTAAACTACCTTCTAAGCTAGCTAAATGAGCAACTGCCGACAAATCCATCACTTCTTGAACACTCGATTCTGCTAACATACAAAAACCAGTTTGGCGGGTAGCCATCACATCGCCATGATCACCAAAAATACTCAACGCACTTGTCGTTACTGCCCGAGCCGCCACGTGGAACACAGAAGGCAGCAATTCTCCTGCGATTTTATACATATTGGGAATCATCAACAGTAAACCTTGTGAAGCAGTATAAGTAGTGGTTAACGCACCTGTTTTTAACGAACCATGAACTACTCCCGCTGCCCCAGCTTCTGATTGCATTTCAATAACTTGAACTTTTTGACCATAAATATTTTTTAAACCACTTTCCGCCCATTCATCTACCAACTCAGCCATTGTTGAACTTGGTGTGATAGGATAAATAGCGGCAACTTCTGTAAACGCATATGAAATATAAGCCGCTGCGGTGTTTCCATCCATTGTTTTTTTCATTTTTTCACCTTTTATCTTTCCTAAACATTGCTTGTGACTGTTGTTTTTTGTGTTTTGACATACTGATCAATTGCATTAGCTGCGATTTTCCCAGCGCCCATCGCTAAAATAACGGTGGCAGCACCTGTGACTATATCGCCCCCAGCAAAAACGCCAGGTATTGAGGTTGCTCCTGTTTTAGGATCAGCTTGAATGTAACCCCATTGGTTTAGTTCTATTTCTGGATATGTTGATAACAAGACTCGATTTGCCCCTTGGCCAATTGCCTCGATTACTGCATCAGCAGGAATGGTAAACGTGCTGTCTGGAACCGGTTCTGGCCGTCGTCTTCCAGACACATCTGGTTCACCTAAAACCATTTTGACACATTCAACACCAGCTAGATTTCCTTGTTGGTCATCTAAATAAGCAATTGGATTCGTTAACCAATAATAGTTAATTCCTTCTTCAAGGGAATGGTGGTATTCTTCAATTCTTGCTGGTAATTCTTCTAACGAACGACGATACACAATGTTCACATTTTCAGCGCCTAATCGTTTGGCTGAACGAGCGGCATCCATTGCAACATTCCCGCCGCCAATCACAACAACATTTTTAGCACGTTTAATCGGTGTATCATATTCTGGAAACTCATAGCTATGCATTAAATTGATTCGTGTTAAAAATTCACTAGAAGAATAAACCCCATTTAAACTAGTTCCTGGGATTCCCATAAAGTTTGGTGCCCCTGCACCAACCGATAGATAACAGGCATCAAACTCTGACATTATTTCTTCCATCGTAATCGTTTTACCTACTACCACATTGGTTTCTATTGTTACACCTAAGGCTTCAATACTCGCAATTTCTTGTTTAACAATTTTTTTCGGTAATCGAAATTCAGGTATGCCATAGGTTAATACGCCGCCAGCTTCATGAAGCGCTTCAAAAATAATTACTTCGTAGCCGAGCTTTGCCAAATCCCCCGCAACTGTTAACCCAGAAGGACCAGAACCGACCACTGCGATTTTCCCTTTTGTTGGTTCCGCTGTTTTTTTAGGAAACATGTGATTTTCTAATGCCCAATCGGCAACTAAACGTTCTAATTTGCCAATTGCCACTGGTTCAAAGTTTTTGGCTTTCCCTAATTTACAAACTTGTTCACATTGTTTCTCTTGCGGACAAACGCGTCCACAAATAGCAGGTAAATTCGTATATTTACTTAAAATATCGGCTGCTTGTTCCATGTTTCCTTCACGAATAGCTAAAATAAATCCAGGAATATCAATCATCACGGGGCATTTAGCAATACAAGGTGCATTTTTACATTGTAAACAACGAACCGCTTCTTCTTGCCCTTCTGCTAATGTATAGCCTAAGCAAACCTCTTCAAAATTACTCTTTCTGATAGTAGGTGCTTGTTCCGCAATCGGTGTTTTTATACGACTTTTTCTAGCCATTTTTCTCCACCTTCTCTTTCAAACGATCTGTAAAGCAAACTGCTTCTTCTTCCTGATATTGCTTCATTCGATTAATGAATTCATCCCAATTTACTTCATTGCCTTTAAACTCAGGTCCATCAACACAGGCAAATTTCATGGTGCCATCAACAGTGACCCGACAACCGCCACACATTCCTGTTCCGTCAATCATAATAGGATTCAAGGAAACATAAATTGGTAATTGATGTTTTTCAGCTGTCAAGGTACAAAATTTCATCATGATGCTGGGCCCAATCGCCCAACTGCACGCTACAGATTCACGTGCAATAACTTCTTCCATCGCTTCTGTTACTAAGCCCTTTTTACCTAATGAACCATCATCCGTTGTAATGATTAGCTCATCTGAATAACGACGGCATTCTTCTTGTAACAGAACTAACTCAGCTGTTCGTGCTCCCAAAATCGTAATCACTCGGTTGCCTGCTTCTTTTAAAGCCTTGATAATTGGATAAATAGCCGCGATACCAACCCCGCCACCGACAACCATCACCGTTCCATATTGCTTCACTTCTGTGGGCATACCTAAAGGTCCAGTGATATCCAACAAAGAGTCTGAAGTTTTAAGTTGGGAAAGTGCAGCTGTTGTCTTACCGATTACTTGGAAAATAATTCGAATACTGCCTGCTTGTGGATTTGTCTCCGCAATCGTTAAAGGGATCCGCTCTCCTTTTTCGTCAATTCTTAAAATAACAAACTGTCCAGCCTGGGCATGTGTCGCTATTCTTGGCGCTTCCAGCCAAAAATCAAATGTATTACTAGATAATTGAGTCGACTGAAGAATATTAAACATTGAAATACCTACCTTCATCATTCCTTTTCATTCTGACTCCTACTTTCTTAAACCTTTAGGTAACGCTATCAGATAAAGTTGTGGCAACACTTTTAACAAATGTTTTTAGCATTTCGATGTCTTCTTCTTCTGCATTGTTTTCAATTTCAACTGTTTCAGCTACTTTTTTAGCACCAGCTTTTTCAAAAGCTCCTACAAAATCATGCGCTGATTTACAGAAAAATTCACCATATTCACGATCACCGGAACCAACAACGCCAAATGGCTTACCTGTTAAATCCTTTTCAGTTAATTCATCAAAGAAATCTTCAAATTCAAAAGGCAGTTCCCCATCACCATAAGTATACGTTGCGATAATACAAGCATCTGCATCATCAAAGAAGTCTACATCAACTTCTGAACACTCTTCACGTTCTACTTCAACTCCAGCTTCTTGAAACTGTTCTTCCAAAATCTCGGAAATTTCTTCTGTGTTTCCAGTCATACTTGCATAAACAATTTTTACTAGTGCCATCTTCATTCATTTCCTTTCTTTTTCCTAAATATTTCAATGCATTCAAATGCAATTGTAACCCCTTACATTAATTCCTAAAAAAATAACTTTTACAAATGATTTTATTCACAAACTAATCTAAATAAGTATGTACTCTTCCCCTTTCGAGATAGAGTATTTTTTACTACGTCTTTACTATACCACATTCCAAACCTTTTTAACAATATTTTTAAGGTAAAAAAAATATTATTTAGGTTCTTTTTTATAAAACGTTTTTCCTTCTTCCAATCATAAAAATTGCTTCTAAAACCGCTCCCCCTAATGCACGAGCTTTGTCGGAGATCGTCAAGCAATCGACTTTCTCAACTGGTCGAGGATCTACATCTGCACACTTCAACCCTTGACAACATGTTACCTTTTCTGAAATCAATCCTCTCAAAGTCCCTGTCAGAGGTGAATAAACTGGAACCTGATCGATAAAGAATAATGCTTCCCCTTTCAACACGAGATCCCCTATGTTTTTAAGGTGGGTAACTTGTCCTGAAGCAGGGGCATGGACAACTCGTTCCGCACTTTTTCCGCCAATTTCACCTGGAATACCTGTATTAGGTAAAGCTGTTCCTTCAAAGTATAAACGTCCCAACCTATGGCCACGCATTGTCTCAATCACAACATCGACATCTTGCGGTGCTGAAAAGCCTGGTCCTAAAGCAATCGTAATCGGTGCCATTCCTCGATGCGTACCTAAATTTTTCTTAGCCAAAATCGCATCGATAACAATCAGTGGTTTCAATTGTTGAATAGCACTTGCTGTTTGATCGACAAAAACAGGCAGCTTATTTTGCTGCCAACATTTCGCGCAATCCTTTAATGAAGTAATTCGAACAGCAACCAAATCTTCCACTCTTTGTTCTTTCTGAAAAATAGCATCACAAACTGAAACAGTCCGCCGAATGGCCAGAGGACATTCTGTTTCTAATACTAGTATTTTAAAGCCAACGTGCCATAATTTTTGGATAACACCTGTCGCTAAATCGCCCCCTCCGCGAACAATCACTAATTTTTCTTGGATGTTTTGACTGATTTCTCCCATAAAATAAGTCCTTTCTCTAATTCCATATTGCAAGCAATAATCTTGTCTAATTTTTCAAAACAGCTTTTGGGTAATTGAAGACAGACATTCATCGCTTGAACGAACTCTCTTCGTGTATGGGTTTGATTTAAACATAAAATTCGTTGGCCTTGGCTCTCTTTAAACAATCCTTTTGGATGAGCAATCAGTTGAGCTAACAATGTTTCTGTGATTGGTTCTTGTAGTTGCGCATCGGTTAATTCCAAAAAAAGCGGCAACCGATGAATGGTCGTTTCATCTATCTTTTGACCAATCACAGAAATCGGAAGCACACCAATTGTGGTGGTTGTTTCTTTTAATATCACGGGTTCATAAGAGGACCAGCCTTTCAAAGGTCGTTGTTTGGACCCATCCGCTTCTAAAAAAACTTTCGTGAAGTGCTGAAACAATGTTTGAAACGAGGTCATTGCAGGCATTGTTAGTTTTGTTTGGTTGTTGATAGCGGTTCCTGCTAAAGTGATTCCGCAGATATTCGGCGTTATTTTTTCAAAATGGTTTGTATAAAAATAATCATACAATTGACGTTGGGGAAACCCAATTTTTGTGGTTGTACTAACCAGAACAGCTTCTTTTCGATATGTTTTTGCTAGCGCCCACATTAAGCTTGTTTTCCCACCACTACCAACAATCGACACAATCTCCTTTCCTTGTAAATCAAAACACTTTTTTAAGGACTCCACAGTTGGTACCTCCTTTCCCCAAGGTCATTTTTCACAGAAAAAATAGAGGCTACGCGTACTTTTGCTTCTTCTAAAAAACATACACTGCGAGTTATTTCCGCTTCATTAATGAGTAAACCGATCCCACAGCCATCCGTCAATGATGGTGGCAAAGTAAAGACGCGAACAGCCACCTTTCTTGTCAACAGTACTTGTTCCGCCTGAACAGCATAATGTGTATTCGGAAAGGTTAGCAAATACTCCATCTTTTCACCTTCTTTTTTTGTTAAAGCGTAATTACTTTAGCCGCTTGATTCATTGTTTCAACAATTTCGTACATATTAGTAATAGAGCCGATGGCTAAGGTGTCTGTTAAATGATAAAAATCTAAACAGGCCCCACACGTTTTAATCGTGGTTCCTTTCTCCGCTAATTGTTGCAAATCAGCTAAGGTATTCGCTGCTTGATTCGTTAAAAACGCCCCTCGATTAAAGAATAATAGCTGTGTAGGAACAGTTTCTGCTTCTGATAATGATTGAAGATAACTTTTCATTAATAGTCGTCCTAGCTGCTCGTCTCCAGTACCTAATTGATCGGAGCCAATCGTAATTACTAAATCTGTTGCTGACTGACTTGTTTGTTGAGTCGCTTCTTCAGGTACCGTAATTTTGACAGAGAAAACCGTGGCTTCTATCTGCTTTGCAGTCAAAGTGGCCTGTTTTTTAGCAGCTAATTTTTTCAAATTTTCAACAGCTACTTCGTTATCGACTAAAACTTCGATAGTGCCTCCAGCTAAACCTAACTCCGCCAAGGCTTTTTTTGTTTCAATCACAGGTATTGGGCAAGGTTTTCCCAACGCATCTACTAATTTCATATTTGGCCCTTCTCTCTATAAAAGTACTACTGCTTGTTGTTCTTTTGGCAGAACCTCGCCAATAATTTTGGCAACAGGGTCCTCTTTTTGAATAGCTGCTAAACAGGCTGCCGCTTCGTCAGCAGCGACACTAATTAACAGTCCGCCAGATGTTTGTGGATCAAACAAAAGTTCTTGCATTTCCATAGAAATTTTTGAATAATCGATTGTCGTTCCGATTGTTTGGCGGTTTCTTTGTCCAGCTGCAGTGACTAAACATTCTCCGGCGTAGGCCAACGCTCCTGTAATGGTTGGTAACGCTTCTGTATCAATCAGTAATGTTACCTGATTATCAGCCATTTCTTTTGCATGAATTAATAGACCAAACCCAGTCACATCAGTACAAGCATGTACTGCGTAAGATCGAGCATTCGCAGCGGCATATTTATTTAAACGTTCCATCGAATCTTGTGCGATTTTTTGTTCCGTCTGCTTCGCCAATTGCCCCCGAACAGCCGCTTGAATAATTCCTACACCTAATGCTTTAGTTAAAATCAAGACATCCCCCACCTGTGGCGTATTATTATGCCACAAATTTTCTGGATGAACTTCTCCAGTTACCGCTAAGCCATACTTGGGTTCATGGTCATAAATCGAATGACCTCCCGCCAGTAAAACGCCCGCTTCCTTTAATTTTAAACTGCCACCCAAGAGCATTTGTTCCAACCATTCTTTTGACATCTTTTGTGGAAAACAAACAAGATTTAGCGCATAAAGGACTGTTCCGCCCATGGCATAGACATCACTTAAAGCATTAGCGACCGCAATTTTTCCAAATGATAACGGATCATTGACCATTGGTGAAAAAAAATCTACCGTTGAAATCAAAGCTTTTTCAGGCGTTATTTGGTAAACCGCGGCGTCGTCGGCATGTTCAAATCCGACGAGTAGCCGCTCATTTGCCGGTGTTTCGGGTAAGTGTTGCAACAATTGGTTCAGTACACGGGATTCAATTTTTGCCCCGCAGCCACCTGATGTACATTGTGATAAAAAATCCATGCTGTCCGCTCCTTCTCAAATTAGTAGTTCTTGTAAAGCGTGAATTGTCCAAGTAATTTCTTCAGGCGTTGTCTGCCAACCAAAGCTAAAACGTAAGGTGCCAGTTGCTAAAGTCCCGGCTGTTTGATGGGCTAATGGTGCACAATGCAAACCTGCGCGCGTCATAATGCCATATTGTTCTGCTAGTTGCTGTGCCACTACTGTTTCTTCCTGATTCCACAGTGTGATAGAAACAACAGGGACAGTTTGTGCCACGTCCTTGGTTCCTAAAATTGTGACAGGTAACCCTGATAAACCATTTAAAAAATTCTGCATTAAGGTTCGCTCATGCTTTTGAATCGCTGCTAAACCAATTTTATTCAACTCTTTAACAGAACTATTTAAGCTTAGAATACCTAAACTGTTTAACGTACCAGCTTCAAATTTATCTGGTAAAAAAGAGGGTTGATCAAAGGAATTAGAATGGCTACCTGTACCGCCCGTTATCAATGGTTTGACCGCTTCAGCCCCTCGCTCACTAAAAGCTAACCCACCAATACCTGCTAATCCATATAAGCTTTTATGTCCAGTAAAGGCTAACACATCAATGGCCATCTGGGTCATTTTTATTGGTAAAAATCCCGCCGTTTGAGCCGCATCCAAAACGGTTAATAATCCTTTCTGTTGAGCCCATTGAAAACATTCTTCAATGGGTAAAATGGTGCCTAAGACATTGGATGCGTGTGTCATCACCAAGGCTTTTGTATTCGTTCGCCAAGCTCGCTGAATATCTTCTACATCTAACAGGCCAGTTTTTTGACAAGCAATATACGTCACTGAAATGCCTCGTTCTTTCTCAAGCAAGTGAAGAGGTCTGGCTACTGCATGATGTTCTAACATAGTCGTAATCACATGGTCGCCAGGTTGTAAAATCCCCGCTAATGCAAGATTTAAGGAAGTTGTTGCGTTATTCGTAAACGTAATCTGAGCCGCACTGGATGCCTGAAAAAAGTCTGCTAACAATTGACGTGTCTCTAAAAGAGCAAGCCCCTCTCTAAGCAAAGGGGCATTTCTTCCGTAATTCATGAACTGATTTTCTGCTAAATAGGCAGTCAAAGCCTCAATGGTTGCTGGAAATTTTTTATAGGAAGTCGCTGCATAATTTAAATAAACCAAGTCCTTCATACGTTTTTCCTCTCTAACTATTGGTTTCTTGAATTAATTTTTGGTACTCTTCTGGCGTGTCGATATCTTTCAAACGGCCAGGAGTCGCTATTCTCAGCATCTGAACTGCTTCTGGAAAGCGTTCATAAATCATGCGTCCGCCTTTTTCACCAGTCAATGTTAATAGTTCTTGTCGAAATTGATTACCGAATAATACTGGACTACTAGGACAGCCATCTTTTTGTAATGGCACTACAATTTTATTTCTCTGACATTTATCTAACACGAGTTGTAGCATTTTAGGTGTTAACAATGGTTGATCGCTAGGTAAGTATAAATAGCCAGCTCCCCGAGCTTGTTCGGTTCCTAAACGAATACTGCTACTTTGTCCTTCTTGCCATTGATGATTGAGAATCAACTGAATGTTCTTAGGTAAAGGAAACGCTGGCTGATTCTCAGGCGAAACAACTAAAATCCGTTCTAATACGTCTAATTGATTCACTAAGGTTAACGTGTGCTCTAAAAATGTTTTTCCTTGATATTTTAAGAACAATTTATTTTGGCCCATCCGTTGTGAATTGCCCGATGCTAGAATAATGACACTAACGAGTGACATGAGTTGTCTCCTTTTATCTTTTTTTCTTTTGATAAGGGGTATTTTCTAAAGGCAGACTTGGTCGGAGCTGACCATCCAAGGCAAAATATGCGCCTGCTAAAGCTGGTGCGGTAGGGATCGTTGCTAACTCACCTACGCCTTTAATTCCATAAGCTAAACCTTCGTGAAGATTGTCAGCATGAACCAAAATTGTTTCGATTGGTGGTACTTGAGTGGCGTTCACTAATCCTAGCGTTGCATATTTTGCTTTAACATAGCCTTCTTCTAAGGCAAATTTTTCAGTTAAAGCATACCCCATGCCCATTGCAATCCCACCTTCAATTTGACCTTCAGCAGCTCGTGGATTCACCACTTGCCCCATATCATACGCAGCCACAAATTTAGCTACTTTTCCTTTGTCATCTAGAATAGCTACTTCAGCAGCATAACCATAACCAGCATGACTAACTGGACTTTTTTTATCATTAATTAATGGATCCGTTTTCGCTGAATATTCCCCATAAAATTCTTCGCCTTCCAAATCGCTTAAAGCACGTCCCATATCAAGCTCATACCGTAATTGCATTGCCGCTCTTCTAGTTGCTTCTCCTGTGAAGAGTGACTGCCTCGAAGCCGTTGTCGTTCCTGAATTCGGTGTTCTTCTTGTATCAGGGGCTTCCGCAACAATCATTTCTGGTGGTAAATTTAATGTTTCACAGGCAATTTGCGTCGTAACGGTTGCCATCCCTTGACCGATACAAGCAGCACTTGTGCGGACATGTATTTTTCCTTCTTCAACAGAAATAATACAACGCCCTGTATCAGGTAGCCCCACACCCACGCCACTATTTTTAAAGAAACTAGAAATTCCAGCAACTTCCGCTTGTTCATAGACGTCTTTAACCGCTAACAAGGCTTCTTTTAACGCTGCATTTTTCGAGACCAATTGTCCATTCGGTAAAGTATCTCCTGGGGCGACGGCATTTTTAAAGCGTATTTCCCATGGTGATAGTCCGACTTTTTCTGCTAACAAGTTTAAATTACTTTCAATTGCAAAAGCCGTTTGGCAAACACCAAATCCGCGAAATGCACCTGCTGGCGGATTATTAGTATATACAGCAAACCCTTCCACATCAATCGTTTGATACTTGTAGGGACCTGCCGCATGTGTACAAGCCCGTTGCAATACCGGTCCTCCTAAAGAAGCATAGGCCCCAGTATCCGCATAAATCACTGCTTTCATTGCAGTTAAATTGCCTTCTTCATCACAGCCGGTCGTAAAGTCCATTTCCATGCCATGGCGTTTGGGATGAACCATCAAACTTTCTTCACGGCTTAGCAGTACTTTTACTGGTTTCTTCAATAACCAAGCGGCTAAGGATGCATGATGCTGAACACTCATGTCTTCTTTTCCACCAAAACCACCACCAACAAGTTTTGATTGAACATGAATTTTTTCCTTGTCTAGCCCTAGCATCCGAGCCACTTCCCGTTGTTCATCATAGATACTTTGACCCGCACTAAAGAGTAAAATGCCCTCACCTTCAGGTTGTGCAATCGCACATTCGGGCTCCATAAAGGCATGTTCATTAATTGGTACGGAATAATGTTCTGTCACTACAAACGCAGAATTTTCTAACACTTCCTCTGCATTGCCACGTACCAAGTGTTCATGAGACAAGATATTGCCCTTTTCATGAATAGCTGGTGCACCTTCTGCTAAAGCAGCTTCACAAGAAGTAAGCGGTATCATTTCTTCGTAATCAACTTCCACTAAATTTTTTATCTCTGGTAAGGTTTCTTTTCTTTTTGAAACAACGAGTGCTACTGCATCCCCAACATACCGTGTTATTTCTCCTTCTGGAATCATTACATCCCAATCGGAAATAAATTCTAAATGACCAATTTTATTATTTCCTGGAACGTCTTTAGCTGTGAACACAGCCACACAGTCAGGATGCGCCAATGCTTGGGTACTATCGATTGATAGAACTTTTGCGCGAGGATAGGCACTCCGCAAAGCAGATGCATGAAGCATTCCTTCTATGTCAATGTCATCTACATAAATCCCTGTTCCTAAGGTTTTCTCCACTGCATCGACCCGTTGGAAGTCTTCCCCTAATTTACCATTTGAATGTTCTTCTGGAATGCTCGCTTCTTCACAAAACATTTTAGCAGCTAACTGAATGGCTTCTATTATTTTCACATATCCTGTACAACGACAAATGTTTCCTCGTATAGCTTTCTGAATGTCTTCTTTTGTGGGTTCGGGTTTCTTGTTCAATAATCCTTGTGCCGAAATAACCATCCCAGGGATGCAATACCCGCACTGAACTGCACCCGTTTTTGCAAACGCATAGGCATAGACATCTTTTTGCCGTTGGCTTAAACCTTCGATTGTCGTGACTTCTTTACCAGCTAATTTTTCTAGAGTAAACAAACATGCTTTGGAAGCCTTTCCATTTACTAACACCGTACATGCACCGCAAGAGCCTTGGTTACAGCCATCTTTTGTTCCAGTTAGGCCCAGATCCTCCCGCAAAAAGTCCATTAATTTTTTGTTTGTTTCACAGGTTTCACTTTGACCATTTACAATAATTGAATACATTTCTTGCACCTCGATTTCTGATATAGTTTAGTGTTCAATCACCTAGATTATACCACAAATCTCCGTTCTAAAAATTATTTTTTAGCAAAAAAAGTTTTTTATTTAATTTAAAGGTTCGCATTATTGATAGCGCTGTTGAATTAATTCTCCCGCGATGCTAATCGCTAACTCTTCTGGTGTTTCGGCTGCAATGTCTAAGCCAATTGGCATGAAAATTCTTTCAATTTCAGTCATTGTATAACCGACCTCTTTTAACCGTCGAACTTGTGAAGCAATTTTGTGTTTGCTCCCCATCACACCAATATATTTGGCTGGTGTTTCCAATAACTGTTTGGCAACGATGAAATCAAAATTGTGTCCTCTGGTAATTACTATACCATAATCGTCCGCCGTTATTTCAATAAACGCAGCTAAATTTTCTAAAGGAATAACTCGTAGTTCCTCAGCTTGTGGAAAAGCTTGTGCCGTCAAAAATTCTGGACGATCGTCCACTACAACGCAATAAAACGATAAATAGTTTAAAATAGGTACCAATGCGCGTGCGACATGTCCACTTCCAAAAATATACACTTTCCCTACTTGGAGGATCGCTTCTGTTAAAAAAGTTGTTTCCTCTTTTTGTACACAATGGATACCTTTAGGTAGCAAACTTAATTCCCCCTCCCAAGAAGTGGAACCAATCAATTCGCCTGTTTCACTATAAAAGGATACTTTTCCTAAATTGTTTTGATCTAGTTCAGTCATTAACCAACCTTGTTGATTATTTTGAAAATGTGTTTCTATGGACTCACACAACTCTTTTAAAAATGGCGTTTCCCATGAAAGATAATGGAAAAAAATCGTGACATTTCCGCCACAGACCATACCTAAATCAGCAATATTATTCGGGGCTAAAATAAATTGACGTTGTGCATTTTCTTTCTCAATAAGTAGCTTTTTTGCCACTTGTTCAGCCTGAAATTCAACCGCCCCACCACCAACAGTTCCGGCTATTCTACCTTCGGCGGAAACCAGCATTCTAGCCCCTTGACTTCGTGGTGTAGATCCTGAACTTGTACCAATCGTTAATAACATCGTGTCTTGCTTTTCCAATATTGCCTGTTTCAAACGCTGAAATACTTCTCTCATTTCAGTTCCTCCGATACTACATCCTGTTCTTTAAATATTTCTTCAAAGCATGCCTCTACCTGTTGATACACTTTTTTCTCAAATAAAAGATATTGATCAATCAATTCTTTTCCTTGGTCCGTAACAATTGACCCGCCACCATTACAACCACCAACACTTTTGATAATTAATGGAAAAGATAGCTCTTCTTCAGCTACCCGCACAATCCGCCATGCCTTATTATAAGACATTTTCATCTCTTTTGCCGCTAAGTTTAGTGAACCAGTTTGCTGAATTTTTTGTAAAACTTCGACAACGCCAGGACCAAAAAAGTTCCGATCTGTTTTTAATTTTAAGTTTAGGGAATACGTAAACATCTTCTCCTCCTTTATTCGTTCATTTTTTTATAGATAACGTAAGGGAAAAAGGATACGAAAGCTTACTCACTTTCGTATCAAAAAAAGCAATCTTCACTCAAGTGCTACGCGCTTTTTTGGTTTTAAAATGACATTTAAAAGGACTGCTACCAAAGTGGTTAAGATAACTTCCGAATTACCGAAAATCGTTGTTACCCAAGTTGGAAAACCAGCTAAGCTTCCAGTAGACAATGTGACACCAATTCCAAATGCTAGAGCTGTTCCGACAACCCCAGTATTTCGAGGAGTCATTTCCTGCGAAGCAATCATCCGAATACCTGTCATAGAAATAGAAGCAAAAACTGAAATCGTTGCGCCACCAATTACCGCGTAAGGAATCGTAGTTAATAATGCAGCTACTTTCGGAACAAAACCAGCAATTAATAATATAACTGAAGCGAAAACCAGAACATATTTATTAATCACTTTTGTTACCGTAACCAGACCAACATTTTGCCCAAAAGTTGCCACTGGGATTGATCCAAATAAACTGCCAATAAAGTTAGTGAAACCACTCCCCATAATTCCGCCAGATAATTCTTCATCCGTTGCATCCCGATCCATTGCCCCAACCGTTGTTGCTGTAAATTGACCGATGGCTTGAACAGCATCAACAATAAACATCACCACAAGCGTAAAGATTGGTACCAATTGAAAATCCAGTCCAAAGTGAAACGGGGTAATTACCTGAACGATTTTAGCATTTTGAACTGGCTCAAAACTAACCATCCCTAAAGCTAAAGAAATCAAATAGCCAATAACCATTCCGTTTAAAATTGCGGATAACTTCAAAAATCCTTTTGCAAAATAATTGAAGTAAAAGACAATCGCAAAGGTTAATAATGCAACTAACCAATTCCGGGCTGAACCAAAATCAGCACTACCAGCTCCTCCTGCCATATACTTAATCGCAACAGGAAACAAGGATAGTCCAATGCTTAAAATAACCGTTCCTGTTACTAAAGGCGGAAACAACACACGGATTTTTTTAATGAACAAACCAACAATAATAACAAGAATACTGCCAACTAATTGGGAACCAAAAATTGCTGCAATCCCAAAATCAGCTCCGATGGCCATCAAAATCGGTACATACGCAAAACTTGCCCCCATCATAACTGGTAACCGTGAACCCACTTTTCCAAAAATAGGGAAAAGTTGAATTAACGTTGCAACTGCTGAAAAAATCAATGATGTTTGAATCAAAATAGTCGTATCACTAGGACTTAATTGGCAAACTTTGGCAATCATGATTCCCGGTGTGACAATCCCTACTACTGCTGCGACAACGTGTTGCAATCCCATCGGAATTGCTTCAGAAATTGATAGTTTCGCATCATATTCAAATAATGCTTGCTCTTTTTTTTCATTCATAGGATCGTTTCCTTCTTCTTTTTATTCTAAAAGGATTGTTCCCCTTAATCAATAAAGAATGCAATCCTTTTTCCCTCAGAAACATCTTAAAAATTATCCTTTGACAGCAACTGCTTCAATTTCAAATAAACCATCTTTTGGCAACTTGGCTACTTCTACACAAGAACGTGCAGGCAAAACTTCTGAAAAGTAATTCCCATAGATTTCGTTAATTTTGCTAAAATCAGACATATGTTGTAAAAACACCGTTGTTTTCACAACATTATCATAGGTCATCTCGACCTCTTTTAAAATCGAACCTAAATTGATAAAAGCTTGTTTTGCTTGTTCTTCCACTGTAGTCTTCATTTCGCCCGATTGCGGATCTAATCCTAGTTGTCCAGAAATGTACAACGTATTTCCCGCTAAGACAGAATGTGAATAAGGTCCTACAGTAGCTGGTGCCTGTGCAGAATTAATCATTTTGTTTGTCATCGTTTTCCTCCATTCTATGATTCTTTATTTTCAATTAAAGTCCCTGTTTTTCCAGATAATCCTTCTTTGGCTTTTTCTAATAACGTAATCAATGTTTTTCGACCTGGCTTAGATTCAGCAAACTTAATCGCTGCTTCAACTTTTGGTAACATTGAACCTGGAGCAAACTGACCTTCTTGCGCATATTGTTTCATTTTTTCTGTTGAAACATTCCCTAAGGCTTCTTGATTTTCTTTACCAAAATTAATACAAACTTTTTCAACTGCTGTTAAAATCACGAGCAGATCAGCATCCACTTGTTCAGCCAGTCGTTCACTACAAAAATCTTTGTCGATGACTGCATTGACACCTTTTAGTCGGTTCCCTTCTTGAATGACTGGGATGCCACCACCGCCGCCAGCAATGACTGTTTGGCCAGCATCAACCAATGTTTGAATCGTGAGAAGTTCGACAATATTTTTTGGTTTAGGAGAAGCGACGACTTGGCGATAACCACGGCCAGCATCTTCCATCACTTGTATATTTTTTTCTTTGACTAATTGTTCTGCTTCTTCTTTTGTCATGAAGCGACCAATTGGTTTCGTTGGTTTTTTGAACGCCGGATCATTTTCATCCACGACCACTTGAGTGACTACGGTGGTGACGGCTTTACTTATATTTCGTTGACGCAACTCTTCTTGTAGCGCATTCTCTAAATCATAGCCAATGTAACTTTGACTCATGGCTACGCACATGGATAACGGAACAACTGGATATTGTGGATTATTAAAGGAAAATTCTTCCATAGCTAATTGAATCATCCCCACTTGAGGACCATTGCCATGAGATAAAATAACTTCATATCCTGCTTCAATCAAATCTGCAATCGCTTTGGAGGTCTGTTTTACGGCAGTCATCTGCTCCGTCAAATTATTTCCTAAAGCATTGCCACCTAAAGCTACTACGACGCGTTTGCCCATTGCTTCACCTCATTTTCTGTTTTATAAAAAGGACGATGCTTTTTCTTTTTCACAACGAGTTTTCGTATTAACTGTCTGTTGTCGTTGCATGAAGTCAACGCACATGACTAAGCGTTCTTGACTCGAGACAATCACACATTCATGAATAGACTTGGGAAGGTCTTATTTGTTCATGTTGAAGAGGCAACTTCTAATGATTCATTGTGTAAAGAAAAAGCATCTGTCTTCATGCCAAATTCATTATTTTACTTCTCTTGGTGTCGCTTTATCCGCTAATTCTGTTAAGGTTTTTTGCGGATTTTTTACTTTACTTAAGAAAATCATAGCCGCAATAACATACGGTTTGTAGCTAGCTTCTTTGTAAAGTTCGACCCGATAACGATCGAAAACAGAAGCTTCCACTTCGCCTTCTTCACAACTAACGCCAGTAATATCAGCTGGTAGACAATGCATATACAAAGCTTTGCCGTCTTTTGTTGTTTTCATCAATTCTTCTGTACATTCCCAATCTTTGTGCTTTTTATTTTGAGAAAGTAATTCTTGTTCTAATTGATCAATTCCTGCTTGGTCACCATTGCCATATAATTCAGTTCGCTTTTCCATTGCCGCAAAAGGTGCCCAGCTTTTCGGATAAACAACATCCGCATCTTTGAATGCTTCTGCCATACTATTCGTTTTAGTAAAGTTTCCACCAAATTCTGCCGCATTTTTCTTCGCAACTTCTTCTACTTCTGGCATAATTTCATAACCTTCTGGATGTGCTAAGACGACATCCATTCCTAAACGGGTCATTAGACCAACAATTCCTTGAGGAACAGATAATGGTTTTCCATAAGATGGTGAATACGCCCAAGTCATGGCAACTTTTTTCCCTTTCAGGTTTTCAATGCCACCAAATTCATGAATTAAATGCAACGCATCCGCCATTGCTTGCGTCGGATGGTCAATATCACATTGTAAATTCACTAACGTTGGGCGCTGTTCCAATACCCCATCTTTATATCCTTCTTGGACAGATTCTGATACTTCGTGCATGTAAGCATTGCCTTTACCAATGTACATGTCATCACGAATACCAATGATATCAGCCATAAAAGAAATCATGTTTGCTGTCTCACGAACAGTTTCTCCGTGAGAAATTTGACTTTTTCCTTCGTCTAAATCTTGAACTTCTAAGCCCAAAAGATTACACGCTGAAGCGAAACTAAAACGTGTTCTTGTAGAGTTGTCGCGGAATAAAGAAATCCCCAAGCCACTATCAAAGATTTTAGTTGAAATATTATTTTCTCTTAAATAGCGTAATGTATCGGCAACTGTGAAAACAGCTTCTAATTCATCTCTTGTTTTTTCCCAAGTTAGGAAAAAGTCATTTTCGTACATTTTTTCAAATTCTAATTTATCTAATTTCTCAATATATTCTTTAAACGTTTCCATTCCATCTGCTCCTTTTTTCTTGTCTAATAATCCTTTACTTAACCACAATAGACCGTTGGTAATGCCGCATAAACGGCTGCACAACGAACCAAATCATCTTTCCAAGTTTTTTCATTTGGTGCATGTGCTTGTGCTTCGGCCCCTGGCCCGAAACCAATACAAGGAATACCATTACGTCCCATAATTGAAACGCCATTTGTTGAGAAGGTCCACTTATCTAACAATGGGCGTTCTTCACGCATTTCCACTGTTTCTACAGAGCCTTTCCGTGTTTCTCCATAGAGATTTTTATGCGTTTCCATCAAGGCTTTTGTTACATCATGATTTTCTGGAATTACCCACGTTGGGAAATAACATTCAATTTCATAAGTTAAATCCGTATAAGAAGGACGATCATAGTTGTACATTGAAACCGTCACATCATCTCCATATTTTTTAACAGCTGGTAAATTGCGAATTTCTTCTAAACAACTTTCCCAAGTTTCTCCAGCAGTCATTCGACGGTCTAGTGAAACGGTACAGCCATCCGCAACAGCACACCGACTTGGTGAAGAATGGAAAATTTGCGAAACAGTCACCGTACCACGTCCTAAGAAACGGGCTTCTTGCCACTCTGGATTGTACTTAGGATCTAACATACGAACTAAACCACGAATCGCTGTGCTTTCTGTATCTCCATTGTTGTTTAAGGCACGAACATCTTGTAAGATATCCGCCATTTTGTAAATGGCATTATCTCCACGTTCTGGTGCTGAGCCATGACACGAAACGCCTTTGACATCAACTTTAATTTCCATTCGGCCTCGTTGACCACGATAAATCCCACCATCTGTTGGCTCTGTTGAAACAACAAATTCTGGACGGATACCGTCTTCTTTGATAATGTATTGCCAGCATAAACCGTCACAGTCTTCTTCTTGGACAGTAACTGTTACTAAAGCAGTGTATTTTTCTGATAATAGACCTAAATCTTTCATGATTTTAGCGCCATAAATAGCCGAAACAATCCCGCCTTCTTGGTCAGACGTACCGCGACCACCGATCTCAGTTTCTGTTTCATAGCCATCGTAAGGATCAAATTTCCAATTACTCATTTCACCAATTCCGACAGTATCCATGTGCCCATCAAAAGCAATTAATTTTTCACCAGACCCCATATAACCAAGTAAATTCCCTTGAGGATCAATGTCAATTTTATCGAAACCTAATTTTTCCATTTCGTCTTTTGCTCGCGCAATTTTGTTGCCTTCTTCTGCACTTTCTCCTGGAATTTTGACAAGGTCTCTTAAAAATTTGACCATATCTTCTCTGTAACCTTCTGCTGCTGCATTTACTGCATTAAAATCCATTCCTTTTACCTCCATAAAATTTTTTTATAATTGTCTGGATCAGTGTCCCCTTCGGTAGAAAACATTAAAACGTTTGACGTCTCATCCAGTTGCAATGCCTCACGTAATTCTTGATAGTCGGGATCTTGCATCACTGTAGCTACTAAGCCCATTGCTACTGCCCCAGATTCGCCTGATACAACTTGCGGATCCCCTTTTAATGGCGCGCCCAACATACGCATTCCTTTTTCAGAAACCCAATCTGGTGCTGAAACAAAGAAGGATGTATGATTTTTTAGAATATCAAAAGAAATCGTATTAGGTTCTCCACATGCTAAGCCAGCCATAATTGTCTGTAAATCACCATCGACAAAGCGAATTTCTCCGTCTTTTTTAATTGCTGATTGATATAAACAGTCAGCCGCCTGTGCCTCAACTACGACCATAATCGGTGGGTTTTCTGGAAAAGCATTAGCAAAATAACCAATCACCGCACCAGCTAAACTGCCGACACCAGCTTGAACAAAAACATGACTAGGTCGTTCAGAGCCAAATTTTCTTAATTGTTGAGAGGCTTCTAACGCCATCGTTCCGTATCCTTGCATAATCCAAGTCGGAATTTTTTCATATCCGTCCCAAGCGGTGTCTTGAACCATGACACCGTTTTCAGTTTCTTCGGCCATTTTATTAGCCATTCGTACACATTCATCGTAATTAACTTCTTCAATTGTGACGGTTGCGCCTTCTTTTTCAATATTTTCTTTTCTCGTCTGTGTTGAACCCTTCGGCATGAGTACAACTGATTTTTGGCCTAATTTATTCGCAGCCCAAGCGACTCCTCGTCCATGGTTACCATCAGTTGCTGTAAAAAACGTAGCTTGTCCAAAAGCTGATCGTAATTGATCAGAAGTTAATTCATCATATGTTAGTTCCGAAACATCTTTCTTTAATTTTTCGGCAATATAGTTAGCCATGGCAAAAGAACCACCTAAGACTTTAAAAGCATTTAAACCAAAGCGATAAGATTCATCTTTAACAAAGAAATCATTTAACCCCAGATAAGCGGCCATATGATTCAATTCTGCTAATGGTGTTTCTGAATACTGTGGAAAACTTTTGTGAAAAGCCAAAGCTTTCTCAATTTTTTCTTTAGACATCAGAGGTAAGTACTTATCCTCCGTCTTCGGCATTTCATTTGCTGTCCATTTAATTTTTTCCAAAAATACTTCTCCTCCTTCTATTTTTAAGTTGCTTTACGAAAAACAAATTTTCCTTGATTTGCCAAGATGACTTGCCCAGCTTCAGCAACTTTTTGACCTCTTAAATAAACCATTCGAGCCTGTCCTTGTGTTCCAAATCCTTCATACGGCGTATAATCGACATTTTGTAACTGCGTTCTCGCAGCAATCACGCCGGTTGTTCTAGGATCCCAAACAACTAAATCGGCATCACTGCCTTCTTGCACCACACCTTTTTGTGGATACATCGAGAATTGTTTAGCAATATTTTCAGAAAGCAGAGCAACCATTTTTTCCAAGGTGATTCGGCCCTTCGCCACACCTTCCGTGTAAATTAATTCTGGTCTCGTTTCAACACCTGGCATCCCATTGGGAATTTTACTAAAATCATCTTTGCCAACTGTTTTTTGTCCGTGAAAATTAAAACTACAGTGATCTGTCGATATTGTATTGATTGCCCCCTCTTTAATCCCTTGCCACAAAGCCTGTTGATCCTCTCGTTTGCGTAGTGGCGGTGAGCAGACATATTTTGCTGCTTCAAAATTAGGCGCATCATACAAGTGATCATCTAGTAAAAGATATTGAGGGCAAGTTTCTACATAGACTGATTGTCCTCTTTGACGAGCCCGTTCCACCGCTTCTAACGATCGATTTGTGCTTAAATGCACAATATTAACCGGCAAATCAGCCATTTCCGCTATCATCAAATATCTTGCTACCGCTTCTGCTTCAACCGCCGCCGGTCTTGATAACGGATGATAGTGCGGGGTTAGCTTTCCTTGAGAAACATATGATTGGATTAATTCATCTACTAAATCACCATTTTCACAATGAACGCCTAACATTCCATTAACTTTTTTTATTTCCTTCATCGCTTCAAAAATTTCCGCATCTGTGGTCCGTAAGTTATCATAAGCCATATACATTTTGAAGGAAGTAATACCTGCAGCAACCATTTCCTGAATTTCAGCAGCTATCGTTGGTTTCCATTCAATCATGGACATATGGTAAGTATAATCACATGAACTCTTGCCTTCAGCCAATTGATTCCAAGTAGCTAAACAGTCTTTCAATGAGCCACCTTTATTAGGTGTAGCCATATCAATAACCGTAGTCGTACCTTTGGCCACCGCCGCTTGGCTTCCAGTAGTAAAGTTATCCGCCGTACTTAACGAACCTTTGCCATTATTTAATTCCAGATGCGTGTGCGCATCAATAAAGCCTGGTAATACATAACACCCCGTAACATCCTCAATCTGAGAATTTTCTACTGGTAAATTTGCCCCCATCTCTACAATTTGCTCGCCGTCAATTCGAATATCCAATTGACGACGATTATATGCAGATACGACGGTTCCACCTTTGAGCAGAATAGACATTTATTTATCCCCCAGTCGTAAATTTCCTTTTATGCTTGCATACAATAAGCATATTCTTCAATCATAGTTACCATTAATGCGATTAAATCTTCTGGTACATCTAATCCTTGATCTGTTAATTGAATCGTTGACACCGTTACCCATAGACGCAGTAAACAAATTTTATCCACAGGATTTTGAACATAGAAACCTGAATTAGTACTGTCATAAAAATCAGCTTCACTGTTAAATAAGGTAAATTTGTCTTTGTAAGGGGCACTTGCATAAGGGCAAAATGTTTCACAGTTGCCACATTCGTTACACATCCGATCAACATGGACAATTTGTGGTTTTCCTTCGACATACACAACAATATTTGCTCGGTTTGGACAGACATCCATACAAGATTCACAAATTGTGGAGCATTCTAAGCAACGACTAGCTTGACTACAAGACATCTCGTCTGTCACAAGGATACCCCGTTTGTTTCTAACAAATGCGACATCACTATTTAAATTATCTTTTTCATAGTGATGATTGTGGACAAGACAAATATTATTGGCCGCTTTGGTTGCATCAGCGATTGCTTCAACAATTGTGGCTGGTCCTAAATTAGCGTCACCAATGACATAGACGCCTGGTATATTTGTTTCCAATGTTTCTTGATTTGAAACGACTTTCCCATAGTTGTCTGTGTGAATGCCTAATGCTTGGTAAAATTCTGTATCTACTTTTTCACCAACAGCGGCAATCACTGTATCAGCAGGAATATCAATCATTTCTCCTGTACCAATCGGACGACGGCGTCCAGAAGCATCTCGTTCACCTAGGACCATTTTTTCACAAGTTAATTGTTGATTTTCATGTTTAATTGGCGAAAGTAATTCTAAAAAGTCAACACCATCTTCTAAGGCTAAATAAAGTTCTTCTTCATCTGCTGGCATATTGCGTTTATTCCGACGATAAACCACTGAGACTTTTTTAACACCAGGCAATGTTGTGGCTGCACGAGCACAGTCCATGGCTGTATTTCCGCCACCAACGACGACAATCTGTTCCCCGTAAGGATTAATCGTTGGATTTTCTCGGTTTGCTTTTAAAAATTCTAACGAGTTCAATGCTCGCCCAGATTCTAAACGAAGGACCCCATGTTTCCATGCACCAATGGCATAAATAACATTCGTATAGCCTTGGTTTTTCAATTCTGCCAATGATGGCGCCTCTTGTCCTGTACGGAATTCAGCTCCCATAAATTCCGCTAACTGAACGTCTTTTTGAACAGATTCCATAGAAATTCGAAATTCTGGTACAATCTGGCTACAAACGCCCCCAATTGTCTCGGATTTTTCAAACACAGTAACAGGCATGCCTTCACGTGCTAATAAATACCCAGCAGAGATCCCTGCAGGACCTCCACCCACAACAGCTGTTTTAGGTGCATTTTCTTTTGGCTGTGGCTTTTCTAGTGTCGTCAATAATTCATCATAGGCATGTTCAGCTGCTTCTAACTTCACTTCCCGAATATGAATAGATTCTTCATAAAATTGACGTGTACATTTAGTCATACAAGGATGTGCACAAATGGTTCCAGTAATAAAAGGCAATGGATTTTTATCGACAATTACTTGCAAGGCCTTTAAATAATTGCCTTCACTTACATAACGAAGGTAAGCAGGAATATCCTGATTGATTGGACAACCACCGTCACTTCGACAAGGAGCAATATAACAATCTGTTAACGGAACTGTTTTTCTTAGTTTGGTACTTTCTGGTAATTTAATTGATTTTTGGTAACGCGCTTGTGTTTTAGCTTTCTCAACAACTTGGGCTAATTTATCCAAGTTGACATGAACCATCTGAGGATATTCTGCTGCGCCCAATACATTAGCAACTTGATTCATTCGTTGATAGCCACCAGGTTTCAACAGCGTCGTTGCCATAGTGATTGGCCAAATCCCAGCATCAAATATTTCTTTACTATTGAAAATATCTGCACCGCCAGAATAAGAAATTTGTAGTTTCCCATCAAATGCTTCTGATAATTTTTGTGCCAATGAAATACTAAGAGGAAATAGCGAACGTCCTGACATGTACATTTCATCACCAGGTAATTCATTTGCTGCAATCGTTACTGGGAAAGTGTTCGTAATTTTAACTCCGAAGCTTAGATTTTTACTATTGGCTAATAATTGCAGACGTTGTAACATCGGTACTGCTTCTTCAAATTGTAAATCTTCTTTAAAATGGTGATCGTCAAAAACCATATAATCAAACCCTAGCTCATCCATCGTTTGACGCGCATATTCATAACCTAACATGGTTGGATTACATTTAATAAAGGAATGGAGCCCTTTTCCACTTAATAAATAGGCCGCAATTCGTTCAATTTCATCTGATGGACAGCCGTGTAAAGTCGACAGCGTAATAGAATGACAGACTTTAGGACTAATTGCTTCGATATATAAGTCATCTACTTTTTTAAAAGAAGATAGATATTTTTTGGCAGCTGCTTGGCATTCCGCCCAAATCGGCGTTCCTTCTGCGTTCTGCATTTCGTTAATATAACGATCAATTTTTGGTGATTGAATCCCTGCCAAATCATAGCCAACACTCATATTAAAAATGAAACCATTCGGGTCACCTAGCTCGAACTCTTTACTAAGTAACTTCAAAACAAACCATGCTTTGACGTATTCATCATAAGCTTGGGGAACACGCAGTTCTGTGGACCACTCAACGTTGTAACATTCATCCGCTGCTGCGATACATGGTTTACTCACTGGTAAATCTTCTCCATCCAGTATCTGGACTGTCTTAACTTCAAAAAAACGAGAACCTGTTAAATAGGCCGCAATAATATTTTGTGCTAATTGTGTATGGGGACCTGCTGCTGGACCACAAGGGGTTTCCATTTTTTCTCCAAATAACGAAATCGTTTTTGTAGGATCCGCATGATAAAATTTACGAATGCCAAAAATTGTGCCATCTTGTTGATACTCACTAAAAATCCAATTTAATAAAGCCTCAATTGAGATGGGATGCATAATATCACTCATTAACGTCACTCCTTTTATTTATAATGAAAGCTATTGATTTACTCGTTTCCAGAAAGATTGTGCTTGCGTTTGCGCATCATGCCAAACTTTCTCTTCATCAATTCCTTGAACTTCACGATTACGCATCCGAATTTCTCCATTAATCACCGTGTCAGTGACCATCCCACCATTCATGCCGAATAAAATGTGCATGTTATAATTCTCTTTTGTCATTGGTGTCGGGCCATGATAATCAACAATAATGACGTCTGCTGCTGCATCAGGTTCTAAAACGCCTAGCTTTGTTTTAAAATAGCGATTAGCCATTTGCGGATTATTATCAAACAGCATTGCGGGAATTTCTGCCCAAGCAGCATTTGGATCAGCTAAATGATGCTTGTGGATAACATTTCCCACCTTATAAGATTCCGTCACATCATTCGTATAACCATCTGTGCCAAGACCCATCAAAATACCATACTCATTAAACATGCGCATCGCAGGTGGGCAACCGACCGCATTCCCCATATTCGACTCTGGATTCGTGACCACCATTGTGTCTGTATCTCTTAGTAATTCCATCTCATGAGGTCCAATATGGATGCAATGGCCTGCCATTGTCTGTTTTCCTAAAATTCCTAAATCAAATAATCGGTTCACAATCGGCTTCCCATATTTTTTCAAAGAATCATGAACATCGGCTAAATCCTCTGCAATATGAATATGATAACCAATCCCATCTGGCGTATTGGCTGCACATAATTCTAAAGAAGCATCTGATAAAGTAAATGCTGCATGCATACCCATCATCGCTTTTTGCATATCATCCTTTCTTAAGGAACTGGCTTTAATAAAGGCGGCATTTTCTTGAACTGCTTCCCGCATTTTCTGCTCACCATCGCGATCAGAAACTTCATAACAAAGGCAGGTCCGAATCCCTAACTCGTCCGCTGCATTAGATAATTGGGTTAAACTCCCTGTAATTTCTCCGTAACTAGCATGATGATCAAAGACAGTTGTAACCCCGTTGCGAATACTATCTAAATAAGCAACCTTACCACTTTGATAAGTGTCTTCTAATGTCAAGGCACGATCAATTCGCCACCATTGATCTACCAAAATATCCATGAAATTTTTAGGATGATAATTCGTTAAACTTAACCCACGTGCAAAGGTACTATAAATATGATTGTGCATGTTAATAAAGCCTGGCATAATCACTCCACCTTTAGCATCAATAAATGTCGCTTCTGGATAAGCTTGTTTTAAATCTTCTGTCGTTCCGACTTGTTTCACAACTTGACCATCAATCGCCACACACCCATTTTCAAAAAAATGATTCTGCGCATCCCGAGTGATTAAACGCCCATTTCCAATTAATAACATGTATTCTCCTCCTATTTTTCAACCTATTCCCCACAAGCGGCAAACGCTTACAAATATATCGCTCAATCATTCACGAATATAGCTTGACTAGCTTGGCTAATCTATATCCCCTACGAAAAGCATTTGAAGCGCTTGCATTTTTTACTAACGAACTCATTAACTTGATTAAAGTATATCACCTTACCTTAAAAAAAACAATGCTACCTAAAAAATATTTTTTAGAATTTTGACAGCCGTTATCTTGTATTATTATTTTTATCATGCTATCATTATTTTTCAGAACAGGTAGTACGCGACATTAAAGGATTTAGCCCTGCCTATTCCATTTAAAAATATTATGTTAAATTTGACACAATCTTATAAAAACTGTTTGTGCCAGGCACATTAGAAAGGAGCTTATTTATGTTATCCGACGAAAAACTTACTTTTTTAACACAAATTGCTAAAGGTTTAGCTGGTCAATTTGGGGAAAACTGCGAAGTCGTTATCCACCAAATCAATGAAGACAATATTAACAACTCTATTGTTTCCATTGAAAATGGTCATGTCTCTTCTCGTCATCTGGGCGATGGACCTTCTCAAGTAGTCTTAGAAGCCTTAAAAAAAGACCCTAGTGAGTTGAATGATCATATTAACTATCTGACCCGCACCCATGATGGTCGTATTTTAAAATCTAGTACAATGTATTTTAAAGATGAGAATGGTCAACTCGATGGTATTTTTGCTATTAACTACGACATCACTACATTGATTGCTGCAGAGTCGAACTTAAAATCTTTGATTTCCACTGCAGAACCTGAAGAAGATAAAGACCCTGATTACATTCCTCAGGATGTTAATGAGTTGTTAGACGATTTAATTCATGAATCAGTCAAATTAGTTGGTAAGCCGGTCCCATTAATGACGAAGGACGATAAAATCAAGTGTATTCAATTTTTAAATAATAAAGGCGCCTTCTTAGTCACTAAATCTGGAGACAAAGTTTCTAACTTCTTCAATATTTCTAAATATACGCTATACAGTTATATTGATGCGAAATAAAAATGGAAATCGATGGACGATTTGTTGTTAAGACAAGTCGTCTATTCTCTTTTTTCCTTCACTATTCTACTTTTTCTAAAAGACTTTTTAAATAATAGTAAGAAAAAGTAAAAGGAATTAATTTTTTATTTTAGTTATGGTATGATAGATTGAGTTTAATTTAAAATAACGAAAAATTAAAGATATAGAAATTGGGGGACAACAAATGGGGATTCGAAGTCATTTAGCAATTGCTGCAGGAAAAACTTCGCAATGGGTTTTACAAACATTTTTTAAAGGCGGCAGTAGCTACCCAGGGAAATTAGCCCTAAAAATCGATCCTAAAATTTTAGATACATTGGCAAAAGACTATGAAATTGTCGTAGTCACTGGAACGAACGGCAAAACATTGACAACTGCTTTAACTGTTAACATTTTACGCCAAGAATTTGATGAGGTATTAACAAATCCAACGGGTGCTAACATGGAGCAAGGAATTGTCTCTACTTTTTTAAATGCCAAGGCGAAAAAAGGACAAAAGAAATTTGCGGTGTTAGAAATTGATGAAGCAAGTTTAAGCCGCGTCACTAAATATATTCAACCAAAATTATTTGTTTTTACGAATATTTTCCGCGACCAAATGGATCGCTATGGTGAAATTTATACGACGTATCGCTTAATTATGGAAGGCGCCGCTGCTGCTCCTGAAGCAACTATTTTGTGCAATGGTGATTCGCCAATTTTTAATTCAAAAGAAACTGTAAATCCTCGCAAATACTATGGATTTAATCATTTACCACCGAAAGAGCAATTGGCTCATTACAATACAGATGGGGTTTTATGTCCAAAATGTAATCATATTCTTCATTATAAAATGATTACGTATGCTAATTTAGGTGATTACTATTGCCCAAATTGTGGCTTCAAACGCCCTGAATTGGATGTGCAGTTAACGGAAATGGTCCGGATGGATAACACATCTGCTGATTTTGTGATTGATGGCGAAGAATACGGCATTGCTGTTGGTGGGATGTACAATGTTTATAATGCGCTAGCAGCCACAGCGGTAGCAGAATATTATCAGGTGGCACCAGATAAAATCCGAGCAGGTTTAGCTTATGATGAAAAAGTTTTTGGGCGTCAAGAAACCATTAAAGTTGGCGATAAAGAATGTACGTTAGTTTTAGTAAAAAATCCCGTTGGTTTAAATCAGGTCATTGATATGATGGGCTTAGCCCCTTACTCTTTCTCGCTGGTTTCATTATTAAATGCTAATTATGCAGATGGAATTGATGTCAGTTGGATTTGGGATGGTAATCATGAAGCCTTTGCTGGTATGGACATTCCAAAAGTAATTGCTGGCGGTGATCGCCATGAAGATATGGCCTTGCGTTTAAAAGTTGCGGGTATTCCTGAAGAAAAATTACTAGAAATTCCTGATTTGGAGCAAGTAATTTCAGAAATTAAGACGTTGCCGACAGATCATGTCTATATTTTGGCAACCTATACTGCTGTTTTGCAATTAAGAAAATCATTAACAGCCCAAGGGTATATTCAAGGGGGAATGAATGGTGTCTAAAGAATTAGTCGTTTGTCATTTATATGGCAACTTATTAAATACTTACGGAGATAACGGAAATTTATTGATGCTTAAATATTTAACCGAAAAAATGGGCGTTACCTTCCGATCAGAAATTATCAGTATCTACGAACCGTTTGATCCCGAAAAATATGATTTAGTCTTTGTTGGTGGCGGTCAAGACTTTGAGCAACTGATCATCTCAGAAGACATTCAGAATAAAAAAGAAGCTTTGACTTCTTATATTGAAAATGATGGCGTCTTGTTAGCTATCTGTGGTGGTTATCAACTTCTAGGACATTACTATGTCGGCGCACAAGGCGAAAAAATTAAAGGAATCGGTGCATTAGATCATTACACTTTGAGCCAAGACAACAATCGTTTCATTGGTGATATTGAAATTTATAATGAAGAATTTGATGAAACGTATTATGGTTTTGAGAATCATAACGGCATGACTTTTTTAGGCGAAGGTGAACGACCTTTAGGAACAGTCAAACAAGGCAAAGGCAATAACGGTCAAGATAATGGCGAAGGCGTTGTCTATAAAAATGTGTTTGGCTCCTACTTCCACGGTCCAATCTTAGCACGCAACAAAAATCTAGGGATTCGGTTAATTCGGACCGCTTTAGAGAAAAAATATGGTGAACCGATCGCTATTCCTGAAACGCTTTATAAATAAAAGAAGAATCTAGTTCCTACATATAGGACTAGATTCTTTTTCATTTCTCCGACAACTATTTACATCTTTACAAAATATAGTAAGATAAAGAGGTGCATTTAAAATCGAGAATTTCTCGGACTGGTTCGGAAACTTCCCAGAATAAAAAACTAAGTATCTCTCAATACTAACTCAAGTCATAGCTTTTTTAACAAGAGTTATCATTTGCAGTTAACGAAAAAGGAGGATTGGAAAAAATGCAAAAAGTAATTATTGATTGTGATCCTGGAATTGATGACACGCTTGCTCTCTTGTATGCACTTGCTTCACCAGAGCTAGATGTCCAAGCGATTACAGTTGTTTGCGGAAACGTCCCTGTGGAGATTGGCGTGGAAAATGTTTTTAAATGTTTGGAAAAAGTTAATCGCTTAGATATTCCTGTCTACCAAGGGGCTGCTAGCCCTTTAAAACGGCCATTTGTTAGTGCACAAGATACACATGGCATGGATGGTTTAGGTGAAACATATTTCCCCAGAACTAGCAAAATCCAAGCACAAGCGCTTTCCGCTGCTGACTATTTAGCACAAACCTTTCAACAAGCTACCGATTGCTCAATCATTGCCCTTGGTCCTTTAACAAATATTGCTTTGGCTTTAAAAAAAGAACCTCTTCTGGGGCGAAATCTTCAACGTTTTGTCTCAATGGGTGGCACCTTTAAAAGCCACGGCAATTGCTCTCCTGTTGCAGAATTTAATTATTGGTGTGATCCTGATGCAGCAGCTTGGGTTTTTGAGGAATTAGGTGCAAAAATCGAGATGGTCGGCTTAGATGTCACACGAGAAATTGTTTTTACACCAACAATTCTCAATTATTGTCAACGACTCAACCCCAAAATGGGGAATTACCTCGCTGAGATTACTCAATTTTATTTTGATTTTCATTGGAAATATGAACGTATTTTAGGGTGTGTTATCAACGATCCCTTAGCGGTTGCTTATTTTATTGATCCTACGCTCTGCCAAGGCTTTTCCAGTTACGGACAAATTGTTCCTGACGGCATTGCTATGGGGCAATCAATGATCGATCAGTATCATTTCCAGCAGCAACCAGCTAATTGTCATGTCTTGACTACGGTTGATAGTCAACAGTTTTTCGTGAAGTTTCTATCCATTCTTTTAAATGTACAAATAGATGAGATCGAAAGAGATTTCAAAAATTTAAGGATGGGATAACCATGAAAAAAATAACACCACGAATCATTACAATTATCGCTTTTAGTGTTGCTTTAAATTACCTTGGCAGTACCATTGCGTTACTCCTTCGTTTACCAATTTATCTTGATAGCGCGGGAACTATTTTTACAGGTGCGTTATTAGGCCCACTCTTTGGCGCACTGACAGGTATTTTAACAAGTCTACTAACTGGATTGACAACGGATATCTTTTCTCTGTATTATTCACCTGTCCAACTCTGCACAGGAATTTTAGCAGGCTTGCTCCTTCATCAGCAGTTAAAAGTAACCAAATTACCATTTAAAACGTTGTGGTTAACGATACCAGGAACAGTGATTTCTTCCTTAATCACAGTTTGTTTATTTGGTGGAATTACTTCTGCTGGCTCCAGCATAATTGTCCAATTTTTATATGGTTTAGGCTTCAATCAGTTAGCAAGCGTCCTGTTGGTTCAATTGATAACAGATTACGGGGATCGTCTGCTATCAGTCATCATCGTCACAGCTGTTATCGCTGCCTTACCTAAACGTTCCTTTATAACAAAATAAACTGTTTTAATGCCAAAAAATGAGGAAATCATCTGTTGATGATCTCCTCATTTTTTTAGCGACTGCCAGGTTCTGAAGCTATAATCGTTAAATCACCTTCAAAACGCCAGCTCGGAATATCTGTTGGAAAGATAAAGCTATCGCCTTTTTTCAAATCAAAAGTAGCTACATCTGCTTTTGCAGCATCTTCTGTAATCAATCGACCCACACCTTCAATAACTGTTGCTAATGTATAAGGTGCTTGTTTTTTGACTTTTAGAATCCCACTGACACGCCACTCATAGACATTAAAGAAATCTGTTTTTACATAAGTAACAATGCTTGATTGTCCTTGATTTTCTTGTTGAATAGAGAGGTCAGGATCCTTTGCCGGAACGGTTGTCACATCAATGGATTGTTGAATATGCAATTCCCGGGTCTTTCCTTGATCATCTGTTCGATCATAATCATAAACCCGATACGTAGTATCACTGCTTTGTTGCGTTTCTAAAATTAAAATACCCGAGCCGATGGCATGAATAGTGCCGCTTGGTACATAATAAAAATCGCCTTTTTTCACTGGTACTTTTCTTAAAAGATCGTCCCAACGACCTTCTTCAATCATTTCAGCTAGTTCTTCTTTTGTTTTCGCGTGATGTCCATAAATGATTTCAGCGCCAGGTTCTGCATCAATAATGTACCAACATTCAGTTTTGCCTAGCTCGCCTTCATGTTTTTGACCATATGCATCATCAGGATGAACTTGCACGGATAAATCATCTTCAGCATCTAAAATTTTCGTTAATAATGGAAAGACAGCGCCACCTGCATGGCCGAATAACTCTTGATGGTCTGCCCACAATTCATCTAATTTTTTTCCTTTAAATTCGCCATTTAAAACAGTACTAACGCCATGTGGATGTGCACTGATTGCCCAATCTTCACCAATTTTATCGCTCGGTAAATCGAAACCAAATAGCGTGTGTAGACGATTGCCGCCCCAAATTTTTTCTTGAAAAACAGGTTGTAAAAATAATGGTTCTTGCATTGACTGTGACCTCCCAAATTGAATTCGCTCTCATTATATCACTAAAAACTAGTCATTTCATCTGAAACTGATGATTTCTCTTTTAAATAGGTTGCCAACAACTGATCTCTTTCTTCGATATAAGTATTCCGGTGGTCCTCTGGATGGACTCGATTAGATAAAAAGATAAACGCTGATTGTTGTCGCACATCAATTAGCAAAAAAGTGCCTGTATAGCCTGTATGGAATAATAATGGCCGTTGCGTAGCTACATCATATTTAAAATCCCAGCCTAGAGAACGTGGTTTATCTGCAGCTGGCACTTGGTTAACTAGTAACAAATCAATTGTCTCTTTTTTCAAGAATTGGTGATTGTGATAACTGCCTCGATTTAAATACATTCGAACAAATTTTGTTAAATCATAGACATTGCTAAACAAGCCAGCATTCCCTGCATGTTCCCGTAAAACAAATGCCTTAGGATCATGGGTTGCGCCTCGAATCAACCCTCTTTGTTCATGTAATTCTGTTGGCACACAGTTAAAAGGATTCTTTGGTAGAAACGTACTTTCGTTCATCCCTAAAGGAAGCAATACTCGCTCAGATAAAATTTCTATCATTGATTGCTGGAACATTTCTTCTAACATAAAGCCTAATAAAATAGTCCCTGCATCTGTATAAACAACTTTTTTACCTATCGCTTTGCCTGCGTGAAATGAATGATTGTAGGCGTCTTTTAATTCTTGGGCATTCAGCTGATCACGATTAGGAATATAGCCTTGTAAATCTGCCGTATGTGTCAACAAATGCCGGATTGTAATATTAGGATCTTGAAAAGAGGGATAATAGGTTTGTAATGATTGATCTAGAATAATTTTTCCTTCTTCCACTAATTGTAAAATAACGGTGGTGGTGCCGACTACTTTGGTTAAAGAAGCCACATCAAACAGCATGGCCGAGGTTAATTGTTCTTTGGTGGGTTTTATTTGTGCGAGTCCCCAACAATTGCTCTCCTCTTTTTCACCTTCAATGAAACAAAAACTAGCCCCCGAAAAAACACCTTTTTTCATCATTTTTTGAATTTTCCACTTTGTTTTTTCGTACATTTTTTCACCTTCTATTTTTAATATTAAAGGAAAAGTCTAGAATAAGTCCCGAACAAAAGTAGCGTTAAACTTTTATTCAGACTTTATTCCAGACTTGCTAAAACAAGCTTATTTTGTCTGTCTGAGCGTTTATTTTAAGACAAACCACCATTCCAAGCCAATTGGATCAAACACAGTGACAATCGCTTTTTTCTGGTCAATAAAGAACTCTTGATTTTTTGCCGTTAATTGTTGCTCCATTGATAAAATATGGTCTTGATCAGAGAGCTTAATGGTAAAGAAATCTAAACCTAAGTGTGGATCAGGTAATTGATCCACTTCACTTGTTTCAGGTTTTTGGAATCCAATAGTTGCTTTGCCATCTTCTAAAACAAATTGATCTTTTTCATTGCGTTTTAAACCCAGAACTTCCTCATAGTATGCTTTTATTTCTTTTTGATTGTTTGTTTTTAATTGCACATGCGCTAAATATGACCCAGCGGCTAACCCTTGATGTGGCTCTAAGTCCTCACTGATAAGATCTTTAAGCACAATTGGTTGCTTTTCAGAAGTCGAATTTGCTGTTGCTTCATCGTGAAAAATCTCAAATTGATTGCCTTCAAGATCAGTAATGAACATGCTTTGACGTGTGCCAATTTGGAAACTTTCATCAATTGGGTAGTCTTGTTCAAGCACTCGTTGAGCAATTTGTAAAAATTCTTTTTCCGTAGGAACTTTAATTGAAAAATAAGCCATTTGCTTTTCTTCATTATGAAAATCTTCGGCTTTTCTAGTTTCTTCTAAAATTAATAATTGCGTTCCTGCTTCACGTGTACCCCAGATAGACAGGTTATTTTCTTCTGACTTTAAAACAAAACCCATTACTTTTTTATAAAAGTCGACCATTTCGCCAACTTTTTTCGCACAAATGGCAATTGTTTTTAATGTCGCAGCTTTTTCTAATTGAAATTCAGTCATTTTTTCTGTTACCTCCATTTTCTTCTCTCCCATTTTATACATCTCTTGCTATTTCATCAAGTAATATCCTGTTTTTCTCAAAAGAAAATAGAAATTTTTCAATTTCGCTAACTTTTTGTTAAAAAAATAAGGCTTCAGGAACCAGTCTTTACGACTATGGTTCCTGACGCCTCATCATGAATTAATATTTTTTTGCTTCGCCTTTTAGGCTACTTCTTCTGAAAACTGACTGTTATATAAGTCAGCATAAAAACCGTTTTTCGCCATTAATTCATCGTGGGTTCCTGTTTCCACAATTGAACCTTCTGCCATAACGATAATCGTATCGGCATCACGGATAGTCGACAAGCGATGAGCAACTACAAAGCTGGTCCGATTTTCCAATAAACGATTCATTGCTGCTTGAATCAGTATTTCTGTTCGAGTGTCCACACTTGAGGTGGCTTCATCCAAAATTAAAACGTCTGGATTTGCTAAGAATGCTCGTGCAATTGTAATTAATTGTCGTTGACCTTGAGAAATATTGCTGGCTTCTTCATTTAGAATCGTTTGATAGCCTTCTGGTAATTTTCTGACAAAATCATCCACATGGGCTGCTTTCGCCGCACGGATCACTTCTTCTTCGCTCGCTTGCTCATTACCATAATGAATATTGTCATAGATACTTCCAGTGAACAACCAAGTATCTTGAAGAACCATTGAAAAGTGTGCTCGCAACTCTTCGCGAGATAAATCGCGCGTATCTACGCCATCATATTTGATGCTGCCGCTACTAATATCATAGAAGCGTTCCAATAAGTTAATTAGGGTTGTTTTCCCAGCACCTGTTGGGCCCACGATTGCGACCATTTCCCCAGGTTTAACATTTAAATTGAAATCTTTCATTAATAATTTCTCTGGTGAATAGCCAAAAGCAACATGTTCAAAGGAAACACGATAAGGACTATCTGTTTCCACTGGTACGCCAGAAGGTTCATCCACCATTTCTTCTTCATCTAATACTTCAAAGACACGTTCTGCCGAAGCCACCGTAGCTTGGATTGTATTCATTAAATTAGCGATTTGAGTAATCGGTTGTGAAAATTGATTGGTATATTGAAGAAATGCTTGGACATCCCCTAAATCCATCATACCATTCGCTACTTTTACGCCACCAAGGACTGCAACAAACACGTAGCCTAGATTTTTGATAAAGTTCATTAAAGGCATAATGATCGCTGAAATAAATTGTGCTTTTCGACCAGCATGGTATAATTTTTCATTTTCTTTTTCAAATACTTCTTGATCACTTTCTTCGTGGTTGAAACTTTTTACTACTACGTGACCACCGTAGGTTTCTTCGACTTGGTTATTCAATAATCCTAAGCTTTTTTGTTGAGCCGCAAAATGTTTTTGCGAGCGAGGCGCCACAACCATCACAACAATTAAACTTAATGGCACTGTTGCTAAGGCAATTAGTGTTAACTGCCAGCTAATGGTCAGCATCATCCAAAGTACACCCACAAATGTCACGATACTGGTAATTAATTGGGTTAAGTTTTGTTGTAAAGTACTCGCAATATTATCCATGTCGTTAATTGCCCGCGACATGATGTCCCCATTACTATGAGTATCATAATAGGAAATTGGAACTTTGTTCATTTTCGCTTCTAATTCTTGACGTAATTCATAAACTGTTCGCTGTGAAACACGTGTCATAATTACTTGCTGCAAGAAATTAAAGACAGCAGAAATAAGGTACATGGCAATAACAATTAATAAAATTTGACCGATTTTGTCAAAATCAATTGGAAAAGATGTTATTTTTAAGCCTTGTTTCATTTCAGCAGCGCCTTTCATGACGCCTTTAAAAATTTCAGTTGTTGCCTGTCCTAATACTTTTGGTGTTTGAATTTGGAAAACGACGGCTGCGATTGCTAATACTAAGACAGCAATAATTGACAGCATTCGTTTAGACATGTACCGAAATAAACGTTTCACTGTTTTCCAGAAATTTTTTGGTTTTGGCCCTTTTGCGCCAATGTTACGTCCTGGTCCCCCGCCCATTGGTCCGCCTTTTGGTCGACTACTCATGCAAGGTCCTCCTCTCTCAATTGAGAATGTACAATTTCTTGATACGTTTGGTTATTCGCTAATAACTCTTCATGCGTTCCTTTACCAACTAATTTTCCTTCGTCTAATACTAAAATTGTCGATGCTTCCATAACCGTACTTACACGTTGGGCCACTAAAACGACAATTGCATCCGTCATCTGCTCTTTCAAGGCTTTTCTTAAATTAGCATCTGTTTTGAAGTCCAATGCAGAAAAGGAATCATCAAAAACATAGACATCTGCTGGTTTTACTAAAGCACGAGCAATAGCCAACCGCTGGCGTTGTCCGCCAGAAAAATTACCGCCGCCTTGTTCGACATGACTATCCAAACCTTCTGCCAATTCTGAAACAAACGCCTTCGCCTGCGCAATTTCTAAAGCTTGCCAAATTTCTTCATCGGTCGCATTTGGGGCGCCGTATTGCATATTTTCACGAATCGTTCCTGTAAATAAAACAGCCTTTTGCGGTACAAAACCAATCATTTCTCGTAAATTATGCTGTGACGTATCTTTAATGTTTTTACCATTTAGCAAAATCTTGCCAGATTCAACATCATAAAAACGTGGTAAAAGATTAACCAGCGTTGTTTTCCCAGAACCTGTCCCACCAATAATTGCGACCGTCTCCCCAGATTTTGCTGAAAAATCTATATCTTCCAGTGCTAAGTTTTCAGCATGCTGGTAACGATAATTAACATGTTCAAACGCCAATGTTGCTTCGTCGCCTTTTAGAGAAAGCAGTTCTGGATTGGGTACATCTTTGATTTCTGAATCAGTATTTAGCACCTCATTAATCCGATCAGCAGAAGCTTGCGCCCGCGGTACCATGACAAAAATCATGGATAGCATCATGAAACTCATCAGAATTTGCATGGCATAAGTCATAAAGGCGATTAAGTTCCCTACTTCTAGTTGCATTTCCGCAATATAATGACCGCCAAACCAAGTGATTGCAATATTGGTACCACTCATAATGAGTGTCATTAAAGGAATCATCAAAGCGACAATCGTATTCACTTTAATCGCCGTTTGTGTATAATCCTTATTGGCTTCATCAAAACGTTGTTCTTCATAGTTTGCTTTGCCAAAGGCCCGAATCACACGAACTCCTGTCAGTCCTTCACGAAAAACTAAATTTAAACGGTCGGTTTTCTTTTGCATGCTTTTAAATAACGGAACCGCTAAAAACATGATACCGCCCACTAAAACAGCCATAATTGGTAAAACATATAGAAAAATTTTCGTTAATTGTGGGTCCTTGTTATATGCCATAAAACTTGCACCAATTAACGTTAAAGGTGCGTTAATCATTAAACGTAAAAACATTTGCATAACCATTTGAATCTGATTGACATCATTGGTTGTTCGTGTAATTAGCGAAGCTGTCCCAAATTTGTCAAATTCATTATTAGAAAAATTTTCAACTTTTCGATAAATATCAGTCCGTAATTTTTTACCTAAACTTTGTGATTCTTTGGTGGCAAAAAAGGTATTTCCAATAGAAGCGACAATGCTAATCAAAGAAAAGCCTAACATGACAACTCCTGTACTCCAAATATAGTTAATATCTCCTTTAGCGACACCGTCATTAATGATATTAGATGTTAATGTGGGCAGATATAAATCTGCGATAATTTGTACGATCATAAATACAACCGCTGCAAAGACCGACCATAACGACATCCGTTTGACTAGTTTAATCAACTAACTTCTCCTCCTTTTTGCTACTTATAAGCGCCATTTTTCAACCAATTTAATTTCATTTTTAATTGTTTGACTGCTTCAGTTGAATCATAGGCGGTATTTTCTCTTTGTTGACGATACCCGTCAACAATTGTTGAGAAAACGGCATGCATCGCCGTCTGCATGAACCATGTGAATTCTTTTGGCGTTTCAATGGTTAATTTCGAACGATCGATTATTTGATAAAGATGTTCTGCATAGGCAGCATGGCCTTTTCTTCCTCTATGCTTATGACAGTGCTGTTTCCTATTTTTTTCCTCTTCCCCAGTCGCTAAATTATCTGTCACCCGACGTGAAGCACGATAGTCCATGTTGACAAATAAATTCCGATAGAAAGAAGCATTCTCTCCAGTTAGCACTTCGACAATCATCTTGGAGAAATAGACATCCATGGCTTCGATTAAATCACCATTTTCCGCAATAATTTGTTTCTCTAAATCTCGTTCACTATTTTTTCTTAATGTCGCAAAGTAATAAAAATACAAATCTTCTTTGTTCTCAAAATATTGATAAAAGCTACCGCGAGGAATTTCCGCTAATTTAACAATATTTGCAATTGACGCTTCTTGTAAAGAATGTCGTGAAAATTCAATTTGCGCAGCATCTAATAAGCGTTGTTGCTTTTCTTCTGGCAAATGAAAAAACGTATTCGTAGGCATATTTGTGTTCCTCCCTTTTATGACACATTGTCATATGACACCATGTCATTATAGCACTCTCTATTCAGAATGCAAGTTTTTTACAAAAAAAATCAAGCACCCAGCAAGACAAAATTAATGTTAGATTCTGTCTCACCAGTTGCTTGATTAATAATAGTGTTTGATGCATTCTTGTAACAAGCCAGCGACCTCTTTTATAGGTCCATTGGCATCTATTCGTTGATAATTAGGATATTGTTCTAATTGGTTTTTGATAAGAATTTCTTGATCATAAAGGTTTAAACGTTCTTCAATAATTTTAGGATCAGATTCTCGTTGCTTTAAACGTTGATAAATATTTTCTTTTGAAACGTCAAAAAAAACTGGAATGACGGACTCGCCGAAACGCTCAAAGACCGCTTGAAAGCCTGGAAAAGTTAACGCATTATAGGCTGGATGCTCTTTCGTTGTTTCAACGATGGCATCTACACCGACACCGTAATAGTTTCCATGGTAAAAATCATACTCCACTAACTGATTGGTTTCAATCAAGGTTTGAAAACTTGCTTTTGTTTCAAAATAGTAATCCACACCATCCACTTCATCCAATCGTTTTTTCCTCGTAGTATGCGAGATAACTTTATAGTTTTTCGGAAAAACCTTACTTGTAATTGCGGTCTTGCCAGAACCACTCGGACCCATAATAACAAAAAATGGATGTTGTAATTGCTTAATCATTAGAAACGCTCCTCTCAGTTGTTTCTATTATAACGTATTGTGCACTATTTTGAAAAATTGACAAAAAAGAGCTTGGGCCAAAAATCACTTTAGATTTTTGGTCCAAGCTTAAAAATTAATAAACGGCGGGAACAGAAGCAACAACCTACTACGCTTATCTTGTTTTGTTTAATTACAATAACTAGTCTAAGTTTTGTCCATTAGTTTCAATAACTTGTTTGTACCAATTAAACGATTTTTTTTCATAACGGTTTTTAGTACCATTTCCTTCATCGTCTAAATCAACGTAAATAAACCCATACCGTTTACTCATTTCACCTGTGGAAGCACTGACTAAATCAATACAGCCCCACGGCGTATAGCCCATTAAATCGACGCCGTCTGCAACTGCTTCTGCCATTGCTTCAATATGACGACGTAAATAATCAATCCGATAGTCGTCTGCCACATAGAAATTTTCGTCTACTTTATCAATTGCACCTAAGCCGTTTTCCACAATAAATAAAGGTTTTTGATAACGATTATATAATTCATTTAGGGCAATTCGTAAGCCTTCGGGATCAATTTGCCAGCCCCATTCACTTGCTTCTAAGAAGGGATTTTTAACGCCGCCTAAAAGATTCCCATTTGCTGTATCGTTGGTAGTACCAGTAACATCGACAGCAGTCGACATATAATAACTAAAGCCAATGTAATCCACTGGGTATTCTTTTAATAATTCTAAATCGCCTTCTTCAATAACTAAGTCTTTCACAGCATATTTTTGATACATGCGTTCTGCGTATGCTGGATATTCACCACGAACTTGAACATCTGTACAATAATAATTAAACTCTTGGTTTTCAATCATTGTAGCAACTTGATTGACTGGATTCGAATCAATGCCATACGTTGTGGCATAAATAATCATACATCCAATTTGTAATTCTGGATTTAATTCATGGCCAATTTTTACAGCTTTACTACTTGCAACAAATTGATTATGCCATGCTTGGAAAATGTTTTGATAATCATTGGCTCCATTGCTTTTTACCAATCCTTGACTAAGCGCTGGGAAATGAAAAGCTGAATTAATTTCATTGAATGTCATCCAATAGTTAACTTTTTGGTGGTAACGTGTTAAAACAGTTTCCGCAAAACGTTCATAAAAGTCAACTAATTGACGATTTTTCCACCCGCCGTATTCTTTCGCTAAATGCAGTGGCATTTCATAATGAGAAATCGTAATTACTGGTTCAATGTTATAGCTTAAACATTCATCGATAACCGCATCATAAAATTTCAAGCCGGCTTCATTCGGTTGTGTTTCATCTCCTTGTGGAAAAATACGCGACCACGCAATTGAAAAGCGATAACATTTGAAGCCCATTTTAGCAAACAACGCAATGTCCTCTTTAAAGCGATCATAGTGATCAATTCCTGTATGATTAGGGTAGCGATATTTCGTTTCGTCAATCGTCCAATCAAACGCTTCATCTCCTAAAATAGCGAAACGTTGTTTTCCTCCCGGCATCGCATCTGCCACAGATAACCCTTTACCATCGGCTAAGTAAGCCCCTTCTAATTGATTGGCTGCGGTCGCACCGCCCCATAAAAATCCTTTTGGAAATTTTGTCGTTGTTGTCATACTTGTTCCTCCTCCAATTGTCTTTTATTTAATAATGGCTAAAAAGTCTTCACCATGTAACACGTCTATTTGGTTCATATCCAAAACATCTAAATAATCATTCGTATTCGTTACCACAATCGGTGTAACTACCGGATAACCAGCTTCTTTAATGGCAGCAATATCAAAAGTAACTAGCAAATCTCCTTTTTTAACAGAATCACCTTGTTTCACTGATAATTCAAAGCCTTTACCATCTAATTCGACCGTATCCATGCCAATATGCATTAATAATTCAACGCCCTCTGTTGTCGTCAAGCCAACAGCATGTCCTGTCGGAAATAATGTGGTGATTTCACCATCTGCGGGTGCATACAGTTTGCCTTCAGTCGGCTCAATTGCAACACCTTTTCCTAAAGCACCTGAAGCAAAAACAGGGTCTTGTACTTTTTCTAGCGGTAAAATTTCACCTTGAAGTGGACTTGCTAAAATAATTTTGTCTTCTTGATTCGTTTTTACAGGTGCCACCACCTTATCAGTTGCTGTTTTTTCAGTTGCTGTTTCTGGATTAGGTTGATCTTCAAAACGTAAGACAAACGTTAAGACAAACGCAATGATAAAAGCAATTCCGGCACCAATTGCACCAGTAATCATCGGTGCAGTATCTTTTGTCTCTGCAGGAATAAACCCAGGTAAGCTCAACATACTAACCAAGCCAAACGTAAAGTTTTTCACGTGATTCATAGCCACAAATGCACCACCGATACCGCCACCAATACAAGCTGCAATAAATGGTTTTTTCAATGGTAAAGTCACACCATATACAGTTGGTTCAGTAATTCCAAAAATAGTTGTAATGCTTGAAGACAAAGCCAAACCTTTTAGTTTCACATTTTTTGTTAGGAAAAAGACAGCTAAAGCAGCCCCGCCTTGTGCAATAACGGCTGGTAATAACATCGGTACCATCGTATCGCCACCTTGTGTTAAGTTTAACATCATAATTGGTACAAAGCCCCAATGCATACCAAACATTACCAAGACTTGCCACAACGAACCCATTAATAACCCTGCGATAATTGGACTAAAAGCGTAAATTGCGTTGTATCCTTGTCCCAACCAATCGCCGATGACCGTCCCGATAGGACCAATAGCTAAGAAGGTAACAGGTGCCATAATAAGGAAAACAGCTAACGGAACGCAGATAATTTGTAGAAAACTCGGAATTACTTTTTTGAAGAAACGTTCCACATAACTTTGTGCAAAAACAGCCAAAATAATTGGTAAAACCGAAGAAGTATAGCCACTTGGCCCAATAATCACTGGAAGACCAGCAAAGCTAATTGTTTTGCCTGCTAAAGCAGTAATGCTGGGATGAACTAAGGCCATCGCCAAAGCAACCGCTAAAAAGGGATTAGTATTGAATTTTTTAGCAGCCGTAAACGCTAACATAATTGGTAAGAAAGTAAATAAACCATCTGCAATCGAAAAGAGAACAAGATATACGCCTGAAGTGTCAGCTAACCAGCCCATAGTTACAGCCAATGTTAAGAAGCCTTTTAGAACCCCAGCGCCGGCCATTGCACCTAAAAACGGTGTAAAAATAGAAGAAATAATATCAATTAAACGGTTAAAGATATTTCCGCCACTTTCTTTTTCTCTATTATCAGAATCATTACCTAGTCCACTGTTGGCCATCAAATCCTTATACACATCACTAACGTGACTGCCAATAACCACTTGATATTGTCCTGCACTTTGAACTACCTGAATAACATCTGGGTCAGCATTCAATGTAGCTGTATCTGCTTTATTTTCATCTTTTAATTTAAAACGTAAGCGCGTAGCACAGTGAACAACACTATTAACGTTGCCTTCGCCCCCGACAGCTTTTAACACACGTGCTGCAATTTCTTGATTTTTACTCATCTCTAGATCCTCATTTCCATTAATTTTTAATATCAAAAAAACCTACATTGAAAAAGAGCCGGATCCTTCTCTTCACAGCTGCGCAGTCTGCGAAAATCATTATCGGTTTTTTCAATCTAGGTTTTGCCTACATTATCAGTAACAATCCGCGATTATTGGTTGTTATGCTTTTTTATCATTGACCACTCTTTGGATATGAATGGTTAAATAAATCATTTCCGCTTGATCAATTGGTCGATCATAGCTTTTTAATAAATACTCATTAATACGTTGGACCGCTTGAAACGCCTTAGGATACTTTCCTTGGACCAATGCAAAAAGAAATTCGTCCTCCTCATCATGCGCTTCTTGTTTTAAATAACGTTGCGCAAAATATTGAAGATGTGTAACAATTCGTTGATAGTTCAATGAATCTTCATCAAACACCTGTCCAAAGTAGCGACTAATAATCGTTAAAATATCACGAACCATCTTGGTTGCTTCCATGGTAACTTCCATATTGCCATTTCCTTGTTCAGCATTCACAATATGAAAAGCAATGAAGCCCGCTTCATTTTCTGAAAATTGAACCTCTAGCTTTTCAGCAATAATCGCTAATGCTTGCTTTGCGATTTCAAATTCTTTAGGATAAAATTTGCGTGTTTCGAATACAAGAGGATTCGGAATATCAATTCCTTCTTTGGCTCGAAGTAACGCATAGTGAATATGATCCGTTAAAGTTAAATAAATATTTGATGAAAGCTCAATCGCTAGCGTTGTTTCTGCTAAATCAACGATTTGTTTGACGACTTCTACTTCTTTGGTGGGGACGTCTTCAAACAGCTGCTGGAATTGCCCTGCCATAGCGGAGTCCTTTAACACGAATTCCTTTTCAACATAATCTGGATTGATCGTGTCTCCAATCTTCTTTTGAAAGGCTAAGCCGCGTCCCATATAAACAATTTCTTCGCCTTGCTCATTTCTTGAAAGCACGACATTATTATTTAAAACTTTTTCAATCCTCATGATGAATGCAACCTCACTTTTTTATAAAAAAAGCCCAGAATCCCTCCACTGATTGTGTTAATGGAAGACTCTGGTTTTGCCTGCAAAGCAGTAACAATCCTTATTTACAAAGTAATAATAGCATGCTTTTTTTTAATATGCAAGCCTTTCCAAAAAAATATTTTTATTTATTTTTTACTCTTTTGATCCATTTTAAAAAAAAGTTTACTAAAAGTAAAAAAAAGACTTGCTTTCTCTTACTTTTTATTAGTAAAATAGAGATGTTGAATTTTTAAACTATTTATTTTAAGGAGATTACACAATGTCAAAATTATTAGTTGTTAAAGCACATCCATTAACAAAAGAAGAATCACGCTCAGTTCGTGCGTTAGAAACATTTTTAGCTTCATACCGTGAAACAAATCCATCAGACGAAATCGAAATTTTAGATGTTTATGCACCAGAAACAAACATGCCGGAAATCGATGAAGAATTATTATCTGCTTGGGGTGCACTTCGCGCTGGCGCAGCATTTGAAACATTAAGCGAAAACCAACAACAAAAAGTGGCTCGTTTTAATGAATTAACTGATCAATTTTTATCTGCCGACAAAGTAGTAATTGCTAATCCAATGTGGAACTTAAACGTACCGACACGCTTAAAAGCTTGGGTAGATACAATCAACGTTGCTGGAAAAACATTCCAATATACTGCAGAAGGACCAAAACCTCTAACAAGTGGTAAAAAAGCCTTACACATCCAATCAAATGGCGGCTTCTACGAAGGAAAAGATTTTGCTTCTCAATACATTAAAGCGATTCTAAACTTTATTGGTGTTGAGCAAGTTGACGGATTATTCATCGAAGGAATCGATCATTTCCCTGATCGCGCGGAAGAACTTTTAAATACTGCCATGACCAAAGCAACTGAATACGGTAAAACATTCTAAATTTTCCGAGTGATTTACATCAAAAAGAGACAAGCAGTTCGTTCACTGCTTGTCTCTTTTGTTACGTAGATTCTTGTTGATCTGGCTTATCTTCATCATACAAACCGGAAACAATTTGGTACCACTCAAAAATGTGTGTAATTATCACCTTAGCTGCGGCATAAACAGGAATTCCTAAAATCACCCCGACAATCCCAAATAGTTTACCAGACGTTAATAAAACAACCAAAATGGTGACTGGATGAATGGATAACTGACTGCCTAGGACAAGTGGTGAAATAAACCGACCTTCGACCGTTTGCTCAATGGCAAAAACAATCAAGACTTTAATTAACAAAGCTGGCCCACTGACAATTCCTAAAAAGACTGCTGGAATCATGGCTAAAAATGACCCTAAATAAGGGATTAAATTTAAAAAGCCTGCTGCAATACCTAAAGTGACTGCATAATCTAAGCCAATGACAGAAAAACCAATCATAAACATAATTGCCACTGCGAAAGCGACAGTTAACTGTCCTCTAATATAAGAAGAGACTTGATCATTGACTTCTGCAAGAACTTTTAAGGTTGGTTTACGCATCTTCACTGGTAAAAACTTCATTAAATATGGCGCTAAGTTTTTGCCATCTTTCAGTAAATAAAATAGAATAAACGGCATCGTAATGATGGCGACAAAGATCGTAGCCACCGCCCCAAAGAAATTACCAATTCCTTGTACTGTGAACGTTGAGACGTTTTTAATGATGGTACCTAACGAACTGACAACTTTATCGCCTGCCGCTTCAAGTTGTTCTCTAAATTGCGCAAAAAGTGGATCACTTAATATTTCCTGCGATTTTTGATCAATTGTATCAATATATTGAGGAAAATGATTCACAAAGCTGACAGATTGCTCACGAATTTTAGGAACGATTACAATACCACCCCAAATGAGTAGTGCCACAATTAAAATAAATAGGCCGATAATACTCCAGACACGCGAGATTTGTTTTTTCTCTAAATAATCGACAATCGGATTTAATAAATAATATAAAATCCCCGCCATAATTACTGGTAAGCCGACAACGCCGAAAAACTGCCAGACGGGCTTAAATAAATAAGAAACTTTCGTAAAAGTTAGAATAATTAACAGCACCAATAAGACAATCAGTAAGGCTGTTACTACTTGATTATTTAAAAACCAACGCCAAAACCAAGACAGGCGTTTATCAGTCGTTTGTTTTTTATCCATTGATTCACGCTCCATTTACTAAATAATCAATTGTTGTTCCAATGGTTATCTTTGGTAACTGATGGGGCGTTAAATAAACACCATTTCGGATAACATCATCCTCATCGGTTGGTGCATCAGCAAAGATTAAAGTGCTGTGAGCGATACTTTGCAAGTTACTATTGGCAAAAGAACCCACTTTTGTGATTGTATAATTTGTATCGCCAATTTTCAGATGATCTCCTTCTGCCAAGGTAACTTGGTCTTTTTCTGGGAATGATTGAATAACTGCATGTTGCTTCAAGGTATCGGTAGCAGTTTCTCCAAAAAGAATAATCATTTTTTCTGAATCATCGATTGCATGTTTGCCTATTTCTGTTACGGTTGCTTGCATCTTCCATCCCACTCCTTCATTATCTTACTTCTATTATTATAGCATAGAATAAAATAGATATTCAGGAAAAAGAAAAGGCGGTGAACAATCGTCAATTGACTTTTGTTCACCGCCTTAAAATAAGTTTTTATTTAAAGAAGTTCATAATATGAGTCCAAATTTTTTCATCAAAGACATCCATTGGATTCCCATTTCCAATCAAACCATAACCAATCATTGTTCCCACAACAAATAAGATAATGACTAACGAAATGACCACTAGAATTTTCAATAATGTTACTAAAATATAACGAAATGAACTCATACGTTTGACTCCTTTAGATTACTGTCGTTGCTTGTTTTTCTTCAATTTTTTCATCATTGACACGTTCAACGTTCGCGCCTAATTTTTGAAGTTTTTTATGGAACTCATAATAGCCACGATCTAAATATTTCAAATTAGAGACACGTGTAATGCCATTTGCACGTAACCCTACTAAAATCAATGCGGCAGCTGCCCGTAAATCAGTGGCTTCCACTGCTGCTCCTTGTAACTCGTTGCCACCATTAATAACGGCAATGTTGCCGTCAATTTTTAAGTCAGCGTTCATTCGACGCATTTCCTCTAAGTGTTGGTAACGATTTTCAAAGACTGTTTCTGTCACGATGCTTGTTCCTTCAGCAAACATTTGGATCGCTGTCATTTGCGCTTGCATGTCTGTTGGGAAACCAGGATGCGGCATTGTCTTAACATCTGTTGGTTTTAGATGTTTTGGTCCAATTACACGGATGCCGTTTTCTTCTTCTTCAATGATTGCACCCATTTCAGTTAATTTAGAAATTAGCGGACGATTATGTTCAGAAATTGCTTCTTCAATTAAAACATTGCCCTCAGTCATTGCTGCAGCTACCATGAACGTACCTGCTTCAATTCGATCTTGAACGATTGAATGCTCTACGGCATGTAATTTATCGACGCCTTCGATACGCATCGTTTCTGTTCCAGCACCGATAACATTGGCACCCATTTTGTTTAAAATGTTTGCTAAGTCAACGATTTCAGGTTCACGAGCAACGTTTTCAATGATGGTTGTTCCTTTCGCACGAACAGCAGCCATCATAATGTTTTGCGTAGCGCCGACACTTGGGAAGTCTAAGTAAATAGTGTTACCGATTAGTTCATCCGCAATTGCTTCAATATAACCATTTTTTTGGATGATTTTTGCACCTAATGCTTGGAAGCCTTTTAAGTGTAAATCAATTGGTCGTTTCCCAATGGCACAGCCACCTGGCATTGCCACTTTGGCATGGCCATTACGAGCCAATAAAGGTCCCATTACAACGATAGAAGCACGCATTTTACTAACGTACTCATAGTTTGCTTCGATCCCTAAAGGTTGTGTTGCGTCTATTGTTACTTCATTCGCGTCTTCATCAAAATCAATGGCTACATTCAAATGTTTAATTACTTGATTCATTGTAAATACATCAGATAAAATTGGTACATTTTTTAAAGTAGTAACGCCTTCTTCAGCTAAAAGAGTAGCTGCTAAAATTGGTAAAACAGCGTTTTTGGCGCCTTCAATTTTTACAGTTCCTTCTAATTTTGTATTACCACCATGAACAATAATTTGTTCCATTTTGTTCCCCCCAAAAAAATGAGAATAGGTATTCCTATTCAAAATCTTTACTATTATACCATTATTCAACTAAAAATTGTACCTTTTTTTATTTTTCAATTTTTAAGGAAAATACACAATGAAAAGATTTCGACAAAGCGCAATCAATTCTAAAGCAAACGAGCTAACTGTGTATCCGATAGCGATGGCGAAAAATACCATCAACATTCTGATTTGCGGTGTAAATTGGGTTTTGAAAAATTGCTCAATACGCAATGATTGCAACGCCCAAAAACTTATGTAAATGAACATAAGGTGACTAACGATTCGAACAATAGCATCTACTCCATAGTATTGCATAAGGAGCCTCCTTTTTTCTAACGTAGGAACATTTTATCACAAAATAATAAAAACCGATAATTAATCCACTTGAAATGCCAAAATTTGACACTATTTATTAAAAAATACGAAGAAATAGAGTTTAAGGCACCTGACTCAATAGCAAGCGCCTTAAACTCTACAAAAGTGACTGAATCCTTCAGCCTTTTTTACCCATGTTTCGATACGTTGATCCGGTTGATTGCACGATGCAAAGCAACAGTCGCACGACGTAGTTGATCGCGGTCGTCTTTTGCTTTGGCTTCTTCAATTAAACGTTCTGCTCGTTGTTTTGCTCGTTCAGCACGAGGTACATCGATATCTCGTTCACGTTCGGCACTATCGGCAATAATAGAAACGACATTATCACGGACTTCCATGATACCACCATTTACAGCTACCCAGTCAACATGTGTATCTGAATCGGTCCGTTTGATGCGGACTTCATCAATCGCTAGCGGAACGATGATTGGCGCATGTTTTGGTAAAATACCAATTTCACCATCTGTTGTTTTCGCCACAACGATTTTTGCATGGTGGTCATAAACTAGACCATTAGGCGTTACTACATTCACAGTAAGACTATCCATTGTGTTTGCCGCCTTTCTAGTAGTTTAATTGTTTCGCTTTTTCGATGGCATCTTCAATTTTACCGACACTACGGAAGGCTTCTTCTGGCAGATTGTCATGTTTACCTTCAAGAATTTCTTTAAAGCCACGAACTGTTTCCGCAACTGGTACATAAGAACCAGGTTGACCTGTAAATTGTTCAGCAACGTTAAAGTTTTGAGATAAGAAGAATTGAACACGGCGTGCGCGACCAACAAGTACTTTTTCGTCATCTGATAATTCGTCCATCCCTAAAATAGCGATGATATCTTGTAATTCACGGTAACGTTGTAAAATATGTTGCACTTCGGTAGCCACTTCGTAGTGTTCTTCTCCAACAATTTCAGGAGCCAAGGCACTAGAAGATGAAGCTAACGGATCTACCGCTGGATAAATCCCTTGTTCGGTTAATTTACGTTCCAAGTTAGTTGTTGCATCCAAATGGGCAAACGCTGTTGCTGGCGCTGGATCGGTATAGTCATCGGCTGGAACATAGATTGCTTGAATAGAGGTAATTGATCCTTTTTTCGTTGAAGTAATCCGTTCTTGTAATTGTCCCATTTCAGTCGCTAAGGTTGGTTGGTAACCAACGGCTGACGGCATCCGACCTAAAAGGGCAGAAACTTCTGAACCGGCTTGGGTGAAACGGAAAATGTTATCAATAAATAATAGCACGTCTTGTCCTTCCACATCACGGAAATATTCAGCAATCGTTAACCCAGTTAAGGCCACACGCATCCGTGCACCTGGTGGTTCGTTCATTTGACCAAAAACCATGGCTGTTTTTTCAATAACGCCTGAATCTTTCATTTCATAGTACAGGTCGTTCCCTTCACGTGTCCGTTCACCAACACCAGTAAAGACGGAAATCCCTCCATGTTCTTGGGCAATATTATGAATTAATTCTTGAATTAAGACGGTTTTACCAACACCGGCACCACCGAAAAGTCCGACTTTACCACCTTTTAGATAAGGTGCTAATAAGTCAATAACTTTAATCCCTGTTTCTAAAATTTCATTACTGGTACTTAATTCATCAAATGCTGGCGCTTTTTTATGAATCCCACTACGTTCAGCATCTGCAGGGAATGGTGCTTCTAAGTCAATTGTGTCTCCTAAAACGTTAAACACACGACCCAATGTATCTTTACCAACAGGAACTGAAATTGATTTTCCTGTATCGATAACTTCCATTCCACGTTGTAAACCATCTGTCGATTCCATGGCGATAGAACGAATCACTCCATCACCTAGTTCTAAAGCGACTTCAAGTACTACTTTTTGTTTTGCTTCGCCATTTTTATAAACGACTAAAGCGTTGTTAATATCGGGTAAGGATTGATCTAATGAAAATTCCACGTCAACAACGGGACCGATTACTTGAACAATCTTTCCTGAACTCATAATTTCTTTCCTCCAGTCTTCATAAAGTCACACGCTTTGAACGTTTTTATAAACGTTCAAACGTAAGACTAGATTATTCTAGTGCAGCTGCACCAGCAACAATTTCTGTAATTTCTTGGGTAATCGCCCCTTGACGAGCACGGTTATAAGAAATTGTTAAATCGCTAATAATATTTTGCGCATTGTCAGTGGCTGTTTTCATGGCGGTCATCCCAGCAGCATGTTCTGCTGTTTTCGCATCAATGATCGCCCCATAAATTAAGCTTTCTGCATATTGTGGTAATAATTGATCCAAGATTGCTTCAGGTGAAGGCTCTAAAAGATATTCTTGTTCGTAAGAGGTCGCCTCTGATGGATCTAAATCAGTAATTGGCAACATTTTTTCCACACGAAACTGACTCGTTAGTGAGTTAACGTGGTGATTATAACAAACATACAATTCATCAAACACTTCGTTTTGGTACATAGTCGTTGCCGTTGTCACAATCTTACGGACTTCTTCAAACGTTGGTTGATCCGTTAAGCCTCTTAGCTCATAGGAAACATCGATTCCGCGTGCTTTAAAGAAATCCGCCCCTGTACCACCAATGGCGATTAAGGCATATTCTTTATTAGAATCATGGTCTTCTTGAATCATACTCATGGTTTGTTTTAAGATTGAGCTATTGTAGCCACCAACTAACCCTTTGTCAGAAGTGATAACGATATAGCCTGTTTTTTTGACAGGTCGTTGTGCTAACATCACATGATAGTTCCCTTCACTAAGAGAAGATTGTTCTGTTTCACGTAATTCACTTAACTGAGCAGCTACTAAATGCGTAACGACACTACGAATTTTTGAAGAATATTCTTGAAAGCTTTTAGAGGCGCCTTCTGACTTGGTCAATTTGGCTGCAGAAACCATTTGCATCGCTTTGGTAATTTGGCTTGTCTTTTTTGTTGATGCAATGCGTTGTTTGATTTCGTTTAATGAAGCACCCAATGTCGCTCACCTCTCTTATGCGTTATCGATTTTTTCTAAAGCTTCTTTGGCTGAATCTCCGCTATTGTTTGCCGCTGCAAACATTTCAGAAAACTCTGTAATCGCTGCATCTAATGCATCAGTATCTGGTAAGTCTTTCGTAGTACGAATGGTTTCCAATAAGTCTGCATGTTTGCCATCAAAATAATCGAATAAATCTTGTTCAAAGTGTAAAATTTTATCTACGCTCACGCTATCTAAAAAGCCGTGTGTTAACGCATATAAAATTAAGACTTGTTTTTCTACAGGCAGTGGCGCATGTAGTTTTTGTTTTAAAATTTCTACCGTACGACGACCACGGTTTAATTTAGCTTGTGTTGCCGCATCTAAATCAGAGCCAAATTGTGTAAAGGCTTCTAACTCACGGTAACTAGCTAAGTCTAAACGAAGCGTTCCGGCAACTTTTTTCATTGCTTTGATTTGCGCTGATCCTCCGACACGAGAAACAGATAACCCAGCATCAACGGCTGGACGAGTGCCTGCATAGAACAAGTCGCTTTCTAAGAAAATTTGTCCATCAGTGATTGAAATAACGTTTGTTGGAATATAAGCAGAAATATCGCCTGCTTGTGTTTCAACGAATGGTAAGGCTGTCATTGAACCGCCACCTAATTCATCACTTAATTTAGCTGCACGTTCTAATAAACGTGAGTGTAAATAGAAGACATCCCCTGGATAAGCTTCACGACCTGGTGGACGGCGTAATAGTAGAGAAAGTTCACGATAAGCCACGGCTTGTTTTGATAAGTCATCAAAAATAATTAAGACATGTTTGCCGTTATACATGAATTCTTCACCCATTGCAGTTCCTGCATATGGTGCAATGTAAAGTAATGGTGCTGGTTGTGAAGCCCCTGCAGTCACAACGATTGTATAATCTAAGGCACCAAATTTACGAAGTGTTTCTACTTGGTTACGAACAGTAGATTCTTTTTGACCAATCGCTACATAAATACAAATTACATCTTGTCCTTTTTGGTTAATAATTGTATCAATTGCAATCGATGTTTTCCCTGTTTTACGGTCTCCAATAACTAATTCCCGTTGTCCACGACCAATTGGTACTAGGGCATCAATGGCTTTTAAGCCAGTTTGCATTGGTTCAGCAACAGATTGACGTTGCATAACACCTGGAGCTGTTGCTTCCACAGGACGTGTTTTGTCTGTTTTAATTTCGCCTAAACCATCTAATGGTTGACCTAATGGATTAACGACACGGCCAATCAAAGCTTCCCCAACGGGTACTTCCATGATTTTGCCTGTGCGTTGTACTTTATCTCCTTCACGAATGGTTTCAAAATCGCCAAGGATAATAATCCCTACATCATTTGTTTCTAAGTTTTGTGCCATTCCGTATGAACCGTTTGAAAACTCAACAAGTTCTCCACTCATGGCATTTTCTAAACCGTGGGCGCGGGCAATTCCGTCACCGACGTAAGTGACTGTTCCAACTTCTTCAACAGCAAGCTGTTGTTGATAGTTTTCGATTTGTTCTTTAATCAAGGCACTGATTTCTTCTGCTTTGATAGCCATTCAATTCACCTCTTTGTAGTCCTAAAGATTATTTTAATAACTTCTGCTGCATATGTTCTAATTGTTTGCGGATGCTGCCATCGATTACTTGATGGTTTGCTTCAATAACCACTCCGCCAACAATTGACGGGTCAATTAAATTGACTAAATGCGCTTGTTCATACCCTAATAATTGGGCAGCTTTTTCTTCCATTGCTTGATGTTGTTCTTTTGATAAAGGAATGGCTGTTGTCACTGAACCCAAAATTAGTCCTTGGTGCTCATCATAACGTCGTTCATATTCATCAATCATCAAGAGCAGATCATACATGCGACGATATTCGTAAACCACTCGCAAAAAGTTTTGCATCATTTCACTAAAACCTGTTACTAGTTTTTCCATGATGCTGTCTTTTTCATAAGGTTCTAAGCGATCATCACTTAAAATATCGCCAATACCAGGTACTTGGTGATAGACTTCGCGAAGCGTCAATAATTCTTGATAAATTGCTTCAGCTTGGTTCTTTTCAACTGCCAACTCAAACAAAGCCTTGCCGTAGCGTTTACCAACTGTATATTTATCTAGTTTCATTTGCTTTACCTAAACTTTCAATATAAGAATCAATCAATGCTTCATGTGCATCTGGTGTTAATTCTTTATTTAAAATTTTGGCTGCAATTTGAAGAGAAAGATCTGCCACTTCATTTTTTACTGAAGACAATGCTTCTTCACGTTCTTGAGAAATATCTGTCCGAGCTTTTTCGCGTAAGCGAGTAACTTCCGCAGTTGTTTCTTTTAATGTTTTTTGGCGAGTCTGTTCTCCACTTTCTTTCGCGTTTTTAATAATTTCAGCTGCTTCTGATCTGGAAGAAAGTAATTGTTGTTGACGTTCTTTTTCCATTTTCGCTGCTGCTACGCGAGATTGTTCTGCAGAGTCTAAATCGTTGGCAATTTTTTCTTCACGTTGTGTCAAAATATCTACGATTGCTCCCCATGCATATTTCTTTAATAAGAGCATCAAGATTAAAAATGCACCACTGACAACAATCATCGTGCCTAGTGTGGTACTAGGAGCCGTTTCACCGACTACCAATGTAGTAAGTAGCATGAAGTCTCAACTTCCTTTCCTGCAAAAATCGATTTAGCTTCTTCAACTGCTTTAACACCAGCTATTGAAAAGGCTAAAGATAGAAGAAAGCAGTGACGGTCCCGATAATAATCAGCGTCCTGCCTCCATTTTATTGCTTATCTGAATAAAAGTAATAAAGAAACAACGACACCTAAAATTGGCACAGCTTCGATTAAAGCGACCCCGATAAACATTGTTGTTCTTAATTGACCAGACATTTCTGGTTGACGAGTCATTGACTCGATTGTTTTTGAAATAACTTGTCCGTTACCGATAGCGGCTCCGATAGCTGAACCGAAAATTGCAATTGCTGCTGCGATAAAATTTAATCCTTCCATTGTGTAAAATCCTCCTAAAAGATAATTTTTGTCCTTCGTATTTCTTGATTATTCTTCTGTTTCAATTTTGTGTGACATATAAACCATTGAAAGTGTCACAAAGATAAACGCTTGGATACATCCAATAAAGATTGAGAATGCTACCCAAATCATTTCTAGCGGAATTGCTAGTGGGATAACCCATAATCCGACGCTTGCTACGGTTCCAGCAATCAAGCCCAATAGAACTTCGCCGGCAAAAATGTTTCCGTACAAACGCAAGCCTAATGTTAATAGATTCGTGAATTCTTCCATTAATTTTACCGGTAGTAAGAAACCAACGGGTCTTAAATAACTATTAACTAGATAGCCTTTAAAACCAAAGCGTTTCATACCAAAGAAGTGTGTTAAGACAATCATCATCATCGCTAACGTTAAGGTTACGATTGGATCGGCGGTTGGACTTTTCCAAACGCTGAGATCGTCGCCCACAACGATTTTTGTAACGAGACCCAAGATGTTTGAAACAAGTACAAACATGAAAAGGGTAAACGCCATTAAATGAAAATTGCTCACTTCTTTACGAGGTAAATTGTCTGTAATGATTCCACGAATAAAATCCACTAACCATTCGATGACCGTTTGTTTGCCTTTAGGTCGTAGCTTCATATTTCTCGTACAAGCATAGACAAAGGCGAAAACAATGATACACGTCAACAGCACCATCAAAACAATGGTTCCATCAAACCAAATTGGTCCGATATTGAAGAGTAATTTCTTCTCTTCCAAATCAATTCACCTCTTTTCCAACAATCTTTCAGAAGTTTCATCCTACTCCTGAGTGATAATCCCTGGCAAAGCTATCGTACCACCACTTGTTGATAATTTACAAATAGTTTACTTTTAAAATTTCATGTGTTGAAAATTGGTTGGAAAACCTTTTCCATAAACCAATCTAATGCAGGGTGGTACTGCTTTCCGAAGCGATTAAAAAATGAATCATTTACATTCATTTACTCAACACTTACCAGATTTTACACCTAATCCGAAGAAAGGCAAGCAAATATGCGAAAAAGAATAAATTTACATTTTTAACGTCGGTTATTTTTTAATGTTCGGCTGATTTGTCGGTCAACTTCCTTACGTTTCAAGTCTTCACGCTTGTCGTACTGCTTTTTCCCTTTAGCTAAACCAATCAAAACTTTGGCATAGCCATCTTTAATATAGACCTTCAAAGGTACTAATGTGATACCTGTATTTTTGGTTTCGCCGATTAACTTATTAATTTGTTTTTTGTGTAATAATAATTTTCTGGTACGTAATGGGTCATGATTAAAAATATTGCCCTGTTCATATGGACTAATATGAACATTATACAAAAAGGCTTCTCCGTTTCGAATTCGTGCAAAACCATCTTTTAAATTGATACGACCATTTCGAATAGATTTGATTTCTGTTCCTTGTAAAACAAGCCCAGCTTCAACCGTATCGATAATTGAATAATCATGTCTAGCTTTGCGGTTTTGTGCGATTAATTTTCCTTCCCCTTTTGGCATAAGCGACCTCCTCTACTTCTTCTTTTTCCCTTTTTTATTTTTTTGTTTCATTGCTTCTTTATAAAAAGGTTGTTTTTTGCCTTTGCCTTTTTTCTTATTTTTCTTTTTCTTACCATCAAATGATTCATCTTTTTTATTTCTTCGTTGATTATTTGAACGAGTTGAAGAATTGGCTTTACCTTTTTTACGTCCTTTTGGTCCTTCGACTGGCGCGACTTCCTCAGCTGAAATCAATTCAAAATCAACTTCTCTTGTTTCTGGATCAGCTTTTTCAACACGGATTTGAACTTTCTGACCAATTTTCAAAGTCATTCCCGTCCGTTCACCAACTAACGCCATATGATTTTCAATAAAGTGGAAATAATCTTGTTTTAAGTTGTTCACGTGAATTAAGCCTTCTATTGTATTAGGCAGTTCCACAAAGATACCAAATTTTGTGACTGAGCTGATGATCCCGTCATACGTTTCTCCCACTTTATCTACCATAAATTCGGCTTTCTTCATGGCGTCCACTTCACGCTCTGCATCAACTGCGCGACGTTCCATACTTGAACTATGATTGGCAATTTCTGGTAATGCTTCGTTCCATTTTTCTTGATTTTTTTCAGATTGATCTTGGCTATAGCTACGAATCAAACGATGCACAATTAAATCTGGATAACGACGTATTGGTGAAGTGAAATGCGTATAATATTCAGCAGCCAACCCATAGTGTCCGTAGTTGTCTTCTGAGTATTTCGCTTGTTGCATACTTCTTAGCAACATCGTATTGATAACCACTTCTTCCGGCTTATTTTCAACTTGCTCTAAAACTTTTTGTAAATCTTTCGGTGAAATGTTTTCTTTTGTTCCTTTAACAAGAATGCCAAGTACTGCAGCGAAATCAAAGAAACGTTGCATTTTTTCTTCTTTTGGTTGTTCATGAATCCGATAAATAAATGGCAGTTTTAAGTCATGATAATGACGCGCCACAGTTTCATTCGCTGCCAACATAAAGGATTCAATTAATCGTTCACCCACACCACGCGTGCGTAAAAGAATATCTTGGGGATGACCATTTTCATCAACTAGGACTTTGGCTTCACGATCTTCAAAAGAAATCGCACCACGGCGCATACGCATCTCTTCTAATATATGGTGCAGTTCGCCCATCTCTTTAAACATGGAAACTAGCTCTTTGTAGCGTTCTAACGTTTCAGGTTTTTGCTCTTCTAAAATTTCATTGACTGCTGTATAGGTCATTCGCTCCGTTGTTTGGATTACACTTTGGAAAATTTCATGCGAAATAACTTCTCCTTCTGGTGTAATTTCCATCTCACAACTCATGGTTAAACGTGGAACATGTGGGTTTAGCGAACAAATCCCATTTGATAATCGCTGCGGAATCATTGGCACAACTCGGTCTGTCAAATAGACACTTGTGCCGCGTTCATACGCTTCCATATCCAATTGACTTCCTTCAGTTACATAATAAGAAACATCTGCAATATGCACCCCTAAAAAGAAATTGCCATTTGCTAGCTTTTGTACCGTTACTGCATCATCTAAATCTTTCGCATCTTCTCCATCAATCGTCACAATCAACTGATCACGTAAATCTCGACGACCGACTAAATCTCTTTCTGCAATAGTTTCTGGTACTTGGTCCGCTTCAGCCAAAACTTCATCAGGAAATGCTGTGGGAATTCCATGAGCCACCACGATTGATAAAATATCCATTCCTGGATCATTTTTATGACCAATCACTTGTTTGACTAGTCCTTCCATACTTGTTGGATATTCTTGATCTGGATAATAGGTAATTTCAGCAATGACAATGCTACCATCTACTGGCTTAATCCCTTCAGGTGCAATTGATACAGTATACTGATTCAATTTCTTATCTTTGGGAATCATGTAGCCATACAGTCCCATTTCTGCCATTTCTTCTTCACTATATGCCACAAATTCTCCGACAACTTGGCTCACTGCTCGCTCTTTAATTTCTTTGACTTTACCTTCTGCGCCGCGATCTGAAAAAGGATCCGCATGTTGGATCACGTCAATTAAAACCGTATCTCCATCCATTGCAAAGTTCGTTGCCTCTTTCGGAATATAAACATCTGGTTCTTCAGGATCGATGGTTACAAAACCAAAGCCTCGTTCATTTGCACGAAACGTTCCTTCTATTAATAAGTCTTTCATTGGTAACAGGACTTTGCCTTTTTTATTGAAACTAACTGACTTTTCTCGTTCCATTTGTGCAATGGTTTGCACTAAAATTTTAAAATCTGAACTTTTTTCTAAATTCAAGCCTTGTGCAATTTCTTCCATTGAAAAGCTTTTCTTTTTTTGGCTTTCCATGAAATGTAAAATTTGCTCTTTAATTGTTTGTTTTGTCATTATTTCTCCTCATTCCAAGGTAGTGTTGCTAAAAATTGCACCACATCTTGCTCTAATTGTTTGTGTTCTCCACTCACCGTAATGACATGTCCGCTGTTTGGGTACCATTGTAAGGTCACACGTGCTTGTGTTAGCGCTTGGGCCGTTTGATAGACGCCCATTGGCTCAATCATTTCATCTTTGCCAGCTTGCGCTAAGAAAAGAGGTGCGTGGATTTTGTTTAGTTTGTCAGCCGTCTGACTAGCAATCGTTTCAATCGCTCCTAATTGTTGTTTGACTCGTTGCTCAATCGATTGCAACCGGCTTTGTTGTTCCTCTGCAGGAACTTCTGCGATTTTCATCACATTTTCTGCGTATAATACGAAATTTTCTGGGACTTTATTTTCGACAGGGTAGATAGGTGAACAGAAAAATCCACCACCAATTAATCCTGTTAATTGTTCCGTTAATGCATGCATACTGAAAATCCCGCCCATTGATAAACCAAAAATGGCAATTTCTTGGTAGCCTCTTTCTCTCAAAAAAGCGACTGCTTCTTGTGTATCTTGCCACCATTGTTCCGTTGTTTGATCTAAAATATCTTCAGGAACTAGCGTGCCATGTCCTGAAAAATTAGGCGAATAGACAGTATAATTTTCTTTTTCTAAACGTCTGCTTAACATCCGTACATCATTACTGCTGCCAGAATAAGCGTGTAATAAAAGGACCGCCCGTTTTCCTTTTTCTGAAAATAACGGCTTCGGTAAATTGATTTTTTTTGCCACTTCGCTCACCTCAGCTTCATTCTATCATATTCTCAAAAGAAAACCTTCCGAAATGATAAGTTTCAAAGACTTTTTCAGAAAGAAAAAGAACAGAAAAATAAGTGTCCGCACTCATCTCTCTGTTCTAAACTTGTCATTTTAAAAGATTACGTACTTATTTTGAAGATAAGAACGCCAAAACAAATAATAAAATCATCCAAATTGCGCCAAGAACTGCTGTTGAGCGTTGCATAACAGCTTCAAAACCGCGCGCTTTTTGCTTCCCAAATAATTTATCTGCACCGCCAGTGAAGGCACTTGCTGCACTGTTTTGTTTGCTTGGTTGCATCATAACAGTAATGACGATTAAAACAGATAAAATGATGACCAACGTTAAGATTAGATTATACATGCGTTAATTCTCCTTTTTATACAAATATGCGAAATTCATCTACTTTAATGTAGCATATTTTATCTGTAAACACCAGTGAAATTTAATGTCTTTCCTTATTTGTCTCTAATAGCAACAGCCGCAAGTAGGAATCAGATTCCTACTTGCGGCTGTTGCTAGTTTCTTCTTTATTTTCTCAATACGTCTCCGTATTCAGGTTTAGTATCAAATTCTTTTTTGGCAAATGGACATAGCGGAATAATTTTTTTATGCTCTTTTCTCGCTTTTTCAACACCTGCTAAAACAAGTTTTTCAGCTAATTTTTGTCCACGATAAGTTGGATCAACAAACGTATGATCAATAATCATCATGCTTTCGCCAGCATCTGACCAAGTCATTTCACCAATTTCTTGGTTTTCATCGTTATATAGAGCAAAACGATTGTTTTCTTCTTTAATTTGCATATTCGTTCCCTGCTTTCCGAATATATTTTAGAGCACCACTTGGACATGAATCTACCACAATCATGTCATTTTCAACACTTCCGTTATCTGGAATAATCCATGGTTTCCGACCAACTTCAAAGACTTCTGGATTTCCGCGAACACAATTACCAATATGTTCACAAATATCTTTATTATAAAAGATATCAATTCCTTCCCCAGTATATTTACGGTAGCCTTCTTTTAATAGTTGTTCTTCCGTGACTGGTTGCCCATCTATTTGGTTTCCTTTCATTGCACAATCTCTCCCCTGTAACTTATTAATATTAAAAACGTACCTTTATTTTACCACTAAGCTGGACATTCAGGCAATTAATTGTTCCACCTTACTTGCCAATTCGACGAGCACGCAAAGCAGATAAGATTGACACAGTGTCCACGACTTCTTGTAGCATAGCCCCGATTAGCGCCGGAATGATCCCGGTACTAGCAATTAGCATTAGTAAAACGCAGATAAAAATTCCGATTAACACAGATTGTTTGGCAATTTTCATGGTATCTTGGGCAATTTCGACCGCTTGGCTGACTTTACTTAAGTCATCTTTTAAAATAACAACGTCAGCAGTTTCACTAGCCGCAGTAGCTCCATGAGCGCCCATAGCAATACCTACGTCTGCAGCAGCAAGCGAAGGTGCATCATTTACACCATCTCCTACCATGATGACTGGATGATTTTCTCTAGGCAATTCTTTTAAAATGGTTAACTTATCTTGTGGTAAACATTCCCCATGTACTTCGGTAATTCCTACTTCTGCAGCAATCGTTTCTGCGACGGATTCTTGATCCCCCGTCAGCATTAAAATTCGTTGAAGATGTAATTGGTGTAATTTTTCCATAGTCTCTTTTGCTTCTGGTCGTACTGTGTCTGTAAAAGTAATTCGGCCTAAATATGTGCCATTACGTGAAATATGAATGGTCGTTTTATCAATTTTTTCAGTTGTTTGAGACTCTTGTGTCACAAAATTCTTTTTACCTACCCGTATCTCAGCACCATCCACAAATGCCTTCACGCCAGCACCAGAAACTTCCGCTAGATCTGTAATATTTTTTAATGGGACATCTTGCTTTCTGGCATAAGCAACAATTGATCTAGCTAAAATGTGACTTGATTCTTGTTCCACGCTTGCTGCCAATCCCACTAATTCAGCAGCAGTTATTTCAGCATTGATTGGTTGGACTTGATCAACAGAAAGTTGTCCTTGCGTAATCGTGCCTGTTTTATCAAACGCAATCGTTTTTGCAGAAGCTAATTTTTCGACCATCGTTCCCGATTTAATAACGACCCCATGACGACTTGAACGACCCATCCCTGCCACTAAAGCAATTGGGGCAGATAGAATTAAAGGACACGGCGAAGCAACAACTAAGACTTCCGCAAAACGCGTCGGACTTTTTGAAACAAACCAAGCAACACCTGCAATTAGGTAGGCAACTAGTGTAAAAGGTACCGCATAGCGGTCTGCTAAACGTACAAAATGAGCTGGACGTGCCGCAGATTCTTTCACTAAGTTCACAATTGTTTGATATTGACTGTCGGCTACAGTTTTTTCAGCAACCATTTTCAAAGAGCCATCACCATTCACGGAACCCGACATTAATTCATCCCCAGGATTTTTTTCAATTGGTTTTGATTCTCCTGTTAATGAAGATTCATCGACTGTTGATGTCCCGGTTTTTACCAAGCCATCAACTGGAACTAGTTCCCCTGGTTTTACTACTAATTCATCGCCAACATTGATTTCCTCAACAGAAACATCTTCTAAATTTTCGCCATTCAAGCGATGAGCTTTTTGTGGCGAGTTATCCAATAATGACTTCAGCTCTTGGTTAGCTTTTCCAGCGGCATAGTCTTCTAATGAATCACCACCAGTCAACATAATTAAAATCATCAAACTGGCCCAGTATTCTCCCACAGCTAAGGTTGCAACGATAGCGGTAATCGCTAAAATATCGACACCATATTTTCCTTCACGTAAGGTTTGAATCATTTCCCAGAACATCATTAACGCCATTACAGAACCTGTTATTAAAATAATGCCATACGCCCAATTCGGCTGATGTAAAATAAATTCAAATAATAATGCCAAAACTCCTGTTATAATTGTAATCCCCAATTTTGTTACATGCTTCATCTCTTTTTCTCTCCCATCATTCACTTTACATTATTGAGCGTACCTTTTCTGTTTTGAAAAAGAAAGTGAAAACGCCTAAATGAAAACGACTTTCATTATCATAGGATAGTTGCTGTAGCAACGTTTACTTTCTGAAAAGTAGTTATGTAAAAAAAACACAGACCATCGTTCATTCGCCGATGGTCTGTGTTTTTATTTCCAAAAATCATCAAAAATTGTAATGGGTAAATGCCGTTTGTGTTGTCCTTTTTTATACCAGTTTTCAATTGTTTGTTGATCTGTTTCCGAGACTTTTTTGCCTTCCAAATAGTCATCAATGGCATCATACGTGACACCTAAGGCAACTTCATCTGCAACTAACGGTTTGTCATCTTCTAGATCAGCTGTTGGTATTTTTAGATACAAGGCTTCTGGTGCCCCAAGTTCTTTCAGCAAAGCTTTTCCTTGGCGCTTATTTAAACGAAATAACGGTAAAATATCCGCTCCGCCATCGCCATATTTGGTGAAGAAAGCTGTGACATTTTCGGCTGCGTGGTCTGTGCCAATTACTGCGCCAGCATTTTCGCCAGCTACTGCATATTGTGTAATCATACGTTGACGTGCTTTCATGTTCCCTTTATTAAAATCGCTAATTTGAACGCCAGCGTTTTCTAGCGAACCAACCATTGCATCCACTGCTGGTTTAATATCCACTCGTAAAGAAACATCTGGCTGGATAAAGGCTAGCGCGGCTTGTGCATCAGCTTCATCTGCTTGCTCACCGTATGGAAGGCGAATCGCAATAAATTGATACGACATATCTCCTGTTTCTTCGCGCATTTCAGTCATCGCTAATTGTGCTAAGCGCCCAGCTAATGTTGAATCTTGTCCGCCACTAATTCCCAAGACAAAGGTTTTTAAAAAAGGATGTTTAGTTAAATAAGCTTTCAGAAAATCAATACTTTTACGAACTTCTTCTTTTGGATCAATTGTCGGTAAAACACCTAACTCTTGAATGATTTTTTCTTGAAGTGTTGTCATTTCTAGGCCTCCTTATTCACCGTTTCCGTTAAATGTTTAACGTCTTTACGCACTTTTTCCAATAAATTCATTTTGTGGTTCCAACAATCTGTTGAAAGGTCCACTGGATATTTCTGCGGATTCAAGTCCCGCTTGTATTCTTCCCAAAGTGAATCTAAATTTTCTTTTGCATATTGTTTAATTTCATCTAAAGTTGGTAATTCATACACACGTTTTCCTTCAACGAAAATATCTTGGAGTACTGGCCGTGCTTCAAAATCACGGACATACTTATTAATAAAGGTATGAACGGGATGGAACATATAAATTTCTTCTTCTTGGCGAGGATCTTCGTTCCAAAGTGTCACATAGTCCCCTTCTGACTTTTTATCAGATTTACGTGTAATGCGCCAGACTTGTTTTTTTCCTGGTGTTGTCACTTTTTCAGCATTGCTAGATAGTTTAATGGTATCTTTCATTTGACCATCTTCACCTTCAATTGAAACTAATTTAAACACCGCTCCTAAAGCCGGTTGATCATAGGCGGTAATCAGCTTGGTACCCACGCCCCATACATCAATTTTTGATTTTTGCATTTTTAGATTCAAAATCGTATTTTCATCTAAATCGTTCGATGCATAAATTTTTGCTTCAGTAAAGCCTGCTTCGTCCAGTTGTTCACGAACTCGTTTAGAAATATAAGCCATATCGCCACTATCAATCCGCACGCCTAGGAAATTAATTTTATCACCCATTTCTCGAGCTACTCGAATTGCGCTTGGCACTCCCGCTTTCAAAGTATCATACGTATCAACAAGGAAAACGCAATCCCGATGTGTTTTGGCATACGCCATGAATGCCTCATAATCATTTCCATACGACTGAACCAATGAATGGGCATGAGTCCCACTAACCGGAATACCAAAAATTTTACCAGCACGAACATTACTTGTCGCGTCCGCCCCACCAATATAGGCGGCTCTTGTGCCCCAAATGGCAGCATCTAATTCTTGTGCCCGGCGTGTTCCAAATTCCAATAAAGGATCATCGCCTATCACGGATTTAATTCGAGCCGCTTTTGTCGCAATTAATGTTTGGAAATTCACCATATTTAGCAAGGCAGTTTCTACCAATTGACATTGTGCCAAAGGACCTTCAATTTGAATTAACGGTTCGTTATTAAAAACCAAATCCCCTTCTAAAGCAGAGCGTACAGTACATTTAAATTCAAAATTTGCTAAATACGTCAAGAAATCTTCTGGATATTCTTCAACTTCTCGGAGATATGCAATATCAGATTCTGTGAACGTTAAATTTTCGAGATAATTGACTAAACGTTCTAAACCTGCAAAAATTGCGTAGCCATGATTAAAGGGCATCTCTCTAAAGTAACATTCAAAAACAGCATGTAAATCTGCTCTCCCTAATTCCCAGTATGTTTGCATCATATTGATTTGATACATATCTGTATGCAATGTCAAACTATCATCTGCATATGTATAGTCCATCGTTTTCTACCTCTATTCTTTGTATTAAAAACTTGTTTATATTATAACAAAAAAATTTTTTTTAGCCTAAAATCTGCTTAGACCTCTTTTTCTTTAAAAATGAAAAATTTACTGAAGAAATAATTTAAAATCACTACTACAACTTGTGTAATCATTTTCGCCCAAAACGATGAAAAATGAATGCCATCAATTAGGAGAATCATTAAACCCATATCAGCCACAAAAGATAAAATTCGGTACCAATAAAATAAGCCCATTTCTTTAAAAAAACCAGCTATGCTTTCATGCTTACTTGCGAATACCCAATATTTATTCGTGAAAAAGGCAAATAGAACAGATAAAAACCAACTAATTGTGTTACTTATCTTGTAATCCAACCCTAACACATTTTGACAAACAAAAAACACAACTAAGTTGACGACAGTCGTTGCACCACCAAAAAATAAATAAGCCAGTACTTCTCGGTATTTACGAAATAATTCTTTCAATTTTCACGCATCCTTTCAACTAATCATTTTATCAAACTTCGGCAAGAAAACCTATCTATTTTGTGTAAAGACACAATTCTCTTGCTAATTTTACTATTTATTAAGTATTTATGAAAAACATAATAAGAGTAGAGAGAGTGGGACAATAGTCCTTTCTCCAAAAGAAACCAAGTCCGATTTTGATGATTACTTTCAAAATCGGACTTGGTTTTTCATTTTTACGTTGTTTTTTCTCCATATATTTCCCTAATTTTCTTAAATTTAATGCCATGAGCGCCAAGCCAATGTCAATCTTGGCTCCTTGTTTCCCTCGTAAGTGGAAACGTTGGAACGCCAAATGAGCCTTTAGGTGGCCGAACACTGGTTCGACATCGATTTTCCGTTTCCGATAAATCGAACCTGTTTTTTCCTCTAAAAGCTTCTTTTTACATTCGGCTTTGAAATAGCGCCATGTATTATTCACTAAAATTTGTCGGTTTTGCTCACTTTTTGCCTTCGTACATTGACTACGAACAGGACAATCTCGACAATTTTCACATTCATAAATTTTGAAGTCACGGACAAATCCGCCTTTATCTTTTCTTCGACTATATCGCTTGAAGGGAACTGCCCGATGGGCAGGACAAATATATGTATCTTCTTTTTCCAAATAGCGCCAGTTATCAACCATAAAAGGACTGTTTCTATAGGTCTTTTTATTTTCTTTATGATAACTAGCATAGGTGATTAATGGCGTTTTATGCAAGACATCGTTGATATACGTATAATTTTCTTCACTTCCATAGCCGGCATCCGCTACAATATACTCGGGTAATTCGTTGTGTTGTTCCAAAAAGCTGTCTAAAAATGGATTTAAAGTTTTTGTATCTGTTGGATTCGGGAACAGATCATACGCTAGGACATATTGATTTTCTGTTGCGATTTGTAAATTGTAGCCTGGCTTTAGTTGACCATTGCGCATATAATCGTCTTTCATCCGCATAAATGTGGCATCTGTATCTGTTTTAGAAAAACTATTTCGCTCTTGAAAAAGGCGGTTATAGGTTTCATATCTTTGTTTTCTTGGTAAATAATCCGCTTGGATTTTGCGTAGATACTTTTTGTAGGTTCTTCTTTTTTTCTTTAATTGGCTTTGTTTTTCTTTCTTCTTTTCCTTTTGTAGTTGTTCTTCTGTCGCCACCAACTCTGTTTCCAAGTGCTGCGCGATTTCTTCCAATTGGGTGCTTGTCAATCTATCACTTTGGTTTTCTTCTTTTAAAGAAGGCAAGATTTCTTCTTTATAAAGGGTTTGATAGAATTCGTTTGATTGTTTATCCAAAGCAGCTTCATACCGATTTGTTGCTTTGCGCCAGACAAAACTGAATTTATTGGCATCCGCTTCGATTTTTGTACCATCAATAAATAGCGCTTCATTGTCAATTACCTGATTGGTGATTAATTGACGGCGGAATAAGACAAAGGCTTCTGCTAAAAGGTGAGCAGTTGTTTCCTGACTTCGGAAGCGATTGATGGTCCGGTAACTGACTTGTTCGTGGTTAGCTAGCCAACGCATACGATAACTGTCATCTAATAGAAATTCAATTTTACGACCTGAAAAAACACGTTGCGTATAAGCATATAAAATAATTTTTAACATCATTTTGGGGTGGTAGGCCGGTCGGCCTAGTTGTTCTTCTAATTTAAGAAAGAGTGTTTGTGGCATGGCTTCGACTAAAGCATTAACCGCAAAAGCGACATCTGTTTCAGGAATATATTGTTCCATATCTAATGGTAAAGTTGTTTGATTGATGGTATAATTTTTAAACATAAAGCACTCGCTTCCTTTCTGATTGGGTTTCGTCACTTTAATCTTACAGGAATGAGTGCTTTTTGTGTACTTTGAAATTAAAAAAATGGGGCAATAATCAGATTTTTTTCTGATTATTGTCCCATTCTCTCTACTCTTACTCTAATAATATATTGACTCCATCGACCGATAAGTTAAATCAGCATTAGTCCTTTAGCTTAGGAAGTGCTATCGTTTGTCCTTCGGTTAATACAGAATACGTTAAGTCATTTGCCTGCTTGAGGGCGGTTAAGGAATAGCCCGTTTTTTTAGCAATTTTTGCGAGTGTCTCTCCTCTTTTTACTTCATAATACTCAGTAGACGCTGTTTTTGAGTCATTCGCTGTACCATTTGATTGCTCTGCTGTTTCCAAAGCATTAGTCACCGATTTACTGATTATTAGTGATTGAAGTAACGCTTGTTCTTTCGGTTCTAGAGAAGTCGCCGCTGTATGCTGAGGAATCGTGATTTTTTGGCCAATATAAAACATTTCTTGAGTCTTTGAATTTTGTTTTAAGATGGCTGTTGCTGACACACCAAACGTCTGGCTAATGGTGGCGAGAGAATCTCCTTTGCTTACTTCGTAGACGACTGCTTCTTTTTTTAGCTGTTCTTTGACTGCTTCCTTATCAAACGAAGGTTTCTTTTCTTCTGCCAAATTAGTCACTACTGGTTTCTTCTTTTCTTGATCGTATTCAGTTAATTGATAGGTTTCAATCAACGCGTTTAATTTTTTATCGTAATATGTATCCGTTGCATAACGACCTGTTAAAAATTTTGTTGCCTGCTGATAATTCGTCGTGTTTGCTTTCAAAACGCCGTGATAAAACGTTGGATTACCAGCCAGCCCATTGATGATTAATTTACTATAGTCTGTTAATGACTCTTTATAGGATGGATACTGACGAAAATCGGCATGAATGGTGGTCATCTTCCCTTTACCATCATCTTCTTGTGTGGGAAAGCTGACACTTTGACCTTGATAAGCGCCTTTAATGCCAAACAAATTATAATTAGGCGGCGCTGCTAACGCACTATTGCCCGAGCCACTTTCTAAAATAGCTTGAGCTATCATGACAGAAGCGTATAGATCATGTTGCTGACCAATAACTCGTGCTTCTTCACCAATTTTTCTAATAAACTCAGAAGTAGAAGCATTCTCTTGAACAACAAAATTTGCCTCGGCTTGTTGTTGAATTCCTGCTTGCTTTTCCTTTTCTTGACTATTGTCTATCTCTGAATGTACCAACGGCTCTTTGGTCTTTTCAGTTAATGTAGAATTTTGTGGTTCCTGATTATGAGGTGACTTCTCAGTGAGCGCTTTATGCTCTTCAGATACTGGTTGCTCATTTTGTAACGATTCGGTTGGTTTAGTACTAGCAATTGTCTTTTCTTGTGGCGGTAAACTATTTTCAGATTCTAATGGTTCCACATTATTTTCCTGATGGTCACTGCTGTCATTTTGTGTTGAACTTTCTTGTTGTTCAGACGAACTTATTATTGTTTCGTTCAGCGTTGAAGAAGTAAGGGTTCCTTGGTCTTGATTGGCTTGGTCCGCTCTTTTTTCTTCCAGCGATAGCTGTCGACTTTCGTCCCTCGTTTCGGTCTCCTCTTGAGCGATTAATGGTTCTGAATTGTAGTAACTGGCGCCCGCATAAGCCCCTAAGACTCCAAGACATACCAACTTCAAATATCTTGCCTTTCTTTTTTTCATCGCATTTCTCCTTCATTTACCTCTTTATTTCTGCTAATAATTGCTCTATCTGTTGGTACATTCCTGTTGATTCATTCTTGATGGTCAGCATTTGTTCACAATAAGCTTGGTACTCTCTTGCCACTTGCTTCATGCGTGTTAAAGTTGCTAAACGTTGTTCCATCTCTTCATGAACTGTTGCAACTTGTTGTTTGGCTTGACTAATTGTTTCTTTTGCTTGACGTTTGGCTTCTAATAACACTTCGCCAATTTCTTTTTGAGAAAGCGTAACGGCTGTGTCTAAATTCTCTTCACTGGTCTGTCTCTGTTGCATCTTTTCTTCAGACAATTGTTTCTGTAAAGAAGTGATAGTTGTTTCTTTATCACTTAATGTTTCTTTAACATGTTTAAGTTGAACATCTTTTTCGACTACTTGTTTTTGTAATGCTTCCACTTCATTGGTTTGCATTAATAATTGCTCCGTTAGCTTTTTAATGGATTGCTGATATAGTTGATTTTCTTCTTCTAGTTTTTCAACAAAAGAAAATGATTCTTCTGACAGTTCAGTCGGCACTTGTTGCTGGACCTGCTTAACTTTTGCAGCTTGCTCTTTTGCATAAACAACCTCGTCATCAAAGCTTGCTTCCTCTGTTACCTTTGGTTGTGCTTTCATCGATTGTTCATTTTCAAAATCCGGCATCTTCTCATACTCCTCATCTTCATTGTTTTTAGTCAAAAATTGCCACATCTTTTTCTCCCCCTTCGTACCTTTTACACCGTTAACATATAGCCTTTTGAACGAATTGTTTTGATATATTGTGGTTTGTTCACATCTTGTTCAATTTTTTTGCGCAAATGGAAAATCACATTAGCGACACGATATTTTCGTTCATTCGCAGTATCTTTCCAGACATTTTTGTAGAGTTCTTCATATGTAATTGTTTGTCCTGCGTGTTTGTATAAATACTCTATTGTGAAAAATTCCAATTTTGTTAAAAGAATTTCTTCTCCACTTCCCAAGCAAACACTCAAATTTGGCGCAATTAAATACAATCTCTCAGAAAGATTCTTAGTAACTGTTTGTTCCTCGTTTGCACTAACTAATTTAGGATAAAAACGTCTTTTTACACGTTGCAATAAATTACTCATGCTTAACATGCATTCTTGACGATCATAAGAATGATCAAAAACGCCATCTGCACCTAATTGTAAATAAATAATTCGATTGACTTTACTAATTACTTCTGTCCGAGAAAATAACCAAATCGGTAAATCTGACTGCTTGCGAATCGTCATTAATAACTCACAACAAGTATTTACTTGCTGGTGGTCAGTAACTTCAATCACTAATCCATCAATATGGTGCAAATGAAGAAGTATATTTGTTCCTTGGATGATCTGACATTCTACTTGATTACTAACAAACCAATTTTGACAGTATTCTTTTGTTTCAATTGTCAAAGGAACGACACCAATTGTATATTTTTCCATTTTTCCACCTCAATCTTCCTAATATTCCCCTTCAAAATATAATAATTTTTATTTATATTCTATTAATAAATAAAAATTACCAACTACTAGTTTTCAAAAAATGATTGTTATTACTAAATTTTATCGAATAAAAACAAGGCTGTCTAGCTAAAACGAACCCTTTAAATTATCATCTTTTTTGTTAATTGAGTAAATATTTGAGAAAACACCATAAGCAAAGATATTATTTAGATTATTTATTCTTTATGTAAAAAAAAGCTTACGATTTTTCAATCGTAAGCTTTTAGAATACTTTTTTATTTTTACATCATACCGCCCATGCCCATTGATGGATCCATCATAGGAGCTGGTGCAGCTGGTTCTGGTTTGTCTGCAACAACTGCTTCAGTTGTTAATAATAAAGCTGACACAGAAGCTGCATTTTGTAAGGCAGAACGAGTTACTTTTGTTGGGTCAACAATACCGGCTTCAACCATGTTTACCCATTCACCGTTAGCTGCATTGAATCCGATACCTAAGTCAACATTTTTTAGTTTGTCAACAATCACTGATCCTTCATAACCAGCATTTTCAGCGATTTGACGGATTGGTTCTTCTAATGCACGAACGACAATCTTGATCCCTGTTGCCACATCGCCTTCAGCTTCTAGCGCAGCGACTTTACCAATTACATTGACCAGTGCGGTACCACCACCAGAAACCATGCCTTCTTCTACAGCGGCACGTGTTGCGTTTAATGCATCTTCAATTCGTAATTTTAATTCTTTTAATTCTGTTTCAGTTGCAGCACCGACTTTAACGACAGCAACCCCACCAGCTAATTTAGCTAAACGTTCTTGTAATTTTTCACGATCAAAATCAGACGTTGTTTCGCCGATTTGGTTTTTAATTAAATGAACGCGGGCATCAATGGCTTCTTTTGAACCAGCACCTTCGACAATTGTTGTGTTATCTTTGTCGACAACTACTTTGCTAGCATTTCCTAAGTTTTCAATAGTTGTGTCTTTTAACTCTAACCCTAAGTCGTCAGTGATTACTGTACCACCTGTTAAAATAGCAATATCTTCAAGCATCGCTTTGCGGCGGTCACCAAATCCTGGCGCTTTTACTGCGACAACATTAAATGTACCACGGATTTTGTTCAATACTAATGTTGGTAGAGCTTCCCCATCAACATCATCCGCAATGATCAATAGTGGACGGCTTTGTTGTAGAATTTGTTCTAATAAAGGTAAGATATCTTGAATATTTGAGATTTTTTTGTCGGTAATTAAGATATATGGATTTTCTAAAACAGCTTCCATTTTATCGTTGTCAGTAACCATGTATTGAGATAAATAACCGCGGTCGAATTGCATTCCTTCAACCACATCTAATTCTGTTTCAATCCCTTTTGATTCTTCAATGGTAATTACGCCGTCGTTACCAACTTTTTCCATTGCATCAGCAATTAATTGGCCGACTTTTTCAGAACCTGATGAAACAGCAGCGACTTGTGCAATCGCTTCTTTTGAATCAACTACAGATGAAATATTGTGTAATTCTTCTACTGCTGTTTTTGTTGCTAATTCAATCCCACGACGAATACCTAATGGGTTAGCTCCAGCAGTTACGTTTTTTAAGCCTTCACGAACAATGGCTTGTGTCAAAACAGTCGCTGTTGTTGTTCCGTCACCAGCAATATCATTCGTTTTAGAAGCAACTTCTGAAACTAATTTTGCGCCCATGTTTTCAAAATGATCTTCCAATTCAATTTCCTTAGCAATTGTTACCCCATCGTTAGTAATCAATGGTGAACCAAATGATTTTTCTAAAACAACGTTACGACCTTTAGGGCCTAATGTCACTTTCACTGTATCTGCTAATACATCTACTCCGCGTAGCATTGCTGCACGTGCATCTTCTGCAAATTTAATCTCTTTTGCCATGATTTCTTCACCTCATAATTTTTTTCTTCTATTATATTATTCTGTAAAAGTTGTTTATTATTCAACAGTGGCAATAATGTCTTTGGCTGATACAATTAAGTATTCTACGCCTTCGTATTTCACTTCTGTTCCTGAATATTTTTCAAACATTACTGTGTCACCAATTTTTACTTCCATCGGAACTTTTGTGCCATTTTCAAGCACACGACCTTCACCTACTGCGATAACTTCACCTGTTTGTGGTTTTTCTTTTGCAACGGATGCAAGAACAATTCCTCCAACAGTTTTTTCTTCTTCTTTCGCGACTCTAATTACGACGCGATCGCCTAATGGTTTTAACACAATAAATCCCTCCAAATAAAAAGTTTTCGCTTATTTTAGCACTCGATACACAAGAGTGCTAACTCACACTATTTATAATACTCATTTCACTCTAAAAATGCAAGTCTTTTCTCTCTTTTTCTTGTCAATTATAAGATACGCATTTTTTATTGCGTATTCTTTTTTTCATGGAATGTTTTTCCAATCCTTTAATTCATGGTAAAATAAGTTGACTACGATTGGAGGCGAATAAAATGAAACAACGTTTACTTACAGCACTAATAGCAACATTCGTTTATTTTGTGATAGCGAATTTAGGAAATCTTGTTTTCAGTGTCACAGAAGGAATTGTTTCGACACTTTGGGAATCTCTTTTCTTTTTCTTATTCGTTTTTCTTTTATTAGGATATCGCAATAATCGTAAAAAATAATTATAGAAAGGATTAACCATGACCTTAAGAAAATCAAGTTTATTTATTTTAGTCACATACATTATCGCTTTTTTCGGGCCGTTACTTTTTTCGGGTATTTCCCCCAATGCAGCGATTAATGTGACAACTGCTCTCTACATTATTGGCGCCCTTGTAATGATTGGCATCTTTTTAAAAACCACAGAACCTTCTCCTTTAGAGGAAACCGCAACCTTGAAATCACCTATTTTTATTTTTTTACTAGGTGTTAGTGGGATTTTCATTGCCATGCTGATTCAAGGGGTTACTTTTGCCATTGAAGTAGCCATCACAGGAGAACAAGCTACTTCTCAAAATACGCAAGCTATTGTAGCGGTGATTTTGGCAAATCCTTTATTTATTTTGGCAACTACTATCGGTGGTCCGATTATGGAAGAATTCGTCTTTCGTTATGCATTTATCCATTTAATCCAGCCTTTTACAAATTTCTGGATTGCGGCTACTGTTAGTTCGGCGATTTTTTCACTCGCACATGCCGATGGTCACTTTTTTGTTTATTTCTTTATGGGATTTTTCTTTGCTCTTTTGTACAAGCAAACTGGAAAAATTTGGACCTCAATTATTGCCCATTGCGGCATGAATACGATTGTGATTATTGTTCAATTACTTTTGCATAATGGTGCAATTCAATAAGAAAAGGGCCTTCGTCTAAACGACTAGGCCCTTTTCTTTTGCTTATTCTTCTTCGTCAATCAATTCGTTGTCATGATGTAAGAAATAAATTAATGTTTGTAATTCGTTGGTTAAGTCAACATTTTGAATTAATACTTCAGGTGGCGCTACTAAACGCGCAGCCGTAAAGTTTAGAATTCCTTTAACCCCTGCTTCGGCAAGTTTGTTTACAACTTCTTGCGCTTTGCGAGCTGGGATAGTTAAAATAGCTACTTCGATTTGTTGAACACGAATTTGTTCCATCATATCTTCCATTGGATAAACCGGAATACCGTCAACAATGCGTCCCACAATATCTTCATTCACATCAAATGCGCAACTTACACGAATACTGTTGCTTTGATGGAATTTGTACTTTAATAAAGCACTTCCTAAATTACCAACCCCGATTAATGCGACATTGGTTAACTCATCTTCATTCAATGTTTTTGCAAAAAAGTTCATTAAGTTTTCAACATCATAGCCGTACCCACGTTTACCTAATTCACCAAAATATGAAAAGTCACGACGAATAGTCGCACTGTCTACTTGTACCGCTTCACTTAATTCAGTTGATGAGACTTTATTTTTTCCTGTATCATGTAACATTCTTAAGTAGCGATAATATAAAGGAAGGCGTCGCGCCGTTGCTTTTGGAATAACTTGATCTTTCACAATTGGACCTCCAATACTTTCACTTAAATCTTATCCATTAACATAATAGCAGTTTTTCACAATAAAAAGCAATTCTATGGCTCAAAAATAGCATTTTTCTTCAAAAGTTTGTGATAAAAGGTATAAACCTTCACAAAGCATTTTTTGATACGTGCTATTTTAGCAGATTTTATGCTACACTAAGGGCAATGAATTTAGAAATGAGGACTACTGATGATTTTATTACAAGCAAATCAAGTTGCCCGGCATTTTGGCTCGGAAACATTGTTTGAAAACATACATTTAGAAATTGCAACAAAAAGTCGGATTGCCTTAGTTGGTCGTAATGGTGCTGGAAAATCGACTTTTTTAAAAATCATTGCAGGCATTGATGCTCCCGATAGCGGAACCATTGCCAAAAATAAAACTGCTACGTTAGGTTATTTAGCTCAAAATACCGGCTTAGAATCAGATAAAACCGTTTGGGAAGAAATGACAAAAGCCTTTGCTGACATCCTAGAAATGGAACAGCGTATGCGAGAATTAGAAACTAAAATTAGTGAAATGGAGCCAACCACTTCCGTTTATGAAGGAATTTTAAAAGAGTACGATCAATTGCAACATACATTTTCTGAAAAAAATGGCTACGGCTATGAAAATGAAATTCGTTCAGTCCTTCACGGCTTTGGCTTTGATGAATCCTTTTACACGAAAGATATTCAAACCTTATCTGGTGGTCAAAAAACCCGGCTTGCATTAGCGAGAATGCTTTTACAAAAACCAGACATTTTAATTCTGGACGAGCCTACAAACCACTTAGATATCGAGACGCTTTCTTGGCTGGAATCTTATTTGCCAAGTTATCCCGGCGCCCTATTAATTGTTTCCCACGATCGTTATTTTTTAGATAAGGTAGTTAATGAAGTTTATGAACTGAGTCGCAAAAAAATGACTCACTACAAAGGAAACTATTCCAAATACTTAGAGTTAAAAGCAGAACAATTAGCCAGTGAATGGAAAGCATATGAAAAGCAACAAGAAGAAATCAATAAGTTAGAAGATTTCGTTGCCAAAAATCTGGTTCGTGCATCTACAACGAAACGTGCACAAAGTCGCCGAAAAGTATTAGAAAAAATGGACCGTTTAGACCGACCTCAAGGAGATGAAAAATCGGCGCATTTTCTTTTCGATAGTGAAAAAGTCTCGGGAAATGTTGTTTTACAAGTCGAAGATGCCGCCATTGGTTACGACCCAGAACATATTTTATCCGAACCTATTCACTTGGATATTCGTCGCAAAGAAGCCATTGCCTTAGTCGGACCGAACGGAATTGGTAAATCCACTCTCTTGAAATCAATTATTGACCGCATTCCTTTCATTAAAGGAAGTAAAACTTTTGGCACCAATGTTTCTGTAGGTTACTATGACCAAGAGCAAGCCAATTTACATGGCAATAAAACGGTCTTAGCGGAATTATGGGATGAACACCCAACCACACCTGAAAAAGAGATTCGAAGTATTTTAGGCGGCTTTCTCTTCAGTGGAGATGATGTTGAAAAAACGATTCCTTTATTAAGCGGTGGCGAAAAAGCACGTGTGGCATTAGCAAAATTAGCGATGGATCGTGACAATTTCTTGATTCTCGATGAGCCAACCAACCACTTGGATATCGATAATAAAGAAGTTTTAGAAAATGCGCTGATTGATTATGAAGGAACCATCCTCTTCGTTTCCCATGACCGTTACTTTATCAATCGAATTGCAACAAAAGTTGTTGAGCTTTCTGAAAAAGGCAGCAAACTTTATTTAGGCGACTATGATTATTATTTAGAAAAGAAACAAGAGGAAGAAGAAATCGCTGCCCTCTTAGCTAATGAAGAAGCGGCGAAAAAACCCGAACCAGTTACAGCCAAAAATACCTTTTATCAAAACAAGGAGCAACAAAAATTACTCCGTACTTTGCAGAGAAAAATAACACAAGTCGAAGAAAATCTTGCTCAGCTAGATACGACAATTGCACAATTAGAAGCACAAATGAGTCAACCAGACATTCTAGAAAATCATGTTGAATTGCTGGCTTTAAACCAACAATTAGATGACGCTCGTCAGCAACAAGATGAACTACTTGAGCAATGGGAAAATTTCAGTTTAGAATTAGAAGAAATGGAAAATAACAATTAACGGAGGGATTCACTATGGCTTCCAAAAAAATCAGTTTAACGAAGCCCAAATATCAACAAATCGCCGTTGATGTTGCGGAAAAAATTGCAGAAGGCAAATTACATGTTGGAGATAAAATCCATGCCCGTTCCACCCTAGCTAACCAATACCAAGTGTCGCCAGAAACAGCTCGCAAAGCCATTATCGTTTTAGTCGATTTAGAAATCGTTAAAGCCAAACACGGCAGCGGCTTCTATGTGGCATCAAAAGAAAAAGCGCAGGACTTTGTGACACAATATCAAGACGTTCAAACGATTGCTGAAATTAAAGAAGAATTGCTAGATAGCGTAGCGAAACAAAAAGAAGAACTTACTCATTTTTCTAGCATTCTAGATACTCTTGTTGAACAAACAAAGCGTTTTGATTCTTTCAATCCAATGAATCCCTATTCATTAGTTTTAACAGAAGAAGCTGCTTATCTTGAGGCGACGATTAGCGAAATGAATTTTTGGCAAAACACTTCGGCAACGATTATCGCTATCAAACACAAAGAAGAGCTTCTGGTCTCACCTGGTCCATATGCAAAGATTTCGTTGAACGACACACTTTATTTTGTTGGACATGACGAATCAACCTTACAACGTGTCCAAAATTTCTTTTATCCTTAAACAAAAAAGTGACTACTTATCTTGCGGTAAATAGTCACTTTTTTTATTTATTATTTCTATTTTTCATAAAAACCCACTATAAAACCTAGTTAAAATACTGTTTTTCTTCATTTTCAGAAAGATTTTCATCTAATTTGACAAAGTGACAACTTTATAGTAGTCTGATGTAGTCACTTTTTTTATTGAGGAGGAACAATGATTTGCCAAAAGTAAAAGTAAATCACCTTACCAAAATCTTTGGTAAGAAAACCAAACCGGCACTTGAAATGATTCGTGCCAACAAAAGCAAAACAGAAATTTTAGAAAAAACGGGTGCCACAGTCGGTGTTTATGATGTAAATTTCGAAGTTGAAGAAGGCGAAATTTTCGTTATTATGGGGTTATCAGGAAGTGGGAAATCAACATTAATTCGTTTATTAAATCGTTTGATTGAACCAACTTCAGGAAATATTTATATTGATGGACAAGATATTTCTTCTTTAGATAAAGAAGGATTACGTAAAGTACGTCGAAATAAAATGAGCATGGTTTTCCAAAACTTTGGTCTTTTCCCCCATCGAACTATCTTAGAAAATACGGAATATGGTTTAGAAATTCGTGGTGTTCCTAAAGAAGAACGCCAAGCAAAAGCTGAAAAAGCCTTAGAAAATTCTAGCTTAATTGCTTTTAAAGACCAATTACCAAGTCAATTATCTGGTGGGATGCAACAACGTGTCGGCCTTGCTCGTGCCTTGGCTAACGATCCAGAAATTTTATTAATGGACGAAGCGTTCTCTGCTCTTGATCCGTTAATTCGTCGTGAAATGCAAGACGAACTATTAGATTTACAAGAAAATGTCAAAAAAACCATTATCTTTATCACACATGATTTGAATGAAGCTTTACGAATCGGCGACCGGATTGCTTTGATGAAAGATGGTCAAATTATGCAAATTGGGACTGGAGAAGAAATTTTAACCAACCCAGCCAACGAATATGTGCGAACCTTCGTGGAAGATGTGGATCGTTCAAAAGTCTTAACTGCCCAAAATATTATGGTACCTGCTTTAACTACTAACATTGAAATTGATGGCCCAACTGTTGCTTTAAAACGGATGCGTCAAGAAGAAGTGAGTATGTTACTTGCCGTGGATAAAAAACGCCAACTAAAAGGCGTTGTACGCGCAGAAAAAGCTTTAGAAGCGCGTAAAAACGGGACTTCTCTTGTAGAATGTGTGGATCCAGAAATTCAAACAATCGACAAAGATATGTTAGTGAATGATATTTTCCCACTGATTTATGATGCACAAACACCTCTTGCCGTGACTGATAACGGCAAACTATTAGGCGTGGTCATCCGTGGTAGCGTACTTGAAGCACTTGCAGAAACAGAGGTGAACGAACATGAATAAGTATCAATTACCTGTCGCATCTTGGGTTGAAAGTTTTACTGATTGGTTAACTTCAACATTTGCTGGATTATTCAGCTTTTTACAAACAATTGGTCAAAGTGTAATGGACAACATTACTGCATTACTAACAGCCGTACCACCACTTGTGCTGATCGTGCTATTAACGATTGCTGCTTTCTTTATTTCTAATAAAAAAATTGGCTTAAGTTTATTCACATTTATCGGCTTAATGTTTATCTATAACCAAAACTTATGGAACGATTTAATGAGTACCGTTACGTTAGTTTTACTTTCTAGTGTTATTTCCATTATCATTGGTGTGCCACTAGGGATTTTAATGGCGAAAAGTGAAAAAGCCAAGAGTATTATTACACCGATTTTGGACTTCATGCAAACAATGCCTGGTTTCGTTTACTTGATTCCAGCCGTTGCATTCTTCGGAATTGGTATGGTTCCTGGGGTCTTCGCCTCTGTTATCTTCGCTTTACCACCAACCGTTCGCTTTACGAACTTAGGAATTCGACAAGTGCCAAATGAACTTGTTGAAGCAGCTGATTCTTACGGTAGTACTGGCTGGCAAAAATTATTCAAATTAGAATTACCTTTAGCCAAAAACACGATTATGGCTGGTGTTAACCAAACAACCATGCTAGCTCTATCAATGGTAGTTATTGCTTCAATGATTGGTGCGCCTGGATTAGGACGTGGCGTCCTTTCCGCTTTACAACGTGCACAAGTCGGGAACGGTTTCGTAAATGGTGTGGCTTTAGTTATTTTAGCGATTATCATTGACCGTTTTACTCAACATTTAAATAATAAAAAAGCAGCCCCTAAAGCAGCTGGTGCCACCTCTAAAAAGAAAAAATATGGGATTATTGCAGCGGTTGTTGTAATTGTCGCTGGCTTAGTTGGTGCTTCAATTTTTACAACAACAAATGATAAGCAAATTTCCCTTTCTTATGTGGAATGGGATACCGAAGTAGCCTCCACACATGTTGTTGCCGAAGTCTTAAAAGATATGGGGTATGATGTTAAAACGACTCCTTTAGATAACGCAATTATGTGGGAATCTGTAGCTAAAGGTGAAACAGATGCCATGGTTGGTGCGTGGCTACCAGGAACACACGCAGAGCAATATAAACAATATAAAGATAAATTAGACGACCTTGGTGAAAACCTTAAAGGTGCGAAGCTAGGAATTGTCGTCCCTTCTTATATGGATGTTGATTCTATCGAAGATTTATCTGATCAAGCTGGGAAAAAGATTACTGGAATTGAACCTGGGGCTGGTGTTGTTGCAGCAGCAGAGAAAACTAAAGAAGCTTATCCTAATTTGAAAGATTGGTCTGTTGAAACTTCTTCATCAGGTGCCATGACTGTCGCCTTAGGACAAGCAATTAAAAACAACGAAGACATCGTTATTACTGGCTGGTCTCCTCACTGGATGTTTGCAAAATATGATTTAAAATATTTAGCTGATCCAAAAGGCACTATGGGCGGCGAAGAAGCGATTCACACAATGGCTCGCCAAGGCCTAAAAGAAGATCAACCAGAAGCTTACAAAGTGTTAGATAATTTCCATTGGACAACTAAGGATATGGAATCTGTCATGTTAGAAATTAACGAAGGCAAAGACCCACAAGAAGCTGCACGCGATTGGGTTGATTCACATAAAGACCAAGTATCAGAATGGAAAAAATAATTCTTAACAAATGACTTCCCCATCTATTTAAAAGAGGGCGTTGAACAAATTGTTCAACGCCCTCTTTTTTCGCAAAAAAAACCACTCAGTTGGGTAGACTGAGTGGAAAGGAGTTATTTTTACTTGAGGAGTAAAAATGAAAAGTGTTTATGTTGGGTGTTTTGTTGGTATGCTTATATATTAACGAGAACCTGTGAATAATTTGTGACGAAAACCTTGGAAATTTGCTACGAATTACTTAAAAAAGTTTAAATGTGTCTCACCCTAGTTAATCGATACAGTGATTATTTCTTTTTAGCATTTTGGATGGCTTTAAATAATGTTGAAAATTGTCCTTTGAAAGACATCACATCATCAAAGATATCAACACCATCGTTTAACATTTTGACGGTAACCCAGCCAAGCGCTTCCGTAATTGCTACCGCAACTGAAGCATTGACCATGCCACCAGTCACAGTTCCGACAACAGGAATCACTTTTAGAATATTCCCGACTGCACTCTTACCTAAACTAACCACTACTAATTCTTTGGTTAAGCTTTTCCCTAAGCTTTCAGACCAAGACTGACCAAAAATTTTATGCAGCCGTGACATCATAGTTAATTGAACAGGTACCAGTAAAAAAGCATCCGAAAACGGAATTGGCGAAAACCCAATAATTGCTGCTGACAATGCAGCAAAATGAATCGTTTGATGACTTTTCTTTTTCACGTCAGGTGAAACACCAGCCAAAAATTCATCAAATACTTTGTCGAGTTGTGTTTGACTGTTCGTCACTAATTGTTCTGCTTTACCTTTAGAAGTTGCGAAAGCATTCATTATAGCCGTAGACGTTTTTTGTGGAAATTTTTTCAAGACATCTTGAAAAAAAGAACGAAATTCTGGGTCTTCGATTTCTTCATTCAATTGCTTAGTTTCTTGTTCTGCTAATTCTTGTTTTTCAATCTCTTCAAAAAGTTCTTGTTTCTTTTTGTTTTTATGTTTTTTTCTTCTCATCTCATTAACTCCTTTATCTATCAATATGTAGAAACAAAGTATAGCATAGCCCCTGATTGATTCTCTTTTAGATGATTTGAAAAGCCAGAACTTATCTGTTTTTTAAACAAATAGAAATGTTCCAGCTTTTCTCAAAAAAATCAGCTATTTTGTTTGTTCTTCACCGCAATAAACCGTCAAGTGTTTAGGCAAAATCTTCAGCGTAATTGGCAAAGCAGCTCCTTCATCACCATCCACATTAGTGGTTAATTCTTCTTGGTTTTCTAAGGAGATTGTTCCTTCTTTAAAGGTTAGGTAAACTAAATTATCAGTGGACTGGTCGACGCCTTTTAACAAATCTGGGACTGCTTTTACTGCATCCCATAATGATTGATCTTTTAAATAAACTAAATGAAGTTTGCCATCATCCACTTGGGCCTCTGGTAATAATGTTTCAAACCCACCGATTGAATTCGTTAAGCCAACTAAAACGGTACTACTTTCAATGGTTTGTTCTTTTTGATCCAAGCTTAAATGAAAAGGATACGTTTGAGCATTCGCTAAATGTTTGGCACCTGAAATAAAATAAGCGAGTTTTCCTAACTTCGTTTTTTGTTCAACGTCCACGTCGTTAATTGACTCTGGAATCGTCCCAATTGCAACGACATTCATAAAGTAGTCGTCATTGATTTTCCCCACATCTAAAGCACTGGTTTTTTCTAAATCTAATTGTTGAATCGCTTCTTCAGGGTCCATCGGTAAATTCAAGGCTCGCGCTAAATCGTTCACCGTTCCTAAAGGAAAAAAGCCAAATTTTGGGCGGTAAGCTTGTTCTGCCAACCCGCTAATTCCTTCATTAACGGTTCCATCTCCCCCCATTACGAAAACACTGTCGAAGTGACTTTCCGCAGCTTCACGGGCAAATTGTTCTGCATCGCCGCCTTTTTCTGTTTGTTTCACTACAACTTCATCAAATAACTGCTTTAATTTTTCTTCTGCTAACGTTTCAAATTCTTTGGCTTTTTCACCACCAGAACTGGGGTTAACAATTAAAACTGCTTTTTTCACTGGTACCACTCCTCATTGATATCTAAATCGTTTGATTCCTTACAATTATTATAAAAGATATTTTTGATTCTGGCGAAAAATATGCTGACACTTGCTTAACAAACAAGCATTCCTGCTCCTCACTACTTTTCAAAACGTTCTTTAAAGCAATAGGCAAAATAATAGAACAATTTCCAAAAATCTTGCCAAACTTTTGGATCCATCCCCGTCAATTCATGAATTCGTTTCAAACGGTAATTCAATGTATTTCGATGGATATGTAATACTTGTGAGGTTTCATTGATGTTTAAGTTATGATTGGCGAAAAAAATAACGGTTTCATAGTATTCATCATAAATCGTCTGGATGGTTTCAAAAAAATCCAATTCAATATGAAAAGGAAAATTAAAAATTCCTTGAATGAAAAAATCTTCTGCTTGGTAAAACTTAGCCTTTTCTAATTGGAGAAACGATAGAAGTAAATACGTGTTTTGTGCCTCTTGGACCATTTGTTGAATCGTGGCTTTTTCCGAACTTATCACAAGGTATTCTGTTACTGGCTTTGTTATCTGAGGTGGTTCAGAAGTAATCACCAGATAACAATTTTCCCATTCAAATATTTCATGTCCAGGATAATAACTGGATAATAAGCGCTTGTCCTTGGTCAGTACACAATGATTCTGGTCATCTAATTGAAGGTTATATAGTTCCAACGCTTCAAGTTTTAAGGCTTCTGAGTAAGCAGAATCAACATGCATTAAGTGCTGGATAAACTGATTTTTTTGTTTCTTCTTTTTTTCGCGTTCTTGTTGTGTATTTAATTCTTCTGTCAGTAAAAGAACAATCGAGCGCACAAGCTTGGTAAATTTGCGCACCTCGTCTGGTTCTCCTGAAATGCCTACGACACCTAAAATGTGATTATTCAAAATAATCGGTTCATTGGTGCCTTTTTTCTCTAAAGAAGTATCTTTATAAATTTCAATATTTTTTCGTTCATTGATGGCTCTTTCTGCACCACGATGGCGCTCCCCAATTCGAGCAGAATCTCCACTCGCAATAATTTTTCCTCGTTCATCCATAATATTGATGTTATAAGGAATATCTGCCATCAACTTTTCAACAATTTTATTTGCTTGGATTTTGTCTAATTTTAACATTGCTATCGCCAACTTTCTAAAAAGCGAGTAGCGTTTGGGACATAAGCCGCAATGACTTATGTCCCAAACGCTTAATTCTTCAGATCAACGACTGAACATTTTTATTTCAGCTTTCATTACTGATGATACCATGGTTAGTTCTTAGTCACAAGGCACCAGCTGTAATGTACGAGCAATATTTTCAACGGTTCTTTCTAAATTAACTGGTCCATTTTTCAATGCTGCTTCCAATGGTTCGGCTTTGGCCAAAATTCCAAAAATAGCCGTCATCCCTTCTTCATAGAGGACATCCACATCTTTGCCGATATAGCCAGCACAAGCGAAAACCGGTTTTTGATACTTCTTGGCCAAACGCGAGACGCCATAAGGGGCTTTGCCGAATTTTGTTTGAAAATCCATACCGCCTTCACCAGTAAAGACATAATCAGCGGCTTTTATTTTTTCTTCTAATTGATTCACTTCTACGACAATATCAATTCCTGGGCGTAACTGAGCTTTTGTGAATGCTAGTAACCCTGCACCCAAACCACCAGCAGCTCCTGCGCCTGGCATCATCTCAACATCAATGCCGATCTCTTTTTTGATGATCGCTGCATAATGGGCTAAGTTTTTATCTAATTGAGCCACCATTTCTTCTGTCGCACCTTTTTGCGGACCAAAGACATGAGACGCCCCTGTTGGCCCTGTTAGTGGGTTATTCACATCACTTGCTACTAGAACTTCGGTAGCAAAAATGCGTTGATCAAACTGTGTTAAATCGATCTGCGCCAGTTTATCTAATGCACCACCGCCACGTGTCAATTCTTGCCCTTCCTTGTCTAACAAACGCGCACCAAGTGCCTGAATCATACCTGCACCCCCATCATTTGTCACGCTACCACCAATGCCGATAATGATTTTTTTTGCCCCATGATTGAGCGCATGTTGAATCATCTCTCCTGTACCATAAGTAGAAGTGATCAAGGGATTGCGTTCTGCTGCTTTAACCAATTCAATTCCGTTGGCTTTCGCCATTTCAATGACCACCGTTTCTTGGTCACCTAATAAGCCGTAATAGGTTTCAACGATTTGATCAGGAAGCGGTCCTGCCACGCGCACTGGTACTCTTGTACCTCCTGTTGCATCCACTAAGGAATCCACCGTTCCTTCCCCGCCGTCTGCCATCGGGACGTGTTGAATGTCTGCATCTTTAAATACAGCTAAAATCCCTTTTTCCATTGCCAGACAGGCTTCTTTTGCACTCATACTTTCTTTAAATGAGTCTGGAGCCAAAACAAATTTTTTCGTCATCTTTTCGCGCCTACTTTCCAACTAGTTTAAAATAAAGCCATATAAAATGGTTGCAACAATCGTCATTACCCCACCGACACACATTTCATAAGGAATCACTCGAATTCTTTCTTTAATCGTCATATTCATACTTTGTGCCGTAATATGGAAATAATTGCCTTGAGGAACACTATCAATCACAGTTGCCCCAGTATGCACCATGACTGCTGCTGAAAGTGAAGATGTGCCCATATCTAAAATCGCTGGTCCAAAAGAACCTGTCGCTAAAATAACCGCTGTGGATGTTGAACCAACTGCTAAGCCCATTAAAATACCAGAAATCGGTGCCAAGAAGGTTCCAGAAATTCCCATAACAGAAATTAAGTGGACAATTTGTGTTGATAAATCAGAAACAGAAATTAATCCAGCAATTGCACCTGCACCAATTAAAATTAAAACGGTATCGGTTACTCTCTTCAAGCCAGAAGATGCATAAAAGGCCAGTTGTTTTGTTTGCCCAATCGCAATTGTCCCAACAACTGAAGCGAACGGCAAAATATACAGAGCATCAATATTCAAACTTTTGATGAAAGAAATATTTAAAACGGCGCCAATCGGATTAAGTAATAATAAGACAATCGCTAACACTGGCGCGATTAACGCCTTTTTCAAAGGTAATAATTCTTTTGTTTGTTCCTCTACAAGATCCGTTTCTTTGACCATTGATCCTTTACTTCTCATGATATTTGCAAGAACAACAGCCGTAATTAAGCCAAATACGGCTGGAATAAAACCAGCAATCATAACGTCACTTAGAGGTAAATCAAAGCCGTTCGCCGCTGCAATAGTATTTGGATTAGGCGAAATAATATTGCCCGCTTTGCCACCACCAGATAAAGCAATCAATAATGATAACTTACTGATACCCGTACTTTTCCCAACGGATAGAGCAATCGGGGCAACAATCAACACTGCAACAGGAATGAATACGCCCACTGCTGTAATTACCATTGTGGATAATGCCAAAGATAAAATAGCTTTTTTCTCGCCAAGCTTTTGTACAATGGCGTTGGCAATTGATTCTGCCGCACCGGATTCCATCATCACACCCGCCAACATGCCGGCTGCTAAGACACGGATTGCGGTTCCCATAATACTTTGTGTTCCGTTTAATAGAACAGCGACTGTATCTGACAGGGAAGCGCCTCCAATAAGACAACCAACAATTGCACCAAAAAACAAGGAATACACAGGATTAAATTTTTTCAAAATTAATACTATCGCTACAACTAATCCTAAAATTGCAGCAACCCAAGATATTGTAATATCTGGCATTCAAAATCAGCTCCTTAAATTGTTTACGCTTTCATTCTATCAAAGTCCTTTCTTTTTAAAATTGTAAATTTAACAGGATTTATTGTTCAAATGCACAAAAAACCGTTCTTAAAGAACAGTTTTTTGAAATCTTTTTCTATCTTTCTCAATAATGACCACCAATCCAACGAACAAAAGAACACTCACAATTAACAATACTGCCGTTTTATTATATCCATGAAATAGTGCTTCGCCTCCACATGCGTAAAGTATTGAGGAAGGAATTACACCAATGAATATAGCGGCTATTAAATTTTTTAATGGCAACTGCATAGTATCTGCAGCAAAATTAATCACAGAAGAAGGAATAATTGGAATCATGTAGCCCACCATAATCCCAATTTTTGGATGCTTCATCCGTCGAATGGACTGGACCCAATGATTGGTCTCCGTTTTTTTATCTAAAAATTTTATATGATGCATCAAAAAGATTGCAACTAAATTTCCCATACTATTCCCTAAAACGTTAATGAGTGTGCCGCTGAAGGGACCAAAACTCAATCCTGCAATCACACCAATTACTGAGGTTGGAATCCCTGGTACTGCACACATGATTGCGGTCAAAAAAACTAACAACAGCGCTGCTGAAAAACCATGTGAACGAATTCGCTCTAATAATTGTGTCTTACTGGCTTTAGGATTCAAAAATAATTGAATATCTGTTTGATATTCTAGATACAAACGGTAACCTACCAGTAGGATTAAAATAAGCCCGCTACTGATTAGTAGTATTCGGATTGTTTTCCTCTTCATTTTCTTTGCTCCTTTTATGCTTTATACAAAGTGTAGCACAGGTTTCTTCGTGCCTCAATTAGAAGCTTGTATGAATAAAAGCCGCCCCTAAAAGTTAGACTAAAAATCTAACTTTTAGGGGCGATTCGAAAGTTACGAAGGTACTTTTTTATTTCCGATACATCTTAAACTCCAAGAACAGATCGTTATAAATTCCTAAGTATTCTTGACCTAAGTCTTGGTAAACTTCTAAATGTTTGATGGTTTCATCATCTGGATAAAATTGTTTATCTTCGGCAACTTCTTTTGGTAATAGCTTTTTAGCTTCTTTATTTGGTGTGGAATAACCAATATATTCTGCGTTTTGTGCTGCATTTTCTGGTCGTAACATAAAGTTCATAAATGCATAGGCACCATCTTTATTTTTGGCTGTCTTAGGCATCACAATGTTATCAAACCAGAGATTAGAGCCTTCACTGGGAATCACATAATGTAGATGTTCATTGTTTTCTAGCATTTCAGCAGCTTCACCAGAGAAAGTTACAGCAACTGCACTTTCTTCATTAGCCATGTACATTTTGATTTCATCGGCAACAATTGCTTTGACATTGTTCGTTAATCGGTTTAACTTATCGGTAGCCTGACGTAATTGTTGGTCGTTTTTACTGTTTAACGAATAGCCTAAACTGTTCAAAGATAATCCTAACACTTCGCGAGCGCCATCAATCAGCATGACATTATTTTTTAATTCCGGGCGCCATAAATCATCCCAATGTTGGATCTGACGACCGTCAATAAATTTATCATTATAAATAATCCCCAACGTGCCCCAGAAGTATGGAACGGAAAACTTATTTTTGGGATCGAAGGATTGATCTAAAAAGCGTGCATCAATGTTTTCTAAGCCTTTTAATTTGCTGTGATCAAGTGGTAAAAGCATCTTCGCTTTCATCATTTTTTGAATCATATATTCAGAAGGAATGGCAATATCATAGGCTGTACCACCTTGCTGAATTTTTGTATACATGGCTTCATTAGAATCAAAGGTTTCGTAATTGACTTTATAGCCTGTTTCTTTTTCAAATTTCTTAATCAAGGCCGGATCTATATAGTCCCCCCAATTGTAAATGGTTAAGGTATCTGCTCCTGCCATGCCACTTGCTTTCTCCAATTGGCGCACGCCAAAAAACAAGATGACAATAATAGCGATAATGCCAATAAAAAGTGACTGTAATTTTTTCATTTTAACTTGGCCACCTCACTTTGTTCCCGACGCATTTTCTTTAAACGTTTTGGCGTATTGTCTTTACTGATAAAGTAATAACCGACAACTAGAATCATTGAGAATAGGAATACTAACGCACTTAAGGCATTGATTTCTAAACTAATTCCCTGACGTGCTCGTGAATAAATTTCAACAGATAATGTTGAAAAACCATTGCCTGTCACAAAGAATGTTACGGCAAAATCGTCCAACGAATAAGTAAAGGCCATAAAGTAGCCAGCAATAATTCCTGGCGCTAAAAAAGGCAAAATAATATTTTTAATCACTTGAACATTATTGGCCCCTAAATCCCGTGCCGCATCTACCATAGAATCGTTCATCTCTTGTAGTTTTGGTAAAACCATTAAAACAACAATTGGAATACTAAAGGCAATATGCGACAATAATACACTTGTAAAACCTAAACTGATAAACCCTACTGCCGTGAAGAAAATTAAGAAACTGGCTCCAATAATAACATCTGGTGAAACGAGTAAAATGTTATTAAAGCTAAGCAACGTGTTCCGGTTTTTACGACGTTTTGTATAATAAATCCCCATCGCACCAAATGTTCCAATGATGGTTGCTATTAAAGCCGATAAGAAAGCTAGCAAAAACGTATTCAGAACAATGGTTAACAAGCGTGTGTCTTCGAAAACGTTCCGATAATTATCTAACGTAAAACCAGTAAACTGATTCATCGTTTGCGTGTCGTTAAACGAATAAAAAATCAAATAAAAGATTGGTGCGTACAGTAGCGCAAAGACAACGAATAAATACACATAAGACCATTTAAACTTTTTCTTTTGCATTATTTGCCACGCCCTTTCTTCTTCTCACCCGTCAGCAACATCACAATAAACATGGCAACAATTAAAATCACACCTATTGTTGAACCCATGCCCCAGTTTTGCGTTACTAAGAAGTGTTCCTCAATAGCCGTTCCCAACGTAATCACCCGATTGCCGCCAATTAAACGCGTTAACATAAAGAGCGAGAGCGAAGGAATAAAGACAGCTTGAACGCCACTTTTCACACCGTTTAGGGAGAGAGGAAAAATGACACGGCGGAACGTTTCCGCACTGCTAGCTCCTAAGTCCCGACTAGCACTAATCAATGAAGGATTCATCTCTTCTAAGGCATTAAAAATCGGCATAATCATAAATGGAATTTCAATATACGTTGCGACAAATAAAAAACTGAAATCTGTAAACAGAATTTGGTGCGTACCCAAACCCATAAAACTCATAAACTGATTGATACTCCCATGAATACTGAAAATCCCAATAAAGGCATAAGCTTTTAATAATAAATTCACCCACGTTGGTAAAATAACGAGCATTAACCATAACTGTTTATGCTTGAGCTTTGTCAAAAAATAAGCCGTAGGATAACTTACCAATAACGTAAAAATGGTAATCAGAAAAGCATACCAAACCGAATTAATGGTCATACTTAAATACGTTCCTGATGTAAAATACGTTTGGTAATTCGCCAAAGTAAACTGTCCATTCATATCGAAAAATGATTGATAAATAATCATTAGCACTGGCGCAATGACGAATAAAAGTAACCACATTACATAGGGAATCGAATAAATTCGACGCATTGTTTTCATTTTATTTTCCCCTTTCGTTTACTCGTCGTAACTTTCTAAACGGGCATCAAAGTCTTCTTCTGATTCATTGAAGCGCATCACGTGAATATCTTCTGGCTCAAAAGAGAGCCCTACTTGAGCGCCTTCTTTGGCTTTTCGAGTGGAATGCACCATCCATTCGTTTCCTTGTTCATCAAAACAAATAATTTCATAATGAACGCCGCGGAATAACTGTGTATCCACAGTTACGGTTAGCTTGCCTTTTTCAAGCGTGGTAATCGTTAAGTCTTCTGGACGTAAAACGACTTCTACAGGTTCATTTTTCCGCATGCCGCCATCGACACATTCAAACTTTTTGCCCACAAATGAAACTAAATTATCTTCCAGCATCACGCCATCCACAATATTACTTTCCCCCACAAAGTCAGCAACAAAGTGATTAATCGGTTCATCATAAATATCGACTGGTGTGCCACTTTGCACGATATGACCTTTATTCATGACAAAAATTTCATCACTCATCGCTAATGCTTCTTCTTGATCATGGGTCACAAAAATAAAAGTAATTCCTAAACGTTGTTGTAAATCACGTAGTTCATATTGCATCGCTGTGCGTAATTTCAAATCTAAAGCGGATAACGGCTCATCTAAAAGCAATACTTTTGGCTCATTGACAATCGCTCGTGCAATTGCGACCCGCTGACGCTGGCCCCCAGACATTTCACTAATTTCACGTGTTTCGTAGCCGGGTAATTGAACCAAACGTAATGCCTCTTTCACTTTTTTTTCAATTTCTGCTTTGGATAGTTTTTTGATTTTTAAACCAAACGCAACATTATCAAAAACATTCATGTGAGGAAACAAAGCATAATCCTGAAACACGGTATTGACTTGGCGTTTATTGGCAGGTACATCATTTATTCTTTTACCATCAAAATAAACATCGCCAGAAGTCACGTCATTGAATCCCGCAATAATACGCAAAATCGTTGTTTTGCCACATCCTGAAGGTCCTAATAACGTATAAAATTTTCCTTCTTCAATTTCAAAGCTGACATTTTTTAATACTGGTTCATCGTCAAATTGTTTGACAACATTTTCAAATGAAATCACATGGTTTCTCACTGGATAAACTCCTCCATTTCGTCCTTTATAAATACGATTCTGTCGCCACAATTAACGCACGACTTTTTCCTCGACCATTGTTGCTAATTTGGTGAGGTTCTGTTGCTTGGTAATACATGGTTTGACCTTTTTTAGCAATATACGTGGCTTCCCCTAATGTCAAACGAATGGAGCCATCAATCACATAAATAAATGTTTCTGATAGAGAAGGTTCAAACGTTTTATATTCGCCATTTTTATCAAAAGTAATAATGACAGGTTCCATTTCTTTTTCATTTGAGGCTGGAATTAACCATTTTAGTTCATAGCCATGTTCTTCATCATAATAGAGGGTACTTTCTTCTTCATTGTAGACAATTTTCTGTTCAAGCGGTTGCTGACTAAAAAACTGCTCTGGCGTCACGCCTAGTACTTCTAAAATTGAGAAAAATGTTTCCATTGATGGTGAGCTTAAATCCCGCTCCAATTGGGAAATATAGCCTTTGGATAAATCCGTTCTTTCACCTAATTCTTCTTGTGTTAAATTTTTCTGAATGCGTAAATTTCTCAACTTCTCACCAATTTCCATGGCACACCTCGTTTCTATTTTCAGCTAATCTTTTCAACAAAAGTTTTGTAATACTAAACTTACAGTTTAGTTTTACCTTTTTTAGTATACGAACTTTTTGAAAAATTTCAACCATTTTTCTTTATTTTTCTAGTCTAATTGTCACACAATCTTTCTTTTCTGTATAACTTACTGTTTATAAGAAGAAAAATGATACGAAAAAATCAGAATATGATAAAATAAGACGAGTTGCTTTTTTACATAATTGGAAGGAGAGTTTTTATATGAATTCATTTCAAGCATTTACGTTAAGAGAACAAGATACATCTGTTATTGGTCAACTAGAAACCATTACTTTAGACGATTTATCAGAAGGCACTGTAGTAATCAAAGCAGCCTACTCCTCAGTTAACTTTAAAGACTCTTTAGCTTCAAAAAAAGACGGCGGTGTGATTCGCAATTATCCAATGATTCCAGGAATTGATGTCAGTGGCACTGTTGTCACATCGGAAGATCCTCGTTTCAAAGAAGGCGATAAAGTGATCGTAACAGGCTATCAATTAGGGGTTAGTCATACTGGTGGTTATTCTGAATATGTGCGTGTTCCTGGCGATTGGGTAGTTCCACTTCCTGAAAAAATGAGTCTCAAAGAAGCAATGATTTTCGGAACTGCTGGCTTTACGGCCGGATTATCTGTCACAGCTTTAGAAGACGATGGCTTACGAGACGACAAAGAAGCCCCCATTATTGTAACTGGTGCGACAGGCGGTGTTGCGACATTGTCTATTGCGATGTTGCATCAATTAGGCTACACTTCAATCACTGCATTAACTAGAAAGCCAGATTCTTTTGGGCTTTTAAAAGAGTTAGGTGTTAGTGAATGCTTATTAGTAGAAGATTTCTTAGCAACTCCTGTTAAAGCATTGATGAAACAGCGTTTTGCTTTTGCAATTGATACCACTGGTGGGGAAATTACTTCTGCTGTTTTACCACAACTTCGTTATGATGGCCGTTCAGCCATTTGTGGCCGCGCTGCTGGAATTACATTAGAGACAACCGTTTTACCCTTTATTTTACGGGGCGTTCATTTATTGGGCATTGATTCGGTTAATGTTGGTATGGACAAACGAAAAATAGTCTGGCAACGTCTTGCCACTGATTTAGACATCACTGAAAAAGCTGTGTATCAAGAGATTACTTTAGAAGAACTTCCCCCTGTTTTTGAAGCATTACAAGCAGGCCAACATATTGGACGGACCATTGTCCGAATTTCTTAAGGAGGCGTTTTGATTATGGATGTTTTAGTTACTGCTGGTGGAACGTCAGAACCGATTGATAATGTTCGTTCGATTACCAATCATTCTTCTGGCGGACTAGGAAAAGCAATTGCTGAAAGTTTTTTAGCTGCTGGACACACCGTAACCTACGTAACAACCAAACATGCATTACGTCCAACCCAACAATTGGACTTATCAATTAAAGAAATAGAAACAACGGTTGAATTAGCCACTACGTTAGAACAACTCTTTGCTGAAAAGCAATTTGATGCGATTGTTCACGCAATGGCAGTCAGTGATTTTACGACGGAAACCGCGCAAACGGAAGAACAATTTATTGATTCTTTTGCTCAACAATTAAGCGAACAAACATTGCCAAAGACCAAAGAAGCCTTGGTAACTATCGTTCAAAACACATTGAATCAGATTGCTGATATTCCTCAAACAGCAACAAAAATTTCATCTGATACGGACCGATTATTAATTTTTCTAAAGAAAAATCCTAAAGTCATCCAAATGATTCGTGACAAGCAACCCCAAACTGTTTTAGTGGGCTTTAAATTACTTGTCGACGTTGCACAAGCAGAACTTGTCCAGGTTGCACAAGCCGCTTTGGTTAAAAATCGGTGTGACTTTGTCTTAGCCAATGACTTGATGAACGTTCATGAAACAGAACACGAAGGATTATTAATTAACGAAACGGGCATTGTCCAAGAAGCTTGTTCAAAACAAGGGATTGGTTCAATGATCGTTAAAAATGTTGAAAAGAAATGGAGAGAACAACAATGAAAACTATTTTATTAGGCGTCTCTGGCAGCATTTCTGCATATAAAGCAGCAGATATTACAAGTCAACTAGCTAAGCTTGGCTACAATGTGGAAATTTTAATGACTAAAAGTAGCACGGCGTTCATCACTCCGCTGACGTTACAATCACTTTCTAAGAATCCAGTGCATACGGATGTCATGATGGAAATTGATCCCAGTAAAATTAATCACATTGAGTTAGCTAAAAAAGCGGATTTATTTTTAGTAGCACCTGCTTCGGCCAATACAATTGGGAAATTAGCCCATGGGATTGCCGACGACTTATTATCAACAGTTGCTTTGGCACTTTATCCTGAAACACCAAAAATTATTGCGCCCGCGATGAATACGTATATGTACCAAAACCCCATTGTCCAACGAAATATTGGCATTTTAAAAGAAGTCGGCTATCAAGAAATAATCCCACGTGAAGCTCTATTAGCTTGTGGCGATTATGGTCGTGGCGCACTTGCCACTGTTGAAGATATCCTTCAAACAGTGATGAAAATTTTAGCATCTGATAACAAGGAGTAATTTATGAATAACACGAAAAAATTTACGTTAACAGCAATGTTCTTAGCTATCTTACTTTTACTGGCTTTAACCCCACTAGGATTTATCACATTAGGTCCTTTAAATTCGACCACGATGCATATTCCTGTAATTATTGGTTCCATTGTTTTAGGACCAAAAATCGGTAGTATGTTGGGCGGCACGTTTGGGATCATTAGCTTAATTAAAAATACGACAGCACCAACACCTTTGTCGTTTGTTTTTTCTCCATTTATTCCCGTGATCGGTACCGATCACGGTAGTTGGAAGGCTCTTTTAATTGTGCTCATTCCGCGGATTTTAATTGGGGTCGTTCCTTATTTCGCTTACAAATGGCTAAATAAATTAACGAAGGAAAAAGCGCAACCTGTCTCCTTATTTGTGGCTGGTGTTTTAGGCTCAGCAACGAATACCATTTTAGTCATGAACATGATTTATTTTCTTTTTAATTCAGCTTATGCTGAAATTATTGGTAAAGCTGGAACCGCTGTTTACCTAGCTATTATTGCGACGATTTTCAGTTCTGGTGTGCCAGAAGCTCTTGTTGCTGGTGTAGCTGCTTCAGCAATTGCTAGCGTTTTGCTTCGCTTAATGAAACGGAATGCAACGCAAAAACTATAGAAAAAAACACAGGGACTAAAAATCAAGTTTGATTTTTAGTCCCTGTGTTTTTTATTTATTTTTTTTGTTTTCGTAATTTATAGGCATATTCACTGGCTTTAAATAATAATTTATTAACCGGTAAATCGAATTCCCCAATAAATTCATTAATCGTTGGGTTGAAGTTCGCTTTAAACTTAATTAAGCCGTCATTTAAACTACCTTCTAAGCCGCCCATATTACAGCTTTCGCAGCCACGGTTAAAACATTCTTGAATGGCATCTCGCCAAGTCACATAAGTTGGCATGTAGCGTTTATAACGATCATCTAAGCCAGCATAAAGGATTTCACTTGTTGGACCAAATGTCACAGCCAAAGCGCCAGCAACCGTGACGATTTCACCAGCTTCTGCGATATTTTCTTCTAATTCTTTTAGTTCCCGAGTCAAGGAAGTATCTAATTCTTCTAAATTATGGCGCTTTTTCACTTGATTTTCTTTCAAATTACTCAAGTCTTTTTGATTTTTGTCATAGCGTTGTTGCGTGCTATCTAAGCGTTCCTTTAAATTGACTTGCGCCAACATAATAAAGGAGTCTTCTGGGTAAATGTTCAACAGCTTCTTAAAGTAATCACTATTCCGCAAAGAAATATGTTGGCGTTCCATGGTTGATTGAATGACTTTTTCAAATTCATCAACAAAGTCAACATGCCCTTGCTGCACAACGACCCCTTTTTTTTCAGCTGTTTTAATCATTTTCTTGGTACTTTTTGACAATTGTTCCTCACTAAAATCTTCACGATAAATATTCGCTTGGAAGCGAGGCTGGATGGTGGCCCCCATATCCATTGTCAGTCCTTGATATTTGGCCCCTGCTTTTTTCAAGGTCTCAACAATAGCTGTCGCTTCAGCATGCGGTTGATGTTCCTCTCCCAAATGGAAATCTTGATAGTGAACCGCTGGATCCATTTTTATAAATAAAGCTCGTTTTTTCTTGCCAAATTTTTTCAATTCAGCCATAAAGTAGCTGACCAAACGTTCATTTGTATAGTCCATTACTGGACCTCTTGGTGTATATAACATCGTAAAACCGGCTGGTAATGGTTTGATTAAAACTAAACTTGATGCGACTAATGTATCCTTTTCATAAACCCCAACAATTTCAGAACCCCAGTTATCCTTGACTTTTGCCCATGAAGATGACTGTAGTAAATTACATAATGGGTGATTTTTAACAAATGTATCGTGTACTTCTGCCGGAATACCGATTTTAAATGTGTACATGTTCAAACTCCTCTGCTGTGACTTTCCAATAGTCCGTTTATCTTACACTATCATAGTGTATTCCAACAGACTAGTAAAGTTTTACATGAAAATTTTTAGAAAAAATGTAGATCTTATTCTTTATGTAAAAAAGACGAGGTAGAAACAGTTCATTCTATCACTTAGTTCACTAATCGCAACGACACTTTTCTTCACTGCCATTCAAAGGATGAATCATTTCTATCCACATCTTTTCAATTAAATACGTGTTTCAAATTTTAATGACTTGTTGATAAAGTACATGATTGGTGCTGAAATCGTCATAATAATCGCTTCACTTAATGCTAACCAACCATAAGTTGTCCAAAATGCTTGACCGCCACTTGGTACTAGCATAAAGGCAATAAAAAACATACTTACAGTGAAAAATAGACTATTTAGACACATTCTAACAGGAATACTTGGTACCTTTTTTTGTAAAAAAGCTGTTAAGCTCAACGCAAATAATGTTTGCGCTCCACCAAACAGAGCATCCATTACACCGAAACCAAAAAATAAGTTAAAAAAGATAACGCCGCCTAAAACACCCCACATCAATTTGCGATTGAAAACGACTAGGTGATTCAAACTTTCTGAAATTCTAAATTGAATCATACCAGAAGAAACTGGCCGAACCAATAAAGAGAGGACAATATATAAGCCCATAATGATACCATTGGCTAAGACTGTTCTTAGCTTTCGATTGGCTTGAAACGAATTTTGCATACTTTTTCCTTCTTTCTCCGAGTTTTTTTACAAGGGATGGTTGATGAACCTTGGTTACAATTGCAACAGTTCACATTCTAATATGGAAAGTCAAAATAGTCAATGAAAGCCCTGTTTTACTTTGCACTTATTTGCAGGTTTCACCTCTCGTGCATTGTTTCGTGCCTTTTTCTAGTCATTTTTTACTTTTTTAAGCAATCTTTATTCGCAGAAGTTCCTCCCTCTGGTATAATGGACAATAGCGATTCAAAGGAGGAGCTCAATGAACATTCACTACTATCTTATTATCAACGAGCAGGCAAGTAGCGGCAATGGCCGAAAAGTCGCTAGAAAAGTGATTCTACAACTCAAGCAACAAGAACTTAAATATACGGCTCTTTACACTGATTACGCTGGACATGAAAAAGAATTGACGAAGGAACTTGCAGAAACAACTTTACTTCCTTGGTCTGAAGACTTAGACGTTTCAACTTTTCCAATCCTAGTCGTGCTAGGCGGCGATGGCACACTACATAATGTCATTAATTCATTACTTCCATATGATTCAGCTATTCCTTTAAGCTATATTCCATGCGGCTCTGGAAATGATTTTGCACGAGGGGTGGGATTATCAAGAAATATTGATAAAGCATTGCATCAAATCCTGCGCACCAGACGACCAAAGGAAATTCAAACAATTCATTATGTAGAAGCCAACCAAGAAGAAATCGGCTTAGCCACCAATAATGTTGGCTTAGGGTTAGATGCGGCAATCGTGGAAAAAACCAACGAATCGTCATCAAAAAAAGCCTTAAATAAATTTAAGCTTGGCTCGCTTTCCTATATTTCTTCAATCATTCATGTCTTTTTTAAACAAAAAGGCTTTCCAATTTTAGTTGAAATGAATGGTAAACAATACACATTTAATCGTGCTTTCCTATGTACGGTCACAAATCATCCTTATTTTGGTGGGGGCGTATCAATTATGCCGACGGCCAATCCTCGCAAAGCAGTCGTGGACTTAGTTGTCGTGGAACGAATCAATATTTTTAAAATTTTGTGGCTTATTTTCCTATTGCTTCGCCAAAAACAAGGGAAATCTAAGCATTTTCATCATTTTCAATCAAGCAAAATTCGAATTGTTTCGACGATTCCACAAACCATTCACGCAGATGGCGAGATTTTAGGCAAACGAAGTATTGATATGGTTTATACCACACAAAAACGTTTGTTTTGGTTTTAACTGAGTCCCTTAAGGTTGAAAAAGAGTGCCATAAGTCAAAACGACTTATGGCACTCTTTCCTTTTCTCACAGAAATTGATAAGGCGTCGTATCCTTCATTCCAATCATTGGATCAACAGCATTTGTTTGAATAATTTCGACTGTTAGTCGTGGTTCTTTTGGTAATGATTCTTCGACAACTTTTGTCGCTTTCTTTGCTGTTTCTGGGGTTGACTCTTCCCCTTCATCAGCAAATAGTGAAACTTCTTGTACCGTTGTTTCAACTAATTGCTCGTCTGTTTCTTTTATCTGATCGGCTTTCGTTGATTGCTGTTCAGTTTCATAAGAGACAGCTTTTGTTTCCTTTTCAGTAAATGGATGGTCTGCCGTTAAACCTTCTTCATAGGCTTCTAACTGAGTTCTAGTCGTTAAGGTCATTTGTTCTGCGTTCACGATTCGTTCTTTTAGCATCGTCATGCGACTAGCCGATTCGTTTTTGACACATGTTTCAAAAGCAGAAACCTCACCTAATAGAATTAATAATTCTTTACTACGTGTCACTGCTGTATACAGCAAATTTCGTTGCAGCATTCGGCTATACTGATGAACCATTGGCAGTAACACCATGCGGAATTCACTACCTTGCGCTTTATGAATCGAACAACAATACGATAGCGTAATTTTATTCCATTCATTTCTTTTATACGTTACTTCATTATTATCAAACTGTAAAACCAACTCGTCCACTTTGTCCTCTGAGTCTTTGGCTAAAGTAATTCCGACGATTTCTCCCATATCTCCATTGAACACATTTAATTCTGGCGTATTGACTAGTTGCAAAACTTTGTCCCCAATCCGATAGACGGTGTCATTCCACTTGACTTCTTTTTTCTTCCCCTCATTTGGATTGAAGATTTCTTGCATCATCTTATTCAAGGCATCAATGCCAGCTGCGCCACGATACATTGGCGCTAAAACTTGGATATCTTGTGGCGTAAACCCTTTTGCTTTTGCCTTTGTGACGATTTGTCGAATGTATTCTTCGATATGACCAATATCACTTGCAAAGAACGAGCGATCCTTTTGATTTTTTTGAAAATCAGCAGGCAACTTTCCTTCTTTAATTTCATGGGCAAGAGGAATAATACTTGAACCGTCTCCTTGACGATAAATTTCGTTTAGCTCACATTTGGGAATTTCGTTAATTTGCAATAAGTCATGTAAGACTTGACCTGGACCGACAGACGGTAGCTGATCCTTATCACCAACAAAAATCACTTGCATGTTTGTCGGAATAGCTTTTAATAACGTATTGGCTAACCAAGTATCCACCATGGACATTTCATCTACAATTAGCAAACCACCTTCTAATTCTTTGGCGGTTAAACTCGGATTTTTTTCACGACCTGTCAAGCCTAACAAACGATGGATGGTACTTGCAGGTAAACCTGTCGTTTCGTTCATACGTTTCGCTGCTCGCCCAGTTGGCGCCGCTAGCAAGATTGGAAACATCTCCTGCGTATAGTCTTTGAGATCTAATGAAAGACCATTTAGTTCCGCAAACAACGAGACAATCCCATTAATAACAGTTGTTTTCCCTGTGCCGGGCCCTCCAGTTAAAATAAATAACGGTGATTTAATCGCTTCTTCAATCGCTGCTTGTTGCGAGTCGCCATACTGAATATTTAAACGTTTCTCAATCATTCGGATATTTTTTTGGACTTCTTCTTCCTCATAATGAATTTCTTTTTTACGAGAAAGTAAACGTTGAATCGAAGTACCAATGCCCCATTCAGAAAAATAGAGACTGTTCTCAAAAAGTTTAGTCTCTTCTTGTTGGATTTTTCCATGTTCGACTAACGTAATGATTTCATTGGCCACTTGATCAGGTGAGATTTCCACTGGGCGACTTGCTTCCAAGGTCCGAATCGCTTCTTCTAACAAAACATCTGCTTGAACATACGTATTGCCTGAACGAATAGAGTGTTCAAACACTTCATGTAAAATCGCCGCTCGAATTCGAACAGCAGAATCCGCCTGAATGCCGATTTGTTCAGCAATATTGTCCGCTCGTTTAAATCCGACTCCCTCAATATCTTCAACTAACTGATAGGGATTTTCTTGAATCACAGAAAGGGTTTCTTCTTGATAGGTTTGATAAATTGAAAAAGCTAACTGACTACCAAAGCCGTATCGATTTAGTCCCACAATCACTTGCTCCATCCCGTGATTCAAGCGAATTGTTTCGACGATTACTTGACGTTTTTTTTCATTTAAAACAGTAACTTCTTCCAAAACACTAGGATCATCAATAATTCGGTCAATCGCACTTTCCCCTAATACTTCAACAATTTTTTCAGCGGTTCGTTTACCAATGCCAGGAAATTTGTCACTTGATAAATAGTTAACCACCCCACTAGCCGAAGTCGGTCTTTCTTGCTGATAACTATCCACCTGAAACTGTCTGCCATAACGAGGATGGTCCACAAAATGACCAAAGAAACGATAGGGTTCCTCTTCTTGAACTTGGCCAAAACTTCCAGTTACTACAATTTCTTTTTCTAAATAATCTGTATTTGTATCGGTCACATTTACAAGAACGACTTTATAAAAATTACTGGGATTTTCAAAAAAGATTGCTTGTACAGTTCCAACAATAAAGGCTTTTTCTTCGTCCTCACCAAAAAGTGTTACCACTACAAGCCCTCCTTTCTGTTGTGTGCTTATTGTGCTTTTTCTTTAGCTAAAAAAGACGTATCATTCCATAACGTTAAGTCGTACGGCATGTTCCTTGATGCCTCTTTGGTTTCAAGGATTGAGAGGCTATTGTTTAACAGCCCGCCCATTGTCCGTAATTCTGATAATGGTTTACCAGCCATCGCTTGGATTGCCGCCGTCAGCGCTGCTCCGTGTCCGACAAATAGAACTGGACCTTCGTGCTGTTTCGCCGCTTCAGCAACTGTTTCTGAAATCCGTTGAATCGCTTGCTCGATTGGTTCACCATCAAAAATTGTTGGATCATACAAATCTAAACGATGCCGTAAATGATCTAATTCTTCTCCATAAAAATTACGCATTTCTTCAATATATTGTCCTTCTAGACGACCTAAACCTAATTCTTTTAAGGTATCTGTATAAACAATTTCAACTGGATGAGTCAATTCTTGTTGAATTCCCCGCGCAGTATTTTTGGCACGTAATAGCGGACTAGAATAAATTTTTTCAAACGGAATATCTTGTAAATATTGGCCTAATTGTTTAATTTCGTCATAACTAGTTGGTAATAACGGCGAATCTCCTGTCATTCCTTGAAATCGTTTCTGTTGATTCCATTCAGTTTTTCCATGTCGTGTAAAATATAATTTCATGTAACTTCTCCAAACTTCTTTATCTCTTCATATGTCTTTCTAGTTTATCACTTCCCTGCGAAAATATCCATGGAAGTTTCTAGTAATCCAAGCAAAATAAGCCTAGAACAAAAATCTAAATTGTTTTTTGTTCTAGGCTTGGAAATTGGGCAACAGTAAAAATAAAACCACTTTCTTCTGACATTTTTGAAAAAAGCGCTGCTGTTTTAACTTTTTTTAATCCAATTTATCATTTTCATAATGATGCGTCAGTTCTAAGTTCGGAAAATTTTGCTGACGTAAGGCTTCATAAACAATTAGTGCGGCAGTGTTAGAAAGATTCAATGAGCGCACATGTTCATCGTTCATAGGAATTCGGATACACTTTTCTTCGTTTTCTCGCATAAACGTTTCTGGTAAGCCCGTTGTTTCTTTTCCAAAAAGGAAATAATGGTCTTCGCCATCATTATAATTGACCTCACTGTATGTTTGGTGAGCAAATTTGGTTACTAAATGCAAGTGTTTGCCTGCCACATGGGCTAAAAAGGCAGCCAAATCTTTATGATACGTAATATTTACATCATTCCAATAATCTAATCCGGCACGTTTTAAGTGTTTATCATCTGTTGAAAATCCTAAAGGTTCAATTAAATGCAACGGTGTATTCGTCGCTGCACATGTCCGTGCAATATTTCCAGTATTTGCTGGAATTTGTGGTTCAAATAAAACAATATGGTTCGTCAACTATCTTCAGCTCCTCAAATATCAATCGTGTTCATTTTAGCATAAATTCAAAATAAATAGCGCCCACAATACTTATTTTCAAAAAAAACCGCATGACGCGATGATGTCAAGCGGCAGCTATTTTAACCAATAAAAAAAACGTACCGTCTCGGTGTCTAGCACGGCGAGTCGTTACGTTAGTGAAGGTCTCTTCACTAACTTTTATCAGAACAGGACCCTGATAAAAACCAATGAAAAAACAACTTGTAAGTAATATAACACCAATGTCACTTTATTGCAAGACTTTTTTAGGATTTTCTTCACAAAAAAGTCTATCTTTTACGACCTACTAACAAGCGGACGTCAATCGTGATTTTTTCCAATGGTCGCTGTTGTAGCTCGGCTTTAACTTCTTGAGAAACTTGCCACTCTAATGGCGACATTTCTAATAAATCCAACCGTCTTTCCTCGGGAATGTCAAAGCAATAAGTTATTCGTTCATCTACTTCCACTGCTAATTCCTCGGCAAAACGTTGGACTACTTTTTGATTGGAATAACTTTGTTTCTTTTCGTCATTGGGATAAAAAGCCGCTCGTAATTCCTTTAAATAATTCTCTTCAGGAATAATTTTAATCACAGTCCCGTCAGCTTTTAATACTCGCCGAAATTCTTGATAATGTGAAGGAGAAAAAATATTCAAAATCGTATCAAGCCCTTCATTCGCAAATGGCAAATTCGTTAAATCCGCCACACACCAAAACGCATCAATTGGCTGATTACTTGCTAAATAGATTCCTTCCTTTGATAAATCAAACCCGATTTTCAGTCCAGATAAGCCTGCTTGACTTAACTCAGCAAGAAAACTCCCTTCACCACAACCAACATCGACTACTGTTTTATTTTGAGGAAGATAGTGCATAATTTTGTTTAAAACAGGCGCGTACATGCCACTTTGAATCATTTTTCCTCGAGAAGTAAACATTTTTTTATTATATTCTGTCTGTACGCCATGATTTAGAAAGTATAGCGTGCCTTTCTTGGATAAATCAAATTGATGTCTCTGTTGACAAATCAGACCAACCCCTTCTACATGCATTGGTTCATGACAAGTTGGACAGCGAAATACGGCTGCTTCTTTTTTCAATAATTGTTGTGCTCGTTCAATTTTCTTTAACATTTAAAACTCCTTACGTTCATCAAATGAACATTTTCTCTTATAAAAAGTTGCACTCTTTTTTCAGGGCTATGGTAGTAAGCAGAATTATGGTACAATGCCTGTGAAGAAAAAGCAAGGAGCGATAAGAAATGATTAAAGAATTCTGTGCCGAAAATTTCACTAAGATTCCCCAAGCCATTCAAAAAGGTGCGAATCGCATCGAATTATGCGATAACTTAGCCGTAGGTGGAACGACGCCAAGTACTGGTGTTATAGAAGAAGTCTTAGCATACGCTGGCGAACATTCTGTACCAGTGATGACAATCATTCGTCCTCGTGGCGGCAATTTTGTCTATAATGATATTGAATTAAAAATTATGCATACCGATTTAATCGAAGCAAAGAAATTAGGAACCGACGGCATTGTTATTGGCTGTTTAACTGAGGACGGTTGGTTAGATGAAGAAGCTTTGGACTTATTCATTGAAACAGCTGAAGGCTTGCAAATCACTTTCCATATGGCTTTTGATGCCTTGTCGAAAGAAAACCAATTTAAGGCGATCGACTGGTTAGCTGAGCGTGGTGTGACGCGTATTTTAACTCATGGCGGGCCAGCTGGTACCCCTATCGAAGACAACTTTGATCATTTAAAAGAATTAATTGCCTACGCAGATCAACGGATTCTTATTTTACCAGGTGGCGGTATTTCCACAGAAAACGTTCAAACTGTGATGGACACTTTAAAAGTCACAGAAGTCCATGGCACAAAAATTGTTTAATTTCTTGTATCTAAAAAAGTGAGGTAGCCGTCGTATTAACGGCTATCTCACTTTTTTGATTTTAAGCAAACCAACGAAACCTTTTACCTCAGTCTCATGATAAATAAGTGCAATTTTTTAAACAAAATAACGCATAAACATGCTGGCAATATTGAAATAAATTAATACACTGGTTAAATCACTTAAGGTAGTAATAAACGGGCCACTGGCAACTGCGGGATCAAACCCTAATTTATCCATTAACATTGGGATTAAACTCCCTGCTAAATTCGCCACAGTAATTGCACAGAGCATTGCCATCCCAATCACAAATCCAAGCGGAAGATTATGTTGCCACACGCCAACCACAATCATAATGGTTAAACCTGTCACAGCCCCCGTCACTAGTCCCGTGAGCACTTCACTTAAGATTAAGCGACCAAAATTACTATCCTTTTCATCTTTCATAGCCAAACGGCGTACCGCGACCGCCAATGATTGTGTCCCGGCATTGCCGGCTGTTCCGGTAATTAAAGAAATAAAAACGGCTAAAATACTCGCTTCGCTAACTAACGACTCATAATTACTGATTAACGAGGCCGTAGACATCCCTAAAAACAGCAGCGTAATTAACCAAGGTAATCGTTTAGAAGCGGCTTTTAAAGGGTTCTCACTAACTTCTTCAACGTCGACCCCGGCTAAACCAGAGTAGTCGCTAGCGGCCTCATCATCGATAACATCAATAATATCATCAACTGTTACAATCCCCAACAAATGATCATCATAATCTGTAACTGGCACAGCTAAGAAGTCATAGTCACGAATTGTTTGCGCGACATCTTCTTGGTCATCGCCAACATGAACTGAAATAACCCGTTCATTCAAAATATCAGCAATCAAGGTATCATCATCATTAACAATTAAATCCCGCAACGAAATAACGCCGACTAAATGATTTTCTTGGTCGACTACGTAAACGTAATAGATTGTTTCCGCCATGTCCGCTTGATTCTTTAAGACGTACATCGCAGAACGCACTGTTTGATTCGCCACAATCGAAACAAATTCGGTGGTCATAATCGCCCCAGCAGTTTCATCTTCGTAATGAAGTAACTCTTTAATTTCGCCTGCTTCTTCACTACTTAACAAACTAAGATATTTCGCCTTTTGACTTTTATCTAACATATTTAGTAAATCCACCGCATTATCGGTATACATCTCAGCTAACATATCTGCTGCATAACTTGGGCGCATTTCAGCTAAATAATCTTTCATATTCTCATTATCTTCTTCGATAACATCAAACATATCCGCTAGTTCTTTCGGAGATAGGTAATTGTATAAATGTTGTCGGTCTTTTTCATCTAACGATTGGTAAAATTGTCCTTGTTCATAAATGTGTAACGCTAAAAATAGCTCACGAAATTCGTTCATTTGTTGATTTTTTAGCGTTTCTAAAAGAAGGGCAAATTGCTCTTCCATTTCTTGGCCTTCATTCATCTTACACTTTCCCCTCCTGCCTCTTTATTATTATAACGTATCATCTACACTTTTCATATCCTCCGCTAGTGGGGAAATCAGATGAACCGTTTCTTTGGTAAAAGGATGAGTAAAAATTAGTTCCATGCAATGCAACGCTTGCCGCTCAATTCCTTGATCCATCTCTCCATGATACATCTCATCCCCTAACAATGAACAGCCAATTGCTTCAAAATGTACCCGAATTTGGTGTGTTCGTCCTGTATGGAGCTGAATGCGCACAGCTGCTGCTTTGGCTCCTCTTTTTGCGAGCCAATATTCTGTGCTAGCAAATTGACCTGTTTCGATAACTTGGCGTTTTAATAAAGAGGACAAGTCGCGCCCAATTGGCTTTTCAATCAATTGATGCTCGTTTAACTGCTCAATCGCACCACCAACAAGGGCATAATAAATTTTTGTCACCTTTTTTTCTCGTAATTCTTGGTCAATTAAAGCATGAGCAAAGCCGTGTTTCGCAAATAACATCAGCCCAGAAGTATCTCGATCTAAACGAGTCACGACATGAATAACTTGATTCACGTAATTTTGACGCTTGTAATAGCCCTTAACACGATTCGCCATCGTTCCTGAAGGATGATACTGAGCAGGTATCGAGGCAATGCCAGCGGGCTTATTAACTACTAAAAAATGATCATCTTCAAACACAATTTCAATCGGTTCATCATCTGTTAATAATGTCTCATGTTCCGCTTCATCTGGAATCGTCATTTTAACGACATCGCCAGTTTGTAAAGGATAGATGGCATTTTGAACGGTCCCATTCACTTGAATTTTACCACCCTGAAATTTCACCTTAGCTAATAACCCTTTTGAAACGCCTTGTTCCTTTAAAAAATATTTCACTTGTTGTGTTGTTTCTTTGTCATATGTCCATTGAAATTCCATCGTTTAATTAATCCTCACCAATAAAGGCATCTTTCACTCGATGCCAAAAATGCATGTGCCGATAAGAGGCAAAATGAATCCGTTCGTCTGCAATTCGATAGCAGACAGAAGCGATATTTTCTTGATAAATATCTAATTGGTCCACCGTGACAAAATAATCATCACTTTCCTGTAATTTAATCTCCAGCCACTCCGTATGTGCGATTACAATCGGTGACCCCAATGTTCGAAAGACACGATTGTTTAAGGAGGCGATTTCGGTTAACTGAAACGCATTAATGCTAGGATGCAAAACAGCTCCACCAATACTTTTATTATACGCAGTAGAGCCGGTTGGGGTCGAAATCGACAACCCATCACCACGAAATCGTTCAAACAGTTCGTCTTTAATAAACACATCGCCCACCATCGTCCGGTTTCCTCGTTTAATTGTCGATTCATTTAATGCTAAAAAATGTTTATCTGGTTTCCCATCTCTAAACCGAATCCGCACATCTAATAATGGATAACTCGTACTTTTTTCACGATGAATACACAAACTCTCAACTAGTTCTTTTAATTCATAATCACGCCAATCTGTATAGAAACCCAAGTGTCCGGTATGTACACCTAAGAAACTTACTTCGTTTAACAGATGATTAAATCGATGAAAAGCGGAAAGAAGCGTACCATCTCCGCCGACTGAAATCACAAGTTCAGGTTGACGATTGTCTATTTGAATTTGGTTTTGCTCTAATAGTGTTGTCAGTTGTTTTGTGACTTGTTTCGATTTTTCTTCCGAGTTATGAACAATCGCCACTTTCATAAGCAGACTCCTTTACTGATTTTCTGGTGTTTCGTTTTTAATTTGCTTATAGTATTCGTTTTCTAGCAATCCACGGCCATGAGAGAAATAATGTTGTGCTTCTTGAATTTCTTCACGAATAGATGACATCTCTTCATCTAATAAATAGGCTGCCTCTGCCGCTCGCTGAAGGCGTTCTTTCATTTCTTCAGGAAAGACCCCTTGATATTTATAATTCAAAGAATGTTCAATCGTTGCCCAAAAATTCATGGAGAGTGTCCGAATTTGGATTTCGGCCAAAATAATCTTTTCCCCGGTGACTAATTGTACAGGATATTCCACCACCACATGGTACGAACGATAGCCACTTTCTTTTTTATTTTCAATGTAGTCCCGTTCTTCCACAATTTTTAAGTCTTTACGATTTCTTAAAAGTGCGACTACCTGGTATATGTCTTCCACAAATTGGCACATGATCCGCAAACCAGCAATGTCTTGCATTTCTTCTTCAATCCGATTTAAAGGAATATGCCGAATTGCCGTCTTTGTCAAAATACTATCTACTGGTTTCACACGTCCTGTAACGAATTCAATTGGTATGTGTTTATCTTGCTCCCGAAATTGTTTACGAATACCTCGTAGTTTTACTTTTAATTCGCTGACCGCCTGTTCATATGGCGCTAAAAACAGCTCCCACTCTCGTTCCATGGTAGATCCCTCAATTTCCTTGAATTTCATTCACTGATTATTTTACCACAGTCCTCCCTAAAATAGGGTGTTATTCGCTATTTGATTTCCAAACGCCTTTCATTAGAAAAATTTTTCACAGAGAAGACCACTTTTCTTGACGGAAACCTATATAATATGTGAAAATTGGAGTGATTTAAGAAAGAGAGAGAACCCCATGAGTGAGCACTTAGAAATTGAATTTAAAACATTAGTTAGTCCGCAAGATTTCAAACGATTAAGCGACCATTTTGCTATTCAAAAAACGGACTTTTTTACGCAAACAAATCATTATTTTGATACGGACGATTTTCAATTAAAAGCACAACGAATGGGCTTAAGAATTCGCGTATTAGCAGATCGTGGTGAGTTAACCTTAAAAGTTCCTGCGCCAGAAGGATTATTAGAAATCAATGACCCTTTATCGCTTGAGACGGCGAACCACTTTATCAAAAGGAATCAACTCCCTACTGAGGGGGCTGTGGCGAAGAAATTACAAGAATTAGGTATTGAAATCGCCTCGATCCATTTGATTGGTTCATTAAAAACAGCACGTGCAGAAAAACAAATTCCTCAAGGACTACTTGCGTTAGACGAAAGTTGGTATAACCAACAGCACGATTTTGAATTAGAGTTAGAAGTTACTGAAGCTGAAAGCGGCAAGCAAGCGTTTCAAACATTAATGGCTGATTTGAACATTCCCATTACGCTTGCACCTAACAAGATTCAGCGCATGATGCGGACCACTGCCCCTTAGTATTCGAAGCACTGACGTTCTGGCACCTGTATTTGAAAAAGCATGGCATTGGAGGAAGTATGAATGGTTGAAATTTATTTGTTCGTCAATCCTTTAGGCGGCGTCTGTTTAGAAATTGAAAAAGAAATTATACAATTGTCTGTTAACGACAAGAAGAAAATACAATTGCGCTTTATTCCTTTATTAAACATGAAAACGATCAATGAATTTTTGAGTCGTCAACATATTCCGATTAATGACATTAAACGACGGAATCGAATTTTTGAAGATTTATACTCAGCCGCTCTTGACTATAAAGCAGCACAGTTACAAGGCCGAAAAAAAGGCCGACAATTGTTGATTGGCTTACAAAAAGCAGTAGCTGAAGACGGTCTAGCTTACTCTCCTGAGTTATCAGAAGAACTACTTCTAGCGGCCGGCGGGGATATTGATATGTATCGTAAAGACCGACAATCCGATTTTGTCAAAGAATCTTTCCAAACCGACCAAAAAGTTGCTCGAGAAATGGGGATTAAACAACATCCTACCGCAGTCGTTTACAACTATACTTGCGAGAACGATTTCGGCATTTTAGTCGAAAATTTTGAAAACATGGATGAAATTAAACAACTTTGTCGTGTCCATCCACATAACGAACCGTTGCTGGACCAAGGTGACGCAACCTTTGAATTTAAACGTCGCTCCAATTATCATTTTCCAAATGGACATTTACATTTATTATAAAAAAGATGCTGCGAGAAAAGCGGTTAACTGATTATCTTAAGAGTTAAAAAGTGGGCTATAAGTCATTTCGACTTATAGCCCACTTTTTTTTGTCTATAATTTTTCAACCAAAGCTTCTAATTCCGTTAAACGTTCTTCAAAAACTTTCATTGCATCTTCGATATACGCGGCTTGTGTCATATCCACGCCCGCTTTTTTCATCACTTCAATTGGGAAGTCACTACTTCCTGCTTTCAAGTAGTTAAGGTACTTCTCTAAAGCTCCTTCTTCTCCAGCTAAAATATGTTTAGACAATGCCGAAGCGGCTGAGAAGCCAGTTGCATATTGATAAACATAGTAATTGTAATAAAAATGTGGAATTCTCGCCCATTCGTAACTGATTTCTTCGTCTCTAACTACTTCTGGTCCATAATATTTAGCATTGAGCTCGCCATAATACTCACTCAAATATTCACTCGTTAATGGCGTGCCTTTAGCATCTTCCGTGTGAATAAAATGTTCAAATTCCGCAAATTGCGTTTGACGGAAAATGGTTCCCTTAAAGCCGTCTAAATAGTGATTTAAGACATACGCACGTACTTTAGGATCTGTTTCTGTTTGTAATAAATATTCTGTTAAAATATTTTCATTTGTGGTTGAAGCAATCTCAGCTAAGAAAATTGAATAGTCGCCATAAACATACGGCTGATTATTTCTTGTATAGTAACTATGAACACTATGGCCCATCTCATGAACTAATGTAAATAGTTGATCCAAACTATCATGCCAATTCATTAAAATGTATGGGGCTGTGTCATAAGCTCCTGAAGAATATGCGCCACTTCGTTTTCCTTGATTTTCAATCACATCAATCCAACGACTTGAAAAAGCTTCTTTAACAATAGATAAATAGTCTTCACCTAGTGGTTTTAAAGCCTCAATTGCTTTTTCTTTTGCTTCTTCATAGCTGTAACGAATTGGTGCTTCACCTAGCAAAGGCGCATACAAGTCGTACATGTGTAATTCTTCTACGTTTAATAATTTTTTTCTTAATTTTACATAACGATGTAGCAAAGGTAAATGTTTATTTACTACAGCTACTAATGTTTCGTGAACACTTTCAGGGATATGATTACTTGCTAAAGAGGCTGCTCGAGCAGAATCATAATTTCTAATTTTTGCTTTATAATTATGCGTTTTAACATGTGCACCTAAAGTTGAGGCTAATGTATTTCTAAATTGTTTGTATACTTTGTACAAACCTTTAAATGCTGCTTCACGAACAGATGGATCGACACTTTCCATTAATTGACCATAAACGCCATGAGAAAGTTGAATCGTTTCGCCTTCAGCATTTTGCACAGTTGGAAATTCTAAGTCTGCATTATTTAAAATTGAAAATGTATTACTTGAGGCACCAAAAATTTCACTAGCCCCCGCCAGTAAAGCTTCTTGTTCCATCGATAAAACATGGGGACGTTCATCTAAAATATTTTGAATATAGTGACGATAAACAGCTAATTTGGGCTGCTCTTCAATATATCCCCAGATTTGTTCATCACTTAATGTTAAAACCTCTGGGTCAAACCAAGAAACAGCTTCACTAACTTGTGCATGTAAAGAACTAGCTCTGGCATATAAAGCTTGGTAAGCTGTATTTGTAGTGTCTTGATCATTTTTTAAATGAGAATAGACATATAATGTTTCCACTTTTCGATAGACATCTAAAACGTATTCTAACGCAGCTAGAAAAGCTTCTGCACCATTCCCTAAGGTACCTTTAAATGATTCTGCTTGATTTAGCTCTTCTGTCAACTGATTATACGCAACATCAAAAGCAGCATCATCTTTAAAAATTTTGGTTAAATCCCAAGTCAATGGAGTTGGAACTTCATCACGTGTTGGTAATTGTTTAATTTCGCTCATAGTTTACTCTCCTTTAAGAAACGTTTTACTCATTATACTATCATAATTTAACACGTGTGACTAAAAAAATGTTGTTTTTTCACTTTTTTTAGCCAATGAATGAGCTTTTCAGGATCTTCTCTTAGGAAAATACTAGTTATTAGGTACTTATTGTTTACTTTAATTAACACATAACATTCTTGTAACCATCTCAGTAAGTTATTTCCCACAATTTTAAAAAGCTTTTTTAAGCCAATATTCGGCAGTGGCTGCCAAACAAAGTTCCCTTCTTCCAAAAAAATAGCTTCCAAGATACGCCATAGTTCCTGTTTGGTCACTAAACGCTCTTCTTCGGTTTTTAGTGCTTCCCAAACAAGCATTTTTAAATGAATATCTTCTTCAGAAGAAGGTAATAGCTTCAATCCAGGATAGTAAAACCAAGGAGGTAACTGGAGAATGTGACAACCTTTCGTATATAAAAAGCTTTGTGTTCTAAGCAACTGAGCATTTCTGTAACCAAGTTGTTGCGTCAATTTTTGATAATAATCATGCATCAATTGGCCAGTGTGCCGTCTATCTGGCAGTAAATTTAAATTAGCGGTCGGTAGTTGGATAATTTCTAGTAATTTTTTTTCGTAAAAATCCCATGATTGTTTTCTTCTATAAAATTGTTGACATTGACTCTCTTCAATATGACAAAGTAATTCTATTCGTTCTTGTTTCTTATTGGCCGACCATAAATAAAATCCCAAGGACTCCGAAAAATAAAGAAATTGTTTCGTTAATTGCGTGAGCTTGTCTTTAGGCACTAATCGTTCACCTAAAATCCAAACAACTTGATAGCCATGAGCTTGATAAGTCTCCGTCCGTTCCACCAAACGTTTAATTGGCAATGGACTACATTGAATTTCAATGGCTATCTTCCCAATGAGTAAATCTGGGCGTTGCTTCAAGGTGGGTAAGTATGCCTCAACTTGAAAGGACAGCTTTTCGCGTAAACACTTTTCCGCAAAAAGCTGCTTCAAGCGGAGGTGTTCTTCTGTTTCAGCCTCTGCTTCGTACCAACAACTATTCTTTTTACGATGAGCAAAATGGGGTATTTTAATGGGGCCTGCCTTCAAAATGACCGATTGATGACACATTGGACACACAAAAGCTTGTTCGCTTCGTATCTGTGTTAATTCATCAATCGAGCAATCGATTAAAGAAAATAACTCTTGGTTGTCTGCCGTTAAAGCTGTTAACATGATTTTCACCTCTCATAAATAAACTACGCAAAGTTTCTTAATTTTCATCAAAAAAAAAGCAAAAACTCGAAAGTTTTTGCTTTTTTGCTTAATCATTAAAGTAATAACGTGTTAATTCCAGCGCACTGCGTTCCATAATACAAGTGCCATATTCGACTAAAGTATCCTGAGTGACAGTTGTTTTATGAGCAAATTCTAAAATCTGTGCAATTTCATTGTCAACATTTGTTTTTTCTAATTCATCGGTTAAGAACAAAACTTGTAAGTAATAACGATCGTTGTACGTGTATAAGTTAGTCAAAACAGATTGCATGAAGACTTCTTTGGATAATTGGATCATCGCTTCAAAATTATCTAATTCAAAGATTACATTTCTGTTTGTTTCATCTGTGGCTTCCATCTCATCAAGTTCATCGGCGGCTGCTTTGTCTGCTTCAATTTGTTTGCGAATTAATTCGCTAACATCTGCATTGACTTCGCTCAGACCTTCTAAGGAAGACAAGTCGTCCATAGCGACATTTTTACTAATAAACAGTTCTAAGCCATCATTTTTAGGCAAGACTTGGAAAGTGACTGCTTCACTACCTTGGAATTCATCTTCGACATCAACTTCTTCTAAAATACTATAAAAGAAATTTTCAACATCTTTGTGGTTTCCTAGTAAGTCAAGAAAAGTAATCCCTCTATCCGCCAGGTCTTCGTTGCCAATTAACACACGAATCGTATTTTCATTAATATGTTCCATTTCCATAGCGCTACACCTCTCTTTGCTTCAATCAGGAAACTTCTTACGTTCATTGTAGCGAAAACTACACAAAAGTAAAGTGGAAAGTCTGTAAATCCTCGAAAACTAGCGAACGTTTTATAAACTTTGAACTTTTTTAACGATTGGTTTTTCGCTCCTTCTACCTCTTCATCTTAACGCAGTCTCTCCAAAAAAGATACTATTTTTCCTTGACCACGTTCTGCCAAATCAAATGAATACAAGTTCTAAATATGTATTAAAAAGCCAGAGATAAAAATCCCTGGCCCTAAATTCATATGAATCGTTCTTTATTACAATTAACAAATAAAGAACAAAATTTTATATTTTTTATAAACCTGCCATTAATTGTGCTTGGCGCAATTCCAGTTGTCGAACATCTCTTGGTAAGAATCGGCGAATTTCATCTTCGTTAAAACCGACTTGTAATCTTTTCTCATCAATCATAATTGGCCGACGCAACAATCCAGGGTTTTCTTGAACCAACTCTAATAGATCTTGAAGTGGAAGCTCGTCCAAATCCATATTTAATTTTTGGAAAACTTTAGAGCGAGTAGAGATAATCTCTTCTGTTCCATCTTCTGTCATGATTAAAATTGCTTTTAATTCCTCAATATTTAAAGGTTCAGAAAAAATATTTCTTTCTTTAAAAGGAATTTCGTGCTCTTGCAACCAGGCTCTAGCCTTACGACATGACGTGCAACTTGGGGAAGTATAAAGTGTCAACATTGTGCATCACTCCTTTTCGCGAATCATCGCGTTTCTGAAACAGGGAACTGTACTGTTCCTCTATTTAAAACCAGTATACCTAATTTCTAATAAAAATACTAGGGGTTTTTAAACATTTTTTATTAACTTTGTTTATTTTTCCTTCATTACATCCGTGTAAAATTAGGGTTAATTTTTATGAAATTTTATGGATATTCGTTATGATTATGTAAAAAAGTAATACAGTTTTCTATTTTTATGGTTGCTGTTATAATTTACTTTTCTTGGTGATTTTTCAAGAAGTTCCCATGTATTTTTTTCTAATAAAATGTATAATAGAACTATTCACTATCTTAAGTCTAAAGTCAGGTGGTTATTTAATGAAAACAATTTTTTCTGGTATTCAGCCCAGTGGTACTCCGACAATCGGAAATTACATTGGTGCAATGAAACAATTTATCGAATTACAAAATGAATATAATTGTTATTTTTGTATTGTGGATGAACATGCCATTACCGTTCCCCAAGAACCGCAAAAGCTACGCCAGCAAATTCGTAGCTTAGCAGCTCTTTACCTAGCGGTTGGTTTAGACCCACAAAAAGCAACAATTTTCATACAGTCTGAAGTGAGTGCCCATGCAGAAGCTGGTTGGATCATTCAGTGCAATACTTCTATTGGTGAGTTAGAGCGAATGACACAATTTAAAGATAAATCTCAAAAAAATGGTCGTGCTGGCGTAAGCGCTGGTCTTTTAACATACCCTCCATTAATGGTTGGTGATATCGTGTTGTACAACGCTGACTTAGTGCCAGTCGGAGATGATCAAAAACAACACTTAGAATTAACACGTGATTTTGTGGAACGCTTCAATAAACGTTATGCCCAAAAAAATCAAGAAATTTTAACGATGCCTGAAGTAAAAATCGCTGAGCAAGGTAGTCGAATTATGAGCTTACAGGAACCAACGAAAAAGATGAGTAAGTCCGATACAAATGTGAAGGGCTTTATTTCAATGCTTGATGAGCCAGCAGTGATTCGCAAAAAAATCCGCTCTGCTGTAACTGATTCAACTGGTGTAATTGAATATAATAAAGAAGAAAAGCCTGGCATTACTAACTTACTAAATATTTATTCTGCTGCGACAGGTCAAACTGTTGAGGAACTTGTTCAAGCTTACGAAGGCAAAGGCTATGGAGACTTCAAAGCAGATTTAGCAGAAGCAGTAGTTGCCTTATTAGAACCTATTCAAGTGCGCTACCAAGAGCTTCTAGCTTCAGAAGAATTAGATATGATTTTAGATGAGGGTGCAGAAAACGCTCGCCAGGTAGCCAACAAAACACTTCAACGAATGAAAAATGCTGTTGGTTTGGGAAGAAAAGTTCGACGCTAACTAAACATAATAAAAAACCGCGAAGTTTTATTCGCGGGTTTTTTTATGTTCTAAATTGAGCATCGTACAGTCGACGATAGTGGCCTCTTTGCGCGTACAAAGTTTCATGTGTCCCATCTTCTAAAATTCCTTGGTCACTCACTACGATTATTCGATCAGCATGTTTAATCGTTGCCAGTCTGTGGGCAATAATTAATGTTGTTCGCCCGTCAGCTAACGAGTTTAATGACTCTTGAATCACTTGCTCTGTTTCTGTATCTAATGCAGAAGTCGCTTCATCTAGAATTAAAATCGGCGGGTTCTTCAAGAACATTCGCGCAATTGCCACTCGCTGCTTTTGACCGCCCGATAATTTCACGCCACGTTCGCCAATAATTGTGTCCAAGCCATCTGGCATTAGCTGAATTACATGTTCTAAATGTGCTAATTTCACCGCTTGTTGAATGTCTATTTCTGTAGCATTTAAATTCCCATAAGCAATATTTTCTCGTAATGTTCCAGGGAATAAAAACACATCTTGTTGAACAATTCCAATCTGCTTACGTAATGAAGCCAAGGTCATTTTCTGGATATTTCTACCGTCAATCGTAATTTCACCACTACTGACTTCATAAAAACGAGGCAACAGATTGCACAAGGTCGTTTTTCCTGAACCACTTTGGCCAACGAAAGCAACGGTTTCACCAGGTTGAATTTTTAAATTGATATGGTCTAAAACTTTTGTGCCATCTTCATAAGCAAATGAAACATCTTTATAGGCAATCGTTCCTTCTAAATGCGGAACAGCAACAGCTCCTGGCAAATCTTTGATGGACGGTTGTTTGTCCATTTCTTCCGTAAAACGTTTAAAGCCAGCAAATCCTTTGGGATAGCTTTCAATCATATTGTTGACTTTTTCAATCGGCCGAATAAAAATATTGGCTAATAAAATAAATCCTACAAACTGTCCTTCTGTAATTTCTCCTTTAATTGTATAATACGCACCAAAAATTAATGAAAATAAATTTATCAGACGAATTAATAAGTAATTATAGGCGGAACTGACACCCATCACCTTATAAAAATATAATTTCGATTTTCGATACATTTGATTTAAATAATTAAACTGTTTTCGTTCAAATGGTTCATTTGCAAAAGATTGCGTGACACGTATCCCACTTACTGACGCTTCAATCCCAGCATTAAATTCACCTAAATTATCGTAAATATCCGTATTCGCTTTTGTCATTTTTTTATTAAAATAGCCTAGCGCAATCGTGATAAATGGCAATAAAATAAACGTAGCGATGGCTAATTTCACGTGAATGGTTAACATTAATAAAAAAGAACCTGCTAACGTCATAATCGTAATAAAGACGTCTTCTGGACCATGATGCGCCACTTCCGAAATTTCAAAAAGATCAGTGGTCAAACGGCTCATTAATTTCCCTGTTTTTTGATTATCATAATACTCAAACGGTTGTGTTTGAAGATGTTGATATAATTCTTCACGCATATCTGTTTCAATATTCACGCCTAACATATGACCAAAATAAACCACAATAAATTGTAAAAACGTATTGATTATATAAAATGCAAATAAGCCCGCACTAGCTAATGCAATGAGGCGAAAATCTCCTTTTGGCATAATCTTATCAATTACTTGGTTGACTGCTACTGGAAAAGCCAACTCTAACAGCCCCGCAAAAACGGCACACCCAAAATCCAAAATAAATAATCGACGATAAGGCCGATAATACCCAAAAAAACGCTTTAACATAACTCCCTAACTCTCCCCCTTCATTCTCATTCATTATACGGAAAAAGACTGTCTCTTGCAAAATTCTAACTTCTATCAGAACACGTGTTATTTAAGTAACTTTGACTCAAAATCATTTTCACAAACTTTTCATTATCAGAATATTTTTTCATTTATCGTTTCCATTTTTTCGGTAAAAATAACTATAATTGTCTTTTCCCACAAGGCTTTGATTTCTGTACAAAACCTTGAAATACAGTGAAAAATACTCTATTTATTTGTGAAAATATCGGCTACAATATAACATATGAAAAGTTTTGTAAAAAAGTTAAGAGGTGCACTTGTTAAATGAGAACCATTGTTTTTGATGTTGATGACACGCTGTACGATCAGCAACAACCCTTTCGAAATGCGATGACTAAAATTTTCCCAAACGTTGCGACAGAGGATATGCATGAATTGTATCTTCGTTTTAGACACCACAGCGATGAAACGTTTCCGAAAGTTTTAGCCAATGAATGGTCCCTAGATTTCATGCGGTTTTTCCGGATGAATGAAACATTAAAGGATCTAAACTATCCAGGAATTTCACAAGAAGAAGGAAAAATTTTCCAACAAGTTTATGAAGAAGAATTGGATAATATTACGATGCATCCAGAAGTTACTAAGCTTCTTGATACTTTACAAGAGAAAGAAATTCCGATGGGGATTATTACAAATGGTCCAACAGACCATCAATTTAAAAAAGTTAAACAATTGAATCTTGAAAAATGGGTTCCAAGCCAAAATATCATTATTTCTCAAAGTACGGGTTTTCAAAAACCTGAAAAGGAAATTTTTGATTTAGCCTGTAATCAATTTTGTATGGAACCTGAACATACTTTATATGTTGGTGATAGTTATGACAATGATATTGTAGGCGCACGTAATGGTGGCTGGCATTCTCTTTGGTTTAACCACCGCTCTCGTGAACTACCAAGTTGCCAACCTGCATCACACCTTGCAGAAGTCACTTGTTTCACCGAACTTTGTCCGACTGTGGAGAAATTATTTAATCTTTAAAAAAAATCCGCTCTTGAGCCGACCCCCAAAAGTTAGACCTAGAAATCTAACTTTTGGAGGTTTTTTTGTATGGCAAAATACAGTTTTGAATTTAAACTTAAACTTGTTCATGACTACTTATCTGGTCAAGGAGGTCTAAGGTTTCTCGCAAAGAAGTATGGGTTTAAAGATAGTTCTCAAATAAGCAAATGGATAAATGCCTATAAAGAACTTGGTGAAGAAGGCCTACTTCGCAGTCGAAAAAATAAGAATTACTCTGTTCAATTTAAGCTAGATGCGATAGAGTTATATTTAACAACAGAGTTGTCCTATCAAGAAGTAGCTAATCTTCTAAAAATGAACAATCCATCATTGATTGCGAATTGGCTTAGAACGTATCAGAAGTTTGGTATAGAGGGACTCTCTAAACAGAAAGGACGTCCACCTACCATGTCTAAAAAGAAACGAAATGAACCCCAACCACTACCAAGTGAACGATCTCAAGTAGAGAAACTAGAAAAAGAAAATAGAATGTTAAAAATTGAGAATGCCTATTTAAAAGAATTGAGGAGACTGCGTTTAGAGGACGAACAAAAAATGAACGAATCGCACGAATCATTCACAGTCTCCGAAGACACTTTCGATTAAAAGATATTTTGGAAACCCTAAGGTTTCCAAAATCTACTTACATGTACTGGCAAAAACGCCTCGACAGAACAGCTTCAACACAAATCATCGAAGAAGAAATTCAAGCGATTCGTAAAAAACATCAACATTATGGCTATAGAAGGATGACCCAAGAATTGAAACGACGTGGATTTCAAGTGAATAAAAAGAAAGTCCAGCGATTAATACAAAAGTTAAAGTTACAAGTCAAAGCTTTTACTAAGAAATCAAGAAAATATAATTCCTATAAAGGAACCGTTGGTAAAATCGCTAAAAATTTGATTCGTCGCCGATTTAAAACCTCTGTTCCTCATCAAAAAATTACAACTGATACAACTGAATTTAAGTACTTTGAAGCAGATAACGCAGGCATCTTTCGTCAGAAAAAACTATACTTAGATCCATTTATGGATATGTATAATAGTGAAATTCTAAGCTATAGCCTTTCTACTCAACCAAATGGTAAAACAGTTATGGAAGGTCTGAAAGAAGCAATTTCTCAAACAAATGATTGTCCCTATCGGCGCACCTTTCACTCTGATCAAGGCTGGGCTTATCAAATGAATGTCTATATACAAACATTAAAGGACAACAATATCTTTCAAAGTATGTCTCGAAAAGGAACCTGTTTAGATAATTCTCCTATGGAGAATTTCTTCAGTATCCTAAAACAAGAAGTGTACTATGGAAAAATCTATCAAAGTCAAAATGAATTGAGAGAAGCAATTGAGAACTACATTTATTATTACAATCATCACCGAATCAAGGAAAAACTTAACTGGAAAAGCCCAGTAGAATTTCGACAATTCAATCAAAAAACTGCATAAAAATAGAGTGGAAAAATCCACTCTATAAAAAGTCTAACTTTTTGGGGTCACTACATCTTCAAATTGAAGAACGGCTTTTTTTTATTTATTTTTTTGTTTTTTCAGACGTAAAATGATGAACAGGCAGATTATCAGTAAAAGGATCAATAAACCGATTAAGAGATAAATAAGTTTAGATTCCGTTTTTTTGACGGTTACATCTTTCTCATTAAATGTTTTTGCTTCCTCTTTTGAGATCGTAAATTCTTTCGTAAATTGCCATTTTTTTCCTGAGCCTTCCACAGTCATTGCCAATACATACGTCCCAGCTTCCATTTCATTTTCTTCATAAGGAATAGGGAAATTAAAAATTGAATTGGGCGCCATTTGCATATCTTCTTGTTCTTTCTCTAAAATAACGTTATTTGTTTTCTTATTTTTAACATTTGCCGTTACTTTCATTGATTGAAGATAGGCTGCTTCATGGTTTAGCAGTGTTGAAGAAATAACACTGCGCGCATTTCTTTGCGTCGGTTCAACTTTCTCTAAAGACAATTCTGGTTGTACAACTGTTTCATTTTCTCGAAGTAAAACAGCTACTGTATAGGCATAGCGATTTTCAATTGCTAAGCCGTTTGTATTTTCTTTTTGCTTGTCTTTCGTTTCATCGACTTTTTCACTAAACGTGATCCCGCCCGCTAGTTGCCCTGAAAACTCTTCTTTAGGCATCTTCACTCGCAATTCAACTACTTTTTCACTTTTAGCAGGCAATTCAACACTCTCACCGCCGTCTTTCAGTTGAATGATTTCTGATAAATCTGCTGGTGCAGATTTATCTAATGCTGTCAACGACTCGCCATATTCAATCACTCCGTTGCTGTTTGTTGTGGCCGACTTCACACTAACATCAATCACTAAATTTTCATCTGTACTATTGGCCGCTCGAACTTTCAAAATTTGTTCTTGGTCTGGTTTCATCATTAAATCAAAATATGTTTTTGTTTTATCTATTTGGTTTTCTGGAATTTCTGTTTCAACACTAAATCGTAATTCTGCTGCTGAGGTTTCAATCCCAAAAGCAAAGAAATAAAAACTTAGGATCATCAGAATAAAATATCTATTTTTCATTTCGCTCTACACTCCATTTCTATGTAAAGGAGAAAGGCTGAGTTCCCCTCTTCCTTTCTCCAAAAAGGTTCTTTTTATGCTGGCGTATTAGCTAATGTCCAAGTAATTGTTGTTTTGTAGGCATCGTTTAATTTAACTGATTTACCTGGCACTTTTAATTGAACATCTTTCATTACTTGACGGCCGTCAACTTCAGCAATTGAACTAGCATTGCCGTATAAGTATGACCATTTCCCAGCACCTTGATCTGTTGCGGCTACCATCACGTTATGACTTTCACCCACTGTACCAAAAGTTACGCTCGCTAAACTTGTTGGTGCAGCGCTTTGTCCTGCTGTCACAGCTGAAGCATTTTGAAAGACAATTTCAGTTCCTTCAAGTGTCTGATCTTTTGTAGCAGAAGTAAATGCAGAATTTTGTTTTGCAGATAAAGTCCAGCCTTCTAAAGTTCCACGATTATCTGTAATTTGAGCAAATAATGGACCCGTTTTTTCAACATTATTTTTATCTTTTAAAACTTGTGCTGATGCAAAATAGATTTCATCTTTTGTGCTGATGATATTTTCACCAAAGTTTAAACTTGAAGCATAGTCCAAGGTTAAGGGGCCTGTAGAACCTTCATCAACTGGTTTGTCAGGATTTACTGGGTCGATAGGTGTCACAGGATCTTTGCCGTCTTTGTCTTCTGGATCCACTACAGGATTTTTGCTGTTAGGATCTTTTTCATCTGGTGCTTTAAATTTTACAATAGCATCTGTGTCGCGATTAGCCACTTCCTCTGCTTGAACTGGTAGTGTGCCTACCGCGATGGTTGCTAAAATTAAGCTGCTTGCGATGGTCATTTTTTTCATGTTAGTGCTCCTTCTCTTCTATTGTTATAGTTTCAATAATTATACGCTTGGTAAATCAGCGATTGTCCATGTTAAAACAGTTTTGTATTGAACAGCATCTTTTGGTGTTGCTCCTGGTACAGTTAATGTGATCGCTGTATTTTTATCTACGCTTTCACCGTCAACTTCCACTTTTTCAATCCCACCGAACGCACTAAGCCAAGTTCCAGAACCTTGACCTTCAGCGGCAGACATCACATTTGATGAATCGCCAGCTACTAAAGTTACTTCATGCGCAGTTGGTGTGACTGCTTTGGAATTAGACACTGCTTTGTTTTGACTTAATTTAATTTCTGAACCGTCTAAAACTTTATTTAATGTTTCTTTTGTCGCTGTTAATTGTGTTTCTTGTTTAACTGTTAAGGCCCAACCGGCATTCGTTCCGCGTTTGTCGGAAATTTGTACATAATTTGGTTTAGGATTAGTCAAATCAGGACCAGAACCGTCTGCCAAGAAAAAGTATTGTGGATTTGCATAATATTTTTCATCTTTATTTGAAATTTTATTTTTGCCAAAGTCTAAACTAGAAGCATAATCGATACTTAGTGGACCAGTTGTTCCTTCATTTGGCTTATTGCCTGTGTCTGGTGTCGTTGGATCAAAGGGTTCAACAGGTTTTTCGGTATCTGGATTCACTGGATCGACAGGTTTGTTGATAGAGGCATCCGGTGTAAATTCTACGATGGCATTTGATTCATAGTTTTTTTCTTCTGCATTCACTTCTGGTGCAATAGCCACGCCTAAAGTGATAGCGGGGATTGTTGATAAGATAATTTTTTTCATTTTATTGTTCCTTCTTTCTTTTTTTTAAAATAAAACTAGCCATAAAGATGACTATTATTCCGAGATAATTAAACATTTGTTGCTGTTTAGTACCAGTTCGAGGTAAGAAGCCTGAGCCTTTTTGATCAACCGTTTTACTTGTTGAATGCTTCAATGATTCTCCACTCACTGCTGGTATTGCTTCCGACTGCTTGGGGAAACGCTGTGGTATCTTACCATCTGGTTTTTCTTTGTTGGCTGGTGGTTCATACTCGCCATAAAAAGAAACTTCTGCATTTGTCGGATAGGCATTTGTTTCAGCAAATACATCAACTGATGAAATCAATCCTAATAGCAATACACCGCTAACTATTTTTTTGATAAGACTCACCCCCTATTTTGCACTGCCATCAGGTACGTCCATCAAGTGCCAAGTTAGTTTTGCTTCGTATTCTTCTGCTTTGGCCGTCCCTCCAGGAACAGATAATAACAACTCTTGGTCATTTTCTTTCCATTGATCAGAAATATTTGTTTCTTGATGTCCATTGACTTGGTTGTGAACAAGAATCGATTGGCCTTCTGGAATGTCCTGTAAGCGATGGTTGGTTCTAAATTTTAAAATATTCGGCAACGTAGCACCTGATTCAGATTTGAAATCAGAAGTAACGGTTAGTGCAAGCGACCAATTATTCCCTGTTTGACGAGTATCCCGTATCACTAATGGTTGATCCATGGAAACAATTGGATATTGGGTCGTGCTACTAGCGATTTGCAGCTCATTCCCAAAGGAAATCGCTGTGGGTACCGTTTTGAACCTGACAGAGCCAACCACAGTGACTGTTAGCGCTAATTCATCAATCTTGTAGCCTTTATCATAGACTTCCACGACCAACTGCTGTTTTCCATAAGTTAGTTCTGGTAATAACAAGGCTTTTTCCTTAAATGTTTTAGAATTAGTGGTTGTTTCATCTGCTAATTTCTGGATTTCTTGACCCTCTTTTTTGACAATAAATTGTAATCTATTCCCAGCATCGACATCTTGCCAATAAAAAGGCAGGGCTGTTTTTTGAAAGTCATCAATATCGATTGTTTTTTCCATCGACTTTTCTATACGCTCTTTTGACCAAGATAGTTTCGTTTCACTTAAGAAAACTTCTTTGACAGGTTGGACGACTGTTCCAGAAAAGTTCCCTAAGTATGCTTTATCTGTTGATTCCCAGATATAAGAAACGCCTTCATGAGCTTTGGGTAAATTCCATTCAAACAGTCCTTTTGTGGCATCGTAACTTCCATAAGGGCTAATCGTCAGCGGTGGAAATAGTTGACCATCACGAGATACCACCTTATTTTTTAATTGCAGTGGTTTCCCAGCAATATAATCGACAGAAGATAAGATAATCATTTGATTAGATACATCTAGCCCTGTAATGGCCGTTAAGCCTTTTAACGGACTGATATCTGAAATTTGATTTTCTCCCACATCTAAAACTGTTAGATTGAGTGTTTTCTCTAACGGTGCCAAGGAAGAAATTTGATTGTTTCTTGCATACAGTACACGCAGATTAGGAACAGTGCTTAAAGCTTCCAGACTAGCAATCGTTTGATTCATAATACTCAACTCTTCTAGACGTGGCTTATTCGCCAAGGGCGCAATTGTTTTTAATTGATTATTTTCCACATAAAGACGGAGTAGGTTATTTGCTTCCGTAAGCCCATCTAAAGTAGCAATCTGATTATTGGCAGCCCAAATGGTTTCTAAATTACGAAGAGAACGAAGCGGGTCGAAGGAAGTCACTCGATTATTCGGCGTGATTTTTGACGGATGATCTGTCGTATTTTGGATACTTAAATTTTTTAAAGCAGCCATTCCTTCAAGTCCATTTAATGTCGTTAATTGATTGTTCTCAACATACAAGCCTTCTAAACTAATTAATCCTGCTTGACCTAACGGACTAAGATCAGCTATTTTATTATTTCTCATATATAAAAAACGTAATAGCTTAAATTCACCTTTAGCAAAAGGACTCAAATCTGTTACATTGAGCGAATCTTGAAAAGATAATTCTTCTAAGTTTCTTAGGTATTGAACTCCTTCCACATTAGAAACAACGACATTTTCTAAAATAACTTTATTCAGTTTATCCAATTCTGCTTGGGTGACAGTATTAGAGGTCCGAGATTTGCTTAACTGTTTTCTGATATTTTCCGCAAAGGCTGGATCAGGAAATAGTGTACTGATAGGCGTCGCTTTATCTAAGACAGCACCTGCGTATAATTGGGGCATCATCAGTTGTGCTTCCGTTATCGCTAGTGCTTCATTTGGCGGCTCTTCACTTGTTTCAACAGTCGTTAACTCTTCTGATTGGGGAATCTCCGAACTACTGGTTGCTGAATTTTGCTCTTCTGCTGATGAAGTTTCTGGAATCTTTTCTTCTGAAACAGATGAAACATTTTCTTCACTGGAGGATGCGATTGTTTCGGTCGTTTCGGCGAAAGTTGTTACAGGAAGTAGCAAACTATTAGCCAAAAGTAAGGCACTAACTGCGGAGATGCACATTTTTTTCATAAACTTCACCTCCTGATATTTTCTTAATTATAGTGAATATCAACTGAAAATGGGTTCAATTACGACAAACTGTCCAAATTAATTTGTATAGACAAGACAAAGAGCGCCAAATAGGGTTTTCTACCCCTATTTGGCGCTCTTTGTCGCTAAACACAACCAGAATGTATTATGACAAATTCTCAATTATGCCTAGTTTTCTTTTATTTCTTTTAAACTATCCTCTATTTTTTCCAATTGCCCAGCAAAAAATTCTTGTTTGGCTTTTGGTAAAAACAATGTGATAGATAAGAGGATTTGTTCTTTAAAGATTGACCAATCTGCGAATATTTCTTCATTGGTTAAAATCATTTCTATTTTTTCTGCTATTTTTTTCCAGAGGATCATTCGCCAGTTATTTTCACCCACTTCATATTCTTTAAACATGCCTAATACATGAAGAATATGGGGAACATTTTGGCTGACAATCGCCGCAAATAAAAAATCAATAATTACTTGCTCGATAATTTCTAGCGAGCGAATATCAATAATTTCCCGCTCATTGACAGATTGTAGCACACGAAAAAGTAACGAAGTTGGAAACGGCTGCAAGCCAACGTTTTTTTGTAATGCTAAAAATTTCAAATTAAAAATAGTATACACATCGGCATTAATTAATCGTTCCAGAATCTGATTTTCTAATGCAATAATTTCCTCTTTTGTCACAACCGTTTGAGGGTTAAAAAGATATTCCAACGCCAACATCGAATACATTACTTCTTGCTTTCCTAAAGCAAAAGACGATTTATCATAATACGCTCGATAATCTGCAACGATTCGACTACTTTCTTGAAAATTTTTACTAAAGATTGCTTGATTAAACTGCTCCTTAGCTAAAACTGTTTTGGACATTGGCGTTAATTTTTCTGTCATTTCCATCGGCGAAATAGACAAGATTTCGACAATAATGGCTAAATCCGAAATACGCAATTCACTATTTCCTTGGACAAAGCGTTGATAACTTCGACTAGAAACACCATTTTCATCAAAGACACGCAGAGGAATATTTTTCCCTTTACGAATCCGTTCAATTTCTTCACCTAGCGGCCGATATTCCATATATTCTTTTTGTTTCAAACGAATTACTCCATTTCTCTTTAAATAAGGTAGCAACTAAGTTGAACGGCTATTCTCCAATGCTTAAAATTGTGCGAATATCTTCTTCCGTCATTTTCGCTAATTGCTCTTCATTTCCTTGAATCACTTTTTGGAACAGCTCGCGTTTTTCTTGCTGTAAGGAATTCATTTTTTCTTCAACCGTTCCTTCTGCAATCATCCGCCACACTTCAACAACTTTTTTTTGTCCCATGCGGTGCGCCCGACCAGCCGCTTGTTCTTCGACTGCGGGATTCCACCATAAATCGTATAAAATAACTGTATCTGCACCAGTTAAATTTAGTCCGGTGCCCCCTGCTTTCAATGAAATTAAGAAGACATCTTTTTCTCCTTCATTGAAGGCATTCGCCATCGTTAACCGATCTTGAGGCTTCGTACTTCCTCGTAAATAAAACGTCTCTAAGCCTAATTCATTCAATTCTTTTTCTAAGATAGAAAGCATGCTTGTGAACTGAGAAAATAATAGGACACGACGATTGTTTTCTTTGGCAGCCACTAAAAAGTCTTTGACTTGTTCCACTTTGCCAGAACCTCCCGTGTAATCCTCAATAAACAAACGCGGATCGCAACAGATTTGTCGTAAACGGGTCAAGCCTGCTAAAATACTCATGCGATTTTTCTTGAAGGTCGCCTGATCCATTTGACTAACATCTGCTTGCATTTGTTTTAGATAGGCCAAATAAACCGTTTTTTGTTCTTCTGTTAAGACACTGTACATATTATTTTCAATTTTTTCTGGTAAGTCTGCGAGCACCGTTTTCTTGTCTCGTCGTAAAATGAATGGTTGAATCATTTTGGCAATTTCTTCCGGCTTAATTTCTCGAAAGGCTTTTTTGCCTGGGAACAATCCCGGTAAGATCATTTGAAAAATTGACCACAGTTCATCTAAATTATTTTCAATTGGTGTGCCACTTAATGCAAAACGTTGGGGTACTTTTAAACTTTTTAAGGCTTGCGCCGTTTTAGTCCCACTATTTTTAACCATTTGGGCCTCATCTAGAATCAAATAGCCGACACGCATTTCCTGATAAAGCTGAACATCTTGTCGCATACTTGCATAAGATGTAATCAGAATATCTTCGGTGCTATTTTGTAAAAGCGCTGCTCGTTCTTGGCGGTTGCCAGAAACCACTTGAACATTTAAGGTTGGCGCAAAACGTTTGACTTCGGCTAACCAGTTATAGGTTAAACTTGCAGGAGCGACAATCAAAGCTGTCCCTTTCAAGCGCTCTTCTTCTTTTTCCGAAAGTAAATAGGTAATGGTTTGCAGTGTCTTCCCTAAACCCATTTCATCAGCTAAAATACCGCCAAATTGATAATGGCTAAGCATTTTCAGCCATTTATACCCTGTTTCTTGGTAATGGCGTAACGTTGCTTGTAAGGTTTTGGGGACTTGCGCTTCAAAGTTTTCTGGATGCGTTAAATCCGTGACCATTTTTTTAAAGGAATCTGAAAAATGTGCCCGCTCGTTGTCTTCTAATAAACTTTCGATCATGAGGCCTTGGTTTTTGGGCACATGAATGACATTGTCTTCTTGATGCATATTTTTTCGCAGCTTCGTTAAAATTGCACTTGTATGGAAAAATTCCTCTGAGTCAAAAGCAAGAATTTCACCACTTTTTAACGTATAAAAAGCATCATTACGTAGCAGACTAGTCAATACTGCATCGATTTCGGTTTCATCAATGCCAGTGACATCAAACCGAATATCTAACCAAGAATCCCCTTCCGCAACTTCAATCGTTGGCTGATGATGCTGGGCATCTAAATACAATTCCCGTAATTTCCGTCCCATCCGAACTTCTCCTAATTGACGGAAAGCTGGAACTTCGGCTTTAAAGAAATAATACAAGGACTCTCCAGCAGGTAAGACCTTTTCAAAGCCTGTGGTTGTTTGCTGATAGGCAAACTGTTGAAATTGCTGCTTAATTGCTGTTTCTTTTGCTTTATCTCGAACAATTTCTTGATTAACTTCAGGTAATTGAGCATATTTCGGGTTTGTCGAGAAAATGACTTCTCCATAGTGATAATCAATCCGAGCGTTAATCCGACCTTTAATTTTCTTAAAAATAAAGACTGCTTTTAAAGGATGATGGACGACTAATTCTTCAACTGATTCTTCAACAGACACTCGACCAATTTTTTCCAATAATGGTAACACTTCACTAAATAAATCAGAAACTGTTTCTTTTTCATAAATAATTGACGGCTCTTCCAAGCGTTTCATTAATTGAAGTAACGTGGTGTAGATGGCTTCCTGCTCTTCTGTTAGTAAATAAACCGTTTGATCCGCAATCGCCCAGTGATAGTGGGCTAGAAACGTTGTAATAGGATTCTGAATAGTTAATTTGAAGCTTTGTTCCTCGGTTTTTTGTACTGTAAACGTAAGTGGCAAACTGGTTTCTTTGAACGTTAGATAGCGATACTTATGAGTTTGATTGGTCAATATAAACTGACCCGTTCGATTCATTTTTTCAACTAACGATTGACTGCGATCAATTGGTAATAATAGATAACGTTTATCGATTTTCCCTTTAACTTGAATACCGTTTGCACCTAATAATTGGCTGGTATGATAAATTGCCGCAAGTTCTGTTAAAATTTCTTGAATCTCCATTGAAAAAGAATCATGTAGCAAAGTAAATTGGTGTTGTTTATTCACCATAAAGGTCATTTCTTTTTCATATGCTTGTAAAAAATCACCAATATTTTTCACAATATATGTTTTAGGTTTGGTGCCTTCCAAACCAATTTTTAAAGAAAGACCAATCGTTGATAATTCTGGATAGTAATTATTCGTTTCGATCACATCTAAATGAAATTCTAAACGTAAAGGCTGCAAGGGAACTTCGGCAGAAGCTTTGCTTAATTTGGCAAAGCCTTTGGTAAACATTTCAGCTGTTGATCGATTTGTTTTCTCAAAACTGACTGTTTGATTCGCTTGAATAATTCTTGACACGCCTCGTTGTTTCAGTGCCAGTTCAACAGCCACTGTATGCTTGCAATAGCCATGTTCCATCCAATATTGACATTCACAAACATCTTGTTCTTTGGCGGTACCATCCAATTCAACAAGATAAAGTTCTTCCCCTAAAACCTCAGACAACCAGATCCTTTTTTCTGGATTTTGAACGATAGATAAGACCCGGCCTTCTTGCATATATTCGCGTCCTTGTTCAACGATTCGCTCTGGAATACTCCATTTCATCGACTCACCTCCTCTTCTACTAAGCTAGCTGATAGTGAACGGTACTTTGACCATTCCCATTGCTTTTTATTTGTAATTGTTGTGGAATTCGTGCTTTTAATTCGCCAATATGACTAATAATCCCAATCATGCGGCCTTCATTTTCAATCGTTTCTAACGCCTCCATTGCCATTTCCAATGCTTCTTCATCTAAGGAACCAAAGCCTTCATCAATAAACAACGCATCAATTAAGACTCCGCCTGCTTGTTCTTGAATCACTTCTGCTAAAGAAAGTGCCAAAGCTAACGCTGCTATAAAACTTTCCCCGCCTGATAACGTGTGAGCGCTGCGTACCGTCCCTGAATTGTCATCATAAATATTGATTTCTAGCCCCGTTTGATTCCGATAACTGCCTGCTTCGTGATTCAATTCAAATTGATAACGACTATTGGTCAGGCGGTCTAAACGCTGATTAGCGACTGTCAGCACTCTTTCTAAATACGTTTGTAACATATACCGTTCAAAACTAATTTTTTTAGGATTATTGCCATTCACCGTATCTGCCAACTGTTGTAGTGCAGTAACTTCCTCAAACTTGTCTTCAATTGTTGTTCTTTGCACATTAATTTCTTGAACCAACTGTTGGTTGTTCAGCATTTTTTCATGCAGTTGATAGTATTTTTTTTCTTGTTCTTCAATTTGTTGTGTTATTTGTTCAATTTCTGTGGTGATTAAAGATAATTCTGGGAACGTATCACTAGATAATTTTTTTTCAATTTCAGCGAGTTGGATAGTCAGTTGGGTTTGCTCTTGTTCAAATAAAGCAATTTGTTCTTGCTGACTTTCTAGTGTCGGTACCTCTTTCAACCACTCCGTCAATTGGTCCTCTGTCACGCCTTGTTCCGTTAAAACTGCCTTTAACTGACTCTCAAGTTGTGCGACTGTTTGTTGAAGTGTTTGTTGTTCTTTCTCCAAATGCGTCAACGTACTTTCAAGGATCATTTCTTCTTTCTTCAAGGTTTCTCCTTGTGTCGTCACGTTTTCTTTTTGACGTTCAAATGCAGAGAGTTCTTCTTGAAGCAAAGCTTGTCGTTTAGTCATTTCTTCGTATGTGACGGTTGCATCCAATAATTGGCTAGCAATCATTTGCTGCTGGATAGTGATTCTTTCCAGACTTTGTTGCATTGTTTCTACTTGTTGTCGGAGCACTTCAAAGCGTTGAGAATTTTCAGCTACTTGTTCTTCTAGTTCCGCCAGACGGTCCTTTTCGACTGAAATTTCCGTTAGTTTTTGTGCTATTTGTTGTTTTTCTTTAGCTAATTGCGACTCAACTTCCGCAATTTCTGCAGGTGTTACTTGTGAAAAAGTCAGTCCTGTTAACGGCAACTGCAAGTCAGCAAACTGCGCTGCTAATTGTTCTTGTTCCTCAGTATACGCAGCTTCCTGTTCTTGTAATTGGCTTTCTTTCTGTTGTTTTTCCGCCCCTAATGCAGAGAGCGTTTCAGTAAATCGTTGAACCGTTTTTTCAACTTCCGTTAATTCCCGTTCCGCTTGATCAATCTCTTCTAAGGAAACTTCTTGATGAGTTTGTTGCTTTGGATGTTCTAAAGAGCCACAAACTGGGCAAGGTTCCCCCTCTTCAAGTAACAAGCTTAATCGTTGGATTTGTAAAGAGGCCCATTGACTTTTCTTTGTCTGCAACTTCGCTTCTTCGGCGCTTTTTTGTTGCTGTTCAACAGCAAACCGTTGTGTCAACTCGTGCAATTCCACTTGGTTTTGACTAATTTTTTGCCAAGCTTTTTGATTTTTTTGCCAACGTTCTACAAAATTTTGCCAATGATCTGCTACACTAGAACATTCAAAATTTGCTTTTTCAAGTGTTCCTTCTTGTTCAATAAATTGTTTGGCTGTCGCCACTTTATCCGCTAATGTTGTTTTTTCCTGTTGGCAAGATTCATACTCTTTTTGAATGGCTTGATAATTGGCTTGTTCTGCTATTTTTCGTTGAGCTAACTGTTCATATTCTTGGTATTGTGGTAATTGACGTTGAATCGTTTGAAGACGTTCTTGTTTTTCAGCAATCAATGGTTGTTGTTCTTCCAACTCACTCATGATTGCTTGCCAATCTGTCAATGCTTGTTGCGTTTCCATAAGAGCTTGTTGTTTGGACTTTGTTTCTTGCTCTTTTTGTTGTTTTTCGCTTCGTTTTTCAAAGACTTTTTCAGCTAAAGGTTGCTGTTTTTGGCTCCATTTTAATTGCTGAATCTGTTCCTTTAACCGCTCAATGACGGTTTCCTGTTCAGCTTGTTTTGCTTTCTTTTCCAGTAATTCTTCTTTTTGCTGTTGCAAGTTTTGTCGTTCTTCAATAGCATAACGAACTTGCTCTTTTGCTTGTTTGGCTTGTTTTAAGGTTGCAATTTGTTCTCTTTCAACTAATAGTTGTTGCTGAGCCTCTTGTTGTTGGCTTTCTAATAATTGAAGTTTTTCAAAAAGTGTCATTGTCGGTTCAGGTTCTTCTGACCAATGCAACTGTTCTGTTTTCAGTTCAATTTTTTGCTGGGTTTCTTGAATCTCTTGATTGGCAATTTTTAAGCGTTCTTTTAAATTTTCGCTGAACAACTGATACAATTCTGTTCCGAATAAATTGCGCAAAACCTTTTCTTTTTCATCACTTTTAGCAATTAAAAAAGTCCGAAACTCTCCTTGTGGTAACAATACAATTTGAGCAAATTGATTGGCATTCAAATGCAATAATTCTTGAATGAGTTCGTCCACTTCGCGTCTTTTAGAATAGGCTCGTAGTTCTTTCCCTTGAGCATCTTTGACAATTAAAGAAATTTTGGCACTTTGTTTACGGACTCCTGTGCCACGTTTTTTAAAAAGTTCTTGTTCGGGAAGGCGGTTCAGTTCATAGAGATACTCGTTATGTTTAAAAAGCAAAGTAACTTCAGTGGCTTCTGAGGGGTCAGCAAATGTGGAACGCATTTCTTTGCCTAAACGTAATTTTCCAGAACTTTCACCAAACAAAGCATAGCTCATTCCATCAAAAATCGTTGTTTTCCCAGACCCTGTTTTTCCACTAATTAGAAAAAGTGAAGAATCTTCAAACTTCGTAAAATCAATGGTTTCATTAATATACGGTCCGAAGTTTTTCAATGTTAAAGATAATGGTTTCATCCTGTTACTTCCCTCTTTCTAATTGATTAAGTGTACTCAGTTCTTCTTGGACCCATTGTGCTTGTTGTTCTGTCAAGGCCTCTCCTGTCACATCGTTAAAAAAGTCATGCAGATGTTCTTCTGGTGAACGTTGTTCTATTTGTACCACTTTTTTCTGATTTCCGTTGCTTGTTTCTCGACCATTCAAACGTTCCAGCCCAATAATTTTGGGGTAAATTTTTCGCAATTGATTCATCATGTTGGGAATGATCGCTCGGTCGGTTAATTGGACATGTAAATAATTTTCCCGATTCACTTCTTGATAAAAAGCGGGATCCGTTAACTGCTGAAACGAGCCCGTCAATTGTTGAATGTCTCGCAATGGTTTCAAAGTACGGAATTGAAAATGAACTTCAGTTTCTGTTTCAACAAGCCAAACACCCTTTTCTTGTGTCATTTCTGATAAAGAAAATTTTACAGGCGAGCCACTGTATCGAGCATTAGGTGCCTGCAACGCATTTTTTCCATGTAAGTGGCCCAACGCGACATAATCAAAAGGCTCTAACAAAACCGTCGGAACAACATCCAAACCACCCACTGTTAATTTTGTTTCAGAATCAGTTTTTTCACTGCCAGCGACAAAAAAATGACTAACTAACACCTGTTTTTTATTGGGGAGAAAAGATTCTTGCATTTTCGCGACAACTTTTTCCATCGCCGCCTGAATCGTTCGAATCGTTTCATCTTCAAAATATAAGCGAGCCGCAATCGGTTCAAAATAAGGCAACAAATAAAATTGGGTATTGTCGATTTCAATTGGTTGAAAGGCTTGTTCTAAACGCGTATTCAAATGAAATTGCGTTTGGTTAAACCAAGGGCCTCCTGTTTCTAAACGAGTGCTGCTATCATGGTTTCCCGAAATAGCTAACACGGGGAAATGCTCTTTGAGATTCATTTGAATCATCATTTCATTAAAAATCTCGACTGCTTCAACTGCTGGAACAGAGCGATCATACAAATCTCCAGCGATCACAACAGCATCCACTTGCTCTTCTTTCGCAATTGCTAAGATTTGTTTAAAGGCTTCCCTTTGTTCTGCCAATAAATCAAAACCATGTAATTTTTTGCCAATATGCCAATCTGCTGTATGTAAAAATTTCATTTTTTCACCGCCTAAAAAAGTCCTTCTTATTATTATAACAAATTTCTGGTATTTTTTAAGAAAATCGGACAGAAGAATTAGATTTTTAACAAACTTTTTTCTTAACGCAAGAAAAAAGACAGGGAGCATCATCTTTTGATGAGACTACCTGCCAGTAACATTCCTATTCTATAGCGGTTTGTTTTATTCTTTTTCTGTTGATTCATATTTAAAAGTTGGATCAATTTCTTTATCTAACTGATCAAATGCTTCTTGCATCCGACGTTCTACTTCAGCTAAACCGTCTTTATCCATTTTTTTAATATCGCTAATATCGATTGGCTCCCCAAAACGAACCGTTACTTTTTTACGTTTAAACAACTCTTTTAAAGTTAACGGACCTTGATAAACAGATGGCACGATAGGTACTCGCCCCATTTTAGCAATCAAGGCTACCCCACCTTTTAATTCTGAGGAATGACGCGTGCCACTAGGGAACATAATCAAACTTAAATCAGAATTTTTTAAAATTTTGACAGGTGTTTTAATCGCGCTGGGACCGGGCTTCTCACGATCCACCGGAAACGCATTCGCATGTTTTAAAATGAAACGTAAAACAGGATTTTTAAACAACTCTTTTTTTGCCATAAAGCTAAACTTCTTAGGACTGCCAGCAACAGCTAAATACAGCGGTTCCCACCATGTTCGATGCGGCGCAACTAAGACATAGTTTTGGTCTTTTGGTAATTTTTCTTTATTTTCATAATGTGCATTTCCATTAATCACAAATAAAATGACGCGAACCACGCCACGCATAAATGTAAAAAACATAATTTTCTTCCTTTCTTCTCTCCGCTTTCTAGTATGCCGAAAGCTCTACCTTTTGACAAGCTTTTTTTACGTCTATCAATTAGAGAAATAACATGTCCCTACTAATCTAGGGAACAGATTTTGTCATACGGGTTTAAAAGTAGTATAATACATGAACAATCAGATGAAAAGTTGGAGGTTCTTAATCTATGTTATTATCCGGCGAACGGATTGATCAATTATATGCGGATGATATTCAAATTATTCAAAGTAAAGAAGTCTTTTCTTTTTCCATTGATGCAGTCTTATTGGCTAATTTTCCGCAACTACCAAAAAAAGGCAAGATTGTCGATTTGTGTGCTGGCAATGGCGCGGTCGGCCTCTTCGTTAGTCGGAAAACAGCTGCAACGATTGCCCAAATCGAATTACAACCTCGTTTGGCAGATATGGGTCAACGAAGTATTCTATTAAATAAATTGGAAAAACAAGTAACGATGTATGAACGTGATTTAAAACAAGCGACAGAAGTCATCAAAAAAGATTCTGTGGATTTAGTACTATGTAATCCCCCATACTTTAAAGAACGACCAACTAGCCAAAAAAATCCAAACCCGCATTTAGCGATTGCCCGTCATGAAATTCACACGTCTCTTCAAGAAGTGGTCACTGTGTCGGCGGATTTATTAAAAACAAATGGTCGCCTCGCAATGGTTCATCGTCCTGATCGTTTCCTTGATATTTTACATGCCATGGAAAACGCCAATATTGCGCCGAAAAAAGCTCGGTTTGTTTATCCGAAGCCAGGCAAAGAAGCCAATGTTTTACTAATTGAAGGCATTAAGCAAGGCAAAAAAGACGGTTTTCGTGTGTTACCACCTCTTTTTACATACAATGAAAAGAACGAATACGAAGCAGAAATGAAGGCTATGCTGTATGGAGAATAAGAAATCCCATTATTTTTATGTTTTACTTTGCCAAGATGGTTCCTTTTACGGTGGCTATACAACTGAGCCAGAACGTCGATTAACCGAACATAATAGCGGAACTGGTGCAAAATATACTCGATTAGCCAAACGACGGCCAGTCAAAATGATTCATACAGAGAAATTTGAAACACGTAGCGCGGCCACCAAAGCCGAATCCGCCTTTAAAAAATTAACGCGTAAACAAAAAGAACAGTATTTAAAAACCTTTCATTAAATGACAACAAGCAAAAAGAAACAGCCATCATTTCATTGATGAAATGATGGCTGTTTCTTTCTCTTTTTAAACTAAGTTCTCGACAAAATGAATAACCATTTCGGCTGATTTTTTCCCAGCTTCATCGATGAATTCGTCAAAGCTTTGAGTTGCTTCGCCATCTGCTGTATCACTCATTGCCCGTACAACTAAGAATGGAATATTGAACTGTGAAGCGGCTTGGCCAATTGCTGCGCCTTCCATTTCGCAAGCTAAGGCTTCAGGAAACTCTTTCTTAATTTTGGCGATTTTCTCAGCGCTATCCACAAAAGTATCTCCAGTAACAATCAATCCTTTACGAATAGCTAAACCAGTTTTTTCAGCAGCTTTCGCAATTTCCATCCGCAAGTATTCACTTGTTTCAAAATACAAAGGCACACCACCAGGCAATTGTCCATAGGCATAACCAAAACCAGTGACATCAACATCAAAGTAAGCTAATTTGTCTGCAATGACTAAATCGCCGACTTTTAGTCCTTCACCGATACCACCAGCAGAACCTGTATTAATCACCATATTTACGCCATATTGATGAATCAATAAAGTCGTGGTCACAGCTGAGGCCACTTTACCAATTCCTGAACGAACCACAATCACCTCATGTCTTCCTAACGAACCAGAAACAAATAAAGCGCCTGCTCGTTCCCATGACATCGTGTCTGTCAATTTTTCTTTTAGAATTTTGACCTCTTGATCCATTGCTCCAATAATTCCAATTTTCATAGTGATTCCTCTTTTCTATAAATTCAAAACGATATATGCCACAACGGCTAATAAAATCGCTACAATAATAATTGCCTTGTTTAACCAAGTACTCCGTTCTCGACGTTTCGAGTATTCTCCTACTCGTGACTTGTTGATCGGTTTTTGTTTTTTCTTTTCTTTACGATAAAACGTCGAAATTTCTTTTTCTTTTCGCTTATACGCTTTTTCCGCCAGCTTCTGCTCTTCCTGCTGACGACGTTCTGCTTCTTTTTCTTCTGCTTCTCTGCGTTTGCGAAGTTCTGTCCGAGTGACTAACGGACCTTTGCTCATTGCGTGTCCTCCTTAAACTGTCTCTGCAGTAAATACAATTCCCAGTATTGTATAGCAAAAAGTGTTTTGGCATCACAAATCGTGCCTTTTGCCACCTCTGCTTTGGCTTCAGCTATTGTTAGCTCGTAAAGTTCCAAGATTTCATCTTCATCTTGAGGACGCGGATTTTCGACTTTCTGCAAATCCGTTGCCAAATAGAGAGCCAATTTTTCATTAGCAAATCCTGGTGACAGATACATTGAATTTATGTAGGTGAGCTGACCTGCACGATACCCAGTTTCTTCTTCTAATTCCCGCATAGCCGTCGTTTCCAGTTGATTTTCTTCTCCAGGATCAATTTTTCCCGCCGGAATCTCTAAAATCACTTGTTCCAAGGGTTTTCTAAATTGTTTAACTAAGACGATTTTTCCTTCTGCGGTTAACGGAATCATAGCTACTGCGCCTGAATGAAAAACCAATTCGCGTTTAGCAGTGCCGCCTGTCGGTAAAGCCACGTCATCCAAAAAAACATCAATAATCTTTCCTTTAAAAATTTCTCGACGTTGAAGTGTTTTTTCTTCGAAGTCCTCATAATTTAACATATCTTTCACCAACCTTTCTTGTTTATCATACCCTAAAATGATAAAAATCGCACCCCTTCTTCTCTAGTTAAACCCTTTTCAAAGAAAAAAATTTATTGCTTTAGAAAAAAATTACATTTTCGAAAAAAAATAGACATAAAAAATTCACAACTTCCTTGTATTATTTAAGCATACCAACAAACAACCCTAACAAAACACTTTTTCATTTTTAACTCCTTTCCCGTCCTACCCCCAATTAGGACGGGTCTTTTTTTTGCGTTTTATACTTTTTTTCTTAGGATTTCACTAAATCATAAAATACATCTTCCGCTGTATGTCTTTTCTCTCACAGAGTATGCTAAAATAACTATTGTAACGAGAGCTGACTCTTTCGAGGATTAGATAGATAGGAGGAACTATATAAATGAACAAATTAAATACAAAATTACTGATTGGCTATATTCTTTTAGGAGCCTTAATCATTGCTGTCGCTAGAGAATATGGCTTCTTCGCTTTTGTGATTCTGGTAGGCTTTTTAGTATTCGTTCTCTATCGAAAAAAGAAAAATGCCGCCGACAAGAGCGATCAAATGCCTTACTTAACGAAAGATAAAGAAGCCCATTATCGTGAGTTGGGGTTATCTCCACAAGAAATTGATTTTTTCAGAAGTACAATGAGCACAGCCAAAAAACAAATCATACAATTACAAGAAAACATGAATCGTTCAACTAAATTACGGGCGATTGACTTACGTAATGATACAACGAAGGTTTCTAAAGCTCTGTTTAAAGAGTTAGTGAAAGAACCTAAAAAGTTACACTTAGCCAATCACTTTCTCTATACACATTTACCAAATATCGTTGACTTAACAAGTAAACATTTAGAAATCGAACAACATGAAGTAAAAAACAAACAAACGTATGAAAAATTAGAAGAAAGCGCACAAATCATTGACCAATTGTCAAAATTAGTTAAAAATGATTATGAGGAAATCGTTTCCGATGACTTAGACGATTTAGATGTCGAAATGTCGATCGCTAAAAGCAGCTTGTCGCAAAAAGCTGCAACTGAGGAATCACCTCAAGTAAACGAAGACCAGCAATAATCATTAGGGAGGAAAAAAAAATGACTGAGCAACAACCCAAAGAAACAACATCTGTAACCAATACATTGGACGATTTATTAAGTAATCCATTTTCATCAATGGATGAACTAACACCAACGCAACAAAATGAACTATCTGAGTTAAAAGAACAGCAAGCAGCTCCTCGTTTAATTGATAAATTACCACAAGAACGTCAAGCCCAAGCAAAAGAGTTAGCTTCAAAAATTGACGTCCAAGATTCACAAGCAGTAATTACCTATGGTTCAAATGCCCAAATCAAACTTGGCGAATTTTCGCAAGCGATGTTAAACCACGTTCAAGCACAAGACATTGGTCCTGTTGGTGATTCACTGACCGATTTAATGTTTCGTTTAAATGAAGCCAATCCCAATGAATTACGTGCTGGCGAAGGCAACTTTATTCAAAAAATGTTAGGTAAAGTCAAACAATCCGTTTACGAAATTACCGCCAAATATCAAAAAATTGGTGCGCAAATTGACAAAATTGCTGTCAAATTAACCCATGAAAAAGATGGTCTTTTAAAAGATAATGCCATGTTAGATCAATTGTATCAAAAAAATAAAGATTATTTTGATGCCTTAAACATCTATATTGCCGCTGGGGAATTAAAAGCAGAAGAACTACGGACGCAAATTATTCCTGAAGCCATGAAAAAAGCGGAAGAATCTGGAGATCAAATGGATGTCCAAATTGTTAATGATTATAACCAATTCCTAGACCGTTTAGAAAAAAGAACCCATGATTTACGCTTGGCTCGTCAAATTACGATTCAACAAGCCCCACAAATTCGTTTAATTCAAAATACTAACCAAGCTTTGGCTGAGAAAATTCAATCATCGGTGAATACAGCGATTCCGTTATGGAAAAACCAAGTAGTCATCGCCTTGACCTTACTCCGTCAAAAAGATGCTGTGACTGCTCAACGTCAAGTCTCTGAAACCACCAATGACTTACTGAAGAAAAATTCAGAAATGCTAAAAATTTCTGCAATTGAAACAGCAAAAGAAAACGAACGTGGCCTAGTCGATATTGAAACATTACAAAAAACACAAAATGATTTAATTGAAACTATCCAAGAAACATTACGTATTCAACAAGAAGGAAAAGAAAAACGCCAAGCTGCCGAAATCGAACTTGGCCATATGGAAGAAGATTTGAAAAATAAATTATTAGAATTAACACAATAAATAACGTCTAGAACAAACTTCTTATAGTACAAGCCTGGGACAAAAATCCAAAGTGATTTTTGTCCCAGGCTTGCTTTTCTTTTTACGCTTGAATATTGTATTTCAGCCACTTAATGATACAATAAAAGAAAACCATGTTTCTTTTTGAAAGGAGGAGCAATTGTGCCACAATTTGCTTCTAAAGCCGAAGAAAAAAATTATTATGAACGCCAAGCTAGCTTAGCAGAGTTTTTAACTTGGTATCATCAACAAGAATTACCTGAATATGAAAAACCCTCTTTAACCGTTGATATGGTTCTTCTTTGTTACAACAAGGAAGCTGATCAATTAAAAGTCTTACTGATTCAACGTAAAGGTCACCCCTTTAGAAACTCATGGGCGCTTCCTGGCGGTTTTGTTAATCGTAACGAATCTACTGAAGATAGTGTTTTAAGAGAAACAAAAGAGGAAACTGGTGTGGTGATTTCTCAAGAAAATATTGAACAATTACACAGCTTTAGTCGCCCAGATCGAGATCCTCGTGGCTGGGTCGTGACAGTCAGCTATTTAGCTTTTATTGGTGAAGAACCTTTAATTGCTGGCGACGATGCCAAAGAAGTCCATTGGTTCAATCTTGAACGGCATGGTCAACACATCACGTTATCTCATGAAGATGTGGAAATTACTTTAGACTTGAAAACAGCGGCCTCTCTTGGTAAAGATACATTAGCCTTCGACCATAGTGAAATTATAATTAAGGCGTTTAATCGTGTTGTTGATAAAATGGAACATGAACCGCAAGTGCTTCAAGTCTTAGGAAAAGATTTCACCATTACGGAAGCCCGTAAAGTTTTTGCGAAGTTCCTCGGCGTTGATTATCGCAGCATTGACCATTCAAATTTTAAAAAAGCCATGACACAATATTTTGAAGAGTTAGGTGAACGTCCCGTTGGCATTGGCCGCCCTTCAAAAATTTACCAATTGAAAACAACAACAGGTTTCTAAGAGGAGGGAATATTTTTTGACTGTTTACTTAAGAAAAGCAGAACCTTCTGATTTGCCTGACATCCTTGCTATCATTGAAGATGGACGCCGCACCTTACAAAAAAGTGGCATTCCCCAATGGCAAAACGGCGATGGCCCGAATCAAGAAATTTTAGCAAAAGATATCGACCAGCAAACTTGCTATATTTTAATGGTTGAGGATACCTTGGCAGGCGTTGGTGTTTTATGTTCGGAGATTGATCCTGCTTATGAAGCGATTTTTAATGGTTCTTGGCAACCTCATTCTCAAACTACGTATACGGCAATTCATCGTGTTGCTCTAAAAAGTTCCTTTCAAGGTCAAGGACTGGCTTTGGTGCTTTTGCGCTCACTGGTTACAGCCGCTCGTTTGCAAGGTGCTACTGATATTCGAATCGATACACATCCACAAAATTTCGCCATGCAGCACCTGATTAAAAAAGCTGGCTTTGTTTATCAAGGTGACGTGATTTTAGATGTTAACGATGGCGAACGTTATGCTTATCAGATGATATTGAAATAAAAAAGTTAGGGATAACTGCCACATTGACAGCTATCCCTAACTTTTTACATCTTATGAACACTATGAGCGCTTTGAATGCCCTCACAGGCTTCTTTACAAGCTTGATTAATTAATAAATAAGAGGATTCTTTTTGGCGGATTCCTAATTGATATTTCAATTCATCTGTCACTTGGCAAGATTCACTTAATGCCTCTAACCAGAAAAATACTCCTTCTTTATACGTATCTAATCCTTCTAGCAAGATTTTCGTTGCTTCTTTATCATAATACGGCTCTAAATTTTTACGAAACATCATTTCTTCTGTAAAAAAACGATTCACATTATTTCGGCAAAACATATAAGTGTCACGGCCTCTCCGATGTGCAGCCTGATTACAACCGTATTCTTGAACTTCTTTAGAGATGGCTTTGAAAATTTCGTTGTATACTTCAATTCTTTGCATAATTGACAAAATGGTATCTGTATAACTAAACATAACTCCTTGCTCCCTTCCCCTTCTAAGTAACAAAAATTTGCTTGTTACTTTCATTATAAAGGGAATGTTGGGTTTATATCAAATGATACGCTGTTTCCTTGCTAAAATCCTTCGTTTTTTCCTTAGAAGAATAATAAGTAAGCGGATTACTTAATCTGTTATGTTCGGATTTTCTATACTTGGAAAATAAATTATTTTATAAAGCCATTTTCCGTTTTAACTGATGGTAACGGGCCAGTCTGTGTATTGCCAGGAACACCAATATACGTATTGCCGTTGATGGAAGTCATTTCGTTTTCCTCAGCTGCTTCATCTTGAACGGTATAATCACTTTGATATAAAAATTCACCGTTCGTATGGAAGACATAGCCGTCTTGATCTCGTTCATCTGGCTTTTCTAAATTTAAAGACACACGTAATTGATGACGGACATTTTCAATACTATCTGGATATAGTTCAACCATACTGCGCCCTTCATTACTAAAAGTGCGCCAGTCAAAAGAAAGCTGTTGTTTATCATAATTGGTCCAAGTCAAACCTTCTTTGACTAAATGAGTCAATTCATTGGAATCCACATCAGTTTGAATGTTTCCATTTAACGAATCAATAATGTCCATTATTTTCATGATTGATTGACCAGATTTCAACTTGTCTTCAACTGCTTGAATAATTTCTTGTTGTCGGAATCCACGCATAATATCGTTATCGCTATGTCTTTCACGGGCATAAGATAAAGCTTTCGTACCATCTAAATGCTGTTTCCCTGCATCAAAATGAATGGATCCTGGCCCGTCTTTGGTGACACCATCAAACGCCTGCTTGACATTGACATCTATGCCGCCAACTGCATCAATTAACTTAATAAAAGATAAAAAGTTAAACACAACGTAATGATTGATTGGAATATTCAATAATTTCTCAACTGTGTTAACAGAAGCTGTTGGTCCATCGTAGGTATAGGCGGCTTCAATTCGTTGCATCCCTTGGTAATTTTTTGCATCAATTTGAACAAAACTATCCCGTGGCAAACTTAAATAGGTTATTTTCTTCGTCTTGTTATTCACGGTAATCACCATCATAGCATCAGTCCTAGTTGTGCCTAATTTCCGTTCAATTGTATTGTCTAGACCCATGACCAAAAACGATTGACTATCTTTATTTTGCGCTTCAGTATAATCATTTTTTATGGGAACATAGCCTTTATCAATTGTTTTCTTTAAATAGCTACCCGCTACAGCAAAGTATGCTGAGCCGACTGTGACAAAAAACAAAATGATGACTAAACTAATTAAGCTGATTTTTCGCTTCCTACTCATTGGCTGTACTTCCTCTCTCTTGAAAAGTCTCCACCATCATTACTACTCCTCTAAGCAGACAAGAGACAAGTCTATCTTACCAGTCCCCTTCAAAACTAAACATAGCAGAATTTATATAGGGGTATAACCTAGAGGAAACAAAAAAGAGAGGCTTGTTTGTTTAAAAGTCTCTCTTTTTTGTTATTTATTTTTGTGTTCTTTTTTGAACAATTCCACCATTTTTTGCTGTGGTTTTGGAAAAACATAGTCCGAAAATTGTTGTGCTGCCACCCATCGCTGCGACTCTAGTGTGGCTAATTCGCCTGTATTTCGGCCATAAAAGACTAAGATATGCCATTTCAAATGACTGAAAATATGAACGACTTCGCCTAAGGCACGTTTTTGCCAGACAACTGTTTCATAGTCCGTAAAAAAGTTGACAGGTTCTTCACCGACCAAATGCTCTGTTACAGGCTCTAACTCTAAAGTTAATTGTTTTTCCGTTTCTGCTGGTTGCGCCAGTTTTTGCAATTGTTGAAATTGTTTTTTGCTAATTTCTTCAATCGGAAACAGCCACATATTGGCTAACAAACCGGTTTCAGGTCGTTGTTCTAATAAAAATTCTTGCTTTTTATTTTCAATAATAGTGCCGACATAATACACATCTTTCGGCTTAACTTTTTTTGATTTGACTGGATAAGCGGTCATTTTATCTGCCTGATAGGCCGCACAATATTGCTGAAGCGGACAGCTTTCACACTTAGGGGAAGTTGGGGTGCAGACGGCTGAGCCTAGATCCATTAAGGCTTGATTAAAATCCCCTGGACGCTCACGATCGATGATTTTAAGCATCGCCGCTTCAAATACTTTACGACTACTCGCTTTTGCAATATCTGCATCAATTTCAAATAAACGGCTCACTACCCGCATGACGTTACCGTCAATTGCTGGTTCGGGTAAATTAAAGGCAATACTGCCAATCGCACCAGCTGTATAGGGGCCGATTCCTTTTAAACTCCGAATATCTTCGATTGTGTCAGGCATTTTCCCACCAAATTCTGAAACAATCTGTTGTGCTGCCACTTTTAAATTACGCGCTCGTGAATAGTAACCTAACCCTTCCCAAGCTTTCAACAACTTATCATCTGGCGCTTCCGCTAAATCTTGAATCGTCGGAAACCATTCCATAAATCGATAAAAATAATCAATGACTGTATCTACGCGAGTTTGTTGTAGCATAATTTCAGAAATCCAAATACGATATGCATCTGTATTCGCTCGCCAAGGTAAATTGCGTTTTTCTCGTTCATACCAAGCTAAAAAATCTTCCTGGAATGAACTAACTTTTTCGGGACTCCACGCCTCCCAAGGCTCTTTATTCGTCATGTTCTACTTCCTTTTCGCTAATAAATTGCTGAATCAAATCATAGTCAAACCCTTTTTGGAATAAGCTTTGTTTGACTTTTTGGACTTTTTTAGAAAAATCAAATCGCTGATTAGCACGCCATAAACGTTCGCCTTCCTTGTTTAACGCTTGTTGTTCTTGTTCTTCGTCCTTTTCAAAAGCTAAAGATTCCAAAGCTAGATCAATGATTTCATTTGTAAAGCCCTTTTGCATCAGATGCAGACGCGTTTTCTGAAGTGCATCTTTAAAACTTTTAGTTCGATAGCGTTTCATGGCTTTTTCTGCAGTTGCTGTGGCAACATTAAGTTGTTCATCTAACGTATAAAAGGTCAAACCATGCTGAATATCTTCTTCACTAATACCTTTTTGCTTTAATTGTTGTGCCACATTTCGTGGTCCTTTATCACTGGTTCGCATAGCTGTCCGTACGTAACTTTCACTAAAAATTGCATCATCCAACAACCGCAGCTCTTCTAAACGTTGAACGATTTTTACTCGATCTTCAGGTACAATTTCTTTCTCTTTTAAATAAGTAAAAATCTCTTTCTTTGAACGTAATTGATAGCTTAAGTAATTCATCGCCATTTGTAACCCGACATCATAAGAACTGGCTTTTTTTATTTCTTCTATTAAAGTATCTGATAACTCTTGGCCTTTTAGCAGACGCTGCCGTACTAAAATATCTTCCGAGACACGCAGTTTTTCGCCTGAAGATAGCCAAAGTAGATAAAATTCACCTTTATCTTTACTAATTCGTGTGATTGTTGTCATCTTATTCTCCTGCCCCTCTAAATCAGAACATATATTCTACTATACCATAGAATCCTTGGAAGCCAAATAAATAAAAATGTGCTAAAATGGGAGGAAGTGAAAAATGTGAGATGACTAAAGGATGAAAGAATATGACCCAACAACTAGTAAAAAAAGGCCAACAAATTTCTTTAAAAATTAAACGATTAGGAATTAATGGCGAAGGTATCGGCTATTATAAAAAATTAATTATTTTCGTTCCTGGGGCGCTACCGAAAGAAGAAGTGACTGCCACGATCACAAATGTTACACCAAAATTTGCTGAAGGAATCCTTCAATCTGTCAAAAAAGCTGCTAAAGATCGCGTGGTCCCTCCTTGTCCTGTCTATGAAACATGTGGCGGCTGCCAACTACAACATTTAGCCTACAAAGCACAATTAGACTTTAAAAAAGATTTATTAAAGCAGGCGCTTAACAAATTTAAACCAGCCAATTATCAAAACTATGAACTACGAAAAACAATTGGGATGGAGAATCCTTGGAATTATCGAAATAAAGCCCAATTCCAATTACGCCAAATCGATGGCCAAGTAGAAGCTGGTCTCTATCAAGCTGATTCACATCAATTAGTACCGATTGATAACTGTTTGGTCCAACAGCCTGCGACAACCAAGGTGATGAATACATTAGTTGATTTATTGAATAAATTTCAATTACCAATTTATGATGAACGTAAAAATAGTGGTATCTTTCGAACATTAATGGTTCGAGTGGGCATCCAAACTGGCGAAGTCCAAGTAGTGTTCATTACACAATCGCAGAAATTTCCACAAAAAGAAAAAATGGTTCGCGCAATTAATGAACAATTACCAGAAGTTGTTTCTATTATGCAAAATGTCCAAAATAAAAAAACCTCTCTAGTAATGGGTGATGATACCCTTCACTTATGGGGCAAAGAAAGCATTGAAGAACACATTAACGACGTTGTCTTTGATTTATCGCCGCGAGCATTTTTCCAATTGAATCCAGAACAAACGGAAGTTTTATATAATGAAGGAATCAAGGCCTTAGATTTACAACCAAACGAAACTGTTGTTGATGCTTATTGTGGCGTCGGGACCATTGGCTTAAGTTTAGCGAAACAAGCGCATCAAGTTCGTGGTATGGATACCATTCCCGCCGCAATTGACGATGCTAGATTCAATGCAAAACGACTTGGTGTTACGAACACACATTATGCTGTTGGAACAGCTGAAGACTTATTACCTAAATGGTTCAAAGAAGGCTTTAAACCTGATGCCATTGTAGTTGATCCCCCACGGACTGGTTTGGATCGTAAATTATTAACGGCCCTTTTGAAACAACCACCTAAGAAAATGGTGTATATTTCTTGTAATGTATCCACGTTAGCACGTGATTTAGTTCAATTAGCCAAAGTATATCAAGTAAACTATTTACAATCTGTTGATATGTTTCCACAAACCGCTCGTTGTGAAGTTGTCGTAAAATTAACGAGAAAATAAAAAAAGGCACCAAGTTTCACGAAATTCGTGAGACTTGGTGCCTTTAACTAATTAAACAATTATTTACTTAATTAGCTATTTTTTCGTCCGAAGAAGAATGAAACCACAGCAACTAAAATTACTGCCCCAATAATTGATGGCACAATTGCCATACCTGCTACGTGAGGACCCCAGCTACCTAAGATTTTTTCTCCGATAAATGAACCAACTAAACCGGCAACGATATTCGCAATCCAACCCATTGATTGACCTTTGCTTGTAAGCGCGCCAGCGATAGCACCGATAACAGCACCAACGATTAAAACCCATAAAGTATGCATAAAATAATTCCTCCTAAATGCTTTATCTAGCGAATAATTCGCTATGATACTATTATGGACTACTTTTATTAGATAACAAAATAGTTTGCTTGTTTCCATGAAAAAAAGCAATAATTTCTGATAATTTCATTAAAAAAACTCAGAACAGGAGACCGACGTGCACTGTTCTGAGCTTTTATTTAAGAAATTGTTGGTCGTTTTACTCGTTCATGTGCGACATCCGCTGCTTGAATCTCTTTATTATTAAAAGGTGTTAAGCGGAATGCCAATTGGAATTCTTCAAACGTAGTCCGGTATTTTTCTAATTGCCACTGGCCACAAGAGTAGCTACCTAGGGCGTTTTGTTTGTAATCAATATTTAAAACAACATACTCACTTTCTTGTAATTCATTGGTATGCTTAGCAACATCTAGCGCTTGTTCTTCAAAATAAGAAACACTAAAATTATATGAATCAGCCGCTGTTGCTACTACCCCTTGGCCGCGATCATCCGTGAATGCGGACCATTTAGTCGCCATGTGGTTACCATTGGCTTGTGGAACAACATAATTAGTGAACATTTCCGCCACTGTAGCATCATAAACGCCAAGTAAACCAGCTTCTTGTGAATCTACATAGTTTTCTCTCGGCCCTTTACCGAAATATTTTACTTCTGATAGAGACTTGTCTAAATGGAGAGTCACACCCAAACGTGGTAACATATCTGGCGCATTTTCAATTTTACCAGCAGGACTACCTTTTAAATCGAAGAAAATTTCGCCATTTGGTGCAATTAAATACTGATAGGTACATTGATAATGCCAAGCACTGTTAGTCGTTCCGTTAATTGTTTTTACGATGACTTGGATAAAATCATCAACTTTTTTCCACTCAAAAGAACGGACAATTTCATGCTCTAAATGTAAGAAATATTTTTTCTTCATTTCATCAATAATTTCCATATCATTACTGATTGGTGCCCGCCAAAATGTAAATTTCGGCCCTTTATGCAATAATTTTTTACCATCTCGTGTCACATTCGTTAAGGCGCCCTTCACTTTATCAAAATTAATTGAAAAGTTTGGTCCTTCAATGTATAAATGAGGGCCAATTTCCTTTGCCATTAGCGAGCCAACTGGTGTGATCTCAATCCCTGGTGTTGCAATTGGCAATTCAAACTGTGCGGTAGCTAATTCATGACCAGCAGATGCATAGGCGGTCGTTTCTTTCAATTGATATGAAAGAGTTAAATAATAGGCGGCTCCTGCCTTTTTAGGAAAATCTAAATGATAAGGTAAGTGCAGTCTTCCTTCTGCTCTAGCAGCAATTGCTGGCACTGCTACTGTCCCTGATTGAATCACTGTTTGATCTTCAGTAATTGTATAAACCAGCTTAAAGATAGCCAAGTTTTCAAAGTCAAACCGACTCAATAATGAGAATTCACCTGACAGAACGTCAATAGCGCTAGTTGTAATGGGTTCAATGACTTTTTTGTATTCATACAAGCTAGGAGATGGCGTACGGTCAGGCATCAACATCCCATCAATACAAAAATCTTTGTTACTTGGATCATCGCCGAAATCGCCGCCATAACGATAATAAACTTCACCGTTATCTGTTACCGATTCAATGCCATGGTCAAACCATTCCCAAATAAAGCCACCTTGTAATTTATCATGAGCATAAAATAGCTCTTGGTATTCTTTTAAATTCCCAGGGCCATTCCCCATCGCATGACAATATTCACATAAAATATGCGGTTTTTTTGAATTTTCAATAATCGTATTCATCAGTAATTCTCTAGTTGGGTGTTCCAACCACGTATACATTGTAGAATAGACATCCGTGACCTCTGCCTCAAAATCACCTTCATAATGAACTAAACGTGTTGGATCCATTTCTTTGGCAATACGGGCCATTTCAATAAAGTTATGACCAAACGCAGATTCATTTCCTAACGACCAAAAGAGAATTGATGGATGGTTTTTATCCCGTTGAATCATCCGTACCATCCGAGAAACATAAGCCGTTTCCCATTCTGGATCGTTGCTAATCCAATCATATTCTCCGGTTAATTCAAAGCCGTGACATTCCAAATCAGTTTCATCAATCACATACATTCCATATTCATCGCATAAATCATAGAAATAAGCAGATGCTGGATAATGGCTGGTTCGAATGGCATTAATATTAAATTGTTTCATTAAACGAATATCTTTTTCAATTTCTTTACGACTAACCACTCGACCATTTTTCGGATTATAATCATGACGATTCATTCCTTTTAGTTTAATGGCCACACCATTGACTAAGAAAGTCTCACCAGATACATGAATATTTCTGAAACCAACTTTTTGCGGAATAACTTCGACGACTTCCCCTTCAGAAAAAACAGTGATAAATAGTTGATACAAGTATGGTTTTTCAGCTGACCAAGCAGTGACAGACGGTAAACTTGCTGAAAATTCAACCTTACCTTGATTTCCTGCGACAGTCTCTTTAAGAACCGTTTTTCCCTGCTGATCCATCAACTCCAATTGAACTTGTTGTCCTTTGCCTTGCCAAAATTTACCCGTAATTGCCAAGTGGCCATTTTGATACGAATCATCTAAATCGGAAATAATAAAGAAATCTTCCAGCCCATTTTCTGGTACACCGAGTAATTCAACATCACGAAAAATACCACTTAACCACCACATATCTTGATCCTCTAAATACGTACCATCTGACCATTGATAGACTCGCACCGTTAAATCATTTGTTTCACCAATTTTAGCGTAAGGCGTAATGTCAAATTCTGCTTCATTTCGTGCACCTTTACTGTAGCCAACTTCATGGCCGTTCACCCAAACATGATAAGCTGAATCTACGCCACAAAAACGTAAAATGATTTTTTTATCGTGAAATGTTTCATCTATAGCAAATGTCCGTTTGTAAATACCTGTTGGGTTTTCTGTTGGTACATACGGCGGATTAATGGGAAAATTGTACCATAAATCAGAGTAATGCATTTTGCCATATCCTTGGACTTGCCAATTTCCAGGAACAGTGATTTGATCCATTTGGCTTGTATCAAAGTCCGTCGCAAAAAAGTTTTCTGGGCTGTATTCTGGCGCTTCTAAAAAAAGAAAATGCCAGCGTCCGTTTAAATTTTTGTATGCTTGTGTATATTTATTTTCATTTAGTAACGCTGTTTCTTTCGAGGGAAAGCTCGAAAAGTGTGCTCGTCCAAGCAACCGATTAATACTATCTACTTTATAATTTTCCCAAGTCTTCATAATCCATTTCTCCTTTACCAACTTCATTTTTTTCTTTTGTTTCATACCGTTTCCAACAAATCCAAGCAAAGCCCATAAAAACAATTAAACCAATGATGTTATACGTCAACATGCCCAGTGGACTAGCGGTTCCTTTCGGTAACGTGCCATTGATTTCTTCCATGATTAATTTTGGATCCGGCACAGTTGACATAAAGAATACAAAGATAAAAATGGCTAATAAGAAAATCCCCGCAATTAAGCCAAAGGTTCGATTACCAAAGCGGAAACTTCTCGGCATTGTTTCTTTTTTCCAACGAAGCCCAATATAGGCGATTAACAAGAACAAGACAGGCACTAATGACGTAGAAGCTGTCATATTAATTAACGTTTCTAAAAAGCTATCCATATTTCCAATTCCTAGTGCTGGAATGGAAACTAAAATCGTCACAATAATTCCTTGAACTAACAAAGCATTGGTTGGATTTCCCTCTTCGTTCGTTTTCACTAGCCACTTACCGAAGACCCCATCAGGAATTTCTGAGAAAAATACTTTAACTGGTGCTGCCGTCCACAGAGCCAAAGAACCAAGACTTCCGACAAATAAGATAATTCCTACTAAGCGCACCATCATTGCTGCGGGAATATGGAAATACGTACCTAAAATTTTAAAGATATCAAAAATACCATTTGAAAAATTTCCTTTTAAGACATCCGTTGGCACTACCAAACCTACAGCAACGGCACCAAGAATATACATGATACCGACCGCAATCGTTGCACCAATCATCGTGCGGACAAACGTTTTATTGCCGCCTTTAACATCCTTAATATATACACCGATACTTTCACCACCGCCAACAGCTTGTAAAATCCACGCCATCGTCATGAAAAAAGTCCAATTAAAAGTTGGCATAATTGACGTCGTGGTAAACTCTTGTGCTGGTTCATTGCCAAAACCAAACACGACGACAAAGGCTAAAACCACAAAAGCTACGCCCATAAATAAACGTGCACCACCCGCTAAGCTAGTCACTTTCGAAATCCACGAGACCCCTTTAATACAAACCCATGTCATTAACCAAAATAACAGAATAGAAATCACTGCAATTATTTTAGTACTATGGTTTCCTTGAAAAACGTTTTGACCTAAAAAAGCGTATGAACCATAAATCAATGTATTCGGTAGTAATGAACAGAAGAAAAACAAGTTGACAAAGAAATATGACCAAGCGCCTAAAAATGCCCATTTAGGTCCTAACACAGATTCCAACCAACTGTGAACACCTGACTCATTCTCAGAATTAGCAGAAGCAAATTCTGCAATCATTAGAATAAATGGTAAAAAGTAAAAAATAGAGCCGAATAAATAGCCTGGAATAGTTGCTAGGCCAATCTGAATACTGTTGTTAACAATGCTGGGAAAGGCAAAAACCGCTGAAAAAGTCATGAGCATCAATGCGACAGAACCTAATCGTTCCCGTGAATGTGTTGCCATTTTACTACATCCTCTCTTTATCAAATTAATTAGTACTCACACATTGTAAAACGCTTACAGTTTTTTAAAAATAAAAAATGTTGCCTATTTCTTGTAAAGATGTTGACTTTTAGAAAGCCTTTACATACTCTTATAAAGAGGTGATAGCATGCAAAATGTTTTTACAAATAATGTCAGCATCCTGATTAATGATCAACCTATTAGCCAAGAATTTCATCTTTATGAAGCTGGCTATGAAAAATGCCGCCCGACAAAACCAACTGAGTTTGCCCCCATTAATTATTGGGTTTTGCATTATTGTAGCGATGGTGAAGGTTATTTTTCAACACCCTTTATGGAAAAACAACACATTACCGCTGGCGATTTGTTTATGATTCCAGCCAATTGTCGCAATATTTATTATCCTAATCGGCAAAATCCTTGGACCTATCATTGGGTCGGTTTTGTTGGAGATCTTTCGTCTCAGTATTTAGAAAAAATAGGCCTGACTACCGAAAATTGTATTTTAAAAGGAACTGTTGATAAGAAATTAGAAAGTTTATTTAAAAATATTTACCAAGAAGCGAAGAAACATAATCATTTTGGCAGTTTAAGTGAAAGCTTTCAATTGTTGAATTATCTAGAGCATCATTCCGTTACACAGCACGAAAACCAAAGCCAACAATTATTTAACCAAATTAAAATGGCTATTCACGAAAATTTTTCAAACAATCTTTCAATTAGTCAATTAGCTTCTGAGTATAACATTGATCGTAGCTATTTATTTAAGCTATTTCAGCGTTATGAACAAACAAATCCTAGTATTTATGTACAAAACTTAAAATTGCAAAAAGCCTGTTCTCTGTTAAGAAAAAGTTCCTTAACCATCACGGAAATCAGTTTTGAAGCAGGTTTTTCTTCACCTTCTTATTTTTCAAAATTTTTCTTCCAGAAAAAAGAGATGACACCTCGACAATATCGTCAACAGTTTTTGACTTAAAATAAATTGTCATTATTCTTAAATCTGTATTTTTATCCTTTTAAAAGATTGACGAAGTTTTCGCTATGCAGCATACTTGTCAATCTTTTATATAATGACTAATTTACTCGAAACTACCATTAAGCGAATACAGTACTTCTTTAGCCAACACCTTTGAAATATTTTGACACTAATGTAATAGTCTCTACGGATCGTATTTTTGATAGATTAATAGTTTAAAATTTATATTTTTTATCACCTAGTATATATTCTTAAGCTTTTCTTAATATTTAATTGTTACAAAAATATTTCAAAAATGTTACAATAGGTAACGAAAGGAATGATTAAAATGAAAAAAATGTTTTTAGGACTCTTTTGTTTTGTTTCGATTACCACACTATCAGTTTCTAATGTATGGGCAGAAGATTCGGCTAATGAAGCTTCTGTGGAAAAGTCAACATTTACTTCTTTAACTCAAGAAACTTCAGCAACAACAATTAATGCTTCAACTGATTCAACAGCACTTACAGCTGAAAACGAGGAACTTCCATCGCTTCGTCAAACACTTCTTAATTACGTAGGTATGTATGGTTTAACAGAAACCTTGATAAATCGTTTATCTGATGACGAACTGGACTACGCAAAAAAAGTTTCGTTTCATTTTGTAAACCAAGACATCAGTGGAACAGCGAGAATGATTACTAAATTATATGGTGAGAAACCTATCCCAGAGGACTCCTACTCTACAGATTACTCAACATTAACGATTGATGACTTAAAAAATTATTTACCTCAAATTCGACTTTCGTTAATTTATGTATATGATTTAAATAGTGATGTTGTAAATAATTTAAGCGATCAAACACTCGTCGATTTAATTAATCAAGTCAAGGTAGACTACGCTAACCAAAATTACCCATCTGATGTCCGTGGTGATTATGGTTTAGCATCAATGGCAGATAAAATAAAAGCAAACGATTATACGTCAATTAATCAAAGTGCTGAAAGTGTTTCTTCGGATACTACTAATACAGAATCTACATTACAAACAACTACGAGCAGTTCGAAGAAAGCTACTACATCAAGTTCAACCGAGCACAAAAAGGGGATATTTCCCAGTACTGGCGAAAAAAAATCAGTTTTATTTACTATCATTGGAATCATCTTACTATCTTTAGTTAGTATATTCATTATAAAAAATAAAAAGAAATAGACCTACTATTCAATCATTATTTAAATAATTTGCTTTTTATCAAATAATATTGGTAACGAGAACTTATAGAAATTACCAAATCCAGAGGTTAAGATCCTCTGGATTTTCTCTTTAGCTATGAATACTTATCTTTATTAAACGAAAAGATTATTTTGACAATCAATTCACTAACTTTACCACCATTTAAAAGCTTAATAAAAAAGAACCCTTGCAACACAAGGGTTCTCGAACATTCAAAAGTTGAATGAATTATTTTACTGTTACTGAAGCGCCAACTTCTTCTAAAGCAGCTTTTAAAGCTTCTGCTTCTTCTTTAGAAACAGCTTCTTTAACTGGTGCAGGAGCGCCATCAACTACAGCTTTAGCTTCTTTCAAGCCTAAGCCAGTTGCTTCACGAACTGCTTTGATAACTTTAACTTTTTGATCGCCAGCTGCTGTTAATTCAACAGTGAATTCAGTTTGTTCTTCTGCTGCTCCACCTGCTGCTGGTCCAGCTACTGCTACAGGAGCTGCTGCTGATACGTCAAATTTTTCTTCGATAGCTTTAACTAATTCGCTTAGTTCTAAGATAGTTGCTGTTTCTAACTCAGCAACGATGTTTTCAATGTTTAATGCCATTTTGAATTTCCTCCATTTAAATTAAAATTGTTTGTTTTTTATTTGTTTGAATTAGACTGCAATTAAGCAACTTCTTCGTTTTTCTCTGCCACTGCTTTGACAGCGTAAGCCACGTTGCGGACTGGCGCTTGTAATACAGATAATAGCATAGATAGTAAACCTTCGCGGTTTGGTAGTTTTGCCAACGCAGTAATTTGTTCCACTGAAGAAACTTTTCCTTCGATGACGCCACCTTTGATTTCTAATGCTTTTGCATCTTTAGCAAATTCGTCGATGATTTTAGCTGGTGCTACTACATCGTCGTTGCTGAATGCGACAGCAGTTGGGCCTGTAAAGACTTCGTCTAAGCCGTCTAAACCAACTTTTTTAGCTGCACGAGAAAGGATTGAGTTTTTGATGACTTTCATTTCTACGCCTGCATCACGTAATTGTTTACGTAAGTTAGTGACTTCTTCAACTGTTAAACCACGGTAGTCCACGATTACAACTGATGCTGCTGATTCAAATTTCTCAGCGGCTGCTTGAACTAGGGTTTCTTTTTTAGCGATTGCTGCTTCACTCATTTATTTCACCTCCTGATTTTGATGGTGGAGTTGGACTTGGTTTACGATATGTAAAGTAGAAGAATCAAATGAAACTTCGCTCACTTCGTTCGCCAAGTATTGCTTTACATCGGCTTTTTTTCAAAAAGTCGTGTAAAACAACAAAACTCCATGCCACCGTAGACATAGAGGGACCGAATTGTATATAACTCAACAATTGTCCTCGGTAGGAAATTAAGACTTGCGTCACCTACTGTCTTCGGTACAGTTAATTATTAACCTCACTCACTTTACCATAGGGTAAGTGAGTGAGTCAAGAATTTTTTAATTATTTTCTTTCAAATTAGAAAGAAGCTTGGTCAACGTGGATTCCAGGTCCAAATGTTGTTGTTACTGAAATGTTTTTGATGTATTGACCTTTAGCAGTTGATGGTTTAGCTTTCAATAATACGTCGTTAATTGTGTTGAAGTTTTCAACCAATTTTTCGTTATCAAATGAAACTTTACCGATTGGTACGTGGATGTTACCAGCTTTGTCAACGCGGTAAGTTACTTTACCAGCTTTAACTTCTTCAACAGCTTTTGTAACGTCCATTGTTACAGTACCAGTTTTAGGGTTTGGCATTAAACCTTTTGGTCCTAAGACACGGCCTAATTTACCAACTGTAGCCATCATGTCAGGAGTCGCAACAACTACGTCAAAGTCGAACCATCCACCTTGGATTTTTGCAACCATGTCGTCGTCGCCTACGAAATCTGCACCAGCAGCTTCAGCTTCTTTAGCTTTTTCGCCTTTAGCGAATACTAAAACAGTTTGTGTTTTACCAGTTCCGTTTGGAAGCACAACTGCTCCACGGATTTGTTGGTCTGCTTTTTTAGGGTCAACGTTCAATTTGTAAGCAACTTCAACTGTTGCGTCAAATTTCGCGATGTTTGTATCTTTTGCTAAAGCTACTGCTTCTTCAACTGAGTAAGCTTTTGTAGCATCAACTTTTTTCAATGCTTCTTGCATTTTTTTGCTCTTTTTAGCCATTTTGTTTCCTCCTTGATTGTGGTTATAACGGTTGTACCTCCCACGTCTTTCATATCTTTAAATATGAAACGAACTGAGAAGCTACTTCTTTGAGTAAGTGTGGAATAAAAATTATTCTACGATGATACCCATGCTTCGTGCAGTTCCTGCAACCATGCGCATTGCTGCTTCAACGTCAGCGGCGTTTAGGTCTGCCATTTTAAGTTCAGCGATTTCTTTCACTTGATCGCTTGAAACTGTTGCAACTTTAGTTTTGTTTGGTTCACCTGAACCTTTTTCGATTTTTGCAGCTTTTTTCAATAAGACTGCAGCAGGTGGTGTTTTAGTAATGAATGTAAATGAACGATCTTCATATACAGAGATTACTACTGGAATAATCAAGCCTGCTTGGTCAGCTGTACGAGCATTGAATTCTTTAGTGAATCCCATGATGTTGATACCTGCTTGACCTAACGCTGGACCTACTGGTGGAGCTGGTGTTGCTTTCCCCGCAGGAATTTGTAATTTAACGATTTTTTCTACTTTTTTAGCCACGAAAATACCTCCTTAAGTTCTCGTGCGTGGTTAATGGGGTTGAGATTTCCCCTCCCACTCAACGTACATTTAAAACATACCCTATTACTATACAGGATTCCCTTTACTTTTTCAAGATGTTTTTATGATTTCAAGACAATTTTTTTATCCGTTATTTTCTTCATGAAATGCGCATCATGCTCAATCACTAGCATTGCAGGCTTCACAGATAAGATTAGCGCTTCTAATTGTTGATGATTAAACACATCCAAGTAATTAAGGGGTTCATCCCAAATATAAAGTTCAGCTGATTGAGACAATGATTTGGCTACTTCGACTTTTTTCCGTTGCCCCATACTCATTTGTTCAATTCGATTAGTGAAAACGGCACGCTCCATCCCAAGTTTTCGTAAGTTATTTAAAAATTGGGTGTAATCTAACTGATTTTTCTCTGCAAATTCGGATAAAGTTCCTTGATTGTCTTCATAATCTTGGCGCACATAAGAAATGGTTAATTGGTGAGCCAAAGTGGCTTCGCCTTCTGAATCCCCAGAAAAATTATCCAATAAATACTGAATCAAGCTCGATTTTCCTGAGCCATTTTTTCCTGTTATTCCAACAATTTCTCCTGCGTTTATTGAAAAAGAAATTGGCGCAAATAGCCAATTTTTCTCGTAGCCTAGACAAAGCTCTTCCACCGTCAATAATGTTTTGTGATGCGTTGGCTGATAATCCATTGACAAAGGATCAATATACTCAAGATCTTTTAATAGTTTTTCTTTTTCTGCTAATTGTGTTTCGGCACGTTGTTGAATGTGTTTCGAGCGCTTCATTACGCGCGCTGCCCGGGCACCAATGGCTCCTGTATCAAAAATCGCCCCGCTTCCTTTTTCTTTAGCATTGCCGTACTTATCACCTTCACGGTTCATCGACCATTCCGCTTTTTTACGAGCGGTTTCTTTCAAGCGATTGACTTCTTTTTTGATTTTTTCATTTTCTGCTAGTTCAAAAGCATCTCTTAATTTTTTTTGCTCTTCATAAATAGAAAAATCCCCTTGGTACAGTGTCAATTGACTTTTTTCAATCGCCAAAATATGATCAACCACTTCATCAACAAATGCCCGATCGTGGCTGACTAAAATAAACCCGTGTTTCTTTTTCTTCAAATATTCAGCCACTTGTTGTCTGCCAGCTAGATCTAAGTGATTTGTTGGCTCGTCAATTAAAGGAAAGGCATTTTCTTCAATAAAAAGAAGACCTAATAAAACTTTCGTCTTTTCGCCGCCTGATAAAGAAGAAAAGGGACGCCATAAAACTTCAGGATCAACGTTTAAAAGCGTTAATTCTCGTTCTAATTCCCACTGTTCAAAAGAAGTCACCTCTTGTAAGACATAATAAGTGAGCTGTTGTTCTTCTGCAACTGTTTGTGGAAAATAGACGAAATCGACTTGATGAAGAATCTCTCCTTGGTAATCCAACTGCTTTTGTAACAATCTTAATAAGGTTGTTTTCCCACGGCCATTGCGGCCAATCAATCCTAATTTCCAATTGGTATCCATCGTGATATTTGCCTGATCAAAAAGCAATACTTCTTGATTATCATAGGCAAAAGATAGTTGTTTTAGTTCAATTTTCGACATAAATATACCTCCATAAAGCAAAATTGATGCAGCTTTACGGAAATCAGCGGCATCAATCCAAGGTATACAAAAAGACCCGTGGCTGAATTCTTTAAGCTAATTTCCGAAAATCCGCACACTCCACCCGTTATATTCAGGCAAAGTTATACAGTTTCTCTAAAAAATTAACTTAAATTTTCAACGCACGAATCCCTCTTTTCGTCTTTTATTATCTAGAATTTAGCATCTCTTCACTGATTTGTCAACGAAGGCCCCTTGCTTTCATTCTGATAAAAATTTAAATTATTCGCTAAAACACAAGCGATTGCCTAGTTCCCCGCCATTTTTTGTGTTAGACTTCCAATGAAAACATATTCTAATGAAGAAGGTGCTGAAATGGAAGAGTTACGCTTTAATAGTGTTTTTGATATTATCGGACCCGTTATGATTGGTCCAAGCAGTTCTCATACAGCTGGAGCGGCAAGAATTGGAAAAGTGGTTCGGAGTATTTTTGGACAGCAACCTGATAGCGTTGACATTTATTTATATGAGTCTTTTGCCAAAACTTATCGTGGTCACGGAACAGATATCGCCTTAGTTGGCGGCCTTTTAGGTATGGAACCAGATGATGAGCAATTAGCCAATTCTTTGGAAATTGCTTATGAACAAGGAATGGAAGTTTGTTTTATTCCTAAAAGTGAAAAAGCAGACCACCCTAATTCCGTTAAAATTGTGGTTTCTTCTGGCGACCGAAAACTATCTGTGACAGGAATTTCAATTGGTGGTGGAAACATTCAAATTTCTGAATTAAATGGCTTCAAATTGTCTTTAAGTATGGGCACGCCAACATTTATCGTTGTCCATCAAGATGTTCCTGGCATGATTGCTAAGGTGACCAACATCCTTTCAGCTAGCGATATCAATATTAGTACAATGACCGTTACCCGAGAATCTAAAGGGGAAAAAGCGATTATGATTATTGAAGTTGATCAAGCCGAAGTCGGTGACATTGTCATGCAATTAGCTGAAATCCCTCATATATATAGCGTCAACTATTTTGACTAAATGAACGTAAAGGAGTAATACGATGTTTTATTCAATTGAAGATTTGGTAGCTCAAGCGAAAGAGTACCCTTCTGTGAGCGAATTAATGATTGCAACAGAAATGGCTCATGGCGGGTATTCTCGTGAACGAATTATTGAAACAATGGAAAAAAATCTAGCCGTTATGAAACAATCCGTCGCTGAAGGAATCGCTGGTGTTACCTCAGTAACAGGGCTAACTGGTGGCGATGCAACCCGCTTAAATGATTACATACATTCAGGCAACTTTTTAAGCGGTGAGACCATTTTACAAGCCGTGCGAAATGCGATTGCTGTTAATGAAGTTAATGCAAAAATGGGCTTGATTTGTGCTACACCAACCGCAGGCAGTGCCGGAGTAGTTTCTGGCGTCTTGTTGGCAGTTATTGATCGCTTAAAGTTAACGCATCAGCAACAATTGGATTTTCTATTTACAGCTGGGGCTTTTGGCTTAGTGATTGCCAACAATGCCTCAATCAGTGGTGCCGAAGGTGGTTGTCAAGCTGAAGTCGGTTCTGCTAGTGCAATGGCCAGTGCCGCTTTAGTTGCGGCTTCTGGCGGTACGCCTGATCAATCTGCTCAAGCTGTGGCCATTACGATAAAAAATATGATGGGCCTCATTTGTGATCCTGTTGCGGGACTTGTTGAAGTTCCTTGCGTGAAGCGAAATGCATTAGGTTCTTCTCAAGCCTTCATCTCAGCTGACATGGCTTTAGCGGGGATCCGAAGTGTCATTCCACCAGATGAAGTCATCCACGCAATGTACCAAGTGGGTCGCCAAATGCCACAAATTTTCAAGGAAACCGCTGAAGGCGGTCTTGCGGTGACACCAACTGCACAACGTTTAAGCAAAGAAATTCTAGAGAAACAAAAATAGAAATAACTATAGCAAGAAGCTTACAGAAAAAAACGTCCATTCGTTTTTTCCGTAAGCTTCTTCTTTAATAACTTGTTCCGCCTAAACCAACCACAGCGACAATTCCATTCATGACATCTTTCATCGTTTCACCCACAAATGAAACGGTTCTACCATCAATGCGTTTAATCATTGGTAACATTTCAATACGATCTGCTTGTGCTGTCGTCACACATTGCAATTTTACAGTTGCAGGTGTTTGCAAGGCATATCGGGATAATTCAGACAACGCAAAGGAAGTTAACACCTGACTTGTAGTTGCTACGATAGCTTCCCGAACTTGTTGCATGGGTCTATTTTTGATTGCATAACGTCCCAGAGATTCTTTGGTGGAAACAAAGGGAACTTCGGGCATCATTTTTTCTTGAAAAAGTTGTTCCTCTAAGCCTGATTCACCGATAATTAAACCAACAGGGACACCTAATTCGCTAGCGTAAGCTGCATTAATTGTCGTTTCATTCATCGCTAAGTCGTTTATTTTTAAATCATAAGCAACACTAGCGCTATACCCATGATCCATATTCCCTTTTTGTTTACCAATACCGACATGATAACCTAAGAAAAAGACCACATCATAGCTACTATCCAAGCCACTCATCATATAATCCATGCGAGGAAAGCCGCTCACTAAGGAAATTCGTTCATCCATTTCTGCCAAGCGCGCATAAGCTAAATTCAATCCACGGCTATGCGAATCGGCAATAGTAATTTCTGTAATTTGTTCATTTTTGGCACTCTTTTGAATCCCTTCAATCAACCAAGCCACATGTTGGTGATATAATTCTCGGAATAAAACGGTGTCTTCTTTTTCCATATCAAATGTCGCAATACCTGCTAATCCTTCAATATCGCATGATACATAAATCTTCATTTGTTCCACTCCTTTGACAATGGCTGAACCAGTGCTTGAATTTTGTCAGCATCTAAATTTTTGATTAATTGAATGACTAATTCTTTCGCCGCTTGGTAATCTTGAAAGTCCACATAGCAATGGGGTGTGTGAGCGTAACGGACAGGAATTCCTACAACAATCGTCGGGGCTCCTTGAACTTGTGTAATCGCCATGCCATTGGTTCCACCACCACTTCGAACAGAAACTTGAACAGGAATTTTGTGTATTTTAGCAATCTCTAGTGCATACTCTTGAAATTCTGGATTCGTAATCATAGAAACATCAAAATAGCGTAACATCGGTCCTTTTCCCATTGCTGATTGAATCATCTCTGGCGTTTCTGCCGTATCATCAGCCGGGCAGCCTTCGAAAACAATAGCTAAATCAGGATTGACTTGTTTTGCGGCAATAAGTGCTCCTCTTTCGCCAACTTCTTCTTGTGCAGTTACTGTCGCAACTAACTTGAATGGAAGTGTCTCTTCTTTCAACTCCTCCATGACGTCCACTAAGCAAGCACAGCCAATGCGACAATCAAAAGCTTTTCCTAAAAAAAGATCTGTCTGTTCGTTGTAACAACACGTCACATCTGGAATGACCGGTGCACCAAGATCGATTTTGTACGTTTCAATTACTTCTTCTTTTGAGGTAGCACCAATGTCGATCGTCAAATCAGCAATGGTTAACGGCCGCTGACGTTCCTCTGGTGTCATAAAATGAGGGGGCCGACTAGTAACTACGCCTGGCAGATAGGTACCTTCCCGGTTACGAATCCGAACTTTTTGTGCAGAAATCGTATTTGGGACCCAACCACCTAACGGAAGAAAACGCAACAAGCCGTTTTCTTTAATTGCTTGAATCATAAAACCCACTTCGTCACTATGAGCATCAAAAAGCACTACTGGACCTTCACTTAGATTATTTTTCTTCTCAAGATATAAATTTTTAATGGCATCTAGCCGTTGAATAGTAAAATCTGCAGTTGCGTGTTGAAGGATTCTAACGACTTCTGTTTCAAAGCCTGAAACACCATTAGCATTTGAAAGTTCCTGAATTAATTGAACAGCTTGACTTTTTTTCATTTTTTCCCAACCTTTACTTGTCACTGATAGAGACTGATTTGTAATAGCCTGAACCTAATGGACCATAGACTAAATTTTGGACAGAATCGTCCACTAAGCGTGCTTCTGTTAATTGATAAAGAGGAACTAGGGGTGCTTCTTCCGCAACCAATTGATCCGCTTTTTGTAATGTTTTCCAACGTTCTTCATATTTATTTGCATAAGTTACGTTTGCTTCTTGAAGCAACTGATCGAAGGTCTTATTAGACCATTTACCAAAATTATTGGAATTTTTTGATTGCAATAGGTTTAAGAAATCGATTGGATCAGCATATACTGGCGTCCAGCCACCAACCACAATGTCGAAATCTCCGCTGCGACTTTTTTCTAAACGATTATTAAAAGGAACTGGCGAAACATTGACTGTTAAATTTTCTAAATTATCTGCTAAAGCTCCTTGAACATACTCACTGATTTTTTTAGCATTTTCTGTATCCGAACTTAAAATCGTTAGCTCCGCTTTTTCAATTCCTAATTCTTTTTTAGCCGTTTGCCATAACTCTTTCGCTTTTTCTGGTTCACTAGGATTTAAATCTCCTAATTCCTCTGCAAAATCTTTTTGCGTTTCTTGATTAGTGAAACCTGTTGGCACGAAGCCAAGTGCTTTTTTTGAGCCATCATTTAAAACATTTTTAGCTAAACGTTCAGAATTCAATGATAATGCTATCGCTCGACGTGCATTCTTATTTGCCAAAAGATCTTTTTGCGTATTTAATTGGATATAATACGTTCCAGGAATTTCACGAATTTTCAAAGCTGCATTGCCTTCTTCTTGTGCAACAATTTCTCCAGAAATTTTTACAACATCTAATTCTTTCCCTTCGAAAAGATTTTTCCCAGTATTGACTTCTTTAACGACTTGGACATCCACCTTATCTAGCGAAACATTCGCTTGATCCCAATAATTTTTGTTCTTCACATAGGACCAAGTATTATTCGTGCCATCCCAACCTTCTAATGTGAAGGCGCCATTGTAAAGTGTTGACTCAGCTGATGTACCATAGTTTTTGCCCGTTTTTTCAACAAATGCTTCATTTAAAGGATAAAAAGCTGGCACCGCCAATAACTGTTGAAAATAACTCATAGGATAGCTCAGCTCTACTTCCAAGGTATGGTCATCAATGGCTGTTACCCCTAGCTCTTCTTTAGATTTGCCACCGTCAACAATAGCACGATAATTTTTTAGCCCTTCAAAATAATACGCTTGCGGGGAAGCTGTTTTTGGGTCCACTGTGCGCTTCCAAGAATATTCAAAATCATTGGCTGTGATTGGCTCGCCGTTACTCCATTTTGCATCTTTTCGAATCGTAAAAGTATAGCTTAAACCATCATTGGAGGGCTGTACTTTTTCAGTTGCCAATGCTGGTTTCGCTTCTCCTTTTTCGTCAAAGGAGAAAAGTCCCTCTCCTACTTGACTCATTACATCTGCTGCGGTATTATCCATTGCCAACGACACGTCTGCCGTTGATAATTCCGAATCAATCCCGACCCGTAATACCTGTTGTTCTTGCTTTTTGGTTTCTTTCCCAACACTTCCACAGCCCGAGAGAAGTAAAACCATGATTGCTGCCAAAGACAGCCTTTGCTTTGTTGCCCTTTTCATAAAAACACCTCATTTTTTTATTTTTTGATACCTTTTTCCCACAAAATTATTTATAATCTGATAAAGGAGGTTTGTTCATGAACTTAGATTACTTAAAAGAAACGTATCATTTAACGAAAACAGAAAGTCAGATTTTGTATTATTTGGATCAACAAAGTACGAACGCGGCCGATTTGAGTATTCGAGAAGTTGCCAAACACTGCTTTTCTTCGCCTAGTTCCATCATTCGTTTAGCCAAAAAATTAAATTTATCAGGTTATAATGAACTTATTTACAAATTAAAAGAAGCCCATTTTTCTCAGCCAATCCCTTTTGAAACAGCACCTTCATTTGAAACAACCAACGAGTTTTGTCGACTGCTTGCCAAACACAAGAGTCATTTATTTGTTATTTTAGGTCATGACTTTTCACGATATTTGGCGGCTTACATTAGTGAAGTTTTCAATTTTCATGGCATCCCCAGCATCACAACAGCCCATACTCATTCGATAAATAGTCAAAATAATCAGAATTTTCTTTTTATCATCCTTTCACACTCTGGTGAAGAAAAATACTTAAAAGAAACAGCTCTGCTTGCAAAAGAGAAAAAACATCCTATCATTTCTTTTGTTGGCGCCAAAAATTCAACTCTTGGTCGACTGGCAGATCTCGTTTTTTCAACTGACTCTTACAGCCCGTTTTCAACAAGTGTCGCTCAGCCACAAATGTTTTTTGGCCAAACATTAATCACCTTTGAAGTCTTGATTTGTGCTTATTTAAATCATGAGGATTCCATTCCAATATCTCCTAAAAATAAATAATTTTATTTATTATAGCTGAAAAAAGCTATTTCGCTAGCCAAAGTATAGAAAAAGGCACATGTTCCATTTTTTATGGAACATGTGCCTTTTTGCTATTTTTTACTCGGCCATAAAAATTCGATTAGCAATTGATCTACTTCAGGATTTTCATGTAATTGGCTATGTTGTGCATTTTCTCCTTTAATAATCTGGCTAGTGACTTGAGTTCCTCGCTGTCTTAGCAAGGCGTTGACTGCTAAGGCACTAGATAACGGTACCGTTCCATCACTTAAATCTGTTGGACTTAATTGACCACCAATTAATAAAATGGGCAGTTTTTCTGGAACAACATTAATCATCTCTTGATAATCCAAATAGCGGCTACTTTTTTCTGTGGGACCGTTCTCTAGTTCCGTTTTGATGGTTTGCTGTTGACTCGTATCAATAAAATCATTGAAAGGTGCTCCAATGCTGACGAATTTTTCAATTTTAGGTAACGATGCGTCTTGCCCATAGGTTCCTAAATAACGTAAGCCACTAACACCGCCCATAGAGTGCCCGACAATATTGGCTTTGTTCACTTGATAATTTTTTTGTAAATAGAGTAATGTGTTTTTTATCCATTCTGTTTGATTCCATTCATTGTTTTTATTATCTTCAAATAGAACTTGAACACTGGGATTCGTTGCTTTGCCACTTAAAGCTCCTCGCTCTTTAACCACGGTCCCATCAGGTTTAACGAGTAGCACTAATTCTTGAGTTGTGGCACCTTGTTTCTCCAAGCGATGCAGTAACGAGCCAAACGAATTTTTAGTTCCTGCGTAACCATGAAAAAAAAGCGTTGGTGTTGTTGTGCGGTTTAACTCAACAGTTGCTTCTTTTGTGGCGGCTTGGTTGTCACTCTTCGTGCTTGCTCCAATTTGGCAAGCACTTAATAATAGAACAAGACCCATTAGCAAAGAAAAATAACGATATTTTTGGGCATGTTTCATTTTTTTCATTCCTTTCTGCGATGAAATAAAAAAGGGCTTGGAAAAGAAGTCAGTTGACTGCTTTTCCAGACCCTACAATCTGTATCAATCAGCTGAACAATAGTTTGTCAGCTTGTTTATTAATCAATGTTATCGACTTGTTCAAAGTCTAATTCTGTACTTGTTTCACGACCAAACATATCGATGTTTACTTTTAATTTTTGTTTTTCTTCATCGATTTCTGTCACAACACCTTCAAGACCAGAAAAGGCACCTTCGATAATTTTCACTGTATCGCCTAGCGCTACTTCTAAGTCTGATTGACGGGTGCTCATGCCAATTGAACGTAAAATGTGGTTAATTTCTTCTTGTAATAAAGGAGCGGGTTTACTACCAGCACCATGTGAGCCTACAAAACCAGTTACGCCTGGCGTGTTACGAACAATATACCAAGAATCATCGGTCATAATCATTTCCACTAACACATAACCAGGGAAAGTTTTATGAACGATTTCTTTTTCTTTACCATTTTTGACTTCTTTTTCTGTTTCTTCTGGTACAACGACACGAAAAATATAATCGCCCATCCCCATGCTTTGTGCACGTGATTCAATGTTTGCTTTTACTTTATTTTCATAGCCTGAATAGGTGTGCAATACGTACCAATTTCTTTCAAAAGTTTCCATTACTGATTCGGCTCCTTTAAATGTTTTAGTTTATTTTTTTCGAGCAAATAAAAAAAGCTCAGTTTCCCGAAGCTTTTTCTCGAATACTATTATAGCACCCCTCGTCGGGAAATACTAGAATTAATTATTTTAAAATCCAGCCAAATGCCGTTTGGATAACAGTATCCATGATAAAGAACAATGCTGCAAATAAAATAGATGTTTCAATTACAACTAATGTATCTTTACGCAATTGTTTTTTTGTTGGCCAAGTTACTTGCTTCATCTCATCAGCAACGCTGCGGAAAAATTTCATGTTGATACCCTCCTCTAAATCTATTTCGTTTCTTTATGTAACGTGTATTGATTACAATATTTACAGAATTTATTGATTTCTAAGCGTTCGCCACGTTTACCTTCACTAACGGATTTAGAATAGTTGCGAGAGCCACAAACGGAACAAGCAAGAGCTGCTTTCTTTGTTGCCATGTTCTTCGACCTCCTCTATTCACAAATTTACTTCTTAACAGTACCATTATTCGAAAAAGTTGTCAAAGTTTAATTTACTTTTTAAAGAAGCGCCGTGCCGATTCTTACGTAATTTTTTACCATTATCGCGAATACGTGCTTGATTTCTTTTATAAAATATCTGATTTTTCTTTATTTTCTATTTATTTTAACAAAATTGCTTTTATTCTGAGGTCTCAGCTATTGTTTTCTGCTAAGTTATGATATGATAAATTTATTAAAAATGAACCCTTAGGAGGCCTGTTTATGTTATTAAAATCTGTAGTTATTAAAAAAGATAATTTAACAACAGTCAATGAATCTTGTACTCTAGAAGAAGCTCTTTCTATTTTAGAAGACTCAGGTTACCGTTGTGTCCCAATTTTAGACGAATCTGGAAAAATTTTCCGAGGAAATATCTATAAAATGCATATTTACCGCCATAAAGCAAACGGTGGCGATATGAGTTTACCTGTTACCTATTTGTTAAAAAATGCCACAAAATTTATTTATGTCAACACTTCATTTTTCAAGGTATTTTTTACTATTAAAGAACTACCTTACATTGCTGTTTTAGATGAAAATAATTATTTTTATGGTATTTTAACACACAGCACCTTATTAAATATTTTAGCGCAATCTTGGAATGTAAAACAAGGGAGCTACGTTTTAACAATTGCTTCAGTTGGTCAACAAGGCGACTTAGCAGCCATTTCAAAAATCATTGCCAAATATAGCAGCATCGCCAGCTGTATTACATTGGATGTTGATAGTGAAGAATTTGTTCGTCGCACACTTATTACTTTGCCAGCCGGCACAACTGCCGAAACGTGTACAGCCATTGTAGAACATTTAGAGCGGAAAAACTTTAAAGTTGTAGAATTGGAAAATTTAGAAGACGAGTAAAATTTACGAATTACCGAACGAAAACTATTAGTAATATAAGTAAAAAACAACAATATAGCTCCTTTTATGGGAACTGTATCGTTGTTTTTTATTTTATACTAAAATATCTCTATAATTTAGGGAACTGATGAATCTAAAATTGATTTTTTACAACTCATCAGTCCTTATTGGCAAAGAGCCTCTATAGTCCGTTGATGTAAATGATTTTTTTATTCCGTTTAAAGAAACAATGTCATTAATTCGTGCCAAACCATTTGCCGATAAAAGATAGAAGAATGGTAAATACTGAATTAAATATCTGGATCGTCCACCTTCAAACAAAAGCAAATATAGAAATGCTCCTATAATCGTTAATTTTATTATTAATAGTGTACCTCCTTGAATGTCCTTAACAAAAAAAGATAACAACATTCCTAGTAAAACTACAATCCACAGTATTTGCATGACAAACCGAAGATTATTTGTACGTTTTCCTTGTTGATAGTAGGTATCTCTAAGCTTCGTTTGAAATTCACTTTTCGAAGGTTTTGTAGGATTTTGTGGTGTACCATCTCGTCCCCAACCAAAATCGCCACGATCAGTATTATTAAAATGTTTTACTAGAAGAAATTTAGTGTAACCTACCATCCCATAATCTTCCAACCGTTTCTTTATAGTTTCAGTTGTATATTTCTTTTTCTTTTCTAATGTAGGAAGGCTATTCACTTTTCTTGTATCTTTCTCACTATATCCTCCAGATCCAGTCAAACCCATCATTACAAAGTGCGTCCACGGTTTTTGCATCTCAGCATCATAATTAACGATTGTTTGCTGCTTCTGAAAAATTGAAAAACATCCCACAGTTATTATAAAGAAAAACATCGCTACAAAAAATGATAAAACATTTTTTTTATAAAGCTTTCCGGTAGTGAGTAATTTAATTCCCATAATAATAGTCCATGCTATTAAGAATACAATAGAGGAGGGCTTTAAAAGATAACAAATACCTAGAAGAATACCTATAAATATTAAATTCCATACGCCACTATTTTTTATCTCGATTTGTTTAGCATATAAAAGTAGCACAGCTGATATAACAGGAATCATTATTACATCAGTATATGGTACTAAAATCCATGGTGAAAACATCAATGAAAAAGAAGCCAAGTAGAAAGTTAAATATGCAACTTTTTTATTAAACAAATACTTAGCTGCTTTAAATAAGATAACAAATCCTATATCCATAAAAATTATATTCCACAACTGCCAGACAAACCAAGACGATCCCCAAGTATGATTAAACAGATTCATCACCTTAGAAATTCCATACATCAAAAAAAAGAAAAAAGAATTATTAGGATTTATTGATAGGTAATTACTGATAACTTCTTTATTTTCAGGCAAAGCACTTACACCATTAAAAATAGCTGATACATCCCAACCAATAGGAGCGGAAATATTAGTTAAGATAAACACTTGTAAACAAAAGCCAAAAATAAAATAAATGCCTGTAATTAATCCTATATTTTCCACAAATATTTTTTTTACACCAAACAGATATTTATCAATCCACTTTTTAGCATGTTTACTAAAAAGAAGTACTACTATCGCAAGTATTGCTATTAACAGTATCAAAAAAAAATGGTTTGTAAGAGTACTGATTTTTAAGTTATCTGAGCGGAAAGCACCTATTAATGTTATCGAAATAAAAAATAAAAAAAGCCCATTTATGGCTGAAGGTAGCCATTTTTTATAAATAAAATTCATTATAATCTCCCTATGATCATAATACAAGTATACTTAATTTTCATTCGAAAAATTAAAGAGTCTTTAGACTTCTTCACCAATAATTCGAACTTCCGTTTGTAATTCAACATCAAATTTTTCTTTAATCACTTCTTGGATATGTGCAATTAATTCCACATAATCTGTTGCGGTTGCATGATCGATGTTAACAATAAATCCCGCATGCTTTTCGGAAATTTGAGCACCGCCCCATTTCAAGCCTTGTAAGCCTGCGTCTTGGATTAATTTTCCTGTAAAATGACCAACAGGGCGTTTAAAGACACTGCCACAAGAGGGATACTCTAGCGGTTGCTTCAGTTCACGAAGTTCCGTTAATTCATCCATTTGGGCTTTAATTTCTGCATGGTTTCCTTTTTCTAAAGCAAACGTTGCTTGCAAGACAATACAATGTAATTCTTGAATTTCACTATGACGATAACGGAAATTCAGGTCTTCTTTCGTCATTGTTTGGATAGTTCCATCTGCCAACAGCACTTCTGCAGACTGGAAAACATCTTTAATTTCCCCGCCGTATGCTCCAGCATTCATATAAACAGCACCACCGACACTTCCTGGAATGCCACAAGCAAATTCAAAACCAGTTAAATCAGCTGCTAAGGCTTCGTAGGTTGTATCAATCAGCTTGGCACCAGCATCCACAACCATGGTGGTACCGGCTACTTTGATTTCTTTCATTTCTGTTAGCATAATCACGACATCGCGAATACCGCCATCACGAACAATCAAGTTGCTAGCATTGCCTAATACTAACCATGAAAGCCCTTGTTCTCGGCAATACGCCACAATCTCTTCGACTTCTTTTTTTGTTTTGGGTAAGGCCAACACATCAGCTGGGCCGCCTGTTTTGGTAAAGGTTACGTTTTTTAATGGTTCATCTACTAATAAAGTAATTTCGTTTAATGTTTCTAACATAGCTTTAGTGTTCACGAAAGTTAGTCCTTTCTTTTCAAAATATCTGTCTTATTCTAGCATGATAGAAAGAAAGTTGCTAGTCCTCTTTAAAGAACATGCCGTTGTTGTTGGCGTAGCATTTCTTCACATAACGCATGACTTTCATAGACTTTTTCTTGTTTCAACTCTTGCTCTTGCGGTTTTTGAATGGCCTGGATGAAAGCAGTAACCATTTGGTAAAAACCTCTTTTTTCCAATGTTGGCGTCCAATCCCCCATCTCTTTTACTTGGTATTCTTCTTCTGTTTGGATGGTCAAATGCGTTAAATTTTCCAAGCGATAAGTACCTGTGGGGCTGGTGACTTCAAAAGTTTCTGTATTGGCCCCAGAGTGTAAATCCATAGAACAAACAATCGTTGTCTGTTCGGTTTCTAATTGTAAAATTGCTCGTTTTAAATGACCGTTTTCTTCCACTAATTTTGACTGCACCACGTGGAGCGGTCCTTCCGCTAAATAAACTGCGGTATCAACGACATGTAAAAATAAATCATACATCATAAAACTTGTTTCTCTCGTTGTATTGATGCGGTTCTTTTTAATAAAAATTGTTTGTTTTTCAGGAATATTTTTCAATACTTCCGCATAAGGGGCAAAACGACGATTGAAGCCAACCATCAGGCGCAGATTTTTTGCTGCTGCTAATGCTTGTAATTCTTTGACTTCAGCAAGCTCTTCACTTAAAGGTTTGTCCACAAAGACGTGAATACCAGCCTGTAATAATTGGCGAACGACTGCACCATGCACTTTTGTGGCTACATGGACAAAACAAGCATCAATCTTCGCTTCAATCAATTCTTCTATGGTCCCAACGGTTTCTGTAAAGCTATACTGATCAGCGATTTTTTGTCGTGTTTCTGGGTTCCTAGTTGCTAATACAAACTCTGCCAAGTGGCGGCATTCACTATAAGTTGGCAAATACGCTTTTTGTGCAATATTTCCTAAACCAATGACTCCAATTTTCATTCGTTTGTCCTCATTTCTGCTCTTTTTACTATTTTATCATAGACTACTTCTTTCCAAAAATCAGTCATTTTCTCTTTTTCTTTTCAAGTATTTAAAACTTCTTTAAAAAGTATTAGAATAGAAGAAAGCACCAAGCGACCTTTTCTTTGGTTCTGGTTTGCACTGAAACGAGCAAAAGCGTTTCTTATTTGAAAGGAGTTTCAACAATGAAATGTATTTCTTGGAATGTCAACGGCTTACGAGCGGTTGTTAAAAAGAATTTTATGGATGTTTTTAATGAATTAGATGCAGATTTTTTCTGTTTACAAGAAACAAAATTACAAGCTGGGCAAATTGATTTAGAACTTCCTGGCTATCATCAGTATTGGAATTACGCCGAAAAAAAAGGATATTCTGGCACAGCAATTTTCGCTAAAGAAGAAGCGTTAAGTGTTCGCTATGGCTTAGGTATCGAGGCTCACGATCAAGAAGGCCGCGTGATCACTTTAGAATATCCAGAATTTTTCATGGTCACTTGCTACACACCAAACTCACAAGCTGAACTAAAGCGTTTAGCTTATCGAATGACATGGGAAGATGCGTTTCGTGCCTATTTAAACGAATTAAATCAAGAAAAACCCGTAATTCTTTGCGGTGATTTAAACGTAGCTCATCAAAAGATTGATTTAAAAAATTGGAAAACCAATCAAAAAAATGCGGGGTTCACGCCTGAAGAACGGCAAAAATTTACTGAGTTGTTAGACAGTGGCTTCACTGATACATTCCGTTATTTTTATCCAGAAGCTGAAGGCATCTACTCATGGTGGAGTTATCGCTTTAACGCACGAAAAAATAACGCAGGATGGCGGATTGACTATTTCGTTGTGTCAGAATCCTTGAATGAACGTTTAGTCAGTGCTAAAATCCATACAGATATTCTTGGTAGTGATCATTGTCCAGTGGAAGTTGTACTTGATTTTTAAGTGTTACTCAACGCGTTGAAAGGAGTTTTTTTTAATGAACTTTTACGCTTTTGACTTTGAAACAGCTAGTTATGATAAACATAGTGCCTGTTCCATTGCAATTGTTAAAGTAGAAAATAGTCGGATTGTGGATGAATTTTACACGTTAATCAAACCAGAAACACCTTTTTTCTGGCGAAATACGCAAATTCACGGCATTCATGAATCAGATGTTGTCAATGCGCCCAAATTCCCTGAAGTATGGCAACAAATTCAGCATTGTTTTCAACCAAATCGGTTAATGGTCGCTCACAATGCAAGTTTTGATTGTAGTGTTTTGGCTGGCTGTTTAGATTACTATGGCTTAGAACAACCTAATTACCTTTCTTTATGTACAGTCAAAACGAGTCGCAAACTGTTTCCTGAATTTCCTAATCATAAATTAAATACCGTTTGTGAAAACCTCAATATCACTTTAAATAATCATCATGATGCTTTAGAAGATAGCCGTGCTTGTGCCGAAATTCTTTTACAGCAAGAACAACGATTTGGGGTTGAACCTTTAAAAAAATTAGTATTGGTGAAATAATCCAGTTCTTGTTTCCAGCGAAGGCGTTATCTCTTTCAGTGGCTAGTTGGCAGGAGATAACGTCTTTTCTTTTACATAACTTTTCCCCTAAAACAAAAATTTTTCAGAAAGGACGCGATGATGTATTCGATTCTTTACTTATTCACAGACTCTCTCAAAAATGCGTGGCGCTCAAAAAAACAATTTAGTACGTTGATTCTTATCTTTATTATTAGTTTTCTGACTTTTTCTGCTCTATTATTGACTTTGTTGTTTTCTCGATGGCTTTCACAAATGATTCTTCTTGATAATTATGCAGTGATTCCTCCATTGAAAATTTTCAGAGGTTTGGCTGGAATCAGCGCTGGAACACTCTTTTTCTTCCTGATTAGTTATATTTGCCGAACTTTCTTCCTAACTTTTTTAGAGCAAAAAAACGACTTACTGATCTTAGCTCTTTTAGGTACGACAAAATTACAAATTTTAATTAGCTATGCCTTACAACCCATCTATTATTTGATTTTTATTTTGCCTTTAGCTGCTTTTCTAGCCAATAAGCTCATTCAACAGTTTATCCATGATTTTTTCAGCGAGGTACCTGGTTTAATGCATATCGATAGCTACATGCAAGGTATCTTTTTACCACTAACAGGAAGCCTATTGTTCATTTGCTGCTGTGTCTTTTTAATTCTTTTTAGGAAACTCAATCGCCTAATCAAAAGAGATACTTGACTAACTATGCGAAAAAAGTGAGAAATACGTCATCTCGACGTATTTCTCACTTTTTTGAATGACTTAGGTTCTTTAGGCTAATTACTTTTTCCGCCTCTTTTAAGCCAAGGCTTCAATAATTTCGGTCATTGTTTTTGAACCAAAAATCATTTGTTCGCCATCAATTAGCATTGCTGGAACGCTCATAATTTTCTTTTCTTTTTTCAACTCTGGAAATAGACTAATGTCCACCATTTCTGCTTCCACATGAGGATTAATTGATGCAATACGTTGGCAAGCCGCCACGACATCGGGACAGAAATGACATGTTAGTGAAACAAAGATTTCTATTTTTCTTTTTGGCAATGCAAGTATGTTCTTTTGCAGACTTGCTTCTAACGGCTGCCCCTCGCTGCCGACATTATAAACCGCCAAAACCAACGAGTTTACTTCATGGCCACTAGGAATACCACTAAATTTAATTCCTGTATAGTTTCCTGCCGCATCTAAGAGCACAACGCTAGGCATTTTTTCAATCCCATACAGCAATTCTTTGGCTGGCTCAGTATCTTTCAAAATCGTTTCTAAAGTAATCTTCTGATCCAGACTTGCAAATTCTGTTAAGAATGACTGAAGTTCCAATGATTTTTCATCACTTGCATCCAAAAACTGAAGCAATGTCACTTTTTTGGTTAGTTTAGCGAAAATACCGCTTAATTGTTGGCGCATACTTTCTGGGAACCACTGATGCTTACCAGTAACTTTCGCTGGCTGTTTTTCTTTTGGTTGCTGACTGCTTGTTTCAGGGGCAGATTGATTAGCTAATCGTTCAGTCATTCGCTTCGTTACAATCGATTGGCCCGCCTGTGTTTTTTGTTCTGTCACGTAACGTTGCGCATGAGTGGCGGCAATTGCACCGTCTGCAACCGCCGTCACAATTTGACGTAATTCTTTTATTCGTAAATCTCCTGCTGCATAAACTCCGGGAATATTGGTTTCCATATTTTCAGTTGTTGGCACATACCCACGGTCTAAGGCAATTTTTCCTTCAAAAATTTCTGTACTTGGTTTATTTCCAGCAAAAACAAACAGACCAAATGTACTGTCTTTTGGCGCTTCATAAACCGTTTCTTCTCCCGTCTGGTTATTGACAAACACAGCTTTTCGGACAAAATCATCTCCCGTAATTTCTTTCACTTCTGTGTTATAAACAATCTTAATTTTCGGGTGATTTTTAGCCGCCTCCGCAGTTAATTTTGCACATGTAAAATCAGGTTCTCGGATAATCATCGTTACTGATTTACCGTAACGTGTCAAATAAACGGCCTCTTCCGCTGCTGCATAACCGCCACCAATCACAAAAATATCTAGGCCTTGGAAAAACTCCCCATCACAAGTAGAACAATAGGCCACGCCGCGTCCTGTAAATTCACTTTCACCAGGGAAACCAATTTTACGAGCAGAGGCCCCTGTCGCAATCAATACTGCATATGCTTGGTAGGTTTGACTCGCCGATTGAACAGTTTTTATCGTTTGACTAAAATCAACATCAATAATCTCGTCTTTTGTAAAAGCTACACCGAAGTCTTGTGCTTGAATGCGCATTTCTTCCATTAGTTCTGGACCTGTTGTGTGACGAATCGCTGGATAGTTCACAATTTCAGAAGTCGTCGTTACTTGTCCACCAATTTTGTCTTTTTCAATAATTAAGGTATCCATCATTGCGCGACCTGCATAGATACCTGCAGATAAAGCAGCTGAGCCGCCACCAATAATAATCAAATCGTAGATTTCTTCTGTCACTTGCTTCTCCTCTTTCTTCTGTGTTTCAGAAAAAGAGCTGAACAAAACATTTTCTCTGTTTTATCCAACTCTTTGACCTCTATTTACAAAGCGAATTTAAATTTTACCAACTAAATCTAAGCTTGGCGCAATTGTTTCTTCTCCTGGTTGCCAATTGGCTGGACAAACTTTATCACCATGTTCTGCTACAAATTGAGAAGCTTCTAATTTACGAACAAGTTCTTCAGCATTACGACCAATACCCATGTCGTTGATTTCATAAGATTTAATCTCACCTTCTGGACTCACAATAAATGAAGCACGGTAAGCCATTCCAGAAGCTTCATCTAAAACGCCAAAGAAACGAGCAAGTTGACCGTTGGGATCGGCTAACATTGGATATTTAATTTTTCCAATCGTTTCTGTAGCGTCAGCCCATGCTTTATGCACATAATGACTATCTTCTGAAACAGAGTAAACCTCACAATTTAATTCCTGTAAATGCGCATAATGCTCTTGCATATCCCCTAATTCCGTAGGACACACGAAAGAAAAATCAGCTGGATAAAAGAAGAAAATACTCCATTTTCCTAAAATATCTTCTGTTGATACTCGTGTAAATTCACCATCGTGATAGGCATCACATTCAAAGTCAAAAAGTTTTTGATTAATTAAATTCATTGTCGTTCCTCCTCTGTTTTTTTACTCTTTAAGGATAACAGTTTATAATTATTCCGTCAATAGAATAATTATAAACAAAAGAGGTTTTATTAACACATAATACTGTCACATTGAGAATTTCATGATTATCATTCTCAATTAGAAATAGCGAGATAACTTTTTAAATAACATAAAAAAGAAAGCGAATCATTAAAAGAACTTGCTTTTTAATGATTCGCTTTCTTTTTGTGAAGACATTCTTTAACTATCTAAAATAATCGTTTCTTTCTCTTTGGTAATTAAAATAACTCCATCACCAAGAGGAACTAAAGTAGAAGTTAAATCAGGATGCGCCATGACTACATCTAAAAATTGGTTTAATTTACGATGAATCGCTCGATTTTTTTTCGGTACTTCCTCAGCAGGGTCTAAGATTGTCCCAGCTTGAAATACATCATCCACCATTAAAACGCCGCCAACTGGTAGCAACCGTAAACATTCAGGTAAAAATTCAATGTATTTTGATTTGGCACTATCCATAAAAATAAAGTCATAAGGTCCTTCCAACGTTGGTAGAATCTCAGCTGCTTGTCCTTCTAAAAGAGTGACCTTTTCTTCTAAGTCTAGGCGTTGGTAGGTTTTCTTCGCTTTTTTTATCATTACGTCAAAACGATCAATCGTGGTCACGTGACCATCTTCACCAACAAATTGGGCCATCAAGCTTGAAGAAAAACCAATTGCTGCCCCGATTTCTAAAATATTTTTGGGCTTTAGTTGTCCTAGCAAAAATTGTAAAAAAACTACTGTTTCGTGTGGAATAATCGGCACCCCTGCTTCATTGGCTTCCGCCTCCACTACACCTAATTCTCCGGGAAGTTTCTTTTGTTTTGTACGCATATACTCAACCAATTCTGGTTTAACGACTGGTCGATGCATCATTTCGTTTCTCATCACTTTCGCTCCTTTTCGTCCCTTTATTATACGAAGTCCTTGTTCCTCTGTAAAGGATTGAAATAGGATTCTTATTATTTGTTTGAGAATAACATGTACATTCTTAACTTCCTAGCTAAGTGCGGATTACTTTTTGTAAGCACATTTTTTCTTTGTTTCCGCTATTTTTTATTAAGTTTTATTCAGAAAACGTCAAAAAGTAGCCCTCAAGAACATACCTATTGATTTTTTCTCGTTATTTCTTATAAAAATACTTCTACATATGTTAATATTTCCCCTTAAATCACTCTCAATTCTTGCTATTTCAAGCCCCAAAACAAGCCTATAACCTTGCCAAAATAAGAAACGTCAAATTTTACTACTTTGTCTGTAAAAATTTGATATCACAAAAGAAAGGAAATCTTGTATACTCTTTACAGATAGTGATTTATAGTGAAGCACATAACCAAATTCCCGGACTTGACTTGGTTCAAGTACATATGCAGGCGAGCTATTTGATAGTTCCCTGATAAAAATCGTTTCGACGATTTTGCACATAGCACTACCTTTCTAAAAGCTAAAAATTATTTTTAGCTAGAAAAAAGACAACCGTTTGAATGTAGTGACCCCAAAAAGTTAGACTTTTTATAGAGTGGATTTTTCCACTCTATTTTTATGCAGTTTTTTGATTGAATTGTCGAAATTCTACTGGGCTTTTCCAGTTAAGTTTTTCCTTGATTCGGTGATGATTGTAATAATAAATGTAGTTCTCAATTGCTTCTCTCAATTCATTTTGACTTTGATAGATTTTTCCATAGTACACTTCTTGTTTTAGGATACTGAAGAAATTCTCCATAGGAGAATTATCTAAACAGGTTCCTTTTCGAGACATACTTTGAAAGATATTGTTGTCCTTTAATGTTTGTATATAGACATTCATTTGATAAGCCCAGCCTTGATCAGAGTGAAAGGTGCGCCGATAGGGACAATCATTTGTTTGAGAAATTGCTTCTTTCAGACCTTCCATAACTGTTTTACCATTTGGTTGAGTAGAAAGGCTATAGCTTAGAATTTCACTATTATACATATCCATAAATGGATCTAAGTATAGTTTTTTCTGACGAAAGATGCCTGCGTTATCTGCTTCAAAGTACTTAAATTCAGTTGTATCAGTTGTAATTTTTTGATGAGGAACAGAGGTTTTAAATCGGCGACGAATCAAATTTTTAGCGATTTTACCAACGGTTCCTTTATAGGAATTATATTTTCTTGATTTCTTAGTAAAAGCTTTGACTTGTAACTTTAACTTTTGTATTAATCGCTGGACTTTCTTTTTATTCACTTGAAATCCACGTCGTTTCAATTCTTGGGTCATCCTTCTATAGCCATAATGTTGATGTTTTTTACGAATCGCTTGAATTTCTTCTTCGATGATTTGTGTTGAAGCTGTTCTGTCGAGGCGTTTTTGCCAGTACATGTAAGTAGATTTTGGAAACCTTAGGGTTTCCAAAATATCTTTTAATCGAAAGTGTCTTCGGAGACTGTGAATGATTCGTGCGATTCGTTCATTTTTTGTTCGTCCTCTAAACGCAGTCTCCTCAATTCTTTTAAATAGGCATTCTCAATTTTTAACATTCTATTTTCTTTTTCTAGTTTCTCTACTTGAGATCGTTCACTTGGTAGTGGTTGGGGTTCATTTCGTTTCTTTTTAGACATGGTAGGTGGACGTCCTTTCTGTTTAGAGAGTCCCTCTATACCAAACTTCTGATACGTTCTAAGCCAATTCGCAATCAATGATGGATTGTTCATTTTTAGAAGATTAGCTACTTCTTGATAGGACAACTCTGTTGTTAAATATAACTCTATCGCATCTAGCTTAAATTGAACAGAGTAATTCTTATTTTTTCGACTGCGAAGTAGGCCTTCTTCACCAAGTTCTTTATAGGCATTTATCCATTTGCTTATTTGAGAACTATCTTTAAACCCATACTTCTTTGCGAGAAACCTTAGACCTCCTTGACCAGATAAGTAGTCATGAACAAGTTTAAGTTTAAATTCAAAACTGTATTTTGCCATACAAAAAAACCTCCAAAAGTTAGATTTCTAGGTCTAACTTTTGGGGGTCGGCTCAGAAACGGCTGTCTTTTTTTTTAATAAATTAACCCAAGCAAATCTTCTTTTTCGATATTGCCAAAGTATTTTTTAACGTCAATTTGATCAATGGCTTCTTCTAAAGAAGCTTTATCATATTTCACGCCGGTTAAAATATCTTCAACATCTTTAATTTCACCAAGCCCAAAGAAGTCCCCAAAGATTTTAATTTCTTTAATGGCACCATCTGCCACATTCATTTTCATTTCAATTGAACCAATTGGGAAACGATGGCGACGTTCTAAGTTAAATGCAGGTGATTTACCATAATTCCAATCCCAATTGCGATAGTATTGCTCTGAAATTTTGTTAATAGCCGCCCAGTCTTGATCAGTTAATTCATACGTTTTAACTTGGTCGATCGAATCTACGCCGAAAATTTTCAAAAGAATTTCTTGGCGGAATTCTTCCGTTGTCATCTCTTGTTTATCTTCAGATAAAAATGGTTTAATGTTTGTTACCCGTGAACGAACAGACTTGATACCTTTAGATTCGATTTTATCTTTCCGTACTTTCAATGTATTTACAACTTCATCAATATCACTATCAAACATTAAGGTTCCATGTGCAAACATGCGGCCGTTGGTAGCGTACATCGCATTTCCTGAAAACTTCATATCATTAATCACTAGGTCATTGCGCCCTTTTAATTCGGCACCTTCAACGCCTAAGTCGTGTAATGCTTGAATAATTGGTTGGGTAACTTTCGCAAAATCACGGAAAGAGTTGCCGTCATCTGGCATAATAAAACTAAAATTCAAATTACCATGATCATGATAAACGGCGCCGCCGCCACTTAAGCGACGAACAACATGAATGCCGTGCTCATCTACATATTCTTTGTTAATTTCTTCAATTGTATTTTGGTTACGGCCAATAATAATTGACGGCTCGTTAATGTAAAATAAAAGAATGGGCTCATCTAAAGGCATTTCTGTTAACAAATATGTTTCAATTGCTAAGTTCACTCGTGGGTCATTATTTTCATTCGGTACAAAAATCACAATCGGTTCTCTCCCTTGGTATAGTTACTTTTTTAAATCTCAACTGTTAAATCTGGTTGGGCTAATGTCACTGGAATTTCCGTTCCAGCATAGTTTTGCGCTTCTTCCCGTAGTTGTTCCAATGACCCATGCTGTGGTAAATGGGTCAACATCAATTGTTTGACTTGTGCTGCTTTGGCAATTTCACCCGCTTCTCTTGACGTAAAGTGTGCATGATGTCGTTCATTACCTTCAAATAAGTACGTATCCGCTAAGAATAAATCAGCGTCTTTTGCAAAGTCTTCGAAACTTGCTAAGTAACCAGAGTCTCCTGTAAAGACAAAGACTTTGCCAGTCGCTTTTTCAACAATCCGCATCGCGTAACAAGTGACAGGATGAATCGTTTCCATGAAAGTAATTAAAAATGGTCCTACTGCCAACTCTTCTGCTTCAAAATACTCTTTCCCTTCGGAAACGTTAGGAAGCGTTAGTTCTTTGAAATGCATTTGATCTTGTGTATGGCCATATATTGGCAAAATAGGAGTCGGTTCCAGCGTTGGATAAAGCTGACGATAATATTGTAAAACGCCTAAATCTGCGATATGGTCATGATGATAATGCGACAGAATGACAGCATCTAATTTCAATGGATCTAGATAGTTTTCTAAACGCACTAATGTCGTACTGCCTGCATCAATAAGCAAATGAAAGCCTTCAGATTCTAACAAATAGGAACTCGTTCCTTCTCCTTTGTATGGATAAGCGCCTAAACAGCCTAAGACAGTCAATTTCATGTGTGGACAACCTCCTTCAATACGATACTTCCATGTTACCATAAAATAACGGAAAAACGAGGTTAAAACGCTTAAATTTTCACAAAAAGACCAAAGAAAAAACCTGAACCCTTTGTCGAGATAACGAAGGATTCAAGCTTCTTTTTTATTCTTCGGCTAAACCTTTTTCTTCTAAGGCAGTTTGATAAAAACTAGCTAACGCTACATAGTTATAAGGAATCACCCATAATAGACCGATACCAATAGCTAAAAAGCCCACAATATACCAACCAATAAAAGAAAATTGTAAACATAAATATTGCCAAAAACGATTTTTCATTAAATATAACGCCTGTTTCAACGCCATCATAATTGGCAGTTCTGGATTATCAAAACGTAGCCACACAGCAAATTGAAAAACGCCACTCACAAATAAACCAATTAAAAAGATCAAGATAGTGGCAACACCAAACGCTAGGAAAAAGGAAAAATCATTTAAGAAAAAGGTCTGAATTTCCTCTGGTGTAACTGTATTAAACATCAATTTGAAATACAAGGTTGTCCCTGCTCCAAATAAAATTGGTAACAAAAATAACAAACCAATTACACGTTCAAGTACTTTTTGAAGTAGGTTGACCACAAATAGCGGACCATAATATTTTCCTTGAAAAACACTCATTAAAATATTGACCCGCACCTTTTCACCACGCAACACCTTCAAGGCTGCGTAATATAGCGCATAACTTAACGCGAATAAAACAAAAATTTGCAGTAATACTGCGGCAAAACTACTTTGAAAAACTTGATTTTCACCAGAAAATAAATTTTGCACAATCGATGTTAAGAAGCTCTGTAAAACCACTCCTAAGAAAGTTAACCAAGCCATGATCCCCCATTGCCCATCAAGAGCTCTGCGAGCATTGGCACGATGTTGCGAATTTGTTACTAAACTTTTCATTCATTCCATCCTTTCTGAAACTAATAACTAGTCAATTTAGCGACTGTTTCTTTATCTAGACGTTTCACCACTTCTGTGACTAATTTGACTGTGTTGAAATAATCATCTTCATGAATAACTGAGGTATGTGAATGCAGATATCTAACAGGCACCGTGATGGCTAATGATGGAATCCCGTTGCGCGTTAAATGCATGCGGCCAGCATCCGTACCTCCCCCTGTAATCACTGTATATTGGAAGGGAATGTTATTTTCTTCCGCCACTTGAATAACAAAATCACGTAATTTTTTATGCGGAATCATCGATGCATCATAAATCAAAATTTGTGGCCCTTCACCTAAAACAGAGTCGGCTTCTTTAGGTGTCATTCCTGGTGTGTCACCAGCTGTTCCTGTGTCTAAAGCAAACGCTATGTCTGGATTCACAAGATGCGTACTTGTTTGCGCACCCCGTAGCCCCACTTCTTCTTGCACATCACTGCCTGCAAATAAAATATTGGGGTGCCCTTCTGTCGCTAAATTTTCTAAAACTTTTAATGAAACGGCCGTACCAATTCGGTTATCCCACGCTTTTGCCAATAAAAATTTTGTATCATTCATGCGACGATAGTCAATATATGGTGTCACCATATCTCCTGGATGAATCCCCCATTCTGCAACTTGTTGATCGCTACTTGCACCAATATCAATAAACATATCTGCAATCTCATAGGGTTTGTTACGAACTTCCGCTGTTAACACATGCGGTGGTTTAGACCCAATGACACCATGGTAAACCTTACCAGTCGTGGTTTTAATCTGAACTTGTTGGGCCAACATCACTTGCCCCCACCAACCGCCAACGGTTTGAAATTTTAAAAAGCCTTTTTCTGTGATTTGGGTAACCATGAAACCGACTTCATCCATATGCCCAGAAATGTAGACTTTTGGTCCTTCTTTATCACCAACATTTTTTGCAATAATACTGCCAAGACCATCATATAAAAATTTATCCGCATACGGTGCTGCATACTTTTTAAATAACGAACGTACTTCGTCTTCATTCCCAGCAATCCCTTTAGCACTTGTTAAATCAATTAACATTTTTTCTTCTTTTGCATCCATAAAAATAACTCCCCTCAAAAACCAATTTTATCCATTATACCACGAACTAAAAAAATACTTACAAAAAATAAATTGAGCAACGTTCTCCACTAAAAGTAAACGAAAAAACAGCCTGCACGCTCGTTATTCAACGGCAGGTACAGGCTATTTTCATTGTTACGAAGCGTTTCTAGTCCGCTTCAGATAATTGGTACTTGATCCATCTTGCCTTCTTAAAATTGAGGTAAGACCAATGGATTTTGTTGTTGCCAATCTGTCTGATAAAAACGATCATCAATTTTATACGCTAACTTTTTAGACGCAGGTTGTTTCATAAATTCATCTACTTGACGATCAACAGCGAGCCAACCACGCCAACCTAAATGAATCGTGTCCGCCATAAAGTAGCGTTCATTACTACATGTTGAGAAGTCAGCAATGTTAGTAAACCCTTGCTCTTGAAGTTGATATTTCAGCTTGCGTGCTACTTGTTGCAACATATCTTGTGACAAGCCCGTATAGTCCGACCAACGTTTGTTAACAGGTGGGATTACAAATAAAACATCGACATTTTTTTCTGCTAACTGTTCTAACGCAGCTTGGAAATCACCATATTCTGGAGAAAAACGATAATCCCATTTCTTTTGTGAATGAGCTAATTTCGGTAAAACTGGTTTAATCCGTTGGCGATAAAAACCGTTACTAATTTCAAATTTATTATTATTAATGGCTTTTGCCGCAATTTTTCCAGCTAGCTGATCTAATTCATTAAAATTATACGTAGCGGGTAATTGTTTCATATCTTTTTCAACAATTGGTTCTCTGCTAACCATGCCAATTTGGCTAAACAATTCATCCTCACGATTCAAGAAACGGAGATTCATTATAAAATAATCTCGTTGAGAGCGTTGGGGAAGTTGCCCTGCCTGCAGATTTGCCAAAGTTTCCATTAAGACTTTGTCTTTTTGAACAACTGGAAATTTGGTCAAACGTTGTGCTAGATATTGATCACCACTGGTTAATTCGGTTAAATTAGCTAACCATTGATAGGTTTGTAATTGTGAATAGTGTGCACCAAAACTATCATTAGGTACACCCTTTTTGACAAACCATTGCGGAGATAAAATAAAGACCGCTTTTTTATTGGCAATCGCATCGCCCATCGAATGAATGACCATCGCTTGGGTTAATGACTGTGTGCCCGCTTCTCCTAGTAAAAACGGTCGGTAGTTCCGTTGATACTTTTCAGAGAGCACACTAGGGTGGAAAGCACTAAATCGACTTAATTCAGAAGAGCCAAAAAAAGGAACATATTTACCAGAAGCCACTGCTTTGTTTTTAATCACATTGCCTTTTAAAACGTTCGGTGCCATTGACGTTGATGCTTCCTTCAACGTTTTTTCGGAAGTTAAATTGATTCTGAACGGTGCAAAAAAGAACACTGCAACCAAGACCGCTGAACAAAGCACTGGACCTAAGATTCTGATTAGTCGTTTATTTCTAGACATTATTGTAAAGCTTCCACTTGTTGAATGATTTGTTTTGGTGTTCCCCATACTTCACGGTCAAAGTCTGATACAGGAACTTGGATTCCTAGTTGTCCTTCAATTTCTACTAATAATTGAACCGTTGCTAAAGAGTCCAATAATCCTTCTTCAAATAATTGAATGTCTTGATTGTTCACAACTTCGTCTGTTCCTGTAATATCTTCTAAAATGTTTAATACTGTTTCTTGAATGTTCATTGTAAATTGCCCCTTTATATTTTTATTTTTGTTTATTTAAACCATAGTTTGTCTAAAAATCCTGAGAAAATCAGGAAGCTGACACAAACCGCTTGGAAAGTTAAAAAGACTGCAAATGCATGTGTAAATTTGTTTGATGGTATCTTGTCTTTATGTTTTTTCTTAAAACGTAGCCAAGCATCTGTCACACAAATTAGTGTTGCATGGTAGAGCCCATAAGCGATGTAGAACCACGTTAATCCATGCCAAATGCCCATGATTAAGAACAACGCAAAGTAACCAATATTAGAAGTCACAATCCGACTTTTAAAGACTTTCTTTTTCATTAAGAAAAACATTAAGCGCATGTAAATGTAATCACGGAACCAAAAAGATAAGGTCATGTGCCAACGATTCCAGAATTCTTTAATATTCCAACTTAGGAACGGTTTGTTAAAGTTCATTGGTGTATCATAGCCCATTAAATAACTTGTGCCAACGGCCAGTAAACTATAGCCTGCGAAATCAAAGAATAGATACAAACTGTAATTATACATATAGCCGACTGTCCACCAGGATAAACCACCTTGTGCCAAGGCCATTTTTTCCACATGTGGTAAAAAGACACCACCAAGATAATGACTGATAATAAACTTATATAAAAATCCTAGAAATAAATAGAAAATTCCTTTTTCTAAAAAGTCTAAATATTTCTCCGCACTCGGCGGGTTTTTCAAATCTTTCTCAAAGCGCCGATAACGATCGATGGGTCCTGAAGAAATAGTCGGGAAAAACAAGAGAAACTGAATGTAACGAAACGGATGATATTCCTTCATTACGCCATCCCGTAAATCCATGACCACTTGGACCGCTTTAAAGGTTAAATAAGAAATCCCTAAAAAGCCAAGTAAAGTTGTTTTGCCTGTCATGAAGGGAGAAACTTTCACCCAAACAAGCGGTAATATAGCTAAAAAGACAGCCAGATAAAAGACCCAACCTGCATTTTTATTTTTTCGATAAGCCGCATAGCCCCACGTTAGTAATGTTTGATAAATAACATATACAATCAGAGCGACTCCTTGTTGCCAAAATTCGCCACCAAAACTGATATATAGAAAGACCAGTGTCACGAGTGTTTGGTACCAAGGCCAACGTGTCCCTTTAATGGCTAAAGTTAAAATCATCGGCAACAAGGCTGCAATTAGCAGAACAAAGTAATACGGTGCATTATAGGGAATCATATGAGGAAAATTCATCATGTGGCATTCACCTCATTCATCAACCCTTTCCGATCAATTTTGCCATTACTTGTCAAAGGTAATTGTTCAACATATACAAATTTTTGCGGAATCATATAGTCCATTGTCAACGTGGCTAATTCTTGTTTAATTGCCTTAGTTAATTGAAAATCACTTGAAAATTCATGTGCTTGCGGAACGACATAGGCAATTAATTGTTGGACTTTATTTCCTTGATATTTCGGCACAACGACTGCTTGTTTCACGTAGGAAACATTCGTTAAGTGATGATCTACTTCTTCTAACTCAATGCGGTAGCCATGCAATTTAATTTGAAAATCTAAGCGTCCCTCATACTGCAATAGGTTATCGACTAACTTTCCAGCATCGCCTGTGCGATAAGCTGGTACGCCATCTAATTGGAAAAAAGCTTCAGCTGTTTTCGCAGGATTATTTAGATAGCCTTTGGAAACACTTGGTCCAGCAATGACGATTTCACCAATTTCACCTGCAGGTAATTTTGACATGCCTTCCATAATATAAATTTGCGTATCCTCTTTCACATACCCAATTGGTAAACGTTGGACACTTTTTAAAACTTCTTGAGTGATTTCAATGGCACTAATCGCTACAGTCGCTTCTGTCGGCCCATACGTATTATAAATATGCGCAGTTGGGAAACGAGCGGCTAATTTCTCAGCCGTTGGTTTTGGTAATTCTTCTCCACAGAATAAAAACGTGCGCAGTGCTGGTAGATGTTCACCATCGAAGCTTGGTTCCATTAGACACAATTCAATAAATGACGGTGTTGAAACCCAGACGTCGATTGTTAATTGTGGCAAACGCGTAAATAATTGTTTAAAATCGTTAATGATTTCATTGGGTAACGGAGTTAATGAGCCGCCTAACGCCAATGCGGGATAAATAGACATCACCGATAAATCAAACGAATAAGGTGCCTGTGCTAAAAAGCGGGCCCCTTCTTCTAAACCAAAATCTTGCAACAACCAATTCGTAAAGCTAACTAAATTATCATGGCTGATTTGCACACCCTTTGGTACGCCAGTTGTCCCTGAAGTGAAAATGATATAGTAATTACTTGCTCCTGTGACAGGCGTCAACGCAGGCGCATGTCGAGGTGCATGCATCATCATTTCTGTTAATTCTTCCGCCGTAATTACTGGCACTTCGGTGGCTAACTCAGGCCATTCATGCACAGCAATCACTGCGGTTGGTTTGGCTACGTTTAGAATTAGTTCAATGCGTTCTTTTGGTGTATGTGCATCAATGGGGATATAGCTAAAACCAGCTTTCGATGCGCCTAGAAAACTCACAATCATTTCAAAATCTAATTCTCCGTATACGACAATCGCTGACTTGTCCGTTTTCAGCTCAGCTAAATAAGCGGCTAGATTGTCTGACTTTTCTTTTAACTCTCCATACGTAGAGACTTTTTCTTCGGTTAAATAAACAGGACGTTGGGGTTCTTTACGTGCCCATTCATCAATCGTTTGAATCATATTAATTACTTTTTCCATGTATAGCCGCCTCCTTAAAACTCGTTATAAATGAAGGTTCCTCCATTGATATTCTTGTAATGATAAAGATAAATTAATGCAATGACAATGAAAGAATAAAATAACGTTTTACCGATGAATTTAAGACTTTCGTTATTGAGAATTTTCTGAAAAGTTGTTTTCATTATCATTCACCTCCTAAGGTTAATCGCTATCCATTATTTTATGCTATATTTCAGCAAAGTCCATTGAAATTTCTTACAATTTAATAAAAAAACTAACAATTTCGTCACTTCTTAAATTTTCATGATTTTCATAAACGGAACTCTCATAATTTTTTCGCATAAAGAAACTGTAAAAACCGCTTCACAACGGCTTTTACAGTTTTTTAAAAATGGATGTGTCGAATCATCCGCGCATAAATGGCAGACGTTAAAATATAAAAAATTAGATAAACAATTATTAAGATTCCACAAGAAAGATATACTAACAAATATCCTGGACTCTTAATAAATTGGCTTAACAAATAAATGGCAAAGGTAGTATGCAAAATCCCAATGACCATCGGCGGAAAGAAAATCAAACTATTCTGTCGATAAATTTGCTTAGTTATCGCTTTACTAGAAACACCCATCCGTTTTAAAGTCACGTAATCTTGACGCTCACTTACAGCTGAAAAGAGTTGTCGTAACATCAAAATACTGCCCGTAATAAACAACGCTAAAATTGCCACAAACATGGAGACATATAAAGTCAAGCCGTTAATTTTTCGTTCATAGCGTAAAGAGGCGTAGCGATCATTCATATTTAGCCGCCAAGTTTCGGTGACATCATCTTGCGTATTCTTTGCCTCTTCGTTAGGCATTTGTTTGGCAAAACCACTCAACTGCTGGTTATTTTTTTCATACTTATACAAAATTGGCGCTTGCCATTCTGTGGCAATCTGTTTATTTACGGCTTCATAAAGTTTTTCACGGCTTTTCGTGTCAACATTTACGGCGTTAATCTGATACTGAATGGAATTTTTTGTCACTTTCTGATAAAGGGCATCGGAAACGACAATCGTTGGTAAGGAATATTGTAATAAAAAATTGCCTAGATAGTTAGGCAGCACTTGTTGTAGTTGTGCCTTCTCCCCTTCAACAAATTGCAGTTTCGATTCATAACGAGACATACCACTTAAAATATTGGTAAAGCTATCCATATAGATAACACTTTGGTCATTTTTTAAATGTAAATCGTTTAAATAAGGATTAATTTTTTGATAGTTGCGGTAGTTGGAGAAAGATAAAACATTAACTGCTTCAATCGTTTCTTGTTCCTCTTGCGCTTGACCAATTCGCAAACTGCGTTCAATTCCAGTAATTTTATAAGAAAGTGTCACTTCATTTTTTATTTTGGTGTCCTTCGCTTCATCGAGAACTTTCTTCAATTTAGGATAGCTTTCCTGTGAAACTAAAAAGTCCACGGGGCCATCACTGTTGACAGTGTGCATACTAATCGTATACACAAAAACCATCACGCCAATCCCACTCAAGGCTGTCGCAATTAACAAGGTCAAACCAGTGAGTGTTTTGCTACTTTTAAATAAGTAGCGTTTGGCATTGCCTAAAGTAATCATGCGTAAATCTTGGTAATACCATTTTTTTCTATGATTAAATAAGCGAATGATAAAATACATGGTATAACGGAAAAATAAATAAGTTCCCACCACACATAGACCCAAAATGATAAAAGGCGTCAATGTAATAATCATCGGAATCGAGATATCCAATGAATCATTTAATTGTTTATACACAATACCTGTCGCTAAATTCCGAAAATCAAACGCAATAAAATAACCAGCCAGTAAACAAATAGGTCCTAAAATACCTAGAAACTGCCGCCGTTTCGTTAAACGACTATAATTAATTTGACCAATTTTTTCTTGGTGCATAAGCTGCGACAATGGATAACGATAAATCATCCAAATACTTCTTAAGCAGACAATCAAAATCATAAATGCAAAAGCTACACCGGTTTCAATAACGGAACGCCAAGAAATATAGAAGAAACTGGGGACTTCTAAAAACATAACTTTGGCTAAAATCATTGAAAACAACTTGGTGAAAATCACTCCTAAAATAATCCCATTAATTAGTGAAACAAAGCCTAAAACTAAATTTTCTACTAAAAAAATTAGTGAAACTTGGCTCTTTCTCAAGCCAATTAATCGATACAAGCCAATTTCTTGGCTACGTTTTCCTATAAAAAAACGATTTGCCGCCAACATAAAGCCCAAAATAATAATGGTGACTAAGGTACTACCGAGTCCTAAAGATCGCTTAATTTCGATATCACGGCCTGCACCTGCGACAAGAGGCTGGTTGTAAGCGATCGCACGGAAACAATAATAAACGACCGCTGCAAAAGTCATACTAATGTAATAAACCAGATAGTTAGGTACATGAGCTTTTAAATTTTTTAATGATAGTTTAAAAATCATTTGCGCGCCCGCCTCCACCAATCGTTGCTTGCATATCTATCACACGATTAAAAAATTCCTTACGTGATCCTTGACGAACAACTTCTGAGAAAATCGCACCGTCTTTAATGAACAAGATGCGATTGCAAAAACTGGCCGTGTACGGGTCATGTGTCACCATCAAAATTGTGGCATCATCATGTAGATTAATTTCAGCTAAATATTTCAACAATTCTGTTGCTGATTTTGAATCCAGTGAGCCAGTTGGTTCATCTGCAAAAATAATTTTAGGGTTCGTAATCAAAGCACGAGCAGCTGCTACCCGTTGTTTTTGTCCCACAGATATCTCTGGTGGATAAGCAGATAAAAGCTCCTGAATCCCCAAAATCGAAGTCACATGTAACAAACGTTTATCCATTTCTTCTAATGAAACTTTTTCTACAGCTAAAGGCAACAGAATATTGTCCTTCACATTTAACGTATCAATTAGGTTAAACGATTGAAAAATAAACCCCATTTCGTTTCTTCGAAAATCACTTAATTGATTATCTCGCATTTTTAAAATATCTTGTCCGGCGATGCGCACGATTCCTGCGGTTGGCAAAATAATCGAGGATAAGACATTCAACAGTGTCGATTTCCCAGCACCGCTGGGACCCATAATCCCCACAAATTCGCCTTCATCAACGGTAAACGAAATATTATCTAATACTTCTGTTTTATTATTTAAACGACCATATGTCTTGCTGACATGGTTTACTTCTACAATTTTTTTCATTTTTCTCGCTCCAACGTTTTGTTATTACTCTTATTTTACCAAGAAAAAATCTGAATGAACATCGTTTTATCTTACAATATCGTTCGGTAGTCAAAGAATAATTGGCATTTCGTGAATAAATCCGCAAACAATTATTATTTAATAATTGTTATTTTTTAGTGTTGCTTTTAGCAATTTGGCAAAAAACTCTTTGCTGTTTTTTAATTTGGACAAAGAATTTTTTTCACACAAAAAAATTTGCTCAATCCTTTTCTTCATTTGTTTTCATATTTTTTCAAAACAGCGCAAGCACAATATATAGTGTTTGTCTAGTGATATTTTACTAAAAATACGCAATATATCGATTGAATTTAGCCGACCTTTGTATTAGGATAGTTACTAACGAGATATAAGGAGCTGGATAAAATGATGAAGATTACTGATGAAAAAGCCGAGGATGTTAATCTCTCAACAATTAAAGTCGTCAAACGGGATGGTCGTTTAGTGACTTTCGATGATCAAAAAATATACGATGCTTTGATCAAAGCTGAACAAAAAATACATGACCAAGTCACTCCTTTGACACATCAAAAAGTCCAATCGATTGTTGCCGATGTCAATCGAGAAATTGCCGAACGTTTTACCAATAACGTAAAAATTTATGAAATTCAAAATATTGTGGAACATACTCTGCTATCCAACAACGAATATGCCTTAGCCGAAGAATACATTCATTACAGAACCCAACGTGATTTTGAGCGTAGTAAAGCGACTGATATTAATGTATCTATCGGCAAATTAATTAATAAAGATCAGACTGTCGTGAACGAAAATGCCAACAAAGACAGTGACGTTTTTAATACGCAACGTGACCTAACCGCCGGGATTGTTGGAAAATCAATTGGTTTAAAGATGTTGCCTTCACACGTGGCTAATGCCCATCAAAAAGGCGACATTCATTACCACGATTTAGATTATCATCCATATACTCCCATGACAAACTGCTGTTTAATTGATTTTAAAGGCATGCTAAACAATGGCTTTAAAATTGGGAACGCTGATGTCGAATCACCAAAATCAATTCAAACGGCCACTGCACAAATTTCTCAAATTATTGCCAATGTAGCTTCCAGTCAATATGGTGGTTGCTCTGCCGATCGGATTGATGAATTATTAGCGCCTTTTGCGGAACGTAATTATGAAAAACATTTAGCAGATGCGCAAGAATGGATTGAAGGAGAAGAACGCCAAAAAGCATTCGCTCGGAAGAAAACGAAAAAAGATATTTTTGATGCCATGCAAAGTCTTGAGTATGAAATTAATACCTTATTTACTTCCAATGGACAAACCCCTTTTACTTCTCTGGGATTTGGTTTAGGTACCAACTGGTTTGAGCGAGAAATTCAACGGGCGATTTTACAAATCCGAATTAATGGTTTAGGGATTGAAAAACGAACAGCTATTTTCCCAAAACTGATTTTCACAATTAAACGAGGCGTCAATGCGCAACCTACTGATCCAAACTACGATATTAAACAACTGGCACTGGAATGCGCAACGAAACGCATGTATCCTGATGTTTTAAACTATGATAAAATCGTTGAACTAACAGGTAGTTTTAAGGTACCAATGGGCTGTCGTTCCTTTTTACAAGGCTGGAAAGACGAACAAGGTGAAGAAGTAAATGTTGGCCGAATGAATTTAGGCGTTGTGACCTTGAACTTACCAAGAATCGCTTTAGAAGCGCAAGGAAGTCAAGAAAAGTTCTGGCAAATTTTAAATGAACGTTTGGCGATCGTTAAAGATGCTTTGGTTTATCGTGTTGAACGTGTTAAAGAAGCTAAACCAGCGAATGCACCGATTTTATACATGTATGGTGCATTTGGAAAACGTTTAGCTACACAGGATGCCGTAGATGAACTGTTTAAAAACAAACGTGCCACGGTTTCGCTTGGCTATATTGGCTTGTATGAAGTGGCTTCTGCCTTTTACGGCGGTGCTTGGGAGGACAATCAAGAGGCCAAAAACTTTACACTGGATATTTTAAAAGAACTGAAAAAAAATGCCGACAACTGGGGCAACGAATACGGCTATCATTTTAGTGTCTACTCTACACCGAGCGAAAGCTTGACTGACCGTTTTTGCCGTTTAGATACTGAAAAATTTGGCATCGTCGAAAATATTACAGATAAAGAATATTACACAAATAGTTTCCATTATGATGTACGCAAAAATCCAACGCCTTTTGAAAAACTTGATTTTGAAAAGGATTATCCAAAATACTGTTCTGGTGGTTTTATCCACTACTGTGAATACCCCATGTTACAGCAAAATCCCAAAGCACTTGAAGCTGTCTGGGATTACGCTTATGACAAAGTTGGCTATTTAGGAACCAATACGCCAATTGATCATTGTTATGCCTGTGGTTTTGAAGGGGACTTCCATCCAACTGAACGTGGCTTTGAATGTCCAGAATGTGGCAATCATGATCCTAAGACTTGTGATGTCGTTAAACGGACTTGTGGTTATTTAGGTAACCCGCAAGCTCGTCCAATGGTACATGGTCGTCACAAAGAAATTTCCTCTCGTGTGAAACATTTAAAAAATTAAACTCGATTATTCTATAGAAAGAAGTTTTGCTGATGCGTAATCCGAAACCACAAGAATGGAAAACCGAAGACTACAGCCAAAAAAAGATTGCCGATTACAAAGCGTTCAACTTTGTTGATGGCGAAGGTGTACGCAATAGTTTATATGTGAGCGGCTGTCTCTTTGCTTGTGAAGGTTGTTTTAACAAAGCTGTCCAAAATTTCAATTACGGTACGCCGTTTACAGAATCTTTAATGAATCAAATTATTGAAGATTTGTCCCATGACTATGTCCAAGGTTTGACTCTTTTGGGTGGTGAACCTTTTCTGAATACAGATGTTTGTCTTAGTGTAGTCAAACGTGTGCGGGAAACATTTGGCTCAGCCAAAGATATCTGGTCTTGGTCTGGGTATACCTTTGAAGAACTACTTTTAGAAACGCCTGATAAGCTTGAACTACTCCATTCAATTGACATTTTAGTTGATGGGCGCTTTGAACTGGCAAAACGTAATTTAAATTTACAATTTCGTGGCAGTAGTAATCAACGGATTATTGATGTACCCAAATCACTTGCTGCTGGCAAAGCTGTTATTTGGGAAAAATGTCATGACGCCGAAACGTCTTATGAACAAATCAAAAAATCAATTTAAAAAAGTTAGCCCTTTAGCCATCTCTTGAGGATGTGTCTAAAGGGCTAACTTTTTTCCCATAAAGGTAAAACAATGTTTTCATACGCTAGTGGATCTAAATTCGTTAAAGTAATGCCTAATAAACGGATTCCCTGTTCTAAACCTAAAATATCTTCCCAAATTAAATTCGCTTGATAGAAAAGTTCTTCTTTTTTAGAAATATATTCAGGTAATGTCACACGTTTCGTAATCGTCGTATAGTCAGTATAACGAACTTTTAGGACTACTGTTTTGCCATGTTTTTGCACTCGTTGCAATGCACGCTCAACCCCTGCTGCTAATTGTCTCAATTGAGCCGTAACCTGCTCTTCCGTCGTTAAAGGGGTGCCGTAAGTATGTTCCTTACCTACCGACTTACGATCTCTAGTCACTTGAACTGGCGCATCATGGATACCGCGGACTTTACGATACAATGAATAACCCATTTTACCGAATAACCGAATCAACGTCATCTCATCTTGCTTGTATAAATCTGCTCCAGTAAAAATCCCTAGTTCATGCATTTTAGGCACTGTTTTTTTCCCGATTCCGTGGAAATCTTCAATCGGTAATGCTTTCAAAAAATCTTCGGCCTCTTCTGGTAAGACAACCGTCAGGCCCTTTGGTTTCTGAAAATCTGATGCTAACTTGGCTAAAAACTTATTGTAACTAACACCTGCCGAGCAAGTTAACTGCAATTCATGCCAAATATCATATTGGATCATTTTCGCAATTTTAATAGCCGACTTACTGTTGACCTTATTTTCAGTTACATCTAAATACGCTTCGTCAATAGATACCGGTTCAATCACATCTGTATAGCGGCGAAAAATTTCACGGATTTCTTGAGAAATTTCACTATATTTCTGATAATTACCTGGCTTAAAAATGGCACTTGGACATAGTTCATACGCCTTTTGAGCACTCATAGCCGAGTGAATACCGTACTGTCGAGCAATATAATTCGCTGTAGTCACCACTCCTTTGCCCCCAGTATCACTTGGATGGCGCGCAATAACTAACGGATGTCCTACTAACTCTGGATGATCTCGTTCTTCAACTGAAGCAAAAAACGCGTCCATATCTATATGTATAATTTTTCTCGACGTATCTTTTTTTAAGGGAAAACGTAATTCGCTCATCATTTTGATTCGCCTCCTCCTTCTATTATATACGAACGTCCGTTCTTTTTCAAATTGAAACTTCTTTATTTCAACCAGAAAAAGCTGAAAATCCGTGAAGTTATAAACACAGATTTCCAGCTTTTTAATTAAACAACCAATTGTTTTTGTTGATTATAGTAGCCTTTATAGGCAAGATAAGTTGCAATCACTGAACCAATACTTGTTGCTGATAACAACATAAAAGTCACCATAATCTGATATTTTATCGCATGGACAGGATCAACGCCCGCAAAAATCAAGCCTGACATCATCCCAGGTAAACTAACAATTCCGACAGTTTTGGCAGAATCAATCGTCGGCGCCATCCCGGTTTTCACACTTTGTTGGATAATTGGTAAAGAGGCGAGTTTGATAGTTGCACCTAATGCTAGTTTCTCCATTACCGCTTGCCGTTGGTTTTGAAAAAGAGTATCTAAATTGCGATAGCATAAACCAATTGCCACCATCGAATTGCTGGCAATCATCCCACTGATAGGAATGATTTGAGAAGGAATAAATTTGATAGAACCAGAAAAAATCAAAATACCAATGGTAATTCCTGTACTACAACCAATTGCAATGAAAGAAATCAAAAAGCCCTTTTGTAATTGCTGGCTGCGTTTTTTTGCATTAAAGGCTGCGTTGGAAACAATCACCAAAACCATGATGAGCGTTAAAATCAGGTTATTGACTTGAAAAACATATTTTAATAAATAGCCGACTGCGACTAATTGAATGACTGCTCGAATCACACTAATAATAATATCTTTGGTAAAACCTAATTTTTCTTTAGTACTAATAATTAATGCGACCACTACTAGCATGGCTGAAAAAAATAAGGATAAATTATTAACTGCTAAATCCATCTGTCGGCGCCACCTTTCCTGCTACAATACGAATCACTTGCTGTGCTTGCTGAATTTCTTCGGTATCATGCGTGATACGAACCAGCGTGACTCCTTGCTCTTTGTTTAATTGGTTTAACAATTGATTGACAATTTGTTTGCTTTCTTCATCTAATCCCGTTGTAACTTCGTCTAATAATAAAACATCTGGTACAAAAATAATGTTTCGTAGCAAAGCAACCCGTTGTCGCTCACCACCAGAGAGTTCGGCTATTTTCTTTTCAAGATAAGCAGCGGGCAATTTCACTTGTTGGAGCAATGCCACGACTTTTTCCTGATTAAACGCTTCTTGTCTGACGGTAAATGGAAATAATAAATTATCATACACGGTTTCACCAAATAAAGTTGGCTGCTGAAAACAATAAGAAACCTTTTGGCGGTATGTTTCGATTGGCATTGTAGTAATTGGCGCTTCTTGATAAAAAATTTCGCCTTCTGTAGGACTTAATAATGAAGATAAAATTTTTAAAAATGTACTTTTCCCGCTACCTGAAGGACCAACAATTGTTGTATTGCTGCCTGTTTCAAATGACAAATCAATATCAGAAAGAATGCTACGACCATTTACTTGATAAGACACGCCTTCTGCTCGCAATAAATTACTCATGTTTCTCTCCTTTTTTAAATGGAATGATATTCTTTATATACTTCTTGTTTTTTTACATTTCTCAATTTAGCCACTTCTTTGATTGCCTCTTTTGAACTCCGTCCCTCTTCCTCCATTAAAACTTGCACATGTTCCTTGAGGGAAATAGCTGGCATTGCTGCTATTGTCTCTTTCTCACCAGTAAATCCGCTAACTAATAAACAACACTCGCCTTTTAGCGTATTTTCTGCTAAATATTCTGTTAGTTCTCCTAAGGTACCACGCAAATACTCTTCATGAAGTTTCGTTAATTCTCGACAAATCACAGCGGGGCGTTCTTGACCATAGACTTCAGCAAACGTTGCGACCGTTTTAGCAATCCGATAGGGGGACTCATAAAAAATCTGTGTCGGCCGTTCTTCTTTTAATGCTGATAACACGTCTTTCTGTTCTTTTTTCTTTCTTGGTAAAAAACCATAAAACGTAAATGGCTGTGGTAAAAGACCCGAGGCAATCAAGGCGGTCATTCCTGCCGTAGGTCCTGGCAAGGCAATCACTGCCAGTTCTTCTTCAAGACATGCTGTAACCAATTCATGACCAGGATCACTAATTGAAGGCATACCTGCATCGCTAACTTGGGCAATCGTTTCACCACTCAGCAATCGTGTAATCAGTTGAGGAATTCGCTCTTTGTAATTATGTTCGTGTAAACTAATTTGTGGTGTTGTAATCTCAAAATGATTTAGCAATTTTTGTGTGTTTCTTGTGTCCTCACTAGCAATCACCGTTGCTTCTTTCAATATGTTTAAACAACGAATACTCATATCTTCTAAATTGCCGATCGGTGTTGGGACAAGATACAATTTTCCTTTTGTTGTTTGCTTATCAAAACTTTTCTGTTTTTGCATAGCGCATCCCTCATTTTCCTTTTTCGTTCTATAAATAGATAAAGGTTTGATTTGACAATCGATTGACTGTCAAACCAAACCTTTCCTTTTTATTTGCAGTGTCCACTAGACTTAACGCGTACGTTCCCCATAAATAACATCAAGACAAAAGGCACATTCTTCATCATTTTCACGTCTTGAACCATATAAAATATTGCAGACATGGAAGCCCTCTTCATAAAGTTTTTCCAAATTCATACGTGATTTTGATAGCTCTTGTTTTTCAGTTTCAGTTGTATTTCCTGCTAACTTATTCAGTTCTTGGAGATGCTCCCGTAAGCGTTGGTTTTCGATTTCCAACGTGGTATTTTTTTCTACCAACTCATGGAGTGCTGCTTTAATTTCTCTTAATTGTGTCACTGAACTGTCTAAATCAGTTTCCAACGAATTTAATCCATCATAGAGCGAACGTTTATCCATTTTGATCACCTTTTTCAGCAGCAACTTTCGCAGTAGCTTCTTTGATTTCTTCGTAATCATAATCCGCTGCGATTTCACGACCATGCAGACGAACTTTGACAATCCGACTTAATAGATTCAACCCGACGACTTTACCTTTGCCATCTGGTGTTATTACTTCTTTTCCATAATCTGGTAATTCTTTTTTAGCGGCTTCATATTCGTCGTTTTCGTATTTCAAACAACACATTAAGCGGCCACATAATCCCGAAATTTTAACAGGATTTAAAGATAGCCCTTGATCTTTAGCCATTTTGATTGAAACTGGCATAAAATCTCCTAGAAATGTTGAGCAACATAGTTGTCTGCCACAAGGGCCAATGCCACCTAATATTTTCGCTTCATCTCGGACACCAATTTGACGTAACTCAATTCGCGTCCGGAAAATAGCCGCTAAGTCTTTGACTAATTCACGAAAATCAATTCGCCCATCTGCCGTAAAGTAAAAAATCATTTTGCTACGATCGAAGGTATATTCTACTCGCACTAATTTCATTTTTAAGTCATGAGCTCGAATTTTTTCATTGGCAATGCTTTTGGCAGCTTCTGCATCAGCCAAATTTTTTTGTTCTTTTTCTAAATCATTGGCTGTTGCTTTATTTAAAATGGGTTTTAGGTCCTCTGGTAAATCGTCTGAATCGACTGTTTTTTTAGGAATAGCAACAGTAGCTAATTGTTTTGACTGTTGAGATTCAACGAGTACTTTCTCATTATAAATATACTCAGATTTTCCAGGAGCAAAATAATAGATATGACCGGCTTCACGGAAGCGAACTCCTACTACTTCTACCATTTTATTCCTCCTAATCTAGTTCAAGTGAACGTCGCTTCAATCGGTTAAGGAACTTGCTGAAACAACTAAGTTCCTACTATATTATGAAACTGAATGCCACTTGGCACTTTTTTCCTTTATGATTTAGGGTGAATCATTTGGATAACTAATTGTTCACAAACATTTTGCCAACTAACATTGGCAGTCCATTTTTGGCGTGCTTTCAAAATTAGCGCCAACCGTTCCGCCTGCTCTTCCGTTACTTTTTTGGCTTGCTGTGTCGCAACACTTTCTTCCAATAATTGACGGTAATAAACCATGAGCAAGTCAAAGCTAAGCGCTTGTTGTTCTTTTTCCTTAAATACTTTGACCATTTTCTTCTGAACGTAGATAAATGCCTGTAAATCATTACTTTTTAGATAATTAAACCATTGCAAAATGATTTCCCTAGCTTCATTAAACCATTCATCTTGAGAGATTTCAACTGCTTTCTCAAAACTATTTGTCAGCTCAGCTAAAAGGATTGCAGTCTTTTCACCAATCCCCTGTTTGATTAAGCGATCAATTAATGTTTTTTTGACTAATGGTTGAAAATGTAAGGTTTGGCATCGTGATTGAATCGTTGGTAAAATTCGAGAAAGCGAAGTGGTTTCTAAAATAGCTAAAATTTGCCCTTCTGGTTCTTCTAAAAATTTTAAGAGACTATTGGCTGCGCCGGTACTCATTTTATCTGCTTCTTGAATTAAGAAAACTTTTTTAGCAGTCTCGACCCCACTTTTAGAAAACTCCGCTTTTAATTCACGGATTTGGTTCACTTTGATGGTTTGCCCATCTGGCGCAATTCTTAAAACATCTGGATGTTCATTTTCATTAATCCGCACACAATTATGGCATTCGTTACAAGGCTGTTGATTTACTAAATTCGTACAAAAGACATGTTTCGCCATCCATAAGCCAAATTCTTGTTTTCCAGTTCCTGTATCTCCTTCAAAAAGATAAGCATGGGCAAGACGACCATGCTCAAAACTTTTTTGGAGTTGCTTGTACAGCAAAGGTTGCATTTGCTGTAGCTGTTGTGCTTCATTCATCTTAATATTGATGGAATCCTTCAACTGGTAAGACGAAGCAAGTAGCACCGCCTACTTCAACTTCCACAGGATAAGGAATTTGGCCATCCATTGTGATATCTAAAGTCACAGGTGTTGAAACATATTGTTTTCTTGATTGACATGTTTCTTTAATTAAAGCTAATGTTTCGTCGACACGTTCATCATCAATCCCAATAATAAATGTGCTGTTTCCCGCTTTTAAGAATCCACCTGTTGAGGATAATTTTGTAGCACGAATATTGGCATCAATAAATTCGTTGGCTAATCGGTTACTATCTTTGTCTTGTACAATGGCTAAAATAATCTTCATGGTCTACACCTTCCTATAATTAAAAGTTTTCTGGATAACGTTCAATAATCGCCTGATACGTTGCTTCTACGACAAGTTCTAAACTCATCCGTGCATCAATCTTTTTGATACGTTGTGGATTTTCTTCTGCTAATTTCAAATATTCATGACGAACACGTTGATGAAATTCTAATCCTTCTGAATCTAAGCGATCAATTTGCTGTGTTCGATTTTCTTGAATCCGCCGTAAGCCAGTATCTGAGTCAACGTCTAAATAAATTGTAAAATCTGGTGAGACACCTTCTGTCGCAAACGCATTAATTGAAGCAATGGGGGCAATCCCAATTCTACGCCCAGCGCCTTGGTAGGCTAATGAGCTGTCAACAAAACGATCACATAGGACTAAATGACCCGCTTCCAAAGCTGGCAAGATTTTTTCCACTAAATGTTGACGACGAGCAGCTGCGTAAAGTAAAGCTTCTGTTCGCTCATCCATTCTGTCATTTCTTGGATCTAAAATAACTGTTCGAATCTTTTCGGCAATCGGTATGCCGCCTGGTTCTCTTGTAGTGACAATTTTTCGTTTTGACTCTTTAGCTAATCTTTCAGAAACTTCCTTCAAAACACTGGTTTTGCCAGCGCCATCTGGACCTTCAAATGTGATAAAAATACCCTGCACGTGCGAAAACTCCAATCAATTTTTACTTGTATCTATTATACTTCATCTTGCTCTATCAGTCTAATTGAAATCCTTATGTCCAATTTAAAGTGATGCATCCGCTGAAAAAAAGAAACTGAAAAAGAAGTACGGAAAAGCTTGAACTGCGACATTTTCTCACAGAAACGACCTACTTCGATTTCAACTTCTTTTTCCAACGATGTTTCTTTTAAATTTCTCGACGTCCTTCGACTGCTTTTAGCAAGGTTATTTCGTCTGCATATTCAATATCGCTGCCGACAGACAAGCCGTGTGCCAAACGAGTAACGGTGATTCCAGCTGGTTTAATGAGCCGTGATAAATACATCGCCGTCGCTTCTCCTTCAGTGGTAGCGTTTGTTGCTATAATGACCTCTTTCACTTCATCATCGTGCAATCGTTTGATCAAAGAGGCAATATTAATATCTTCTGGTCCTGTTCCTTCCATCGGTGAAAGCACCCCGTGAAGTACGTGATACAAGCCTTGATATTCACGCATTTTTTCCATTGCCATAACGTCTTTTGGTTCTTCCACTACTAAAATAATACTACGGTCACGATTTTTATCTTGGCAAATTTCACAAGGATCTTCTTCAGTAATATTTCCGCAAATACTACAGAAATGGAGATCTCTCTTGACACTAATTAGCGCTTTTGCAAAAGCATTAGCATCTTCTTCTTTCATATCAATTGTATAAAAAGCAAGCCGTGTCGCTGTTTTTTGACCAATTCCTGGTAATTTCATATAACTTTCAATCAATTTTGCAATCGGTTCTGGATAATTCATGAGGCTTCTACAGTCCTTTCTTAGCAAGGCGTTTCTGTTATTACTGAGCGAGTTACAACAGATTTTGCGTCACTGAATATCTTATCACGCCCTGTCAAAAAAGCAACTGACAATTACTGCTTTCTAATACAAAAACAAGTCGTTAGTTACGAGCACTAAACGACTTGCTTTTGTATTAACCAATCCAGGTTTCGTGTGTATAGGCCATTTCCCAAAAAGCGTATTCCATCTCACTGCTGATAACAAAAGCGGTGATCATAGCTGCTTGTTCTTGTGGTGAACTTTCTTCATATAATTGGTCTAACAGTTGGCGTTCCTCTTGGACGTGTTGGTACGCTTCCTCCCCAGCATAGGTTTCAATCCAACGTTGGTACAGTGGCTCTGGTGAGTGTTGTTTGACTAACTGTGCACCAATTTCTTGATAGAGCCAAGAACAAGGCAACATACTTGCTGCGGCCGTCTTAGGCGTTCCTTCAATAAGTTGGCGATACATATGAGAAACATAGTGATAAGCGGTTGGTGCAATCGGTGTCGCTGCAACTTCTTCTTCCGTAATCGCTAGTTCTTCAAAAAAAGTTTCACGAATAGCTAATTCGCCCAACGCAAGATTTTCCGCATTTGTTAAGAGTAATTTTTTCAATCGAGGTTGTTGCGTTTGTGCCGCAATCAAGCGATAAAGCTGACTAAAATGTTTTAAATAGTAATGATCTTGAATTAAATAGTAGCGAAAAATCATTGGACTCAAGGTTCCTTCATGTAACTCTGTGATAAAAGGATGCTGAAAACTCCCTTGCCAAGAAGCTTGCGCTTGTTCTTTGGCTTGTTCTGTAAATGTCATAGGTTTCTCCTTTACGTTAGAAAAATAAACAAATTTGTAAAAATGATGATCAAAATAGCAAGCCCAAGACTGACTTTTGCTGACACAAAATGCTCTTTTCGACTTCTGGTGGCTCCTTCTTCATAGCCATGGGCAGACATTGCTTCCGTATATTTATCTCGCCAAGAAACAGCAACGAGCAGTGTTTTAACATAAAGCATCGGCGACCAAAAATGAAACGTTTTGCCACGGAGTAGGCTTGCTTCTTTTAAATCATTAATTTCTCTTTTCACTTCCGGTAAGGCGTGAACCACCACTAAAATTCCATAAACAAAGTTTGGTGCTAGCCCCTTTTGTTCCAATAACAACAATAATTCTTCAAAATCAACGCCTACAGCAAAAGCTAGTCCTAAACCGGCAAAGGCATACGTTCGGCTAAACAAAAGCCAGGCTTGTTGACTACTCGTACCATGCAAATAAATAGACCAAAACGTCCCGATTGCTGGTAAAAGTGGCAAGAAAAATAACCAAAGCAGTAAGCGGGATTTTCGCTGGCCTATTAAAAAAATGATACAACCCATAAAAACCGCCAAATTTGCCAAAATTGACTGAGAAAAAGATAATTCAAAGGTCAAAATAAGAATCAAAGAAGCATAAATTGCTGCATTTGTTTGCTTTATTTGCATGTGGTTCCCTCCTGCCAGATAATCAGTTGTTGATGCAGCAATTCTATTCGGTAATTGCTCACGCCAGAGAGAGGTTCTAGCCGATGCGTGACGATTAGAAAATCTTGTTGCGCACTTTTTTCTTTGATCCATTCAACAAAATAATTGCATGCTCGCTCATCTAATCCAGCAAAAGGTTCATCTAAAAGTAAACAGTCCAAATCTAAGCTCAGCAAACTAATTAATTGCACCATCTTTTTTTGCCCTTCACTTAGTTGAAAAACACTGTGCTCTAGTTTTTCTTTTAAACCTAAAAAAGTTAAGGCTTCCTCTTGTTTTCTTCTTTTTTCTGCTGTCATGTTCTGACCAAACAAAAGCTCTTCTCGTAAAGTCAACGTGACAAACTGACGATTGGCTTGTTGCACCGCTAATGTCATGTGTTGATACAATTTTTTTGAAGCCCGCAAGCGGCGGCCTGCCAAGAACATTTTCCCTTGATATTTTTGTCTCTGAACGATGGCTTTTAATAAGGTGGATTTTCCCGCCCCATTTGGCCCCGTCAACGTGGTAATTCCTTTAAACAAAAGCGCTTCTTTTTCTTCAAGTAGCACTCGTTTTCCCTGAGACAAACGAAAATTTTTCAATTGGAGCATTGGTTGTTTTACCACAGAAGTTGTAAGCTGAAATGTCTGTGGTTTTGTTTTGATAAACGTCAACGGTTGCTTTTCAAACTGGCCATTTTTCAACGTGACGACTTGGTCCACAACATCAGCGTAATCGCTGAAATCGTGGTCGCACACCAAAATCGTTTTGCCTGCTTGATGGAGTCTTGCTAATATTTGAATAAATTGTTTTCGAGAGGTTGGATCAATACTTGCAAAAGGTTCATCTAATAAAAGAATATCTGGGTTCATTGCTAGCAGAACTGTCAACGCCGCTTTTTGTTTTTCACCACCAGATAACGTCGCTAATTCTCGTGTGAATAAGGTTTGAGTCTGAACAAGTTGAAGCGCTGTTTGGATTTTCCGGTTCATTTCTTCAGGCGGGATTCCTAGATTTTCTAAAGCAAAAATCAGTTCTCGTTCCAAGGTTTTCATTGTAAATTGTTGACTGGGGTTTTGAAACAGCATGCCAATTTTTTGCGCCTTTTCACGAGTTGATAATTGTCGGCGTTCCATTCCTTCAATCAAAATTTCTCCTTGGTAATCAAGCGGAGCAAATCCGGCAATCAATCGTAAGAGCGTTGATTTTCCACTACCACTATCGCCAATTAATAAGGAAAACGTTCCTTGAGGAATTGCTAAATTTGTCTTTTCAAACAAGGGTTGTTCTCGTGAAAAGGACACAGCTTTTAATTGGATACTATTCATTTTGCCTTCACAGCTAACCCTTGCGCAGACTGATACATTCGTAAAATAACCTTCGTTAAGAAAATACCAAAGAAACAAATAGAAACGAATCGAACGCTAATTAAAGCAATGTTCATCCCCAGACCGTAATTGCCATAACCAAACTTAAAGTATTCATACACATAACTAAAAATAGTCGTCCCAATCGCACTATAAAATAACGTTAGTGTATCGTACCGTTTGTAGCGTGTCACAAAAAAGCCACTTTCACTACCTAGGCCTTGAATCACACCAGAAATTAATACACTAGGTCCGAAATACGAACCATAAAGCATTTCTGCCAAAGCGGCTAAAACTTCCGCCAAAACAGCACTTCCCGCTCGTGGAATCAGCATCGCTGCAATTGGTGCCACCATGGTCCACATTCCAAATAAAAGCTCATTGGCAAATGGACTCAAGCCTAATGGTAACAGCGCAGCATTCAATAACGCATAGAGGAACCCTGCCCCCATAAAAACACCGCCAAACAAAAAGGCTAAAAAAGCGAGTAAGACGACTTGTTGCAATGACCATTTTTTCAATAAAAAAACTCCTTTCTCTTAACAAAAAGCAAAAGGAGTGACTTAAATAAACCCTGATAAAAGAAAACACACTCATCCTAGGACAGAATGAGTGCGTGAAAAATCAAAGTAAATCGGCATTTCCCTGCGACAGTACTAACTGCATCAGGTTCAATGGGTATCATCTCAGCCATAACAGCACCCCAAATGTTTTTTATTAAAATGTACTTTTACTATAGCATAGAATAATTATAAAAACTAGTCTTGGCACTTTTTTCTTTCATCAAAAGCTGAAGAAATCAAACAATTTTGTAAGATAACTGTTAGGCAAATAAATGGTTGGTTTTTCTGGACTTTGTTATATTGTTCTTTATGAAAGAGAGGCGTTTATACTATGGGTAAAACATTAACTGGCTTTCATTTGAAAGTCATTGGGGTTATTTCAATGGTCTTTGACCATCTATTGCAATTTTTTAGTTTTTTAGGCGTGCCTGGTTGGTTCGGATGGATTGGACGAATTGCTGCACCTATTTTCTTATTTGAAAGTTCTGAAGGCTTCATTCACACAAGCAATCGGCGAAAATACATGTTCCGGTTATTGTTAGGCTTCTGGATTATGGGGATTCTGAACGGCATTTTAAATGCGTATTTTTCAACAGGTGGCTTAATTATCAATAATATTTTTGGGACGTTATTTTTAGGTACGGTCTACATGCAGTCTATGGACTATTTTAAACAAAAACAAATTGGTAAAGGGCTTCTTTGGTTTATTGTGCCTTTATTAATCAGTGCCCTACCTCTCGTTGTTTTTAGTTCTCCAGACATATTAAGCAACCCTGCTATCTTAATTGGTTTCCAAATTTTCAATCTGATTGTGCCATCACTAATGATGACAGAAGGTGGGTTTTTATTTGTTCTCTTGGCCGTAGCTTTTTATTTATTCCATGGCAAAAAGTGGTTACAAATTTCAGCAATTGGCGTTGTTGCGTTGATTTCAGCAGCCAGCTATAATTTCCAAGAACTATTCGGGGTGAACCACCAATGGATGATGATTTTAGCAGCGATTCCAATTGTTCTTTATAATGGTGAAAAAGGCCGTGGCATGCGGAATTTCTTTTATATTTTCTATCCAGCTCACATTGCTATTTTTGCAATTATTAGTTTCTTCATGCAACGTTAATTATTTTCTGCTTGACGATTGCCTAAAAACTGTTTACAATGCAACATGTAAACAAATCGTACAGATAACACGCAAGTTGCGTGTCGAGAGAGAGGCGGTTTCTATTCTTAATAGAAACTGCTTCTATTTTTTTACGAAAAAATGAAAACTATAGAGGTGATTAAATGGAACAAAAAAACGTACGATTATTCCCTGCCGTTTTAGCGACAGGAATTATGTCTTTTGCTGGCGTATTAATTGAAACAGCAATGAATGTAACCTTTCCGACATTAACAAAGGAATTTGGTGTTTCCACCGGTACCGTGCAGTGGGTGACAACGATTTATTTATTAGTTATTTCTATCATGGTGCCCTTATCCAATTATTTATTAAAAACCTATTCGTTAAGACGCTTATTTATTGTTGCGAATCTTTTCTTTTTGATTGGTTTAGCGATTGATGTCTATTCGCCATCTTTCAGTATCTTGTTATTAGGCCGACTCTTCCAAGGGGCTAGCACTGGGATTGCTTTGCCACTGATGTTTCATATTATTTTGAACTTTACCCCGCTAGAAAAACGAGGAACGATGATGGGGGTAGGCACATTGACCACTTCAATTGCTCCAGCCATTGGTCCAACGTATGGTGGAATTTTAACATCTTCCCTATCTTGGCACGCCATCTTTTTATTCTTAATTCCTGTTTTACTGCTTTCTTTGTTTATGGGATTATCTGCTATTCCAGAAATACCTGTTAAAAAAACCACCACTCTTGATTTGGTTAGTTTAATTGGTATTGCCCTGTTATTTAGTGGTTTGTTGATGTTTTTAAGTAAAATTGGCACATTGTTTGGCTGGCTTTCACTCCTAGCAGCCGTTATTGGCTTTGTTATTTTTTATAAACGAGCAACGACCGCTGAACAGCCACTAGTACGTTTGACAATTTTAAAAAATCCCGCCTTTGTTTTATTTTTATGTGGCTTTTTAGTTTGTCAATTCTTATTGTTAGGTATTTCCTTTGTCTTACCAAACTTTGTTCAAATCGTCCTTGGAAAAAATGCGTTTGTAGCTGGGCTAGTCATGCTGCCAGGTGCTACAGTTGGGGCCATTTTGGCACCACTTTCTGGACGAGTGTTGGATCAATACGGCGCTAAAAAACCTATATTATTTGGCTTAAGTTTGGCGACAATCGGTTGGCTAGCTTTAACAATTTTACTAGAGATGCCTGTTTTATTAGGATTCGTCGCTGGACATGTTACCTATATGATTGGTCTAGGTTTTGCATACAGTAATATGATGACGACTGGTATGAGCTTGTTAGAGGAGAAAGATTTTGGCGACGGCAATACGTTATTTAATACACTTCAACAATTTTCTGGCGCTATTGCGACGGCCATTGTAGCGACGATTATTAATATCACTCAAGACCACGCAGATAATTTTGCTCAGGGGACAACGATGGGCTCCCTCATTTCTCTGATTTTCTTGTTAACCTTATTAGTAATTGTTTTAATTGCTTGCTGGAATTATTTCCGCAAAAAAGCTTAAAAAAAAGCAGCTGGTCAGTTCCGTAGTGACCAGCTGCTTTTTTTAGTTTTCTAAAGATAGTTGTTTTTTTGTTCTTCTTGCTTCCGAATATAAAGTACGAACAAGACAGCAATTAGCACGATAAAACCACCAAAAATCGGTGTATATGTTACTGATAAATGATCTGTGACCACCCCACCTGTCATTGAGCCGACGGTAATCCCAATATTAAAGGCTGCAATATTAAAAGCTGAGGCCAAAGTGATATCTTCTGGAACATACTTTTCCGCTAATTCTACAACATATAGTTGTAAACCAGGTACATTCATAAAGGCAAATAGACCCAACATCAAACTTGCTAATAAGCCTAGAAGACTGTTATCCATTAAAACAGTAATGAATAAAAAGACTAAGGACAGAATTAATAAGCTAAACATTTTTACTAACGAATCTAAAGGTTTTTTATTTGCCCAGTGACCACCTACTGTATTGCCAATTGCGACCATTACGCCATAAACAACTAAAATAATCACTACCGCGTTGGCTGAAAAGCCTAAATTTTCCAATAACGGTGACAAGTACGTATATGCAGCAAACGTTCCACCATAACCAAAAGCAGTAATTAGAAAAGATAAAACGAGGGGTTTGTTCGTAAAAATCCGCGTGATTCCTTTTAAGTCAACCTTCCCTGGTATCGGTAAATTTTTGGGAACTAAAAAATAACTAGCAATCAGTCCCACCAAGCCAATACTGGCTATAAAAAGAAAGGACATATGCCAAGCTGTTTGTTGCCCAATAAACGTCCCTAAAGGTACACCAGTCACTGTTGCAACCGTTAAGCCCGTAAACATAATAGCAATGGCGCTGGCACGACGTGATGGCGGCACAACATCTGCGGCGATGACAGTCGAAACAGACATGAAAATGCCATGCGCCAATGCAGAAAGTATCCGCCCTACCAATAAAATAATAAACGTTGGCGCAAACGCAGCAATTAAATTCCCACTAATGAAAAGAAGCATAATCCCCAGCATTAATGAGCGACGATTCCATTTTCCTGTCAAAATTGTTAATAACGGCGCCCCAATCGTCACACCTAAAGCGTACAAAGAAACAGTCAAACCTGCTTGGGAAAGACTAATATGAAAACTTTTAACAATCATTGGTAATAAACCCACACTAATAAATTCTGTTGAACCGATTGCGAAAGCATTGATAGCTAATGCAAAGAGCGTTAAATTTGGTGAAATTTTCTTTTCCATTCTCTTCCTCCTAAAAAACATTTGAATTTCAACAAAAATTACTATATACTAAGATTGAATTTTTGATAAGTACCTACTTTTTTGTATCATAGGTACCTTTTAGTAACTTTTGTTTATTATCAACCTATTAAGGAGGAATGTTTTTTGGAAACTCGTACATATGCGATTGGTGTCGAAGCAACGATGGATGTTATTGGCGGTAAATGGAAACCAATTATTCTGTGTAATTTACGGCACGGCGCCATGCGCCCCAGCGATTTAAAACGCGGTATTACTGGCATTAGTCAAAAAATGCTGACACAACAATTACGGGAACTCGAAGAAGACAACATTATCGAGCGAAAAGTATACAACCAAGTTCCACCAAAAGTCGAATATTATTTAAGCGATTATGGTCAAAGCCTCTCTGCTGTCTTAGATAACTTATGTAATTGGGGAGAATCCCACGTGGCTCATTTGCAAGAACAAGGCCAAGAAATTTATTTAAAATGTGAAGATTAGTGAACAAAACGTTTATAAACTATATTAAGAGGGAGCTTTAAGCTATTTAGAGCCTGGGGAAAAATCATTTTAGATTTTTCCCCAGGCTCTTCTTATGCTTTAATAACTTGAATATCTTGCGTTAATTGGGCCCAATGATTAGTGGGTCCGTGGCCATGTCCAACAGAAATTGCTTGGCTAATGGCCCCTTGTATAAACTGTTTGCCAATCACAATCGCCGCTTCTAACGGCGTGCCTTTTGCTAATTCGGCTGCGATACACGCTGAAAAAGTATCTCCTGTTCCATGAGTATTTTTTGTTACAACTCGCGGTGCACTTAGCCAAAAGCTCGAACCGTCTTCCATTAATACATAATCAGCCGCTTGTTGATTTGTGCTATGTCCGCCTTTCATAATAATATTTTTTGTGCCCAATTGCTGTAATTTTTTTGCTGCGGTCTGCATTTCTTGTTCTGTCTTGATGGTCGTCTCTAGTAAAACTTCCGCTTCTGGTAAATTAGGTGTCACGACCGTTGCTAATGGCAACAGTTGCTCTTTAATCGTTTGAACTGCCTCAGCTTCTAACAAATGATGTCCACCTTTAGCCACCATTACAGGATCGACAATCAACGGACCAAAATCAACTTTTTGCAAATTGCGAACAACAGCTTCGACACGCTCACTATCTGCTAACATCCCCGTTTTCGCTGCCCCAATTTTAAAATCAGCCGCCAAAGATTGGAATTGTGCATCAATAAATGAACTAGGAATCGGCAAACTTTCTTGCACGCCATACGTATTTTGTGCCGTCAATGCAATGACAATATTTAAGCCAAATGCCTGCCGTGCTTGAAATGTTTTTAAATCTGCTTGCATGCCAGCTCCCCCACCAGAATCAGAACCAGCAATCGTGACTACTTGTGGGGTCAAATTATATTCGGTCATTTTCTCGCCTCCAACATTCGCTCCGTTACACGCATCAACCCTTGAACTTTCTCGGCTATCTGTTCAGCCAGCATAATTTCACTGACCAGTGAAACACCAGCCACTCCCGTTCCCATAAGTTGTTCTATATTTTCTTCTTTGATCCCACCAATCGCCACAACAGGAATCGTGACTGCTGCAGCAATTTCAGAAAGTGTCTGCAAAGAAGTTAACGGACTGTCCTTAGTCGTTGTGGGGAAAATTGCGCCCACGCCTAAATAATCGGCGCCCTCGTTTTCCGCTTCAACTCCTCGTGCCACCGTTTTGGCTGAAACACCTACGATTTTTGTGGACCCAACCAGTTTTCGCACAAGAGCAACCGGTAATTCATCATCCCCTATATGCACACCTGCCGCATCCACTGCCAAGCAAATATCGACACGGTCATTAATAATCAACGGAATCTGATACGCATCTGTTACCGCTTTAACTTTCACTGCTAATTCGTAAAAGCGCCGTGTTGACACTTCCTTTTCACGCAGTTGGACCAATGTCACTCCACTGCGACAAGCAGTTTCAATTCGGTTTAAAAATTCAGTATCACTAAAATCATACCGACCTGTCACCAAATAAACTTTCAATTGCTCTCTCATAGCACTCGTCCTTTCACCGCCTCAAACCAATCCTTCTCCTTCATTAAAAGAGATAACTGATTTAACGTATTTTGGCGAAAATCGGCCAGCCCTTGGCTCTTAGTCTTGGCTTTTTCTCCGCAAAGATTAAAATAGCTCACTGCGGCTACTGCCGCAGTCATTGGCGCGTTGCCTTCACCTAATAAAGCGGCAACTAATGCGCCGACTAAATCGCCCGTGCCAGTGAAACAATCCAACTCAGGCACGCCATTTTGTAAGACAATCACTTGCTCTTGGTTAACCAAAACATCTTGAATCCCTGTTGCTAAAAATACCGTCTGGGGAAACTTTTGCGTTTGTTGACGTAAAGCCTGAATCAGTTCCTCAATTGCTTCTTCACTTTGATCCAAAGGGCTGCCATCTACTCCTCGACCATGACTCACCAACTGGCAAAAAGTCCGCATTTCTGAAAGATTCCCTTTCACAACGGTTGGCTGATTGTGCACCAGCTTTTCCCCGACTTCATTTCGAATATCACTGGCGCCATAACCGACTAAATCGACTACGGTCGGTTTAGTCACTTGCCGAGCATAATCACTAGCTGCTAACAAGCTCTGCTCTCGTTCTTGTGATAAATGGCCTAAATTCAAAACCAAAGCACTGGTTTGCTGAAACAACTGCGGAAATTCCCGGGGATCATCTGCCATAATGGGCTTAGCATCAATATAAAGTAATGCATTCGCCATAGACTCACACGTAATTTCATTCGTAATGCACTGAATTAATGGTGCCGTTGTCAGTGGAAAAATCGTTTCAAACTTAACGCTTGTTTTCATAAAAGTACCCTCCTAAAAATAATTCCTGTGTTTGTTTAAATACCCGAGTTTCTTTCAGTTTTACTAAGACAAGCCAAGCAATCACTGAACCAATCAGTGTGGCACCAATAAATCGTGGTGTATAAATGAACCAATAAAAATTCTGCTTACTGCCAGTAAACCAAACCATTACAGGATAGGACAATAACGAGCCAATGATGCCTGTACCAAAAATTTCTCCTAGCATCGACCAGCCTAATTTTTGTCCCCATTGATAAAATAAACCAGCAAAAAACGCGCCAAAGACGGCACCTGTTAACGCTAATGGCGGAATACCTAAGAACGTCATACGGATTAAGCCGCAGACAAGTGCCATGAGCGTTCCGTAAAGAGGACCTAATAAAACTCCGGCAATAATGTTCATGACACTGGACATAGGGGCCATTCCCTCAATTCGCATTAACGGCGATAATACGACGTCCATCGCAATCATTAAAGCTAGTAACGTAACTCTGTGGATTCGATTTTTTTCCACGTAAAAAAACTCCTTTCTGCGAGAAGCAAAAGGAGGCGCGACTGAAAAAGACAGAAAAACCCAACCACAAATAAACGTAGTTGGGTGCAATAATCGGTCAAAATTTCAAGACATTTCCCTGCGCCAGTCCTAACTGTTTCAGGTTCCATGGGTATAATCTCAGCTAATAGCACCCCAAATGTTTCTCTTCAATTGGCTTTAGTATAGCATAGTTTTTTGGAAGCGACTACTAAAATTGCCAAAGAGTTTTCCCACAAAAATAGAAAAAACGTCATGCCCAAAAAGTTCGATTTTTTGGGCATGACGTTTTTCATACTTTCGTTTGTCTTATTTTTTAGAATCCTGGCATTCCTTTGGTGTATTTACCTAAAGTTGCTTCGGTTTCTTTTTCAATTTTTACTAACGCATCGTTGACAGCCATAATGACTAAATCTTGTAACATATCAACGTCTTCAGGATCAACCACGTCTTCTTTAATGGTCAAATCTTTCATTGTGCGATCACCAGTAAAGGTCGCTGTCACAAGTTGATTGGTTGCTTCACCGATAAATTCTTTTTCATTTAGCGCTTCTTGCGCTTTGGCCATTTCTTTTTGCATTTTTTGTACTTGTTTCATCATGCCTTGCATGTTGCCCATTCCTCGCATCATAATTCCTCTACTCCTTCGTATTAATCATCTAGTACTTCGACAAGCTCTTCACCAAACATAGCGATTGCTTCATCTACTACTGGATTTTCTTGTGAATGTTCATTTGTTACAGGCGGTTCGTCCGCTAGACGAGCCATTTCATTTTCAGGTTCAGAATGATTCAAACTGCCCTGATTTTGGTTAATAAAACTTTGTCTTAGTTTTGGCCAGCTTTCTCTAGTAATGCAGACCATCTCTGGTGTATAGTCCATCAAACGGCTTAAATTATTATTGAAAGCTAACTGCATCTCTTCATCGTCTGTTGCACGAGCACAAACAATCTCATAGTCAAATGCCACCACGATGCCCTTAGGACTCGCCGCGACAGGTTCACTAGCCTTTAGCATCGCTCGTTGAGTCACAGATAATGTTTGCAGTAAGTCTTCCCAGACATTTTTCACATTCATTAAATGTGTTCTTGTCGCTTCATTTAAGACTTGATATACCCGTTCTGTGGGTACGCGGAACGAACTTTTTGGCGCTTGTGGTCGTGCTTGTTGACGTGGCGCATCTGCTTCTTTGGCAGCTACACCGTGTTTCTTTAATTCAGCCAGTTCTTTCTTCAGTTGCCCGATTTGATTTTGTAAATCTGCTAATTCTGGATTTCCCTCTGCACTACCACCTTGATTAGTTGTTTCTGGCGTGTTGTGTTTATTGGGTTGCACCGTTTTAGCTAATTTGACAGTGGCTACTTCCAGATAGATATTCGCATTGTTGGTAAAGCGGATCTCATTTTGTGTGTCACTTAAAATTTGGATTAGTTGGTAGATTTTTTCAGCAGGCGTTTGTGTAGCTAGTTCCTTAAATGCTTCTGTCAAAGTGCCTGCTTTTTCTGCTAATAACTTCGGTGCTTGCTGATACATCAGTAAATCTCGACAATATAATAACAAATCTTCTAAGAAACGGCGCGCTTCTTTGCCTTCGCCTAAAATACTTTCCAAACCTTCTAATGCTCGTTCAACATCACCAGCGACACAACACTGAATATAATGATCCATCATTTCATAGGTTAGGCTGCCTGTCACTTGCATTGCATCTTCCAGTGTTACTTTTTCATCACTAAATGAAATCGTTTGATCCAAGATACTCAAGGCATCTCGCATCCCACCTTCCGCAGCACGCCCAATCACATAAAGGGCTTGTTCCTCATAATCGAGAGCCATTTCCTGCATGATATGGGCCATATGATCGACGATATCTTGCGTACTAATTCGCTTAAAATCAAAGCGTTGCGTCCGTGAGATAATCGTTAACGGAATCTTGTGTGGTTCAGTCGTTGCTAAGATAAAAATAACATTTTGTGGCGGTTCTTCCAAGGTTTTTAAAAGTGCATTGAACGCGCCTGTTGATAGCATATGAACTTCATCAATAATATAAACTTTGTACTCGGCTTGTGTCGGTGCATACTTTGCTTTATCACGAATATCACGGATTTCTTCCACGCCATTATTACTCGCCGCATCAATTTCAATGACATCATTTAAACGACCTTCCGTAATGGCTACACAGGTTTCACAAACATTACAAGGTTCACCATCTTGACTATGTTTACAGTTAATCGCTTTAGCGAAAATTTTTGCGGCACTGGTTTTACCTGTACCACGAGGGCCAGTAAATAAATAGGCATGAGATGTTTTCTTTTGCACTATCGCATTTTTCAGTGTCTGAGTAATTGCTTTTTGTCCTACTACGTCATCGAAACGTTGTGAACGCCAGACCCGATAAAGTGCTTGATAAGCCATTTTTTACCCTCCCTTATTTTTCATTCTTATCTATTATACGTGATTTTTAATCATTCGGCATCTTTTTTCTTTTAACAAGTCACTGGTGCAACCATTGCTAAAAAAGCCGCTTTTCCTTCACTTGTTTCTGCAAACGCACTGGCTTCTTTTAGTCGCTGTTGATACGCTGAAGCGACAGTTTCAAGCGCCTGCGTTTTCTGATTGCTCCAAGTCGTTAAACCTTGGACTTCCGCTAACGTTAACGAAGGCTTTGCTTGAGGTCGACTAAAAATTAAGTCCATGACATATAAAAGTTCTTTTCGTCGTGCAACGATTTGTATCTCATCCGTGGGCAGTTTCAGCATTTGCCATTGCTCAAAAATATCATTTGCGGCTTGGGCAACTTCTGACGCATTCGGTCCCTCTAAGCGAAATGTCGCAACTGGCCAATTCACCATTCCTGCGTTGATTAAAGGATAGTTAGCTAACTCAACATATTCTGAAATGCTCGCTTCGGCTAATGGAAATTGTTGCAAACCCGTTTGATAATAGACATGCTCATTTTGTTCAAAGTCAGCATCAATCCCAGCAAAATAATGAGGAAAGACCTCAACAATTTTCAACAATTGCTGAAAAGTCTTAACTGAACGTTTCGCTGCCTGATGTTTTTCAAACGCAATCACACCTTGTTGCTGATATTGTGCCTGTTTTACAAAGGAAAACCCCCAGCTTTCGCCATCTAAGTTCATTCGAATCACTCGATGGTTCGTAGTCGCAGGAAATTGCTGACTTCCCTGGTAGCCTTCTGTTGCCATGCACCATTCACAGCGGGGATAGCTTTGTGCAGAGAGCGTTGCTTTTGACGCCTCACTGTGGACCTTATTTGCTAAAAAATCACCATAGACTGTTGAAAAAACAACAGGTTCTTCCTGTTCAATGACCGTACCGTTTTTTTGACAAAGTTGGTAAAAATACTCGGTAGCCTCTTGTGGCTCTTTAGCATAATGTTGTGCAAAAAAAGCATTAACCACAGAAGGTGGCGGTGTTAACAAATCCATCAATTGCACCATGAACTGTTCTTTTTGTTGCTCTGTTTTTACAAGTTGGTTGGCACTCGCAACTTGACACAATTGTTCCGCCAAATCAGCGGCGGGTGTTGCCACAGGCCGTATGTCTACTTCGCCTAATTCTTGTTCACCAATCATTGATAATAAACGGTTCTGAAGATATAAGCGATCCAATTCCATCCAACCACCTGCTTGAATAGCAAGTGTGGTAAAATCGGCAATCCTTTGACTCGTGGTCATCGATTCATTCCTCCTATTACTTTTCTTGATATCCATGTGGATGAGCTTGGTGCCATTGCCAAGCGGTGGCGATAATGTCCTTGACCTCAGTTACTTCTGGTTGCCAGCCTAAAACTCGTTTGGCTTTTTCACTAGAAGCAATTAACGTACTAGGATCCCCTGCTCGGCGTGGCGCGATTGTCGCAGGAATTTCTTGACCTGTCACTTCGCGAGCAGCATCTAACATTTCTTTAACAGAATAGCCGTTGTTGCTTCCCAAGTTAAAGACGTCACTTTCGCCGCCATTTTTCAAGTATTCTAAAGCCAAAATATGTGCTGCAATCAAGTCTTCAATGTAAACATAATCTCGAATGCACGTGCCATCTGGTGTATCATAATCATCCCCAAAAATACTTAGCTCTGCTCGTTGGCTTAATGCCACTTGTAAAATAATTGGCACAATATGCGTTTCTGGCGTGTGATCCTCACCAATTGAGGCATCTTTTTTTGCTCCTGCAACATTAAAATAACGCAAAGCAACATATTTCATTCCATAAGCGTTGTCGCACCATTTCATGATTTTTTCCATCATTAATTTACTTTCCCCATACGGGTTTTTAGGATTCGTTGGTGTTTCTTCTGTAATAGGCATTGCTTTTGGTTCGCCATAAGTGGCCGCTGTGGAAGAAAAAACAATATGTTTCACTCCAAATTCTTGCATGACTTCCAAGGCAATTTGAGTGCCGTGAACATTGTTATTGAAATACATTAACGGTTTCTCCACGGATTCTCCTACTAAAGAATTGGCCGCAAAGTGCAACACCCCTTCAATTGATTCTTTTTCAAAGACGCTACGTAAAAAAGCTTTATCACGAATATCGCCTTCATAGAAAGTCGCTTGTTCATGAACGGCTGAACGATGCCCCGTTAATAAATTATCAACAACAACAACGGCATATCCTTTTGAAATTAATTGATCAACGGCATGTGAGCCGATGTAGCCTGCGCCACCTAATACTAAAATAGACATAAATACGCTCCTTTTACTCCCTAATTTCTTTTTCTATTGTACCATTAAATAAGGTTTACTTCTGAATTATTTCATTTTGTAAACAGGATTTAATTTGGCCATTTCTCCTTATTCATTTTTCCTATAAAAATACAGAAAAGACTTGGTAAATTTTAACAAATCTCTAAATTAGTCGTAGAGTTTATGAAAAATCATTGTAACTATTGGATTTTTTTGCTTTTTTCCGTCATAATAGAAACAAATACAATTTGAAAGAAGGAATGAACGATGAAAAAATTTGTATCAGGTATGTTAGTCGGTACTGCTATCACAGTTGCTGCTTTAGCCGGTGTGGCTACAACTATTAAAAAAACAGTCATTGATCCAATTGAAGAAAAAGAAGATATGATTGAAGAAAACCGTAAAAAAGCGATGCGTAAACGTATTGCACGTTAAAAAATAGCTGTGACGTTGAGATAAAAAATCTAACGCCAAGAAATCAACAGAAGCGCTTCTGGCTCTGTTGATTCTCTTAAGCATAACAAGTGGTCATCCATCAAAGCGATGGATGACCACTTGTTATGCTTTCTTTTTTACCAAAGGAGCTGACTATTTTTCTTAACTATTAAAAATAGTAGCAGTAATCCGATCCATATCACGCATATTCCAAGGATCCACACCAGGACGAGCTGCAGCGGCTGTTAACCAATGAATACCTTCTGTTGGAATACCACAACTAAAAAGGCCTGTCGCCACCTGTCCACCTTTTGTGATGACTTGATTCGTGGCAGGCACAATCAAGAGTGCGCCTGTTTTGACTATTTGACCATCAGCTAATGCCAGTTGATGAAGCGTAGCTAGCTTATCGGCTAACAACTGCCTCGTTAAAGGATTCAAACTTTTTTCATTATTAACTTTGGGAATGCGTGCTTCAATTAAAAAGTGACTATTATACCGATTTTCCGGAAATAAATTAGCATAAGTAATAAATTGACCCGCTTTCATTTCGACACGCATTTCTGGCCCCAGAATCGTGACTAATCCCAGTTCAACTAACGCCTGTAGCTCTTCTGTTCTTTCAACAGAAGGTCCCACTGACAAAAAGGTATTCAACGGGGTAAACCAATGCCACAACCACTTTTGACTCTCGTCATTCGTTAATAACCCTTCATCCAAAACAAAGCGAATCTGATCTCTTAAATCTTTTAAACTGTCTAAAGCAGTGGTCAAAGGACCGCTAAGATTGCCTTTCTCTGCTTCTTGAATATCCCATTTTAAATACTCTAGTAAAAACGACCGAAAACTTTCATGAGTGGTTTTCTTTGTTTCAGGATGTTCTAACGCTTGCCAATCAAACCAATCTTGTTTTTCAAAGTGGTCTAAGCTTTCCGACGCTCCCTTGGTTTGAATAAACAGCTGTTGAAAGGCCTCTTTAGAAAGATGCGGATATTTTTCTTCGATTAAGCAAGTGTAATACACATATTCCACTTCTTTTTTTAAATACCAAAAAAACTCTGCACCTGTAACCTGTCCTTTTTTACGACATTCAGCTAAATACGTTTCGGTTAAAAAAACAGGCTGATAGGTTTCCCCGTAACCTTTTTGATTAATCCCTCGAGGATGAGAAGGAAAACCGCGACCAGAACCAGCAATAATAATAGGCTCTCTTCCAGAAGGTTCATAACGTAAGCGGCCATTTTGACGAGAAAAAACACCCCCGCGGCCAATCGTCAAGGCAGATAAATAGTCAAAAAATGCCAAACCTAAGCCTTTTAACACAACGGGTTGTTTTGCGGGTATATTGGCAAGTGCCAATAAAGCATCCGCCGCATTTTTAGGAGAAGAATAAAACAAACGATGCTCCTTGGCGTAGTCCGCAAGCTCTTGTTCAACAGTCGTTAATTCATTTTCTTGGTGACCCAAAGCTAAAATTACTTTGTCTGCCGTAAACTCAATGGATTGGGTATACACATAATAGTTATCCTCTCCTGCTCGCACAGCAGTTACTGGCTCTTTAAAAAACGTCAGCGATGTTTGTTCGTTACACCGCGTGGCTAAATACGTATAAAACCATTTTTGGTACATGCCATAAAAAGCCCTCGAGCAGTGATCATTCGGTCCAAGGCGATGACATTCTTTCAACAACTCAAGATAATTATAGGGTTGTTGCTGTTGAATGTACTGCGCAGCTTCTGTTTGGGTCCATTCATAGAGAGTGGGGCCCTTGACAATTGGTCCTTCGCCACTAAAAGATTCATCTGTAAATAAAGTGACTTGACTAATCACGGTGTTCATTAATAAATAATTAGGTTGCTCTGCTCGCCAAATTTTCCCACCTGGACCGTATGGATCAAACAATGTGAGCTGAACATTTATTTCCGTTTTACGAGCCCATTCAATGACTCGTTCTGCAGCTGATAAGCCTCTGGGTCCAGCACCTACAATTGCAATTTTCATCCAATCACCTACTCTATTTTTCTAATAATTCTTTTAAGACAACCGCTTGATTATGCACTGTATCTTTCGCCCCATAGACCAGCGTGACTACTGGCTGATTTTTTACAATCGTCTGTAACTGCTTAAATGCTGTGGCAGTTGGCTCGTGTTTCAATTCTTCTTGGTATTTTTGTTTAAACTCGGGATATTTATTTACTTCATGATTAAACCATTTCCGTAACTCTGTACTTGGGGCCACTTCTTTGAGCCATTCATCTAACTTTTCAGATTCCTTGGATTTTCCTCGTGGCCAAATACGGTCAACTAAAACACGGTAGCCATCTTGCTCTGTCGGTGCTTCATATGCTCGCTTGATTTGAATCATCTGCCTTCACCTCTTCTCTTTATTGTAGCTCAAAAAGTGAGGACTGACAAAAAGCAACATCTCTATTAAGCTTTCCTATACAAAAAGAGTTGGTCTCAATGAAGACCAACTCTTTTTGTTATTAACTATTTCTCTTCTTCACTTTCCCAGTCCAGCCATCATAGCCGCCTTTTAAAATATAAATATCAGTATAGCCATTTTTGCGTAATAAATTAGCTGCTCGGATACTTAAAGCTTTCTTCTGATCATAAAGATAAACAGGTTGATCCTTACGAAGAGAACCAATTGTTGTTTTTAACATGCTGTATGGCATGCTGCGCGCCCCTAAAATATGCCCAGCATCAAATGTATCTTTCTCACGAACGTCAATCACTTGTGCTTTACGCATTGTTTCTTTAAATTCTTCTTCCGTCAGCATTTTTGCTGAACGTTTCACCATAATTTTCAAATATAATTCATTGAATACCATCGCTAGTACAATAACTAGCAAAATGCCATTGATTACCCATAAAATACTCATTCTAAAAAGCCCTTTCTATTTCTCTTTTGAAAATTGTAATGCTAGTGAAGCGGCACCAATGACGCCGGCCTCATTACCTAGCTCTGCTAATTTGATTTTTGTACTATTTCGAACTTGTGGGAAAGTAAATTCTTGGAAATATTTTTCGACACGACTACGTAAAAATTCTCCTGCTGCAGAAACACCTCCACCGATAACCACGCTATCTGGATTTAACGTGTTACCTAAGTTTCCTGTGGCTAAGCCTAAATAGAAGCAAACACGATCCACAACCATTAAAGCAAAATGATCGCCTTTTTCGGCAAATTCAAAAACGTCTTTACTTGAAACATCCTGTCCATCATCAATCGCTTGTTTCAGTTCAGAGTCACCTGCAAACTCTTCTGATAAATGACGTGCAACACGAACGACACCAGTGGCACTAGAAACGGTTTCTAAACAGCCACGTTTCCCACAGGTACAGTCAAAGCCGTTAGGATCAACCGTCACATGCCCAACTTCACCAGCACAGCCAGCAACACCGTGGAGCAATTCTCCTGCTGCAACAATGCCTCCGCCGACACCTGTTCCTAAAGTAATAAAAATCACGTCGGGATTATTTTCCCCCGCGCCCTTCCAACGCTCACCTAAAGCGGCAACATTGGCATCATTATCTAAGGCAAACGGAATTCCTAAAGCAGATTCGATTTGTTCTTTGACAGGCTGTACAGTCGTCCAGTTTAAATTATAGGCACCTACAACAGTTCCTTTTTCAATGTCGACACTCCCTGGTGTTCCCATACCAATTCCCACAAAATCTTCTTTTTTCATATTATAAAGATCTATACGGTGACGAATACTTTCAATAATTGATGGCACAATGTGCTTGCCATCTTCTAAAATATTCGTTTCAATACTCCATTTTTGTTGAACAACGCCATCGGTTGTTAAAATAGCAAATTTGATGGTCGTTCCACCTAAATCAATCCCAATAATCTTCTTATCCATTTAGTCGATTCCTTTCTGCTTCCCTCTAGATTCTTCTATTCGATGCTCTCTTTGCAAAATATGCCGGGCCTGTAAATACGTATCTCGGTCTACCAATTGACCTTCATACAATTTTTTTAATTCAATCATCATTAACTCAATATCATAAATCCGTGCACCGACATAAATATACATCCCAAACTGTTTAAAAAGTTGTTGTACATCATATAACGTTTCCATACGAAAACACTTCCTTATTATACAGGTAAACCGTATTTTTTAAAACCCAATAACAGACAAATTACGACAAGAAAAATAAAAATTAACGTGGCCATAATTCGCTCGTGCTTATTAAATGCTTCTTCACGATTTGGAACAGCAAAAGCCGTCGCGACTAATAGTCCACCAATTAGACCGCCAACATGACCCATCATATCTACAGAGCTACTAAACAAGTTAAATAACAAATTAATCACAATAAACATTGAATAGCGTTGCACCATATACATAATCGCTGGATTGTCTCTAAAATGGCGTCCTAAAATAACAAATGCGCCAAACAAACCAAAAAGCGCTGTACTAGCACCCGCTGAGACACTGTTGGGTGTCCCAAAGGCAAAACTGGCGATATTTCCAGCAATCCCACTCAATAAATAAATTCCCAAATAGCGCCAATGCCCATAAATTGCCTCAACCTGTGCGCCGATATAATAAAGAGTAACCATATTCAAAATAATATGCATAAACCCAATGTGAAGAAACATTGGCGTGATAAACCGCCAGTATTCATGATTTTGAGCTACCAGTGGACGAACCATTGCTCCCCAATTAACTAAGTTTAAAATATTTTCTGATCCTCCAGTTAATTCCAATCCAAGGAAAACAATGATTGAAATACCTAAAAGGGCATACGTAATGAACGGCTGATTTTTTAGCCGTTTCAATTTCATTTCTGTTTGATAATTCATTCCATTCCTCCTATTGTATAAATAATTGTTCGATTGGCTGATCAAACGCTTCTGGTTGCCATTGCTCATGGAGTTGTTCACTAAAAACTAAACTACATGAATGGCCCGAAAAATGTTCCAAATAACGATCATAAAAACCACCGCCGAAGCCTATTCGATAGCCAGCACGATTGAAAACAATCCCTGGCACAATCAATAAATCAATCGCTGTAGCTGTTATTTCTGCCGCTGTTAACGGAGGTTCTTCCACGCCAAATGCACTGGTGTCATAAACCGTCTCTGGAAAGACTTGATAAAAGTGCATTTTGCCTCCTTTAAATGTTCGCGGCACCGCCACTTGCTTGCCCTCTTGCATGGCCCGTTCGAAAATTGGCTGTGTTGATAATTCTAGCGGTAACGACCGAATCATTCCGATTGTTTGTGCTTGTTGCCATTGCTGACTAGCAAACAACTGTTCATAGAGACTTGATTCTTTATGTTGTTTAATTTCTGGATGTTGTTTTAGCCATTCCAGGGCAGTTAAGCCCACTTTTCTCAACTTATTTTTCTCCATGTACACCTTCAACCCCTTTTCTGTTAAGTTTATAGAAAGTGTTCTTAAAAAACAAGCTGATTCCCCTTTTCTCTTTGAAAAATCCCGTTATTTTTCTAACGTTTTTGACGCTTCTTTAAAAAAGTCAACAACCAAATCCATTGTTTCTCCTTTCACTAAATGCCGCTCACCGATTTCCGTTATAAATTGCGTATTTCTCGCATACGTTTTCCCAGACACTAATTGTTCAAAATCAGCCATGTCTTCATAGGGAATTTTTTCATCTTCCGTTCCATGCCAAAACAGCATCGGTCGTTCTTGTAGTCTTTCTGGCGTTTGTGATAAATCGTATTGATGTACCCAACTTAGCAACAGTGGCAAGTCTTTAGGTACAAAAATAGCAAATTCTTTCGCCCGTTGAATCACTCGCTGAATATAGCGCGCCGGATAGGGTGTTCCCATTAAGCAAGCGGCAGCTTGAATCTCAGGATGTTGGGTCATAAGAGCGCTGGTAGTAATACCGCCCATGGATACACCACCCACGCCAATCCAATTTTCTTTAATCAACCCTAATTTATGAAAATGATGGATAATTACTGGAAATTCAATCAAATTATATTGAATGCTACTCCAAAATGTAATCGATGGAATCGTGGAAATAGGTCCTGTTTTTCTTTCTCCATGGTTCATGGCATCTGGTAAAATGACCCGAAACCCCTCGTGTGCTAATTTTCTTGCTTGTGTTAAAGATAATTCTTTAGCTGATTGCCAACCATGATAGTAAACAATTAAAGGTAATGCTTCGTTTTTTTGCTCTTCTGTTGTCACTTCTAATGCTGGAATTTTTGCTATGTAGCGATGTCTAATACTGATTTTCATTCATGATTCCTCCATTATAAAATATCTTCTCTTATTTTACCGTTTTTTGATAAAACCTGCTCTTTATATGATTTATCAAAAAAACCACAAAATATGCGAATTCGCATTTTCCTATTTTATTACTTTCCGTTATAATCATTTTATTAAATACAAAGGGGTGTTTTTATGGTTAAAATTGAGGAAAAAGGTAAAGTAACATTTGGACAAGCTTTTAAAGATTATTTTCGTGGATATGTTGATTTTAAAGGTCGGACCACACGTGCTGGTTATTGGTGGATGACATTGGTATTAAGCATTTTAGCACTTATTTTTTATATTGCCATTGTCGGCAAAGCCGTGTCAGCAATTTTAGCAGCTGAATATTTTGAAACCTATGATTTTGGAAACTTATTACCGTTGATGCTTTTTGCACTTGTTTTATGGTTAGCTTTATTATTACCAACGTGGGCAATGTGTGTACGTCGTTATCGTGATGCTGGGATGACAGGTTGGGGCGTGCTTGTTTTATATCTACTTTCTATTGCCTGTAGCTATACACAAGTTTTCTCTGTTATGTCAACTTTTAAATATGACGTTCAAACAGATACTGTGATAACAGGTGGCAGTCCCGTCTTCTTATTTTTCACTCTTGTGATTAGTCTGTTTTTCTTCTTACTAACAGTCTTACCGACAGATAAACTAACAACAACTAGCCAAAATAGCGTCTTACGCTTCTTCTTCCGTTACAAAGAAGTGAAGTAAGGAAAAGTTTTAAGCCTTTCTTTTAAAAGAAGGGCTTTTTTCTTATTTTAAAATCTTTATGATAAAATAAGAACTAGTCTAGCTAAAAAAATGGAAGGAGAAAATATGTCTACTTTTAAACGGATTCTGAATCTAGAAAATTATATTTTTACTTTTTTTATTTTATTTGTCTTTTACGGCGCAATTAACTCTCCCTATTCTCTGGTAAAAATTCTTTGGGAAAAGCCTAAGCACTTGCTTGTTTTACTTCCTCTATTAATTATTCTATTGTTGATTATTTATAAAAACAAAAAATTTCTTTACACTAAGATTCAAGCGCTCTGGCACTTAATAAAAACCCATGATCGTGTGGTTATTATTGGTAGTTTGGTCAGTTTATTTTTACTGCAACTTTTACTCCTGACGCAGATTACTGTGCCGATTGGCTGGGATGTTTTTGACAACTTTCATAGTATTACCACTGAAAATAAGGATTATTCAAAAATCGTACTTTCTTTAAACCCCAATAACGAATTTTTCTTTTTCATGATGTATTACCTGAATAAATTTTTGCGTTTCATTGATGTAACAGTGAGCTGGAGCAATACTTGGTTTAGTTGGCAAGTGGTTAATTGCTTGTTTATTAATAGCAGTTTATTTCTCTTTTATCATGCCTCTAAACGTGTCTTTAATCCATTAACGGCCTTCGTTGCTTACAGTTTATTTTTTCTTTCTTTCGGATTGTCTCCATGGTTACTCACGCCTTATACAGATACGGCCGTCTTATTGTTCATCAACCTAGTCTTTTTTGCATATAGCCTTTTTGAGCAAGTTTCCCATCCCTTCGTAAAATATTGTTTATTACTGTTTATTGGAATTGGCTTAGCTTGGTGTTTTTTAATGAAACCTTCGTCTATTATCTTTTTTATTGCATTTAGTTGTATCAAAGTGCTGCAACTTCTTTTAGTAAATCGGAACAAACAGTCTATCGTAAAATTAACCGTGGTTGCCCTCTTTTTACTGACTGGTTTCGTCAGCGCATATTATAGTTTTCAATTTTTTGTGGAAAAACAAACGATTACGGAAATCGATAAAGAACAAGCCAAGCCTTGGACACTTTTTGTAATGATGGGTTTGACGGGAACTGGCGGTTACAATGATGCAGATACACAAGCAGTAAATCAGTTGCCTACACAAGAAGCCAAAAAAGCTTATACCATAAAAATGATTCAAGACCGTTTAAAAAATAAAGGATTCTTCGGTTATCTCCGTTTTCTGGCTCAAAAAAATCGTCATAATACTGCCAATGGTGATTTTGACTGGGGTTGGGATGGCGGTGATTTAATTCCAGAAACACCTTCTAAAAATCGTTGGCAAGAACACTTGCGGTCACTGTATTATCCACAAAATCCCAAAAGTAACTATCTACGAATTTATATGCATTTTTTCTATTTACTCACATTACTAGGTCTATTGTTCAGTATCCCTCTAAAAGATTCAAAAAATAACTACGCGATTTTAAAATTAGCTTTCATTGGAGCTATTCTGTATTTATTGCTCTTTGAAGGCAGCCGCTCTCGCTATCTAATCCAGTTTATGCCGTTTTGGTACTTGTTATCAGCGAGTGGTTGGCTGGGGTTGAGAGAGATTCGAAGATACAAAAAAATAGTAAAATAGAAAAGAGGATTGAGTTAAAAATGAAAAAAAGTTTGCTGGGGTTGATTGTTTTTTTATCCTTACTGACCCTTACTTCCTGCAGAAATAAAGTGACCACAAAAGAGCTAATGGCAAACGAGTGGGCCGTAAACTCCAACGTTGATGAAGTAGTAATGATTGTATCATTCAGCGAAGATACCGCTACTTTCAAAATCAATACAGATGAACACACATCAACTGCAAAAAATGAGTTGGAAAAAGCAGGCGAAGAATTAGGTAAACAAATTGCAAATAAAATAGAATACAAAGTCAAATACCATCTAAAAAACAATCAAATTCGTTGGGAAAATGAAGGAAAAGAAGTAGCTTACAAGATAAAAAAAGAAAAGCAAAATCTACTTTTCACTCCTACTAAGACAAACAATTCTGATAACCAAACAAAACTAGTTTTGAAACCTTACACAAAGAAAAGTATTGATTCTTCCACTCAAAAAGATAAAACGGAAGAAACCAGCTCTAATTATCAAAACGTCTCATCTGAAACAAACCAATCTACCTCTTCATCTACTACTAAAGAACCGCTACCACAAGTTAGCTTAGCTGATTTTATAGGCGGGTGGGGTATTCCTCAAAGTGATAACTTATTTTTTATAAATGCTGACGGAACACTCACTAGCATAACTCAATCGAATGTTCCTCTTCAAAATGTAAGTTTTTCTGTGGATGAGAATGGTAATCAAATAATGACGTTTCTTTTGAATAATACGCCCCGAACAGTAACGAAAAATAATGATGGTACTTTAACTGTTAATGGACAAATATACACTTATCTAGGTAATATTACGTTGGAACAATTAATTGAAAGAAATAATCAAACTCAACAAATTTTTGAACAATCTGAACAGCAACCACCACAAAACTCTGATTCTCGTGAACAAATACAAAATTCTAAATCAGACCAACCTATATACGATACGGTACGAAGTGGTGAAGGTGGGCGACAGTTAGCCGAAAGAAATGGTTTAACCTTAGAAGAATTATTAGCGTTAAATCCAGGCATTGAAACTTCTGTTTTTTATCCTGGTCAGTCATTACGAATTAAATAGAAATTTAGGTATACTAATAGATAATAGTCTATAAAAGTAGAACTGGACCATCTACCATTTACTTTGGGATACCAGTTGATGGCAATCAGTTTGACGAAGTGGAACTAGACCTTGTACCGACTGACTCAGCAAAAATTGCGACATTTGATATAGCAGTTGGGCATTGATTAACAGCATGCATATAATTTGATAATATGGAATATAAACAAAAATGTCTAAGGAGCCTAACATTCTTTCAAGAAAGAATGTTAGGCTCCTTTTATTCAGACAATTTCAGCCACTCTTTGCGATTGCAATAGGACATAGTTTTTACAAAGACAAAATGATAAAGCAAACCGTAAGCTAGCCCCAACATATTTAACAAAATTCTTAAGTAAAGACTTGTTTCTAGCCCAAATATCATAGAAGCTGCCATGATAGCACCAACACAATTAAAAATCGTTTTACTTTTATAAGATGTGCATAAGCCTAAACAAAGTCCTCCTAAAATACCAAGTAGGTTCGTTGGTATATAAAATAACAAGATAGCCGATACTAGAGAACCAATAACGACCCCTATTATTCGTTCTTTGGCTCGTTCAGACAATTTAAACGTATCATACCCAGAAAATAATGATGAACTAGCAAATGTTGCCCACATAAAGCGGTCAATCTGAAGGTGCGTTCCTATAAAAAGTAATAAGCTAATGCCTAAAGCGTAATAACCAAACCAAATATTTCTTTGATTAAAAAAACCATTTTCTGTAACCATCTGTATAAAAGTAATCTCTTGATCCAACTTTTTATGTTTCACATGATAAACAAAAGCTAAAAGTAGATAAGCAAACACTAATACAAAGAAAGTTTGTTCTAATTGCTGAAACGATTGATAGTGAACCGTGCCAACTAAATATAAGTAGGAGAACGTATACAAGCCAGGATTACCCATTTTAGGGTTTCTACCAGTTAAGAAAAACAATGCCAGCAAGCAGATAAAATGAAGGCCCAATTGTAAAAATGATACAGAAATCAGTGAAATTAATGGACTAACACCTAGAATTGTTAACACGATTCCTAAACTAAGCAAGGCCTGTTTTTCCCTGTAGCCATATGAGACGAAACGGATACTCAACAGCAAACAAAATAATACAATTGAAAAAGGCGCTACAGCTTTTCCAAAGAAAAAAGTAATTGTCGACACCCATAAAATCGCAAACGAAACTAATAAAATATCTCTTATTAACAAGGCGCGCCAAAAATATCTCCGCTGTTTTTTAGTGTCCGCTTGATGAATTTTTTGTTTTAAAATAAATGGATCTAACTGCATTAATTGATAAAAAGTCACCTAAAATCATCTCCTAAAAATCGACTCTTCTCAATTCATTATTCCAACTTTTCCTTCTATGAAATCATAAGAAAAGTAGTTGTGACGAACATTTTACTACAACTTTTTTTCTGAATCAATACATGCTTTATTTCTTAATTCAATACCTCTCCCGATACGATTTGCTTACTTCATAAAAAATAAGCCTAGAAAAAATCAAAATGATTAATTCTAGACTCAAAATTAAATAACTGTTGAACAAAAGCTAGCGCTTTTTTACATAAACTTTTCCAACAGATCCATTTCTTTTTCTAATTCTTTTTCATCATACTTGTCATACTTACCAGCTTCGTGTGCAATTTTTTTAATCTCATGAATGGCTTTTTTTTCAACAATCCATTTCTTCATACTATGTTTTTTTGTATCCTCATCTAGCGAGTCCAACTCTTCTAAACTTGCATCCAATTTATTCAAAATGTCTGCAATTTTTGCTAATGCTTGCGCTTCTTTTTCTTCATAGTTTGACATAATAGACACCTCTTCTTAAGTATTTTTCTACTTTAAGTGTACGTCTCTGTCGTTTTATTTGCAACTAATAACTCAACTGCTTCTCGGTACGGAGGATAAGGGATTCGAACCCTTGCACGATGTTACTCGCCTAACGGTTTTCGAGACCGTCCCCTTCAGCCAAACTTGGGTAATCCTCCCTCTACATTCCATCTACAAATGAACATGTAATGAATCAATAGATAAAAAGCCTAGACCCTTACACAACAAGGATTCTAGGCTCTATCTAACTAAATTATTTAGTTTCACGGTGTAAAGTAACTTTTCTTTCACGTGGGCAATATTTTTGTTTTTCTAAACGATCAGGATTGTTACGTTTATTTTTATTTGTTAAGTAGTTACGTTCTTTACAAGAAGTACACTCTAAAGTGATGTTTACGCGCATGTTTTCCCCTCCTACTAATAATTGATCTTTCCAAGAGATTTCTTAGACTTGAATATCATACCATTTTTTTTGTCATTTGACTACCCTTTTGGGCAAATTTGTAAAGTAGTTCTACTTTACAAATTTTATTTTTTGTACATTTCCATATACGCTTCTAAAACTTCTTTGGCAATCGTTTGATTTGGTTTGGAAGATTCATCATTTAAGTGTGGTAAAACAACGCTAATTGCAATTTCAGGATTTTCGTACGGCGCATAAGCCACCAAGTTACTATTAACCGTTGTATGGTTTACTCCATTAGCATCTGTTGCTTGCGTTTCGGCGGTCCCTGTTTTAGCAGCAATCGAAAACTTGTCTGATTTTAAACCACGTGCAGTTGTAAAAGGACTAGTTCCATTTACTACATTATAGAAACCTTGTTGAAGAATTCCTATCTGGTCTTCAGAAATATTCACCTTATTCAAAACTTTTGGTTCAATTTCTTTTAAAATTTTTCCTAAAGCTCCATTTTCATCATTGCCATAGATTCCTTCTACCACATGGGGTTGCACGCGGATACCATTATTTGCGACAGTGGAAACGTACTGTGCTAATTGTAACGCGCTATAGGTATCATATTGTCCAAAAGATAGGTCAAGAAGATTACCGCCTTGTGGCGCAGAAGACGAATCCTTAAAGTCCTTGTTTTGAATTCCTGTTGTTTCTCCTGGTATATCAATTCCAGTTTTCGTTCCCATACCATATTCTGCAAAAGCTTTTCTTAATTCTTTAAAGACAGTGTCATCTCCTACTTCATAAGGGAAAATCATATTGGGATAATAATTCACACCCATCATTTTAAAGACTAATTTCATCATATAGGCATTCGAAGAATATTCTAACGCTTGCTCCGCAGTTAATTGCATGGTTGTTCCGCCAGAAGCATTCCACCAAGAAGCTTTTGGATTACTACCTGCTAGTAAAATAGCTTCATCTGTTAAAACGTCATTGCCTTTAATGACGCCTGTTTCATAACCAGCTGTTAAAGTACCTGCTTTCACAACTGATCCAGGAACTTCAGAATTCAAAATAGGTGCTAAAGGATTAGGTGTGACTTCCCCAGTTGCTAAATCATGATGAAATCCGGACATCGCTAAAATAGCACCTGTTTGAGGGTTCATAGCAACGACATATGCATTTTCTGAGTATGGTCCAATGGTTTTGACTATTTGTGAATAGTTTCGTTGTAAAATTTCATCAACTTTGTTTTGGAAATTTGAATCAATCGTTAATTTTAAGTTGGAGCCTTTTTCCCCTTTGGAAATTGGGGTTTGTGAAACAATCTTTCCGTTATTGTCTAAAACGACTTCTGATTTTGCTTTTTTACCTTGTAGAACGTCTTCATATTGTTTTTCTAAATAGCTAGTTCCAACACGGTCATTTCGTGCATAGCCTTTTTTCAAATATTCATCGACTTCTTCGGCTGGCAATCCTTGTTTTTCAGTTGAAACGGTGCCCAACAGGCTACGTAATGCACCACTTTGAGAATAATCACGCGTCCAATCAGTCCCTGTTGAAACACCAGATATTTCCGCTGTGTGTTCACCAATTGTCGCAATTTCACCTTCTGTTACCCCTTCATTCTTGATGAAGACCGTGTTCATTTGTGACGCTGCATTCATTCGTTTAAAAATCGTTACTGCTTGTAAGGTTCGGTCATCAAACGCAATTTCTTCAGGGGTGACTTTTTCAACTGCTTTGGCATATAATGTGCCTTCGTCCGTAATTTTGTTGCCTTTTTCATCTTCTTTATCTTGATCGGTTAAACGGGCTTGGGCTGCTTTTAAATTTTCAGGATTCGCTAACCAATAATCTTTTTTGTCACGATCCGTTAAGTTTGGATCAACTGGAACGTTAATAAGTTCATTAACTTTATTCGCAATCGGTAAAATATCTTTTCCTTCAATATTTTTTCCTCGTGTGTAAGTGATTGCTAAATTGGCTTTGTTAGAAACCAAGACTTTTCCTTGTGAATCATAAATTTGTCCTCGAGGGGATGGTGTCGTGATTTGTAGTGAAGAATTGGCAGTAATTTTTTTGTTAAACTCTTCTCCTTCAACAATCTGTAAATACCCTAACCGGACAATTAATGAAACAAATAAAGTGAATATCACAAAAAATAATAAGTTCAATCGAAAAGGAATATGTGGCTTTCTACCTCGTTGACTCTTTGCTGCGGCATCTGTTTTTTTTATTTTATCTATAAATGAGTTTTTCTTCATACCTCTAGTCCCTTCACTAAAAAGTTTCGCATTCTCATTGTAACAAAAATTAGTCAAAAAATCAGGATTATTCCTAGCTCTAAGGAAATATTTAATTATTTTGTTGTTGAAAAAAGTCAAAAGGACTTCTGAATTCAGAAGTCCTTTTGACTTTTTCTCTTTTTTTAACGGCTGTAATTGTGAACTTCAGCAGCCATGCTGTCAATGAAAATTGATAAATCTTCGACAGACGTTTCTTTGCTTCCATAACGACGGACGTTCACCGTTGCGTCTTCCATTTCTTTGTCCCCGACCACTAATTGATAAGGTACTTTTTGTGTTTGAGAGGCCCGAATTTTGTAGCCCATTTTTTCGTTACGATCATCGACTTCAACACGTAAGCCTTGTGCTTGTAAACGTTCTTTGATTTCATAAGCATACTCAGAATGCGCTTCTACAGAAACTGGGATAATAGTTGCTTGAATTGGTGCTAACCAAGTAGGGAAAGCGCCTTTGTAAACTTCTGTTAAGTAAGCCACAAATCGTTCCATTGTTGAGACAATACCACGGTGGATAACAACTGGGCGATGTGTATTTTCACCATCTTCGCCAACATAAGTTAAGTCAAAACGTTCTGGTAATAAGAAGTCTAATTGGATGGTTGATAATGTTTCTTCCATTCCTAAAGCTGTTTTTACTTGAACATCTAACTTCGGACCGTAAAAGGCAGCTTCGCCTTCTGCTTCAAAGTAATCTAATTCTAATTCATCCATGGCAGCTTTTAACATCGCTTGCGCTTTTTCCCACATCGCATCATCATCAAAATATTTGTCTGTATTATTTGGATCACGATAGCTTAAGCGGAAACGATAATCCGTAATGTTAAAGTCAGCATAGACTGCCACCATTAACTCCAAAGTACGTTTAAATTCGTCTTTAATTTGGTCAGGACGAACAAAAGTATGGCCATCGTTTAAAGTCATTTCACGAACACGTTGTAACCCTGATAATGCGCCAGATTTTTCATAGCGGTGCATCATCCCTAATTCAGCGATTCGAATTGGTAATTCGCGGTAACTATGAATGTCATTTTTATAAACCATCATATGGTGTGGACAGTTCATTGGACGTAATACCAGCATTTCGCCATCGCCCATATCCATTGGTGGGAACATATCTTCATGGTAATGATCCCAGTGACCAGATGTTTTGTATAATTCCACATCTGCCATAATTGGTGTATACACATGTTGGTAACCTAAGCTAATTTCTTTGTCCACAATATAACGTTCAATTGTACGACGAATGGTTGCGCCTTTTGGTAACCAGAAAGGTAACCCTGAACCAACTTCTTGTGAAACCATAAATAAATCTAATTCTTTTCCTAATTTACGGTGGTCACGTTCTTTGGCTTCCTCGCGCATTTTGATAAACTCTTTTAAATCTTTTTTATCGAAAAAGGCAGTGCCGTAAATCCGTTGCATCATGTGATTGTCAGAGTTTCCGCGCCAATAAGCACCAGCTACTGAAAGTAATTTAAAGACTTGAATCCGTCCTGTTGAAGGGACGTGAACACCACGACATAAATCAACAAAATCGCCTTGATCATAGACAGTGATGATTTCATCTTCTGGTAAATCTGTAATTAATTCAACTTTGTAAGGATCATCAGCAAATAATTCTAACGCTTCTGCACGTGAGATTTCTTTACGAACGATTGGGTTATTTTCCTTCACAATTTTCATCATTTCGGCTTCAATTGCAGGTAAATCTTCCGCTGTCACAGGGGATTCCCCATTATCTGTATCATAGTAGAACCCAGAATCAATCGCAGGACCTACGCCAAATTTAATGTTAGGGAAAAGACGACGTAAGGCATTAGCCATTAAATGAGCTGACGAATGACGTAAAATTCCTAAAGCATCTTCATGATCAGGCGTCACGATTTCAAGCGAACCATCTTCTACGATAGGACGATCTAAATCGATTAAAACACCATTGAATTTACCAGCTAAAGCTTTTTTGGCTAAACTGTTGCTAATACTTTTAGCAACATCAAATGTTGTAACCCCAGAATCAAACGGTTTGACAGCGCCATCTGGAAAAGTAATGTGAATAGACATAATAAAATTCTCTCCTTTTAATTTTTTTGATTTGAAGCGTTTCATTGTGTTCCTGTTTTTCACAATGAAACGAAACAGCCACCTGTTCCCCTTGTTAAAAAACAAAAAGTCCTAGTATTCTAACGAATACTAGGACGAAAATATCGTGGTTCCACCTAATTTTGAACACAAATAATCTGTGTTCCTCTAGCGTGTTAACGGTGCGACCGCCTTTGTTTCAACAAAGGTTTCGAAAGTGGTCATCCCTTGTGCCAATCTGGAAAATTTTCAGCCAAGATTTTCCTCTCTAATAGATCGCGGGCAAGTTCAGTTGTCTTTCTCATCAATCATTTATGCACTTATTTAACCACTTATTTTCAGAAAAAGCAAGTGATTCAACAGAAATTCTCTGAAAACTTATTTTTTCCATTCGCCGCCTTGTGCATAGCGGTCTTTTTTCAATTCATTGACAATCACATGGATATTCTCTTTTGGTGCACCAGCGTTTTTTGACACAGCTTCTGTAATATCTTTGACCATATTAGTTAACTGTTCTTCTGTGCGGCCTTCAATTAATTCTACATGTACAAATGGCATCTTCGTTCCCCCAATTTAAATTGCTTGTTCTGTTTGTATCATAGAGCGGGTTATGACGCTTGTCAATAAAAAATTGGAGACGTCAGTCGTTACGGTTGACGTCTCCAATTTTTATTTTTCAGATACATAGTTGGACCAAAGTGCGGTCTTGCCTAATATCTCTTTTTATACTTCTTCGCCGTAATCTACAGGTTTATCAAATTCACCTGGTGCATCATCATAGATATGTCCGTAAATAATTACCGGCATTCCGTCATAGGATACATCAAAGATTTTTGAAACTTCTGTTCCTGGCGTATTGATACAGCCATTACTACCAGCATCGGTTTTAAAGGCTTCTTTATCGCCATACTTATCCAATTTATGGTCGGAGTCATGAATCCCGATTTGTGTGACAACGCCCCCTTGACTTAATAACGGCATCCAATATTTTACTGGCACACTGTATCGAGAACCATCAAGCATTTGACCTTCTAAATTCACATCGGTTGTCCGATATAAAATTGTATGGAATCCTGGTACTGTTGCGGTTCCTTTGTTATATCTGCCAGTAATGACATCTGTGGTGACTATTTTTTTGCCATCAATGAAACAATACATTTTTTGATCTTTTAAATCAATTTCAATATAATTATTGGCTATTTTACTATTTTCTTTGGTATCGCCAACCAACGGAGCAGTGATTGCATTCGTTTGTTCTTGGCTATTCAGCGCGTTTACTAGTAGTTCTTGTGTTTTGGCCCCATCAATCGACCAGCCATAACTTCCGTTGTTTTTAAAACGACGTGTCGTGCCGTGAACATCTGTAAATAAAACTGGTTGATTAGCAGAACCATATGTTGTTTCTAATTGTGTCACCCAAGTAGTTAGTTTTTCTTTGTTGATTGTACCATCATCATTCAGCACGTTTTGAATTTGTGTTTTATCAAAGGCTACTTTTTCACCATTAATATCAACTGTAATTGTTTTATTTAACTTGTTATTGAGCGTTGTCAATGTTGCCTTTAACGTTTGATCCTCTTTTGTAATTTCAGGGGCTTTATAAAAATCTTTGGCATTATATTGATAGTTGCCTTTTCCCGCTTCAACATCCGCAATAATCTGCTGATTTAAGCGCTGTGTGTCCACTACTGTGCCTTGTTCTTCAGGAACAATTTCAAAAGTGCCATTGCCTCGACGGATACTCGCATTTTTGCTTGGTTTCCCCTCTGGAAAACTTAAAGTCGCTAATTTAGCTTCTAGTTCTTTTTTGAATGCCTCGTTTAACGGTAGCTTCACCTTGCTACTGTGTAAATGGTCTTTTAAAAATTTTTGATCCAATTGGTATTTTTTAGGAAGTTGAATTTTTTCTTCTTTTGTCCCCGTTTGAACCACAACTTCTTCGGTTTGATTCACTTGCGCTAATTTTTCTTCTGCGGCATTTACATTTAACCAGCCTACAGAAACTCCATTTACTTTTGTGGTTGGTAAAAAGTGACTTTGAAAATAAACATAGCTGCCCCCAGCAACCAGAGCCAGTCCAACCAAAGAAGTAATAATTACTTTCTTTTTATTATTTTTTCCTGATTTTTGACGACGTGTATTACGCATTTGCATTTCTTCTTTTTTCATTTGTTCATCCTTTATATCAATAATTTTAGCTTTATTTCTTAGAGTCTAGGCAACAAACAACTGCGGTGATCTACAATCAAAAAAGGGTCCCTTTCTCTCGCAGATTAATTTTTTCAATTATACACTATTTTTACGTTGTTTTCAGCTTATTTTCCTTGTAAATCCTTTAATCTTAAAGAATTTGTATACTCTGTGACTTTTTTTGCTTCTTGTAAATGATACGTAAACTGGGCCATTTTAGCAAAATCCTGAGCGACGACGTCAAAAAAGGCTTGTGTCTTTATTAAGCTGTTCCAACAAGCTTCTTTACTAGAAAAATCCAGCAACGATGCTAATTGATCCATCGTGTCAGGAGTGACATAATTTTTCAGATACTTAAATTGTTTCCCAACAGAAATTGGCTCCGGTTCCTGCCAAGCCGCTTGCCAAGAAAGCAAGCGCAACAGTTCCTGCTGACAATATTCATAGAGATGTGTGACAGCGTAAAATAGTTCATTCCGACAAAGCCCCTTAACTACATACGTACTAACCCACCAAAATTCATTGCAACAATCGTTAAACTGCTGCTGATTCGGAACTGTTACTGTATAATTTTTATCAGATGCTACAGGTAAAGGCGGCAAATTTTCATCTTTGTCTAACAAGATAATTGCTAAAGAATCGCCTTCATGCCAATTGTCTTTTTCTGCGAGAGGACACAACGTTAAATCGATACGTTGACCATCTTCAAATAACATTAAAAATGTTTCCCGCGTCTTCGGTTCTGTGGGAAATAAGGTCATTTCCTTGGGACGTTGCATAATTAATGGTTGTCCAAATTTTGCTATCCACGTTGCTGTTTCAAAAAACTCAGCACATGGTTCTACAATATAAACAATGTCGAAATCTTGAAAACTATCTTTTGGCGCTTTCACATTCGTGCGAGACCCCACCATTCCCACAGCTCGAATGTGTTCTTCTTGTTTTGCTACATCCATAATAAGTTGAAACATTTCTTCTTCTGTACGCATGCATTCGCTCCCTCTCTTCAAAAGTTTCTATTAAAACATAGATTTTTTTATAAGTCTTTTGTTTTCTATCGCTTTTTCTATGGTACTTCGTATACACTAACATTACAAGGAGGGATGTTTCATGCATTGGTTAAAAATAACAAGTTTATCCATTGTCAGTTTTGGCTTTTGTATTCTTTTGATTTTAGGTCTACTTATTTTTACTGGCAAAAATACGCAACCCACCGATAAACCAGATGCTATTTTAATTTTAGGGGCCCGTGTTTTAGGGACGTCTAAAGAAACCGCACTGCCCAGCCGTGTTTTGCAAGCTCGGTTAGATGTGGCTATCCCCTATATTAAACAACACCCCGAGACACCCGTTATTGTTAGCGGAGGGCAAGGAGCAGATGAGCCGGCTACGGAAGCCGCGGTTATGAAACAATACTTGCTAAATAAAGGTGTTCCAGAAAAACAGATTCTCTTAGAAAATCGTGCCACACGCACCAAAGAAAATATTGTCAATTCACAAAAACTCCTTTCTTTTAAACGGCTAGTGATTGTTACTAGTGACTTTCACATGTACCGCTCGCAACTTTTAGCCAAGCGAGCAGGCATCTCAAATGTTTCAGGCATCACTGCGGCTTCTTCTTTTCCAAAAGATATCAAAAATTTTGGTCGAGAGCTGCTTTCTTTAGGCTATGCCTTACTCTTTGATTGGTAAAAGAGCGTCCTTCGCAAGACCATTTTGCGAAGGACGCTTTTATATTCTGTGGATTTGCTCACTTTTGTTCTCTTCTTCTTGTGTTTAAATTATAAAAATGATAACATATCTTTGTTAGCGCTTACAAATAATATTTATTTTATAGGAGGAGAAAGTTATGGGGCATCAATTGAGCACTCATTTTTTTAACAAGAAAACAGGGATTATTTCAACTTTTTTAAGTTTGATCCTTTTAGTCGGTGGTTTACTGTTTGCACTACCTGCATTTGAAGTACAAGCAGCATCAACTGTTACACCTAAAACAGTCATGTATGTAGAAGTAAATAACCACGATTTTAACAATGTGGGAAAATATACTTTAGCTGGAACCAATCAACCTGCTTTTGATATGGGGATTATTTTTGCAGCCAATATTAATTATGACACGGTCAATAAAAAACCTTACTTATATCTAAATGAACGGGTCCAACAAACTTTAAACGAAGCTGAAACACAAATTCGTCCAGTTCAAGCACGCGGCACTAAAGTCCTATTGTCTATTTTAGGCAACCATGAAGGTGCTGGCTTTGCTAACTTCCCAACTTACGAAAGTGCGGATGCCTTTGCAGCTCAATTAGAACAAGTCGTTAATACGTATCATTTAGATGGTATTGATTTTGATGATGAGTATGCTGAATACGGAAAAAATGGGACGCCTCAACCAAATAATTCTTCGTTCATTTGGTTACTTCAAGCCTTAAGAAATCGCTTAGGTAATGATAAATTAATTACTTTTTATAATATTGGACCAGCGGCTGCGAACTCTTCAGCTAATCCTCAAATGAGTTCTTTAATTGATTATGCTTGGAACCCTTATTATAGTACCTGGAATCCGCCACAAATTACGGGGATGCCTGCTTCTCGTTTAGGTGCTTCTGCCGTTGAAGTTGGTGTCAATCAAAATCTAGCTGCGCAATATGCTAAACGTACAAAAGCGGAGCAATATGGTATCTATCTAATGTATAACCTCCCAGGAAAAGATTCATCTGCGTATATCTCGGCGGCGACACAAGAACTTTATGGTCGAAAAACGAACTATTCACCAACTGTTCCAACACCTTAATTATTATCTCGTGTCTACAAGCGCCAACATGTAAAGAGTTAAAAGCCAGCTTACTACAAGCTGGTTTTTTGGTATCTTGAGCGAATAGTTTTACACAAAAAAAGACCCGCCCTTTGGGTAAGGACGGGAAAGGAGTTAAAAATGAAAAAGTGTTTTGTGTTGTTAAGGTTGTTTGTTGATATGCTTATATCTTACAAACTAAATGTGAAGATTTTGTGATCATTTCATTCTTATTTTGCTACTTTTATAGGAATTAAATAGATTGCCACGAGACTATCTTTAGTTGCCTCGTGCATCCGTTATTCTGACTGCTCCTTGTGGTGATACTCTGTAAAAACCGACAGTTCCTGTCCCTCCATTTGCAACCATCTGTTTCGATTGGGCTCTAAAAAAGAAGTCATTTCCATTCATACCCAAAAATCCAAGGTTCGTATCATTATTTTCTGCATCAGTCAGTGTCTTTCTAATATATGTCTCTGCTTTTTCTTGTGTATCGATGATTTTTGCCTCTTCATTTTGGTCTTGATTTTCCTCTTCAGAAGAACGATAGTAATACTCTTCCGCAGGATAATTTCCACTATCTTGAGTAATTAACAATCGTGGTTTCGTCTTATCCGATTGGTCGCCGTTAGGATTTTCAACACCAATTTTATATAATAATAACGCAGCACCAGTAGGCCCCCACCTAATACTTAAGCTTGTAATTGGTCGCGACTCATCAGTAGGTAAATCCTTCGTAATCATTCCTCCGGTATTTGTACTACCATCAGGATGAATGGTCAAACTCTCTCCTTTACCATTTTTCCATGTTCCAACTAAAGTAGTAAAATCGCCAGCATCAATCGCTGTAGTATCTAAATCAGCTGTGGTTAGCTGACTGTTGTTTTCATCAGCTGCAGACTCTTCACTTTTCACTGATTCGTTAGACTCGATACTGCTACTCGCTTGTTCGTTTGTCTTATCAATTGTTTCACTGGTTTTTTCATTCGTCTCTTCAACTTTAGAGGATGCCTCCGTTGAAGCGGTTACTTTCTTTTCTTTTGGTTCCCGACAAGCAGTTAATGATAAAACCGCTAGCCCGACAAAAAACGCTAGCATTCCCTTTTTCACGCCTATTCACCCCGTTCAATGATCTATCTTACTAGACTATTGTACTATTAATTCAACTGTTTAGACAAATATTTATGGAACAGACAAAAGTTGAACCTGTCATTGAATGCTTTGTGTCACATGGACCTATCAATCAACTTTCTTTTTTCTATGTATTATATGAAAAAAAGAGCGTGGGACAAAAATCACTTTGGATTTTTGCTCCACGCTCAAAAACTAATAAACGGCGGGAACAGAAGCAACACTACGCGTTGCTCCGATCTCAACAACTTCTAAGGTGTTTTCTCGACATGCGTCTCGTCACAGTACAGCCTTCAAAAGAGCTACAGCTCTAAGAGTTGCGATGTTTCACTGTGAAGCATGAACAGATGAAATCATCGTACCTACTTGGTGAAGGTCCTTCGGAAATAAGCCGAAATTGTTGAGAATCACGAAGAACGTAGTGATTCGATGATGAACAATACCTACTTGGTCTCCAAAAATTAAAGAACAATTTTCGGAAATTCCTTCTTATTTCTCGGAGTTAAACACTTCTGTCCCGACCTCTTTCTAAATCTTCAAATAAACGAACAAATGGATTATTCAGGTAAATCTACATTATGATGGACTTTTTGAACATCTTCTAAATCTTCTAAAACGTCTAACATTTTTTCAAAGTTCGCCAAATCTTCGCCTTCTAATGTTACTTCGTTTTGTGGAACCATTTCTAACTCAGTAACCGTGAATTCTTCAATGCCTTTTTCTTTTAACGCTTCTTGTGCATGGTGGAAATCTTCTGGTTCTGTGTAAACGATAATTTGACCGTCTTCTTCAACAACATCGCGAACATCAATATCTTTTTCCATTAAGTATTCTAAAATTTCATCCGCATCGTCACCAGCAAAGCCAATGATACCTGTATTATCAAACATGTAGGAAACAGCACCGCTGACACCCATGTTTCCGCCGTTTTTACCAAATGCGGCCCGCACATCTGCTGCTGTTCGGTTCACGTTGTTTGTTAAAGCATCAACAATGACCATTGAACCATTTGGCCCAAATCCTTCATAGCGTAATTCAGAATATTGTTCATCTGCTGAACCTTTTGCTTTTTCAATAGCGCGATCAATAATATGTTTTGGTACATTGTATGTTTTGGCGCGTTCGATTACAAACCGTAATTTTTGGTTTGCATGAGGATCAGGGTCTCCTGACTTCGCTGCTACGTAAATTTCAATCCCGAATTTTGCATAAACACGGCTATTGTTTGCGTCTTTGGCAGCTTTTTTCTCTTTAATATTTGCCCATTTACGGCCCATATTCTCACTTCGCTTTCTCTGATTTGTTGTTAGTATCTTATCCCTTGTTTATTATACTGGGGAAACTGATTTTTGTTAAGTATTTTTTAGGTATCTGGCGAAAATCGTAAGGGAAACCGACCAAAATTTTGTTCTTTTAAAGAAGAATCTCCCATCTGATATAGTTGATTGGCGCGAATATCTAACGAAAGCATTGCGCGGTTTTCTTTAGATACCTTGGAAATTACCGGCAATTGAATTTGTGCTTTGGTTTCTTTTAGATAAGCTTGTCCCTTTGGCGTAAATCCTAGCACATGGAGATAGCTGTCTTGCCAAACAGTTTCAACTTCTTCTTTAGTCATATTTAACAATATATAGGTTGCTAATCGTTGCAATCTTGTCCAAGTATAACGCTTCGTCTTCATACGTTCCATTAATTCGTGAAAAGAACCTGCTGCTTGGATTTGATCTTTTAGTCGATATTCAAGTCCTTCCGTCATTTGGTAAATGGCTTGTAATTCTTCTAACGAGGATTGAACAATTTTATACTTTAGGAAGGGCCAATAATTTTCCCATGAAATCATTGTCTGTGTTTGTAAATGTTGTGCGGTTATAGAAGGAACCGTTGGCAGCACTTGCGTTATTTCTTGTTGAAAAACACTTTGCCTAATCGCCGTGGCGCTAGCAACTTTCCCAGAAATCGTTGCATCATGAAAGCCCGCTTGTTTTCTAGCAATTGGGTAGAGCGTCATCGGGGTTGGATACGTGGCATTTTCTTTTGCATAACTCATCCCCAAAATATGATTAGGCGAAGAAAAATCAAACCTGCTTTCAGGATATACTTGACGAAAAACAGTAGTCATTTTTTGTGGATAACTCAATTGTTTGTCTGTCAATGTGTGGAACGTTTGATCAATTAAGGATTGGTTTTCTTGGACAAATTGGCCGAAAGCCGCATAATCAATTGCGCTTGTACTATCTGTTCCAAAACATAAGCTCTCACATTGCAACGCCTGCAATAACTTTATACCGCCTTTGGCAAAGTAATCCGCAGACTGTACCGACCAAGCTGTCGGCAATTCAATGACTAAATCCACACCATTTTGCAAAGCTTCTTCTGCTCTGGCCCACTTATCTAGTAAGGCTGGTTCTCCTCTTTGTAAAAAATTTCCACTCATTATAGCAATCACTACTTCAGCTCCGCTTTGTTGGCGAGCTTGTTGGGCATGATAGCGATGTCCATTATGAAAGGGATTATATTCCACGATAATGCCACAGGCTTTCACTCTAGCCACCTCCGTTATAAAAAAATGGACTTATCAGCAAAGAGACAAACGTTTTTAAGCGCTGTCCCAAGCTCATAAGCCAAATCTTATTAATCTCTTTGACAAACAAAGAACCAGCGTTCACTTGTTTCAGTTGGTGCTTCATCTGTAAAGTCTGCATAAACTTTGACGTTCATGAAACCAGCACTTTCTAACATTCGTAAATAGTTATCTAACGAATAGGTTCGTTCTTGATGCAATTCATCATACCGAACAAAGTGCTCATCTGTTTCCTGTTCTTTCACAAAAAATGTTAAGAAATGTTCGATGCTGTGTTCTTTTTCACCAGCGTAACTATCCCATAGAAAAGCAAACTCTTCTGTTTGATAATGATAGCTATATTCTGGAAAAACTGAATCAATTTTGTAAGTAGAATGAACATCAAAAATGAATGTTCCTTCCTCTTCTAACGCTTGATAAACTTCATCGAACACTTGTTGTACTTCTTGGCGATTAGCCATATAGCACAGTGAATCAGAAAAACAAGTGATGGCTTGGTATTGTCCCACTTCAGATAAATCTAGCATATTTCCCTGAACAAATTGAACTGGCACTTCTTCTTCAAAGGCTCGTTCACTAGCAATCATCAACATTTCTTCTGATAAGTCTAAGGCCGTCACATCATAACCACTTTTCGCAAAATCAACTGCTAAAGCGCCTGTACCACAAGCCATTTCAAGAATTTGTTGGGTTCCTTGTGGGAGATGACGATTGGAAAAATCCAACCATTTTTGGTATAGGCTTTCGTCCATCACTTCGTCATAGACGAAAGCAAATGTTTCATAGGCCATTTTAGTCGACCCAAGCGCTTAGATCAACCATTGGGGCATCTGACCATAATTTTTCTAAGTTGTAAAAGGCACGTTCTGAAGATTGGAATACGTGGACAATAACATCGCCTAAATCGATTAAAATCCATTTTCCGCCTTCTTTACCTTCCACACGTTTGACTTCTACTTGATTTTTGGCTTCTTGTTCGTTAATTTCATCAACAATCGCATTGATTTGACGTTCACTATTGGCTTGGCAAATTAAAAAATAATCTGCTAATAATGAAATCTCTCTTACGTCTAATGCGACAATTTCTTCTGCTCGTTTTGAATCTGCTGCTTTGACAGCAATTTCTAAAATTTTCTGGCTATCTATGATAGTTCCCTCCTAGTAATTCTTTCTTCTTTTATTTTTGATTAACGACCCATTGATTGTAGGTCTCTAACGTTTTTGGATAAATTTTATGTTCTTGTTCAATCAAATGTAACAAGGTATGTTTCGTTTCATAAGCAACCGCTGCATCTAAGTCAACAAGGGCAATTTCACGGGCTTCTTTCACACCTGGAAAATCACGTCCTGGTTCAATGTAATCTGCGACATAAATAATTTTATCTAGCAAGCTCATCTTAGCAGCCCCAGTTGTATGCACACGAATTGCCTGCAAGATTTCTTCGTCATCAATGGCTAATTCCCGTTGAACAATATCCGCCCCAACTAAGCCATGCCAAATTTCATTGCCATAGTTTAATAAAGCCAAATCAAAACTATCTCGGCGAATAATCAACTCGAATTCATCGTTTGGACGTTCTTTGGCGTAATCATGCGTCAAAGCAGCAATACTGGCTTTCGCTTCATCGGCACCATATTTCGCTGCCAAGGCCACAGCTGTTTCCTCGACTCCTAACACATGGCGAAAGCGACGTTCACTCATTTGCATTTGAACTTTTTGCATTAATAATTCACGTTGTGCAGCATCATAATTTGTTATCCAGCTCATCTTGATACAGTCCCTTCTCTTGAATATAGTTTATCACATTCTCTGGAAGAAGATAGCGTGTTGAGCAACCACTTTTGACTTTTTGTCTAATCAAAGTGGAACTAATCGCCATCTGCGGAACATCGACCCAAATAATTGGATAGGTAGATTCCGTTGGATAATTAGGACGCCGAATGCCGACAAATTGAACTAAATGGAGTAAGTCATCAATCCGATGCCATTTGGGCAAGTATTCCACCATATCTCCACCAATTATAAAATAATAATCAGTATCTGGATTGGCTTCTTTTAAAGCTTTCATCGTATCATACGTGTAACTTTTGCCTTTGCGAATTAACTCAATTGGCTCAATATCTAAGTAGGGATTATCAGCCACTGCTAGTTCTAACATTGCTAACCGATGTTCACTGCTAATTGTTTTCTTTTCGTCTACATGTGGTGGTAAGTACGTAGGCATTAAGTAAACTTTGTCCAAACCTAGTTGATTTTGAACTTGATCGGCCATGACAAGATGTGCTAAATGAACGGGATTAAAATTACCACCTAACAAGCCGACTTGCTTTCTTGTTTGAAAACGTAACGGTTCCTCTTGCAAGAGAACGTCCGCTCCTTGACGCGCTTGTCTTTTTTCTCCCATTGTTCATCCCTCCAATATTAAATCTCTTTGACTGCTGCTGAAATTTTTTGATATTTTTCTTTACTTGATGGCTTGAATAAGACCAACACGCGACCAATAATTTGTACCACATCGCAATGAATGGCTGCTGTTAGTTCTTCTGCAACCTCTTCTGCTACTTCATCTGTATTTTGTAATAACGTGATTTTAATCAATTCACGTTTTTCCAACGCTTCATCAATTTGTGTAATCATTGCGTCATTCAAACCACCTTTGCCTACTTGAAAAATAGGTTGTAAATGATGTGCCTGACTACGTAAATAACGTTTTTGTTTTCCTCTAAGTTTCAAATTGTTTGCCTTCTCTCTAAAATTTAAATTAATGCTTTTCTACGTAAAACATCGACACCTTTAGGCGCCCAACCAGCGACTACACCAGGTTCTGTGACAGTAATCCAACCTAGACCAGCAAACACAATATCCGTTTTTTCTTTCACGGAAAATTCAAAGCGCACTAATTCAGGAAACTCAGCGACTTCATCGGCACGTGGGGGCTGCAATAAGCCACCAACATGTTTTTCATAAAAAGCATCGGCGGTTGCTGTTTTTGTTCGGTGTAAATTTAAGTCATTGGAAACGTAGGCAATGAAGGAACTTTTAGCACCTTGGACATAATCAAAGCGAGCCAAGCCACCTAAAAACAAGGTTTGTTCAGCATTTAATTGGTAAACTTTCGGTTTGATTTCTTTTTGCGGTGCAATAATTTTCAAGTCTTTTTTACCTAGATAATGTGCCATTTGATGACGGTGAATAATTCCGGGCGTATCGATTAAGAAGTGGCCATCGTCTAATGGAATTTCAATTTTATCTAGCGTTGTTCCAGGAAATTGTGATGTCGTAATCACATCTTGAACACCCACTGTTTGTTGAATGATTTGATTGATTAATGTTGATTTTCCAACATTGGTCACACCTACGACATAAACGTCTCGGCCTTCACGATATTTTTCGATCGTATCTAATAACTCTTGCATTTCTTGTGGTTTCTTGCCACTTGTTAGTAAAACATCAACAGGGCGTAATCCTGCTTCATGGGCCCGTTCTCTCATCCATTGAACCATTTTAGGTTTTTTTAATGATTTAGGCAAAATATCCACTTTATTGCCAACTAATAACACAGGATTATCTCCGATAAAACGATGTAGTCCTGGAATAAGAGAGCCATTAAAGTCAAAAATATCCACTACGTTCACAATCAGTGCATCTTCTGTTCCTAAACCATTCAATAAACGTAAAAAGTCATCATCTGTTAATTGGACATCTTGAATGTCATTATAATGTCTTAAGCGAAAACAACGTTGGCAATAAACTTCCCCTGTTTCCATTCCTTTTTCGAAAGCTGTTTTTGGTGTATAGCCTAATTCATGAGGATTTTCCGTTTGGATAATCGCACCACAGCCAATACAATGAATTGCCTCTGTCATTCTAATCCGCCTCTCCATGTCATTTCTGGATGTTTTTTTGATAAGTATTTCATAATTTTCCGTTCAAAGAACCGATTGATTCTAGTATTCCAGCCATCTGTATCGACAATCGGTTGAACTAAAACATTGCGTATACCCGCTGCGTTAGCTCCCCGAATATCTGTCATAATCTGATCGCCGACCATTAACATTTCAGATGGCTTCAAGCCTAATTTTTTTTCTGCTAATTTGAAGCCACGTGCGGTTGGTTTCAAGGCACGTGCTACATAATCTAAGTCAAACTTTTCAACAACGCGTTTAATCCGGCTGTCTTTGTTGTTTGAAACAACGAGGACAGTAATTCCTGCATTTTTCATTTCTAATAACCAAGTTTTTAATTCTTCTGTTCCATCGGGATTATTCCAAGCAATTAACGTATTATCTAAGTCAGTTAGTACTGCCTTAATCCCTAGTTTTTTTAATTGTGCGGGGGTAATTTTATAAATCGCATCAATCATCCATGTCGGTTTATATTTTGAAAACATCGTGACTCCTCTCACTGACACTATGTAGTTTCTTCGATTTTAAGAGACTGAAACATAACTAAACAATTATGCTTCAGTCTCTACCTATTGTATTATACTGCATTTTACTGAAAATTTCTATAAAGGACGGTCGTTCCTTGTAAAAGAACAAGTAAAATAAAAGAAAAAATAAAAAAAAGCCACCCATCAACCCCTGAAAAGTTCGTTGATGAGTAGTAACTTCTAATATTTGCGAAAACGTTGGTATCTTTTTTCTAGTAACGTTTCCGTATCTAATTTAGCTAATTCAGTTAATTTTGAAATGAACGCTTTTTGTAACATGCGATTAATTTTTGCTTGTTCCAGAGGCTGACCGTTCATAACTTCTGGAATTACTTTATCTACAATAGCTAATTCCTTCAGCTCTGTCGCTGTGATTTTCATCAATTCTGCTGCTTCTTTCGCACGACTGCCATCTTTCCACAAAATAGAGGCGAAACCTTCTGGCGAAAGAACCGCATAAATCGTGTGTTCCAACATCCAAACTTCATCTGCGACTGCTAAAGCTAAAGCACCGCCACTACCGCCCTCACCAATGATGACTGAAATGATTGGCACTTTCAAATCAGACATCTCTAACAGGTTTTGCGCAATGGCTTCCCCTTCTCCCCGCTCTTCGGCACCAATCCCACAATAGGCACCAGCAGTGTTCACAAAGGTAATGACTGGGCGATTAAATTTTTCCGCTTGTTTCATTAAACGTAACGCTTTGCGATACCCTTCAGGATTAGGTGAACCAAAATTACGTTCAATATTTTCTGGTAGATTTCGACCTTTTTGGATACCTACCACTGTAACTGGTTTCCCTTGCAAAGTAGCAACACCACCGACTACAGCTAAATCATCGGCAAAGTAACGATCCCCATGAAATTCTAAAAAGTCCTCAAAAATTGCTTCTATATATTCTAAAGTTGTCAAACGATCTTGGGCTCTTGCCAAGGTAACAACATCATTGGCTGTTTTCTTTTCCATGTTAGCGCCACCCTTCCAAAGAATGTAAACGTAACAAGTCGCTCAATCGTTGACGCAAAAGATTTCTTGGCACAATCTGATCTACAAAACCATGTTCTAAAAGAAACTCGGCCTTTTGAAAATCATCTGGCAACTCTTGACGAATCGTTTGTTCAATTACACGGCGGCCAGCAAAACCGATTAAACTCTGAGGCTCTGCCAAAATAATATCGCCATCCATCGCAAAACTTGCGGTAACACCGCCAGTCGTTGGATCAGTCAATACCGTAAGATACAGCAAGCCTGCTTTGTTATGCCGTTGCAAAGCGGCCGAAATTTTCGCCATTTGCATCAATGAAAAAATTCCTTCTTGCATACGGGCACCACCAGATGCAGTGAAAATCACTACTGGTAAATGCTTTTCTGTCGCCCGCTCAAACAAGCGTGTGATTTTTTCACCAACAATCGTTCCCATACTGCCCATGATAAAATTAGCGTCCATGATTCCAATTGCAACAGCTTGTCCTTCAATTGTTGCTTCTCCCGTTAAGACAGCTTCATCTAGCCCAGTTTTTTCTTGCATTTTTTCAATTTTTTCAAGATAACCAGGAAAATTTAGTGGATCTTTTGTCACTAATTCACTGTCCCAATTGTGGAAACTTTTTTCATCAACGGTTATCGCTAATCGTTCCCATGCACCAATCCGAAAACTATAGCCACAATGCGGACAGATTTTTTCTGCACCCATTTCTTTTGTATACAGTGTTCGCTTACAAGAAGGGCATTTTGCCCACATATTATCTGGAACAGAAGGCTTCTTTGATGCATCATTTGCATCAGCACGATTTGGATTAATGCGAATGTAATTTTTCTTTTTAAATAATGCCATTTGCTTACTCCTCGTATTTTAGCGGCAAGAGCACAGCTCTTGCGGCGTTCTTTCTTTAATGATTGCTTTCTGGCTCCCAATTTGGTAGAAATGTTTCTTGTAAAAAGCTTGTGTCATAGTCACCTGTCAAAACATTGTCATGTGTAATTAAATCTAATTGGAATTCGGCATTCGTAATAATACCTTCTGTTACAATTTCATTTAAAGCCCTTTGCATTTTCATCAAGGCATCAAAACGATTTTCACCATGTACGATGACTTTTGCAATCATTGAATCATAATAAGGCGGAATTGAATACCCTGAATACATAGCGCTGTCTACACGCAAGCCCATTCCACCACTAGGCAACAAGAGATTTTGAATTTTACCTGGTGAAGGAGCAAAATTAAAGGCAGGATTTTCAGCGTTAATTCGGCACTCAATCGCATGCCCAGTCATGATAACATCCTCTTGGGTATAGCCTAAAGGTTCACCTGAAGCAATTTCTAATTGTGCTTTGACTAAATCAATCCCTGTTACCATTTCCGTAACTGGATGTTCGACTTGGATGCGGGTATTCATTTCCATGAAATAAAAGTCGCCAGCTGGATCCATCAAAAATTCAATGGTTCCGGCATTTTCATAATGCACAGCTTGTGCCGCTCGAACGGCCGTTTCGCCTAACATCTGACGCTTTTCTTCAGAAATAGCAATCGATGGTGATTCTTCTAACACTTTTTGATTATTTCTTTGTAGTGAGCAATCACGTTCCCCTAAGTGAATCACATGCCCATATTGATCACCTAAAATTTGCACTTCGATATGACGTGCTGGATAAATAATTTTTTCTAAATACATATCATCATTACCAAATGCGGCTTTGGCTTCTTGCTGCGCTGAAGTAAAGTGTTTCGGTAACTCTTCTTTTGAAAGAACTTTTCGGATTCCTTTTCCGCCACCACCAGCAGCTGCCTTTAACATCACTGGGTAACCAATTTCTTCAGCAATCGTCAACGCTTCTTCGACAGAATCAATGACGCCATTACTCCCAGGAATAACAGGCACCTTGGCTTTTTGCATCAGTTGACGTGCGTTTATTTTATTGCCCATTGCATCAATCGTTTCTGCTTTAGGACCGATAAAAGTAATGTTGCATTCTTCGCACATTGAAGCAAATTGACTATTTTCAGATAAGAAACCAAACCCTGGATGAATCGCTTCAGCATTGGTAACAATCGCTGCACTTAAAACAGCTTGAACATTTAAATAAGAATCAGTTGCTTTCGCCGGTCCAATACAAATAGCTTCATCTGCTAACTGTGTGTGTAACGCTTCTTGATCCGCTTCAGAGTAAACAGCAACTGTTTGAACGCCTAATTCGCGACAGGCACGAATAATACGAACAGCGATTTCTCCGCGGTTTGCGATTAATACTTTCGAAAACATTTTTCACCTATCCAATCATAAAGGTTAATTCAGCCTCGGCAACTTTTTTTCCATTAACTTTTGCCACACCTTTACCCATTCCAGCAGAAGCGCGGACTTTTAAAAGTTCAACCTCTAAAATTAATGTGTCGCCTGGTGTTACCTTTTGTCTAAATTTTGCTTTATCTAATCCACCAAAGTATGCCGTTTTCCCTTTGAATTCAGGCATTGAAAGTAATGCCACGGCGCCTGCTTGAGCCAACGATTCAATAATTAAAACTCCTGGTAAAACAGGATTCCCAGGAAAATGACCTTGAAAAACTTGCTCATTAACCGTTACATTCTTTTTCGCTACAACGCGTTCCCCGGGAATGACTTCTTCAACACTATCTAATAATAAAAAGGGATAGCGATGTGGTAAAATTTCTTGAATTTCTGTAATTGTTAATTTCATGTTTTATTCTCCTTTAGCAACTCGGAATAGCGGCTGACCAAATTCAACCACATCTTCATTGTTGACTAATATTTCAGTAATCACACCGTCAACTGTCGCCGTAATTTCATTCATTAATTTCATCGCTTCAACGATACACACAACGTCACCCGTTTTAACAGTGTCTCCTACTTTGACAAAGTTCTCTTTATCTGGTGCTGGTTGTAAATAAACGATTCCTACAATAGGTGACGTAATTTCTTCTGTCTTTTCATTGGCTGTCGGTGTATTGGTTGGCGTTTCTTCAACGACAGAAACTGTTTCAACAGGCACTGACACACCACTAGCGGCTACTGATGTTTCTTGTGGTTGCGCTACTGGTTCTACGGCACTTCGTCCAGAAACTGTATTTTTATTCATATATAATTCAAACGAGCCTTCTCGTAAATCAAATTCGGTTAAAGTTGATTGATCAAATTGTGTTAATAATGCTTTTACTTCTTCTAACTGCATGTTAATCCTCCCAGCGTTTTAAGCAAATAACTGCATTGTGGCCACCAAAGCCTAGCGAGTTACTTAAAGCATAATCAAATTTATGCTCTTTGCTTTCGTTTAAAACAACGTTCACCGTAATTGCTTCATCTTGATTTTCCACATTAATGGTTGGTGGAATAAATTGATGTTGTAAAGCATTTAGGGTAGCAATTCCTTCAATTCCACCAGCGGCGCCTAAGAGATGTCCCGTCATACTCTTCGTACTACTTACATACGCCGTTTTTGCGGCATCACCTAAAGCCAATTCAATAGCTTTAGATTCTGCACTGTCATTGGCTTGTGTGCTTGTTCCATGGGCGTTAATATAGCCAATTTTTTCTGGAGAAATCCCAGCTTCTTCCATTGCTAGTACCATGGCTTTCGCTGCGCCGCTTCCATCTGGTGTTGGTGATGTCATATGATAGGCATCGCAATTAGCACCATAGCCAACCACTTCACCTAAAATAGTTGCACCTCGTTCTAGAGCATGATCTAATGATTCTAAAATAAAGACACCCGCTCCTTCTCCCATCACAAATCCACTACGTTCTTTATCAAAGGGAATTGAGGCTTTTTCTGGATCAGTCGCCTTTGTTAAAGCGGTCAAGGAAGCAAATCCTGAAATACCGATTTCTGTAATAGGCGCTTCTGCTCCACCAGCAATAATGACATCGGAGTAGCCATGTTTGATATTGCGGAAAGCTTCCCCAATTGAATGGGTTGCACTAGCACAAGCCGTCACTGTTGACGTACAAATTCCTTTGGCACCAACACGTAAAGCAATATTTCCCGCCACCATGTTTCCAATCGCCATTGGAATAAATAACGGTGCCACACGTTCAGGTCCTTTGTCGTGCATCCGAATTACTTGATTTTGAATTGTTTCCAAACCACCAATCCCGGAACCCACCATAACGCCAAACCGATCCACATCTAGTTGACTGGTATCCAAGCCACTCATAGCCATTGCTTCTAAGGCCGCATAAATGCCAAATAACGAAAACTTATCCATGCGTTTGCCATCTTTTTTAACAAAATATTTTTCCATTGGAAAGTCTTTCACTTCAGCTGCTAAGGTGACACCTGTTTCACTAACATCAAATTTACTAATCGGTCCGATACCATTTTTCCCTGTTTTCAAACTTTCTAAAAAAGTCTCAGGTTCATTGCCAATCGGCGAGGTGACACCGTAACCGGTAATAACTACTCGATTCATCCTTTTGACTCCTTTCGTTTATCCGTGCATGACTAAGCCGCCATCAACATTCACGACTTGCCCAGTAATATAGGGACTTTTAGCTAAGAATATCGCTGTAGCTGCGACATCTTCGACTTGCCCAAACGTTTGTAAGGGAATTTGCGCATTCATTTGTGTTTTAACTTTTTCCGATAAAACATCCGTCATTTCTGTTTGGATAAACCCTGGTGCAATCGCATTGCAGGTAATACCGCGCGGCGCAACTTCTCGTGCCACCGATTTAGTAAAACCAACGACACCGGCTTTACTCGCAGCGTAGTTTGCTTGACCAACATTTCCAATTAAACCAGAAACGCTAGCCATATTAATAATCCGACCACTTCGTTGTTTCATCATACGTTTAACCGCTTGTTGGGTCATGTTAAAAGTTCCTACCAAGTTAATATCTAAACAGGCATTAAAATCCTCTTTTGTCATTCGTAATAATAATTTATCATTCGTAATCCCAGCGTTATTCACCAGAATATCAATCGAGCCTAATTGGTCAACGGTTGCTTGAATCATCTCACCTGCTGCATCAAAATCGGAAATATCTCCAGAAAGGCCAATACATTTTACCCCAAAGGCTTCAATTTCTTGTCGTTGTTCTGGCGTAATCTCACTCCGACCGTTTAAAACAATATTGGCGCCCTCTTTCGCAAAAGCCAATGCAACTGCTTTGCCAATCCCACGAGTGCTTCCAGTAATAAATACGTTTTTCCCTGTTAATTCCATTTTTTACCTCCCAGTAAGTGCTGTTAACGTTTCTGTTAATGTTGCAACATCTTCCACACGGTGCATTTCAATTGTTTTGTCAATTTTTTTAACAAAACCAGTTAATGTTTTCCCTGGACCAACTTCAATCATCGTTCCTACGTTCATAGCCTTCATCGTTTCGATACTGTCTTCAAAACGTACCGCAGACATGACTTGCTTTTCCAATAACGCTTGAATTGCCTCTTGGGGCATAATTTCGGCAGTCGTATTACTAATGACAGGAATTTGCATCGTTTGAAAGTTCAATTTTGCTAAATCCTGAGCCAATTTTTTTGATGCTGGTTGTAACAGTGCCGTATGGAAAGGGCCACTCACATTTAACGGAATCATTCGCTTCACACCAGCTTCTTTGAGAAGTGTCATCGCTTGATCAACAGCAGCAACCTCACCACCAATCACGATTTGTTGTGGTGTATTATAATTTGCTGGAGCCACAATTCCGAAAGCACTGGCTTCTTGACAGGCTTTTTCAATTACTTCACGCTCAGCATTCATGACAGCAACCATTTTGCCAGTTCCTTGTGGTGCTGCGTCTGTCATGTACTGACCGCGCTTTTGGACCAAGGCCACTGCTTCTGAAAAACGCAAAGCCCCGCTGGCAACCAAAGCACTGTATTCCCCTAAGCTTAAACCCGCTACGACATCAGGCGTTAGTCCTTTTTGTTGCAAAAGACGGTAAAATGCGACACTGACTGTCAAAATAGCAGGTTGCGTATATTCTGTTTCATTTAAACGTTCATTTTCAGTAAAACAAAGTTCTGCCATCTCATAACCTAAGATATGACTTGCTTCATCGAAGGTTTCCCGAACAATCGCTTCTTGGTGATATAATTCTTCACCCATCCCTTGATACTGGGCTCCTTGTCCACTAAATAAAATCGCTGTTTTCATACGACACCTCATTTTTTGTTAAAATTATTCACTTAGCCCCAACGCTGATTCATCTTATGTACAATCGCTTTGCATTCAGACATGAGTGAATCAATGATTTCTTGGGCTGTTTCTTCTTTTTTTATTAACCCGGCAATTTGTCCCGCCATGACGGAACCGTAATCCATATCCCCGTCAACGACAGCTTTGCGCAAAGCGCCTTGACCAATCTTTTCAAACATTTCTAAATCAGGTACTTCTTTTTGAAGTTCTTGCTTTTCTAATTGATTATATTGAGCAGTTAATTTATTTTTTAAAGTACGCACTGGATGGCCAAAATGTTGACAGGTAATTACTGCATCTAAATCACGTGCCTTTAAAACTTTCTGTTTATAATCTGGATGAACGTTGCATTCTTTGGCAATTAAAAAACGTGTGCCTAGCTGGACTGCTTCAGCACCTAACATAAAGGCCGCAGCCATACCACGACCATCACCAATCCCACCTGCTGCAATCACAGGAATTGACACAGCGTCAACGATTTGCGGTAAGCCACTCATAGTGGTTAACTTGCCAATATGTCCACCAGCTTCCATTCCTTCAAAAATGACAGCATCGGCACCAATTTTTTCCATTCTTTTTGCTAAAGCAACTGAAGGAACTACTGGGATTACTTTAATGTTATGTTCTTTAAAACGAGCCATGTATTTGGCTGGATTGCCTGCACCTGTCGTTACGACAGGAACCTGTTCTTCACAAACCAAATCGACAATTTCATCGGCAAAAGGTGAAAGTAACATAATATTGACACCAAAGGGTTGCTCCGTTAATTCTTTAACTTTTTTAATTTCTTTTTTTACGACTTCTTTTGGGGCATTGCCACCAGCAATAATCCCTAATCCACCAGCGTTTGACACGGCACTTGCTAATGAAGCATCGGCTACCCAAGCCATACCGCCTTGAAAAATGGGATAATTGATTCCAAGCAACTCACATAACTGTTGATTCATTGATTTTATACGTCCTTTAGTTCTAAGATAAGTACACTTCATTCAAGTAAAAAAGGATTTTTCCGGCTTATTTACTTGTTTTTTTAGGGACTGGGTCATTTAGCAATTAAATGTCCCAGCCCCCTATTTTCATGTATTAGTTTGCTTGTTGTTTTTCTACATATGTTACTAAATCTTGAACGGTTTGGATGCCATCTTCTGTTTCGATTTTCACATCAAATTCATCTTCGATTTCGTTAATGATTTGGAATAAATCTAAGCTATCCGCGTCTAATTCTTCTTGAATGTTTGTAGTTAATTGTACCTCTTCAGCATCTTTTCCTAATTCTTCTACGATAATTGCTTGAATTTTTTCAAATACCATGTGTATATTCCTCCAAAATAGTCATTTTCTTCATTTATATGTGAACAGTTTTTTACAGCGTTAGGAGCAGTGAGCCCCATGTTAAGCCGCCGCCAAATCCTGTTAGCACCACGCGTTGTTGGGAACCTAAAATTAAGGTTCCATTTTCAACTGCTTCATCCAACAAAATAGGAATGCTAGCAGCTGAGGTATTGCCATATTTATCCATATTCGTTAAAAACTTCTCGCGGGAAATCTTCGTCTTACGTGCAATTTTATCGATAATGCGCACATTTGCTTGATGTAGTAGAAGATAATCCACGGTTTCGTCCGTCACGAGTGATAAAATATTTTGTGAAACATCTTTAATCGCAAAATCAAAAATACTACGTCCTTCCATCTGTAGCGTCTTACTAGCCTGCTCATGCCCCTGATAAAAAGGACTTTCGTTGATCGTGTAGCCTGACGTTAAAGCCGCCCACCGTTGTCCATCTGCTTGTAATTTTTCATTTAGAAAATGCGGTGTCTCAGCCGCTTCAATCAAGACGCCGGCAGCCCCATCACCGAAAAGCACCGCTGTGGAGCGATCGGTCCAATCCAACATTTTGGAAAATGTTTCGCCACCAATTACTAGACCTGTATGATAACGACCACTTAAGACTAGTTTTTCTGCCATGCTTAAGGCATAGACAAAACCAGAACACGCTGCACTGATGTCAAAAGCAAAGGCCTCAGTGGCGCCAATTGCGCCTTGCACTTGGCAAGCAACAGAAGGCATATTGAAATCTGGTGTCACTGTTGCAACTAAAATAAAGTCAATCTCACTTGCTTGCTTTCCAGATTTTTCCAATAACTGTTTTGCGACTTGATGACATAAATCAGACGTATTTTCTTGCGTAACGATGCGACGTTCACTAATGCCTGTTCGCGAATGTATCCATTCATCAGAGGTATCCATCATTTCACTCAGTTGCTGATTCGTGACACAATTCTCTGGAACATAACGGCTTGTACAACTAATTCGTGCATAATTCTTCATGGGGATCCTCACTTTTTATTTGTATTCTTGCAAGAAATCATGAAGATTTTTTAGTGCTCTTAACAGCGCTTGTTCTTCTTCTTGCTCCATGCCTTTCAAAATGTTTTTAACCATTTCACGATGAAAATGCTGATGGACTCTAAAAAGTAATTTTCCTTTTTTAGTTAAGCCAAGCTTTACTACACGTCGATCATCTTCACTACGCAAACGTTCAACATAGCCTTTTTTAACTAAGTTGTTAATCGCTACAGTAAGTGTTCCGACGGTAATTGACAGTTCCTTGGCTACTTCTGAAGACGTTTTTTTCTTGTACATACCAATTGCTTCGATTGTGTGCATCTCCGTAATGGATAAATCATTAAATTGTGATTTTTTCAATTCAGATTCTTCAATCGTTAAGATGTCATTAAAGACACTGACTAAGTAATCGTTGACTGTTTCTAAATTAGGTTCCATTCTGTGCACCATCCATATACTTTGATTATCAAAACATTTGATGTTCAAACTATATCGTAAATAAGCAAAGAATGCAAGAGAATTTTCTATATTTTTAATGAAATATTCTTCAAATATTTCAAAAAAGGCGCATTTTCAAGGGACGAGGCTTTTAAAAAAAGGATCAATTACTTTGATACCCAAACTATTTTCACAGAAAAAGGAAAGAAGTGCAACTAAAAAGCATCACTGGCACTCCCCTGATTGAGAAGTGCCAGTGATTTTTGTTATATAATTCTTAAACTCCCACTAAGCTATTGCTACAACTTGACTGGATAATACGAGAAGAGAGTGAACCAGAAGCTTTGGTGCTTCTACTCCACTCCCTTATTAAAATGTAGGACGATTAATTATTGAATTAAGTCGTAAATTTCCATTGCTACAATATCGATGTTATCGAATTGATAGCTTTGGTGCGTATCAGATTCTGTTAATTCAAATGTTTCTGTTGATTTATCAAAACTTACAATACATTTCTCTACGCCTTCACGTTCAAAGCGGCGTACTTGTACTTCATTATCTGCTGCTTCGATCATTGCTTCCAGTCTCTTAATAATCGCCACAAGTTGTGAATGTTTCATCAGTGGGCCTCCTTTTGCAAACTAGTTCTGTACCATTGTAACAAAACATTGCCTAACTTGCATGATTTTTCGTCATTTTTTTTGATTTTTTTGTTGTTCTTTAATTTTTATTCGTTGGTTGCTTGCCATCTGTCCACCAAAGCTTAATTAAGGCCTGTGTGCCATCATTTTCAAACCCTTTATCTGCAAGGCTTTCATATAATTCTGTCGCTTTTTGCGTCGCTGGCAATGGAAGGTCAAGTTTTTTTGCTTCATCTAACGCAATCTTTAAATCTTTGATAAAATGTTTAACAAAAAAGCCTGGCGTATAATCTTCTTTTAAAATACGCGGACCATAATTACTTAATGACCAGTTCGCAGCACTACCACCACCGACTGTTTCCAGAACTTTTTCTAAAGTTAATCCTGTCGCATTTGCATAAACGAGCATTTCAGTCAACCCGGTCATTGTGCCTGCAATCATTAACTGATTCGCCATCTTAGTGTGTTGCCCTTTTCCAGCTGAGCCGTGTAGCATAAACGTTTTACCAAATGTTTTGAAAATTGGTAAGACGGTCTCATAACTTTCTTGATCGCCACCAACCATAATTGTTAAAGTACCATTTTTAGCACCTAAGTCACCACCAGAAACTGGCGCATCCAACGCATGAGCACCCACTTCTGCTGCTTTTTTGGCAATCTTTTCAGCCAAGGTCGGCGTACTTGTGGTTAAATCTACTACTATTTTACCTGTAAGATCTGCTTGAAAAATCCCTGTTTCATTAAAATACACGCCTTCAACATCTGAAGGAAAGCCAACCATTGTAAAAATGATATCACTCGCTTCCGCAATTGCTTTTGGTGTATCATACCAAACTGCTCCTTCAGCAACTAAATCATCTGTTTTACTTTTTGTTCGATTGTAAACATTGACAGATAAATTGTTTTTCATCATGTTACGAATAATTGATTTCCCCATGACACCCGTTCCAATAAAGCCGATTTTAGACATAGTAGCTTCCTCCGTTCTTAAAATAAAAAACTTTCCTCCTTCAGTATAAACGAAGGAGGAAAGTTTTGCAGTTTATTTTCTTAAAGATGTAAATTTTACTTTAATTTTTTTAATTGAGTCCGCATTTTCTTTTTCCATTTGAAGTTGATCAAAGTAAATCAATGTATCTTGATAAAATTCAATCATTTTGTTGCCAAAGTTTGTAGAAGAAATTTCAAATAATTTTTCATCTAAAATAGTTTGGTCCATTTTAATATTTGCTTGTATATAGTCAATCAATGTTGGGGCAAAATCACTGTCTGTCTTAAAAGTTTTGCCTAAGCTTTCATGATCAAATAAATTATTTAAATAGGCGTTCCCTTCTGCAACACATTGAACGCCAGCGGCCATCGCTTCTGTATAAGTTAAGCCTTGTGTTTCCGACGTTGAGGCGCTGACAAAATAGTCAGCAGCTTTATAATAAATCGCGACTTCTTCATTTGGCACTTCACCCGTAAATTGAACGTATTCACTGACTTCTAGTTCTTCTGCTAATTCTTTTAAATCCTCTAGATAGGGACCATTTCCAACTATTACTAAACGAGTTTGTGGTAATTTTTCAATAATTTGTGGTAATCCTTGAATAATTGCTTGAATATTTTTTTCATAAGAAATTCGACTTAACGATAACAACATAATCTGTTGCTCTTCAATACCTAGTTGTTGACGCATTCTAGCGATCATTTCTTCAGTAATATCGGGACGTAAAAACTTATCAATTTCGATCCCTGTTGGAATAATTCTCATTGGTGCGGTCACTCCATAATCCCGTAATTTTTCTATTACACGTTCACTGGGACAAACAACACCTGTCGTATGATTTGTAAACACTCTTGAAAAGAATTTAACATGTGATGGACGGACAACTTTTCCTTTAGCAATATAATGTAAGTAATCTTCATACATTGTATGATACGTATGGATGACAGGGATTTTCATTTTTTTCCCAACCATTTTCCCTAAAATACCCGCACCAAATTCAGTATGTGTATGAATTAAAT
>NZ_CP172905.1:2330000-2690000 GCF_050534975.1 Enterococcus sp. DIV2384
GACGAAATGTGTATTTCCGTAATATTCCTTAGAAAGGAGGTGATCCAGCCGCACCTTCCGATACGGCTACCTTGTTACGACTTCACCCCAATCATCTATCCCACCTTAGGCGGCTGGCTCCAAAAAGGTTACCTCACCGACTTCGGGTGTTACAAACTCTCGTGGTGTGACGGGCGGTGTGTACAAGGCCCGGGAACGTATTCACCGCGGCGTGCTGATCCGCGATTACTAGCGATTCCGGCTTCATGCAGGCGAGTTGCAGCCTGCAATCCGAACTGAGAGAAGCTTTAAGAGATTTGCATGACCTCGCGGTCTAGCGACTCGTTGTACTTCCCATTGTAGCACGTGTGTAGCCCAGGTCATAAGGGGCATGATGATTTGACGTCATCCCCACCTTCCTCCGGTTTGTCACCGGCAGTCTCGCTAGAGTGCCCAACTAAATGATGGCAACTAACAATAAGGGTTGCGCTCGTTGCGGGACTTAACCCAACATCTCACGACACGAGCTGACGACAACCATGCACCACCTGTCACTTTGTCCCCGAAGGGAAAGCTCTATCTCTAGAGTGGTCAAAGGATGTCAAGACCTGGTAAGGTTCTTCGCGTTGCTTCGAATTAAACCACATGCTCCACCGCTTGTGCGGGCCCCCGTCAATTCCTTTGAGTTTCAACCTTGCGGTCGTACTCCCCAGGCGGAGTGCTTAATGCGTTTGCTGCAGCACTGAAGGGCGGAAACCCTCCAACACTTAGCACTCATCGTTTACGGCGTGGACTACCAGGGTATCTAATCCTGTTTGCTCCCCACGCTTTCGAGCCTCAGCGTCAGTTACAGACCAGAGAGCCGCCTTCGCCACTGGTGTTCCTCCATATATCTACGCATTTCACCGCTACACATGGAATTCCACTCTCCTCTTCTGCACTCAAGTCTCCCAGTTTCCAATGACCCTCCCCGGTTGAGCCGGGGGCTTTCACATCAGACTTAAGAAACCGCCTGCGCTCGCTTTACGCCCAATAAATCCGGACAACGCTTGCCACCTACGTATTACCGCGGCTGCTGGCACGTAGTTAGCCGTGGCTTTCTGGTTAGATACCGTCAGGGGACGTTCAGTTACTAACGTCCTTGTTCTTCTCTAACAACAGAGTTTTACGATCCGAAAACCTTCTTCACTCACGCGGCGTTGCTCGGTCAGACTTTCGTCCATTGCCGAAGATTCCCTACTGCTGCCTCCCGTAGGAGTCTGGGCCGTGTCTCAGTCCCAGTGTGGCCGATCACCCTCTCAGGTCGGCTATGCATCGTGGCCTTGGTGAGCCGTTACCTCACCAACTAGCTAATGCACCGCGGGTCCATCCATCAGCGACACCCGAAAGCGCCTTTCACTCTTATGCCATGCGGCATAAACTGTTATGCGGTATTAGCACCTGTTTCCAAGTGTTATCCCCCTCTGATGGGTAGGTTACCCACGTGTTACTCACCCGTCCGCCACTCCTCTTTCCAATTGAGTGCAAGCACTCGGGAGGAAAGAAGCGTTCGACTTGCATGTATTAGGCACGCCGCCAGCGTTCGTCCTGAGCCAGGATCAAACTCTCATAATAAAAGTTAGAACAATCTTACGATTGTTAAGCTCAATTTGTTTGCTAGCATATTGCTTGCTTGTTAAAAATGTTTGTTGTCTTGAATTGAATCAAGACGCCCTACACATTTGGTTCGTCTATTCTTTGTTCAGTTTTCAAAGGTCTACGTTACCTCGCAGCAACTTTTATATCATAACAAACTTTCGTTTGAATGTCAAGAACTTTTTAAAAAAGTTTTTTTAAGTTGTTTTGCTTGGTTGTTGTTGTCTGTTGTGACAACTTCTATATCTTATCATCTCGTTTGTTATTTGTCAACAACTTTTTTGTTGTTTTTTCAAACTTTTTTCGAGAGATTTGAAATCAAGAATTGTTATTTAATTATTGATTTCTGAATCGCTCAGCTGTGTGACTCGCCTTGCGACATGTAATAATATATCAAGATTTTGATGTTTGGTCAACACTTTTTTTCAAAAAAATTAAAAGAAGTTTTCAATCTGTTTTCATTCTTTTCAATTATTTCGTTTTTAAACTTTTTAAATCCTAATTGTCTATCAAAACAGTTTAATTACTTACTAAAAATCGAACAATTTGAATCATATATTTGAAATAGTTCGATTAACTTTTTTACGTCCAACATAAAAAAAGAAAGAATCTGTTCGATTATCGACAGATTCTTTCTTTTTTGTTTAAAACATTGGGACACCTTCAATATGATATTTTGACCAAATCGTTTTTAATTCTGCAGGTGCTACCCATGTATAGTCTTTATCCATTTCATTTTTAAGTGCTTGTTCATCCATCTCGAAGACAAACAGCGGAACATTTTCTTTATTGATATGCGCGTTAGTTAATTCTACTAAGCTAATTGAAGTAACGTCCAATTGAACCTCTTCTTTGAACCATTGTAGCATACTAGCTAAACCCGTCATCTCATCAGAAACTTTTGCCATCGCAAACTCAATCGCTTCACCTATTGGATGCATCAAAAATTTTTTACTACCATCGTTTAAGTTCAGTATGATTGTTCCAGCGACTTTTTTGTTAGACACGACATCCACCTCAATTAATTTTTAGATTCACTAACAAAAGAAATTGTAACACACTTTCTGAAAAAATACAGAATTATTTTTCAAGCAATTTATCCATTGCTTCATCAATCCATTCTGGAAGTTCTTTGTCTAAGGTTGCAAAGCCAATTTTTTTATTCTTATCCGTAAAATATTTTTTGCGTCGATGGTTCACTGAATGAACTTTGTCTTCAAGGGTCCGTAAAGATAAGCTAATCTTTTGAGAATATTCATCAACATCAATAACTTGAACGGTTACTTTTTGTCCAACGGTTAAGAGTCCATGGATATTTTTGGTAAAGCCAGCTTGTACTTCCGAAACATGAATCAGTCCTTGTGTTTCTTCGTCTAAAGAAACAAATGCGCCATATGGTTGAAGTCCGGTAATTGTGCCAGAAAGTACCATACCAATTTTGTACTTCATCAAATTTCCTCTTTTCATACGATAAATTTCTTTTTCCGTTTCTACTCATTTAAAATAATAGCATTTTTTCAACGTTTGTGCATTATTTCTTCCCTAGTTGTTAAAACTATTGTTTCATCTTTTAAGCAAAATCTACTATACTATAGGAAGTAAGACTTTATATAGAAGAAAAGGAGTTATCTTATGTTTAATTTTAATGAAACCATTGAGCGTCGCCACACGAATTGTGTTAAATGGGACACCGTTGAAACGAGTTACCACGAAAAAGATTTACTACCTTTATGGGTTGCTGATATGGATTTCAAAGTGCATCAGCCTATTCTTGATGCTTTGTCACAAGTTATTGAACAGGGCATTCTAGGATATGCGATTGCACCTAATGAACTGTATCAAGCAATTCAAGATTGGCAACGGCAACACCATCAATTGATTGTTGAAAAAGAAGAAATTTTGTTTAATAGTGGCGTGGTACCCAGTTTGGCCACAGCCGTTCAAGCGTATACAGCACCTGCTGATTCTGTCATGATTTGTGATCCAGTCTACCCCCCTTTTGCAGATGTGGTAAAACAAAATGAGCGTAGACTTGTGCGCCATTCTTTGCTAGAAGTTAACGGACATTATGAGGTTGATTTGGTTAAAATGGAACAACAGATAATCGAAGAAAAGGTGAAACTGTTACTTTTTTGTAATCCCCATAATCCTGGTGGACGTGTTTGGACAAAAGAAGAATTGCTAGCAATTGGCCGTTTATGCCAAAAACACCAAGTAACTGTGGTTAGCGATGAAATTCATCAGGATTTGATTTTCAAACCGCATACCTTCACTTCCTTCACTGTCGCTGATGAAGCATTTAAGGAATTCACTGTTACCTTAACCGCAGCAACGAAAACCTTTAATTTAGCGGGGATCAAAAATTCAATGCTGTTCATTCCTAATGAAAAACTACGGCAATCTTTCGTATCTTTACAAGACAAAAATCATCAAGGCGGCATCAATACTTTTGGCTACGTTGGAACGGCAGCTGCCTATCAAACAGGGGAAGAATGGCTAACGGCGTTACTGGATTATTTAAAAGAAAATATTGATTTTGCCCTTTCTTTTTTCCGTGAAGAGATGCCTAGCGTTCGTGTAATGGAGCCTGAAGGAACCTATCTTTTATGGTTAGACTTTAGTTCTTATTCGCTAACGGATCGGGAACTTCGCGATACCTTAATTCATAAGGGGAAAGTGGTTCTAAATCCAGGAATTAGTTTTGGTCCCCAAGGTTCTCAACACATGCGTTTAAACTTAGCTTGTTCAAAAGAAACTCTCGAAGAAGGCCTTTTACGTATCAAAAAAGCCTTTAATTAAAAACAGCTGTCCTAGTTTTTAGGACAGCTGTTTTTAATTCTTTCTTTTGCGTTTAGCTAAATAAACTCTGACGAACCAGATACCTGAAAATAGAAGTAAAATTTCTCCAATTATGATTGTATAAAATCCTGGTTCATGAACGATTCCTTGCTGATCTACATACGTAAAAAACGTTCCTATAAATGGGAGTATCACTGCAAACAAAGCCAAGGCCATTGGATATCTGTATTTTTCTAACAAATTTGCTTCCTCTCCTTCTATTCTTTAACTCAGTATCCTATAAAGACTTCATTAAAAGAAGCGATTTGGATGCTTTTAAAAAAAAGTTAGTCGTTTTAAGAAAAAAATAAAGAGTACCAACGAATTTGTCCCTCGTTGATACTCTCTTTTTCAATTGGTTAAATTTATTCACCAATGATTTCAACTGTGTCCATCACGACGTCAAATGTTGGACGGTCTTGGGCATCCCGTTGGACTCCACCAATTTCATCCACTACATCCATACCATCCACAACATGACCAAAAACAGTATGACGGAAGTCTAACCAAGGTGTTCCGCCTTGTTTGTAAGCTTCAATAATTTCTTCTGGAAAACCAGCGTCTTCTAACTGACTCATCATTTGAGCTGGAACATTTTGATTAGTAACAACAAAGAATTGGCTGCCATTTGTGTTAGGACCAGCATTTGCCATTGACAATGCGCCACGCAAATTGAAAACATCCCGAGAAAATTCATCCTCAAATGCTTCTCCATAAATACTTTCGCCGCCCATTCCTGTTCCGGTTGGGTCACCGCCTTGAATCATAAAATCAGGAATCACACGATGGAAAATAACGCCATCATAGTAGCCCTTTTTCGCTAATTCAACAAAATTTTTAACCGTTTTAGGCGCTTGTTCTGGGAATAATTGAACAGTGATGTCGCCGCGGTTTGTTTTAATGACCGCTTTTGGGCCTTTAGCATTTTCTAAATCTAATTGTGGAAATTGTGACATGAGAATGTCCTCCTAGATAATTATTTTATAGTTCCATCATATCGAAAAATGCTGAAAATTGCTATGATCTTTTTCCAATGATTAAAGAATGCTTTGATTCGTTAGCCAAACTTGCTTTTTTCGAAAAGCCGTGCTATTTTGTGAAGTGTTCGCAAAACGATCAATAGTTGTCTCAACCCTAAATGAATTAGGAGGAATTTTCAAATGTCTGATGAAAAAGATATTTATGATTTAACGATTATCGGCGGCGGTCCTGTTGGATTATTTGCCGCTTTTTATGCGGGAATTCGTAAAGCGAAAACGAAAATCATTGATAGCCTGCCGCAATTAGGTGGTCAGCTAACAATGCTGTATCCCGAAAAATATATTTATGATATTCCTGGATTCCCTGCTATTAAAGCCGGTGAGTTAATTGCCAATTTGGAAAAACAGATGCAGCCATTTCAGCACGATGTTTGTTTGGAAGAAGAGGTCACACACCTTGCACAGGAAGCAGATGGACTTTTGCGCTTAGACACAACTAAAGGCACACATTATTCTAAAACGGTTATCTTTGCGATTGGTAACGGCGCTTTCCAACCTCGACGTTTAGCTATCGAAAATGTTGAAGCCTTTGAAGGTGAGTCAATCCATTATTATGTGACTGACATGAAAAAATTCGCTGGCAAAAAAGTTGCGATTGCTGGTGGCGGCGATTCCGCAATTGACTGGGCTTTAATGCTAGAAAACGTTGCAGAAGAAGTATCTATTATCCATCGTCGCCCACAATTTCGCGGCCATGAACATAGCGTGGAACAACTGGAAAAATCTAGCGTTTCTATCAGAACTCCTTATATCATTAGTGATATTTTAAAGGAAAATGAAACGTTCACAGGCATCCAATTAACGGAGACAAAAGGTGACCAAACATTGGATCTCCCTCTGGATGATTTAATTATCAATTATGGCTTCACTTCTTCTTTAACACACCTCAAAGAATGGGGATTAGACGTTTCTAGAAATGCTATTAATGTTCATTCCGATATGTCAACTAACATTCCTGGTGTATACGCTGTAGGGGATATCTGTTCCTATGAGGGAAAAGTGAAATTAATCGCTACAGGCTTTGGTGAGGCACCTACTGCCGTAAATAATGCTTTACATTACTTACGGCCCGATGCTCGACGTCAACCAGTTCATAGTACAAGTTTATTTGAAAACGGCGTACCTAAATAAGGTTAGCACTGGACTTTAGCAGTTTTTAAGCCAAGGACAAAAATCTAAATCGGATTTTTGTCCTTGGCTTTCTGCTTTACTGAAAAGCCTTTCTTTTTCTCTTTTAAATTTATTTTTGATACAATAAAAAGTGCTAGGAGGAAGAAAGATGAACCAACCAATTATTTATTTAAATGAAGTATTCAATGAAGAACAACTGGAACAAGTGAAAGCTGTGGCGCCCAATTATCTAGTTAAAACATCTACCGATCATTTATCCTCTGCTGAAGAAGAGGCCATCGAAATTATGTTAGGCTGGCATAAAGAAATTGGTCCGCGTTTATTAGCCTCTGATACTAGTCACCTAAAATGGATTCAGCTCATTTCTGCTGGTGCTGATTATATGGATTTTGATAAATTAAGAGAAAAAGGCATTCTGTTGTCTAATGGTAGCGGAATCCATAGTGTTTCTATCTCAGAACATGTTTTAGGCGTTTTATTAGCACATACCCGCGGACTGCAAGAAAGTATCCAACAACAAATGCAACACACATGGAATCAAACAGCCCCTTCCTATCAACAACTTTCTGGGCAAAAAATGTTAATCGTAGGCACCGGGCAAATCGGACAACAATTAGCTAAATTTGCTAAAGGTTTAAATCTTCAAGTTTATGGCGTGAATACCTCTGGACATGTGACGGAAGGCTTCATTGAATGCTATTCACAGAAGAATATGAGTAAAATTATCCATGAAATGTCCATTGTTGTGAACATTCTTCCTTTGACTGAAACAACAAAACATTTATACAATCAGGCACTTTTTGAAAAAATGGCTCCTGAAACAATTTTCGTAAATGTTGGTCGAGGCGCCTCAGTAGCAACGAACGATTTGATAACTGCCTTAAACAATAAAACCATTGCTTTTGCTGCCTTAGATGTCTTTGAAGAAGAACCTCTTCCCGAAGATAGCCCTTTATGGGAGATGCAGAATGTTTTATTAACACCTCATATTTCTGGCATGACACCGAAGTTCAAATCAAAATTACTGGCGATTTTTATTCCAAACTTAAATCAATTTGTGACGGATCAGACCCTCGTCAAAAACCAAGTTTCCTTAAAAAAAGGCTATTAACTCAAAAAAGGCCTTCAACCATCTTTCAAGTAATTGCATGGTTGAAGGCTTTTTTTTGCTATTTTTTACCAGATAACCTTGAAGTTATCATTTGTCGACGCTTGAATGATTGGATGTTTTTTCAAATATTCTGCAATCAGTTCCGTCATGTCAATTTGAATTTCTCGAATAATTTTTTCAGGTTGGAACATTTGATAGTTTCCGCCACCGACTGCTCGGTATTGATTTGTCACGATTTCCAAAACATCTTCTGCTTGCACTGCTTTGCCATGATAATTAAGTTTCGTCACTCTTTCACCAAACGGTTGTCTTAAATCAAGCGTATACTCAATGCCTTCATACATATCATAATTATAGTATTGTGGTTTTGGATCGACATATTTCGGGTTAAAAATTGGTTGGCCTTTTTCTAACACAAAATAAGTAGCGCTTTGTTCTAACGCTTCACGGAGGTCTTGTCCAGTGACACGCAATACAGCCAAAGTATTTGGATAAATGTAGTTGGTAATGATATCGCGCATCGTAATTTGATTATTAAATCCTTTGCCTTCATTGTTAAAAAGTGCAGTCCCTGAAATATCCGTTCCGCTTGAAGCCATTTGGACGTTATTAATAAATTCTATATATGGATGTTCTTTGAGGCGTACGGCATTCGGATTTTGAATCGTCATATCCCCTTCCACATTTCCCACTGGTTGGTCAAGCCACTCTTCTACCTCGTCATGTAACGCTGTTGTCAAAGCTAAAACTTCTGCATCTGGTTGTTCGTTTCCAACAGGATGAATAGCTGCATCACTTCCAATAACGCGATAGCCTTTAGCCATAGGTTCAATTTCTAAAGTAATTTCTCCAACGAAAGCTCCTCGAAAACCTGGTTGAATCACAGGTATTCCATTCAGTTTTGTAGCAATTTCTCGATGTTGGTGACCAGTGACTAAGGCATCAATCCCAGGAACTTTTTCCAATAAATCGTAGCCTTCATTTTCTCCTGTTAGTAATTCCGTGGGTTCCCCTGTTTCTAAATCTTTTTCAAAACCGCCATGGTAAGCAACAACAACTAGGTCCGCTTCTTCCCGTAATTTTGGCACGTATTCTGCCGCTGTTTCAACGACACTTTTAAACGTTAAATCTTTGACTGTTGCCGGCTGTTCCCAATGAGGGATATATTGAGTCGTCACGCCAAGGATGGCTACTTTAACCCCTTGTTTTTCTATGATGACATACGGCTGACCGAAATAAGGTTGTCCATCTTTACCAAGAATATTGGCAGCTAAAACTGGCTGTTGATAACTGGCAATCGTTTCCTTTAAATAATCTAAACCGTAATTAAATTCATGGTTGCCTAAAATGCTAACATCATAATTCATTTGATTAATGATTTTAGTGATGGCTTCCACTGAATGTGTTTCTGCTTTTCTTACGTAGTAACTAAGCGGCGAACCTTGAATAAAATCCCCATTTTCAATTTGAAAAACTGGTCCTTCGGCAGACGCACGTAACTTTTTCAGCATGGTTGCTGCTTTTGCGGTTCCAAAAGGCAAATCCATCTTTTTTTCACTATAACTTGTCGGCATAATATACCCATGCATATCACTTGTTGCTAAAATTTTTATTTGCATTTTGTTTCTCTCCTTCTTCCGCCCAAAAGAACAGGAAGGTTAGAACACGAGCCATAACGACTCAGATCCCAACCTCCCACGTCTGTTTATTTATTGATTATTGGTTCCATGCTTGTTCAAATTGTGATGTTGCATCTTTCAATAATTTTTTCGTGTCTTTATTTGATGAAGCAAAAATACTTTCTATAATTGTCCGCATTTCATTATAGGCTGAATCAGCATTCTCTTCTACTGGGATAGCGAATAAATCTTTTACTGCGTTTTCAAGTTGTGCAGGTACTTTGGTTGTCTTAGAGTTTTTGTACTCATCACTGTGTAAAACAGATTCTAAAATTGGCATATAACCTGTTTGTTGTGCCCAGTACAATTGTGAATCAGGAGTAGCTAAGAATTTCATGAATTCAAATGCCGCTGTCCGTTGTTCTGGCGTAGCACTATCGAACATATAAATATCTGTTCCTTGTTGTAAGTTGATTTTTTCAGGACGTGGTGCAACACCGTATTCATAGCCACCAGCTTCAGCATCTTTTTGAACAAAACCAGCACCAGCAATACTACCGACAAACATTGCTACCTTTTTGTTTGCAAATGGGCCAGATAAATATTTATCTGAACCAGCTGTGCGGAAGTAACCTGCTTCGATACCATCACGGTAATAGTCCACGACTTCTTGTGAATCTTTGCTTGTTAAATCTAAGTCTTTATTAAAATCAACGCCTTTGTTTTTCATTCCAATTGCGTAATAGTTATTTAACGAGTCAAAACCAGCACCAACGACTTCTTTGTTGGATTTTTCGTAAATTGTTTTAGAAGCTTCTTTTAATTCCTCTAATGTTTTCGGTACTTCAACACCATATTCTTTCAACAAATCAGCATTATAGAATAACATTTCTGTCGATTTATTAAATGGAATGCCGTATTGTTTGCCGTCGATTTTGGCGCCATCTAACAATACCTCACGAATTGGTTCTGCATCTTTCCAGCCGATTGTGTCATCATCCATATATGGTTTTAAGTCCACTAACATTTCATCTTGTGCAGCATTCCATAACCAGCCTGGGTACGCTTGCGTAATTGTTGGTAAATCTTTTGGTGAAGTTAAAGTCGAATTGATTTTGGCTTGTAAATCAGGGTAAGCAGATTGATTTTGTAATTCCACTTTAATTTTTGGATTTTCTTTCATGAAGTCTTTCGTTAATTTTGTTAACGCTTCTTCTTGAACCCCATTCATTGCATGCCAGAAAGTGATTGTCGTATCTTCCTTCACTTCTTTCACAATATCGTTTGATTCTTTGGCCCCATTACCGTTACCACAAGCCCCCAATGCGAAAATAGCTGCGGTTGCTAACACTGTTGTTGCTAGAGTTTTGAACTTCATTTTTTTCTCTCCCTTAAAAAAATTTATAAAACAATTTGCTCGCCACGTTCTGGCAATATTCTTTCACCATACGGGTTTTCCAGTTTTTCTGGTTTTAACGTATGGATTGGAACCAATACTTGAGGTTCAATCAATGCAATAATTTTATCCAGATCTTCTGGAATTGCATGTCCTGAACAAGCTAAGCGGACAAAAGTAATGTCTTTTTTAGCCAACAAATCTAAAAACACGCGATACTGTGGATCAAAGTCCCCTAACGGTTGTGCATCACTGTGAATGTATAAACTACCTTCTTGGAGGTTGTCAAACTGGTTCACAACTTGCCACAAATAGTCTGTTTTGTCCTTTAGTAACGTGTCATACGGGATTTCTAACGCTGGATTCAATTCTGGTATTTTACCAGATTCAGCATAATAATAACGAACTTCTATTCCAAATACTTCAAGTAACAACGCAGCCATATTTGCTTCTAAAACGACTGTACGTGGTGACTTTTCAATAATCTTAGCAAAACGTTCCACGTTTGCTGGATAACCATTAAAGGTAATTTGTCGATTCGGGTTTTCTAGTTCTAAACGAACCAAGTGCTGAACAAGATCTTCTTCACTGACAACCGCTATTTGGGCTGGATCTGGTTCACGTTCTGGGAAGCTAATGCTTACGCCTTCCATCATTAATAATTCAGTATGTTTGGCTTTTTCACAAAAAGCTAAAGTCTCTTCACGATTATGGCCATGTAAGCGCAAATCACCTGTGTATGTGATGAAATGGTCAGGCGTGCGAATCAGTAATGCCGAAGCACCGTACGCATCATGATCAACAGGTACGATTTCCACTGAAATTTCGCCAACTTTAATCACATCGTTTTTATTAAGACCAATCATTTCTCGGGTAAAATTCTTTTCTTCAAACGGTGATGGAATCAAAAAATCACCTTTGCGATTTAAACTATTTAGAATCATTTTCGTTTCTTTTAATGTGTACAACGGAACAGCTGGGTCTAAATAATTAATCATGCGCGAATGATCTAAATGGGCATGAGATAAGAAAACAGCGGTGTGTTGATACTCTTTGTCTTCTGCACCATGATATTCATAACCTAAACGTGGATCATATAAGTCTTTTAATTCTGGCACTAAACGATTATTAATTAAGGTTTCAATGTGATCATCAGGCAAATCTAATTCTGGTCGAAATTCTGTACCAAAATCAAAGAAGATGTGGGCATCTTTATACGCCACTTCAATCACGGTTCCTCCAATTGTTAAAATGCCACTGTGAAAAGTCACAGTTGTTTTAGCCTTTGATTCCATTTTTTGCAACTCCTCTGATAATTTCTTTTCTGAAAATCAAGTAAATAATTAAAATTGGAATAACGGTTAATGTTGCAGCAGCCATTTGTAAATGTACGTCACTACCGCTCTCTGTCGCAAAGGCCGATAGTCCATTATTCAATAGACGGTATTTTTTCTCGTTCGTCACCAACAATGGCCACAAGAAAGAATTCCAACTAGAAATAAATGTTAAAATCCCTACTGTTACCAACGCTGGTTTTGACATTGGTACTAAAATACGCCAAATGTATTCTAAATCACTAGCGCCATCAATCTTGGCAGCCTTATAAAAAGTATCAGGAATACCTTTTAAATACCCGTTTAAATAGTAAATATAAAAAATACTAGTTAAAAATGGAATAATTAAGGCGCTGTAAGTATTTAACAAACCTAATTGCGCAATCGTTTGATAATTGGTAAAAATAATAGATTCATATGGAACCATTAACAACGAAATCATCAAAGCAATGACCACATTTTTAAAACGGAACTTCAAACTCGTTAACGCGAATGAAGCTAACACGGCGGTGACTACCGTAGCAATCGTTGTAACGCCTGAAACAAAGACTGTGTTCAAGAAATACCGAAGAAAGGGTGCTTTTTGAAAGACCTCTGTGTAGTTTTGCCATTGTGGTTGTTTCGGAAACATGGTTGGCGGCATGCTGGTCGCTTCAGAGTAACTCATTAAACCAGCTAAAATCATATAGACAAACGGAAATAACGTAATAACGGCTAAAATGCCTAAGAAAACAAATGCGATAATCGTTAAAACTTTTTTCATTGGCTTATTGCCCCACTTTCTTTAAGAGTTTATTTTGTAAGAAAGTGACCACTAAAATAATCACAAATAAAATCACTGTGGCGGCCATCGCAATTCCGGGACGTCCTGCAATGTGGAATTTGTCATAAATATAGTACACTGCGGTTGTGGCACTATTGGCAATCCCCGCACGACCACCGAATAAAGCATAAACTTGTGTATAAACTTTAAAGGCGCCAATTAAATTGACCGTTAATAAAAAGGCAATGGTCGGGACTAGCTGCGGAAACGTAATACGTCGGAAAATTTCGCCGTCTGAGGCGCCAAACATTTTCGCTATTTTAAAGTGTTCTTCATCAATATTTCTCAGTCCAGCCAACAAAATAATAATATTAAATGCTAAACTCGTCCAAACCCCAAAAATAATCAATGTTGGCATACTCATTTGAACATTATCTAGCCAGTTGACAGAAGGAATGCCGAAAAAGCCTAAGACGTAATTGACAATTCCATAATCGCCATTAAAGAAGTAACGGAAGACAATCCCAATGGCAATCGTACTCGTTACATAGGGCATAAAGAAAATCGTTTCAAAGAAACTCTTATGTTTAACTTTTTCAAAGATAATCCAAGCAATTGCTAGGGAAATTATCAAGGCAATCGGTACCACAGCAAATGCATAGAGCGCTGTATTTTTTAACGCTTTATAGAAGATTGGATCATTCAATACACGTTGATAATTTTCTAAACCAGCGTAGCGTTGGTTAATTAAGGAACCTTTTTGGAAACTCATCCACAAAGAACGAAACAGTGGATAAACGCTAAACAGTAAAATGATTCCTAATGATGGCAGAAGGAAGAGCCATGCTTTTGGTTGATTTTCTGGATTGTATTTTTTCATTAGTAAACCCGGTCTCCCGCTTCGTTAAAGATAAATACTTTTTTATATGAAAAATCAAAAGATAAAGTGTCTCCTTCTTCAATCGCTTCTTCTACACTTACAATTGATTTCACTTGTTCATTTCCTAATGTAAATCGTAAAATACGTTCTCGACCAATCAATTCCACTAAATCTGTCGTTGTGGTAAAGAGACCTGTTTCAGTTGGTACCACATCTTCTGGACGAGAAGCAAACGTATATTTCCCATCAGTCATTGGCATTTTAAAGCGTGCTTGCTCAAAACGCTCAAGCGGAATTTCAAAACTTTCATGGTACATTTTGCCGTCTTTCACTTCAACAGACAATAAATTAATAATTGGGTTACCTATGAACTGAGCAACAAATAAGTTATTTGGTTCTAAGTAAAGGTTTTGAGGTTCATCATTTTGTTGAATAACCCCTTCGTTTAATAAAATAATTTTATCACTGATTGATAGCGCTTCCTCTTGGTCGTGCGTTACAAAGATTGTTGTAATCCCTACTTCTTTCACCAAGCGGCGGATTTCTTCACGAATTTTCAAACGCAAACGTGCATCCAAGTTACTTAAAGGCTCATCTAATAATAAAACATCTGGTTTTTGAACTAACGCCCGGGTAATCGCAACACGCTGTTGTTGACCACCAGAAAGTGTGCCTGGCTTTTTATGGCTTAACTCTTCAATATTCGTTAGTTTCATATATTCTTCGGCAATAGCTTGTGCCTCTGCCTTGGGAACTTTCTTACTTCCTACCGTCAAAGGAAACATTACGTTTTCTAGAACAGTCATATGTGGATATAAGGCATAGTTTTGAAAAACGAACCCGATGTTCCGATCTTTTGGTGCTGTTTTGACAACCGATTGCTGTCGAAACTGAATATCTCCATCACTTGGATGTAATAAACCTGCAATTAAGTTTAAAATTGTGGATTTCCCACACCCACTTGGTCCTAACAAACAAACCAAGTCCCCTTGCTCAATCGTAAAATTGACCGATTTTAACGCTTCAAACCCATTATCGAATACTTTTTTCAAGTCGATAACTTCTATCATGACCCAACCTCCAAAAAAACATTTAATAGCATACCTTTTGATTTTAACATTTATTTCTTACAACCGCGAGAGCAAAGCTGTTTCATTAAGATAAAAATAGGTAAAGTTAATGTATTTTTTATGTAAAAAATGTTGTTTTTCTGAAAAGCCTGTTTACACTTTTTTTAACGCATAACAAAAAAGCAGAGAATTTTTCTCTGCTTTTTTGGTTATTTTTTAGAATCTTTTTCTGATTCCTTTACAATATAAATTGGTCTTTTTTTCGTTTCTAAGAAAATTTTGCCGATATATTTGCCAATAATTCCTAAACATAATAGTTGCAAACCACCTACAAAAAGTACAATACAAACCATTGAAGGCCAGCCGCTTGTTGGATCACCATTAACTAATGTTCGAAAGATAATCACTAACATTGCTAGTGCAGAACCAATACACGAAAAGGCGCCAACGTATGAAGCAATATTCAATGGTGTCTCTGAAAAATTGACAATCCCGTCAATTGAATAACTTAATAGACTCCAGAAAGACCAAGAGGTTTCTCCAGCAATTCGTTCTCGATTTTTAAATTCAATATATTCTGTTTTAAAGCCGACCCAGCTAAAGATCCCTTTTGAAAAACGATTATACTCAGATAACTCTAAAATCGCATCGACCATTTGTCGGGTCATAACACGAAAGTCACGGGCACCATCCACCATTTCTGTCTCAGCAATTCGATTAATGAGTTTATAGAACATCCGAGCAAAAAAGCTACGAATGGGCGGTTCGCCGTCTCTTGTTATGCGTCGTGTGCCAACACAATCTAAATCTGTACTGGTTTCAATCATCTCAATCATTTGAGGTAATAACTCAGGCGGGTCTTGTAAATCAACGTCCATGACTGTCACTAAGTCACCTGTTGCTTCTTTTAAACCAGCGTATAAGCCCGCTTCTTTCCCAAAATTTCGTGAAAAAGAAAGATAACGGACCTTCTCTGGATGTTCGCGATAAAGCTGTCTTAAAACAGCTAACGTATTATCTTTTGAGCCATCATTCACAAATATATATTCTACTGAATGAGACAGTTGCTGGCTAATTTTTTCTACTTCTTCAAAAAACAGCGGAATCGCTGCTTCCTCATTATAACAAGGGACAACAATTGATAACATTTTATTTCCTCCACACTTCAGTTAATTATCATTATACCATATAATAGCCTTATTAAATAACGATATCCAACTAAAAATAACTTAAATAGAAAGAACCTGAGAAAAAATCCAAAACGATTTTTTCTCAGGCTGACTAGCGGTTAAACGAAAGCAACAGAAATAGTCCTACGCACTACTTCAGCCTCTTTTGTTTAGCACTAAAATTATTTTGTTAAATCTTCTTGGTTTGCTTCAAATTGATAACGCGGTTCATCATTCTTTTCATCATAATCAACAATCAAATCATACCCTTTAAAGAACCAATCATCTGTTTCTTCAATAAAATAGGTAATCCCATCTAGGTTCTCTTTAATCATTGGCTCATCTGGCGCTTCTACAGACATCGCAATGGAAAAACCATCATGAACAGGTGTTTTTCCGTAAATTTTTCCGAAAAAACGAATGCCTGTCTCAGGCTGAACCCCGGTTTCTTCTTTAAACCATTGTTGGGCTTTCGGTGTCACTTCTAATTTCATTCTTTGTTCCTCCTTCACATCTCTGTCGCCATTTATTGTAGCACAGCGCAGTGCTTTTAGAGAATAAAGTGCTTAGCCATTCATTTTTTCATCTAATAAATCAACGTCTGCGGTATCACCGATAACTAATAAATTGTCGTTTTCTCGAACAATTTCAGAAGCATCTGGCGAAGCAATTACTTCTGTTTTCGAGCGGCGGATCGCTACCACAGTTAAACCAAATCGCTGACGGAAATTTAATTCTGCTAAGGTTTTATTGTAAAATTTAGGATTGGTGACCCGAACCTCAGCTAATGAAAATTCGCTAGATAATTCAATATAATCTAAAATATTGCGTGAAACAAGTTTGTGAGCAATTCGAATGCCCATATCCCGCTCTGGGTGAACGACCATGTCTGCCCCAATTTTATCTAAGACACGGGCATGATATTCATTGACTGCTTTGGCTAAGACATTGGGAACCCCCATCTCTTTAACCATTAATGTTACTAAAATACTCGCTTGAATATCTTCACCAATTGCCACCACTACGTGATCAAAATTCCGAATCCCTAAAGAACGCAACGTCATTTCATCTTGGGCGTTAGCCACCACTGCATGCGTTGCAATATTCATATATTCATTGACACGGTCTTCACTGCTGTCAATGGCCAAAACTTCTTGACCAGCTTCCACCAAAGTTTGGCATATGCTGCCGCCAAAACGTCCTAAACCAATAATTGCAAAATTTTGTTTCATTTCTTCTGACCGCTCCTGTCTGTTCGTTAAAATTAGTATAACAAATCCATAAATAAATTCCTAGAAGGATTTCCTAGAATTTATTTATGGATTTATCTGATATTTATTTGGCTAAACCATGTTGAAAAGCATAAATCGCCGCTTGGGTCCGATCATCCACATCTAGTTTTGCTAAAATGTTTGAAACATGTGTTTTAACTGTTTTCAAAGTGATAAAGAGTTCATCAGCTATTTCCTGATTACTTTTACCTTGTGCAATCAACATTAAAATTTCGTGTTCCCGGTTTGTCAAATCTTCGTGCAACACCGGCTCTTGTTTTTTTGTTAACCGTTCCATCATCTTATGCGTCACTTCAGGTTCCAACACACGCTCTCCGCGATAAGTCGCCCGAATTGCATCAGCAATCTCATGTGCTGTTGATGTTTTTAATAGGTAGCCCGCTGCACCAGCTTCAATCGCCGGATACACTTTTTCATCATCAATAAAACTCGTCACAATAATAATCTTGGCTTCTGGCCAATCTTTCAAGATCGCTTTTGTTGAATCAATGCCGTCCATTTCTTCCATTACCAAATCCATCAAAATAACATCTGGACGTAGTTCCAATGCTTTTTCATAGCCAATCTTACCATTTTCTGCTTCGCCTACGACTTCTATATCCTCTTGAATAGATAAATATGATGAAACGCCTAAACGGACCATTTCATGGTCATCCACTAACATTACTTTGATCACTTGCAGTTTCCTCCTTTATGACAGGAACTTTAATTTCAACGCTGGTTCCCTGCCCTTTAAAACTAATAATTTTAACTGTACCGCCCATGCCGACAACACGTTCTCGGATATTATTTAAGCCATAACTACCGGCTTTATTACTTTGTTCCTTCATATCAAAGCCGACACCGTCATCAACAATACGCAATAGCACGTTTTTATCGACTTGGTGTAAGTATACCTCTAATTCCTTTGCTTTGGCATGTCTTAAGGTATTTGAAAGTAATTCCTGCACAATTCGGAAAAGATGATCCTCAATGCTGCTATTTAAATGAACATCTTCAACATCCCAAATCAATTCAATTTTAATTTTTGTTTGTAGTTCTTTCAGTAATTGTTCAATACCTTTACGCAAACTTTTTCCTTCTAGACTGATAGGACGCAAGTGCAATAGTAACGCGCGCATTTCCGATTGAGAGGCATTAATGATTTCTGCCACCATGGCTAGTTGTTTGCGATATGGTTCAGGGGTTTCTGTTCGTTGTGCTTGTTCATTTAAGGCAGACAACATCATCATGGCTGCAAAAAGTTGTTGACTGACTGAATCATGCAACTCCCGCGCCAAACGATGCCGCTCGTTCTCTAAAATTTCTTCTTTTGTTTGCCCATCCATTAATTGCGGTCGACTGTTTAATAATTGCAATTCTTTAGACATCTCTAATAATTTATTTTTAATCGACCAAATATCTTGTTCGACTTCGGTTAGATAATGATCTTGATTTTCACTGGTCGTTGGTTTGTTTAAGACTGGACTTTCATAATTACCGTTGGCCAATAACCGAAGTTTTTCTTCAATCCGTCCATATTGCCCTTTTTGAACCAATGAAATCAGTAAAAAGGTCAATAAGCCTATTAGTAAGGATATGAGAACAATGTGCACAATTAGTGGTAGATAAAAGACTTTTCTCTGAAGAAGCTCTAATAACCACCGGTTTTGTTTAATCGAATGAAAATATGAAAACAATGTAATTAAGATAACAATAAAGGTGCTAAGGGACGCATATAATGAAATCATGCGTCTTGAAATCCGATCGGTCATACACGGATCACCTCAACATCTCCTACTAAAGTGTTCGTCATAATTTTCAAACGACGAAGATTGGTATCATAATCATTGCTGTAAATTTTTAATGATTCGTTTTTCAATTGATATTTTTCTTCTTCAAAACGTACCGTTCCGTAAAAAGTTGAATGTTCTAACAAAATAGCTACACCTAACGGCACTAGAATTCGCGTGCGGCCAAAACCTTTACGAATAATAATAATATTGTCTTCTTTCGGTAGTAGCGTATTACCTAAATCAATAATGGTGTCCCCAGAGATTAAATCAATATTGATATCGTCCCATTCATAGATATTGTTACCAATGCGTTCGTTGGCAAACCAGCGGCGTTTAAATCGTTTGCCATTTTTAGGTTCTTTTGCCGCCGTCTCCACCATAATCATTTGTTTTTTACGCCAAGGTGCTCGCTCAGCTATATCCACGCCTGAAATCTCAAAGCCTTTTAAGCCGATAAAGAGTACGCCAAAAATCAACATAAACCAAACAGCCGTGCTGTTCATTGCACCAATGACAATAAAAACAACGCCGAGGACGAATTGAAAGTTGTTAAAATGTGTTTTAGATGCTTTCCTGGAAACATAGGCCACAAGTAAAACGCCAATTGTTAATAAAACAGCTAATCCAGGATTATGTACAATTTGCCATAACGCCAGAATAAAAAGTAATGCTTCTGCGACGATAAAAAAGCGCCAAGGATTATTCATAGATTTGCCTCCTCCCTATGTCATTTATTTTACTCGTTTATTTTATTTAATCATAGTGGTTTGCGCCTTAGGTTACCATAGGACTTTAGCCCTAAATGTCATAGATTGCGAAAGGACAGGCCTTGGAAGCTGCCTGCCCTACTCAATTATTTAGTTTGCTTCAACTTTTGTAATTTTAACTGTCATGTCGCCACCAGGTGTTGCAATAATCACTTGGTCGCCTAATTGTTTACCAATTAAGGCTTGCGCAATCGGTGAATCGTTAGAAATTTTACCAGAAAATGGATCGGCTTCGGCACTTCCTACGATTGTGTATTCCTCTTCTTCTCCATCAGGCAATTCTTGGAAAGTAACTGTTTTACCGATGGAAACTTCGTCTTGGTCCACGCCATCATTATCGATGATTTCTGCAAAACGAATCATATTTTCTAACGTTGTAATACGTCCTTCAACGAAAGCTTGTTCATCTTTAGCTGATTCATACTCTGAGTTCTCTGAAAGATCCCCAAAGCTACGAGCGATTTTAATACGCTCTACGATTTCTTTACGTTTAATTGTTTTTAATTCTTCTAGCTCTTGTTCTAATTTTTCTTTTCCTTCAAGAGTCATTGGATATACTTTTTCTACCATGTTAATTCTCCTTTTTCGCTTAACGATACGTAGTTCTTGGTTGGTTATTGAAAAAAATTCCGCTTTCAATCCACAAAAGAGTACCACGCTTTTTCTAAATTGTAAATATAATTATTGAATTTTTGTGATTTTGCTAAATTTTATTTATATAAATTTCTAGTTGCTACTCTTTCCCTCTGTTAAACAGATTACTTTTTGAGTATCTAAAAGCTTGGTGAATCATACAAAATTGATTCACCAAGCTCTTTTATGTTTTCATTTTATTCACTACTTGAATTATTGACATACTGATCTACTAATACTTGATGTTCTTCATATGTTTTTGAGAAGTATACTTTTCCTGTAGAAATATCTGCTACAAAGTATAAATAGTCACTTGGTGTCGGATTCAAGACTGCTTTAATTGACTCCTCACTTGGGCTATCTAATGGTCCTGGTCCATAACCAGTATTTTTATACAAGTTATAAGACGAGTCCACTTCCAAGTCAGCATACGTTACAGTTTCTTTGTGTTCTCCTAGAGCATACAAAATAGAAATATCTGATTGGATCGGCATATCGGCAGCCAAGCGGTTAAAGAATACTTGCGCAATTTGTTTGCGGTCTGCTTCTTTGACTCCTTCTTTTTCAACCAATGAAGCTAACGTTAAGACTTGCTGATTGGTTAAATTCTTTGCATGAATTGTCGGCGTATATTGTTCCATTACTGTGTTCATTTTAGCAATCATTTGTTCGACAAATTCAGGAAGTGTTGCTTTTTTGTAGTAATCATAAGTTGCCGGGAATAAATAGCCTTCTAAGCGATAACGAACACCTTCTGCGGTTGCAGCACTTTCAAGTAAATCAGGATACTTAGCCTTCATTTGATTGAAGAAGTCCTCGTTTTTCATTAATGCAATGAAATCTGCTTTCTTGAAATCCGTATTTTTTTCAATGGCTTCGCCAATTTTATCTATATCGTAGCCTTCAGGAATCGTTACTTTGCCATCTGCGATTTTAGTTGGTTCTGGCGTGCCCCCTTCTTTTAGCATTTCACCAATTTCATCGAGTGTCATGCTTGGAGACATTTGATAATAGCCCGCTTGAAAATCTGTTAAGTTTTTAAATTTTACGTAGTAGTTAAAAACCATTCCGCTTTTAATGACGTTGCTTTCTTCTAAAACCGCAGCAATTTGCTTATTAGAAGATCCTTCTGGGATATGCACTTGAACAAGCTTCTTATTGTTCTTGTCTAGTGGCTGTAGCCCAGCATCTACATATTTATAAAAAGTAAACCCAAAGATTGCCATCATTAAAACCAATACAGAAACTACAATTAACACGATACGACCGACTAAACGATCTTCTTTTTTACGTGTTTGTTTTTTTGTATTTGTTGGCTTTTCGTCTGTTTCAATCGGGGTTGGCTCTTCGACTGTCTGTGTTGTCTTGTCTTTCCCACGTCTTCGAGCAGCTCTAGAACCTGCACGTGTTTGTGTTGTGCGGCTCGCTGTTTCTTGTGATTCATCAGATGAAGGTTGGGGAGACCTATCATTTTTTTCAGAGGAATCAGGTTGATCGCCATCATTTCTACCTTTTAAAGACCCAGTTACTTGATCTCTAAGCGAAGATTTGGGATCTTGGTTATTTTGGTTATCATTAGCCAAAACTAACCCTCCTTACTATTCTATCGTTTATGACTGAAACTATTATACATGAAACCTCTTTAAAATTAAATGTTTTTAATAAAAAGACCGTCATTCCCTGATAAAAAATTCATCATTGACAACGTTTAAAGCCTATGATGGCGCTTTTCTATTGAAACGATAATAAATCTTAAAATCCTCCTAAATTTATCGAAAATCCATTTTCTATTAAGAATTTTGTAGCAAAATAGCACCTAAGTCTTTAGGCGATTGTACTAGGAATGTTGCTCCCGCCTCTTGTAATTCTGTTTCTTCACCAAATCCATACAAGACACCTATACTATCTAAGCCATTTTGTTGAGCACCAAGAATGTCATGATTACGATCACCAACCATGATAATTGCTTCTTTGGTTGGGTCTAATTGAGCTTCCGTTAATGCATACTGAATCACATCTGCTTTTTTAGAACGATGACCGTCCATACTCGCTCCATAGATGCCTGTAAAATAACGATCTAAATCAAAATGAGTAATAATCTTTTTAGCAAATTCTTCTGGCTTGGAAGTCGCAATGTATAACTTTGCTCCCGCTTCCTTTAACCTTGTTAGTACCTCTGGGATCCCTGGATACACATGATTTTCAAACATACCTTTTCTCTGATAGTACGCTCGATAATGACTCACGGCTTGTTGCGCTGCTTCAGCTGAAGGCGCCATGTGCAAAAACGACTCATATAAAGGCGGCCCTATGAAAGAACGTAACGTCTCCTCGCTAGGAGCTGGCCAGCCTAATTGTTCTGTTGCGTATAAAATAGAACGCATAATGCCGCTACCAGAATCCGTAATTGTGCCATCTAAATCAAATAAAATCGTTTGATACATCTTCACTTCACTACTTTCTAGCATTTTTTGTCTAATTGATTCTTCAAAATAAGATACGCAAAAGAAGCACCTTTTCAGCGTTTCTCTGCCTTTTTATTTATTTTGCTGTAAACGTATCTGGTTTTTTATCTGATTGCTGCATTTCATAGGCAATGGCTTCAACGATTCGGCGGCTAGCTTGACCATCCCCATACGGATTTTGTGCATGCGCCATCGCGTGGTAAGCATCAGAATCAGTCAATAATGTTTTCGCCTCTTGATAGACTACTTGTTCGTCTGTACCAACCAATTTCAATGTTCCTGCCGCTACGCCTTCTGGACGTTCCGTTGTATCTCGTAAAACTAAAACTGGCACACCTAAGGAAGGAGCTTCTTCTTGCACACCGCCAGAATCAGTTAAAATTAAAGAACTTTTCGCTGCAAAATTTTGAAAATCTTTGACATCCAATGGTTCAATTAAATGCACACGAGCTAATTCACCTAAGTGTTCCGCTACTATTTCACGGACTTTGGGATTTTTGTGCATAGGGAAAATGACTTCAATTTCTGGATGTTCCATTACAAGTCGACGAACAGCTTTAAACACATTTGCCATTGGCAGGCCTAAATTTTCACGACGATGCATTGTGATTAGTACAATGCGTTGGTCTGTAGGGATTTTTTCCAATAAATCATTTTGATAGTGGGCATCAACGGTGTACACCATCGCATCAATCGCTGTATTGCCAGTTACATAAATATGTTCTTCTGGATGATTTTCTTTGATTAAATTGTCCTTACTTTGAGTGGTTGGGGCAAAATAAATATCAGTTAACACGTCTACCAGTTGACGATTCATTTCTTCCGGAAACGGAGAATATTTTTGCCAGGTCCGTAATCCTGCTTCCACATGTCCCACCGGAATCTGTTGATAAAAAGCTGCCAATGCAGCCGCAAATGACGTGGTTGTATCGCCATGAACCAAGACAATATCCGGCTGTTCTGTCACAAGAACCTCAGTTAATAAATTCAAAACACGACTTGTAATATCTGTTAAGGTTTGCCCATCTTTCATGATATTTAAATCATGATTCGGTGTAATTTGAAAATCTTCTAACACTTGATCCAACATTTGGCGATGTTGCGCTGTTACGACTACTACAGAGTCAAATCCTTGACTTTGCTCTTCTAAAACTTTGATTAAAGGGGCCATTTTGATTGCTTCTGGCCGTGTTCCAAAAACCGTCATTACTTTAATTTTCTTCATCATTTTCCTCCTAATTCTATGTTAGTTTCGGGTATTTTTGTTGGCGAAATTCTTCTGCTCGTTGAATATAATGTAAGGCGTTCGTATGATTACTGGCTATTTCTGCTGCCGTTAACGGACGGATAACCTTCGCGGGTCGACCAAATGCTAAAACATTTGGCGGGATAATTTTGCCTTCTGTCACTAAAGAGCCCGCACCAATCAGGCTGTTTTCTCCAATAATAGCGTTATTTAGAATCGTTGAACCCATGCCAATCAAAGCACCATCACCGATTTTACAACCGTGTAACATGCATTGATGGCCCACCGTTACATACTTGCCTACAATTGTCGGGGCATCTTCATCAACATGAATAATCGTGCCATCTTGAATATTACTACCTTCACCAATGGTAATTGTGTTACTGTCACCTCTTAAGACCGACTGAAACCAAATATTACTATCCTTCGCTAGTTGTACGTTTCCATAGACATCTGCACTAGCAGCAATAAAATATTCTTTTTTCAAACTCTGTCACCTCTTTTCATTAAGTATAGACAAGAATTCCTCACTTTCATAGTAAAAAAGACAAGAAAAACGACTGTCTTTTCAGACAGCCGTTTTTTTATTCCTCATAGTCGCCTTCTTCAGCAAATTGACTATTGTATAGTTTTTCATAGAAGCCACCTTGTTCCAGCAACTCATGATGCGTACCTTTTTCAATGATTTCTCCTTGTTTCATAACAAGAATTAAATCAGCTTCACGAATAGTTGATAGGCGGTGGGCAATAACGAAACTCGTTCGTCCTTCCATAACACGATCCATTGCTTTTTGAATTAAGGCTTCCAAGCGTGTATCGACTGAACTAGTCGCCTCATCTAAAATCAAAATTTTTGGATCAGAAATTACCGCTCGGGCAATGGTCAACAATTGTTTTTGACCAAGGGAAACGTTATCTCCCTCAGAATTGATTTCCATTTCATACCCGTCTGGCATTGTCCGAATGAAGTGATCCACATTGGCCGTTTTCGCTGCATCCACAACTTCATAATCCGTGGCATCTAACTTCCCAAAACGAATGTTATCTGCAATGGTACCTTTATACAACCAAGCATCTTGCAATACCATTCCAAATACAGATCGGACATCACTACGGTTCATTTTTTTCGTGTCAATGCCATCAATTTTAATGGCGCCTTCTGTTACATCATAAAAACGCATCAGTAAGTTGATTAAGGTTGTTTTCCCAGCGCCAGTTGGTCCCACAATCGCAACCATTTGGCCCGCATCAACTTTAAAGTTCAAATTACGAATTAACGGTTTTTCTGGGTCATAACTAAAGCTGACATTTTCAAATTCAACAGAGCCTAAAATAGGTTCTGGCAAAGAAACATCTTGATCGTTAAGTTCTTCTTCTGGTTCATCTAGGATTTCAAAAATCCGCATGGTCGAAGCTGAAGCGCTTTGTAAAGCTGCAGACAACTGCGTAATATTCCCCATTGGTTGGCTAATTTGCCAAATATATTGAATAAACGCTTGTAACTGCCCCACTACGATCACACCAGCAACCACATAGTAACTACCAAGGACAGCTACCCCGATATAGGTCCCATAAGCGGTCATTTGAACCAATGGCAACATTAATCCTGAGATAAAGGATGCTTTGAAACCAAAACCATTTAAACGATGATTGACTTGTTTAAAGCCTTCAAGGGTTTCTTTTTCCCGACCATATAGTTTTAAGACACTGAACCCAGTCATATTTTCTTGAACATAACCATTTAAGTCTCCTAAAGAATTTTGCATTCCTTGGAAATATTTCTGGGATATTTTAACAATTGTTCTGGAAATAATCAGAGACAACGGAATCATAATCACTGAAAAAATCGCCATCAGCGGATTGATTAAGAACATCATCACTACCGCCATCACAATACCTAAGACTGCTGAAACAATATTGATAAAACTTTGTTGCATCGCATTGCTGACAGCATCCACATCGTTCGTCACCCGTGACAAAATATTTCCTTGTTGGTTCTTATCAAAATAAGAAACTGGCAAACGATTGATTTTTTCTTCAATATCGCGACGTAAATCGCGCATGGATTGTTGAACGACATTCGTCATTAAAAAGCCTGACAAAAATTGTGCCACACAATAACCTGTTCCCACAACTAAAATCCAAATTAAACATTGGATTACATAATCAAAATTAATGGATTCGCCAGCCGCAATATTACGGCTAATTTCTGTCGTTGGTAATCCAGTCAAATAAGGCAACGCTGCATTAAAGGCCACGGTTAATATTGTAAATAAAATAACTAAATAAAACGTCACTCGGTACGGTTTAATATAGCGACCGATTCGTTTCATAGAAGAAAAGGCGTGTTTCATGCTAATTCCTCCTCTGACAATTGAGAAGCCGCAATATCATAGTAAATTGGACAAGTCTCAAGTAATTCACGATGTGTGCCAATTCCGACCACGTCGCCTTCGTTTAAAACAACAATGCGGTCCGCATGCATAATTGTTCCAACACGTTGTGCCACAATTAAAACAGTGGATTCTGTTGTTTCTTTTTTCAGACGCGCTCGTAAATTTGCATCTGTTTGATAATCTAACGCAGAAAAACTATCATCAAATATATAAATTTCCGGATTGCGAATAATCGCCCGTGCGATAGCTAAACGTTGTTTTTGACCACCAGAAAAGTTCGTGCCACCTTCTGAAAGAGGTTCATCATAGCCTTGCGGTTTTTGTGAAACAAATTCTGTTGCTTGAGCAATGTCAATTGCTCGTTCCATTTCTTCTAACGTCGCATCTTCCTTACCGTAGCGAAGATTATCAGCAATTGTACCAGTAAAAAGTAACGCTTTTTGTGGAATATAGCCAATCTTATTGCGTAATGCACTAAGTTGGTACTCTTTTACGTTCACTCCATCGATTAAAATTTCACCTTCTGATACATCATAAAACCGTGGAATCAATTGAATTAATGTTGATTTTCCACTACCTGTGCTCCCAATAAAGGCCACTGTTTCACCAGGTGACGCCTTAAAACTTACATTGCGGATAACTGGGCTTTCCGCATGTCCAGGATAGGCAAAGGTTACATTTTTAAACTCTAGATAGCCTTTAGTAGCTGTTTCTGTTACGCCTTCTTCTTCACGAATAGCTGGTTCCATGTCTAAGGCTTCTTGAATCCGTGAAGCCGAAACCGCAGCCCGCGGATACATCATAAAGACACTGGCAAATAACATAAACGAGAACAGCGCATGGAAAATATATTCAATAAAAGCAATTAAATTCCCAACTTCTAAATCCCCATGGCTGATTTGAACAGTCCCGCTCCAAATGATTAAGACCATCACAATATTAAATAAGAAAAAGAAGCCTGGTTGGGCTGCTGCCATTAAACGAAACAAACTTTTTGAACTTTTAGTGTAAGTTTCATTAACTTTATTAAAACGAGATTCTTCAAATTTTTCATTAACAAATGCGCGTATTACCCGCAATCCAGAAAGATTTTCTCTTAAAATCCCATTGATTCCATCTAAGTTCTTTTGTTGCTTTTTAGATAACGGTTCTGACAAACGAGCAATTCCGACAACGGCTAGCAGTAGAAAAGGCAAGGCACCTAAAACGTACATTCCTAACGACGGACTCGTCCGCATCACCATGTAAAGACTGGCAATAAACATCACTGGCGTCATAAAGCCAAGACGTAAAATATTTCCCATGAAGAGCATAATTTGGTATGCATCATTGGTAGTTCGCGTAATTAAGGAAGAAACCCCAATACTTTCATATTCACTGTGTGAGAAAGTTTGAATCTTTTCAAATAAATCATCACGAATATCACGAACAATGTTTGTTGTAATTCTGGCACCAAAGTACCCCAGCAAAATATTCATTGCGACACCAATAATCGTAATTACAACCATCCAAATCCCTTGCTGATAAATATAGTCCATATCTCTAGGAATAATTCCTTTGTCAATCATTCGTGCTAAAATGGTCGGCAAACCTAATTCAATCAAAATAAAACCAAACACACAAATAAAATCAGCAAAAAGTAATTTCTTATAACGCATTGTGTAACGCCACATTAACTTCAATTAATCATCTCCTTCTTATCTTACTTTAAATTTTCTAGTACTCCCACTGTATCAAAAAGAAATCGGTAATACAAGCTGTCTGGCTAGAAAAAACAGCCTTTCTCTTTCTATCCTTTCTCTTTTAGATTTTCTAAAAAATAGATAATTTTAATGATTTACTTATACGATTAAAATTGCTACTTCCTTTTGATTGTGCCATAATTGGGAAAAACTGAAAGGACCCTTTGAATGAAAAAATTATTCTTCATTTTTCTCGGTTCCTGTACGTTTGCTTTAGGCACGTTAGGAATCTTTTTGCCGCTTTTACCCACCACTGGTTTTTATTTATTAACGGCCTTTTTTTGGATGCGTAGTTCAGATAAACTTTATAACAAATTTTTAGCTTCTTCTTATTATCAAAAATATATCCAAGAAGCCTTCTTTGAGAAAAAAATTACTCGTAAAGGCAAATGGAAACTATTTATTTCCATGTTTCTTTTATTTGCCATTCCGTGTTTAATTGTCCGAAATACGTTGATGACTACGACTTTAGCGATTGTTTATTTAGCCCACGTGATTGGCTTAAGTTGGTATTGGCGTCCTAAAAAAAAGGCACTCGAACTTGATCAAGAATAAGGCGAAACAAGAAGTTTGTTTTTTTTAAAAGTCCAGTGAGTGTTTCTATACTTCCTTATCATTCTATGATAAAATAAGCTTAATTGTTGTTATTCACAACACACGGGACGGTTGAAAAAAGAACACATAAAATCAAATACCCAGAATGAAGCAAAGTCGAGGCTTCATTTCATCATTAACAGATGTTTTTGATGAGCATTCTTTTTTAGGTGATCAGCACCTCGTTTTGTTGTGTTTAATTTTCTGTCTTAAAATGAAAAAAACTATAAATTGCTACTATTAGTAGCTGAAGGAGAAATGAATCGATGATTTACAAAGTATACTATCAAGAAACAAAAATCAGAAACCCAAAAAGAGAAGACACAAAATCTCTTTACATGGAAGCCGATAGCGATGTAATCGTGCGCCAATTAGTTGAAGAAAATACCCCATACAATATTGAATACGTTCAATTATTAGACGAAAAACATCTTGCTTACGAGCAAGAACATGCGGACTTCACTCTAACGGAGTTTTAACATGAAAGTAAACATAAAAAATAACGAAACTGGCGTTTTTGCAATCGGTGGTTTAGGCGAAATTGGAAAAAACACATATGGGGTACAATTCCAAGATGAAATTATCATTATTGATGCTGGGATCAAATTCCCAGAAGATGATTTACTTGGGATTGACTACGTGATTCCAGATTATAGCTACATCGTTCAAAATTTGCATAAAGTCAAAGCACTCGTTATTACCCACGGTCATGAAGACCATATTGGTGGCGTTCCTTATCTTTTACGTCAAGCGAATATCCCAATCTATGCGGGACCACTAGCCTTGGCTTTAATTACCAACAAACTAGATGAACATGGTTTATTGCGAGAAGCGGAATTACACGAAATTAATGAAGATACGGTGATTCGTTTTAGAAAAACAGCGATTAGCTTTTTCCGGACGACTCACAGTATTCCTGATGCCTTGGGCGTTGTGGTTAAAACGCCTTCTGGTAACATTGTCGCAACAGGTGACTTTAAGTTTGACTTTACACCCGTTGGCGAGCCAGCCAACTTACACAGAATGGCAAAATTAGGTGAAGAAGGCGTCCTTTGTCTTCTTTCGGATAGTACCAATGCTGAAATACCCACCTTTACAAAATCCGAAAAAACAATTGGGACCTCTATTTTAAAAATCTTTGAAAAAATTGATGGTCGGATTATCTTTGCCAGTTTTGCTTCAAACATTTTCCGTTTACAACAAGCTGCTGATGCAGCCGTGAAAACCGGTCGCAAAATTGCTGTTTTTGGTCGTAGCATGGAAAATGCCATTGTCAATGGCGAACGCTTAGGCTACATCAAAGTGCCAAAAGGAACGTTTGTCGATGCGGCGGAACTGAATCAATTGCCAGCAAATGAAACAATGATTTTATGTACTGGCTCTCAAGGAGAACCTATGGCCGCGCTTAGTCGGATTGCTAACGGTACACATCGCCAAATTAGTATTCAACCAGGCGATACGGTTGTTTTCTCAAGTTCACCGATTCCTGGGAATACGACAAGTGTTAACCGTTTAATCAACTTATTATCTGAAGCCGGTGCGGAAGTTATCCACGGAAAAATCAATAATATCCATACTTCTGGTCACGGTGGACAAGAAGAGCAAAAATTAATGCTTCGCTTGATGAAGCCTAAATATTTCATGCCTGTTCATGGTGAATTTAGAATGTTAAAAATCCATGCTTCGCTCGCTCAAGATACAGGGGTTCCTGAAGAAAATTGCTTTATCATGGGCAACGGCGATGTCTTAGCTTTAACGACTGATAGCGCACGTCCTGCTGGTCACTTCAACGCTAATGACGTGTACGTTGATGGAAATGGTGTCGGCGATATCGGGAATGTTGTTTTACGGGATCGTCGTATCTTATCTGAAGAAGGTTTAGTTTTAGCGGTAGCAACGGTTGATATTAAAAATAAAGAAATTATGGCTGGTCCGGACATTCTTTCCCGTGGTTTTGTCTACATGCGTGAGTCTGGTGATATGATTCATGAAGGCCAACGTCTTTTATTCAATGCTCTACGTGAAGCAATGAAAGATAAAAACTGTACCGAAGCAAAATTAGGCGAAGCCATGACGACCGCTTTACAGCCTTTCTTGTTTGAACAAACAGAACGTCATCCAATGATTCTGCCAATGATTATGACTGCCACAGTTAGTGATCAATAAAGCTCTCATTTAATAGAGAAGAAAAATGGACAAACATTTTTCTTCTCTATTTTTTCTAACAAAAAAACACCTAACATGCGTTAGGTGTTTTTGGATTATTTTTTATTAGTTTTTTTCTACGTTAACTGCTTGAGGGCCACGGTCTGAATCTTCAACATCAAAAGTCACTGCTTGACCTTCTTCTAAAGTTTTGAAACCATCACCTTGGATAGCTGAGAAGTGTACGAATACGTCGCTTCCGTCTTCGCGTGAGATAAACCCAAAACCTTTTTCTGCGTTAAACCATTTTACTGTTCCTTGTTCCATTCTTTTGTTCCTCCTCGTGCATTTGCACATAAATAGTCGTAACTTTGCTCGCTTCCAATAGAATATTTAAAAAAATTTAAAAAGTCTACATAATTCCAAACAAGATTACCCTTTCATTTTACACGTGATAAAATATTTTTGCAAGAATTGTCCTCATTCTGAAGCAAAAAAATTCTCTTCTCTCAAACTAATGTATCCGCTATCACCAACAATAATATGATCCAACAATTGAATCCCCATCATTTCGCCACATTCTTCCATTCGTTTGGTAAATTGAATATCTTGTGGAGACGGTGTCGGATTGCCAGATGGATGATTATGAGCTAATAGTATGCGAGCAGATGAATATTTAACCGCTTCCCGAAAAATTTCGCGTGGATGAGCAATACTTTGATTCAGTGATCCTTTGAAAATCGTTTTCTGTTGGATAATGTCATTCTTGGTATTCAAGTAAATACAAATTAAATGTTCTTGTTGCAGCCCCTTCATCTCTTGGAGTAATCGTTGAGCGACTTGTTGGCTGGACGTAACTTTACCAAATTTGATTTGACTACTTTGATAAATTCGACACCCTAATTCAATGGCCGCACGTAATTCAATGGCTTTCACTTGGCCAATGCCTTTAATAGCCATTAACTCGTTCAACGTGGCTTGCTGCAAATAAGAAAGTTGCTTAAACTGTTTTAACAGCGTTGCGGCAACAGTCATCACGTCTGCTTCTTTTGAGCCAGTACGTAACAGAATCGCCAACAACTCTTGATTCGATAATGCTTTTTCTCCTATCGCTAAGAGCCGTTCTCGTGGTAAACAATCACTCGGCATCTCACGAATAAACAGATCCGATACTTGCATAAAAAAACCTCCTTTGCTAGTCATTAATAAACTACGCAAAGGAGTATTGTTTTTATTATTTTAAATAATGCGGCGCTTGATGTAAACTCTCCAAGACATGTAATGTTTTCTCTTGGATAACTTCAGTTGGTTGCAATAAATCAGGTACCATGATCACTGGAATGCCCGCACTATGAGCCGCACTTACCCCATGAAATGAGTCTTCGAAAATCAAGGTTTTCGGGGCTTCTGTTCCTAAAAGTTGACGAGCTTTTTGAAAAATTTCTGGGTCCGGTTTTGCTCGTTTAACATCCTCTGCTGAAACAATTCCTACAAAACGATCCTGAATCCCAGCATGGCTTAATAACATTTCAATAGCTGGACGGACGTTACTTGAAGCAACTAATCGAGGAATTTTTTGATCATCTAAAAAGTCGAGGAATTCCACCACCCCTGGTTTTAAAGGTACGTTACCAGATCGAAACTCTTGCAGGGTATCATCATAAGAACGGCGGATAAATTCTTCCACTGTGTCATGACCATAGGATGCATAAATACGTCGGTAATTCTCTTGTACTTCTTCATCGGAAATCCCAACATAGTCTAAATAGACTTCTTTACTATATGGTAACCCCATTGCATCTGCTACTTTTTGAGTAGATGTATAGTAAATCAACTCCGTATCAAAAAGCAACCCATCCATATCAAAAATTACGCCATCAAATTTCTTCATCATTTCCTCCTATAGTTAAAAGTAATTCTCTTACTTGAGAAACAAAATATAATGAACCTGTTACTAATAATAAATCATCTGTCGACATTTTTTCTAAAATTTCGCCTAAGCCAAATTGCCATAAAGACACAATTTCTGTTAAATCGTCTTCATATTTTTCCATTTCTGTAAGTGCAATAGCTTTAGGGTAATCAAAGCTAGTTAAGTAAAGATGCGCATTCGGTACTTGCTTTAAGTCCTGAATCATCTCATCCACATCTTTAGTTGCTAAAGCTGAAAATAAAATATGAATCGTGTGTTGTGGAAACTCTTTGCGCAAGTTTTCAACTAAGCGTTTTACTGCATGATCATTGTGGGCACCATCTAAAACAATCAACGGTTCATCACTAAGACGTTCCATTCGAGCTGGCCATTGCGCTTTAGCTAACCCTTGAGTAATGTCTCGTTCTTTAAACGGCAAATGTTGTAGTTGGCAATACTTGTCAAATAATTGAATAGCTACCGCCGCGTTTTCTACTTGGTGACGCCCCAACAAGGGAACTTTAATCTTTGTCAGTTTGCCCATTTCTCCATAGAAATTAAATACTTCCCCCCATTGTGTATCAGGATGTAGATATTCCACTTGATACTCTTTGCCAAAACGAAAAATTGGACTCTGTTTTTCTTGTGCGACTTTTTCAATGACTGCTAGCGCATCAGCACAAATGTTGCCTGTTACTACTGGGACTTTTTCTTTAATAATACCCGCTTTTTGATAGGCAATTTCAGCAATTGTTTCACCTAAAATTTCTGTGTGATCCTTCCCAATTGTCGTAATTCCCGTCAATAATGGCTTCACGACATTGGTGCTATCAAGTAATCCACCTAAGCCAACTTCAACAACGGCGATATCCACTTGTTCATTCACGAAATAGTCCAAGGCCATTCCTGTCAATGTTTCGAATTCTGTAATTCCAGCCACTTCAGTGATTTGGTCTAATTCTTTAATGATTGGTTGATACTTTTCCACATAGGTAATCAATTGTTCGTCTGAAATTGGTTGACCATTTATCGCAATTCTTTCATTAAATGATTCAATATAAGGAGAGGTAAAGGTTCCGACTTTCAAGCCCATTTCTTCTAATAGACAGCGTAAATATGTCACGGTTGAGCCTTTACCATTGGTTCCTGCGATATGAATCGTTGGCACTTTGTTTTCTGGATGATCAATTTTTTCTAATAACGCATTAATCCGATCCAAACCAGGTCTTGAACCAAAGGGTAACCGGCTATGAATCCATTCAATGGCTTCTTCTATTGTTAATTGCATCTTGTCCAACTCCTTGTCTTCTTCTACATTATAACTAAGTTAGGTGACTTTTTCACTAATAACCAATTGAAACTTTTTCTTGAAAACTTTTTGCATTTTTCATAATTTTGCGTTATTAGCGGATACATTAATGAACTTATGGTAAACTAACATTCTGGATGGTTCATTCCAGCCAGCCAATTAAAAACTATTTTTAGAGCGTTCAACACGCTTATTCATGATTTTTTTATAAAGGTGGACTTATTTTGATGAAAAACAAATCGAAGCTTTTATGGTTAGGAAGTTTTTTCTTGCCGTTTTTACTTCTGTTGCTTGTATGGATGACATTACAACTTGCGCCTTTTGGTGACAACAACTTATTAGTTAGTGATTTAGGCACACAATATATGCCTTTCTTGAGTTTTTTAAAACGCTCTTTTCACGAGGGAATAACTACATTCTACTCTTTTTCCAATGAGATTGGTGAGTCGATTGTTCCTTTGGCAGCCTATTACTTACTGAGCCCTTTTAATGTGTTGGCTTTCTTTTTTCCTTATGAACAATTACCTATAGCAATTTTATGGATTATTACCTTAAAACTTGCCTTGATGGGCACTACGATGTTTAGCTATTTAAAATACACCTATCAAAAAGTTGATGGCACCACGTTACTTTTTTCAACGTCCTATAGTTTCTGTGGCTTTGTCACCGTCTATAGCCAAAACTTTATGTGGTTGGATGCACTGATTCTATTCCCGCTTATCTTATTGGGACTCCAACGTTTATGGGATCAACGCAAATGGGGCTTATACAGTATCACCCTGTTTTTAGCGATTGTGACGAATTACTACATGGGTTATATGATTTGTCTCTTTGCTGTTTTGTACAGTATCTATTGGTTCTTTAAAAAGAATACCCAAGCCCATGCTATTCGGCAATTTTTTAAACAAAGTCCGTTATTCATCCTCGTTTCTTTTTTAACAGGAACCGCAACTAGCTTTTTATTATTACCTGCAGCAGAAGGGATGCTTTATACAAAAAAAGCAGATTTTGATGTCTCGACGTTCTTCTTAACGCCTAAGTTCAACACTTCGTTCTTCTCGCAATTAGGCTTAGGTTCTATTAATTATGAGTTGCGTTTAGACCATTTACCAACCGTTTTTGCTGGATTATTTGTGACACTCCTCTGTGTTGCCTATTTTCAAACGAAACAAATTGCGTTAAAAGAAAGAATAGCTTCAGCAATTCTTTTATTCATTCTCTTTTTAAGCTTTTGGTTAGAAGCCTTTAATACTGTCTGGCACATGTTTCAAAGCCCAGCTGGGTTCCCTTACCGAAATGTCTTTATCTTTAGCTTTTTATTGATTGTCTTTGCCTATGAAGCTTGGCTTACAAGAGTGACCATTCCTTGGTCCGCACCTATTATTTTTAGTCTGCTGTTAGTCATTGGCTACGGATCTTTGTATTATGGTCCACAAAAGAATCTCTTAATTTCGATCAATTATTTATGGCTAAGTTTACTTTTTATTTGGTTGATTTTCGTTTGCTTGCGTTTAGCACACAAAAAGGCCTTAAGAAACTATGTAGTCGTGGCTTTATTCTTACTGGTCAGCACAGAATTAACAACGAATTTCTGGATTTCTTTTAAACACATGCCCTTTGGTAGCCAAGCAACATTTGCCCAAGATTACCGAAAACACAGCCAATTAATCGATGAAAAAATGGCCTCAGCACCAGAACTTTATCGCATGAAACAAGTCATTCCTTCCAAAGAAACAGGGTTCCGTGAAATCAATAACGGCTACAATAATCCTTTACTTTATGGCTATGCTGGCGTTTCTAGCTATACTTCGACTTTAACTGCCACTACCCAAGACACATTAAGTGCGCTAGGTTTGTATCGAAAAAATGATCGCCGGATTGCCTATGTGGATAATTCACAACTAACCAATTTACTTTTAAATGTGAAATATGACTTTTTACCAATTGAAAAACCTACGAGTGAAAAATTGCTAAAAACAGTTGGTTCCACGAAAATCATGGAAAATGATGAAGCGATCGGTATGGGCTTTTTGGCGCCAACCGCATTAACCAAGTTAAAATTAGCAAAAAATGATCCTTTAGATGCCCAAGAAGAACTCCTGCAAACGCTCGTGCCGACGGATAAACCTTACTTTAAAACAGCTTCGTTGATAAATGAACCCCATCATACCAACGAAACAATTGAAGCAACCTTTAAAGTGAATAGCACTGGTGACTTGCATCTTTATATTCCGAATTTAAAATGGAAAAAGGTTACACAATTGAAGGTAAACCAACAAGTTATCTCGACGCCGATTTATATTGCAACCAATCAACTGTTCAATTTAGGGCATTTTGAAAAAGGAACTACCGTGACCCTGTCACTAACTGCTGAACAAGTGGTTGATTTAACCAATTGGCAACTTCAAACTTTAGACCAAACAGCCTTTAATCGTGCGGTTGACAAATTACGCCAACAAGCTCTTCACGTGAATGCAACTAAAAAAGGCCATTTAAATGGCGCACTGAATGTACCTGGAAATGACACTCAGTTACTGTATACGTCCATTCCTTATGACCAAGATTGGCAAGTCAAATCGTCGCTACAAAAAGAACCATTAAAAACACAGCGCATTCTAGGTGGCTTTTTAGCTGTTGAAGTTCCAGCTGGCAAACAGCAGTTAACCTTTGCCTATCATCCAAGAATGATTTATCTCGGTACTGCCGTCAGCGGAACGATTTTACTGGGAACGGCTGGTTATCTTGGCTTTAAAAAATACCGTCGAAAACGTCAGGAGGCCACTCATGACTAATCAGAAAAAATTTTTAAATGGACTCATTCGGTGGTTACCCCTAGTTGGACTGGTGCTTTTCTTCGGCTTAATTCTATGGGGATATTCCAGAGGAATTTTTCATTCTGTTGCTTCCTTGCAAGCTTTTATTAAACAGTTTGGTAACTATGCGGTTCTGTGTTTCATTCTTTTACAAATCGTCCAAGTGATTATTCCTATTCTACCTGGAGGAATCTCTTCTGTTGCAGGAATGTTGATGTTTGGCAATTTGCAAGGCCTTTTGTATAGCTATCTTGGATTGATTATTGGTGAGTTTATTGGCTTTTTACTGGTTCGTTACTATGGACGTAGCTTTGTAAAAATAATCCTTTCACCCAATAAATACAAAAAATTTGAAGAGATTTTAGACAAAAATGAACACAATGTCAAAAAGCTCTTAATCTTTACTATGTTAGTCCCCTTCGCTCCAGATGATATTGTTTGTTTAGTGGCGGGAATTACAGATATTTCTTTAAAAGAATTCATGAAAATTGTTCTTTTATTGAAATTCTGGTCTGTGGCTACTTACAGCTACTTAATGTTGTATTTGTTTCAATTATTTGGCAAATTATAACAAAAAGACAACAAAACCAACGTTTGGTTGTAGTGACCCCAAAAAGTTAGACTTTTTATAGAGTGGATTTTTCCACTCTATTTTTATGCAGTTTTTTGATTGAATTGTCGAAATTCTACTGGGCTTTTCCAGTTAAGTTTTTCCTTGATTCGGTGATGATTGTAATAATAAATGTAGTTCTCAATTGCTTCTCTCAATTCATTTTGACTTTGATAGATTTTTCCATAGTACACTTCTTGTTTTAGGATACTGAAGAAATTCTCCATAGGAGAATTATCTAAACAGGTTCCTTTTCGAGACATACTTTGAAAGATATTGTTGTCCTTTAATGTTTGTATATAGACATTCATTTGATAAGCCCAGCCTTGATCAGAGTGAAAGGTGCGCCGATAGGGACAATCATTTGTTTGAGAAATTGCTTCTTTCAGACCTTCCATAACTGTTTTACCATTTGGTTGAGTAGAAAGGCTATAGCTTAGAATTTCACTATTATACATATCCATAAATGGATCTAAGTATAGTTTTTTCTGACGAAAGATGCCTGCGTTATCTGCTTCAAAGTACTTAAATTCAGTTGTATCAGTTGTAATTTTTTGATGAGGAACAGAGGTTTTAAATCGGCGACGAATCAAATTTTTAGCGATTTTACCAACGGTTCCTTTATAGGAATTATATTTTCTTGATTTCTTAGTAAAAGCTTTGACTTGTAACTTTAACTTTTGTATTAATCGCTGGACTTTCTTTTTATTCACTTGAAATCCACGTCGTTTCAATTCTTGGGTCATCCTTCTATAGCCATAATGTTGATGTTTTTTACGAATCGCTTGAATTTCTTCTTCGATGATTTGTGTTGAAGCTGTTCTGTCGAGGCGTTTTTGCCAGTACATGTAAGTAGATTTTGGAAACCTTAGGGTTTCCAAAATATCTTTTAATCGAAAGTGTCTTCGGAGACTGTGAATGATTCGTGCGATTCGTTCATTTTTTGTTCGTCCTCTAAACGCAGTCTCCTCAATTCTTTTAAATAGGCATTCTCAATTTTTAACATTCTATTTTCTTTTTCTAGTTTCTCTACTTGAGATCGTTCACTTGGTAGTGGTTGGGGTTCATTTCGTTTCTTTTTAGACATGGTAGGTGGACGTCCTTTCTGTTTAGAGAGTCCCTCTATACCAAACTTCTGATACGTTCTAAGCCAATTCGCAATCAATGATGGATTGTTCATTTTTAGAAGATTAGCTACTTCTTGATAGGACAACTCTGTTGTTAAATATAACTCTATCGCATCTAGCTTAAATTGAACAGAGTAATTCTTATTTTTTCGACTGCGAAGTAGGCCTTCTTCACCAAGTTCTTTATAGGCATTTATCCATTTGCTTATTTGAGAACTATCTTTAAACCCATACTTCTTTGCGAGAAACCTTAGACCTCCTTGACCAGATAAGTAGTCATGAACAAGTTTAAGTTTAAATTCAAAACTGTATTTTGCCATACAAAAAAACCTCCAAAAGTTAGATTTCTAGGTCTAACTTTTGGGGGTCGGCTCAGGTTTTGTTGTCTTTTCTTTTTTAGATTGAACGTAATTGGGCAATCCGTTCTTTGACAGCCTCTTGTTTTTCAAGGTAGTCTTTTTCTTTTGCACGTTCTGCTTCCACGACCTCATCTGGTGCATTTGACACAAAACGTTCATTTGAAAGTTTGCCTTGCACACGTTTGACTTCTTTTGTCCATTTGTCTAATTCTTTTTCTAAGCGAGCAATTTCTTCCTCGATATTAATCAACCCAGCTAATGGTAGGAATAGTTCTGCGCCTGTTAAAACAGCGGACATGGCTAATTCTGGCGCTTCTATTTCACGACTGATGACTAATTCCTCTGGGTTACAGAAGCGTTCCAAGTAGCTAGTATTAGCTGTTAAAAATTCTTCTACTTCTGTATCGTTTGTTTTAATTAACAAAGTAATTGGTTTAGAAAGTGGTGTATTCACTTCTGCTCGAATATTCCGAACCGAACGAATAACTTCTTTCAGAACTTCCATTCCTCGAGCTGCTGCTTCATCGTTAAATTCTTCATGAACAACTGGGTACTCTGCCACAACCAATGACTCACCTTGATGCGGAATTTTTTCCCAAATTTCTTCTGTTACAAATGGCATAATTGGATGCAATAAGCGTAAGATTTGATCCAATGTGTACACCAAGATGCTCCGTGTTGTTTGTTTAGCTGCTTCATTTTCTCCGTAAAGAATTTCTTTACTCATTTCAATATACCAATCACAGAAATCATCCCAGATGAAGTTGTATAATTGGCGACCTGCTTCACCGAATTCAAAGCGATCAAATAATTCTGTCACACGGGCGACTGTTTCGTTTAAGCGCGTTAAAATCCAACGATCAGCGACAGTCTTTTCACCACTAAAGTCAATATCTGCAGCAGTCATACCTTCTACATTCATAATAACGAAACGACTTGCATTCCAGATCTTATTGATAAAGTTCCAAGAAGCATCCATTTTTTCATAACTAAAACGAACATCTTGACCAGGTGCTGAACCATTTGATAAGAACCAACGTAACGCATCTGCGCCATATTTTTCGATGACATCCATTGGATCAATCCCATTCCCCAATGATTTACTCATTTTGCGTCCTTGCTCATCACGAATTAAGCCGTGAATTAAGACATTTTGGAAGGGACGTTCGCCTGTAAACTCTAAGCTTTGGAAAATCATACGACTTACCCAAAAGGCAATAATATCATAGCCAGTAACTAATGTGCTTGTTGGGAAGTAACGTTGATAATCTTCGCTTGCTTCGTCCGGCCAACCCATCGTTGAAAATGGCCATAATGCAGAACTAAACCATGTATCTAAGACATCACTATCTTGAACCCAGTTTTCACTGTCGGCTGGTGCTTCCATCCCAACATACATCTCGCCCGTTTCTTTGTGATACCAAGCAGGAATTTGATGGCCCCACCATAATTGTCGCGAAATAACCCAGTCATGAATATTTTCCATCCAACGTAAAAATGTTTGATTGAAGCGTGGTGGATAAAATTCAACAGCGTCTTCTGTTTTTTGATTTTCTATTGCTTTTTCAGCTAATGGTCCCATTTTTACAAACCATTGGGTCGATAAACGAGGTTCCACGACAACGCCTGTTCGTTCTGAATGGCCCACGCTGTGATTCATTGTTTCGATCTTAATTAAGCGACCTAATTCTTTCAAGTCAGAGACAATCGCTTTACGTGCAGCAAAACGATCCATTCCTTCATATTTTCCAGCCAGTTCATTCATCGTGCCGTCTTCGTTCATAACATTTACTCGAGGTAAGTCATGACGATTACCGACTTCAAAGTCATTTGGATCATGAGCAGGTGTGATTTTTACAACCCCTGTTCCAAATTCCATATCTACATAGTCATCTGCAATAATTGGAATTTCTTTATCGACTAATGGCAAGACAACTGTCTTACCAATAAGTTCCTGATACCGTTCATCTTCTGGATGGACCGCAATCGCCGTATCTCCCAACATTGTTTCAGGACGCGTTGTCGCAATTTCAACAACGCCAGAACCATCTGATAATGGGTAGCTCATGTGGTAAAAAGCTCCTTCAATATCTTTATGGATTACTTCAATATCAGACAATGCTGTTTTCGCTTTTGGATCCCAGTTAATGATATATTCACCACGGTAAATCAAATCTTTCTCGTAAAGAGAGACAAACACTTTACGAACGGCCTCAGATAGCCCTTCATCTAAAGTAAAACGTTCACGGCTGTAATCTAAAGAAAGGCCCATTTTTGCCCACTGTTCACGAATGTGAGAAGCATATTCTTCTTTCCATTCCCACACTTGATCAACAAATTTTTCACGACCTAAGTCGTAACGTGAAATTCCTTGTTGTGCTAGTTTCTCTTCTACTTTTGCTTGCGTGGCAATTCCGGCATGGTCCATTCCTGGTAGCCATAACGTATCAAAGCCTTGCATTCTTTTTTGGCGGATAATCATATCTTGTAATGTTGTATCCCAAGCATGCCCTAAGTGTAGTTTTCCTGTTACATTGGGTGGTGGAATAACAATTGAATAGGGCTTCGCTTTTTTGTCGCCACTTGGTTTAAATAAATCTTGATCTAGCCATTTTTGATAACGGCCAGCTTCGATTTCTGTCGGTTGATATTTCGTTGGTAAGTTTTTTTCTTCTGACATTTTTTCCCCTTCTTTCTTAAAATACGCGATTTGGAGCGGTAATTATTTTACAAATGAGTTTTTTTGGGCTAAACACTAAAATACGCCCTAAAATACTTTCGTATTTTAGGGCGTAGATTCATCTTATTTACGCGGTACCACCTAAATTGCATTTGAATTGAATTCATTCAAATGCCACTCATTCGTGAGATAACGTTCACGAAACGAATCGTTCTACTAACGTACTGTGTTCAAACCATTGACTCACAAGCTACCTTCTCACTGGTTGTGTAAAAGTCTTGCACCTGAACGACTTTTTCTCTAAAACGACGCCAATGATACTCCTCTTGTTCGCTGTCTTTGCTTCATTCTACAATGAAGCGCAAGCAAAGTCAATTTGTAATCTAGAGGGATTACACTTTTTTTGCAGCTTCTAACGCTTGTTGATAATCGGGTTCCGACGAAACTTCTGAGACGATTTCTTCATAAACTAACGTTCCTTCTGGGTCAATCACAAAAATAGCACGTGCTAAACGGCCCATTTCTGGAATATACAAACCATAAGCTGCACCAAATGAGTCTTCAGTATCATGAAGCATTTCCATTTCGACACCCTCAGCGGCACACCAATTTGCTTGTTCTTCAACTGTGTTATTGGAAATCGTGATAATCTGAACACCGTCTAATTTCGCCGCTTCTTGATTGAAACGTTTCGTTTGCAGTGAACAAACACGTGTGTCGATATCAGGAACCACACTAATTAAAACCGTTTTACCTTTATAATCTGCCAAGTTGATTTCTTGGTTGTTTAAATTTTTCAAAGAAAAGACGGGGGCTTTTGTGCCAACTTCCGGCTGTTCACCTGTCAATTCTAATACGTGCCCTTTTCTTGTAACATTCATTCTGAAATCCTCCTTTTCCACTTTCAATAATAAGTATAGTAGAGGATTTTTATGAAGACAATTTTATTGCTTTGGGCTATTTGCTAGTGAAAAAGTTTCATTAAAATAAATCAGTGTTTGCAGTTCCGTTGTTAAATCAATATACTGCACACTAACGTTGGCTGGCACACTGACACGGTCTGGCGCAAAATTTAAAATCGCAGTCACACCCGCTTGAACAATTTTGTCGATGGCTTTTTGGGCATGGTGACTTGGTACTGTAGAAATGGCTACCGTGACCCCTTCTTGTCGAACGAATGCTTCTAACTCAGACATATCATGAACTAATAACCCATTAATCGTGGTGCCAACTAAAGCCGAATCATTATCAAAAGCACAGACAATATTCAAATTCTCGTTGCGTCTAAAATTATTTTTTAATAATGCCTTGCCTAAATTGCCACAACCAATCAGAGCAATTCTTTTTTCTTCTTGCGTATTTAAAATATTACTAAATACCTCAATTAAATACGGCACATCGTAACCATAACCGCTTCGACCCAGTTCACCAACGTGGGAAAAATCACGCCGAATCGTTGCAGAAGGAATCTGGATCATTTCACTAAACTCTCGTGATTTAATGCGTTTAACACCAGAATCCCCTAACATTTTTAAATAACGTAAATAAACCGGCAAACGTTTTGCCGTTGCTTTAGGCATTTTTTTCTCCATCCTCTGTCCTCCTTGTTACCTACTTCACATATTCAGTTTATCACGGTTCCCCTCTCCGAGCAACTTGTTTGTGAAATAAGTACAAAATAAATACAGTGACGTCTAAGCGACCGTCACTGTATTTATTTCTTATAGGAAATCTGCAAATTCGTCTTCTTGTTTATCTTTCGCTGTTTCTGCTGAAATCTCTGTAATTTTGAGTCCTTCTAAGGCCCGAGCCATTAAACCTTCTAAGTCTAAGCGCGCTTCATAATCTTGCGCTTTATCCAAGCGAGGTCGTGTTTTCGGTTGCGGTGGCGCAAAAATTGTACAACAATCTTCGAAGGGTTGGATGGCTAATTCAAACGTGTCAATTTTTTCGGCAATTTCGATAATTTCTGTCTTATCCATTGAAACAACGGGTCGAATTATCGGTGTTGAGGTAACCTCATTAATTGCTACCATACTTTGAAGTGTTTGCGAAGCCACTTGTCCTAACGATTCACCGTTAATAATGACTAAACCTTTCCGCATTTCACGAATTGCATCTGTTAAGCGTAACATTAAACGTCGTGTAATGGTCATTAAGTAGCCTTGGGGAACGACTCGTTTAATTTCTTCTTGAATTTCTGTAAAGGGCACTTCAATAAATTGAATAGTTCCTACATAAGGAACTAATTTTTCAGCTAAATCTTTAGCCTTTTGTAACGCTTGTTCACTTGTATAAGGCGGACTAGCAAAATGGACAGCTTCCACTTCCACGCCACGTTTCATAGCTAAATAACCAGCAACTGGTGAATCAATGCCTCCTGACAACATCAACATACCACGACCACTGGTGCCCACTGGCAATCCACCCGCACCGCGAATCGTTTCATAAGATAAATACGCCGCATCTTTACGAATTTCAATTCTTAAGTTGATATCAGGCTTTTTCATTTGTACTTGAATTTCCGGAATGGCTTCAATAACAGCCCCACCTAATTCTTGATTCAAGCCATTTGAATCAAGTTCAAATGAATGGTCCGAACGTTTAGCAGTAATTTTAAACGTCTTACCTGGCGTATAAACTTCCCGAACAACCTCTTGAACCATTGCACGAATCACTGGCATTTCTTTTTCAATACGAATACTTGGCGAAAAATTTTGAATTCCAAACACTTTACTTAGTTTTGGAATCACTTCTTCACTATCTTCCCCATTTAATAAAATATGCATTCTATCTCGATCTGCATGGATTTTCAATGCTGGAAAATCAGCTAACGCACGTTTCACATTTTGTGCTAACTGCATGATAAACGTTTTACGATTTTTTCCTTTAGTTGATAATTCGCCATAGCGAACCATAATTTCTGTATACTTCACTCAATTAATTCCTCTCTGTTCCTGTATCTTCACAGGTCAATGTCTTTGCAAATTATACATCAAATAAGGGGCGTTTTTCTAGTGCTTAGTCGAAAAAAAATAGTTGATTCATAAGTTCATTGTCTTATGAATCAACTATTTGATAACTTTCTCTCTTACTTATTGCGCATTCAGGATCCACATGAATCCGACAAAAACAAAGAACAAGCCATACATAATTGGCGAAACTTCTTTCCCGCGTTTTGCCGCAATCATTGTAATTGGATAGAAGATAAAGCCTAAGGCAATCCCATCTGAAATGCTGTATGTCAATGGCATTCCTAACAAGATTAAGAAGGAAGGAATCGCAATTTCCATCTCATTCCATTTAATTTTGCTTAAGGATTGTGCCATCAAAACACCAACAATAATCAACGCTGGTGCTGTAACTTGCGAAGTGACAACTGCTAACAAAGGAGAAAATAGCAAACTGAAAATAAATAAAATCCCGGTTGTAATAGCTGTGATTCCTGAACGACCACCCACAGCAATCCCCGCAGATGATTCAACATACGCGCCAACTGGCGATGTCCCTAGTAGAGAACCAGCTAACATCGCTGTTGAATCAGCGGCTAAAGCTTTCCCCACACGCGGCATTTTATTGTCCTTCATAAAACCTGCTTGATTGGCTAAGCCCACCAACGTACCAGCGGTATCAAAGAATGTTACTAATAGGAACGTTAAAACCACGACCCACATTTGAATCGTATTGATATCTTTCACATGTCCTAACGCCACTAAAAATGTTGGTTCTAAACTTGGCGCGCTTGAAATAATCTTATCAGGCATTGGAATAACGCCTGTCGCTAAACCAACAATCGTTGAAATCACCATCCCAATAAAAATACCACCAGGCACTCGACGAACTAACAAAATTGCAGTTACGACTAAGCCGACAATGGTGACCCACGTTGAGCCAACGTTCAAAGGTCCTAAGCCAACAAGTGTCGCATCATTAGCCACAATTAAGCCACCTTGGCTTAAACCAAGAAAAGCAATAAACAACCCGATCCCACCTGAAATGGCAAATTTCAAGTCTGCAGGAATTGCATCAATAATTAGCTCGCGTAATTTAAAAATTGTAATTAAAATAAATATCAATGAAGCCACAAAAACGCCTGCTAATGTCGTTTGCCAAGGAATCCCCATACCAACAGAGACTGAATAAGCAAAGAATGCATTAATTCCTAAAGCTGGTGCTGTCGCAATCGGATATTTCGCCAACACACCCATTAAAATACAACCTAAAGCACTCGCTAAAGCGGTGGCAGTAAAAACAGCGCCTTCGTCCATGCCAGAAGCACCAAGTACGGTTGGATTAACGAACAAAATATACGCCATTGAGATAAATGTGGTGAAACCAGCTAACATTTCTCGTTTCATATTCGTATTCAATTGTTCAAGTTCAAAATATGAACTTATTTTTTCTTTCATGTTCCGTCCTCCTAAAATCTAAATATTTTACAATGTTCGTAAAATATTCAATTTATTAATGAAACAACGTGTTTAATCATATAATAAACCAACAAATAAGTAAATATCAAATTCTAAATTCTGTAAAAAACGAACAATCACGATTAAAAAAAGTATTCCTTTCTAGGAATACTTTTTAAATTAAATCGTTTGTGTGGTCGGGCGAACAACCATTTCACTGATTGACATACGATCTGGCGTGTCTATGGCAAAGACCACTGCTTGCGCAATGTCTTCCGCCTTTAAGCCCCAACTTAACTGTTCTAGATGTAACGTTTCAGCTACTACTCGATTAGAAATTGTTTGATAAAGTTCTGTTTGTACAGCACCTGGTGAAATAATCGTTGATTTAATGTTATTCTCTCTTTGTTCTTGTCGCAATCCTTCCATAATTGCTCGAACAGCAAACTTTGTTCCACAGTAGACAGCCGAATCTGGATAAACGACATGTCCTGCCACAGAATCAGTAGCAATAATCTGCCCTGATTTTTGTTCAACCATAATTGGAAGAACTGCCGCAATGCCATTTAAAACACCCATAATATTAATATCTAGCATTTGACGCCATTCTCCTTTTGGTGCTTCAATAAGAGGCGCCGTTGGCATAACTCCTGCATTGTTAAAAAGAACATCAATTCGTCCATATTTTTCCATTGTAAGCTTGATTACACGCTGAACTTCCTCTTCTTTCGTTACATCTGCTTGTTGCACGAGAATCGTTGCTTCAGGAAGTTCTTTTTTTATAGCAATTAAACGTTCTTGTCGACGTGCTGCAATGACTAACTTCGCTCCTTTTCTGGCAAGTAAACGGGCTGTTGCCTCACCGATGCCACTGGAAGCGCCCATGATAACAATAACTTTTTCTGATAATGATTTCATTATATTTCCTCCTTATCTTCCTGAATCCAACGAATAATTTTAGCTGGTGTTCCTGCAACAATAGCGTTAGCTGGCACATCTTTAGTTACAGTCGCATTAGCTGCTACGATAGCATTTTCACCAATCGTAATACCTGGTAAAACAGTGACACCCGCGCCTAACCACGCAAATTTTTTAATGGTAATTGGTGCTAGCAATACGCCTCGCCGTTTCATTGGCAGTTCCGGATGATTGACACTTAAGAGATTAACGCGCGGACCAATTAAAACATTGTCTTCAATTATAATGCCCCCTAAATCAACAAACATAGCTGCCCGATTAATAAAAATATTTTTACCAAAATGTATATTGCGTCCAAAATCTGTATAAAAAGGCAATAAAATCGTAACGGTTTCGTCAATTTTGTCTTGGATAATCGTGGCAAGAAGATTCCTTACTTCATTATGTGTATAGGCTTGTTGATTTAATTCTATTAAATAGCGACTATTTTCCTCTTGAATCTGATGAATAAGTTGAAATAGTGGTTCATCTTTATCAATGCTACCTGTTGCAATTAGTTCTTGGAGATTTTTTGTAAGCATTCCTAATCGCCTCCTTTTGCTAAATTTATCGTAATACGTGACAACTCCTCTGTCTAATACTTATAATAAATAGATAAGTATGCGTTTTAGTTATAGGAGGGAAAGTAATGGAATTACGAGTGATTCACTATTTCTTAGCAGTGGTCCAAGAAAAAACGATTAGTGGCGCAGCCAAACAATTGCATGTATCACAACCAACATTATCTAAGCAATTAAAAGAATTAGAGGAAGAATTAGGCGTGACATTATTTATACGAGGAAATCGACAAATACAATTAACACCTGAAGGAGAATATTTAGCTAAACAAGGGCAAGATATTTTAAGCTTAGCGAATAAAACAGTCACCAACTTGTCGCAAAATGAATTCATTAATGGCGAAATCACGATTGGTGGCGGCGAAACAAAAGCTATGTCTTTTTTAGCGAATGCACTACAACAAATAACAAGCCAGCACTCAGCTGATATTCACCTTCATTTATACAGTGGGAATGCAGATGATGTAATAGAACGGCTAGACAAAGGATTATTAGATTTTGGTTTAATTATTGAGCCTGCACCTAAACAAAAATATAGCTATTTAACATTACCAATTGTAGATACATGGGGCTTAATTACTGTAAAGGACCATCCCTTAGCCACTAAAAATGTTATTACTGCAGCCGATTTAAAAGAAGAACCTTTATTTATTTCTCGACAAGCACAAGTTCCGAGCCAACTCTCTGATTGGCTCGAAGCAAGTCTAGATCAGTTCCGAATCGTTGGGACCTACAACTTACTTTACAACGCTTCACTGATGGTAGAAGCTGGGCTAGGTAGCGCCCTAAGCATTGATGGTATTCTAGAAACAAAGCAAACAAATTTACGTTTTATCCCGCTATATCCTGCTTTAACAGCCAAAATTAGTTTAATTTGGCGCAAAAATACGGTTCTTTCCACAGCTGCTGCATTATTTTTAGAACAAATAAAAAAAAGTATTCAACGCCCTGAATAATAGGTCGTTGAATACTTTTTTAAATCATCACTGTGATCGTAGCTGCTGCCAAAATCAAAACTAAGCCGATAATCGTTACGGTCATTTCCTTGGCTGTTTTCTTTTGACCTAAGAACCAAATACCTGTCAACGTTGCAAGCACAACTGATGTTTGGGATAGAATAAAGCCAGTTGCCAAGCCGTTCATATCTGGCTGCGCTGAAATTAAATAAGTTAACGCTGCAAAGGCGAAGAAAAAGCCTGAAAAAATTTGTTTGTAAGAAACAGCTTCTATAAATGGGGATGTTTCCCCACCCTTAATAGTGACAACTGCTGAATAAATAACTGCCACAATTACCATGCCTATTGCTTGTGGTAAAAAGGCATGCATGCCATCAATTGCTGTCGCTTGGGGTGCTGCAGAGTACGCCCAATAGCCGATTTCACCAACGGCTAATAGAAGAACTGCTTTTTTCATAATCCCAGCACTCTCAGCGGATTCCGTTTCCGACCAGACCGTCATTTTGGCACCAATCATGATTAACACTAAGGCAAATGCGCCTAACAATTTGGCTGTCGCACCTGGCCAGTTCCCTAAGAAAAAGACACCCCAGAGAGAAGCCCCTAAAAGTTGGAACGCGGTCGTTACTGGCATAGCACGTGATGACCCAATCATCGTGAAGCATTTAAATGTAATGATTTGCGCACAGGCCCAACCGACACCAGATAAAATTGAAAAGAATAAATCCATGCCCGCTGGAAAAGTCAAACCATTAATCATTGAAAATACAGCGGCAAAAATCAATGTTCCTAAACTGGTACCGAGAATTTGATTTACTGGACGACCACCAATTTTGGAAGCGATTGTTGGGAAAAGCCCCCAACCTAGAAGCGGTCCTAAACCGATTAATAATGCAGTCGCATTCATCTCTATTTCCCCTCTCTCGTTTAAAAGACAACGTTACTTTCTAATAAAATATTTGCGTATGGGGTCATTTCCCCTGTCCGAATAAATGCATGGCAGTTGTTTAATTCTTGTTTCATTTCTGCATGAGGAATAAAACTGATGGGAGTTTCTGGTAAACGAGTTTTAATTGCTGTCAACATGTCAGGATTTTCTGTTTTAATTTCTTCTGCTAAATAAATTCGTTGAACTGCCAATTCCTCAAGGACATTGTTTAAAACTTCCATAAAACTAGGGACGCCATTGGTAACTGCTAAATCAATTTTTTCTGTAGTCCGAGGCACTGGCATGCCTGCATCACCAATACTTAATTTATCAAAATGACCCATTTGTGCGATAACGCGGGAAATATCTGAATTAATAACTTTTGTTTTTTTCATGTCGCTCGCTCCTTTTTATTTGTCTGCCAATTCGTGTTGATAAGGAATCGAAGGTTGGGCTCCAAAACGTTGAACAGTCAACGAGGACGCCTTGTTTCCATAACGAATAGCTTCTTCCAAATTGCTAAAATCTTTCTCTAATATACTACTTAATGCGCCAATAAAAGTATCGCCAGCAGCCGTTGTATCAACCGCTTTCACTTTAAAAGCAGTCACAATACCACTTCGTCCATTGACGTCATAAAAGGCGCCTTTACTACCTACTGTAATAATTACTGCTTCAATCCCTAATTGGTGAAGTGCTTCTGCGGCTTTACGCATACTCGCTTCATCTGTGATTTTAATGCCTGTTAAAATTTCAGTTTCTGTTTCATTTGGTACAATCATATCTGTCACGTTTAGTAATTCTTCAGGAACTTGTTCTAACGCAGGCGCGGGATTTAAAATCGTTTTGACGCCTGCTTTTTTAGCAATTTTAAACGCTGCAATCGTACTATCAATCGCACTTTCAAATTGGGCAATCACAAAATCACTTTTTTCAATAATTTCTTGATGTTCCTGTACTTGTTTTGGCGTAAAGGCGTTATTGGCTCCCGCGTAAATCATAATGCTATTTTCACCAGCGTTATCTACCATAATAAAAGCTTGGCCAGTAGCTGTTTTTTCTAAAGTGGTGACCCCAGTTAAATTAATTTCATCTTGACTCATTAAATCAGTCATCATAGCTCCAGCGCCATCATTTCCCACAGCACCAATAAAATATGTTTCTGCGCCTGAACGTTTCGCTGCAACTGCTTGGTTTGCTCCTTTACCACCACCTGCTGTAAAATGTTCAATGGCGTGAATTGTTTCGCCTGGTTTTGGCATTTCTTTGACTCTTAATGTTGTGTCTAAATTGATACTTCCGATAATTGTAACCGTGTTCATTTTCATCCACCTCAATAAAATTTATTTTTTCATTCTAATTAAAACGTTTTAGTAAAACGTTTTAATTCCACAACAAAAATATAGCACACCTTGAAAGCTATTTCAAGGGTGCTGTCGAAAATCGTTCAATCAGTTGGACAGGCAAGGTTTGCTCCTCCCAATCTTTTGCAGGCTGATGGATTCTTTCCAATAATAAAGTCGCCGTAGTTTGCCCCAATTGAAAAACAGGTTGAGCAATTGTTGTTAGCGGCGGCGAAACATACTCGCACATATCAACATTGTCATAACCAATAATACTATAATCCTCAGGAATTTTTTTGCCCGCTTCTGCTAATCCTCGATATAAACCAAAAGCAATTTCATCATTAATAGCAAAAATTCCGGTGCTCTCTGTTTTTAAAATTTCGGGGACAGCTTGGTAGCCGCCGGTTTTTGATAATTCTGTTTCGATTAACTGGACCTTTTCCGTATAAACAGAACAAAAACCTTTTAAACGTTGCTGAATATTGACTGGCGCATGTGGCGGCATTACCACGACGACCTGTTCATGTCGTTGCTCTTGTAAATGCTTTGCTGCTAGTTGCCCACCTCTATAATCGTCTGTCAAAACAGCGTCGCTAAAGCCTTCTGCTTTTTTTTGGTCAAGTACAATAAATGGAATCTTTTTCGCACGTAGCGTTTCATTAATCGTTTGATTGGAAATTTCAGAACTTGCAATCACAAAACCATCGACACTGCGACGAATCAACTCTGTTAAATATTCATGTTCTCTTGTAACATCTTGGTCCGCATTGCATAACATCAGTATAAAATTTTCTTTGTATAAAACACTTTCAATTCCTCGAATCAATTGCGCGAAAAATGGATTGGTAATATCAGGTACGATTACGCCAATCGTCTTACTTTTTTTCATCACCATACGTTGCGCAAAATAGTCGGGCTGATAGTTTAATCGCTCTTTTGCAGCCAATACTTTTTCGACCGTTTTCCCACTAAACCGTGCCCCATTCCCGTTTAAAATTTGTGAAACGGTAGTAATGGAGACCCCTGAATCATTGGCAACATCTTTAATTGTAACCTTTTTATTTGTCATCCTACTTCTCTCCTTGCCGTGAACGCGCCCATTCACCGGACCTCTTAATCTCATTTAATTTACTACAATCATTTACTTTACGCAACCACAAATAAATACGTACATTCGTTTAAACCGTCCTTTCATCCCTTCAACAAATTTCGTTGTTCTAATTTTAAAATGTTATACTGTAGAAAAAATGATTTACTTTTTGCTGAATGGAGGGCCTTAATTGAAAAAGAAATCGATTGGTTTGTTGTTAGCTAGCGCATATTTGTTCCACGCACGTTCTCGTCAAAAATCCTTAAAAGCCTGTCTTTTTGAAGATTCTTTACGTCTTTCCCAAATTGCTCGACTTGAACGAAATCCGAAAGTCACCAAGGCTTTTTATCATTGGCAACGATCATTAAATGAACAAGTAACTTTGCCAAAACATTTACGTCATCTTTTTCCTCTTCAAGAAATGACTCAATTTCCTACGATGTATCGCATGTCAAACTCCGTTATTGCGCCTACCAAGAAAGCTGTACTGTACCTGCATGGTGGGGGCTTTACATTGAATCTTGCCTATAGCCAATTAGACTTTAGTTATAAACTAATTGAAGATCTCCCTTTTGCAACAGATTATTTTATCCCTGTATATCCATTAGCACCAAATAAGTCTTTTGCTGATATTTATAATCATTGCTATGCTGCTTATCAAGAAATTTTACAGCATTATGATCCTGAAGATGTTATTTTATTAGGTGATTCTGCTGGTGGTACATTGGTTTTAAACGTATTGCAGAATTTAGCCATCGATTTCCCTGAACGATTACCAAAAGCTGCTGTTTTAATTTCTCCTTGGTTAGATGGACATTTAGACATTCCTGTTGCCAAAAGTTATCAAAAAAAGGACAAAATGATTGGCATGAACTATTTACAATTAATTGCCCAAGAGATTGATGACACGGCTAATCACTCCACGCTTTCTTTAAATTGCTTGTCCTTTGATTATCAAAAATTTCCGCCACTTTTTTTCGTGGGCGGCACACATGAAGTTTTTTGTCCTTCCTATCACCAATTTTTAAAACAATTAGGGCCACGACCACAAGATACTTGCCGATTGGTGCCTGGCATGCAACACGTTTTCGCAATGAAACAGTACTTGCCAGAAGGACGACAAGCGCGGAAACAAATTGCACAGTTTATCCAAGAACAATGGTAAAAGGCAAGTGGGACAGAAGTCACAACGACTTCTGTCCCACTTGCCTTTTTGTAGAAGAAAACACTTAGTTTTCTTCGGCGACTTTTTTCTCCCGCATAGTCAAAACAGCGCTAGCCAAAAGAACAACCACTACAAAAGCAATGATTCCTCCTACTAAAAGACTCGGACCTGCCTCACCTAATTTGCCTAAAAATAGGCCTGGGATTAAATAATCTGTATCCGCAAACGTTGAGGATGCTAACTGTAGATCACCCAAGACTGGTAAAATAAATAACGGTAACCAACTAATTAATAAGCCATTAAACGCAGCTCCTAAAATCGCTCCTCGACGTCCCCCTGTGGAATTTCCAAAAACGCCTGCCGCGGCACCACAGAAAAAGTGCCCGACAACGCCGGGTATAATCACGGTGGTATTCAGACCGACCATCGCTAACATTGAAATAGTTCCCACAATAAAGCTCACAAAGAACCCAATCAAGACAGCATTTGGCGCATAAGGAAAGATAATGGGAACATCAAGTGCTGGTTTAGAATTAGGCACTAATTTTTTAGCAATTCCTTGGAAAGCTGGCACAATTTCTCCTAAAACCATCCGCACACCCTGTAAAACCACTACGAAACCAGCCGTAAAGGTTCCTGCTTGAATTAATGAAAAGATAATCGCATTTTCGCCATTGCTTAACTCATGCTCGACATAGCCTGTCCCAGCCAGCAAAGCCAAAATCACATAGACAATCGACATCAAAATCATAATTGAGATGGTTGAGTCTCTTAAAAAACCAAAACTTTTAGGAATTTTAATATCTTCCGTTGACTTTTCTTTATTCCCAAAGACTTTTCCAATAAAGCCACTTGCCGCATAACCAATATTCCCTGTATGCCCCATTGCTACTTTATCATTTCCAGTAATTTGTTTCATAAAGGGCTGACAAAGAGCAGGTGTCACTGTTAATAAAGTTCCTTCAAATAAACCACCTAAAAGAATCATTGGTAAACTAACGCTAAAACCGGCCCCCACTAAAATAACGGCTGTCAAACACGAAACGTACATCATCGCTTGACCTGTCAAAAAGATATATTTAAAACGTGTAAAACGCGCCAACAGAATATTAACAACCATGCCCACCAACATAATCAGAGCAGTTGGTGTCCCATATTGTTGCAAGGCAATCGCTACAACTGCTTCATTACTAGGTACCACGCCTTGTGTATTTAATGCGGTTTGGAACATCTCCGCAAAGGGCGTTAATGAGTTCGCCAATAGCCCTGCGCCACCAATTAAAACTAAGAAGCCGACGAATGTTTTCAACGTTCCTTGAACAACATCAGAAAATTTCTTTTTCTGTAAAACTAATCCCAACAAAGCAATTAATGAAACCAGAATCGCTGGCTGGCTAACAATTGAAACAAATAAATTCAATAAAGTTTCCATGTTTTTCCTCCTTCTTATTGATGTGCAATGCCATTGTCATCTAAAACTTTCAAGACTTTCTCCTTCGTTTCCTCGTAATCAATAATCGCATTTAAAGGAATGATTTTTTCAGCAGGAATTGACCCTAAAGCATCTTGCAATGTTTTTTCGACAAAGAAGTAATCAGCCATATCACCACTGGCACTCCCGACATCTGTGTGATCAATTTGAAAATTATCTGTATCAACACCGACTTCCTCTAAAATTTGTTGGATATTCATTTGCACCATAAAACTTGTTCCTAAACCACTTTGACAAACTGTAAAAATCTTCATCTTATTTCTCTCCTTCTTGGATAATTGATAGTATTTCTGGGACGGTTTCAGCCGCCACTAAACGATGTAATGATTCTTTTTTTGATAGAATTTTTGTCAGACTAGATAAGGCCCGTAAATGTGTTTCGTTATCTGAAGCAGCTAAACAAATAAAAAGGTGAATTTCATGCTTAGGATCTTCTAATAAATCGACACTTTTTTGGATTTTTAGTAATGACATGCCTAACTGATTAACGCCATCTTCTGGTCGCGCATGAGGCAATGCTACGTCTGGACAGATATGGATAAATGGCCCAAACGATTCGACTTTTTGAATCATCGCATCAATGTACTTTTCCGTAATACTGCCATTTTTTAATAACGGCTTGGCAGCTTCTGTAATTCCCGCTCGCCAGTCTGCAACTTCAGGCAGGACTTGGACTGTTTCTGTTGTTAATAATTCCGATAACATTGGACGCAGATCCTCCTCTTTTTCTAAAATTTTGTTCATTTTACGATGCAAGACACGATATAACTGCGCTTCTGTGACTCCTTTTTTTAAGGAAATATAAGGTTTTAACGCATCTAAAATATCTTTAACATCTGGCATGGAAATACCTGGCAATAGCCAATCTGATTGGACTTGGTGCATCAATTGATTTTTCTCCAAAGAGCTCATAATGGGCTTGGTAAGATAAACCTTTTTGGCTGTTTCAATAGGGACCGTTGAGAAAATGATGTCATAGCTTTTTTCAGATACATTCTCTATTTCCCTCACCGCATTTGTTTCTTTAAATTCAATCATTGGAAATAGCCGACGCAATTCCGATTGCAAAATCAACGAAGAACTGATGCCACTGGGACAAACAATTAGCGCTTTTAGCTTTTCTTGCCGCTGTTCATTTTTTTGCCCGAAAATTTCTCCACCAAATAATATGGTGAAAAAACCGATTTCCTCTGGCGGGATTGAACGTTTCGTTAATTTTTCTAAAGGAGCTAACGCTTGTTCACAAAGATGATAAAGCGACCGATACGATTGTCGAATATCCTTGATTAAAACATTCGGCAAGTAAAAGCCATAGTTAATCCGAAAATAAGCAGGAACCAGATGATAATACACATTCATGAGCAATTCACGAGGCTGTTCAAATTGAACGACGGCCAATAATTCCATTTTCCGAATAATTTCACCAGAAATATCTAATAAAAACTCTAACTTCGTATCTCGCAATTCTCCTTGCAAGGCTGTCATTAAACAAATCGTGAAAAAAAGACTCTCAGTTTCTACATTCGCCACTGGCCCAACTAAATCACTTAAAATACGACGACTGACGGGATAAGCCCGTAAGGACTGAATTAACTGGTTCTCAGGCCAGACGACTGTTCCATATTTGCCTAATCTTTTTTGAGAAAAAGCAAGAAAGTAACTAATTTCATCCAATCTGCTGGGTACTAGTTGAAGCTGCGCTTCCTGGACGGCTAATTGAATGCCGTCACGCATTTTTGCGTATTGGCTCATTTGATGCTGACTGAGCCAGCAAAATAAAGCGAAGGTGCCCGACTTTTGTTGTAAGAGGCGGGCAAGCCAATTTTTCCCGAAACGACGAATCCGAAATTCATCTCCTTCTAGGTAAAACCCTCGTTTTCGTTCGTAGGATAAAGCAATGTTTTCAGTTGCTAGTTGGTGTCGGACTTTTTTGATGTCCGCTAAAATAGTGCCTTTCGAAACGTCTAAAAAATTTTGATAATGATACACCGATAGTTCTTCGATTTCTGAATAAGTGAGCAAAAAAATAAGTGCTTGTCTTTCTGTTTCGCTATAGATCACTTGACGTTGTTGAAAAAGTTGTTTTCCCCATTCATTTGCGGAAAGGTTTGGAATGCTGACGGTATTCTGTTGAACTTCTCCGCCTATTGTCGAAAGTTGTGTCACTAATTCTCGTTGCGAAAGATCGGTTATTTGTTGAGCCAAAGAGAGCGCAATTTTTTGCCCTGCATACTCGTCAAGGAGATAACTTATTTTATAATTCACAGCTGTGTCCTCCTGTAATCATCATATAATGATAGCGCTTTAATTTCTATCTAAGTTGGGTACAAATGTCTACTGTACTTTTTTGATAAATTGTACCGTTCTTTATTTTAAAGTTAACAAAAACCCGTTGCAAGTTTCTTAAAAACTTACAACGGGTTGTCATTATGTTAATTGTGTTTGTAATGCGATATTCAGCAAGATAGCTATTGCTACCCAGCCACCACACATCACCAGAAGCAGCCAACTAAACATTGATTGTTTTACTAAAGACTGCTTAGGCTTTGCTTGATGAACAAAATTCATGCTATTTACTAAGAACAGTAAAAATAAAGCAAAACAAAGGACGGCCAAGCCAGCACAAATCCAAATCCACATCGTAATCTCCATCTATATTCCTCCTTCTACAATTGACTCTGTTTATAAAAACAGCACATTATTTTTCCTTTTTCCTTTTTTTATTCAAATAATAGAAACTTATTAGTGCTACGAGTAAACAGGCAATACCAAGGCTGTAAAGCCATGTGCTATTTCGTTCACCTGTCCTTGGTAAGGACGTCTGTGCAGCTGTGGGATTCGTTTTAGCAGTGTTTTTTCTGCTCACTTTGTCTTGTTGTTGTGACGTTTTTTTATCTTTATTAGTGACTGGTTGTTCTGTTGACTTAGTGCCACCTTTCGTTTTTAGGGGTGCCTTCCCTCCATAAAACGTCACACCGATATTCGTTTGTCCCGCTTCTTCTGCAAAGCTCTCAGAAGAAGCGGTCAGAATCGCAATGCTGACGGTTAAAAGTATTCCCAATGTCACCAGAAGTGATCCTTTACTTTTCGCTGTCATCATCGCGCACTCCTTGTCTATTTTTCAAGGCTGCCTGTTTTTCTTGTTGTAAATAGGCTTGTTGTTTCAGTGTTGCTTTCTGTTGCGTAAAACGCCAAATAGCTAGAATTAGACTCACAATTGTTGCAGCTAACAAGCCATAAAAAGCTTGATTCCACCAAGTCGGTAGGACCAATTTCACTACTGCTTCTTTATTTAATTTTTTGGCTTCTTGACTACTGATGGTAAATTCTTGCTTAAACGGCCACACTTGTTGTTCATCTTCTTTCAAGACCGCTTTTCCTTCAAAAATATAGGTTCCTGGACGAACATCTTCTTTCCCGAAATCTAAATGGAAGTTCATCGTCGAATTTGGCGCAAAACGAACACTTGGTAAAATCCGTTTGGCATATTCTTTCGTTTCGCCTTTTTTCGTTACTTTTCCTTCTAAACGTACTTCAGGAAAAATAGCGGATGTCGGATTCTGAATAACCGCTTGGACCGATTTATTTCCTAAAGCAATGGTCGGAACTAATTTAACTAATTGAAGAGTCTCTGCTAGATACATCGGTGTATCTTCTGACATTCGTAAAGCAATTGCTACATTAAATCCATATCGACTGGTTAAACCCGTTGATTTTCCTTTTTCTTCCTTTTCATCTTCTGCAAGCGAAGCATAAACACCACCCAAAACTAATCCTTGGAAACCATTCGCTGGAATTTCGACAGTCATTTTGGCTGTTACGGTTTTCTTAGCGGGAACTTTTACATGTTCCTCAGGTAATTTAATTAATGTTGTCAAGGGTACTTTTAAACTTGAATCTGGTTTTTTCTCGAAATCATTGTACACAATTAAACCATTGTCATTCGTCACAGCATTCGCCAAATTTAAATCAATCGTCAATTCTTCATCTGTTTTATTAATTAATGATAATTCGACTTCTTGTTTCTGTCCTGGTTTTACAATGAGATCATAGTAGGATTGCGTATTTTTCGCTTGATTCTCAGGAATATTGGGTTTAACTGTAAATTTTGTATTCATGTTGTCATCCGCTTCTTCTGCTTGTACAGCAGAAGGGATGCTTAATGCCATCACACAAATAAAAACTGTGACGATTAGCCAGCGCATTGTCTTCATTATTTGTTCCTCCTATGTATCGAAAAGGAGCCGTGCACCACTGCGCAGCTCCTTTTCTAGTAATGCAGTATTCTCGTTAGTAACTGTTTATGGCGCAGCCACTAATGTCCAAGTTACGTTACCTGTATACGCACCATTTATAATTTGTGAACTAGGTGTTGTAATGTTTAATTTTACATTTGATAATTCAGAATCCCATGTACCTTGACCTTTACCAACTGCTGCTGTAGCAATTGATACAGCTGCTCCACCTACTGGAATAGTTGTTCCAGCAAATTCAGGACTTCCTGGATCTGCTGCAAAGGCAGCCACATCACGTGAGTATTTTGTTGTTGTTTCATCATATTTCGCTACCGCTCCTGTTTGTGCAAAGGTAATTGAACCTTCTAACGTAGCAGTACCGTTTTTCATTTCAGCAACGCCGGCAGTAACTGACCAACCCGCTTGTGTTCCACGAACATCCCCGACACCATAACGTTTTGTTTGGGTACCTGTCGCATCTAACGAAATCGCTGATAAATCAGAACTAACTTCTGTCGAAGCAAATTTGAATTCTGTTGGAACATATAACAAATCAAAGTTAGTATTCGTACCTGGTCCTGGCTCTTGTGTGCTTCCGTCATCTCCATCACCCGTACCGCCTGGTAATGAACCACTTGTCATCTCTACGTTTGCTGGTGTTGTACCAGTCGTTGTTGCATGCGCTGCTGCAGGAGCGATGCTTGCCCCTAAAATAGCTGTTCCTGCAAATAAAGTTACCAATGTTTTTTTCTTCATTTTACTCTCTCCTTTATATCTTGGTTAATTAATGAATAAAAAAGTGAAAAACTTTTCTATCTCAGTAGAACGTAAACTAAGTATAGCGAAAAAAAGACTGCTTGTGATTTCAAATTTTAAACACCTCATGCAAAAAAAATGAATTTACTATAACAGCAAGGTTCCAACGACTTTTTGTGTCTTTGAAAACGTAATTTTCAAAAAAGATATCGTTTTTTTCATATATAAAGTGGTAATTTTATAAAAAAACAGCGAGAAAACGTCAAAATATTAGTAACAAACACTAACATTTTGACGTTTTCTCGCATTTATTAAATCAAAATTTCCTCAATATTTTTAAAAAAAATAGTGAAAACTAAAATTATATCGTTTTCATAGACAAAACGTACATTTTTTCTTACGAAAATTGATAATCACTCGCTGACTATTCTCTAATCAAAGCTTGCGTTGTACAACGGAAAGAACCACCTAACATTCTAGAAACATGGTAATCAATTGCCTCAACTTTGATACCTTTTGCTTCTATTTGAGGAATTAAGGTTGTAAACGATTGGTCCGTTATATACGTTTCTTCGTTAAGCGGTAGACCATTTGTCACTAAATACGCTGCTTCTTGCAAAGTAACGTGAATTTTTTCCCAGTTGGCTAATTGCGCAGGAAGTCCATCCAAAAAGGCCTCTTCACAAACAATCATCAAGCCTTCTCTCAACAAGCTTAACGCACAATCTAAGTGGAGAATATGCGGATGTAACCGAACCGGCACCACTTCATAACCAAAATGACCAATCATATTGGCTAACCACTGAATTCCTGCTAGGTTACTTGCCAAGCCAGAGTAGCCCACAAAAATTGTTTTTCCTAGAACTAAAACATCGCCGCCTTCAATAAAGGGACCTGCTTCACTTAAAGCCCCTTCAGAAATGTCAGGTTGTGGCGCAGCAAAATAATAGCCTTCTGCTTCTTGTGTCCACTGCTGAATAATCGGACGAATTGGTAAAATTTCTTGTCGACGGTGTTGAAATCTTAAGTTTCCTTCTATTAAGAGATTGCCAATTGTAAAAAAAGGGTCTCGTGAAAAGAAGTTACTATATCCTACGCCCAATTCCTTGCCATGTTCTTTTTCATAGGTTGTCAATAAACGTGGACGAAATACTTCTACGCCATAAGATTCTAATACTCCTTGCATGACTTCTTTTTCTTTTTCCCAACGCACTTGTTGTTCTGGTGCAAAGTCTGCTAAATCGCGCCCTTCATTATTCTGTGTTAAACGGGCATTTTCCTCTGTTAAAAAAGTCGTATCCGCTTCATCAAATTTATCTGGTAAACAAAATTGCGATTGTGCTAAAACAACTGAACGTAACGGTGCAAATTCACTTTCAACATGCATTTTTTTCATTATTTGACCTCACTTTTATCTGGTTACCTTCATTATAACAGAGATAAAATTTTTATGCCTTCAATGAAGAAAAAGCAGAACTTCTATACGTTCTGCTTTTTCTTCATTTTGTTATTTGCCAATACCTTTATCTTTAATCTCAGCTTTTTGCCCGGTGCCATCTACTAAGCCAAAAATAATCTTCGCTTGGTCTGTATTATCAATTTGTCCTGAAAAAGCTTCTGCTTGTGGGCCATAAGCATAGACATTTACATCTTCTCCTGTGTGTCCGCCAGTAGTCCAACCAGTATTCGAACGTTCATCAAAAATCTTTCTTAATGCCTGAGCGATTTTTTCAACATCTTTTGACTCCGCCGCTGTTTTCACTGCTTTCAATTCAGCCTCACTTAATTGAAAATCAATATACTCAGTCACTGTTTTTTCCACATTACCATTTTTAATAATTTCTTCTGCCATAAAATCAGGCGTGCGTTTTGCCGCATGTAAAGGCTCCGTCAACCAGTTGTATTGATCTCCTTTGCCTAAAGACAAGCCCCCTGTTGAATGATCTGCAGTTGTAACCACCAATGTTTCACCATCTTTTTTGGCAAAATCGATGGCCTTTTCAAACGCCGCTTCGAAGTCTTGCATTTCGCTCATCGCGCCAACAATATCATTGCTATGCCCGGCCCAATCAATTTGACTACCTTCAACCATTAAAAAGAAACCTTTTTCATTTTTATCTAACCGTTGAAGAGCCGCTTCTGTCATATCAGCTAATGAAGGGACCTCTTCCGTTCGGTCAATCATTTTAGGTAGCCCGCCTGGTGCAAACAAGCCTAAAATTTTGTCGTCTTGGTTTTCATTTAACGACTTTTTGTCTGTGACATGACCATAACCCGCTTGGGAAAATTCTTTGACTAAATCACGATCTTTCCGGGCAAATAATTCGGAGCCGCCGCCAAGTAACACATCGACTTTGTGTTGTCCGTCGATTTGATCATCAAAATAGTCATCAGCGATTTCTGCCATATTTTTGCGTGAAACATTATGTGCGCCATATGCAGCAGGGGTTGCATGTGTTATTTCAGATGTTGCTACAAGCCCCGTTGATTTCCCCACTTTTTTCGCACGTTCCAGCACTGTTTCTGTTTTGGACTTGTCATTATCGAGCGCAATAGCATTATTGTAGGTTTTCACTCCAGCAGCCATCGCTGTCGCTGCGGACGCTGAATCGGTGACATTCTCTTCTTCATCTTCTGGATAAGTGGCTTGTTGCCCAACTAAATAGGTATCAAAAGCTGTTTGGGGAACACGCTTGTCTGAGTGATTGGCTTTGAAATAGCGATAGCCCGTTGTATACGGATTCCCCATGCCATCTCCAATCATAAAAATAACATTTTTTACTGGTGCTTTTTCGGATTCAGTTGCCTTCGCTTCAGCAACCTCTGTTTGTTTTTCGCCGCTTTTTTGTTCAGATAAATTTGTACAACCCGCTAATGTTGTGAATGTTAATAAGGTAACCCCTAGCAAAGCTCTTTTCTTCATTTCCTTGTTTCCTCCTTCATATCTACCCATACATTGACTATAACAAGTCTTAGTTGATTTCTGATAAATAACAAGTAAACAAAGTGTTAAGTTGTTGTATTGCTTCTGTTAAGTTCCTTATTTGTCGCGTCTTGCTGCTCTTTTTTCGGCTTCTTTGCGTAATTGTTTCTGCGCTTTTTTTGAGCCGCGTTCAATATCTTTGAGTTTCTTTCGTTCATGGAAATCTGTAAATAAACTTTCTAAATCATAGTCTTGCGGATATAGATCTTGTGCTTTCGCTTGTAATTTCAACCGTCTTCGTGGTACATTTTCGATTTTATCATTCACAAATACTTGGATTTCTTGTTCACCCTCATCTGTAAAAACCAACCCAATTTGTTGTGTTTCTGTCAATAGGACACGATCACCTTTTTGATAACGGTGTGTTTCTTCTACAAACGTGGCAAAGGTCGTTTCTTTTGCTTTCAGGGGTTTAAATAGACTTCGATTAGTAGGGTATTCTTTCCGCTGAATATAATGAGCCGCCTTTTCAATGAGCTGTGGCTCCATCTTCATTTTACGTGCAATCCAAAGAGCCTGACTATCGCCAACTTCACCAATTTTCAATTGATATTTGGGCGTTAATGTTTCACGATCGAAGGCCATTGCGGCGGGCACAAAATCGTCATGCTCTTGGGCAAAACGTTTAATTTCACCATAATGGGTCGTTGCAACTACCAAGGCCCCCTTTTGATACATCGTTTCCATGATAGCAATCGCTAAGCCAGCTCCTTCGTTCGGCTCGGTTCCACTGCCAATTTCATCTAATAAAACAAGCGTGTGTCGCTTAACGTTACGCAACATTTCCGCAATATTTTTCATGTGTCCAGAAAAAGTGCTTAACGCATTTTCCAGATTTTGCTGATCACCAATATCGACAAAAATTTCATCTAATACTGGAATCTCTGTGCCCGCTTGTGCTGGAATTTGCAACCCAAATTGTGTCATGACAGTCAATAAGCCAACTGTTTTCAAGACAACCGTTTTACCACCAGCATTGGCACCTGTAATGACAAGTCCTCGATACTCTGCTCCTAAAGAAAACGTCAATGGTACTGCGTGTTCTAATAAAAGAGGGTGTTTTCCTTGAACAATGCGCAAGCGTTCTTCTTTGTTTACTTTTGGCGTAATCCCACCAATTTCGCGACTATACTTTCCTCGTGCAAAAATAATATCTAAGGTGGTCATTGTATCGACGGCTTGATCGACAAGTCGTTCTTGCTCATTGATTAACCCTGTTAGTTCTGCCAAAATTTGATATTCTTCCGCTGTTTCTTCCGCTTTTAAGAGTGTCAATTGTTCATTTAATTTACTAATTGCTACAGGTTCAATAAAGACCGTTTGTCCTTTATTGGATTGCTCAATGATTGTGCCTGAAACCTTATTTTTATAGCTAGCTTTGATTGGTACCGTGTAATGTTCCCCTTTTTTCACCATCATATTTTCTTGAATATACAGTTGATTATTTTTATTGCGTAAAAATTTGGTGACTTTTGTTTCAATTTCTTGTTGGCATTCATTGATTTGACGCCGGATTTTCCGAAGTTGTCGAGAAGCATCGGTGGCAACTTTTTGGTTATGGATTTTCGTATAAATTTGTTCTTCGATTGCTCTGAAATCAGCTAAGTGCTGACTGTAACTAAATAGGCGTGGTGTTTGGTATTGATTTTTTTCAAAAAACTTCTGGGTTCGCTGACTACTTCTTAAAAAGTCAGCGACCTCAATCAATTCGTTTGGTGTAAGGATTAAGCCTTTTTTCACTTGTTGAAGCAAGCGGGTAATTTGGCTCAAGCCCATGAAAGGGACGTGTTGTCCGCTATCAATAATTAAGCGGGCCTCGGTTGTTTCCGTTAAGCGGGACTGCACTGTTTCTAAACGTGTTGCAGGGACCATTTTCGCCAACCGTTCTTTACTATACTCGCCAATCGCACGTGTTTGAACTTCTTTAAGAATTGTTGTAAATTGTAATTTTTGAATGGTTTCATGATTCATTTGTTTTTTCTTCCTTTCTATCACGAAAAGAATACCTGGCGCCTTTAAATAAAAACCAGTTTCTACAGAAAAAAGAGGACAACGTTCTACCGCTGTCCTCTTTATCATTGGATAAAGGTTACTAAAGAAACCTCTTTTAAAGGAGGTATTTAGTAATTGAGATGACTGACAGGTATCACTTTCTAAGCACACCAAATAAACCTTGCTTGGTTCACTGGTTATTCAACTTATCAATTAGATACCTACGACACTCACCAAAATACCCCACATTCATTTGTTGGTTTTTATTTATTCTCCACTTGAGAGTAGCAAATCTGGCGAAGAAAGTCAAATAAAGATTGGCCCTTTACTTATTCAATGTCTTTTTCATCATGGTTAGTAACGTTTTCACGTCTTCTGTTCTAGTGTCCCCTGTTTCTTGATCGATAATTGAGCTGTAGACATGAGGAATGATTTTTTTTACGCCAGCATCCACCGCAATTTGAACAATTTCTTCAAAGTTTTCTAAATCAATGCCCCCTGTTGGTTCTAAATAAAAGTCATACTTGGCACAAGCTGCTGCTACTGCTTGGTATTCTTCTTTGTGAGCCAAGCCTTTCATCGGGAAATATTTAATGGAACTGCCCCCCATGTCTTTCAACAATTTGATGGCGGTTTCGATAGGCACTTCCGCTGCTGGCGCACCAGAGCTTAACGGACCTGTCGCAATGTTAACATAGCCAACTTTGCCTGTGGGTGAAACCAAGCCATTAATCACTGTTTCGTCTTGACCAAGTAAGGCCCGCGAAGCGCCGACACCTGTGAAGACTTGGTTCACGTGTTGCGGTTGTAGAACTTCTGATAAGCGAGCCACCATTTGACTTTGATTAGGATCGCCAGCCCCTAAGCCGACAGATAAAGCGTTGTTGGTTGCTGCTTGGTATTTTTTCATATCGTCAATGGCTGCTTCATCGGTTTCATAGTTTTTTGAAAGGACGCCTAACACAACATGCCCTTCTGCTGCTTCATAACAGGCTTGGGCATTTTCTACTGAATTGGCTAAGACGTTTAAACAAATGCGTTCTTCTAAATAATTAGGTTTTAATGACATGGCTTATTTCTCCTTTGTGTCCATAATTTCTTGTAATCGTTGCACGATTTTGTTCATTTCTTCTTGATTGACAGAACGAATGTCAAATTCAATGATGCCATTGTTGGCTTGATATTCTCGCGTATAAATGGCTGGACTTTCTGCTTTTAACGCTTGGATGACTTCCTTAGCGGTTTTTCTGCCGTCCACTTTGACACTGGCGCGATAAATGTCTCGGCCAGCGCCATCTTGGACGATTTTAGCGGTTAAATCTGACAAACTGTTGATGGCTTCAACAAACGGTTTTAAGCGTTCTTGCATCGAAGCCCCTGATTCACTGCCATGCGTCAAGTATTCTTCCACTGCTTGCGTAAAGCCCAAGATATTGTCTTTGCCAATTTTCATTGCTCGACCAATGCCTTTGCCTTGTAGGCGCACCCAATCAATGTATTCTTTTTTCCCGACCACTAAACCGGCACTTGGCCCTTCGATGGCTTTGGCGCCGCTGTAAATCACCAAATCAGCGCCTGCTTCAGTGTATTTGAAAAGATCTTCTTCTGCTGCCGCGTCAACAATTAGCGGCACCTTGTGGCGTTGCGCCACTTTGGCCGCTTCGGCCACCGTCAGCATACTTTTTTGCACGGTATGATGGCTTTTGATGTATAGAATGGCCGCTGTTTTTTCGGAAATCATCATTTCCACGTGTTCTGGACTGCACATGTTGGCGTAGCCAGCTTCCACTACTTGGCCGCCGCCTTGCGCTACCATGACCTCTACAGGCGTGCCGTAGTCCACGTTGTGCCCTTTAGGTAAAACAATCTCCCGTTGTTCGATTTTTTCTGTATAGGGATGATACGCGTGGTACAAGCTGCCTTTTCCAATCAAGGCAGCCACCGCTTGGGCAATCCCCGCCGAAGCCGAGGAAACGATTTGGGCATCTTCTACCTTCAACAAGTTGGCTAAAAAGGCCCCTGTTTGCAGACTAAGTTCACTCATTTCAAAGAAATGTTCACCACCGAATCGTTGCGCCGCTAGGACTGCCTCCGAAACTTTGGAGACACCTAGAATGGTCATTTTGCCAGAAGCATTAATGACTTCTTTTAAGTAAAATTTTTCGTAACTATTCATTATTTTCTCCTTTATAACAAACCAAAGAATGAAGTGACCAAACTAACTAAGACTATCGTGCCGATAATGATACCGTAACGTGGGCCTTTTTTTACCATGAAAAAATAAATAGCCATGACTGCTGCTAAAGGAAGTAAGCCTTTCATAATTTGATCTAGGATATCTTGTAAAACAATTGTGGCACCGCCAGTAACTTTAAACGTCATCGGGCTAGCAATTTTAACATAACTCGCACTTAAAGCGCCCATCATCATCATTCCTAAAACATTTGCTGAATAAATGACTTGCTTAATTTTGCCGTCTTTTAACAAACTTAAGATTGAATTACGCCCTAATGTATAGGACTTATTTACTAACGTCCAACTGATGTATAACGTAATGGCTGTGTACAGAACCAACGGACCGATACTTCCAATCACGTTACCTCCTTTAGCCATTGGAATAAAAATGGAAATGATTAACGGCATTAATGCTGCCCAAATAATCGAATCGCCAATCCCAGCCAGCGGACCCATCAGCCCAGTTTTAATCGATGTGATCGCCGTATCAGAGATCGCTGCGCCATTGGATTTTTCTTCCTCCATAGCAATTGCAATCCCTTGAATGGAAGCTCCTACTGTTCCTTCAGTATTAAAAAAATTCAAATGACGTTTCAGAGCTTCTCTTTGTTGTTCTTCATCGTCTGCGTAAAGTTTTTTAATTGCAGGAATCATCGATGCACAAAAAACTAAACTTTGAAGACGTTCATAAGAATTTGATAATTCACAGCCTAGTTGATAAATCCAAAAGGCTTTGGATAATTCTTTTTTAGTAATTTTTTTCTGTTCCAATTGTTGTTCATTTGCTTGTGTCATTTGTTCCATTATGCTGCCTCCTCACTCAATGCCTTGTTTCTAACTAAAAAGGCAATACAGATTCCTAAAATAGCGACGGCCATAACTTCTGCGCCAAAATATACTACTGCAACAAAACCGATTAAAAAATAAGGAATCAAATTTTTCTTGCCAATTACCATAATTGTTAAGGCGAATCCTAACGCTGGTAAAATACCACCCATTACTTCAAAGCCGTGCATCAACCATGCTGGGATAACTTCTAAGACTTTATTCACCACAGATTGACCAAAAAAGTTCGCCGCAAAAACTAACGGAAAGCGAATTAAAAATCCCGCTAAAGCTGGATAAACAAACGCAGCTCGGTAAATCCCCCCATAATTTAACTCTTCCGCATATTTATCAGCCATATGCACCCACGTCGCATTGATGGTCCGCCGTAATTGATCCATAAAGACGCCTAACACACCAAAAGGAACAGCTAGTGCAACGGCAGCTTCGGCATTCATTCCCACACCTAAAGCAATCGGAATCGCGATTGCTGAAGCTAAAGCCGGATCACTAGGTACATTGCCGCCCGGTGTGGAGGTGACTCCTAGATAAACAAGTTGAATCCCCGCACCCACAACCATTGCTTCACTAAGTTTTCCTGTTGCTAAACCAGCCACCAACGCTGCACCTAATGGCTGAGACAGCATGCCTGAAAATGTGTACCCAAAACGCAAACGTGCAAACCAATAATAAAGTCCCATAATAATTGAAACACCTAAAACGCCCATATGATTCTCTCCTTTTTCTCTGATTATAGTGATTGATATTTTTCAATTAATTTTTGAATTGGTAGGGGATTTTCTTCGGGAATCGCTTGGAAGAAAACATGGATGCCCTTCGTTAAAAGTTCAGTCAAAATTGCAACATCTTCTTCAGATAAATTGATATTTTTTAAAACATTTTTCCGATTTGGTCCGCCACCTAAGCCACCAACTTGAATCTCCTCTTTAATAATTTCTTGGTCCACCATCGCTTTTAAGGTCGTTAAATCTGGCACTAAAAATAACACCTTTTTCTCTTCCTTTTCTTGCGATTCCCAATATTCTTTGGCACTTTCAATCCCTTTAATTACTACAGAAACCCCTGGAGGCGCCGCCATTAAATAAATACTTTGTAAAAATTCATCTTGCTCTAGTTCATCACTCACTACCAAAATTTCATTTGCACCTGATTGTTGTAACCATTTAGTCACTACTTGTCCATGGATTAAACGACTATCGACTCTTGTTAATACGATTTTTGACATTCTGTTCACCTATACTTTCTTATTTTGGAATTTCTAAAATTTGACAACTGTCTACTGCTGCTTGTTGAATCATCTCTGCATCTTGTAAACGAAATCCAGGACCACTTTGTTTCATGACGGATTCTAATAATAACGATGTACATAATCCGGACACAATCAGGAGGTCATAATCTTTTGATAAACGTAATGCAACATTACTAGGTGTGCCACCTTTAACATCTGTTAAAATTAGCAACTGGTTGTGCCACGTTAATTGGTCAATTTTTTCTGTGACTCGTTCTAAATAATCCCCCAGTGAATCCTCTGCTTGTAATGCAATTTCATGTACATTTGTAACTTCTCCAACAATCATCTGGACGCTTTTGACTAATTCCAAGCCCCAACCATTGTGTGTTAAAAGTAAAATTGGTTCATTTTCCATAAACAAACTCCTTTGCTAATTAATCATTTTATTAAAAGCAATAAGTGTGCCAACTTTCATTTCCGTTTGAATTAAGCCTTTTCAAAGAGCAATTCATAAATATAGCGCACTTCCAAAGGTGGAATCAACAAATTATAGGACACTTCAAGCGGTCGAAACGCCATTTTTATGACAGATACTGCTTCTGGCAACTCTCGGTATGACACTTCATAAGCTGTCGGGTCATATTCTGGATTCAATAATTGCCGTTCTAACATACAGGCACAATGAATGATAAAACGAAGTAAAATCTTTTCGTCACTTTTTATTTTGGTTTGCAAGCAAATATCTGAATAAATCTTAGCTAATTCGATCGAAATGGTTGTAGGATTCAAAACCGTTAGTAAGTCTGTAATAGCTTCGATTGATAATCCTTGAATATATTTAGCTGAAACTTTTTTTAGTAACTCTTGGTTTTGTTTTTCTTCTAAATGATGGCCTAATAATTCGAAAACTAGCTGAATGCCCCGCTTCGATAGTAAATCTTGTAAAGAAATAAACGGAATATCTGGCACTTCTGTCTTTACGGTGCCAATGATACCAACGATTTTCTCTTCTTTCCGAACAAAAGAATGCAAGCGATCAATGTCTTCCACTTCTCTTTTCTCTAAAGTAATGATGCGTACATTCGTTAGTAATTCATTGGGAAAAGTTTTTAGTAACAACTGTTCAATTTTAATAGCAGTCCCCATGCCAGTTAGACAGGAAATAATGAGAACTTTTGCCTCGTTGAAGCGACCTTTACTGCAAATCAAGGCGCGATGATTTTTTTCTTTTAAGACTGGTAATAGATACTCAAACGCCGTCGATTCATAAATGACTTCTCGCGCCACTTCTAGCAATGTTAAGAGATTGATATTGCTAATTAGCAGCACTTCCATTTGAAACGTTTGACTGATAGCATTACCAAAGTAAACCAGGGAACCGATGTCCACCATTAAAATAATTTTTTTATACTGATTTTGCTTTACAATTGTACGGACTTTTTCTAATGTTTCTTCCACTGATTGATTAATCGGCATATCAACTGCACGCATGACCGTTGTTGAAAACAGAAGGTTGGTGTACTCAACCATGCTACTGGCCGTCGCGGCACCATGTGCAACGACGATAACGCCACAGTTTTCTTCATCTGAGTGCGCTCTTTTTTTAGCTGTGACTTTACGAATAAATAGATCGAAAAAGAGGATTTCCGTATCAGCAAAAGAAATCCCAAACAATGTTTGTAGAAAGTCCACCATGGTCTTAGCAGCTTGATACTGGGTTACTTTGCCAGAATAGATATTTTTGGTATCTGAATAAAATGTTTCATTCATTTGTGCAGAATAAAAAACAGCAGAATAAAGGTGGACAATTAAAATATTCTGGAAATCCTCTGTCAATTTTTCTTGGATTAATTGTTCAAAAAAGACAATGGCTTCTTGAATTTTTGGCTGCAATGTTTCGTCAATGGCCTCTATGGCTAGCGGTTCTTGAGCAAAAATATCCATATCATAAAGTTGCTCGACTTTGTTTTGCATGATTGCTAGCGCATCCTCTGTCGAAAGAGTTAATTTTTTCAAATCCGCATATTCTTTCAATAGAAAATTATAAAAACGATCATTTTTCAGACTTTCTGATTTGAGTAACTCTTGACTGCTTAAATAAAAATGGTTGTATTGAATCGTGAGGCCATCGTTAGGTATCCACTCATTAAAAGCCAGCAGACTTTCTACATCAGGTTGCTCTTTGACTGTCCCCTCGTTTGCTTCAATGCAAATAGTTTCCGTTAATTGATCGAACACTTCTAAATAGGCTTGTGCGCTCATAAATTGAATCGCCGCTTTCAATTCGCCAACGTTGGCTTCAAAATGAGTAAACGTTAATTGTTTCAACGCCTCATAACGAATATGGATATTCTTTTGAATCCGTTGACTTTCTTCTAAGAAAAAGGACAAAATCAATTGAATTTTTTCTTTCATAGAGCGCTCGGCTAAAGCTGGAATAGCTAATGTCACAGGGATCCTTCTTAAAAACGTTTTCAAAAAATGTTGATTGACTGCTTCGGTTGTTGCAAAAATAAATTTTATCGATACATTTCTTTGTTTTTCGGCTTCGCCCATCCGTGTAAAATACCCTTTATCCAAAACTGTAAACAATTTTTCTTGGCCTTCGCTCGTTAATCGATGGACTTCATCTAAAAATAAAAAACCGCCATCTGCCAACTCCACTAAGCCTTTTTGGTCATTGACGGCACCAGTGAAACTGCCTTTTTTATAGCCAAACAGATGCGAAGTTAATAATTCTGGATTGTTGAAATATTCTGCACAATTAAAATAAATAAACGGGACTTCTTGGTTCATTTTAACTTGATAAAATTGGTGTAATTGTTCCGCAATTAAGGTTTTGCCCACCCCAGATTCTCCAGTTAGTAAAATATTCAAGCCATTAGGCGGATATAAAATAGCGGCTTTCAACTTCTTGATGGCGTCTGCTAAGCTCCCATCAAAACCAATTACGTTCGCAAATGGATTCATTTTCAGTAGCTGCTTTTTCTTATGTATCTGTTCTGTCTGTTGATAAATGTCCTCTTGCAGCGAAGCGAGGGAATCGTAGCACGTGCTACTTTTAAAAAAAGGAAACTGTTCCTCTAAGTAGTTTTTATCAAAAAATAACACTGGTCTAGATTTAATTTTAACGACTTGGTCTTTTCTCACTAATTCTGAAAGCTCTTCACTAACAGCGGTTCGGGTATAGCCAGAGGCCTGACTTAATTGCGAAGCCGTTGCGGGCAACAAGGTTTCTTTGCTACTTGGATTTTGTATGTGAAACTGTTTTAACGCTTGATGAATATTATCAATTCTCATAGTCTTTTCCCCATTTCTTTTTTGATCCAAAAGTTAATTTATTATACATTAAAACGGAAGCGGTTTCTTATTTACCATAAAAAAATCAAGTCTTTAACCAAAAGATTAAAGACTTGATTTTTATTCTCCATATTGTACAAGTTGTGTATTTTCACAATGAAAATCCAAGAAATCTTGGATTTTTTTACCATTGAAGTAGTTATCAATGACTCGCATAACCGCATTGTGGCAAACAAATAGGTAAGTTTCCTCTGAAGCTAAGGCTTCCTCAATCAAGGGATAAATTCGACCCGCGACATCTAGGACTGATTCCCCTTCTGGAAACGGCAAGGAAATCTCAGAACGATTTTCTTGGAAAGCCGTTGTTTCAATCGGTTCACCATCATAAATGCCAAAATTCATCTCAATTAAACGAGGTTCTGTTTCAGTCGTCAATTGATTTCGTTCTGCAATTTTACGGGCTGTTTCTTGCGCCCGTTTTAAAGGCGACGCCAGTAAACGGTCGATTTGAATTCCTTGTTTGGCAATTTTTTCAGCTACCAATTCCGCTTGTTGATAGCCTTTTTCGGTCAATTGCGCTTCCGCATGACCACAAATTCTACGGGCCACATTATAATCTGTTTCACCATGTCTCACTACGTACAGCATTTTTCCACCTCAGTTTTTTGTCTTGTGTCTATTTTATCTGAAATTTGGTCACAATAACACCCTATTTAGCGGTAACTTTCTGGTAATTTAAATTTTCCTTCTTGCTCAAACTGTTCGCCTACTTGGAATAAGAGATCTTCACGTCCACGAGCAGCCAGCAATTGAATACCTAAGGGTAACCCCGTTGCCGTAACATGTGTGGGCAAGCTGATGGCTGGTTGTCCTGTCAAGTTAGCTAGTTGAGTATACGGTGTTAGCTGTAAACTTTTATCAAAATAATCATAGATTAATTCAGCTAGCTCTGCTTCTGTTAATTCTGCTGCTTGCGCCATTCGTTGACGAATGTGCTCACTTTGCAAATCTTCGTTAATTTTTGGTGCTGAAAAAGCCGTTGTTGGTGATAAAAACAGATCAAATTTTTGAAAAAGTTCTTCCATCGTTACTGCTGCTTGATCCCACAACTGTAATGAATGAACATAGGTGGCTGCTGGAATCTTTTGGCCAAATTGATGCATGGTCCATGAAAAAGGTTCGATTTCTTCTTTACGAATTGGGCGCCCGAGCCCCTGTTGAATGCTATTCATCATCGCTGTAGTTTCTGCGCCGTTCATTTGATAATAGGAGCGAATCAGCGCTGCACCATCGACTGGATAAGGAATCTCAATGATTTCATGGCCAGCGGCTGCCAGAAAATCAGCCGCTTGTTTCGCCGCTTGTGTTGCTTCTGGCGAAATCATTGAGCCGATAGGCGAAGCGGTACACAGAGCAATTTTTAGCCGTTGTTTTTTAGGGTGTGTTTGCCATTCTGCCAAGGGCGCTTGGTATGGGGCGCCACTGTGGCTACCACGTAGGCCATAAAATAACGCTTTGGTGTCTCTCATAGAAATAGTCAACGCAAAGTCAATCGAGGCACCTTGCCAGCCTCGCCAGCCTTCTGGGCCGACAGGCATGGAGCCACGGCTAGGTTTTAAGCCAATTAAGCCACTAAAAGAGGCGGGAATTCGGATGGAGCCACCGCCATCGCTAGCGCCGGCGATAGGAACAATCCCGCTAGCGACAACTGCGGCAGCGCCGCCACTGGAACCGCCTGGCGAATGTTCCAGGTTCCAAGGATTGCGGGCTGGCCCGTAAAGCGCAGGGTCCGTAATATTTTTAAAGCCAAACTCTGGAGCGTTGGTTTGTCCTAAAGGCATCAAGCCAATCGTTTCTGCTTGTTTGACAAAGTTAGAGGTCGTTGTTGCAGTACTATTTTTAAAAAGTTGCGAGCCGGCCGTTGCCGACCACCCCGCTTTTTCTTGGCCTAACATTTTCAAAGGAAATGGCAAACCAGCAAATAGTGTGTCCTGCTGTTTATTTCTTTGATAAGTTGCTTCTGCTTTTTGGCTGTCAAAGGTTACAAAGCCATTGATCTTTGGATTTAACTTTTGGACTTTTTTCTCAATATCCTTTAAGAGTTCTGTGCGACTTACTTTCTGTTCTTTTAATTGTTGTACCCAATATAGTCCGTCTTTCATACAGACCCACCTCCTATACTATTCCTTATTAGTATAGCATGGTTTTTAGGGGTCATCCTGTGATGGTGATTTTCATTCGTCAAGTGCTTCTCTAATTTAAGTAAATAATTCACCAATGTAAGGAAGCAACTGCGGATGCAGTTTGTAGCCTTTATACCGTGTATTTTGGATACCTTGTTTTTTAAAGCCCCCTACTTGAATTTTTTTATTTAATTTTGTCAGCTGTTTGGTCATTTTTTTTCGATTATTGGCTGTTTCTTCTGTGTCATATATTAATTTACAAAGGCGTTCCATTGGTAAGTGTTCTTTTGGCGTACTATACAAGACAGCCAGTAGTGCACGTTCTGCGGCTGTTAGCTTTATCCCCTCTACATCTAACTTTTCATCTTCTCGTTGGATGGGTTTATTTAATTCTGCCAAAAGGAGATTTTCTCTTAATGTATCCAAAGTCGCATCCAATCGTAACCAATTGAGAATGCCATATTGATAGCTAATGCTCAATTCTTCCGAGGTAGGAATGTCTTCCGAGCGAAGAAACAACGGCGTTTTAACTCTGGCTAATTCCTTTAGATATAAATATTGTTCTTTGCGAGGAATCGTTTCGCTGAGAATGATGGCATCAAATTTTCGATAAAACAAATGACTTTCCTTAATTTCACCAATCAGACACGTCGTACAAAAAACTTGGTGATCTAAATGCTGTAAGCGGTTTTGAAAAGCAGTTTCTGATAAAATATTTTTTGTGATGACCATTATTTTCATTCTTGATTCCTCCTTAATTCTTTTTTAGTTCAAAATTTTCTCAATTTTCGTGTTTTGTTTTGATATATTTAGTATACTGGAAATTTTTCGAATTAAAATTTAGAAATTTACAAGCAAATCAGTCATTAACAGTCATTCCTGTAATCCCAGATTTATAAAGGATTTCCAATAGTCTTATTTAAAAAATGTTTGTTATTTAATTCTCAACGTGCTATTTTTTTCATTTTTTTCTTTTTTATTTAGCTAACAAACGTCAAAAAGTTGGTAGCTAATATCAACCTTTTGACGTTTGTTAGCTACTTTCTCTTGAAATCTTTGGATTTTTTTCTACTTTCACTAAAAAAAACAGCCAAAAATGGCTGTTTCTTTGCTATTTATATTTATTTCATAATATCGATTAAGTCTTTTTTTGAAGCTGCCGAGGCAGGGAAATAGCTAAATACAACCCCGATAAAGACAGAAATCCCGATGGCTAATGAAACCGTCATTAAATCTGGACGAACAGAAAACGGTAGTGCCATTGATGCTAAGTAGGCAATAATCATTCCTAAAAGATAACCAGTAATTCCGCCGATTAAGGTCAAGGCAATCCCTTCTGTTAAGAATTGCTTTTTAATATCACTGGCTGTCCCGCCCAATGCACGTCGGATACCAATTTCCTTAATCCGTTCTGAGACCGAAATGTACATCATATTCATAACGCCGACCCCAGCAATTACCAGTGAAATGGCCGCAATTGCGGAAATAAACAAGGTTAAATTATTTAATAAAGAGCCCATTTCTTTGATGGTATCTTTAACATTATATTCTTGATACGTCCCGCTGTTTTTCATGGTTCCTTGTTGAGAGAGAGTTTTTATTGTTTCTTTCAATACTTGATCTTGTTGATAGCCAGGTGCTACTGTTAGCTTCAACGTAGATGTATCTTTTAGCTTGCCGAAATAATGTTCATAGGTCTTTTTGGGAAAATAAAGTAATGAGTCATCATTACCTGGACCAATGGCACCGCTGGTATTGGTTGTCACGCCAACAATGGTAAAAAGTTGCTCTTTATATGGAAAAGTTCGATTAACTGCTGCAGTCGGGTCTTGGTAGAGTTCTTTGGCAACCAGTTCATCCACCACCACTGTTTTATCCAGTTTTGCATTGTCTCCATCATTCAGTTGGCGTCCCACCAACAATTCTTTGGTGGTTTTGTCGGCAAGTTCATAGGTTACGGAAAGATTTTTCGGTCCTGCTTGAAAATTCAGTGTACCTTTTTGGGCGCCATCAACTTCTCTTTGATCAAAATCAATTTTTTCTACGCCAGGAACCATGCGCACGACCCCTAAATCATTGTCGGTAAACATCGCTTGGTCACTAAACATATCCGAAGTGTTGTAGGCCGAAAAAGAAATCTTTTTCACATTTTCTTTTTGTTTTTCAGCAGATAATTTATCGACCATGTCTTCTTTAAAGCCGTTACCGATAGCCACGATGGTAATCACCGAAGCGATCCCGATGACAATCCCTAGCATCGTTAACAAGCTGCGTCGCTTATTTTTCAAAATGGAACGGAAGGCGGTTTTCCAAATAATTGAACGTTTCATGTCAGCACCTCCTCTAAAATCTTTCCATCACGAACTTTAATCAAACGATTGCAGTATTCAATTGTTTCTTCATCATGTGTCACTAAAATAATGGTGACACCTTCATTGTTTAATTGCTGAAAGAGCGTTAAAATTTCTTCCGATGTTTTACTATCTAAAGCCCCAGTTGGTTCATCTGCAATAATAAAACTTGGCCGATTGACAATCGCACGCGCAATGGCAACACGTTGTTGTTGTCCGCCCGAAAGTTGTTTTGGATGCTTCTTGCCTTTATCTGGCAAGCCGACTTTTGTCAGAACTTCGTGGACACGATCTTTGGCTTCTTTTGGGGTTAACCCACTATATAAAAGAGGTAATTCAATGTTTTCTTCAACTGTTAGTGTTTCAATTAAACTAAAATTCTGAAAGACAAAGCCGACTGCTTCATTTCTAATTCGGGATAGTTCCTTATCAGAAAAGTCGCCAATTTCACGGTCTTCAAATAAATACGTTCCTTCAAACTTTTTATCAATAAAGCCTAGCAAATTAATCAAAGTCGATTTCCCAGAACCAGAAGGACCCATAATCGCTAAAAATTCTCCAGCGTCTACTTGGAGGTTAATATCATCTAACACATGCAGTGTTTCTTCTTCGGAATAATAATATTTATGAATATGGGCTAGCTTAATCATTGGCAGCTACCTGAACATCTTGATTATCTTTTAATTCTTTATTGGGATTGGCAATCACTTGGTCTTTCCAATTCAAGCCACTTTTGACAACTTTACGACCTAAATTTGTTTCTGTTTCAATCGGTGTTTTTTTCGCTTTGCCCGCTTTGTAAACATAGACAAATTCTTTTTGGCCTTCTTTTTGGATTGCTGCTGTCGGTATAATCATTTGCTTTTGTGGCACAGCGATACTAGTAGACAAGCCTTCTGCCCAAGGAAAATCACCTTCTACTGTAAATTGATAACTCACTACTGGATTGCCTTCATTTTTAGCTATTGGGGTTTGCGCAATGGAAACAATTTTGCCTGGCGCTGATTTGCCTGAACCAACGGTCGTCACTGTTACTTCTTCCCCTGTCTGTAATTTATCGTAATCATATTCGGTTACTTTTCCTTGAATATTTTTCTTTTGTGTTGCAATTTTAATGACTGGTTTGTCGGTACTACTCATGGCACTAGCATCGACAGTGACTTGGCCATCAATTGGTGCTGTAACGACTGTGTTGACTTTGCCACGTGTTTGTTCAAGCGTGTTTGCTGCTCCGACGGCATCACTGTTGGCTAATTGAAGGGCTTGGTTAGCTTGGGCGACTTCACTATTCGCAGCACTAACGGCTTCATTCAATTGCTGAATTTCCGCATTTAGTGTTTCTTTCTCTTCAGCCTCTTTTGCGGTGTTTAATTTTTGCTTGGCTGCAGCAACTTTGTTTAAGGCTTCATTGTATTTTTGAGTGGCTAAGTTAACGTTCTCTTGTGCTTGTTGAACTTGAAGATTATTCCGATTAACGGCATTCGCTTGTTCTGTTTCTGTGGCTTGGATGTCTGAGTTATTGTACGTTAACAATGGACTATCTTTCTTGACTTCTTTACCATTTTCAACATTTATTTCGGCAATTTTTCCTAAAGAAGGATCAAAGAAAATATCCCGAGTATCTAGAAAACTCACTTGACCATCTAATTTTAATGAGGCCATTTCTGTAATGGTATACGTTGTGTATTCAGGTTCAACTTCTTTTGAAGAAAAAACTGTTTTTGCTCCGATAAATCCGACGACGACCACTGCGGCACCAATACCGAACCACACTTTTTTATTTCGCTTCTTCTGGCCTGACTTTTTCATTTATTTGTTCCTCCTTGATTTCTGTTGACGAGTTTGTCATTTTATTTAGTATATAATGAATAAAAAAACTGGTCCCTTCATCTTCCTATCATTCCTCTTACAGTTTTGACACATCTTTATCTAACAAAAAAACGTTTATCCTGTGTAAAAGGATAAACGTTTTTTGTTATTTTATTGTTCTAATTGACCCAACCAGCCAGATGTACCACCTAGAACATTGGTTACTTGATACCCTTGTTGACTGAGAAACGCACACGCTTGTGCGGAGCGCGATCCCATTTGACAAATCAGATAATAGGGTTGGTTTTTATCTAATTGCTGATAATTTTCGGTTAAAGTACTTAAAGGTAAGTTGATGGCCTGAGGGACATGCCCCAGTTGGTATTCCATTTCTTCTCGTACATCAATAATCGGTAATTTTTTTCGTTTTGCTTCCTGATAAAATTCAGGCATGCCAATCGTGTTATACATTTTCTAGTTCCTCCGGTTTTACCATTCTATATAGCGCAAAAGCACCATCTAAATTTTTGGCTGAGATGCCTGCTTGTTTTAGCATCCGTTCTGCAATATAACTACGCAAACCGCTGTGACAACTAACAATGTACTCCGTTGACTTGTCTAATTCCTCCAAACGTTCTCTTAACTCATTTAAAGGAATAGACACAGCATTTTTAAATTGACCATTGGCTCGTTCGGCGGGATTACGGACATCTAATAAAACAGCCCCCTTAGCTAATTCGTTGGATAGCTCATACCATTGAATGTTTTCACTCAATCCTTCTGCAAGGTTCATCGCTGCATAGCCTAACATGTTCACAGGATCTTTCGCTGAACCAAACGGCGGCGCATAGGTAAACTCTAATTCAGGCAAATCAAAAATAGTTAACTGTCCTTTAATAGCGGTCGCAAGAATATCAATCCGCTTATCTACGCCCTTTGCCCCAATTCCTTGTGCGCCATAAATTTCCCCTGTCGTAGGATGGAAAACTAATTTTAACTGAAGATCTGTTGCGCCAGGATAATACCCCGCATGGTCTTTTCCACTGATATGCACAACAGCTGTTGTTAGTCCAGCAGCTTTAGCAGCCCGTTCGCTTAAACCAGTTGAAGCAGCGGTTAAATCAAAGACTCGCACAATGGCGGTCCCAATGCTTCCTTGATTTTTTCTCTCTAACCCAGCAATCACATCCGCTACTTGACGTCCTTGGCGATTGGCAGGAGAAGCTAAAGAAATCAACGCATCCTCTTGAGTGATTTGTTGTTTCACTACAATAGCATCCCCAACCGCATAAATATCGGGTTGATTCGTTTGATAGTGTTCATCAACAACAATTCCGCCACGTAAACCAGTTGCTACACCTGCTTCAACTGCTAAGGTATTTTCTGGTTGGACACCCACCGACAAAATGGTTAAATCAGAAGCTAATGTTTGACCGTCTTCTAAGCGAATCACTTGCCCTTCTTCTTCAAAAGCAACCGCAGATTGTCCCGTAATTACTTGAACATTGTTTTTGCTTAATTCAGCTTTGACAAAAGCGGCCATTTCTTCGTCTAATGGCGGTAAAACATGGGGTGCTTTTTCCACGAGAGTGACTTCTAATCCGCGTTTTTGCAAGTTTTCTGCCATTTCCAAGCCAATGAAGCCTGCGCCAATCACGACGGCTCGTTTTGTTTCTGGTGTCAAGGCTGTCATAATTTGATCTAAATCAGGAACATTTCTTAATGAAAAAACATTTTTGGCTTCTGCCAATCCTGTAATTGGTGGCACAAAAGGTTTCGCCCCTGGTGATAGAATCAATTTGTCATAGTGTTCTGTTAAAATTTCTGTTTCATGTTTCACTGTGATCACTTTTTCTATTGGATCAATAGCCACGACTTCATGGTGAGGACGAACATCTAAATTAAACCGTGCCTTTAACGCTTCGGGTGTTTGAACAAGCAGTTGCTCTCTTTCTGCGATTTCGCCAGAAACGTAGTAAGGCAAACCACAGTTTGCAAATGAAACAAAAGGGCCTTTTTCCATGACAACAATTTCAGCATCTTCCATTAAACGACGTAAGCGTGTCGCTGCTGACATACCACCAGCCACGCCTCCGATAATTACAATTTTCATTTATTTTCCTCCTTTAATTTGACCAGACCATTGGGACATCCCGCCACGAACATTAATCACGTGATAGTTTTTTCTCGCTAAAATTTTGGCCGCATTTTTGCTGCGCATGCCGGACTGGCAAATCACATAGACCTCGTTAGCGGATTTGTTGTAGGCGGGAATTTTGTTAAGTGGGACATTAATCGCTTGTGGAATATGCCCTGCGCGGTATTCGCTAGGTGTCCGGACATCTAATAACGTTATCTCTTTAGATAAACGTGACTGCAATTCTTTTGTTGAAATACTTGGCGTTTTTTTAAACAATTGAAATAACATCTTTTTCTCCTTCTCTTATATACCTTATGGGGTATATTTAACATGAAAAAGTTAGACTTGTCAACTGAAGAGATTTCTGCTCTTTTTAGATTCAAAGAAAAGATAGTTGACAAAAATACCTCGTATAGGTATATTTTAAACCAATCACTACTCTTAAGGAGGGGCAAAATGACTGAAGAAAAAAAGAAAGTGCTGAATCGTTTACGCCGCACAGAAGGTCAAATTCGCGGGATTCAAAAAATGATTGATGAAGAAAAAGAATGTATCGATGTTATCACTCAGTTGAGTGCGGTCCGTTCTAGTATTGATCGCGTAATGGGAATGATAGTTGCGGAGAATCTAAAGCATTGCTTTGAAAATCCTGAAAAAGATCCTAAAGAACAAGAAGAGCGATTAGCACAAGCGATTAATATGATTGTCAAAAAGTAAAACAACGCAAACTTATTCAGCGAAAGATAAGTTTGCGTTGTTTTTTTATTTATTAGACGAATCTGCCCCGCGTTTTTTTAAATTAACAAGCATAAAAAGAATCGTGCCAATTAGTAAAATCACGACGGCGATATAAAAGCCCATGACTTTCGAACCCGTTGTGTCTGAAATTTTCCCAGTTAAAGCTGGGGCGATCACAGATGACATCATGCCGAAAAAGTTAAACACGCCCAAAGTAGTGCCAATTCCAATTTTTGGTGCATTTTCACCTAGCCAAGAAATAATAATCGGTTCTACAGCTAATTTTCCTAAGAACCCATACATAATTAAAGCAATTAATAACAACGTTGCATTACTTACTTGTACAGTTAACAAGAGCATAGCTGTTGCTAAAAATTCTAAAACAACGATGAATTGAACTTTTTTATGCATGTACTTATCCGCCAACCGACTAAAAAATAACGCTCCTGGAATAGAGGCAAATGCGACCAGCGAAGAGGACAATCCAATTGCCGCTCCTTGGAAACCGCGTTCGGTACTTAAAAAATTAGGTAACCAAGTCACAATCATATAATATGCATAACAAGTGCCAAAATATAAAATATACGCAAATAGCATATGTGGCGCAAACAGTTTTTTAAAGGGCACTTTTTCTTTTACCGCTCCGTTATCTTTTTCATCAACAACGGTTGGCTGAATCAAGGCCATGTCTTCTTTATGATTGCGAATAATCACTTGAAAAGCCACTAACATACAAATAATCATAAAGGCGGAAATGTACATCATCACTTGCCAAGGTAATCCTTTTTGGGCAACTAAATAACTAGATAAAATCATTCCTAAACCTGAACCAACGGCTGAACCACTGTTGACAATAGCTGTTGCAAAACTTTTTTTGGCTTGAGGAATGTTTTGCGACGTCAACGAGTAAGCCGAGCCATAGAAAGAACCACATCCTAAGCCTGCCAATAAGCTACCTAAGTAAATTGTTCCAATCGTTTGGGCTTGGGCAATCAGTAATGCTGCCAGCGCAAACAAGATAAATCCTGGAATTAATACACGTTTTTTCCCAATTTTGTCTACCAAGAAGCCTGCAGGAATCTGCATGACTACGTAACCGAGAAAATAAAAGCTAGAAATGGACCCTAGGGCCGTATCGGAAGCGTTACCATTTAGAGACGCGCGAATTTGTGGATAAACAGGAGAAAGCGCGGAACGATAAATCCAGATTGTTACCCAGCCCATACATAGTAAAATAACGATTTTTTTCCAATAAGCCAACGAACTTTTTGTCTTGTCTGTCATTTTCTTTTCCTCCACCAATCATTTTTTTGGTTAACGTTTCACAAGGAACAAAAGCACTACGCTTTTTTACGTAGTGACCTTTGTCCTACCTTCTTTTTTAGTTTAAATACTCAGCCAATGCATGAGTACTACCGCTACCGCCTTCAAATTGATAGCCTTGGTGTTTCAATACAGTCTCAAAGGCACTTAAAAAATGCAACACATTGTCTTCGCGACTGCTGTAACCCATATTACCGACCCGCCAAATTTTTCCTTTTAAATCACCGAAGGAAGAGGCAATTTCAACTTTAAAATGATCCAGTAATAAGCTTCGCACCTTTTCACCATCAATTCCTTCTGGAATGACCACAGGAATGACTGTTGGTGTTTTTGTGTCTAACTTCCCGAAAATTTCTAAGCCCATTTTTTGCAGACTTTCAACTAAAATACGATCGTTTTTCCGATGGCGTGCGTAGACATTTTCCATGCCTTCTTGAAGTAACAAGCGCAGCCCTTCATGTAGCCCGTAAATCATTGTAGTCGCTTCTGTATGGTGATTTAAGCGCTCTGGTCCCCAATATTTTTCTAATTGCGATAAATCCAAGTAGTTACTTTGAATGAACCGTTCATTCCGCGCATCCGCGCCAAGCCCTAACTCTTTTTGGTAACGGCCCGCCAGATAGTCGGCCACACGTTGGTTGTAAGTAATCAAAGAAAGGCCTGAAGGTACACTGACACATTTTTGAGTGCCTGCTACCGCAATATCAATCTTCCAATCATCGACCTTTGTTTCGACACCGCCGTAAGTCGCCACCATATCTACTACGAAGAAAATTTCATTTTCCCGACAAAAGGCGCCAATTTGATCCAGCGGTTGCATTTGTGCATTCGCCGTTTCGCCGTGGACCATCGCAACAATTTTTGGTTGATGTTCTTTAATCGCTTCAATCACCGTTGTTTGTTCAAACGGTGCGAGCCAGTCCTTTTCTAAATAAATGACTTCGGCCCGGGCGCGTTCGCAAATTTCACCTAATAAATAAGCAAACCGGCCATACGCAGGCACAAGCACTTTGTCACCTGGCTCAATCAATGCAAATAACCCCGCTTCTAAGCCTGAACGTGACGTGCCATCAATGGCAAAGGCTTGTTGATTCTTTGTGGCAAAAGGTACTTTAATCATTTCCCGAACTTCGTCCATAATCTGTAGAAATTCTGGATCAAATTGCCCTAAAATTGGTTGACCCATTTGACGAAGTACCGATGGATGGGCTTCGACTGGTCCCGGCGTCATGATTGTTCGCCGTACAAAATTTGGTTGTTGATACATAGTAATCCCTCACTTCATTTTTAATTCTTCTCTTTTATTATCTTTGGAAAAACCCAGAAATTCATTGTTCAATTTGCACTATTTTGACTTTGTTTTTTAGACATATTCAATAACTATCTTTTGTACTCCTTTTTATTCTTCGCTATACTATAAAAAAAGGAGGTTGTTGTGATGAAAATATTAGCTGAGGTCTTGGCTTTACCAAGATTTTCTGACTTACAATTATTATCGTCTCACTCAAACTTAACACAGCCCTTGGAAAGTGTAGAAATCACGGAAACACCTGATGTGGCTGATTTTATCCCTAAAAATGTCATGATTTTAACAACGGCAATGATTTATAAAGATGATCAAGAAAAATTGAAACCTTTTATTGACTCGCTAAAACAAGCAGAATGTACGGCTTTAGGAATCAAAGTTGGGCGGTTCCTTGACGAAATTTCACCAGAAATTGTTGCCTATGCCAGTGCCGTTGATTTGCCCCTGATTAAAATTCCTAGCACACAGCCACTAGGCGGGTTGTTGCATGAAATTGTAGGCTATCTTCGTGATAGCAAAACCGAACAGATGTCTGTAGCATTTGACATCCAAAAGCGTTTTTCAACATTATTAATGCAAGATGTTGATGCTACGCGTTTCATCGCTGAATTTGCGAAAATTTTAAATGCGCCAATTATTTTATTAAGTCCTTGGCAACAGGTGATTGCCCACTCGAATTATTTTTATGGCAATCAAAAATCGGCGGAGTTTTTCATCGAACAATTATCAAAAGACCACTTTCAACAATTGGCACAAGAAAAGAAAATCTTTCGTTTACAGGATGAGCGACAAGAAAACATTCAAGTAGCTGGCTTTCCAATTCGTGTGAACGATTATTTTCCCTATTATTTATTGGTCTTATCTCCTGAACAGATTCCTTACCCTATTTCTGAATTTGCCATTGATCAGGCCATTTTAGTTTTGACTTTTATGTTATTTAAAAACCAGAAAATTGCTGAATCTTTTGAACATCTCAAAACAGACTTTTTGGACCGCTTGCTTGATACACATCAAGAAGCGCTGAGTAAACATCAAAATTGGTTGGAACTTTGGAAAAATTATCGTTTAATCAACAGTGATTATTATCAATTAGCGATTGTCTACGGCGTGACTAAACCAGAAAATGAAACCCATATTCGTTATCAGCAAGCGGAAGGGCAACTAATTTTCCAATGGCTCAAAGAACAATTGCCGGAAATCCTGCCAGATGTCGCCTTGTTTAAATTAAAAAATCAAAATAAAAGTATCTTGATTTTTCAATCTAAGAAAAATGACCATTTGATGATTTTGCAAAACCTCGCTGAACGTTTGCAACAGGCTTTGCCTATTACCATTCGCTTTGCTTTAGGCAATGCTTATGAAAACCTAGAAGAATTGCCTAATTCTTATATTGAAGCTTCCTCGACATTAGAGGCTTCTTTACACGCTCAAAAACCAGCGACTGTGCAATTGTTCCATCCCAAAGGCCTAGCTGGACTTTTTGAAAAGATTGGCACTGAAGATGTTGAATACTTTTGCCAGCAACAATTGAAAGAGTTGGCCTATCCGACGGAACCGACGTTACAAGAATTACGAAAAACCTTGAAAGTTTTTTTAGATTTCAATTGTGAAATTACTAAAACGGCCAACGCTCTTTACCTTCACAGAAACACCATTAAATATCGCATGAATCAATGTGAAAAATTATTAGGCACCTCTATTCAAGAGCCTGAGACGAGTTTACTCTTACGGGTAGCGCTAGAACTTTCAGAAAAATAATTAACAGGAAAATAGCCGAATAAAAGTAACGTCTACCAAGAAAAAGGACTCTACCGTTCACCACTGCGTGTTCAAATCCTATTGTTCCGAGGTCATTACTTTACATTCGGCTTTTCTTTATAATTCTGGTTCACGATTGGCATCTTTGGAATAAACGTACATTAGCGGTTCTTCACGGCCAACCGCATAGGCTGCTTGTGGCACATAGGCACTCATGAAAATATAGTCCCCTTTTTCCACTGGATACCATTCATTGTCCAAATTGTACATCCCTTGGCCACTAATTAAATACGCACCATGCTCTTGGACATGCGTTTCAATATAGGCATGACTAGCACCTGGTTCAAAAGATAAGATATGCATATTCATATCAAAGTCAAACTCTTTCGGCAATAAACTCCAAAGTAACACGTCTGTCATTCCTTCATATTCTTCTGGTTGTTGGTCATGAATTGACCCAACCACTTTATAAGGTTGATGGCCTGCCAACGGCTGATAGCGTTTTTTATATAAGAAAACTTCTGTGTCCGCTTCCTGTGCGTTTGCTAAATACATTTTCATTTCAGGCGTAAAGTAGGCATAGCCCCCTGCTTCAAGTTCATGAGTTTCTTGACCATCTGAAACGCGCAAACGACCGTCAATGACATAAACCAACGTTTGGATCCCGTCGCCACCAAAACCAGTTGTTTGTTGACCATTTTTATGAAACGTAGCAATGTAATCCACAAATGTCGCACCTAATTTAGGCGATCCCAAAATGGAAATATCGACATTTTCAAAACCAGGTACTGCATTTTGCACCAAACCATCATGGGGAATAATGGCGTAATTGTCTTTTTTTATCACAGCTCTTGATGTTAACAATTCTTTTTGGTAACCAACTCGATTATTTTTATAACCCATCACAATTCTTCCTTTTCTATCTTATTTATACGCTAATTCATATAAGGTATCTGCTAAAAGCTTGACGCCTTCAACCAAATCTGGAAATGCCGTTGCTTCTGCTGGATTATGACTAATCCCACCAATACTTGGCACAAATATCATCGCTGTCGGGTAATGGGGCGCAATAATTTGCGAATCATGCCCAGCACCACTATGCATCATACGATACTGATACTTGCCTTCTTTGGCTTTTTGTTCAATAACTTCTACAATTGCTTGATTCATCGGTACAGGGGCTTCATCCATCCAGCGGTCAATCGCAATCGTTAATCCTAATTCTTGAGCAATTGTCTTCATCCGTTCTTCTAATTCACCTGTAAAATGTCGTAAAAAAGCAGCGTCGGTATGACGGCAGTCAATTGTAAATTCCACTTCTCCAGGCACCACGTTGACTGTATTGGGTTTCGGAATGACTTTACCGAATGTTAAAACTAACGGATCCCCAATTTCGTTCGCACGATCAATGGCTTCTGCACAAATTTTAGCAAAGCCGTACACCGCATCATGACGGTAACTCATTGGCGTAGTGCCTGCATGATTGGCTTGCCCTTTTAAGTTAACCGTGTAGCGACGTTGTCCTACAATACTATGAACAACACCGACTTGGAGCTTTTCGTTCTCTAAAATATTGCCTTGTTCAATATGAATTTCGACAAATGCTTCAATGTCCTCACGTCTTGTTTGCTCCTGCCGAAAATCAAAGCCTTGGCGATGCATCTCATCAACAAACTTTTTACCTTCGTTGTCAGAGATATCGACTACTTCTTCACGTTTGGCTTCACCAACGACATTTTTGCTTCCCCAGAAAACCGTTGGAAAACGACTCCCTTCTTCTTCAGCCATGGAAAGCACTTCTAGAGAACGCCGTGGTTTCCCATATTTGTCTAATAAATATTGAACAGCCGTCATGGAAGCAATAACACCATATTGACCATCTAAGGTCCCACCATTAACTACTGTGTCGATATGTGACCCAGTTAAAATCGTTTCCTGAGGAAATTCCGTTCCTGCCACTCGACAAAACAGATTCCCGACTTCGTCAAATTGCGTTTCCAGTCCAAACGCCTCAGTTTGGCTTTGCACATACTTTTGTGCTGCCAACCACGAATCTGTATAAAGTAAGCGTGTCATCCCTCCTGCAGGATCACTCCCAATTGCTGACAACTCTTCGATTCTTTGTTTTAAAACTTTTTCCAAGTCCATCACAAAACCTCCTGACTGATTACACTCTGATTGTAAACGTTTCCCTAGTTATCTTCATTGTACTTATCAAACAAAATTAAGCCTTTTTTTGTGCAAAACAACCAATAAACATCCTCTAACTCATGGACAGAGGCGCTAATTCAATCACACTTCTGTCCCTTTTCATTTCTAAAATAGGTGTTTAATTTTTGATAAATATGCCGTTAAACGCCTCGGTTACCCCAGTTTCTTGTGCGTAAATTGTTTCGCCTCTTAAAACTGTTTGAATCACTTGGGCCCCAATTTCACGACCAATGTAAGGACTAATTTTATTTCGATATTCTAAATCTTCTGCTTTTAAGATATATGGCGCATTAGGTTTAATTAGTACAAAATCGGCATCCTTACCAATGCTGATGCGGCCCTTTTGTGCTAAGTGATAACGGTCAGCTGGGTTTGCTGCAATCATATCCGCGAATTGTTTCAAGGATAAACCACGTTTTTGGACGGCTTCATCGAATAACACATCGACGTTATTTTGAACACCAGAAATGCCGCCCCAAGCTTCAAAAGCATTGGTTGTATATTTTAAGTCTGGCGTACAAGGTGAATGGTCAGAGGTTACAAACGCGATGCCGCCTGTTTGCACGTGGTTCCATAAGGCGGCTTGTTGGTCCGCGTCACGAATCGGCGGCGAACATTTGACAACTGGACCAATGGCATCAAGTTCATCCGTGGTAAAATATAAATAATGCGTACATGTTTCACAAGTCACATCTATCCCTTCTGCTTGGGCTTTTAAAACTTCTTCCACACCTTCTTGACAAGCCACATGACAAATATGAATCCGACAACCTGTTTCTTTGGCAAATAAAATAGCTTTTTGAATCGCTTCAACTTCGGTAAACACAGGACGTGTAGCTACATATGCCGCTAAAGTCGTTTCACCATTTTGATAAGCTAACGCGCCTAATTTATCCGTAATTGGCGCATTTTCTGCATGGATGGCTAGCACTTTGCCAGTCTTGGCAACTTGTTTCATTCCTTCATATAGTGAATAATCGTCGACATTTTGAAAATCTCCTTCAATTGAACGATCGCCGCACGTTCCTAAAAAGCATTTATAGCCGGAAACGCCTCCTTCATCAAGTTCCTGAATCCCACCAGCCAAGTTGGTCGGGACCACGCCGCCAAATGACCCTACATCTACTTTTAGTTTATTTTCTCCTGCCTTGTATTTGATCTCAAGAGAGGTCTTATCCACAGTTGCTGGAATCTGATTTAAAGGCATTTCCATAAAGGTCGTCACGCCCCCTTTGGCACAAGCGGCTGTTCCTGTGACATACCCTTCCCATTCATCGCGGTAACCACCACCAGGATCGGTGATATGAACATGGGCATCCACCATCCCAGGACTAACGACTAAACCCGTCGCATCAATTACACGTTCTCCTGACAAGTCTTGCCCAATCGCTACGATTTTTCCTCCTTGAACGGCGACATCCGTAATGACTTCTCCAGTTTCTAAAATAACTAACCCGTTTTTAATCACTAACTCTGCTTGCATTTATTTTCCCTCCTGATAAGCTGTTTCTTTCACTTTTTTTGAATCCCAAGTCCATTTTTTTAACACTAAGTACAGCACAAAACCTGTGGCAAAGCCCACAAACCACGAAATATCAGCAATGATTTTAACCTGTGGAATAAATTGACCACTTAAGGAAAGAGCCAACGCTAGAATAGTAGCAACATATGCCGGCTTGTTTAATCCGTAAAAAGGATTGGCTTCCTCTTTTTTGTGTTTATCTACGTATAAAGCATTTAAATCAATTTGTTGCTTTTGAACAAAATAATAATTCGCAATCATCACACCAGCGACTGGTCCTAAAACAGCCCCAATTGCGTTCAGAAAAATAAAAATACTATCGGCGTTTTCCATCAGTTTCCAAGGCATAATGAGAAAGCTGATAACACTGGCAATCATGACGCCTTTTTTATACGTCATTTTTTTAGGAAATAGCGCCGCCAATTGATAACCTGCCGGAATGATGTTCCCCGTTGCATTCGTTGAAATAGTCGTTAATAAGAAAACCGACATGGCTAAGACCACCACTGCCACATTATCTAAACGATCAATAATGTTTAAAATATTCCATTCCTGAATCCCAAAATACAACGAACCACCTAACAGAATAACCACACTGGAAAAAGCGAAAATCCCATAACCAACAACTAAACCTGCTGTTTGCCCCACAACCTGAGCACGTGTCGAGCGCGCATTCTTAGTAAAATCCGCCACACTCGCACCAGGCGCTGACCAAACGGCCACAACCGAGTTAAAAATAATCAGATACGCCACCAGTGGATTGACTGAACGAATCGCACCAGAAACTTGATAGGACAAAATTGGTGTTAAACCGCCCCCAGCTCGAATGGCCCAAATCGTTAATCCAATAATAACGACATAAATCAACAGACTTAAAATGGCGGTAAAACGGTTCAAAATTTTGCTACCACCGAAACCTATTGCCACATTTAAGAGCCAGAAAAGAGTAAACGCCATTAATTCAGGTAGCCTGAGACCAAAAAACTGGAATGATCCACCAATTTCTAAAAAGTTCGGCCAAAATTTCCCGAGAATAATTAATAAAGCCAGCGATCCTGTAAATGTTTGCAGACCAAACCAAGCAATCGCGGCCACACAACCTCTTAAGAACCCTGGCAGTTTTGCCCCGAGACTGCCGTAAGTAGACTGTAAGTGCATCGCAAAAGGAATGCCATATTTAGAGCCAGCCACGCCATTCAAATTCATGAAAGTTGCTACAATGAATGAGCTTAACACAACTGCCAACATAACTTGCAGCGGCGATAAACCTAAGAAAATAAAGCCGCCCACTGCTGCATAATTCGGGATATTATGAATCGAACCCATCCATAATGTAAAAAAATTGCGCGCGCTCATTGTCCGTTGTTTCGGGCTACTTGGCAACAAATCCTCATTGTAGCCACGTGCTTTCAGCGCTGTTTCTTCTTGAGCTGTTACTTGAGACACATTTTTCTCCACGACAAACTCTCCTTTTTATTAAAAAATTTTTTTCTATTAAAACACCCTGCCTTCTCTTTTTTGTCACTTTTGCACAAACATGCGTACTACTCTCATCACACAAATTGTAAGCGCTTTTTATAACAACAATCATTAGTTACCCCAACTAAATAACAAACGATTCTTTGTTCACTTTGAACGAAAAAATAGCAACCTTTTTTATATCGTCCTCTCACTCTAGAAAGTAAGAAACAAATCTTTTTATTCACATATTATGTACAAATTCTCTTTTTAAATGCTAAAATACGCTTATTATTAAAAATGACATAAATAAATTATACAGTTAAATGAAATCCAACACAACATTTTTTAATCAAACACACACAAACCAGATAAACTGAAGTGGATTTTCAGGAAGAGACCCATCCTGAAAAAAGACACTGACAAAAGAGTTTTCTCACAAGATCGACAACTTTTCACAGATTCAAAATCTTCTTTTTCAATTTTTACGTTTTAAAAAATAACATTTTGAAAATAAAAAAATGCTTAATTTTAATCAAAAAAATAAACAAAGATTTCTGATTTTATCAGAAATCTTTGTTTATAATGCATTTCCTCTAAGCTAGTGGCGAATAGGTTTTTAGTTTGTCGGTCAAACTCATTGAGCTTTTGTATTTGCTTGTGGAGCTTGTCAATGTCTTGTTGCATACTATCAGCCATCTTAATAAAGGTCCGTTGGGCATTTTGTAAGAGTTCATAAATTCCTGGAATCGGCTGACTATGGGCTAATGTGGCGACTGCCCTAGCAGAATCGTGCAATAATTGTTGGTTGGCTTTCATGATTTTTATTTTCAATTTGAGTTTGTCTTCATCTAAAAAACCTTCACTGGCAATAAACGCATCCGCAGCGCTGTATTTGGCCAAATCACTTTGGACATTATCAACGGCGGCAGTCATTCGATGAATCGTCGGAATCACTAATTCTGAAAATAGCCCTTTTCCCGCATTATAGGCAGCACCAGACAATGTATGACCGTCGATGGCTGCGATTAGTTGTTGACAACCAGCTGTTAATTCACTGGTGGTCGTTCGTGCGACAGATAGATTACTAGCCAGAGCACTCATTAATTCTGATGAGTCTGCACTAGAATAGATTAATCCCATGATAACGCGCTCCTTTCTCTTTGGAGCTGTAGTCGTTCTTCATTCGATTGTGCGGTTGCTTTTGTGTATCTTTGACTTAATTCATGTGTCTGTTGTTGTAAAAAGCCCTTTAAATAGCGTTGTTTTCCAGAGAGTTCCTCTTGCTCCCAACACGTCGACTTACCGCCTTTATGAATCACTTCTGCGTTGAGTTGCTCAAGTTCGCGGAAATTTCTGGTTAGTTCATACTCTAGTGTACCAAAAATGGTTTGGATTTGCTTCTTTTCCTTCGACAATTGATCCATCGCCCGTTCTTTTTCGACAATCTGTTCCGCATAGTTCCTTCTTAATTTTTCATTCGTATCCTTTTCCATCGTTTCTCCTTATTTGAACGTTGTTTGGCTATCTCTAGCCGCTATCGTTGCCGCTAACTTGGGGAATTTATTGGCTTGTGCGTTGACACCATTGACTACTTTTGCTAATTGATTGAGCAGTTGATTACTGACTTTAACCCCTTTTTTCATACTTGAAATATTGCTTTCTCCTAAACGACATGTTTGATTTTTATTCACAGATACACTCTTGATCCCGGCAATTGCCTTTTGGGCAGTGCCTTGATTGGATGCGATTTTTACCATATTTCCTCATCACTCCTTTTCATTTTTTTACCCACATCAAACTAAATCAATTATAAATAAAATGATAACTAAAATCAAAATATTTTTCACTAACAATAAATTTAATAAGATTTAAAATTATATTTTAAAAAACAAATAAATGTTATATAAACAAAAAACTTAACTAAACAGCCTTCTAAAGATAAACGAAATCTAAAAAAAAAAAAAATAATATAATTTTTTTATATAAAAATAAAAAAGTAAAAATAATCACCTTTTGATTATTTTCACTTTTTTAACTTTTCTCTACTACAATTTCTTTAACAAAATAAAATCCGTCTGTTCATCGTCTCCCATAAAAAACGAATGTTGACTATAATAGCGGTAGCCAATCGTTTTATAAAATGCCCGCGCCGCATCATTGTGTTCCCAGACACCTAGCCACAGTGCGTTTTTACCAAATTCACGAGCTTTCTCTTCCGCCAGTTCTAACAATTGTGTCCCCAGCTTCTTTCCTTTAAACGCAGGCAAAATATACAATCGCTCAACCTCGAGCTTTTCTGGCCCCATCGGTTCCGTTTGTGCCGTCTCACGATTTAATTTCATGTAGCCAGCTAATTGATTATCGACAAAGATAAAATAAAAGTCAGAGTGGGGATTAGCCAATTCCTTTTGTAATTTTTCTAAATTGTAGGCTTCTACTAAATAGGCTTGCATATTTTCTGGGGTATTATATGGTCCGAAAGTATCTGTATAAGTTTCAATGCTGATTTCTTGTAACGCTGGTGCATCTTCTATTGTTAATTGTTTTATTTCTCCCATCAATCAGTCGTCCTTTCCTTAATAATTTCGAGTGTTCCCTTTTTTGACAAATTCCCAATCTTCGCTGACATTTTTACGCATCCGGACTAAGTAATCTGCCAATTGTGAAATTTCCACTTCTGACAAGCCTTGCAAAGCAACTTGATTCGAGTGTTGATTTTCGCGCACAATGATTGGATAAACGTTTTTCCCTTTTTCTGTGGCATAAATCCGCTTAATTTTTTTGTTGCTTGCATCTTCTTGACGATAAATAAAGCCTTGTTCTTCCAAACGCTTAATCGCCCGCGCCGCTGTGGTTCGATCAACTTTAATCAGTTCGGCGATCTTTTCTTGAATAATTCCAGGATTTTCACAGACCCTGACCAAATAAAGATATTGTCCTCGTGTTAAAGATAATTCCTTAAATTCGATATTACTGATTGAATCTAAGGCCCGCGCAATCATGCCAATTTCTCTTAAAATATCTGTCACTAGGACACTTCCTTTCGCTAATATTTTATGATTGTCATTACTTTAACTTATTTTTGTTGCAAATGCAACAAAAATAAGTATAAAAACTACAGATTTAAACAATTTGAGCATTCGTGAAAATAAAATAATTATTTCTTTTGTTATATTAACAAGTAAGATAAAATTAGTTATAGCGTCTATAGGAGGAATAGTATGAAAAAATTATTTTGTGTTATTTTAGTTATTTTTTTAACAGGTTGTAGTTCTCAAAAAGCGAATGAACCTAAAAAACAAGAAAATTCTACCAATCATACAACATCAATGAAAAGCAGTGCTAATCATTACAGTTCTAGCACAGAAACAAGCTCTAATAATAAACTAAAAGAAACTTCAGAAAGTGCCAGTACCACTCAAGCTTCGGCAAAGTCTAAAAATGAAGTATCCACAAATGTCGAAGAAGCAAATTCTTTAGAAGCAACACCTTATGCTGTCGATCTTAGTAGTTTAAACAATCCACTCGTATTTAATTTTAAAGGAATGAATGTGCCAACTTCAATTACGTTAGAGAACTTAAATTCAACACCAACTGCTACCTTCCGAACTAAATTGTTTGGGGCTGAAAATGGTCAAGTGAAAGAAGCCATTAATAAATATGAGCTATCGATAAATACAATTCCTACAAAAGAGATTAGAATATTTTCAGCGGCCGATAACAGTATTCGCACCGTTAAAGTAAATACAGAGTTAATTTTAGGAACTAATATTTCTTCAAACGATGAACAAAATAGATCGGGCACTTTATACTTATTCAACAATAAAAATGGTTCGATATCTTTAATCACTCCTAACTACGCAGGCAATGTTACGGATGATCAAAAAGACGTTATGCTAGAAGTAATTCAATAAATAACCAAAAAAAAATAATAAAGAGAAAACTTCATACTTAGAAGTTTTCTCTTTATTATTTTTTAGGAACTCCTCTAGAAACTCGTTTTAGCCCCCACTTATTTTTCTTATTTCTTCACCCATTAAGCTCGCGATAGAAAATAGAACATTTCATTTGAAAATGAATTATGGTTCTGCAACATGCACCGTTTGTAAAAATTCTGCGACTGAGAAATGGTATTCTTTCTCTTGATTTCCTTGAATGGTTCGAATCATTTTTTCAACTTCTGGTTGCAGAGCGGCAAATTGAACTTGTTGTCCACGACCTTCTGCTGCGAGACAAAATTCTTCTAAAATATCTAACGCCGTGCTATCAATGCTAGGAACTCCTCGCATTGAAAATACTACACCACTTTTTGTTTCCAATTGCAGTAACGTTTGTTTCAATCGTTCAGAAGACATGAAAAATAACGGACCACTCAAATAAACCACCACCCAATTTTCTGTACAATCGGTCGGTACTAGCCCCATTCTTGACCAATCGACTTCCTCAACATTAATCGTAATCACGGCACTTTTCGCAATGAAAAACAGGCAACCCGCTAAGACCCCTAAAACAATCGCTAAACTCAAGTCAAAAATAACGGTCGCTACCATCGTTAAAAAGAATAAACATAAGGCTGTGTGGAAACGTTTCTGGAAGAATTCTTTAATCACCGACCATTCATTCATTCGCCACGCTGTCACCACTAAAACACCAGCTAACGCAGGCATGGGAATTTTAGACATGACTGGCGATAAAAGCAACATCGATAACAATAAAAAGACTGCATGAAAAATACCCGCTAAACGTGTTTGCGCACCAGATTTAATCACTACGCTCGTGCGGGCAATCGCTGCCGTCGCAGGCACGCCACCGAAAAATGGCAAAATTAAGTTGCCAATTCCTTGTGCCACTAGTTCCTGATTACTGTCTAATGGCTTCCCTGTCATGCGACCAGCCGAAGCGCCACAAAGCAAACTTTCAATCATACCTAACATAGCAATGCTAATCGAAGGCACCAAAATATCCTGAAACGCACTTAATTGAAGCGAACCAAGTTCCAAACGTGTATCACTAAAAATACTTGTCGGAATTTTCCCTACAGTGGCCACTGGCAGTTGAAAAACCACTGTTGCTAACGTAGCTAAAATAATCATCACCAATGAAGCTGGTATCATCGCATTCCACTTTTTCGGAAAGAACACTAATCCAAGCACCACTAAAATCGACATAACCGTCGTTGGTATACTTAAATCAAAGCCCAATGAACGATAACTGCTGATTTTCTCAATTAAATTGTGGCCTTCTGAACGAACCCCAAAGAAATTATCAAGCTGCCCCAACGCAATAATAATAGCAATTCCTGAAGTAAACCCGGTAATGACCGGTGACGGAATAAAAGAAGTCAAGCTCCCTAAACGCAAAATCCCTGCCAAAAGCAAGAAAATTCCCGCCAAAAAGGTGGCCAACAAAATCCCTTGCATGCCATGCACTGCCGCAATTGACATTAAAATAGCTGCCATCGCACCTGTTGGTCCTGAAATTTGATAAAACCCACCTGAAAGGCTCCCAATCACAATTCCAGCGATAATCGCCGTGATCATGCCAGCTGCTGCAGTGGCGCCGCTAGAGACCCCAAACGCTAACGCTAACGGCAACGCGACGGCTGCGACAGTCAAACCTGCCAAGAAATCTTTTTTCAATTTTTTTTGATTATACCCTTTAAATTCATCCCTTATCATTTGTGTGTACTTTTTAAACATTCGCATCCTCTTTTCATGAAATTTCCATTCTAAAGATATCATATTTTCGGAAAGATAATAAGGTGTTTTGTGAAGGAAATCGCTAAAAAATTTTTTTCACCTCATTTAGACAAAATTGTCTAATATTTTAAGAATTTAGCCACCGCTGTTTCCTAGAGTATGATATGCTTAACTAGTAAACAGGCTTCACAAACTTACATTAATTGGGGGAAACTATTATGTGTACAGGCATCAAGATTATTTCCAAAACAAATGATATTTTTTATGGACGTACGATGGATTTTACGTTTGACTTTTTTGGCAACGAAGATCCAATTGCACCAAAAATCCCTACTCTAATTGCTCAATTTCCAAAAGGTACAGTTCTAAACAGCCAACTAAATCCTTGGACGGCAAAATATGCCTTTATGGGACTAGCAATGTCAGGCACAGATCAACCAGCGAACGATGGTAAAACCGTCAGCCTTGCTATCACAGATGGTATCAACGAAGCCGGCTTATCTGGTGATATTCAATATTTAATGGAATCTTCAACAGCACCTGCTGAAAGTTTAGCAGATCGTGGTTTAACACCTCATATTGCAGAAGAAGTTCTCGCTTATATTTTGAGTAATTTTGAAAGCGTTGACGAAGTAAAAGTAGCTTTTGAAAAAATCGGCCTGTTAGATCAAAAATTCCAACTTGATTCATTGGGGGAAGTTCATTTTACCTTACACTGGACCATTAATGATAAAAATAATAATAGTATCGTTTTGCAACCAACAGATAACGGAGCGTTCGTCATTTATGATTCGCTTGGCGTAGTCACAAACAGCCCAGAATACAATTATCATTTAACCAATGCACGAAACTATATCGGGATGCGCAACTATGCTATTAAGGAACCTTACACTTTAAAATCAGGCGCAACACTTGACCCAATTGAAGGTGGGACTTCTTACGGACTATTAGGAATCCCAGGAGACTTCACTTCGCCGTCACGCTTCATTCGTGCGTTATACTATTCTGACAATCTCCAAGAATTTGATAGCTCTGAAGGGATTATGCAACTCTATCGCGCCTTCCAAACAGTGATGATTCCTCGGGGGATTGGCCATTTAGGTCAAAGTAATTCTCTGTCTGATTTCACACATTATTGGTCAGGATATGATGTGACTAATCTAACCATGTATGTCCAACCAGAAAGTACTACCTCATTTACAAAATACACTTTGGATCCAGCTTTAACAGAAGTTACTACTTTTGCTGTTTCTAACGAGCTACTACTAACAGATTTAAATCAATAAAAACACAAACAACGTCTCTGACCAGGTAATTGGTCAGAGACGTTGTTTCGTTCATTTTTCAGATAATGCGTTATACAACGGCGCTAATTCTTGAAGCGCCTGACAACTTTTTTCTTCAATCGTTTCAAGCTTTCCCGTCGCGAACCACAACTTACCAATCTGAAATGAGCGATTGCCTATCCGCTCTTCTAGAATTTTCCGTTGTTTTTCATCTGCTAAATAATCTTTTAAAGGCAAATGGTCCACTAGTTCATGCTCTTCCTGCGGCCAAATATAATAGCCTTCGCAGTCGATGGTTTGACTCCAAGCTTCTAAACGATTAAGCAATTGATTGTAAGCGACGACTGAGCCTGTCCGCTCCTCACTTTTGTAATGTTGAAACATCAAATATACTTGAAATTGCTTTTTATTTAATAACAACGCCAGACAAGCATTTTCCGCTTGGCGTTGCTCACTGCGATACGCAGCCCAGAAATGACTGCGTAAATTCCAGCCGTTGGTCCAGCTTTCGATTTTCGGCTTAGTGATGCCGAGTTCAGCTGGTAAACCTTGAGCGATTGCGAGGTTTAAGGCTTTCCACTTTTCCCAATGTTGCTTGTAGGTTTGCTTTAAGGCATCGATTTCTGCTGATGTTTGTTGCTCTTTGAGTTGTTTAAATGTGAAGATTTCTCGGTTGAATAGATTGAAGTCTTGATGAGACAAATTCATGTGATTCTTCCTCCATCATCGTAATTCATCCTCCAACGGTACTAAATATTCATCTAACGTTTGACGCCAAGCACGCTTCATTTGTTGCGGGTATTTAAATGGTTTTGCTTCTGGGTGCGTTGCTTTATATGACTCGAAGTCTTTGCTGCTGATAATGTCCCCCATGTTTGGGATTGGGTTCATACCAATCATATATTGAATAGCGGATGAATGAAGTTGATCTTCTGAAACAAACCATTCTTGCGCAAATTGTGCAATCACTTGATTTCTAGTTCCTGTGAAGTAGCGTCTTTTCAAAACAAATACATCTTCTTTTTGATCTACTTTTTCATTATCCATTGCATTTAAAATTTCCCGATACACTTCTTTAACACATTCCGTTTTATTCAATTTTTGCAAAGCCTTTTCAATTTCTTCACGAACGCCTTGGCTATTTGCAGAATAATTTCCTAATAATTGATCAATATAAGAAGAGTCAATGTCGTACATTTTGGCATGATTATCGCTGTAAAATTCAATCTCCGAAAAATCTTTATCTGTCCCAGGTTCTACTTCTACTAAAGAGCCTTTGATTGTTTCGTATGTTCCTATCTGTTCTTCAATCAAATGGACTTGCTCAGCTAAAGCTGGTGATTTTTCCATTTCATCATTATATTCATCATAGGTCACTAATGCTTCATAGCTATTACTTAACGCTTGAAATGATTGAACATAATCAATTCGCACATCAATCGGCTGGTTCTCATCTATCTCTTCTGGATTAAATTCTTGCATTTTACGAAAGGCTTTTTTAAATCGTTGTTTTGATTCTTTATAGGTTGGATAGATTAGTCCAGATTCTTCTTTTGCTTCTGAATAAAGACGAGTCGCATTTGCGACATTTTGTTCCATTGTGTGAGGTTTTCGGAAAGTAACCACTAAGCCTTTTGTTTTATCAGGATAGGTGCGATTAGTTCTTGAAAATGCTTGAATCAAATTGGCGTATTCTAAATTACGATCGACAAATAACGTTTGAATCGTAGGTGCATCAAAACCTGTTAACAGCCGATCAACCACAATAACCAAATCAACATGACGGCCAAATTCTTTAAACTCTGCTTTTTTACGAGCTAAGCGATTGTTGATGTCTCCGTTATAGCGCTCAATGTCTTGTAAGGTCCATGAAGTACCATAGTACGCATTATATTCGGCCATAATTTTTGCTAACTCGTCTTGCTGTGCGCTACTATTCTCAGCGTTTTCTTCTAATGAATAAGTAATGGCAATTCGCGGAAAATCAGGGTCTTCCATCGTTCTCCCTTGACGAATCTGATGCTTAGGAAATTCTTTTTCTAACCAATTTTCTTTCGCTGTCATTTTTTTAATGGCATGATAATAACGTTTCGCCATATCAATTGAACTTGTTGTTAAAATTGCTGATTTTCGAGGGCGACCATTCCCAAAATCAAATTTAGTATAAGCATTATTGGGGCGGAACATTTTATGAATGACTTCTTGAATATGCTTATCATTTTCATAAATAGAACGATCCAACATTTTCTCTTTTTGAATGTTGTCCATTGCTTCTACTTCATTCGCTAACTCTTCTGGCGTGTATTCTGCATATTTGGTTTCGTTAGACAAACCATCATAGATTTTTTTATACAACGACTCGCTATCAATCGTATCTTCATGTTCCACTTGAAAGCCCAAAACAGCTTTATCTTCTAACGCATTTTTGATTGTATACGTATGTAGAACTTCTCCATATTGGTCGTGTGTCGTTCTGGCTAGTTGTCCTTGCGCTTGCTTTTTATTTTCTTCAAAAATTGGTGTTCCTGTAAAGCCAAACCAAGTGGATCTAGGAAATACTTTTTTAACATCCATCATATTTTCCGCACTAACTGCTCGGTGGCATTCATCAACAATAAAAACAATATGTTGCCCCATTAATTTTTGAAAACGATTTGTGCCCTTCTGCTCTTCTTGTTTTCGTGCATATTTCAAAGCAGCATCCAGCTTTTGACGCGTCGTCACAATGACTACGTTAGAGTTCGCATCAGCAAACAATGTTTTACTCAATTCTTTGGCACTGCCTGTCCCGACAATCAGACTATTAGCTTTACCATCACCTGATGAAATCCCTGTGTTAAACTCCGAAGCAAATTTAGTAAACTCACTAGTTGTCTGATTATCTAAATCTTTTCGGTCCAAAAGCATAATCGTCCGATCAATCCCTGGTTTACGCGCTAATAATTTAGTAGAAACGAAACTGGTTAATGTTTTTCCAGAACCTGTAGCATGCCAAATATAGCCGGAGGTGTGCTTACTAGCGGCAACATATAAGGCTTCAATCGCATGAATTTGATAAGGATGTAAAACCATTAATACTTTGTTGTCTTGTTCTTCACTAACAATCGTATAATCGGCAATTAAGCGATGGGCATCTGGTATATTTAGCACTTGGCGACAGAACTCATAAAGATTTTCAACTTTTTTATTGTCTTTTGTTCGCCAACTAAATAAGAATTTTTTATGCATAAATTGTGGTAGCGCATTCGCAAAATAGCGAGTGGTTTGTTCATTGGAAACAACAAATAATTGCAAAGTTGAAAAAATATTATTACGAAACATACCTTCCTCGGCATACTTTTTAATTTGATTAAATGCTTGAAATACACCATCTTTCGCTGTCACTTGTTTCAATTCGACTTGGACAATAGGCAACCCATTAATTAATAATGTCACATCAAACCGACTATCATGCTTTGCAGAATTAGTATTCTTTTTTGCAATTTGATTCACGACTTCATAACTAGAAATTCCCCCACCAATATCACGATTCGAATATAAAATCAAGCTCATTGTTCCTAGAGAAGCATCTTCTCGTTCGATGGTAATTTTCGCAATACCATTTTCCCCTTTTAGCCATTTCGCTGCTTCAAAAGGCGTGCGTGTTCGTTCTAATAATCCTGTTTTGATGCGTTCAAATTCTTGGTCTGTTAAAGGGTGTTCCCCAATTGCGGCTAAATTATTTTGAATGATTTTTTCACGTAAATTACGCCATAAATCTTGTTCCGATTTTAAATCTGCTCGATACGTCCACTGATTACGATCTTCCCCAAGAATCGCAATTAACTTGTTTTCCACTGTTGCTTCATCGTTGACACTTAGCTTCATAACCTGACCCTCACATTGTTTTATTTAATTAAATTATATCATTTTGATAAATTTATAACTATATTTTGGTGAAAAAACTTATGATGACACATGGGAACTGTGTAAGTTTGAAAAGCTAACAGATTTTTTCTCGGGATTAACCTATTCACCTGATAATGTTCAAAAAGATGGAACTTTTGTTTTACGCTCATCAAACGTCAAAGATAATGCGATAGTTTCAGCTGATAACGTTTATGTTAGAAACGAGGTAGCAAACTCTGAACATGTGCAAGTTGGCGATGTAATTGTTGTTGTCCGAAATGGATCACGTTCTCTTATTGGAAAACACGCTCCTATCAATCGTGAAATGCCGAATACAGTCATTGGAGCGTTCATGACCGGTCTTCGTTCTCCATCACCAAAATTTTTGAAGGCATTACTTGATACACAACAATTCAACGTGGAAATTCATAAAAATCTTGGGGCGACAATAAACCAAATCACAACTGGTGAATTTAAGAGGATGCACTTCACAGTGCCAACCGATGAAGACGAAAAAGAAAAGATTGGTAGTCTTTTCCGGCAACTCGATGACATCATCGCTCTTCATCAGCGTAAGCTTGATCAGTTGAAAGAGTTGAAGAAAGCGTATTTGCAAGTAATGTTTCCTGCAAAAGATGAACGAGTACCGAAGTTACGTTTTGCTGATTTTGAAGGAGAATGGGAACAGTGTAAGTTGGAAGATTTAGCAAACAAATATAATAATTTGCGTATACCAATAACAGCATCTAAACGTATTTATGGAAATACACCCTACTATGGAGCTAACGGAATTCAAGATTTTGTTGAGGGATACACACATGATGGAGAGTTCATTTTAGTAGCAGAAGATGGAGCTAGCAATTTAAAGGATTATCCGGTTCAATACGTCAATGGTAAAGTTTGGGTTAATAATCATGCACATGTTCTCCAAGCAAAAAGGTCTAAAGCTGATAACAAATTTTTAATGAATGCAATAAAAAGTATCAATATAGAGCCTTTTTTAGTTGGTGGAGGACGTTCAAAATTAAATTCTGAAGTTATGATGAATTTGGAAATCAATACTCCTTCAAAAGATGAACAGCTTAAGATTAGTACACTCTGTAAACAATTAGATGATATCACAGCACTTTACCAAAACAAGCTTAACCAACTAAAGAACTTAAAAAAATCCTACCTCCAAAATATGTTCATATAAAACTGAATATTTACACACTTTCCTACCTCCGAGATAATAAAAAAGATGATTCGTTCATCAACAATTATCAAGGAGGTTTTATTTTGGTTAAGAGAAAGAGAACAGAGCAGTTATTTCATGAGTATTTTAGTGAATGGGTGGAGCTATACAAGGTAGGAGCGATTCGGGATATTTCGTTGCAAAAATATTATATTGCGGAACAACGGCTTGCTGAGTTGGCACCTGGTTTAAAAGTAAAACATTTGGATCGGCAACGGTATCAGCAGTTATTAAATGACTATGCGTTAACCCACGAACGGCAGACAACTATGGATTTTCATCATCAATTAAAAGGAGCAATTTTAGATGCAGTCGATGAAGGACTTATTTCAAAAAATCCAACACGAAAAATTGTCATTAAAGGAAAAGCACCACGTCCTAAAAAATCAAAATTTTTAAACCAATTTGAAGTTCAAGCTCTTTTGAAAGAATTAGAGTTAGGTGAGCAACTAAACTGGGATTGGTTTATTTTATTGGTAGTTAAAACGGGCCTACGCTTTTCCGAAGCATTGGCACTAACGCCAAAAGATTTTGATTTTTCTAAACAAAAAATAACTATTGAAAAAACATGGAATTATAAGAACCCCACTGGTTTTTTCCAATCAACAAAAAATGAATCTTCTAAACGCAAAGTACAAATTGACTGGCAAACAGCAATGCAATTTTCTCAATTGATAAGAAATATGCCACCAATGGAACCAATTTTTGTGAAAGGACGTGTCTTTAATTCTACGATTAATAGTCGCTTAAAAGTCTTATGTAAACGTGCGCAGATTCCAGTGATTACTGTCCATAGTTTGCGTCATACACATGCCTCGCTGTTATTATTTGCTGGTGTTTCAATTGCCAGCGTGGCGACTCGATTAGGCCATTCTAGTATGACAACTACGCAAGAAACTTATCTGCATATTATTCAGGAACTAGAGAATCAGGATAATGATAAAATTATGCGCCATTTGTCGATGTTGATGTAGAAAGAAGCGCTCCAAATTTCGGAGTGCTTCTTTCGTTATAAGTTAAGTAAAGATTTTGCATTTACACGATCATACAATTCGATTAACAATTCTTTATTGTCTTTCATTTGCGAATAAACAACTTTTAGCCATTCTCTTTTAAACTCGTAATCATTAATAATATCTCGAATCAGATCAGCTTTAAATGAAAAATAAGGCTGTAAAGTCCCATGTTTTTCCGAAATCAGAGTATGTAATAAGGTATGTTCTAATAAATTGCAATAGACTAAGCGGTCTGGTAATTGTTCTTCCCATGGCGCAGTTAAAGCATATTTTATATCCGATAAATTAGGATACTTATCTTCACCAACATGATGAACTTCCAAACCTTCCATTGACCGAGTAATTTTAGAATTTTTTGATTTACAAGTTGGAGTCCTGAAATAAGAACCTGGAACTGGACCATACTTATTATTTAAGTACGTGACAAGTTCAGGATAGTTCATTTTCACAAGTTTTTGATATTCTTCTTGCAAGCTATTTGCCAATGATAGTCCTCCTTTCTTTCTCATAACAAGGATACTCCTTTCGATGACATTGTACAACTTTGAACAATCGTTTGTGTAAACAATCCCAGTTACTGCTACATGTAGAAGTAACTGGGATTGAATTAGATGAACATGTTTTGGAGGTAAGATGTTTTCAAGTCCTTTAATTGCTCTAATTTATTTTGATGAAGAGCGATAGTGTCGTCTAATTTCCTAAAAAAATCTGAAATTAGATTTTCTTCTGCAGATTCACATACAAAAACTTCAAAGCTTTTCATTTCAGAAGCTAATATATGTTTGATTGTATTACCTGTAGTTATCATGTCCAGCTTTCTTTTTGATGTATCAGTTAAAAACTGATAATTGAGAAAGTATGGATTGGTCTCTCTTTTTCGTTCTTGGAACATAATTAATGCATGAGCAGCTGTATTATTCAATTCTTTTGGTATGACAGCAGTATGGCCTACATGTCCTGATTGAACCATGACTATATCTTCAGTTTCTAACCATTTATCCTTTTGTTTCTCATAAAATTCATCATTGATAAAAACTTTAGTATTTTGATTGATATTTCCATCTTTAATATTATTAGATTCAAGATAAAAATTTCCTTCTTTTACATAGTACGGAGTTGCAGTTCCAACGAATGCGTTTCTAATTTTTTTATAAATAGTATTCAACTTACACAGTTCCCATTCTTCCTCAAAATCAGCAAAACGAACCTTAGGTACTCGTTCATCTTTTGCAGGAAACATTACTTGCAAATACGCTTTCTTCAACTCTTTCAACTGATCAAGCTTACGCTGATGAAGAGCGATGGTATCGTCGAGTTTTTTGAATAAGTAACTGATTTTATTCTGTTCCTCAATTTTCGGAACCAGTAGCTCTAAACTATTCAAAATAGTTTGACTAACATTAAAACGGGTACTACCACCTGCTTTTCTTTCTATTTGTTTTCTGTTGATAGAATTCAATGTAAGTTCAACGAAATGTGAATTAAATTCATTTGTTTTCTTTCCTCGAATCGAAAACCCGCTATATAAAGCATATTCTTCTTCTAAATATGCTTTAGCCCACCCTACTTCTTCTGGAACTTCAGATGACCTCACAAAGACTAGATCTCCATACTCAACTTTATTTTTTGATTCAATTTCTTCATTAACTTGAACAGAATTACGTATATATTCATACTTTACAGGATGCTCATCGAGGATATCCATTACACTGATCATCTTACGTCCTTTGCCATAATTCTCTTTCGGGGCATTGATACCATTTGAAAATGACATCAGGCTAGATAACTTACACAGTTCCCAATCTTCCTGAAACCCGCGGAAACGGAGCCGAGGGACCTTTTTCATCTCGTCCCTCATCCTCCAAACACCTCTTTCGTAGCATCAATCAGTGCTTGAGTTTCCTCCGTTACCACCAGATCATCAAGCATAGCTAATAACTCAGCTTCTACTTTTTTTATTTCCTGGTTTGTGGATTTGATTTCATTATTTAATGCCACCAAATCCACAGGCGGTTCCTCCTCGAATGTATCCACGTAGCGTGGGATATTCAAGTTATAATCATTTTCAACAATTTCTTCAAAAGTCGCCACATGCGCATATTTTTCTACATCTTGACGTTCAATATAAGTTGAAACAATTTTATCAATATGTTCGGGTGCTAATTTATTTTGGTTTTTCCCTTTTGTAAATTCTTTACTTGCATCAATAAATAAAACATCTCGATTGTCACGATTTTTCTTAAGAATAATAACCGTAGTCGGGATTGATGTACCAAAGAATAAGTTGGCAGGCATGCCAATAACTGCGTAAATACTACCATCTTCTAATAATTTTTTACGAATAACACCTTCGGCAGCACCACGGAAAAGAACCCCATGCGGCAAGACAATCGCCATAGTTCCTGAATCTTTTAAATGATAATAACCATGCAGTAAAAAGGCGAAATCTGCTTTCGATTTCGGTGCTAATTTGCCATAACGGTTAAAGCGTGAATCATCTAAAAATGAGGCATCCGCCGACCATTTTGCCGAGTATGGTGGGTTCATAACTACAGAATCAAAGGTATATGGCTCATCTGTTGGCCAATCTTTATTGAGCGTATCTCCGTTCCGTAAGTTCATATCTTCCGCTTCCACACCATGCAAAATTAGGTTCATTTTTGCAAGATTGAAGGTAGTCGTATTCAGCTCTTGTCCATGATACTTGACACTTTTTGGATAATTCAAGTAGTTACGGACATTCAGCATCAACGAGCCGGAGCCCATTGTCGGGTCAAAAACACTAAACAACTTTTTATCTTCTTGACCTAATGCCACAATCCGCGCCATCATATCCGAAACTTGATGCGGAGTGTAAAATTCTCCTGCTTTTTTTCCAGCTTCAGACGCAAATTGCGAAATTAGGAACTCATACGCATCACCAATCACATCGCCTTCATGAGCCGTGACATCAATATCATTTAATTTTTTTAATACTTCCGTAATTGTTACATTTCGTTGTTGGTCATCGGAACCTAATTTTTTCGATTGTAAATCAACATCATCAAATAAGCCATTAAATTGTTTATAATTTGAAGATAAATAAACAAAGGCTTTTTTCAAGTCATCTAATTGGAAAACATTTTGTTTTGCCTGTTCTGCTAAACTGCTAAATAAATAATCTGGCTCAATATCATAACTTAATGTATCGACTAAGGTGTCAATTAAGTCTTGACGAGAGTCCTCATCTTCTAGCAATTCTTTATATAGCTCTGTTTGTTTTGTTGGCGTATCATATTCTTCTAGTGACTCATCTGCTAAAGTCACTACTGTTTGTAATAATTTATCAGATAAATATTTATAAAAGATTAATCCTAATAAGTAGTTCTTGTACTCAGACGCATCCATTTTACTTCTAAGATTGTCTGCAGCGCTGAATAACCGTTGATTTAATTCTGCTCCCAAGATATTATCCTCTTTTCTAATTGTCTGAATTTTCTGTGAAGATTGATTTCCAAAGATAGAAATTTTGAACTTACACAGTACCTCAGTGTAAGTGTAATGAATTAACTCAATAAATGTCAATCCCTTTTCACACTTCTCCCCTTTTTTGATTGACCAATCCCCTTTTTATCCGTATTCTTAAGCAAAAGGAGGTTTTGCCATGTACTCCATGTTAAAACGTGTGATAACGGAAAAAGATTTGCTTCGGCAAATTCGTTTGTTGGAACAGTTGTTAAATGTTCCCCAGCTGACAGCCAAGCGTTTAGCTGCGCAAATCCAAACGACAGAGCGAACCGTTTTTTCGGATTTACAGTATATTCGCAGTCAATTACCCGCCGACTGGTCCATTGAAACCGATAGCAGTGGTATTCGGTTACGTAATCAGGGGAATGCGCAAACCAATGAGCTTTGGTCATTATTTTTACCTCAATCCATTAGTATTCAGCTATTAAAAGAGCTACTATTTACGAAAGAGTTAGTAACAACTTCTTTTTTGAGCACTAGTGGTGTTTCTTATGAAACTTTGAAGCGACATATCAAAAAAATGAATCAGGCCTTACGTGATTTTCATTTAACGATTCAACTAACCACGACGACCATTCAGCTAATCGGGGCAGAAAGTAATATTCGGATTTTTTATCATCGTTTGTTGGTGCCTTTTACTCATAATAATTATTTTTTTGACGATTATTCTATTCATGAGGAGCATTATTTTCAATTTTTGAAACAAGTTTACAGTAGTGAGTTGACGGTGGAAACGGAAGAAATTTTTGGTGCTTGTTGGTTTTTCATTAACACGATTCGCAACAAAGCCAATTGCCGAGTGAGTCAATTTTCTTTTGACTCAAAAGATGTCTTGTTTCAACTTTATCAACCGTCCTTGGCAAAGCTTTATGCTTCTGAAGGCATCTATTTGCAAGGGGAAGAAAGTTTTTTCGCCTTCTTTTGTTTCTTAGAAAGCTGGAATTACGATAATGTCTATGGCGAAACGTTGGCTTCTGCGCTCCACACTCATTACAGTCAGCTGCGAAAGTCGTTACAACAGTTTGTCACTAATTTGTCCACTGAAGAAGCCCGGCCTGATTTAATCCAAACAAATTTATTGGATAATCTGTTATTGTTATTCATTAAATATACCGAGTCCCCAACACTTTCTGAGCAATTTCAATTGGAATATCAAGAATTAATGACCGAACAAGCCGCAGAGGACCTTGCGTTATCAAAGAGCAACCAAGAACTTTTGGAGATTTTATCTCGCTACACCACGATTGAAGAACCGACTTATTTTCTTAGTTTGGCTTCTTTGTTAGAAAAACAAGCCAGTTATTCCATTCAGGCGCAAACGATGACTGCCTATTTCCTCTTTCAAGGGGAACCTGCTTGGAAAGCTTTTTTACAACAAGAATTAGCTGCTTATTTAGGTACTCGTGTGAAATTACAAGCTATTGAATATGTGGAACTAAGCCAGTTGACGTTAAATGAAGCCGACATAATTATTTCCAATTTCCCCTTGGATCATCTTGATTTTCCTGTCTTTTATCTCTCTTTAATTCCAACAAAAAATGAACTCCGCCGACTAGCAGAGCTCACTCTTCATTCTTATTTTTAAAGGAACTAGCGAGGACATTCGCTAGTTTTTTGGCTTTCTTTCGTCATGAATCGTTTGGTTATATATTTTTCCCCTTCAACAAGGAAAAACAGACTCACAACATGGACGAAAATCATTGCTAATTGAAGGCCATTTAAAGAAGTTGTGCCAATTAATTGCTGCGCTACTGGCAAGTAGACCACTAGTGCTTGTAGTAAAAAGAGGATTCCTAATGAAGCAAACAACACTTTATTTTGGAAAAAGCCTGTGCTTAACGACGGATCAACCAACTTACGACAGTTGATCATATACGCTGCTTGCGCTAAGACGATACTTTGTAAGAGGAACGTTTGCTGTAAGGCTGGGCCCTCAAATTGTAACGCCATGAGGTAACCTGGTACCATAATGAGTACCGACACATAGACGATTCTAAAAATACTGTACTTTGTTAAAATGCCTTCGTTGACATCTCTTGGTGGTCGTTTCATGGTATCAGCACTCGCTTTTTCAAAACCTAATGCATAAGACAAAGTAATCGTAGTTACCATGTTTACCCATAATATCTGGACAGGTGTCAACGGTAGAGGATGATTCATTAAAAGCGCCCAGACAACAATTAAGCCTTGTGCCAAAGAAGTTGGCAAGAAGAAGGTAATCGTCTTTTTCAAGTTATCAAAAATGCGGCGTCCTTCTTTCACGGCTTTAGCAATCGTATGGAAATTATCATCTGCCAAAACCATATCTGCGGCTTGTTTGGTTACTTCACTTCCTTTAATTCCCATGGCAATTCCGACATCGGCTTTCTTTAGTGCTGGCGCATCGTTCACGCCATCGCCGGTCATTCCGACAATTTCGCCATTGTTTTGTAACGCCGTGACAATTCGTAATTTATGTTCTGGCGTCGTTCGTGCAAATACATCGACTTTTTGAACATGCTGAGCTAATTCTTCATCTGACATAGCATCAATTTCTAATCCTTCAAGGACTTTTTTCGTATGCTTTAAACCAACTTGCTCGCCAATGGCTTGCGCTGTATCTTTATGGTCTCCGGTAATCATTTTGACGGAAATACCTGCTTCTTGAGATTCTTTGACGGCTTGAATGGCACTTTCTTTTGGCGGATCGATGATGCCTGCCAGTCCAGTAAACGTCAATCCTGACAATGTTTCATGTGTCAGTTCCTGTTGTGACGTAACTGCCTTATAAGCGAAACCTAATACCCGTTGTCCTTTTTGCGCTAATTGCGCAGCTTGTGCTTGCCAAGCACCTTTTTGATTATCAGATAACGTAGAAAGTTGTAACAATACTTCTGGCGCACCTTTGACATAAATAATTGAACCTTCTGCTTGCGGATGGCGAGTGGCCATGTATTTGTAACTTGAACTAAACGGAATTTTCTTTTCTACAGGGCGTAAAGACAGTTGATCCTGATCAACATATTGTAGTAAAGCTAACTCGGTAGGATTCCCTTGCAAGTCGGCGATTTTTTGTTGGTCTTGTAATTTCAATTCTTGACAGTTGGCCATAATCTCTTTGACAATGGTCATTTCTTCAGTCACTACATCCATTACCGTCATTTCATTTTTAGTTAGTGTTCCTGTTTTGTCTGAACAGATAACTGTCATTGAACCTAATGTTTCAACGGAAGGCATGCCTTTAATAATCGCATTTTCTCTAGCCATCTCATGAACACCCATCGATAAAATCATCGTTAACACAGCAGGTAAGCCTTCTGGGATCATTGCTACAATTAATGCAATCATCGCAGAAAATAAGAGGCTCCATTCCATGCCATGACGAAAAGTGGTAAAGAAAATCAGAAACACGATCAAGACCATAATCCCTTGGAAAATTTGCTTGTTTAATTGGTGCATTTTCCGTACGAGCGGCGTTGTTTTTTGATCTACTGACTGCAACGCGTGATTAATTTTTCCAACTTCAGTGGAATCTCCTGTTTCTACTACAACACCTAAGGCCGAACCTGCTTGGACAAGTGTTCCTGAAAAAGCCAAATTCTTTTGATCGCCTGTTGGCAATTCTTCATTCAAGGAACTGGTAATTTTCTCCACGGCTTCTGATTCACCTGTCAAAATTGATTCTTCAATCATCAGATTATGAACATCAAATAAGCGCAAATCTGCTGGGACTACATCACCAGCTTGTAACGTGACTACATCTCCCAGAACCAATGTTTCAGAAGAAACGGTTGTTTTTTGTCCATCAATTAGAACGACTGCCTCTTGGCCCATCATCTGTTTAAGGCCGTCTAATGATTCTTCTGCTTTACGCTCTTGCCAATAACCGACAAAGCCATTGACAAGCACCACTAGAAAAATGATACTTCCTTCGACCACTTCGCCTGTGGCAAATTTTAGAATTGCGGCAGCGAGTAAGACCATCATTAGTAAATCTGTAAAATGTTTGGCTAGCTTTTGCCACGTTTTCAGTTGTTGTTTTTCTTCAATTTTATTTGGACCATTCGTTTGTAAACGTTGCTGACGTTCTTCGCTAGAAAGACCCGTTTGCTTCGTCTTAGTCTGCTCGATTACTTTTGTTGAGGAAAGTTGATACCATTTCATTTCGTGTACCTCCTATTTACTTGATACCTTTATTATAGAGAGGATTTTCTTCACAAAATGGTCGATAATTTCAGTGGCCCCTGAAAAAAATGGGGCCGAGATTATTAAAGAAAAGAACAACCAGCATTTTAGCGGGTTGTTCCTTTCTTTTAAATATTTTCTTGTTCGACCACCAATTGACTTTTGCCAATTAATGCTTTGACATCAATAATTTCACCATTTTTACGTCGGTCTGCTAACTCAACTGAGGTGGTAAACAACAAGTCACTAGAAGAGTTCAACGCTGTTTCAATGGAATCTTGGACTACGCCGACGATAAAGCCAACGCCGACGACTTGCATGGCAATGTCATTGGAAATGCCAAACAAACTACATGCAAGCGGAATTAACAACAAGGAGCCGCCAGCAATTCCTGAAGCCCCACAAGCAGAAACAGCGGCGATGATGCTCAACAATAATGCTAAATAGATTGGTACGGACATGCCTAATGTGTGGACTGCCGCCAATGTCATAATGGTAATCGTAATGGCTGCGCCACCCATATTAATCGTTGCGCCTAGCGGAATAGAGACCGCATAAGATTCTTCATTTAAATCCATTGCTTTCGCCAATTCCATATTAATGGGAATATTGGCCGCAGAACTGCGTGTAAAGAATGCGGGAATCGCACTTTCCTTTAATACAAAAAAGACTAACGGATACGGATTTTGCCGAATATTCCAAAAAACAATCGCTGGATAAACGACTAAAGCAACCACGGCCATCGTACCAATTAACAATAATAGTAACTGACCATACTTGGCTAACCCTGCAATGCCTGTTGTTGCCACCGAATGAAACACCAAACCTAGAATTCCAATTGGCGCAATGCCGATAATCATTTGAACGACCGTGGTAATCCCTGTTGAAAGATTGGCAATCACATCCTTGGTAGCGACCGAACTTTGACGTAACCCAATACCGATTAATGAGGACCAAAATAAAACAGATAAATAATTGCCTTCAATCATCGCTTGAATCGGATTTTGGACAACGCTTGTTAACACATTGCTTAAAACATCACTAAGTTGCGTTGGGGCTGCTTGCGCTTCCTGCGCCGCCTCCAAGACAATCTTAACGGGAAACAGATAGCTTGCCGTCACGGCAACAACAGCTGCCAAAAATGTCGCTAACAGATACACAACTAAAATTGATCCAACATATGTTTTCGCCCCAGCCTTTTGTTGGGCTAGCGACGCAATAATTAAGACAAAAACTAAAATCGGCGCAATTGCTTTTAAGGCGCCCACAAACAATTCACCAAGAACGCTGATGAAGGTCCATTCCGGCACCAAGAAACCCAAGGTGGTTCCAATCACAATCCCTATCATGATTTTTTGAATTAACGATAATTTCCGAATCGCTTTGACCATTCACTTCACGCTCCTTTAAAATAAAATACAGTTTGGGACATACTACCATAATTATTAAGATAAAAAAAGAGTGTTTCTCAAAAAACTTTCATTTTTCGAGAAACACTTGGTCAACTCATCAATTTCGTCTATTTTTCTGAAGACTTTTCCGCTGAATGTTCTTTGTTTTTATGGTGATGGTGGTGATGACTTTGTTTAGAATACAAGTAGGATTTTGCTACGACCGAAATAAACATAGCCATAATCCCCAAGCCTACTGTAGCATAAATCATGGTGAAAATTTTTCCCAAGTCAGTAACTGGATGCACATCTCCATAACCAATCGTGGTTAACGTCATGAAACTTAAATATAACGAATCTAATGGCGACAATTTTTCCACTGTTGAATAAAAAATAGTCCCACTCAACAACGTGGTTGCCAGTAAAAAGAACAAGGCACGAGTGTCTTCTTTTTTTAAGATACCTAAAAAAGATGAAAATAATTTTTTGACAGAAATAAGTAAAGATAGCAAAAAAATGACCTCTTTCTATTGTTAATCTCTTCTTAACGTTAGCACTTTTTAGATAAAGTTCAACTTTTTAATTGGTGTGGTTAAAGAAAATTTATTTTTTTGTTATTTATAATACACTTCATCTAAAAACAACCCTTGTGCAGGAGCCGTTTCACCTGCGCCTTCTCGGACTTTTGTTGCGAACAATTCATCAATTATCGCTAATTCTTTGGTGCCTACACCAATTTCTAAAAGTGTCCCAACGAGGATGCGGACCATTTTATGCAAGAACCCATTGCCCACAAAAGTGAACTGTAACATTTCGCCGTTTCTTTCAATCGTAATCTTTTCAATCGTTCGAGTAGTCGATTTTTTGGTTTTTTTCAATGCTGAAAAACCAATAAAATCATGGGTCCCTATTAATTTTTGGCAAGCTTGTTCCATTTTTTCTTGATCCAACGCTTTGGGAAAGTGAAAACTATGATACCGTTCAAAGGCATTAGGAATTGGGCTATTCCAAACATAGTAGCTGTATTGTTTGCCTGTGGCGTTATACCGTGCATGAAAACGTTCAGGCATTTCTGTAACTTCTTTAACAACAATATCGCCAGGTAAATATCGATTTAAAAAGGATAACATTTCGGTTGTTGTTAGTGAACTAGTCGTTTTAAAATTCGCTACTTGACCACGTGCATGTGTGCCGGCATCCGTTCTGCCTGAGCCAATAATTTCAATCAGTTCACCCGTCATTTGTGTTAAAATACTTTCAATTTTCCCTTGAATCGTTTTCTCTGAATTGCCTAGTCGTTGCCAACCTGAGTATCTTTTACCATCATATTCAATGGTTAATTTTATGTTGCGCATGGGCGAAGCTCCTTCGTATTCTTTTTCTCTCTTATCATAGCAGAAATAAGTGGATTTTTCTTCTTTTCCAAGAATAAAACACCTCTTTTCTATAGAAAAGAGGTGTTTTATTTAGTTTAATCCTGCAATTTTCAATTCTTCAACATTCGCTGCTTTAGCATTTTCAGTCACTACGGCTTTAAATGTCACTTGGTCGCCCTCTTTTAAGAATAGCGCCAGCGGACTGTTATTAGTTGTTACGCTAAAAATGGTTTTTTCATCTTCTAGTAAAAATGAAACTACCGTTTGCGCTTCCCCAGCTACTACTGAGACACGAGCTACTTTACCTTGCATCGTTTTCAAGTTGGCTTTGTCTGTATTTTCATTGTTGCTTCCTTTTGTTACTAACTCAATTCGATAAGCGTCTAATGCGCCTTGAGCCGTGTCTGCATCAATTACAATATCATTATCTACAGCATTTATATAGACATATTTTTTGAAAATCCCTTTACTGTCCATTAACGAAACAATCCACGTTGGTACACCATCAATGTTATAAAGGACTGGCATACTAGCTTTCCATTTCTTTTCTGGATAAATTTTTGAAGCGATAGAAATGGCGCCATCACTATCCATAATGCCGACTTTAGTATCACGATAATACGTAACTTGGCCTGTTCGGGCATTGATTAAGGAATAACCTAAAGCGGAATCTTGGTCTTTTTCACTACTTGTAAAGTCCGTAAAATAAAGCAACTGGTTCCCTTCCTTGTTCATCATCGGCGTAATTTGTCCTGATGCATAAATACCATTTTCAGTTGGAATTTTAACATCTTTTTTGGCACCAAACATTGTCTGGTTCCACCAGCCTTGACTGTAACGACCAAAGAATTCATTTAAGCTATTCGCCGCTGAACTAGTAATCGGCGCATCAACGAAACTTGGAGCTTTTTGACTGTCATAAACGTTAACTTCTCCTGTTGTAGCATTTAATACCGCCGTTTTAAATTCATTATAGTGCATGCGACCAGAAACCCCATACTCTTTGTAAAGCGTTTGAATATAGTAAGGATTCCCTTGGTCGTCCAGCTCTAAATTGATTGTGCCAGTTGCTGCATAACCTGGATAAGCGGAATAAATTTTTCGTGCGGCATCTTTGCCAAAGTAAGCTGAAGGAGTATAAACAATTGGTTTTTCTACAAATTCTGGCTGTGCGTTGATATCTGTCGCACTAATGATGAAATAGCCAGGTACTTCCCCCAGTTTTAGCCATTTAAAGAAGCCATTAAATTCGACTGTTGCTACATAAACATACTCGCCATTGACAACTTGTGCCGTTATACCATCCAAAGTAAACATATTGGAATTGGGAATGACAGAAAATTTCTGTAACATTTTTCGTTTCGCCGTTTGTGGTGCAATCGCAATGGGTGTTTCTTTCGCCGAAGTTAAAACTTCAGCTTTTTCTTCCGTTTTTAAAGGAATTGTTTGATAAATTTCATCAATGGAAGAAATTCTGGTAATACTACTGACAATGGTCAACAAAATCATTGCCAAAACGGCAACACCCAAAATTTTGCCAGACCAGTCTTTGTTAGCCGTTTTGTTGGTATTCTTTCCTACTTCTTTGCGGCCCTTTTGGATACCAGGAACTTCGACTTTACTAGCTAAGCGTGTACTTAATAACACCCCACTAGCAATCACTGCACCAATCAGATTAATCCATAACACGGTTGAAAGATTTTTACTTGGCAAAGTCACAAATAAAAAGATACCTAACAAGAGCAGTTCCATCACCATTAATAGAATAGTCCCTTTACTCTTTTTCCCTTTATTCGCTACAATGTTGGCGCCATTCGAAACTAAGATCCCGATACCAAAAAATAACGTTAACCCAATAAAATTAAAAAACATTCACTTGCCCTCCTCATAGATAAGTAAAAAAAGTGCTCCCACGCATTGTAGAAGCACTTCCTGTGATCCATTCTATTATAACGTTTTCTATTTTTACTGACAATATCGTTGAAGCAAAATCAGTCGGAAGGCTTAGAGTTCTGAATAACGTTTATTTCTCTGGCTGAATATAAGGAACGATAGGCGCGGTCACGCCAATTGAAGCACCACGAACAAAAGGTTCATTTTGTAAGGCTTTGAAATTTTTAGTTTGTCCGGTAAGCATGACTCCCCAAATAGGTAATTTTTCGACTTTTTTATTTTTATTTTGTTGGATAAACTTTTGGCCTTCTTGGTTGTCAGCAAACATGGGGGATTTTTCTAAGGTTTCAAAAAAGTGTTGCTTGTCATTTTCAGGATCAAATATTTCGTTGTGATCGTCCATGCTTAATTGAAAACCATAAGGCAGCGTACCAGAAGGACCTTCTGCTTCATTAACCGTTTCGGAGTAAACATAGAGCCAAACTAAGTTGATATTGCTCGGTAACATTTTGCGGACTTCTTCATATGGATAAGGTTTATCAAAAGAAATCGCCACTTCCGCTACTTGGTTTTCCATTTTATCTAATTCACTTAATTCGTTTTTGATACCACCATAGTAATTGGTAATCGCTGGGTTATAAAAAGATGCTACTTTCTGCTTGGTTTGTCGGTTGTATTCATAAAAATTCTTAGAAGAATAATAGCTACCAGGATAGACTTCATTCCAGTCAATCGAATTTCTGAAAAAGCTATATCTGCTACGTAAATTACTCCACTCCACCGTGTAACCATCAATATTTTTTGAACGATTAGTTACAACTTCGCCCCCAAAAGGCGAACTATTAGCAATTACTTGGGAATCTAATTGAGTGTTTGGTGAAGCAATCATTTCTTGATCATTAATTACTTCTAGTAGGGTATGATAGTTTTTCGTCGAAAGTTTATCCATTCCCACAAAAAAACCGACAAACAATACGGCAAAACTAACAACGGTTATGGCACCAATCACGATAAATTGTTTTCTTTTCGCTTTACGAATACTTTTTTTTAAATCCACTTCTATTCCTCCAGTTCTTTTTTTAATTTTTGACGTGTGCGATACAATTTTTTGCGAACATTTTCAACAGATAATTCTAAAATCAACGCAATCTCGGCATACGATAATTGATAATAATATTTCAAAAGCAATAGTTCTTGTTCCTCATCTTTTAAGGAATCAATCAATAATAATAACTCTTGCCCTTCCATTTTTTCTATTGATTGCACAGGATGGCTGTTTGCCACAAAAGTGCGTTCTCGTTTCTTTTTTCGATACATCGTAATGTAGTAATTAAATGTTACTCGGAAAAACCACGGGCGTAGATTTTCTGATGTAATTTCAGGTAATATTGAAAAAATCGTTGTATACGTTTGCGACACTGCATCTTGTGCATCTTCAAGACTTGCTCCTCGGTGAATCAAGACTTGGATGACTTCTTGCCCCAAAGAAAATAGTACTTCGTCAAAATTTGCCTCCTTTTTCATCTGATTTCTCCTTTCACTTATACAACGTTTCAACTAGGGAAAAAGTGGACAGTCCTTCGTTCATTATTTTTATGTATTTTTTCTCTCAATAAAAAATACTCCTGCTTAGGCAGAAGCATTTTTTGTTTTTTCTTATTTATCATTTTCCAATGACTAATCTTCGTGTATAAACGGCTTGCCCAGAATGCATCACTGCATCATCAATCGCTGAAACTAAACGCACTTGTCTAGTCACCGGCGGGGTCCAATTTTTATCAATCACGTCTGACAATTGTTCTTCTTTGACTTGGTCTAAATAGCTTTTGGTAAGTGCCACACTGGCAGCCAAATAGTCACTAAGCAATTGCTTTTCTGCCACCACGACTTTCGCCGCTTCTTCTGGTGTGTGATGCCAGTCTTCTGTTTCATCTGGCAAATCCAAGGCAAATTTTTCTGTCCAGTGTTGGCTAAGCCATAACGGCTCACTATGATTAAGTGCGGAAATTTGTAGGTCTAATTCTCTGGCTGTGTGCCACATTAGCCAAGTAACAGACTTAATTAATGGTGCGGGCATCGTGTTTGCTTCGGCAACGGTCATTTGCGCAAGTGTTTCTTCAAAACGTTCGTGCGCTCGGTCAAGGGTTTCACTAGAAAGTTGAGTGACTTTCATAAAAATACCTCCTTTGTGTTGGTGCCTGTTCTTTCGTTTCTATTTTCTATTATACTGCAAAAGAATCCGTTGTAGTTCTTTTTTGGCTGCGGTATCTGCGGAAAGGGTAAAGATCACTTTCTTTCTTCAAAAATAACACCCCCCTAAGTAAAAAAGAATTGACAATTCTCGTAGTTTCCCTTAGTATGTGGAAAAGTACCTTTAAGATAGTCCGAGAGGCTAACAAGGCAAAGTTCTGTAAAATTCTGTATTTTTGTATAGTGAATGATACGAGATGTCTTGCCCTTTTTTTGTGTGCAAGGCTTTTTTTGCGCGGTGCTTAATCAATTTATTTGGGAGGCAACAAAGTGGAAAAGAAAAAACGTGAAGTGAAAGGTATCTCATTTACCAAAAAAATGGTGATTTCATTGGTGGGAGGTTTAATCGTTGGGCTCGGCTTTTTATTTTTAAGAGAGCACCTTATTCGCAGCAATCAAGGCGCTGTGTGGCAGACAATCAATCAGATTCTTTTCCAAGATATTTCAGATCCTGAAAAAGGACAATCTGCGATTGGGCTTTTCTATATTATTGGTCAACTATTTATCAACGGCCTACAATTAGTGATTGTGCCGATGGTCTTTACTTCAATTACTTTAGCCATTTGTCATATTACCGATACGCAAAAATTAGGACGAATTTCTTATAAAACAATTTTTGGCTTTTTATCGATGTCACTGATTGCTCTATTAACGGCAGGAATTGTGGGCTATAGCGTATATTTAACTGGCGCTTTTAATGTGTCGTTATCTGAAACGCTAGCTCCTGTCGAAGTAAGTACAAGCGGCAACCCATTAATGGTGATAGTCAATGCTGTCACGAAAAATATCGGTTCTGCATTTAGCGACAATGGTGCGATTTTAGCTGTTGTTGTGTTGGCAGTGATTACTGGTTTATGTATTAATGCATTAGGGGATAAAATTCGTGTTTTCAAAAAATTAATTGAAGAAGTCAATGCGATGGTCACGTTATTTTTAACCTTTGTAATTACTAAATTTGCTCCTATCGCCGTCTTTATGTTGTTAGTTCGGACGTTTGCTTCTTACGGGATTGATTATTTAAAACCAGCATTAGTCTACGTCGTAACAACGACAGCGACGCTCTTAGCCTTTTTGATGATCGGTTACCCATTATTTATCTTATTTGCGACAAAATTAAATCCTGTTCCTTTTATTAAAAAGATTATGAAAGTTGTGGTCTTTGGATTTTCTACTTCTTCTTCGGCAGCCACTTTACCGTTAAATACAAAAACAACGGTTGAAGAGTTAGGTGTCGACAGCGATGTTGCCGCCTTTGTCTTGCCGTTAGGAATGACTATTAATATGAACGGCACAGCGATTATGCAAGTAATTGCGGCTATTTTTGTAGCGGGCGTAGCTGGTTATGAAGTGACACCAGCTAATATTGCCTTGATTGCCATTTTAGCTTTAATGTCATCCATTGGTACACCGGCGGCACCTGGCGCTGGCGGAATTATCCTTTTCACTATTTTAACTGGTTTAAACTATAACAATGAGATTGCGATTGCGACGTATTCATTGATTTTAGCCATTAATCGTCCAATCGAAATGCTCGTTACTAGCCTAAACGTGGTTGGTGATAGCGCCACTGCGATTTATGTCGCACATTCGGAAGATTTGTTGGATGAAGCCACTTATCTGACTGATGTCGCTGACTTGCAAAATGCGGAAGCGGAGTAATTAATGAAAAAGCAGACTTCTTGTATGGAAGTCTGCTTTTTTCGTTAATTACTACTTATAATTTATATATGCTATAGCTGTACCATATCCAAACTTTAATTCAGGTAAGCTTTTTTTATAAACTCCTAATTTTTCATTGTTTTTACTGAATTTGACAGTGCAAAAAAAGAATATCTTACCCAGCCATTTTTTGTATTCTTTTTTCCGAGTATTCAACTGTTATTTCTTAAGCTGATACCAGAGCATTATCTGCCCCAGTATGAACTCCAATGATGTATTTAATTGGTTGTACTTCACTCTCACTAATTACCCAAATTCCTAATGTACTACTTTTCAAATTATCCTCTTGTCTATTATCCAAAGTGTAATTCAATGTTTCATCTTGGTTTAACTTAAAAGCATCTCTTATTTTAACTGCTAAAATCAGTTCATTTGTTTTAATTTTCTCAATGTTAATAGATTCGTAACCAAATCGACTTTCTAAATCCTCTACTAACATTCCTCTATTTCCATATCCATTAACTAAATTAGCCAATGGTAGTTTTTGTATTAATTTTGCATCATTGATTAAAGTATTTTTGCACGAAAAAGCTTCATTCTCTGTTAATCCAACTAAGAAATGATATGACTTTCACATCTTGACCACTATGAATATTTTTTATAATATGGTTTAATTTTAAGTTACTAATGAATTCCCCTTATCCCATATTTTTAATAATGCTTTTGCTGCCAGCTTATGTGAAAAAACTCTATTTCCTTTGCCTTTTCCAATATAGAAAGATCAATTATCTCTAGGTCTATTAAACAATAGACATAGTAATCTTGACTATCACCAGCCTACAGTGCTTTAATAGTAGAATTTGAAAAACTAACAATTTTAGACACTTAAATTCCTCTTTCCTCATAAACTTCACAATAGTAACCTATTTATTTATACAGTTCTTCGAAATAATTTATTTTGCGCTAAAAAAGCTAGCAATCAATAAATTGATCGTTAGCTTTTATGCATTTTTTTTAATAATTTTTTTCGTCTATTTTTTATTTGTTCCATCATTAAGTTCTCCGTCATAGGAGATATTTGATCAAATTTCTTTTGACATCTTCTAGCATAAGAGATAAAATTCCCAAATTTACTCCCTCTACTATCCCTTGCACCTACATCAAAAAAATATCTATAAATGTGCCTTTTACCAATTAGATAACTCGATTTTTTAATTCGACTTTTTGCTCTAGCAGTTCTTATCGCTTTATCGGCTTTTCTATAAAATTTTGAAACACTTTTTTGCCTCATTTTTACATTACTGCCATCAAATACGAAGCCCAAATAATCCAATTTTGATTTTACTAGACTTGACGTGTCGGTTTTATTAGGCTCAAATAAATAAATTGTATCGTTTTTAAAAAGATATTTCTCTGTTTTATTCTTCTCAATCTTCAACTTAGTAACATCGGATGCATATTGCAAAATCTCATTAACAATTTCAAGATAAACGTCTTTAGATGTTGTACTACATGGCAGTATCAAAATGAAATCATCCGCATATCTTAAATATTTCCCTTCATACTTAGATGATAATTTATTTAACCAATCATCAAAATCTATCATGTAAATATTTGATAATAAAGCACTTATTGGGGTTCCTTGGGGGATTCCAAAAGGCTTAGTATTTCTATGTACATGACCATCAGCCTTAAAATTTCTAAATTCCTTCCAAGTTTCAAAATAAGTTTTTAAACAGTTCTTGTATTGTTCTTTTTCTGAACCAAATAGGTCATTTAAATCTTTTTGTTCAACCCAAGAAAAACTTGTTAATGTTTTAAATACTTTAAACCAATCTTCAGCCAATTTATTTGTATTTAAGACTTCTTTTAGCTTACATTTTAAATATTCATGATTCAGAGTATCGAAAAATTTTTCAAAATCCCCTAAAAAAATAAAACAACCATAGCTGGTTCTCTTAATGAAATCCATTGTTTCTGCCGCATAATCTATATTCGATTTTCCTTTTCCGGCCCTGTAAGCAGCGACATTATTATCAATATTTCTTATTTCTGCTACTCTTTCATAATCTTTATTTAGACAATCCGCGTAGTATCTGTAAATACAAGAATCTAAATGCGAGGCTCTATAAAGCTCACGCGGTTTAATCTTGACAGGCCTCTCCCCTGCACCATTAACCTTATACTTTACTAACACTTTCTTTTTGTGTATAAAAGGAAAAAAACCATGTTTTATAATCCTTTGAGGACTTTCTACATAGTCTTTTACGGAATTATATCTTGTTCTATAGTCAAAATGAAGATAAGATTTTGTGATAAAGTCTTCCAAAACTACATCTCCTTTTTATTTTTTGGATGAGGAAAAGCACCATTTAGGGCCAATGGGATACTACTCTTCCTGCACGCAAACCTTACAAGTGGTATAGTTCTATACTCACAGCGCCCAAAGAACATCAAACTGTTCCTGTATAATATTGATAAAGCCATTGAATTAACGAAAGGAGTTGAAGCGGCTATGAGCCTGTTCAGACCTATGTCAACTTTGTACCACACAAACAGACTACTTGTTGTAATACTGCTAGTGCTTGACTTTAGCAAACATTATCCCTCTACAACTACTTATAGAGCAAATTAATTTTATCATATCTAAATTGATATGTCAGCTCGATAAATAACATACTTTCCTTTAAATATATTGAAAATAGTTTATAATAGAATTATAAATTTACTTCTACGTGTAAGGTGTTTAGGTGTCTATATGGAAAATAGAAAAGAAGAACTTAATATCATTGATACAAATGCTCAAGCTTCTGCTTTTGGTTGGGATTTTCAAAGTAGCCTAGCTCTTTTTATTGTGTCTCAAAACTTAAAAGACTTGAAGAGCATCAAGGTAGAAGGCAAAACAGAAGACATTGAAATTTCGTATAAAAATCAAGAGATGATTTATATTCAAGCTAAATCCCAACGTGATCCTTATAGTAGTAGCAATACTAATAAACACTTAAAAGATGCCTTGAAAACACTAATAAATGCTTCCCAAACCAATAGTTATGCTTACCTAGTGTACGGAACCAATATTGCTAATCCCTTTGTCTTTCAAAAGTTTTCAACTATGTTTTCCAATAGCCCTACAAAGTATTCTTTCTCAGAATTGCCAGATAAAATAAAAGACAAAATACAGTCCTATGGTTTAAAAATAGCTCAACAAGAAAAGCTAGATATATCAAATTTTGATGTTAACCGCCTCATAATTAGAACCCTTCCTTTTTTCGGCGATGATGATCGAACTAGGTACAGATTTATAAAAGAAAGTGTTACTGAATTTTTAACTAATATTGGGTTAAGTAACGCGCAAGCAGCTCGAGTATTTGAAAATTATCAGCTCGATTTTGCAAAAAATCCATCTAAATCAATTGCCTTGGAAAAAGGGGATTTGACATGGCCGATCGTCATCTTCGCTTTAGACCCTGTAAATGATGATTTTTTTGAAGAATTTGATTTAGATATGGGCGAAGAAGATGCTATTGAAAATACCTATTCTGAATTCATCGAAAGAAAATCGATTGATTTCCATTTTATTAATCAAGTAGTTCAACAATACCGTGATTATCTTAAAAGTAAAAATTACACTAGCAAAAGAACTGCCCCAAAGAGCTTCATAGAAGAATACGCTAATTACTACGAAAAAAAAATATTCTTTTCAGAGTCTAATGATACATCTAACGCTGTCACCAAGTTTATAATATGGAAAATACTGAGAAAAATAAAATTGATTGAAAGACTAGATAAGGAGGTAGGATTATGAGGTTAAACCAGCTAGATTTAGAATATAACGGAATTAAAAAAACTTTTAGCTTAGATTCTAGGACATTAATTCATAGTGCTAAAAATAGTGCTGGAAAATCCACCTTATTAAGACTGCTATTCTATTCAATGGGTTACAGTATCCCACAAACTAAAAGGCTACCGTTTAAAAAAGTAAAAACACGTCTCTCTTTAAAAACACCAATGGGACTAGAATTTGTAGAAAGAGCTAATGATAAAATAGTTTTGATTTACGAAGATGATTCTAGCCTCGAATATAATCTACCTACTGATGAAGGCCTAGTAATTTCTGCCATTTGGAACACTAAAAATGAAAATGTATTAAAAAGTATTCTTGGCTCCGTTTACATGGATCAAGAAAAAGGATGGACTTTACTTAATAGGGGAACAGTAATCGGTAGCATCAAATTCAAAGTAGAAGATTTAATTGAAGGTGTGTCAGACAGAGACTTATCAGAACAAAAAACTGAACTAGAAAACATAAATGCCGAAATAAAAAAGTATTCTCAGATATTAAATATAATAGAATACAAGAATCACCTATCACAGATAGGTGATGATTCTATTTTTTCATCTGACTATGTCTTAGAACTAGAAAGTAAGCTTCAATTAAAAAAAATACGAAGCGAGGAACTAAAGGCTAAAATTAGTGATTTAGAAAATAGTCTTAAGGAAAATAAACAGTTTATTAATTATATTGAAAAGATGAATCTTGTAGTTAAGGACAAAGATTCTGGAATTGAAATTCCTGTAAAGGAAGACACTATAATTCATTTTAATGATAACCAAAAGTATATTAATGCTCGAGTTTCTTTGTTGAAAAGAGAACAATCCTATGTTGAAAAAGATATTAGAGAAATCATGTTAGAAATTCAAAAAAGTAACAATCTTTTTTCGCTGCAAAGTGAAATAGATAAGGCTGATAATTTGATTTCCCGAGTAAGTGTTCCTTATGAACAATTAATCCAGACACTTGAATCTTTAAGAAAGAGAAAAACTTCTCTTACAAATGAAATGAAGGAAAAACTTTCAATTAGTAATAAAACATTAAATAATCTACATTTTAGTATAATGAAATATGCTACTAAGTTGGGCGTGGACCAATATATTGATCAATCAAAAAATTATATTTTCACATCTGATTTAAAATCTTTAAGTGGGGCTATCTTACACAAAATTGTATTCTCATTTAAGATGGCCTATATTATTGAACTACAAGATTATTTAGGTTACAAACTTCCAATAATTTTAGATTCGCCGAGTGGTAGGGAAGTAGATCAAAAAAATGTCGAAGAAACATTTGATATTCTAAATGAAGACTTTAAGGACAATCAAATTATTGTCGCTTCAATTTACAAGTATAATAATTTCAAGCCTTCAGAAACTATTCAGCTCATAGATAAAATATTTTCTGAAGAATCTATCACATTAGACAACATAGAAATTAAAACAGATCATCTAATGTGACAACTCTAGTTTATTTCCATTCTATGTACACAATACACAAACAAAGCATCAATTCCGTCAAATGGAATTGATGTTTTAATTTCGTTGTAATCTTCTATTTTACTTAAAACTTGTTGGCTGATAGTTAGTTTTATTTTGACTGTTTTCGTTATTTTATTATAGACAATAGAATTAATAAACGTCTGATAAATGGCTGTTAGTGATTCTTTAGGAAACTCCTTTCATCACTTCCTAAAGGTATCTTAAGCATTCCTCAGCGTCATCTAGATCAACATTTCGAGTCATTGTCACAATTTTTCTTGGATTACATCTATTTCAAATTGCTTTTTTAAGCGTTTAGTCTGCATATCATTTATTCGGTATCCCCCATCTGCTTTCATGTCTAGTACAAAGTAAATGACCTTTTCCAATCGTTCAATATTTTTATCGATCTCTTTTATGTCACTGTTTAAGATTGGAATCAATACTAATACCAAATATGAGTAATAATCTTCGTGCCTGTTAAAATATACGAGCTAGCGTACGCTCCATTTGCGGAAGTATAGAAGTTTCCAATAAATAAGCCAACAATCATCACTACTGCACCTACATTATTCAAATTATTTAACAACTTCACTTTTGCTTCCTCCATTTTCATCTTCGTTGCCTGTTATGATATCTTTCACTATAACCATAATATCGGGCTAATTTCCTTAAATTCTTTCCATTGCATTCATTGTTTTATTAAAGCCTCCACTATTCAACGTTCGTGATAATCAATAAAGAACAGTTCTTCTTGACAAGGGACAATCGTGATCGTTCCTCTCTGATTACCTCGATTGAACTCGAATATCTGTAGATAATCTTGTTTCCCCTTCTTATAAATCAATTGAAAACAGCGCATCTGTATCTCCTTCGGTACTTGTTTATTCACTTTCCTAGTGTTATAACGATTTTCTTGTGTATCGAACACTGCTTAATCCTTCTTTAGACACAAAAATAACCCAATCACCGATTAGAATGATTGGGCTTCATAATTATAATATATATTTGCAATTTACATTGTCTCTGCTTTCTTTTTAAATTAGTATCAGGACATTTCTCTCTTCATTCACTTACATTCTTCTATGAGCTATTATTTCTACAATGAAATCAGTTTTATGATGTCAGCTTTTGTACCCTTTCTAACAGATATTGTTACTAATTAATTATATCTCATTGATAATTTCAAAAAAGCAGTCTCCCTAAAATTGAGTTATATTACAAAGTCTAGAAAGAATTGAGTTTAGCAGCTTTACTTATCTTTAATTCTGTAAGAAAATCTGTTATTAGCTGATTTCTAATCAATAGATCTGAACCAGAATCGGAGTATCTAATTTTATTTTTCATCTCAAACATTGTAAGTACTGTAGGTGTTAGTATAGGAACTTTGTACAATTGTATTTTTCTGATTTTGTCACCTCCACAAAGAAGATTTTTTAAATCTAATCCTTCTTTTATTTCAAAAGTTGAATTTTTTAAATCTATAAGAGTAAAACCAATTCCTTCATACTGTATTTCAGAAAATCGAATTTTTCTTCCATTTGATATATTGAGAGTCATAAAACCTTTTATTACATTGTGAGTGCCACCATCATTTATTATGTCATTAGGAATTTTGATTTTAGAATCTTGCGGAGCACCTATCGGAAGATAATAATTCATTATAATTTTGTAGTCTTCATGAGGAAATAAAGTATTTTTAGGATTACTAAGATATTCTCGTACTGAGTCTAAAAATGGCTTATCCATTGAATCTTTATCCCCATTTAAACTAAAAAACATTGCTACAATTGCCTTTGCAACTCTAAATGAATTTATTTTCTTTATTGAATGTGTTAAATAAACTTTACCATTCTTTAAACTAGTGTTTTTATAAAGGAAATTTTTATTGTTTTCTGCAAATTCAATATACTCTTTGACATACTCACTACCAAAGAAACTATTGCACTCACTGCATAATGTATAATGAACATTTCCATATGGTTTCCTTTTAATCCCCTTCGGGAAATCACCTTTTGTAAAGTCACCTTTAATAAAATCATCTAAATTACCCGTTCTTGTCTTTTTCATTCCAGTATTTCCTGATTTTTTAGGTGGTACATGTTCTTTAGTAAGTTCAGCGTATTTTCCACATAGAATACAATTGCCTTTCACTTCCATAGCCTCCTCTTAAATCTTACTTTATAAAACCTAATTGCGCATAAAAAGAACATCTTACTATTTACTTTGAATAGATATATCTTCCGATAAAAGATTTATCCTATAATTTTCAAAAAATTTTGCCAAAACTAGTTAAACTATATTCATAAATAATGGGATTTATTTCAAATAAAAAAGGATTACTATCAAATTCATAGAAACTAGGAATAACAGAAGAAACAATATTTGTGGTGAATTCTATATACTTCTAAATTCCTAATCCCATCCAGCATCCTTATCATTCCACCTTGAATTTCCACACATAAACTCCTGGTATACAGTTACTTTTCAAAAACATCCCTACTTATGATACGGTTCCCCTTTCATAATCCGAAAACCGCGATAAATTTGTTCCACTAATACCAAACGCATTAACTGATGTGGATAAGTTAAGCGGCCAAAAGAAATTTGTTGGTTACTTCGCTGAAGGACTGAATCACTGAGACCTAAGGAGCCACCAATGACAAAGGTTAGGTTACTTTTGCCACTAATCCCTAATTGTTCAATTTCTTTTGAAAATTCTTCACTAGATAATTGTTTGCCATTAATGGCTAAAATAAAGACGTATTCGTTGTCATTAATTTTCCCCAAAATACGTTGGCCTTCTTTTTCTTTGACTTGAAGCATTTCAGCGTCACTGAGTTTTTCTGGGGCTTTTTCATCTGGTACTTCAATGATTTCCATCTTGGCATAGCTATTTAAACGTTTCAGATATTCATTAATGCCTTGAATCAGGTATTTTTCTTTCAGTTTTCCGACTGTTACTAGTTTAATTTTCACCTATTCCACTACTTTCTCGTTTTCTCTTCTTTCTTATTTTAGCACGAAGTTTGGCTACTTTCCACAACGTTTCCACATACTTATACACATATACACAGAGTTATCCACAGAACAAACTAAAAAATTACTTTATTTAACAGCTTTTTCAATACAAACACATATTCGCCACTGATTTGTCCACATTATCCACATTCTGTGGATAACTTTCTTAAAAACTATACACAGAGTTATTCCCGATTTGTTCACATTTTTCTGTGTATAACTTTTTCATTCGTATTTTTTCTGTAATTTTTCCCTAAGTTGTTCATAAAAAATTCAAAGCTATTCGATAGACTAAAGGAGTAGGAAACAGATATACTTAATATAGAAAATTCAGATGCACTTATTGGGAGGTTATTTTATGCAACGAAAAGATGTTACACCTAATTCAGATAAAAAAAGTTTATTGCAAAAATTTGGGATTGGTTTAGCTGGCGGCTTACTTGGTGGCGCTCTTATTCTAGGAGGCGCTTATTCTGGGATTATTCCCACACCCAACGGCGGAAATAATGCGGCGACGACGACATCCACTAATCACGGCGACACAAAAGTCAGCAATGTAAGTTACAATGTGTCTAGCGATGTCACAAAAGCCGTGAAAAAAGTTCAAAATTCTGTGGTTTCTGTCATTAATATGCAAAGTGCTAGCAACAATTCTTCGGCAGATGATCCTTTTGGGGGATTGTTCGGTGGGAATGAAGGTACTCAAGACTCTTCTGGCAACAATGGTAACGATTTAGAAGCAGCCAGTGAAGGTAGTGGGGTTATTTATAAGAAAGATGGTAAAACGGCTTATGTCGTGACAAATAACCACGTCGTAGATAAAGCGCAAGGATTGGAAGTTGTTTTATCTGATGGTACCAAAGTGAAAGGCGAATTAGTCGGAACCGATGCTTACACGGATTTAGCCGTGATTAAAATTTCTTCCGACAAAGTTGATCAAGTCGCTGAGTTTGGAAATTCTAGTAAAATCACAGTCGGTGAGCCTGCTATTGCAATTGGTTCCCCTCTAGGCTCTGATTATGCTAACTCTGTCACACAAGGAATCATCTCTTCTGTGAATAGAAATATTACCAATAAAAATGAATCCGGTGAAACTATCAATATTAATGCCATTCAAACCGATGCTGCCATCAATCCAGGAAACTCTGGTGGTCCACTAATCAATATTGAAGGACAAGTCATTGGCATTAACTCAGTAAAAATTGTGCAATCAACTAGTCAAGTGAGCGTTGAAGGGATGGGCTTTGCCATTCCAAGTAATGACGTAGTCAACATTATCAACCAATTAGAAAAAGATGGTAAAGTGACGCGGCCAGCTCTCGGGATTACGATGTCTGATTTAACAGGTATCTCTTCACAACAACAAGAACAAATTTTAAAAATTCCAGCTTCTGTAAAAACTGGCGTAGTGGTTCGTGGTGTTGAAGCAGCGACCCCTGCTGAAAAGGCTGGATTGGAAAAATACGATGTTATCACGAAAGTTGACGGCCAAGACGTAAGCTCTACTACAGATTTACAAAGCGCGCTTTACAAGAAAAAAGTTGGCGACAAAATGGAAGTGACTTATTATCGTGGTTCTAAAGAAATGAAAGCAACCATCGATTTAACCATTGATAAATCAGCTTTAACACAACAAAATAATCGAAGCAATCAATAAAAGAAAGAAACGACCTGTTGTCTGAACAACAGGTCGTTTCTTTCTTTTATTCTCCTACCGCAAATGCAGAACCAACTTCTGCATCAAAAGGCAATTCTAAGATTCCTTTTTTAGCAGGTGCATTTGGTAAACGTAATTCTTTTGCTGAACAAATCATTCCAAAACTTTCTTCCCCACGTAAAACCCCTGGCCAAATCATTAAACCATCAGGCATCATTGCGCCTGGTTTGGCCACAACTACTTTTTGTCCTGCTTTGATGTTCGGTGCGCCACAAACAATTTGTAAGATTTCGCCGTTGTCTACTTCTGTTTGTGTGATAGATAAATGATCTGAATCTGGGTGTTTCTTACATGATTTGACAAAGCCAACCACAATTTTAGGGGTGTCGTCTTTTTCAAGGGTTTCTGAAAATCCCGCATCTTTAATCGCTGTATTGACTTTTTCAATTTGTTCGTCTGTTAAAGTCACTTGGCCGGTGCCATTAATGTCACCTAGAAGCGCTGAAGCATTGAAAATATTCCAAGCTACCACTGTTTCTGGCGCCTCAACTAAACTTACACGTGCCACATCGCCGACACGTTTTACTTGGTTTTCCGCACCTTGATCGTCCGCAACGATGACAAGTAAGACATCGCCAACGTGTTCTTTATTATATGCAAAAATCATTTCTGTTCCTCCTCTGTCGTTTTCCTGTCTTATCTTATCAAAAATTAACCCATTGTGCATACTTTTTTGTCGAAAAACTAAAAGACTTGGAAAATATGTCGCTATGACTTATTCTCCAAGTCCTCAATTTTGAATGACAAGCCGCTGATCCTTTGAAAAAACAAAAGAAACGTTAGGTCAACTCTCTATTCAATCAATAACTTTTTTTGCTTATTTTTCTTCAGAGTGAACAATTAAGACATCGCAAGGAGCTTGACGAATAATGTAGCTACTGACGCTTCCCATGACCACACGTTCGACTGCGTTTAATCCTGATTGTCCCACCATAATTAAATCAACATTGTATTTTTCAGGTAATTCATGACTCATGACTTCTTTGGGTGAACCAAACATGGTAACTGTTTCAACATTATGAAAATCAACGCTTTCAGCATACTTTTTACAATCGGCCATTAATTCTTCCGCAGCGGCTGTTTCTTGATCAATTAATTGATCATTTAACGTCGAATACCCCATCATTGTATACACTTGATTTTCTAAAATATTTGCAACAATGACTCGGCTTCCGTTTCGACGAGCAACCTCAATTGCACGTTCATAAGCTAAATTGGCTTGATCACTACCGTCTACGCCGACAAGAATATTTTTATACATTTGTTCTTCCATTTTCGTCACCTTCCCGATGGAGGCTGATCTAAAAGGCTTCTTTGACTAAGAAACTAGAGTCAAAAATGAATTTAGGACCCTTGCGCAGAACGCCCTTTTGTCCAGCTGATTCTCTCTTAATTTAATGGTTCCTCTGGTTCATGAAAATTAGCCTAAGCTAGTTAAAAATGCACTGATTTCTTCTTTTGTTTTTCGGTCTTTGTTTACTAAGCGTCCTAACTCTTGACCGTTTTCAATTACGACAAAACTCGGAATACCAAAAATATTCCACTCGGCAGCCACGTCAATAAACTGATCACGGTCGACTTCGATAAATTGAAACGCTGGAAATGCTTCTTCAATTTCAGGCATGACTGGTTTAATGAAACGACAGTCTCCGCACCAATCAGCAGTAAAGAAGAAAACATTTTTACCTTTTTCAACATAAGTTGCTAGTTCTTCTAATGAATTGGGATAAATCATTTAAACATCCTCTACTTTCCGTAAACAATTGTATTAACTGTTGATTTATCCAAGCCACGTAATGCTTGTAACAACATTTCCCGCGCTGCTTCATAATCCGCAATACTAAACATTGTTTGATGCGTATGGATGTAACGACCACAAACGCCGATGACTGTACTTGGTACACCATTATTAGTTGTGTGCGCTGCCCCAGCATCCGTTCCGCCTTTAGAAACAAAATATTGATACGGAATATTGTGTGTCGCAGCTGTATCTAATAAATATTCACGTAAGCGAGGCAATGTGATCAAACCTGGGTCGAAAATCCGTAATAACGTTCCTTCACCTAAATGACCATACGTCCCTTTTTTCGTATGAATATCATCTGCCGCTGAACAATCCACCGCAAAGAAAATATCTGGATTAAATTTATGAACAGATGGTTTAGAACCACGTAAACCAACTTCTTCTTGTACGTTTGCCCCAGCAATTAATGTGTGGCCTAATTCTTCATTTTGTAACGTTTCCAATGCATCTAATACCAACGTACAACCATAGCGGTTATCCCATGATTTACTGATAATATTTTTGCCATTGGCTGTTTTAATCGTTTCTGTTTGTGGAACAATGGAATCCCCTGGACGAACGCCAAAGCTTTCAGCTTCTTCTTTTGAAGAGAATCCTGCATCAAATAACACATCAGAGACTTCTAATTGTTTTTGACCACTCGTACCACGCAACAAGTGTGGCGGAATAGATGAAGAAATACATGGATAGTTCCCTTTACTTGTTTTTAACGTAAAACGTTGTGCTGAAACAACATAGGGATTCCAGCCACCTAAAGGAACCACTTGGAATAAACCATTATCGTTAATTTGAGTTAACATGAAGCCAACTTCGTCCATGTGGGCTGCTACCATTACGCGTGGCGCTGCTTCCACTTTTGAACGTTTAATCCCAAAAATACCGCCTAAACCATCATATTGAACATCGTCCACTAACGGGGTGATATGTTCTTTCATGTACGCGCGAATGTCGTCTTCAAATCCGCTGGTTCCTTGTAATTCAGTTAATTCCTTGATTCGTTGAAATGTTTTTTCTTCCATAGATGTATGTCCTATTGCTTTTGATTTGTTGGAAATTACGCCAACCAAGCGTCACTTTTTCTCTAAAAAGTCACTTTATCCTGTCGATAAAAATAGGTACTCCTTTCATATGATTTCACTCTTATTATAACGCAAATACTAGAAAATGCACATTGCTTTCTCTTTTTAAACGTGACAATGAGAATGCCCTAAAAGAATGATTGAAAAACTTTTTTTATTTCTCAGCGGCCCCTTCTCTATGGTAAAATAAGAGTGATACTGACAAAAGTAATAGTAAGCAGAAACCGACCAAGGGAGGTCATACAAATGAACGAAGAAAATGAGTTGACATACTTTAAAGGCGGCTTAGCGCTAGGCGTTGGTCTTGGTTTAGTAGGCGGCATTGCCTCAACCTTGTTCTACCATAAGAAAAAAACAATCTCCGCTGATCTCGTCTTAGAAAATGTAAAAGCTGCTTTTTTAAAAGAAGGACCGATTGAAGGTTCGTGGATTGAGTTTGAGAAAAAGCCCTTGCGGAAATTCGCCATCCACTCCAAAACATATACTGGAGGAATTTGCCGCATTGAAGACGACGGCATTGTTCAATACGAATTCACTGCAGATGCCTACACAGGAACTGTCATTGACATCCAACGATTAAAAGATTAAAAAGATTGTTACAAAAGCACTTATTTGCTTTTGTAACAATCTTTTTTTCTTCTCATTTGTTTTTTGTAAAAGGGATGTTTATTTTATGTCAAAAAAATCAAATCAATGATGAATAAATACTCAAAAATCGAATGATTTCTGCATGGAAATCAGCTTAAATCTTTACTTATCAACGTTTGTCCACTTTTTTCATAAAAAAGATTAGACATTTTTTAAAAATTGATAAAAGAATAATCATTTCTAACGATTTTTTAATTTCTCCTTTTCATTTTTACATTATACTGAGAGTATTGCTAAAAATGAAAAGGAGCGTGTCAAATGAAGAAATCTGTTTTATTTACTTCATTACTTGTATTATCAAGCTTAGCTTTAGCGGCCTGCGGCGGTGGCAGTGACGATAAAGGAGCTAGCAACGGCGGCAGCGACAACCAAGTATACACAATGGTTGAATCCCAAGAAATGCCTAGTGCCGATCCGTCCCTTGCGACAGATGAAGTGAGTTTTACCACTTTAAATAATGTCTACGAAGGAATCTATCGTTTAGATAAAGACAACAAACCCGCGCCTGCTGGTGCAGCCGAAAAAGCGACTGTTTCAGAAGACGGTTTAGTTTACAAAGTTAAATTACGTGAAGAATCAAAATGGTCTGATGGCAAACCAGTTACTGCTGCAGATTACGTTTACGGTTGGCAACGAACAGTGGATCCTGCCACTGCTTCAGAATATGCCTACATGTTTGAACCAGTAAAAAATGCTGAAAAAATTTCTAAAGGAGAACTACCTAAAGAAGAATTGGGCATTAAAGCAATCAATGATCATGAATTAGAAATCACCTTAGAAACAGCAACACCATATTTTGACGATTTATTGGCTTTCCCTTCTTTCTTGCCGCAACGTCAAGATATCGTTGAACGTTTTGGTAAAGATTATACAAAGAGTAGCGATAAAGCAGTCTACAATGGTCCGTTTACGCTAACTGAGTTTGATGGTCCCGGAACAGATACTAAATGGTCTCTAACTAAAAATGAAGAATATTGGGATAAAGAGACTGTCAAGTTAGATAAAGTCGCTATCAACGTGGTGAAAGAAGCCCCAACTGCCTTAAATCTTTATGAAACTGGTGAAGTGGATGATACGTATTTATCTGGCGAACTGGCCCAACAAATGCAAAACTCGCCTGACTTGGTCCAATTAAAAGCCGCTTCTTCTTTCTATTTAGAAATGAATCAAGCAGATGAAAAATCACCATTGACCAACGCAAACTTACGTCGTGCTATGTCTTATGCCATCGATCGCGATTCATTAGCTAAAAACATTTTAGCCAATGGCTCTCTTCCTTCACAAGGCTTCGTTCCTGTGGATGTCGCGAAATCACCAAAAACGGGTGAAGACTTTGTTAAAGAAGCTGGTAGCGACAAATTAGTCAAATACGACAAGAAAAAAGCTGTGGAATACTGGAACAAAGCGAAACAAGAACTTGGTGTTTCCAACTTAACGGTTGATTTAATGGTAGACGACTCTGAAGGCGCTAAAAAAATGGGCGAATATCTTCAAGGATCACTATCTGATACTTTGGAAGGCTTAAAAGTAACTGTGACGCCTGTCCCAATGGCCGTTCGTTTAGATCGTACCTTAAAAGGGGATTTCCAAATCGCTGTTCGTGGTTGGAGTGCCGACTATTCAGACCCAATTAACTTCTTAGATTTATTAGAAAGCTCAACTTCTAATAACCGTGGACGTTACAGCAATCCTGAATACGATAAATTCATTGCTGCGTCCAAAACCACAGATGTTAACGATCCTGAAAAACGCTGGGAAGATCTAATCAACGCTGAAAAAACAGTAATTGCTGATATGGGTGTTGTGCCAATTTACCAAAAAGCAGAATCACACTTACGTGCACCAAACGTGAAAGAAATTATTTATCATCCAACAGGTGCTAAATACGACTTCAAGTGGGCGTATAAAGAATAATCACTCGATTAAATTTAGAAAAAGATTTGGAACAATAGCGATTTTGGCTATTGTTCCAAATCTTTTTTATATAATCCCGATTAAAGAACCTAACAACCCAAAAATCACAGTAAAAATAATTAAAGCAATCGGCGTGCGTCCTTTTTTCAACATAATAAAACAAAACAGCGTAAACACTAAAGGTAATAAATTGGGCATGATTGTATCAAACAATTGTGTTTGAAGGTCTAACTTAGTGTCTTTCAAGCGAAAAACAAAAGTTGTCGTTAATTGTACACTCTTCGGAATCAACGCGCCCACCACGGAAATTCCTACAATTGTTGCTGAACGAGATAATTTTTTGGTACTTTCGCTTAAGACCGAAATTGCTTTGACGCCCATTTTATAACCTAGATTAATTAACCCAATTTTGGCAGCCATATACGGAATATTAAATAACAACAAGAAAACAATTGGTCCTAAGATATTGCCTTCTAATGATAGTTGTGAACCAATCGCTGCTGCAATCGGCAAAACGGTTAAATAAAATAACGCATCCCCAATTCCGCCTAACGGGCCCATCAACGCTGTTTTAATCGCTTGAATGGATTTTGGTGATTCTTTTGACTCTTCCATTGCAATAATCACACCATGCATGAACGTCACCAATTGTGGATTCGTGTTCATAAATTGTAAATGATTTTCCAAAGAAAGAGCTAAGTCTTCTTTATCACGATGAATCTTTTTCAATCCTGGAATTAATGAGTAGGTCCAGCCGCCTGCTTGCATTCTTTCATAATTAAATGAAGATTGTAGCAGATACGAACGGAACATTATTTTTTTTAACTCTTTTTTTGTTATTACTTTTTCGGATATCGTATCATTATATGTTTCTTCAGATGCCATCTTCTTCAAACCCTCCATTATTATTTGATGCAGTGACTGTATTATTTCTTTGTGCGTAAAATTCATATAAAGCAATTGCGACAGCTAAACCTGCAACCGCTAATGTATCTAATCCTAAATAGGCAGCCATAACAAACCCAAAAATAAAGAACGGTACGTAGGATGTTTCCCACATCGTTTTTAATAACATGGCGAAACCTACTGCTGGCATCATACCACCTGCAACGCTCAAGCCATGAATACTCCATTCGGGTAGAATAGAAATGAAACTAGATGCTTTATCAGCACCAAAGAAAATACATAAAAATACTACAAAAAAATAACAAATGAATAAAACGATTGGTAAAAAACTAGACATTCTTTCGATGCCTCTTGTATCTGCTTTTTTTGCATAAGCATCAAATTTATGCATAATTGGTGACATCGCTGTATATAACAAGGTAATTAACGCTTGCGCTGCAACTGCGAAAGGAACAGCCAAACCTACGGTCACTTGTGGGTCAGATTTTGTGATAATTGCTAACGCTGTTCCAATAACTCCCCCAATTACTACGTTGGGTGGTTGCGCACCGCCGATTGCTACTGCACCAATCCAAACTAACTCTAGCGTTGCTCCAGTGATTAACCCTGTGTTGACATCTCCCAATATTAAACCAACAATCAGCCCTGTAACAATCGGACGATGAATATGTGTCTGTAAGACAAGCTTATCAACCCCTGCTATACCAGCCCAAATTCCTACCAAAATTGCCTGTACTAACATTTTTTTCCTCCTATTAGACTTCGTCTACTTTTTATAAACTGTTTCACCATTTACTAAGGTTTCTAGTACTTCGTATTTCTCATCAATAATTGTAAAATTACCTAAAAGCCCTAGTTTGATTTCTCCCATAGATTCGTTCACATTCAACAAACGAGCTGGATTTTTCGTGACTGAATTAATAGCAATCACTTCTGGAAGTAATGCTTTTTCAACAAGGTTGCGAACCATATTATTTAAATGGTTCGTACTTCCAGCTAACTTGCCATTCGCTAAACGGACCACATTTTGTTCATCAATAACCATTTCGATCCCTTTTTCTGGTTTTGGATAAACGCCTGGTTGACACCCTTTGGCCCAGATAGAATCTGTCACAGCAATTAAATAGTCCTTGCCTTTTAGTTTGGCTAACACACGTACTAATGAATAATCAACATGTACCCCATCAGCAATAATTTCAGCAAACGTTTCTTCACTATCCAAAGCAGCAACTACTGCGGTTGGTTTCCGGTGACTGATATCTTCCATTCCATTAAACGTATGGGTAAAACTTTTTGCACCTGCTTCGACAGCTGCCATTGCTTGTTCATAGGTTGCAGCCGTATGGCCAATTGAAATGACTACATCATGTTCATGACAATATGTAGTCAAGGCATTCTCTACATCATTTTCTGGTGCCAACGTCATTAATTTTATGTGCCCTTTTGCTAACTCTTGCCATTTTTTAAATGTCTCAACGGATGGTTTTACTAATAACTCTGGATTATGAGAGCCACGAAATTCTTCAGAAATCATTGGTCCTTCCGCATGAATCCCTATGATTTGTGCCCCGTTGGTTCCTTGGTCTTCCTCAATAAATGAACCAATCACTTCAAATGAATGTTCCAAGTCTTTTGGAAATGTTGTTGACGTTGTTGGTAAAAAAGCTGTAATCCCCTCTTCTGGAAGGTAAGCTTGCCACTCTTTGATAAATTCATGATTGGCATGATTGGCATCCCCACCATGCCAACCATGATCATGAATATCAATAAATCCTGGAAGAATGCGATTTGCTCCGTATTCTTTATCGACAGCTTTTTCATTGTACGGTAGAATTGCAACAATTCGTTGTTCTGACACTTCAACTTGAGCTGGTTGAAATTGTTCGTTAATCCATACGTTTTTACTTTGAATAATCATTCTTCCCACTTCTTCTCTTCAAAATTATTGTCCAACATTACTTTTTTATGAAAATAATGCATCTAAACTTTCTTCTGGCGTTGACGGTACACGTTGAATCGAAAGTTTAACACCTAATTCTTGTAGCTTTTTAAAGGCGTCTACATCTGTTTTATTAACGGCAACAGCGGTAGCTACTTGTTTTTTGCCTTCTTCCATATGCATATTACCAATGTTTAATTTTTCAATTGGCACACCACCCTCTACCAAGCGCAATGCATCAACAGGATTATCAACTAACAGAAAAATCTTTTGTCTTTCTGAGGCTTTATGAATGACCTCAATCGTTTTCTTAATGGAGAAAAAACGGGTTTGTACTTCTGCAGGGGCCGCCATGTTTAACAATTGTTGGCGCATTGTATCCTCAGAAATTGCATCATTTGCGACTAAAATTAAGTTGGCGCCTAAAGAACCGTTCCATTGTGTTGCGACTTGACCATGAATCAAGCGATTATCAATTCTTGTTAATAAAATATTCGGCATAGTGCTTCCTCCTCTTTTCTAATTGGTTAAATTCCGTCTGCTTCTTCTTGAGTATTTGCTTGTGGTTGTTCTAGTTTTTTATGAACAATCCCGTCTCTGGCTGAATCTGTGACCATTGAAACAAAATCTTCTACGTTCGTGCTGATTGTGCGTAATGCAAGCCCTTCAAGAACCATCGGTAAATTTGTTCCTGCTAGCACTTCGACATTTGGATAATTACTTGCGACAGTCATTGAAATTCTAAACGGTGTGCCACCTAAAAGATCAGTTAAAATGACCACTGCTGGACACGTCTCCAGCATAGAGTCAACGGCTTTACGAATGTTTGACTCTAATACATCAAGCCCTGTATCATTGAAAAAAGGGACTGCCTGAACATTTGCTTGCTCTCCTGCAATCATACTAACTGATTGATGCATTCCAGTTGAAAATACCCCATGTCCCGTTAAAATAAGACCTATCATTTATTCTTTCTCCCCTAACTATTTACTGAGCTTACTATTTAATTGGATAAGCAGAACTTATTCCTCAAAGAGTGTAACAATTCTTGTGACAATTGAGTATGCTTTCCCATGATTTTGGACAATGATTTCTATTTAAGAACATGTCCCTATATAGATACAAGGCGTCCCAACTTAAAGATGCTTTTGAAAAAATGCTCGATTACAACCGTTAACCCAAACGAGCCAACAAATGTACCCATATACAACACAAGAATAACCAAGCTGACTGGTTGATTGGTTAAAAACGGATGGACCAGTTTCAAGACCAATTGAAAAACAAAAACATTCGCTAAATAACTGCGATACGCATAAGTGGCTATCCATTTAACTATTGGTAAAAGACGAATCTTTTTGGCTATTCCTTGTGTTCCCAAATAAAAAACCAACCCGATAATCAGTAAACTATAGGCACTTTGAAGAGGATCCAAATAAGGTAGATCGTTCGGTGTCATCTGTGTTCCATCAAATAAATTCCCTTGGACTGCCTGCCAAAAAATAAAAAGAAACAACAGAAATAGTGCCACTCTTGTCTTTTTCAAGAAAGTAAAAATTTCCCCTTGATACTTCGCTGTGATGACCCCGAAAATACCATAAATGAGATAACTAAGCCCTGAACGATCTATTAAGTACCAAAGAGAAGTTTCTGCATATGGAAAAATCATTTTCTGGTACCAGAAGCACCAAAGGATATGCGCACCGATTGTAAAAAAAACAATTGGTAAAATCACTTTTTTGTTTTTTGTAATTCTTGTTGCCAACCAAATAAAATACGGCATAAATAATTGGAATTGCAACATCATTACGGCATACCATAGATGTGCCGCGCCATCACCACTGAGAACTTTTCCTAGAAATCCTAGGGGCGTTTCATAGGGCATTCGTTGTTGTAAACTAGGAAAAGCGTATAGATAGAGACTGGACCAGACCACATAAGGAAGCACCAATTCATAAAATTTTTCCTTTAAAAATTCAAGATACGATTCAGCTTGACTCTTTAACACCATGTTGTAAATAATTGCAAAAATAAACATGGGTGCCGAATATTTAGACATTCGGTAAAAACTACCGATTGAATTCATTGCTTCCGTTTGTGGAGAATGTGTCAACACGTATGATAAAACCGTTTGTAAAATAACTGATGCTACAGCGAAAACTTTTAAAAAATCGCTGATATTCAGATTTATTGGTTGTTCTTTACTCATGTACGTCCTCTTTCTTTCAATAATTTAGCGTGTAAGTAAGCGCTCGGATTAAGAACTTACTCACACGCTATTCACGCTTCTTTGATTTACATTGCTAGCGATTCATAATTGGCTAACAAGATGCCGCGTTCTTCAATCGCTTCTTTGACTTCTTGAGACGTTAATATTTCCACTTCACGAATTCGAGGCATACAATACCCTGATTGATTTTGTAAAATAGTATCGATAAACGCAGGATGACAATTGATTTCAAAGACCTCTCCTTCACTACAAACAACCATATCAAGCAATTGCAAGATGGTTTCAGTTGAAATCGCCTTGTCATAAAATTGGTACAACATTTCATCTGGCGTGCGAACATCCTGATATAACTCTAAATAGTCTTTTGTTTCAATACTTCTTGAGGCGTTACGTAAAGGTAATTGATATTTGCGAGCAAGTGCCAAAGCTACGCCCAATAACTTTTTATTTTTTCCATGAACGTTATGATGAGAATCAATATGATCAGGGCGTCTGCCACTTTTCATAAATGAAATAATTTGAGCATCCCATTCGTTATAAACCTCTTCTAAATTGACTTTTTCTTCAAAAATCGATTGATGCCAAAAATAACCAGCTTCATCTACTAAGGAAGGGACCATTTCTCGAGGTAAAATAGGTTTTGCTTGGTTCAATGTCAATGTTAAATGGACACCGATAGCTAAAGTCGGTGCACTGATTCGAGCACTCTCCATGGCCTCTAAAAAATAAGGAGAAGTTGGTAATGCAGTTGTTGAAGTAACCACGCCACGTTTGTGTGCTTCAATGATTCCTTGCGTTACCGCTGGCGTGTAACCAAAATCATCAGCGTTGATAATTAATTTTTTATTGCTCATTTTTCCCCACTCTCTCTTCTGTTTCATGAATTTTTAGTTGTTTCTCTATTGATTGTAGCTAAGTGACGCCTTTTTTTATAGCTAGTTTTCTGATTGAGTGCTATAATCTACAAATAAGACCATGTCCCTAAAAAAGGACATTACGTTCACAAACGACAGGAGGGATCAGCATGCTGTTTTTAACCTATGATCCACAATTAAATCCAACAGAATTAGAGATTTACAAGTATATTAGCCACAATATTGAAAAAGTTCCTTATATGACAATTCGAGAATTAGCAGATGAAATTCATTTCAGTAAAACGGCAATCTGGCGTTTTTGTCAAAAATTCGAGTGTGAAGGCTATACAGATTTTAAATTTAAATTGAAGAATTATCTAAGCGAACGAAAAAAAACAGCCCAACCAAAATCTTTAGATGAAACAATGCTGATTCATTTTTTGCAACGCTCATCAGAAGAATTATTAGAAGGACGGATTGTTCAAGCTGCGGAATTGCTGGCAAAAAAAGAATTTGTTCTTTTTATTGGCGAAGGAACGTCCAAAGTCCTAGCTGAATTTGGTGAAATTTATTTTTCCAGTATCTACAATTTATCTGCTTCTGTATCCCATCTTTTTTCCCATCCCGTTAGCAAATTATCCGAAGAAACGGCTAAAAAAGTGGGCGTTATCGCCTTATCAGTTTCGGGTGAAACACAAAAAGTTCGGCAAAATATTGATTATTTCATCGAAATGGGAATTGATGTAATTGCCATTACAAATAGTGAAAAAAGCACGATTGCTCAACTTTCAACAGTCACGATTCCCTACTATATCACAACCGAGAAAAGTTCCATTGCAGACGTAACGTCCCAACTACCTGCACTATTCTTAATAGAAAAGTTGGCGAAAACTGTTTCAACGATGTTAAATGAGTGTCCATAATCACTAAAAAAAATAGGAAGGAACTAGCAATTCATTTTGCTAGTTCCTTCCTTTTTAATTCTTCTATACTTATTTATACTGACACGTTTCTAAATGATCATTCACCAATCCCGCCGCCTGTAAAAAGGAATAGACTGTCGTGACACCTAAAAATTTAAATCCTCGTTTTTTTAACGCTCGACTAATCTGTTGCGATAATTCCGTGGAGGCTGGAACCTCTTCTGGGTGCTGCCAGTGATTAACGATTGGTTGCTGATCGACAAAGTTCCAGAGGTAGCGATCGAAGGAGCCAAATTCTGCCTGAACTTCTTGAAAAACTTGCGCATTCGTGATGGTCGCTTGAATTTTTAAACGATGACGAATCACACCAGGATTTGCTAGTAAAGCTAAAATTTTTTCCTCATCATATCGCGCAATTTTCCGATAATCAAACGCATCATAAGCTGCTCTGAGCGTTTCTCGTTTATTCAAAATAATCGCCCAGCTTAAGCCTGCTTGCATACTTTCCAAGGTCAATAACTCAAATAACTGTTGCTCTTCATGAACTGGACGTCCCCATTCATCATCATGATAGGCTTGTATCTCTTCAGTTGTATTCGTTGCCCAAGTACATCGCTCCATTGTCCTGCCTCCTTTTATTTGCTAAAAAAGATGCGAACAAAGGCACTGCCTGTTGTTCCACACCTTTTCTTATTCCTAATAAAATGCCCAGAAGTTTAACGCTTCATTCATCACTTCTTCGGCTGTAAATGTCCGTTTTGAATGGCCCTTTTCTTCTGAATCGTTTGGATCATTAATCCAGAAATCGCCTTTTTCATCCACACCACTCATCACCATAATGTGACCAGTTGTAGTGAAATAGCCCGGTTTTACAGAAATAATGACTGGATGACCTTCCTTCAAGAAAGCTGCCACTGTTTCAATATCCCCAATTTCTTGACAGTTATAGCCTTTCATTTCAGCATATGCACCAAAAATAGACCACGCCGTCCCTTGCCCTTCCATAAAGAAGTCATTTTTTGCCCAAGCTAACACATCCAGAGGGGTAACTTCTTGGTGATCCATGTATGAACCAACCATTGCAAGTGACACAATCGCACATCCATTAATTTCGATTGTATTCGGCTTATCTACATTGCCAAATCCGTACGCGGTGTCTTTCCATTTAGCATCTGTCTGCAATTCTAACGGCAAATCCAGATGTCCATCATATTGCTTCTTTTCAATTTCTTGATTGACCTGTTGTCCATAGCTTAAAGGTTTGACTTTTTTCTCAATTTTAACTGGTGCTGGTTCTTTTGTTTTACTTGATTCAGCACTAGCTTTAACATATGAATCATCAAACCAACTTGAAAACCCACCTGATTTCATCGGCGAAAACTGCGCTAACAACCCGCCAAAGCCAAACGATACCAACAACACCGTGAGAACTTTTTTTTGGTAACCTGATGGTTTTTTTGACATACTATTCATCCTTTTCTATCTATTGACTACATCCGATAATCTTATGTATTTCTTATATGCTCACACATTATACTACTTTCTTTTTCGAAAAACAGAAACGTTGGTAAATTCTCATAATTATTGAAGGCGAACATATTTTCTTGAATTTTATCACAAAATTAGGTAAAATACAGGTAATTAGTCATTTGAGTTTTATTCTATTTTATTCGTAAAGGAGGCAGAAGAATGGATCAACATAAAGCTACCATCAAGAGCATTTCTAAACTGATTACGCTCTCTTCCCAACATTTCTTTTCGGCATTTTTAGAAGATTCTCAAGATCAAAAGAATAAAGAAAAGGAACGCAGTGCGCTTTTACAAGAGCTCCAAGTCGCTGCCGCCCAAAAATCCTTAGTGGTCTTACAATTGAAAGAAGTCCCTACAGCGCATAAATTCGAAACGGTGATCGGCTGGATTGTCTCAAAAAATATTTCGGACAATATCGTCGTTCGTTTACAAACGGATGAACAACAGTTGCGCATGATTCCTGTTGCTTCTGTCATGAAAGTCAGCACGTTAGCCAATCGTCACCAACGTCAAATTCACTAGAATATTGAAGTCTTTATAAAATAAATGGAAACCACCAAGCCTGTCGATTGCAGGTTGGTGGTTTCTTTTATTTATGACTTTAGTCAAAATCCCATGAAACTTCTGACTTAGGACTCAACTTATTTCTTAGGAACAAATAATTGCGGTGCTACTTTTGCCAATAAGCCTAGAACTAGACTTACATACAAACAATTGACGACGGTACTCGTACCGTTTAGTACAAAAGAATAGAGGTATGGGCTCATCCCTTCTGGTGCATACATGCCCCAAACCAATACACCCGCCCAAAAATGCCAAAACCAGCGGGCGAAGACTGCGACAACACTTCCTAAAATAATCGTACGAATGGCTGATTTTAAACGATTCGCTTGAAAATACAGTTGAATTTTTCTAGCGAATACGCCACCCATTCCTCCAAACGCAAAAGCAAAGGGATATTCAAAAATAATCTGTGGAACGGACAAGAAATTTTTCATGGCTGTACCGAGAATAATATTTAACATGCCCCAAACAAAGCCTGCTGCAACTCCAGGAAGCAACCCACGACGAAACGAATAAAGAACTAATGGGACCATTCCCAACGATAGGTCCAAGCCACTATTGGCAAATTCAATCGGTAAAAAAGAGAGGGCCATTGCCATTGCTGCGACGACTGTTCCTTCTACCCAAATACGTAAATCCATTTTTCTAGCCAAACAAATTTCCTCCTATGTTCTGACGCTCTCAACCACTAATACATCGTTATTTTACCATAGGGACTTTAGAAAAACACGTTTGTCGAACAAGCAAAAAAATAGCTGATCAGCATTTAAGGGAATCAACTCCTACTCTAACGCATGCCAGCTACTTTTTATCCATTAATCATCCCGCTCAGTTGTCAAAATTTTACCAGAATGAGCATCGATTTTTACCTCTATTTTTTGTTGGCCCTCTTTCACTTTTACTTCCCAATAGGTGATTCCTAATTCTTTCTCTAACTTCCAATCTGTTGCCTGGCCGACTTTCGCTTCTTTTTCAGCCAAGGTTGTGGCTTGTTCTCTGGAAATGATATTTGTTAAATCAAGTGCCTCTTCTTGCATTTTAACGCCATTTTGTTCATCAACATCCAAGGTTTCGACTTTTTCTTTTGTGAATTCGCCTGTTTCTGCGTTCACTTCAACTTGATATTCTTTTTGCTGATCCACGCCTTCTATTTCATAAAAATAACGTCCAAAATCTGTATCTAACTGCAGACTTGTTATTTTAGCTTCTGGATATTTTTTCTCAAATGCTGTCGTTACTTTTTCTAAAGAGACAGCTACCGCACTTGTCTTCTCTGATGTCGTCGTTGCTTCTTGTTGTACGGATGAACTTGTTTCAGTAGTTGATATTACTGTTTCTTTTTGTTCATTTGTTGATGAAACAGCTGTAGGTGTTTTGGCTGTACAGCCAGCTACCAAAAAGAGTGCCAAGCCAGTCATAGAGCCATAGAGTATTTTTTTCATTAAACAACCTTCTTTCCTTTTTATCATTTTATTATACTTGATTTCTCATCCAAATCATAGCTACAAAAAAAAGCCCTACTTTAGTTGATAAAGTTAGAGCTCTCTCAGCCTTCATGGGCCAACATAAAAATTTCACCGAAATCATTCTCTTGTTCAATGTGCCAAATGCGTTTTTCACTATTATAGACAAGCGTTGCCAAAATTTCTTCTTTTTGGTATGACGTATTTTTCATCTTGCTAAGTGAATCTTCCACCAAGTAAATAGGAATCCGATATTCTTCTTTATCCACTTCCGTTTGTTGGAAGCAAAAAATAACACCTTCTTGCAAGATACCTTTCATATTTTTAAGTAATTCAGGACTTAATTTTTCGACAGGCGTATTTCGTTTAAAGAAGGCCTTTTTCTGGTTGACTTTCTCTAAAACAACACGTGTAATTTTATCAGCAAAGATTCGATAAAATTCATCAATATAACGATAATAGACACGCGTCATCTGATCTGCAAATTCAAAAAAGACAAAATCATTTTGTAGCTTATAAAAGAAAGGCGAATGCAAACTATTCTTCATGTGTCCAAAATAAAGAAGTTCCGAAATTTCTAATGGCGTTAGCTCTTTTAGCATCGTCACATCGGAAAAGTCAATCCATTTAATTTCTTCAGTCATCCAACGACGTTGTAGCGATTGAAAATAGCGATTGACGCTTTCTTCTCCGCGAATAATTTTCAAGCCTGAATGCATATCGTATTCGCCAGCTTCGGCAGAAGGATCTAATAATAGTAAGTTCTGTGGATGATGCACAATTGAACGAACAAAATCGGAATGGGTAATTCCTTTAGATAAAACCGCGTTGCTGGTTACATCTATATGTACATAAATTAAATCAAGCAAATTCCCATCTCCCCTCTACTAGCCTCCTTACCATTTTACAATATTTTCAAAAGAAAAGCTTGTTTCTTTTACTTTAAAATTCCATTACAAAATGAGGATTTTTTTGAAAAATCAATCGATTCAGTTGTTTTTTATTAAATCAAGGTCCAGCTAGCTTACCTATTCACCAAAGAAAATAAATAGGTTTTTCAAATAAATTGTGGTAAACTTGATACATTAAAAGGAGGGAGAATATGCGCCCAAAAGAGAAAAAAAGAGGAAAAAATTGGTTAATCAACAGCTTATTAGTTTTACTATTTATCATTGGCTTGGCCTTAATTTTTAACAATCAGATACGCAGTTGGGTGGTTCAACAAAATAGCCGCTCGTACGCCGTTAGCAAGTTGAAACCAGCTGATGTGAAGAAAAACATGGCCCGTGAAACAACGTTTGACTTTGATTCAGTTGAGTCCTTGAGCACAGAAGCGGTGATGAAAGCCCAATTTGAAAACAAAAACTTACCTGTGATTGGTGCCATTGCGATACCAAGTGTCGAAATTAATTTGCCCATTTTTAAAGGATTGTCAAATGTCGCTTTATTAACTGGTGCGGGGACCATGAAAGAAGATCAAGTCATGGGGAAAAACAATTATGCCTTGGCTAGTCATCGAACGGAAGATGGTGTTTCCTTATTTTCACCTTTAGAAAGAACCAAAAAAGACGAACTCATTTATATCACTGATTTATCTACTGTTTATACATACAAAATAACTTCTGTAGAAAAAATCGAACCAACTCGTGTTGAGTTAATTGATGACGTTCCTGGTCAAAATATGATTACCTTAATTACCTGTGGCGATTTACAAGCAACGACGCGAATTGCTGTTCAAGGAACATTAGCAGCAACGACGCCTATTAAAGACGCCAACGACGATATGTTAAAGGCTTTCCAATTGGAGCAAAAAACCTTAGCCGATTGGGTGGCTTAATAAAAAAATCCTTAAAAAGTTTTGACACTTTTCAAGGATTTTTTGCTTTATTTCATCGCTTGACGTTCTTGCTGTTTCAGACGAGCAAAACCATAACGAATACCTGCAAATAATAAAACTAACGGAGATAAGAAAACAGAGATCATTAACCATTCACTTGTATACATACTACTAAAAGATAAATGATACGTGACAGCATACACTAGCGGCAGACTCATTATCAACAATAAATAATACAAACTCAATTCAAAAACATAGGATAAATAACTACTGTTCATCTTACTTCCCTCCTGTCTCTTTTTCCCTGAACAATTTGTTAACACTATTGTACCAAGGGGAAACAGAAAGTACTATCGGACTATAGTCCTAATCTTTCAGCTGTGCTTTTATTTTTTTCAACCATTCTGAGGTACCTGCTTCCACTAAGCGGTAAGTTTCCTCAAAATCTCCAGTATAATAAGGATCAGGTACGTCCATGGTTTCTTTACCAGCCACAACTTCCATAAATAAATGAATCCGCGGTTGCTCTTCTTGAGGAGCTAATGCTTTTAAATCGGCCACATTATTCGTATCCATCCCAATGATATAGTCATATTTTTTAAAATCACTTGGCTGGATTTGTGTCGCCCGCATTCCTTGATAGGAAATTCCTTGTTGCTCCAAAATTTTTCTGGTTCCCTTATGTGGCTGACTGCCAACTTCCCAGTGGCTAGTAGCTGCTGAAAACACTTGAATAGTCGATTCTAAACCGGCTTGTTGGACTTTCTGACGAAAAATCGCTTCTGCCATTGGCGAGCGACAAATATTGCCTAAACAAACAAATAACACAGTTACCACAACGTTTCACTCCTTCATAAAACTTTTTATCCTTCACACATTACTCATTGGCTTCTTGTTCATACAAATGATAAGCCATAAATTCTGTATCTTTCGCTAAACGGAATAATTGCGTCGCCATTTCCAAAGGAGTCTGAGGATATTCCTCAAGAATCCATTTCGTTAAGACGCCGCTACATCCATAAGAAAAGAAATTCGCATAAAATTGTTTATCTTTATCTGTTAAATGGTTCTCAACATCGACTTGTTCAAATAATGAAATAAATAAGCGATTGGTCGAAGCGGAAAAAACATTAAGAAGAACTTCTGAATCTGAGGTCACCGTTGTATAGTAAAAATGACTCTTCTCTTTAATCGCTTTTAATAACTTCAGGGCTTGTTCCTCCCAGTTTTCCAAACAAATATCTGTTTCCAAGTAAATCAATGCATCGTGACGATAAATCCAACGTAATAAATCATATTTATCTGTAAAGTGATAATAAAATGTTTGGCGATTCAAGCCCACTTTTTTGGTAATATCTTGGACACTTATTTTACGAAAATCCTTTTGTTCACATAATTCTATTAAAGCTGAAGCGATTGCTTGTTTTGTATCGTGCGTTCCGCTCATGCTGATTCCTCCGCTCCTAATATGTATATACCTCTATAATTGCAAAAAAATGGCCAGATTACAATATTTTCAGATACATTTTATGCATATATTTAAAATTAAATGAATAAAAAAAGCGGCAACTAACGATTTTTGTTAGTTGCCACTCCTTGTTATCAATTATTAATAGATGACTATTTAGCCTGGAAAACGCCATACAACAGCGCGGAATCCTGCTGGTGGTGCTGGTGACCAGTTAGAGTTAGAAGAAACATAACCAGAACCTCCTGGGTTGTTCGCTTCAACGATTTGGACACTTCCACCACTTACACCTGTAACTAAGACAGTATGCACGCCACCAATCCAGCTATCTGGACTATAGGCACTTTCATATTGAACAACATCGCCTGGTTGCACGTTACTCCAGCTAACTTGTGTTGCGCCAGAAGCAACATAGCCACTGTTTGGACCACCATAACCGAAGTTAATACCGCCTGCCGCTAACCAGCGACGAACAGATACTAAACATTCGCCTGGTTGATTCCAACCTGTTGCATAAGAATTACCAACATCTGCTAAAGCTGCATTAATTGCGGCTTGTTTTCCTGAAGTCACGCCACCATTCCCTGGTTTTGCTTCATTACCTTTTTCAGGAGTCGTTGGGTTAGTTACAGGAACTTCTTTTTCTTTTTCAGGTGCTGCTGCAGGTGTTGTTACAACACTTTCTGTTTCAGTACTTGAAGTTGTTGTTTCTTGCGTTGTGGTACTTTCAGTAGTTGTTGATGATTCTACTGCTGGTGTTGCGGCTTTTTCTTCAGCAGCAGATGCTGCTGCCTCATTGGCTGCTTTTGTTGCTTTCGCTTGCTCTGCTGCCGCTTTTTGTGCTGCGGCTTGTGCTTGCGCTGCCGCTTGTTCTTCTGCTTTTTTAGCAGCTGCACGTTGGCGTGCTTGTTCTTCTGCTAAACGTTTTTCCGCTTCTTTTTTCTGTTTAATGAAGCCGTCTTTTTTCCCTTGTTCTTCAGAACGTTGTGCTTCTAAATCATTTTTAGCCACTTCTTGTTGAATCTTCAATGTTTTTAATGATTCTGTTTTGTCATTTAGTTCTTTTGTTGCTGCTTCTAATTCAGCAATTTGTTTTTCAACATTCTTTGTTTTCTTTTCAACAGTCGCTTTGTCTTCTTTTTGTTGTTCTAGTAATTCATTGTTGGCGCTCATCATTGTTGAGACCGCTTGAACGCGACCAATTGCATCTGCTACTGAATCTGCATCTAAGACAGCATCAATAATTGAATCACTTTGACCATTCACTTGGACATCGCGTGCTTGTTTTGTCATCTGTACTTCACGTTTTTGAATACGGACATTCAAATCAGAAATTTCACTATATAATTTAGATACTTCTGATGATAGCTTGTTCTTTTTAGCTGTTAATGTATCGATTTGTTTGGCCGTTTCAACCATATCATTTTCAATCGCGGCAACTTTTGCTTCTGCATCTGACATTTGGCTAGTTAACGCATTAATTTTTTGATCTTGTTGTTGAATCTTTGTATCGTATTCATCTGCAAATGCTGCGGATGGCAACGCTACGCTTGTTAAGGTAATGGAACATACCATTAGAGCCGATAATACACTTTTCTTCAATCTGTTGTCCTCCGAAAATCCTTTTTTGTTAAGCTTTTTTATTATTTATTAAAATTTGAATAAATTTCTCTTTTTCAACGATAGAGCAATTGTAGCATAGCTGTATGTCACTGAGATAATATGGATGTTACAGTAATATTTCAATTTTCTTCTTGTAAATGACAAAAAAAAGCTTCACTTTTTTCACAACTTTCTTCATGGCTCCAGGGTAAGCTTCTCATTGTTTTGTTATTTAAAGAGAATAAAAAAAGCGAAAAATGCTAACAAATGAGCATTTTTCGCAAACGAACAAAATTTTCAATTTTTATTTTACGGAAAACAGTTTTTTCAGTGGATAAGATAAAATAACATACCACACCATGTTCAATAGCAATGTAGGGCCCAACACACGTGTAATAAATAAAATTGGGCTGACATCCGCTAAATGAAAGGCCACTTGAATCAGTACCGCAATCAGTTCATACAACGTGGTAAAAATAACGATCCCAAAAAAACCAGTTAATAAATTTGTTTGAATTACTTCTTTAAATGTATACATCAACATAACCGAAAGCGTCAGTGCGACTGTATAAATCCCGATAATGCCAATGTAGTAGCTATCGCAAATAAAGCCTAAAATTAACGAAGTAATTAATAAATAACGTTTAGAGAAATTAGGAACGGCAAACATAAACGCAAGTAATAACAGATGAGAACTGGCGAAGTAAACATTGCTTGTCCACGTTTCAAAAGACTTTGTTAAATGAGCATCAATTAACATTAAGAAAAACAAGAGAATAGGTGTGACGTATTTTAAATACTCTTTCCGAATCATTCGCTTTCCCCTGCCGATCTTTTCACGACCGTCACAACGGAGATACCATAGACATCCGCATAAGGTTTCACATACACTTCACGATCTAAACCAAAACTATCTGGTTTCACTTTAATAACTGTCCCTACCGCTAAATCGGCTGGGGAATTACCACCTAAGCCAGAAGTCTGAACGACATCGCCTTCTTTCAGAGTGGCATCGCCAGTTAATTGTGACACAATTAATGCATTTGTCTTATTGTCGTAATTTTTAAGTAAACCAAACGATTCGCCATTTGCGGAAGTTACTCGCACAGGGAAATGGTTCGAGTTGACATTTTTAGACGTTAGTAGTTCCACTTTTGCAGTCGTTGCATTGACTTCAATGACACGCCCCACTAACCCTTTTTGCGCCATGACCGCCATGCCCGCTTCAATGCCGTCATTGGTTCCTTTATCGATAATTAATAAGTCTTGCCAAGTATCCGGCGAACGCGTAATGACATTCGCAGTTACTTTTTCATAGTTGGCCAACGTTTCGTTCAGATTCAATTCTTGTTTTAAACTATCAATTTCACGTTTATAGTTATTGTTTTGGACAGCTAATTCATTATAGCTATCAATTTTTTCTTTTAGACGTTCGTTTTCTTTAAACGTGTTAATTAAATTGCCCATTGAAGACAAGCCATTTTCCACCACACGAGCTGGAAAAGAAATCACACGGTCCACCATACTAACGCTATTATTGACGCCACCTTGAACGACATTGGTTTTGCCTTTTTCAGAACGTTGCGCAGCAGTTAAACTAATAATGGTTACTAAAATAATGACTAAAATTAAGGTAATGATTATATTTTTATTTGGATTAAATTTTTTCACAAAGACACCCCAGATATTCTTCAGACTGATAGTATTAATTTTACCACTAATTGACTATAAACAAAAGAGTTGGCGATCGTCTTTAGCTTTTTTTATCATTTCTTTTTTAGGGCTTGTTTTCAACGAAAAAACCAACGAAAAGAAAGGAAGCTTCCTTGGTTTTCGTTGGTTTAAAAAGAAATTATTTTTCTTTGTTTTCTTCGTTTAATAATGCTTTTCTTGACACGTTGACACGGCCTTGTTTGTCAATTTCAGTTACTTTGACAAGGACTTCGTCGCCTAATTTCACGACATCTTCAACGTTGTTCACACGTTCGTTTGCTAATTGAGAAATATGGATCAAGCCATCTTTGCCTTTAATTAGGTTAACAAATGCACCAAATTTTTCAATGCGGACAACTTTTGCTAAGTAAACTTGACCGACTTCGACTTCTTTGGTTAATTCTTCAATAATCTTGATGGCTTTTTTAATCATTTCAGCATCTGATGAAGCAATACTTACGTTACCGTCTTGATCGATATCAATCTTAACACCAGTTTCATCAATGATGCTGTTGATTGTTTCGCCACCTTTACCAATGACATCTTTAATTTTCGCTGGTTTAATTTGAATCATTTCAATTTTCGGTGCATATTGACTTAATTCTTCACGAGGGGCAGCAATCGTTGTTGTTAATTCTTCTAGAATTTCCATCCGTGCTTTCTTCGCTTGGTCTAATGCTTCCGTTAAAATTTGTTCTGTAATTCCTTGGATTTTGATGTCCATTTGTAAAGCAGTGATTCCGTCTTTCGTTCCCGCTACTTTAAAGTCCATATCGCCAAGGTGATCTTCTAAACCTTGAATATCTGTTAAGATTGTATAGTTTTCGCCATCACTAACAAGACCCATTGCAATACCTGCAACTGGCGCTTTAATTGGCACACCCGCATCCATTAATGCTAATGTTCCCGCGCAAATACTTGCTTGTGAAGAAGAACCATTTGATTCTAACACTTCTGCCACTAAGCGGATTGTGTAAGGGAAGTCTTCTTCTGATGGAATAATTTGTGCTAAGGCACGTTCACCTAACGCACCGTGACCGATTTCACGACGACCTGGTGAGCCCGCGCGTCCTGTTGAACCAACAGAGAATTGTGGGAAGTTATAATGATGGATGAAACGTTTGCTATCTTGGACACCCAACCCATCGATAATTTGATGTTCCCCTAAAGGCGCTAATGTACAAACGGATAAAGCTTGTGTTTGACCCCGAGTAAATAAGCCAGAACCATGCACACGTGGTAAAATACTTACTTCTGATGATAAATGACGAATTTCGTCTAATTTACGGCCATCCGGGCGAATCTTATCGATCGTGATTAACTCACGTACGACATCTTTTTCAAGATCTTCCGCAATTTGTTTCACTTCTTTTAGTAATTGCGCTTCTTCTTCGTGTTCCGCAAATTTTTCAGCGTAAACTTCTTTGACTGTATCTTTTACTTTGTCAATTTCAACTTCACGTGCTAATTTTTCTTCCGTCATTACGGCTGTTTTCATTGTATTGTAGTACGCATCAAAAATTTCTTTTTTAAGATCAGCGTCCACTTGCAATAAGTCCACGTCCATTTTTGGTTTACCTACAGCGGCAACGATTTCTTCTTGGAACGCCACTAGTTCTTTAATGGCATCAAAACCGAAAAGTAAGGCACCTAACATATCTTCTTCTGATACTTCTTTGGCACCACTTTCAACCATATTGATGGCTTCTTTTGTTCCAGCAACAGTTAATTCAATATCTGTTTGTTCCGCTTGTTCTACCGTTGGATTTAAAACATATTCGCCATTAATACGGCCAACGTCAACACCAGCAATTGGTCCATCAAACGGAATATCTGAAATTGCTAACGCTAAGGAAGACCCAAACATTGCAGCCATTTCTGGTGTACAATCTTGATCCACACTCATAACGATATTCGTGATTTGAACTTCGTTACGGAAGCCTTCTGAGAACATTGGACGAATAGGACGGTCGATTAAACGAGCGGTTAATGTCGCACGTTCACTTGGACGACCTTCACGTTTAATGAAGCCGCCAGGAATTTTTCCTACCGCATACATTTTTTCTTCATAGTTTACAGTTAATGGGAAAAAGTCTACATCTTTTGCTTCTTTAGAGGCAACAGCAGCACTTAAAACGACCGTATCGCCGTAACGTACTAAGACAGCTCCATTGGCTTGTTTGGCTAATTGGCCGATTTCTACTTCTAGTGGGCGGCCGCCCCAAGTTGTTTTAAAGACTTGTTTTTCTGTCATAATTCTTCTCCTTTACTCTTGCTCTTTGGAAAAGTCAGACGGCTACTAAACAAATGAAAAAGTAACAAGTCGTTGCTGCTCTTTCATTTGGTTAGTAGTTCTTAAAAACTTTCCAAAGAGGACCTTCAATAGTGACAATAAGATAAAAAGCGAGATTCTGATTGAACCTCGCTTTATACGTAATGATTAACGACGTAATCCTAAACGTTGGATCAATTCGCGGTAACGTTGGATGTCAGTTTTACGTAAGTAAGCTAACAAGTTACGACGGTGACCGATTTTTTTCATTAAACCACGGTAAGAATGGTGATCTTTTTTGTGTGTACGCGCATGTTCGTTCAATTGGTTAATGTCTTCAGTTAAGACAGCAATTTGTACTTCTGGAGAACCAGTATCTCCTTCATGACGTGCGTATTCTTTAATGATTTCGTTTTTTCTTTCTTGTGAAATTGCCATTTGTTCCACCTCTTTCTCTATTATTCGTCTGATCACTGAGTGAAGCGTTGGTGACTCGCTAAACCAAGTGATAGATGGTGTGTTTCCACACAAGCTTACTTTACAGGAAACACCGCTAAAATGCAAGCTTAATCTCTATTATTCGATAGTTTTTTTAAACAATCTAGCCCCTTTTTTGGTGATTTTGTGATACACTAAATGGTGGTAAACAACTGATTATTTCAGCGCATGAATAAATAAAAGAAGAATTTTTTTATGTTTCAAAGGAGGAACCATTGAATGATTACAATGAAAGATATTATTCGTGAAGGGAATCCCACACTTCGTGCTGTGGCAGAAGAAGTGCCTGTCCCTATCACTGAGGAAGACCGACAATTAGGCGAAGACATGTTGACTTTCTTAAAAAATAGTCAAGATCCAGTCAAAGCCGAAGAATTACAATTACGTGGTGGCGTTGGTTTAGCTGCACCACAATTAGATATTTCTAAACGAATTATTGCTGTCCATGTTCCTAGTAACGACCCAGAAAACGAAACGCCTTCATTAAGTACGGTAATGTACAACCCTAAAATTTTGAGCCATTCTGTGCAAGATGTCTGTTTAGGTGAAGGGGAAGGCTGTTTATCTGTCGATCGGGATGTACCTGGGTATGTCGTTCGCCATAACAAAATTACCGTCAGTTATTTTGACATGGCTGGCGAAAAACACAAAGTTCGTTTAAAAAACTACGAAGCGATTGTGGTTCAACATGAAATTGATCATATTAATGGCATCATGTTCTACGATCATATTAACAAAGAAAATCCATTTGCTTTAAAAGAGGGCGTTTTAGTCATCGAATAAAGAAAAAAACTGCGCCGTTTGTTTTCAGACAAACGGTGCAGTTTTTTTAAATGGCCTTCATTTCTTTTAAGGCTTTCCAAATGCCATCATTATCATTTGTATCTGTGACCATTGTGGCCACTTTTTGAATAGAAGGACTCGCGTTGCCCATTGCGACGCCAATCCCTGCATGGCTTAACATTTCTCGGTCATTTTCGCCGTCCCCAAAGGCAATGATATTTTTTGCATCAATGCCCACACGTTTAGCTAAATACGTTAACGTAGCTGATTTTGAGCCATCTTTAGGCACAACATCTACGCTATGTTGATGCCAGCGAATAAAGCGAAATTCTGGGTATTCTTCTTCAAACGTACACTGATCTTCTGCGTCATAAAAAGCCAGCGCTTGGTAAATATCATTTTGACGGTAAAAGTGTTCATCATAAGCAGGTGAATGAAAATGAAAAGAGTTCATCGCAATTTCCATTTTTTCAGCACGGTGCTGGTTGCTCTTCTTAATATCATCTAAGCCCACACAAGCAAACCCTAAGCCGCGTTGATCACTATCTTGTGCCAAACGTTCCAACGCTTCAGCATGCAATAAATTTTGATAATATTGCTCATGATCCACAAAAGCCGCGGCGCCATTACATAATACGTAATTGGTAAAATCTAAATCCCAAATCACCTCTTGCGCCATATAACGACTTCTGCCAGTTGCCAGCGTAACTAAGTGTCCTTGCTCCCGCAATTTTGCTAGCGCTTCTCTCGTGCTATCCAATGCTTTCTTCTCCGAATTTAACAACGTCCCATCAATATCAAATGCAAAAAGTTTTCTTTCCATCATTTCTCCTTATTCGCTCGCTTTCGCTAAATATTTACTGCCTTCTCGTTGTGCTAAAGGACTCAACACTAATTCTTTCATCAATTCCTCGACCCATTGCGGATTCGTTTTACTATATTGGCGCAATGACCAGCCAATCGCTTTTTGAATGAAGAACTCCTCTGTAGTTCTATCATAAATAATCGCCTTTTTCAACAGGTCCTGATTGGTCTTTTCTTTCAACATCAACTGTAAATTCAGCGCAACACGCCGATTCCAGAAATTTTCAGCGCCATAAAAAAGGGCAAAAATCGTTGGCAATTCAGTCAGATGCAACGCCACCCACGACCCAAAAAATTTTCGCCAAGCATCCACACTATCCCACCACGCTTTTTGTGGAACATAGGCTTTAAACGCTACGACCTCTTCTAATGAAAATCTTCGAACATTTTGAAGGGCTAAATCAATAGCGACATACTGATATTCTCGTTCTGTTTTTTGATAATAAACCTCAATCTCTTGGCATAATTTTTCCTTTGGCCACGTATGACTTTCTTTTAAAAGTTGTTTACTTAACGCTTGACGTTCTGGGGCGGGGATGCCTGCAAAAACAAATTGATGTTTCATATAAGCAGACATTTTTGCTGCTGTTTCTGGGTTCTTCTGAAATTGAAGTGTGTCCATTCCTTCGCTCCTTATAATAAAAAAACTATACTAAAACAGTGTACCATGTTTTAGTATAGTTGGTTGGTCAATTAATCAAAATACGTTAAATTTTTGTTGTCTTTATCTAACCAGGCATAGCCGAGACCCATAATTAAGCCACCACCGATAAAGTTACCGATAAAGGCCCAGAACAGATTATGAACAACATTACCAGCTGTGAAAGCTTCAATTGCGCCGTTCGAAGCAAAGTAAGCTAAACTGAAGGCTGGGAAGTTGGCAATCACGTGTTCAAAACCAAGGAACGCAAAGATAAAGATAATGAAAATAATGGCCGCGACTTTGCCGGCATCATCTTTCATTCGCATACTCACTAATACGGCTGTATTAACCACAATATTGGCGAACATAGCTTCAACTAAAATCTGTAGGGTAGTTTTTTCTAATTTTCCAGCAATCGATGTAAAGAAGAAACTATCTTTTGGCAAATCTTGGAATGGCACCGTAAGTGATACCAAGAAACCAAACAAGACGCCACCAATTAAATTGAATAAGATACAGGTAAATAAAATTTTTGCAGCTAAGGAAAAGTTGACTTTTTTACGATAGACCCCAACAGTCATGTACAACATATTCGAGGTACCAAGTTCGGCATTCATATATAAAATCATTACAAGTGACCAACTGAACATGAAGGCGTAAAGCATTTTCCCTAAACCATGAGAAATTCCTTCTCCTTTAATTGCGATTGCAAAAGCAACGGCTGTTCCCAACGTTAAAAATAGGCAAGCAAGCATTGCACGAACAGCGTAGCGGGAAAAGCTGTTTGAGAATAAATTCACTTTCTTGTCGATGGATTTATCAATTTGTTCAAACAATGGTGAACCAGACTTCATTGTAAACTCCCTTTCATTCCGTTTTCAACTTATATTTTCAAAACATCTCCCCTTATTCTAATGAGGAAAAGTGTTTTTGTCTACCTTTTTTTCAGATTTCACTTTAAAACCTTGACGTTTCCTATCCTATTAAGTATACTAGATTTTGTGTAAAATAATTGCAGCAGAAGAATAATAACTCGTCAACAGTTCATTGCCAAACTTGGTTCAACTGCGTAACCGCGGCTGCAAAGGCGAAGGTTGAAGAATGAACTGAACGAATATGAATTTTTCATCTAATTATTTTACTCCAAAAAAACATTTATTTATTGGAGGAATTTTTAATGTCTCGTTATACTGGACCATCATGGAAAGTATCTCGTCGTCTAGGTATCTCTTTATCAGGTACTGGTAAAGAACTAGCTCGTCGCCCGTACAAACCAGGACAACACGGACCTAACAGCCGTGGTAAAGTTTCTGAATACGGAATGCAATTAACTGAAAAACAAAAATTACGTCATATGTATGGCATGAACGAACGTCAATTCCGTACGTTGTTCATTAAAGCAAGCAAAATCAAAGAAGGTAAACACGGTGTTAACTTCATGGTTTTACTAGAACAACGCTTAGATAACGTTGTTTACCGTTTAGGTCTTGCAACTACTCGTCGTCAAGCACGTCAATTAGTTAACCATGGCCACATCACTGTAGACGGCAAACGTGTTGATATTCCATCATACCACGTTGAAGTTGGTCAAGTGATCGGTGTTCGTGAAAAATCTCAAAACATCTCAACAATTAAAGAAGCGGTTGAAGCAACTGTTGGACGTCCAGCATTCGTAAGCTTTGACACTGAAAAATTAGAAGGTAGCTTCACTCGTTTACCAGAACGTGATGAACTTTACCCAGAAATCGACGAAGCACTTGTCGTTGAATACTACAACCAAAAACTTTAAGATTTCAAAAGGTCGAACTACGGTTCTTACCTTCTTTCAAAACCTTGCCTTTCTTGGCAAGGTTTTTTTCTTTGCCCTCTTTACAAAATTGTTTACTTCCGCTAAACTATTGTTAACCAAATAAAACAATTGGTTAACAATAGAAAGTGAGGCTTCTTATGAATAAAGCATCGTTACGCTCTTTAATTTTAGCAGCAGAATTCGCTGTGATTATTGCTGTACTTTCACAATTTACAATTCCATTGGGGATTGTCCCCTTAACTGGACAAACATTTGCCATTGGCTTAACCGCTACCGTTTTGGGTAAGCGAACGGGGACCTACGCTATTTTAATTTACTTCTTATTAGGATTAATTGGTTTACCCGTTTACGCGGGGATGTCTAGCGGGTTCGGTGTACTCTTCGGACCAACTGGCGGCTATTTAATCGGGTTTATCTTCAACGGCTTATTAACTGGTTATATTTTAGAAAAAACAACCTTTAACTATACTTGGGCCATTATCGCAAATATTGCCGGCGCCTTAGTTACCTTAGTTTTCGGTATGATTTGGTTGAAATATTCCGCAAATCTACCGTGGCCAAACGCTTTCGCTGGCGGGTTTGCTCCGTTTATTATTCCTGGTATCATCAAGGCTGTCGCAGCTGCTTATGTTGGTATTTTAATTCGCCAACGCTTTATGAAACGTTTTTTAGCACACCTTTCTTAAGGGGAAAACTTTTTTCTTTTCCTTGTCTGTAGTACACTAAAAGGACAAAGGAGTGAAGTCCATGTCCTCATTATTAAAACGATTGGTTCAGTTGGTTTTGTTAGTCGTCGCTGTCTTGCTAATTCGACACTATGTTTTCTCCCCTGCTGCGGTGAACGGCTCTTCAATGGAACCAACACTTCATAACAACGACCGTTTATGGGTGACCTCGATTAAAAAGCCACAGCGCTTTGATATTATCGCTTTCCCTAGTCCTCGCAACGGCCAACGAGTAGCCAAACGTTTAATTGGTTTACCTGGCGAAACAGTCGAGTATCGCGATGATACCCTTTATATTAATGGTGTATCACTCAGTGAAGATTACTTAGCAAGTGCTAAACGAAATGTCTCTAAAAATGAAAATTATACCCAAGATTTTACGCTAGAGACCTTAGAAGCCACCCAATCCCTGACCGTTCCAGAAGGCATGTATTTTGTCTTGGGGGATAATCGCCCGCGCTCAGATGACAGTCGTTACTTTGGCTTTGTTAAACAAGAGAGTGTGGAAGGTGTTTTGACTTTTCGTTATTATCCGTTAGATAAAATTGGCTTTCCATAAAAATAATAAACCGCCCTCAAAAAGTTAGACTTTTTGAGGGCGGTTTAGCTTTTATTCACGTATTCTTGTTAAGGTCCAGTCACAAGATTCCACGTAACCGCGGCCTTGTATTGTTGCCCTTTAATACCTTGATTGGCTGGCACTTCAAGTTTGACATTATTGAAGGTGAAGTCCAACTGGTAAACATTACTACCTGTGAATTGCTTGTTGGCAATAATACTCGTCGCCGTGTTGTTGGCTGTTAAGCTAATGGCACTCGTGGTACCGACCGTATTTTTCAACTCGGTTGGTTGATTGTAATTGGTGAAGCTAGAGACAGGTGCCGCCCCTAATAATAAGCGGGTCGCTGTAGGCAAGCTGTCTGTCGCTGATTTTGGTTGTGACAGTTGCGCTGTTAAGCTCCAATTCGGTTGCGTTTTCTTAATTCGGACATACGGATTGCGGGTACCGTTACCGTAGTAATCCGCGGCTTGTTTCAAGCTGTGTTGTTGCTTAGTTCCTGCAACGCCCACTTGGCCGAAGTCGAAGGTTGGCACACTGATGAAGCCTTCGGTCGTTGGTGTGACTACTTCTTGATCATTTGGACGAATTCTCACGAAGTTGTCCACTGTACTATCTTTAATACCACCAAATACTACAACTTCTGCTTTCAAAACAGTGTTTGGTTTCCCTGTTGCGCGAGTTGTGAAAGCAATTGAAACTTTTTTGCCGATAGGAACGGCATTTGGTAAAGAAACCCCCTCTGTCCAAAGTGTACTATTTACTAGGATTGATTTTGTCGTTTCTCCTTCTGGTGTCACTTCCATAAAGGTCGGGATCGTCAGACCAGCTGACCAATTGGGCCCTTTTTTCAAGTTAAGATTCTGTAAGGGTGCTTTGCTAGTATTCGTGATCGTTGTTGTCCAGATTACATTGGTATTCGTATCGATCACTTCTTTTGGTCGAGTTAATGTGACACTAGCCGTTGGTATTTCTTCTTCATACACCACATTCAAATCGTCATTGTCATCATAGGTTACCCCATAGCTTGGCGCTTTCGTCGTTTTCAAGGGCTCGGTTTTGGTTTTACCTTTGTACCAGCCTTTAAACTTGTAGGTCTTACCACCTGTTGTGTAGGTGTCGGGTAAGGTGCCTGCTTGTTTGAACGTATAGGCATCACTTGTGATTACCGTTTTTTTACCTTGGGTGAAACCTGTTGGTGCTGTGATTTTGGCTCCGCTTGTGTCTACGAAGTTTTCGGTGACACGGCGGTTTTTCAGATAATAATATATGGTACCTGTCGGATACATTTCCACTCCATTTGGCGTAGTGCTTGATCGAATCAACGTCGTTTTATAGAGACTGGAGAAGGCTTGGTTTGTCTCTTCCCAAGTTATTTCTCGCAATTTATACTGTTGATTCTTGACTTTTGTTACCGTGTAGTATAGCGGTTCTGCAGGGTTGTTATATGGGGCGCCCGTAAACATATGCTCGACTCGTTCAGCCACTGGATATTCTTTTCCTTGGTAATCTGTTGGCTTTTTAAAGGTAATATTGAGGTACTGTCTCGGAATTTCAATCAAAGAATTTTTCGTACCAAAATAATTCGCTGTTGTGCCTAACGGATATGTTTTTTGCGGAATCGTCATTGTTTTAAGATTTCCTGTTGCATTACCAGCTGTCAAGGTGTTTAAAGTAGTACTTACACCATCAATCGTCTGAACAACATCTGTTGTTACTTTAAAACCAGTCGGATTAATTAATTGACCATCTTCACCCACGAAGCCAAATTGTACGGTGTTACCGCCATATTTAATTTCCTCATAAATAGTGGTGACATCATCGTCGTCATTATAGGATACATCGTATTCAGGCGTGCGTGTTGTTTCTAATTTTGCTGGTTTGGTTTTGCCTTTGTACCAACCTTTGAATTGGTAAGCTTTGCCATCTGTGTAGTAACTATAAGGCAACTCTTTCGCCAATTTAAAATGATACGTATCACTGCTAATCACCGTTTTTTTACCTTGGGTAAAGCCTGTTGGTGCGGTAATCTTGGCACCGCTTGTGTCTACAAAGTTTTCGGTGACACGGCGGTTTTCTAAGAAATAATACATGGTCTCATCTGTGGTGTAATAAGCAGGTGTATTCCCATCTGCAGTTACACGTGATAAAGCTCCACTAAAATAGGTTTTAGTTGTATCTGGTATCCAATAATCTCGATACATTTGATAAGAGTGAGCCGTGGTTGTTGCAAATAAACCATACTCTTTACCATCTGTTTCTAAACGACTATCAGGTAATGCGCCACCTACGTATCTAAATTTTGTCGTAGCAATTGGATAAGTGGTGCTAGAGCCTGTATAGTACGTGCCTGGTTTTACTGTCGGCAACTTATACTGTTTAGGAACAGTTACGCGAAAATTTGTACTACCAGAAAAAGCAGGATTAACCGTTGGTGTATATGTTAGTTGTTGGCTCGGAATCGTTAACTGTTTCAAGTTACCGTTGTTCACGCCACTAGCTGTGCCGACTTGTTTCGGCGTACCATTCATGATAGTTGTTAAATTGGTTGTCATGTTAAAATTTGTTGGTGCAACTAAAGCACCTTTTTCATCGACAAAACCAAATTTATACGTAACTGCTGGAATCGTGGCAGTCTTTTCTTTTGTTTCCTCATACACCACATTCAAGTCATCATTCCCATCATACGTCACCGCATAGCTTGGTGCTTTGGTAGTTGTCAAGGTACTTGGCTTTGTTTTACCTTTGTACCAACCTTTGAACTTGTAGGTTTTACCACCTGTTGTGTAGGTGTCTGGTAAGGTGCCTGCTTGTTTGAAAGTGTACGCTTCACTATTTATAACTGTTTTCTTACCCTGAGTGAATCCCGGGGGTGGTGCGATTTTTTGTCCACTACTATTAACAAAATTCTCATAAAGTTTTTTGTAATAAATATAGTAGGTAATCGTTGCACTATTATTTCCTGCATTAAATTGTCCTGTTGTTCCCACAAGATTGTCACTAAACATAATATTAGTACTTACTCCGCTATGAGGATTAAGATTAGTTATGCGCCACGTCTTACCAGTCGCTTTAGTAAAGTTATATGCTGAAATATCATAGTTGCTTCTCGTATAAGTTGTTGATGTATATGCTCTGGAAGTCATCACACCTGTTCGGCTATCTGGAAATGTTGTTTTAGGCGGCGTTAACACAATTTTATCAATTCTATTGGTGGTAGCTGTAGCAAAATTAATCGCAATGTCGTTACTAAAGAAAAGCCACGAACCCCCATTACTAGTGCCTACAGTTTTTAGTCCTGTATTAAAACTATAAAGTCCATTGCCAGCGTTTGTCATAGTTAAAGGATATCTTAACAGTGTTCCTTCAACTTTAGAGTTGGTTGATTTAAATAGTACTGGATTCATGGAAAGGCTCATTTGTTCCTTACTAGACTGTCCATCCTCATCGTAAAATTTTAAACTCCCTTTTAAACCTAAGTTACCAGCAAATTTATCCACATATGTCATTTCATTTCGTCTATTGACTGCACCAAAACCATTAAATCGAATCGTGGAATCGATATATTTTTTTTCATTGTGTATACCAGAAGTAATTCTTGTCTGAAAATACAACGTTTTGATATACCCAGTATTTCCAGAAGTTCTCCCGTGTAGACGATTAATAAATGCAGTGACCGTCCTAGTGGACTCTGTCCAAACAAAATATTCGCCACCACTATTGGCATTATGAGAGCCTTCCCCTAGAACTACATTTTGTTCCTCGGGGCCAACTTTAATAATAACTGAAGTGGGTCTAGTCATTCCTGCTGCCAATTTTGATTCAATTCGAATCGGACCAACAATATCTGAATTTGTGTCATCTGTTGTAATATTTTCAAATTTCAACCGATAATCAACTACATCATTGAGACGAACCGTAGTTTTATTCGTTGTCCCTGTAGCTGCCCAGACAAATGCCCTAGGCATAATTTTCGCTTGAACACTGGATGGTTCAAGTATATTTTCTTCTTGAACGATTTCCGTTTTTTCTTTTTGTTCCGCTTCTTTCGTTTCTTCTTCCTGACTCGTGTCAGTCGTTACTTGACTATTTTCCGTGCTGGCTTTCGTTGTTTCTTCCTTCACGCTACTTGCTGGCATCTCTTCCTTGGCACTACTTTCGGCGGTCGGACTACTTTCAATCGTCACGGTTTCCGCAACTGCCGTCACGCCAGAAAAGGCATTCACTAGCAAAGAACTACATAAGCCAATAGCTGCAAGACGTTGCCATTTATTTCGCTTCATGTCGTCCCTTCTTTCTATGTACGATTCCCGCCAAACCGATTAAGGCGAAGCCGAGAATGTTCAAATTTGCCTGACTCTTGCTCCCTGTACGAGGGAGCGTTGAGCCAGTTGTGGTGGTCTGTGTCGAACCACCACTTCGTTGATCTCCTTGCGGAGGACCAGCTGGTTCCTTGGGATCGGCAGCTGGCGCATCTGTTTTCGGTGGGGGATCTTTAGGAGCGGGTGTTGTCGGATTTTGGTAAAATTCAATCCCCACCGAACTAGAACCACCATCAGACGCTTCAACATTTATAAAAAAACTAGGGGAAAATAGTAGACACGCAATCATTAAATAACGCTTTTTTTTCATTTAAAAACCTCCTTTTGCATTTAAATATCTCTCACAACCTATTTTCATAGCTCTATAATAGCAAAAAAAAGACTCTTCAAAACAACAGTTTTTTCCAGTTGATAACCCTTATTTCAACAAGTTCCTTATATATCGTGTCTTTTAGGCTACGTTATTTAAAGGAAACAAGGGAAAACAGTAAAGACTATCCCCTTTTTCAAAAAAATCATCTTTAATTTCTTAAATTTCCATCACCTAAACTAAAGAAAAGCTCACAATGTTAGTGTTTAAAACTAACATTGTGAGCTTTTCTCATTTTTGACGATTGGATAATTCGATAAAATAACACTAAAACATAAAATAACTGTCTGTTTCTCTTATTGGGCAATAGCCAATTGGTACAATGGCAGGAGTTGTTGATAGGTTGCCAACATATAAGCTCGTGCTTTTTCAGGATTTTGCCACAAATCGCTATCTTTGGGAATGATGCGCCCAATTTCAAACTCACCTTTTTTTACATCTCTAAAACGAGTTAAGGCTTTTTCTAAATCCGTTTCTGGCAGTGGAGTAATTTGAGAAACCGTATGATCCAAGGAAACATACGTATCTTCTGGTAATGCTTGGAATAATTGCTGATTCTCTAAAAAGGCTTGCGCAATCTGTTTTTCATTTTTAGGATTATCAATGAATGACAACCACATAAACACATAGTCGCCCCAAATGCCTAATTGAAAATGCGGCTGCATTTTATACCCGCGCTTATTCGGACTAAGTGCTGACCAAGTATTTTCTGGTGGATACACGGTGCGACGGCGATGTTGCGCAATATGGACAAACAACTCCGTTCCTAGTTCAGGCGCTAGTTGTTCGGCAAAATACGTGTCTAATTCTTGAAAAATCGGTTGAATTTGCGCACGGATAACCGCCATTCGTTCATCTAATCCAGCAACTTCAAAGGCTGCGAATTCTTTTTCTGTAAACATCAACATTTCTCTAATTCCTCTCTCAACTTGTCTTCCGCTTCTATTTTTGTCGATTTTGCCATGTTTCCAGTGTCATCCCACGATAAACATCTGTGACAATTTTCCCTTTACTAATTCGGGCATTGGGCAGTGTTCCTTCGTAGGTAAAACCAATTTTCTCCATGACACGACCAGAAGCTGGATTGTCTTGATCATGTAAAGCAAAGATTCTCATGAGTTTCATTTTTGCAAAACCCAGTTCAACTAACGCCGTCGCGGCTTCAGGCGTGTAGCCTTTGCCCCAAAAGGCACGGTTCAAGACATAGCCTAATTCTCCAATATTATTGGTTTCATTGACCCGCAAATCAATCGTGCCAATCATTTTGCCCGTTTTTTTCACTTCAATCCCATATTTTCCTAAAGGTTCCCCCATAAAATATTTAGCAATATTTTGTCGTGTTTCAGCGATTGTTTGATTTTTCAAAAACACATAGCGGACCGTTTCCTCATCTGAAGCATATTCGTACATATCTTCTGCATCGGCTAATGTGACAGGTCTTAAAATCAAGCGTTCGGTTTCAATTCGTTGGTTTTCTGCAAAAATCAATGGATAATTCATGAGCAAAACTCCCTACTTTTCTACATACTTTACCGAAAAACAGCGAAACACGCAAGGAAAATCGGCATTTCCCTCGCGTGTTTCTTTAATTAGCGTTTAAGCGAATGATGGCAATGATCGTTTGAACAGCTTTGGCCATTGATTCAACGGTAATAAATTCATATTGCCCGTGAAAATTTTCGCCTCCTGTAAATAGATTAGGCGTGGGAATGCCCATGAAAGAAATCTTAGAACCATCTGTCCCGCCACGAAAGGGTGTGATGATTGGTTCAATGTCACAACTTTCCATTGCTTGGACGGCCAATTCTACAGGCGTCCAATCTTTTTCGACGATTTCCTTCATATTATAGTATTGGTCTTGGAAAGTAATTGTTAGTCTGGGTTTATCCGCCAGCGCATTTAAACGTTGGACTTGTTTTTCCAAAAATTGCTTTCTCGCTTGAAAGTTTTCTCGATCATGATCCCGAATGATATAGACAAGTTCTGCTTTTTCAATACTTCCTGTAAATTTATTGAGTAAATAAAATCCTTCATTTCCACGTGTTTGTTCTGGTACTTCCTTTTGCGGCAGTGATTGATCAAGTTGTTCGCCTAATTTAATGGCATTTACTAACGAACCATAGGCCGTTCCCGGATGGACACTGGTTCCCTCAATTGTTATCACAGCTTGGGCAGCGTTAAACGTTTCATACTCGAAATGCCCCACGCGGCCACTGTCAATCGTATACGCAAAAGCGACTGGGAAGTTCGGCGCATCAAATTGATCGGCCCCGCGTCCAATCTCTTCATCTGGACCGAAGGCGAGCCAAACATCCCCCCGCGCTACTTCTGGATGTGCCAAAAAATACTCAACAGCAGCTAATATCTCGACAATTCCCGCTTTGTCATCTGCTCCTAAAAGTGTGGTTCCGTCTGTAGTAATCAACGTTTCCCCTTGATACTCTTTTAAATTGGGAAATTCAGCAACTGATAAAACGATGCCTTGTTCTTGATTCAAGAGGACATCTTGACCATCATAATTAGTGATGACTTGGGGACGGATGTTTTCTGCTGAAAAATCCGCCGTATCCAGATGTGCAATCAAGCCGATACTCTTCGCTGCAGGTTGGTTACCAGGCAACCGTGCCGTTAAAAAGCCGTTTTGTTCGTTATAATGCACATCGGCCAAACCTAATTCATGAAGTTCTGTTTCAATCATTTTGGCCAAAACCACTTGACCGACCGTCGTCGGTGTGGTTTGACTGTTGGCATCTGAACGGGTGTTAACTTTCACGTAAGTTAAAAATCGTTCGACTAATTTTTCCATTTTTTACTCCTTCTTCCTGAATCATTCTGTTAAATAAGCATTGCGCAAGTGGAAATAATCCCCATACAAGTGATAACTAATGCCTTTCAATTTAGGATTGATTAGATAATTTGAGGCACTTTGATACAGCGGTACTTGGGCAGCATCTTGGTTCAGCAAGATGTCTTCCGCTTCTTTGTATTCTGCAAACTGTTTCTCTGGATTATTGGCATTAATCGTTCGTGCATCTTCTACCAATTGGTCGTATTTGGCATTATGATAATTGCCATAATTGTAGCTTGATTCTCCTGCATATAAGTTAAAGTAAGAGTCTAATTCACTACTGCCGGCAATCCATCCTGAAAGAGACAACTCATAATTTTTTTCACGTCGCGATTGATTCACATTATTACTTGGTTGCGATGAAATGGTAATTTCTAAACCTGGCAGATTTTCTTGCAACTGACTTTGAACATATTCCGCAATTCGTTTTCCTTGATCTGTATCTGCCGCCAGCAAGGAAAGTTTCACTTTTTTACCGACATCCGCTTGGGCTTTCGTCCATTCAGCTTGGGCTTTTTTGACATCATTTTTCAAATACTCGCCACTGTAAGCTCGGAAATCTTCATCTGTTTCTGGATTCGCATAAAGTTTACTTGGAATCAATCCGTTGAGGGGTTTTGACCCATCGTTTAAGACACTTTGTGTTAAGGCTTCTTTATCAATTGCTTGGCCAATCGCTTTTCGTAAATGAACATTCGCTAATGGCGTTCCTTCTTTTTTGTTGAAATCTAAGAAGTAGTTGGCCACATCTGGATGACTGACATAGCCTGGATCCTCTTGATATTGTTGAACATATTGTCCGTTAATGCGAACTAAGTCTAGTTCATTCGCTTGATATAAGTTAATCCCAGTATTATCTTCTTTGATTGTACTAACCGCAACTTCTTCCAGTTTCACTTGATCCGCATCATAGTATTCTGGATTTTTTTTCAATGTCCAAGTATCTGAAGTCGCATCCCAATTGGCTAGCGTAAATGGCCCGCTATAAAGTAAATGTTCACTATCCAAGGCGTAATCTTTGCCTTGCGCTTCGACAAATTTTTGATTTTGTGGCGCTAACCAAGCAATCGAAACGACTGCTAAGAAGGAAGGTTGGGCCTGTTTTAATTCAACAATGAATTCTTTGTCATTCGGGGCTGAAATCCCTAATTCATCGACTGACTTTTCACCGTTGCGTATTTCAAAACTATTTTTAACGCTGTCTAGTAAATAGGCATTCGGTCCAATCGTCGCTGGTGTCACCAGTTTTTTCCAAGAATAAACAAAATCTTGGGCCGTAATTGGCTCGCCGTTGCTCCACTTAATCCCCTCCCGCAAGGTAAAGTGGTACTTGCGCCCATCGTCACTAATCTTGACATCTTTAGCTAGAGCTGGCACCGTGGCACTATCATCATCAAACCGATAAAGGCCTTCAAATAAATGTTGTGCCATTGTAAAGGTATTTTTATCTGTTGTTTGTGTTGTATCCAATGTTGAGATTGGTGCAGGTGAACTAATACTGATTTTTTGTTCAGCTGCTAAATTTCCCGAATCTACTTTCTCTGCCGCTTCTTTGGTTCCGCCACATGCGGCTAAAAGAAACCCTGTTGCAATCAAACCTACTACTTTTTTCCCCAATTTCATGTTGTTGCCCCCTCATATTTTTTAAACAAATAAAAAAAGCATTCGTCCTAAAAAGGACGAATGCTTATGCAATCGCGGTACCACCTTTGTTGATCTCTTCGCTAAAAAAGATCCGCTCGTTTCCAGTACAATCATACTGTAGCGCTATAACAGGCGCACCTGAATTGGTTTAAGCGAACGGCTTCAACCAACCTGTTCAAAGGCCATTTTCCCCTTTAACGTCACTACCTCTTCTCACCAAACGAGGCTCTCTGCAAGCTATTTTAAAAAGTACTTTCCTTCTCATCACATTTTGTTCTTTTATTTGTTTCATCAATCATACTGATTTACGGATAGTTTAGCAAACATTTTCGAGGCCGTCAACCACATTTTTAATTTAAAACTTTTTTGTTTTTCATTAAAAAAAGAAAAGAGGTTTCAATTCCTCTTTTCTAAAACAATTTTACTCTAATCCTTTTTTAACATCTTCTATCATCAAATGCATTGATTCTAATCCACCACCGCTTAGATACCAAACATCTGGTTGAAGCATAATGACTTTATCATTTTTACCAGCATCGGTTTTTTGAATCAATTCGTTTGCAGCGACGTTATCTTTTGAATCGTCGCCACCAATTGCTTTGGTGCGATCTACCACAAAGAGAATTCCAGGATTTTTTTCTAAAACATATTCGTAAGAAACACTTTGCCCATGAGTGGAAGCTTCAATCTTATCGTCTGCTGCTTTGAAGCCAAATGTATCATGAATTAAACCGAAACGAGAGCCTTTTCCGTAAGCGGAAAGTTGACCTTCGTTAACTAACACAACAAGCGCATTATTCGCGCTAGCTTCTGCTTGTTTTTTCACGTCAGCAATTTCTTTTTCTAAGCCAGTTATTTTTTCTTTAGCTACCTCTTCTTTATCAAAAATAGTGCCTAACGTTTCGATATTTTGTTTCGTTGATGCCCAAGGATTTTTGGCATCTACAGCTAAGTAAATGGTTGGCGCAATGGCTTTTAATTGTTCTTGATAATCTTGTTGACGACCAGAAATAATAATCAAGTCTGGTTTTAGTTGATTGATTTTTTCTAAATCTGGTTCTTTAATACCGCCTGCTGATTCAACTTTTTGGTATTTTTCTAAATACGCAGGGATATTTTTGGTTGGCGCACCTACCACGCGGTCACCGACACCTAGTGCATCCATTGTATCCAAGGAACCATTATCAAAAACAACGACTTTCTGAGGATTTTTGGGAACGGTTAATTGACCATTGGTGTCTTTGACTGTGACTTCCGTTTTAGCTGTTGTTTCTTTTGTTGCAGAATCTGCTGTTTTTTTATTTGTTTGACAAGCACTTAACATTAACAGTCCCATCATTGAAACTGCCATCATTGCTAAAAATTTCTTTTTCATTCTTTTCCTCCAAAAACGTTATTTTTAAATTGCCCGATTTAGTGATAAAGACAAAAGCGTTTTCCTTCAATTTCACAAATCCGGATATTCATTTCATAAAGATCATTTAAAATACTTGTTTGAATAACTTCTTCTGTTGCGCCATGCGCATAGAGCTTTCCGCCTTTCATGGCGACAATTTCATCTGCATAGCTTGCGGCAAAATTAATATCATGTAGAACAATCAGAATCGTTTTTCCTAGTTCATCCACTAAGCGTTTAAGAATCTGCATCATTTGAACCGCATAATTCATGTCGAGGTTATTTAAGGGCTCATCCAATAAAATATAATCGGTATCTTGGGCTAAAATCATGGCAATATACGCCCGCTGTAATTGGCCCCCAGAAAGGGTATCAATGTATTCTTCCGCCATTTCAGTTAAGCCCAATTGTTCCAACGCTTCTGTTACTTTTTCATGATCAGCGCTTTTTAAGCGACCTTTGGAATAAGGAAAACGACCAAAATTGACCAGTTCTCGCACAGTTAATTTAAGTTGTACACCGTTGGCTTGTTTTAAAAGGGCAATTTTTTGTGAAAAAGCCGATTGCTTCCAGGTTTTTACTTCTTGCTTGTCCAGATAAATTTCCCCGGTATCTTTGGGAATTAAGCGACTCATCATGGCTAGCAGCGTGCTTTTCCCAGCGCCATTTGGCCCAATAAAGGCCGTTAATTTGCCTTCAGAAATAGGTAAATCAATGTCTGAAACGACAAATTTATCGCCATATTTTTTTGATACATCACTCATCTGGATCATGTGCGTTGCTTCCTTTCTGCAATAATTTTCCATATAAAATAAACGCCCCCAACAAATTGAATCACCACACTTAGCGGGGTATTCAAATGGAAGACCTGTTCAACCATCAATTGACCAAACACCAGTAAAAAGACTGCTATTAAACTCCCTGCCACAAACAGTTCTCGGTGGCGATAGGTTTTCATGAATTGATAACTCATATTGGCCACGATAAAACCTAAAAATGTAATCGGTCCCACTAATGCTGTTGATAAGCCGACCAGACTACTGATCAAACACAACAACACTAATTGAAACTGATTCACAGCAATCCCCAAATTCTGGGCTTGATGGTTCCCTAAATGTAAAACGTCTAAACGGTAACTTTCCCGCCAAAGTATCCCACAAATCATGAGTACCGCCACACCAACGAAAACGAGATACTGACTATTGACGTTACCGAAACTGGCAAACAACTTTCCTTGGAGTAAGTCGTATTCGTTAGGATCCATAATCACTTGTAAAAACGTACTAATACTACTGAAAAAAGTACCTAAAATCATGCCAATCATCAATAATAAAAATAAGTCGGATTGATTTTTGCGTAATAGAAAATACGATAAACTAGTACTTAAAAATACCATTAAAAAGACGTTCATCAAAAACGAGCCAAGACTTACTTGACCTAACGCTTGTGCGCCTCCTAAAAGAAAAAATAACACCGTCTGCACAAAGACGTACAAGGAATCCATCCCTAAAATGTTTGGCGTTAGAAAATGATTTTGCGTGACCGTTTGAAAACTAATGGTTGAAAAAGCCGCAGCGATTCCGACAAAAATAAAAGCCAATAACTTTTTGCCTCGTAACGCCAAAGCAAAGGACCAATTGCCATACGTGTTATAAGTTAAATAACAAAGGCTCACAATTACTACGGCAGCTAAAAGCAAAAGTAATGAAAGCCATTTTTTTAAAGGCCGTTTCATTGTTTGCGCCCCCTTAGTAATAATAAAATGAACAAAATGCTCCCTAATGTTCCGACAACCACGCTGACAGGAATTTCATAGGGGGCAATCAATACTCGTGCTAAAATATCACAGATTAACAAGAACAAACTCCCGCAAATCCCAGTTAACCACAAGGTATTTTTCATATGATCGCCATAACGTAAAGACACGAGATTGGGAATCACAACCCCTAAAAACGGAATATTCCCCACCATCAATAAAACGATGGCACTTGCTAAAGCAACCAGCGTCAAACCTAAAAACTGAATTCGCTGGTAATGGACGCCAAGACTATTTGCAAATGCTTCACCCATACCAACGACAGTGAAATGATAAGCAAATAAATAAATAACAAACCACAAAGGAATCATTAAGAATAACCATTCATAATTCCCTTTCATAACTGTGGAAAAATTTCCTTGTAACCAAGCAGACATATTTTGAACCAATTGATATTGATAGGCAAAAAATGTGGCAATTGAACCTAGAATGTTACCAAACATCACGCCCACCAAAGGGACCATCACTTGATTCTTACTTGGTAATAATCGAATGAGCGCTAAGAATAATAAGGTCCCGCTTAGCGCAAAAATAAAAGCAATTGCCGTTCGATAGAGAAACGGAGCTGTTGGGAAAAATAACATTGCGACTAAAATACCCAACCTTGCACTATCGGTTGTTCCAGCGACACTAGGAGCGACAAATTTATTTTGTGTGAGTTGCTGCATAATCAATCCAGAAATACTCATCGTACTACCAGCAATGATTAAACTCAACGTGCGGGGAACACGGGTGGTAAATAAAACAAATTGTTGCTGCGCATCTAATTGAAACAACTGAGAAAGTGCAATGTCCTTCACCCCTATCACTAATGACAATAAGCTGAAAAGTAATAGTAGAACAAACAAACCAATCTTTTTCATGAGAAAACTCCATTTTTATTTAATTGAGAATGATTCTCATTCTTAGTTACAGTGTATGAGAAAATCATCACAAATGCAACCACTTTTTTTCCTTTATTAAAAACTTCTTCTCAAGCCGACTGACCAACGACTTATCTAAGATATGCTATAATGGAGGGAAACGTTAGGAAAGGAGTGTTACTGAATGGCGAATGATGACTTACAACAACGTCTGGATAAAGGAATGTACGGTACGCCCCTCGTTAATCCTGAAGAACAACACAAATACATGGGCACATTTCGTGAACGCTGCCGTCTCTCCATGACCGTCGCTGAAATGAAAGATGCACAGAACCAAAAACATTTATTAGAAGAATTAGCGAAGCATCCTGAAGTTACAGTACTTTTAAATGGCGAAATCTCTTCTGACCTGCAAAGTACCTATATTAAATTATTAAATCAGCATGGCGCAACCTTTAAGATTGTTAACAATTTTGTGGAGAACAACCCTGACTCTCTCGGCTTACTGTTAGCTGAAAAACATGCAGTAGATGAACCTGTGATTGACGTTACAGAAAAATATCCTCAAGCAACCGAAACGCCAAAAGAAGAGCCAACAGCTAAAAAAGGCTTTTGGCAAAAACTATTTCACTCATAAAAAGATCAAGAAAATTTATGAGTCATTGGATTGTTTAAACATAAGTTATGAGCGCTTCCATTTATAATAGAATTGTGCTATTATAAAGATGAAAAAGAGAGGTATGCGGCTACATACCTCTCCTTTATACCAGCGCCAGTTATAAGAACTGGTGGCTTACTGAGTTAAGTTTTTATTACTGTTTAACCGTTCGGCCGTCTAAGCTTATGAACGGTTATTTTTTATCGTTTTTCGTTGCTTCAAGGATACCGAAAATCAGTAGTGCAACAAACGCTAATCAGCTGAACAAAAGCAACTCCTTCGGAAATAAGCCGAAATTCTCCAAAAATTGAAGAACTATTTTCGGAAATTCCTTCTTATTTCTCGGAGCTAAACGCTTTCGCCTTAGCCTCAGAGCAAAACTAATCATCAATTCCAATGTCGCTTCGATTGACAAAAAAATGCTCCTTTCGTTAAAGTGCATCGGATACACATAGGCATCACCTGCCTCTCTAACTCAGAGCCACCGTCATACAACTTTCATTGGTAATAGTTTTAGTATAACCTATTGGGTTCACCAAGAAAACGTTTTTATAAAGAATACCGCCAAAAAATCTATTATGAATTTTTTGGCGGTATTCTTTTTTTATTGAACCACTTCTGGGTATAAAAGTTTTAAAACGTCCATTGTCAAGCGTCTACCCTGTCCAGCGTATGGATACACATGCATGTGCATGGCTGGATTAAAGTTTGCTTCGATAATCCCGTACGTTAAGCTATCACGTGTGCCTTTTACGTCTTTGTCAGGAATGATTAAATCAATACCACAAATTTTGGCTCCTAAAGCAGCTACGGCCTCAATGGCGATTTGTTTATAACTATCATCAATGACATCGGTCATATCAATCGAATCCCCGCCCGTGCTAACATTAGAATTTTCTCGCAAGTACACGATTTGCTCTTTTTCTGGCACAGAATAGATAGTTAAACCTTGTTCTTTCAACATTAGTTTTTCTAAATCATTTAACTGGATTAACTCTAGTGGTGCACGGTGATTGGTCCCCCGCAATGGATCACTATTTTTAGCGGCCACCAATTCTTCTACAGTATGTTTGCCATCTCCGGTAACATTGGCTGGCACGCGCAACATGATGGCTTTTACATCATTATCTAACACAAAGAACCGATATTCTGTTCCAGGTAAAAACTCTTCAATTAAAACCGCTGTGTCCTCTTTAAAAGCAATCCGTAACGCTTCCGTAAAGTCTTCCAACGAAGCGCCTTCTTTAAAAATGGTAATTCCTAAACCGTAATTCGTTGATTTTGGTTTCACGACAAACGCTTTATTGGCGTAGCGTAAATGTGCTTCTTGTGCCTCAATAAAAGATGAAAATTCTTCACCGCCAGGCACATGGAACCCTGCTGCAGACAAAATTTTCTTTGTCACGGTTTTGTTTTCCATAATCAATGGTACCACGTAGTTATCTTTGCTAGTCATGTTGGCATTTTTGACGTATTCAATGTGCTCGCCATGTTGCAGTTTCAAAAATTGCTCTTGTTCATCTAAAATTTCGATTTCCAAACCTTTTTGAATCGCATCAAATAAGAAAATTTGTGTGGATAATTCCATCTCACGGAAACCAGCTAATTGATAAGGGCGTTCAAAGGCCATACTTTGATATTGGTTTCCAAAAATATTTCCCAGTTCACTGTTGGAGTTTTCTTGAATAATCGTCCACATTTTGCCAGAAACGGTGTCTTGTGGATTCCGCAGTTGTTGATAATACTTACCGACAACTTCTTTACCTTTACGAATGCCTAGAGCATCTAACATATCAATCATTTCTGAAAAAATCCGATCGCCTTCTGCAATTAACTTAATCGTTTCATGAGGATGACCAAGAGCCACTTGTTCATTAAAAATATCGCCAGTTTTTACCCATTCATCCGCTTCTTCTTTTTCATCTGTCCACAATAAATACAACATGAAATAATGTAAGAAATCCACGGTATCTTCCACAATGCCTAAACGTGAAAAAGGATTTAAGTCTAAATTACGCAACTCGATATAGCGAATACCTGTTTTAGGCAGATCAGACATTTGTTTCCCGCCACGTAAGCGCACAGGCGCATAAAATTCTTTTTCTTCAGAAAGTAAACCATTTTCCACCATGCGATGAATATCTTCTAAATAGCGTTCCAATGAGGCATACGATACTTTCACATTGTCATGATTTCTGTAGCCATACGTACTATTCCGAATACTGCGAATGGGTTCTTGCGGTTGGTCGTCATAGACCCTAAAGTAGCCGTCTTCACTAACTGGCGAAGCCCCAAAAAGATACGTAATTAACCAGCGATAACGTAAAAAGTTACGGGCAACTTTCATGTACACTTTCGTTTTAAATTGTTTGCAATCTGTCACTTCGGATTGTTCATCATATAATTGCTGAATCAGGGCTTGGTCATATTCAAAATTAAAATGAATTCCGCTGACCATTTGTTTTCGTTTGCCATACTCTTTTGCCAAATAACGACGATATAACACCGCATCATATTGATCTAATTTAGCGATTTTAATCTCTTCATCTTTTGTTGGTAATTGTGGTGGCATACTTAATGGCCACAACATTTCATCTTCTGGAATCGAACGACGAGCCACATCGTGAATGGCATCTAAAAAACGAAGCATTTCTGTGCCGCTATTTGCTACAGGCGTGATTAGTTCTAATTGTGTTTCACTAAAATCTGTTTGAATATATGGATGATAAGAACGGTTACCAAAAACCGTGGGATGATCAGTTGTCGCTAAAAGCCCTTCTCGTGTACTACGTTGGTTTTCTTTTTCTAAACCAAAACGAGCCATCAATACGTAAGGACGAACATTTTTCTTTTGCATTAATTCTCTATAATTCATCTTGTCGCCTTTCTTTCTACAAACTATCTGTTTCTCTTACTATTATATAGGAAAACGAGTAAATATGCTGTTTTTTTGAACGTTCGCTTGGGAATTTTCGAGACACTTTTTGAGAGCGCCTTTTTCCGTTATACTGAAAACAACTAGTTTATAGAAAGTGGGGATTGCTCATGAAAAATCGTGCATTACTTTTAATTGACTTTCAAAAAGGCATCGAAAGTCCGTCGCAGCAATTGTACCGTCTGCCAGCAGTGTTGGAAAAGGTCAATCAGCGTATTGCTGTCTACCGCCAACACCATGCGCCCATTATTTTTGTTCAACATGAAGAAACTGAACTACCTTTTGGCTCAGACTCTTGGCAACTTTTTGAAAAGCTGGATACACAACCCACAGATTTTTTCATCCGCAAAACACATGCGAATGCCTTTTACCAAACAAATTTAAATGATTTACTGACGGAACACGACATTCAAACGTTAGAAATCGCTGGTGTCCAAACCGAGTTTTGTGTGGACACTACAATTCGGATGGCTCATGGTTTAGGCTATACATGTTTGATGACACCGAAAACCACTTCCACCTTGGATAATGGACATTTAACCGCGGCACAAATTATCCAACATCATGAAGCTATTTGGGCTGGCCGCTTTTTGACTTTTTTACCTTCAATAAATTGAGGGCTTTTCCAAAAAATTGTTTGTTCACTATGTTTTCTTGTCGTATTTCATGTTAGTATAAGGAAAAAGTGTTCAGTTGATTAGTTGAAGATTTAGAGTGTGGGACATGAGTCGATTAGGCTTGTCTCTCATGTTCTGTCTTTTTTTATGTCATCATTCACTAAACTAATAAATAATTGGAGGTATTTTATGAACAAATTTTTTACAGCCCAACGTTTAAAAGACACCGCCTATGTAACAGTCGGCGCATTCATTTTGGCCATTTCAATCAATGCGGTCTTATTGCCAAATAAACTTGTCGCAGGCGGAGCCAATGGCATTAGTATTGTTATTAATTATGTTTTCGGGATTAGTCCCGCCATTGTTCTTTACGCCATCAATATTCCTCTTTTAGTGCTTTGTTTCTTACTTCTTGGGAAAGAGGTCGGTGTCAAAACCATTTATGGCAGTCTTATTTATCCATTTTTTGTAGGAATTACTTCGGGGATGCCTGTTTTAACACATAATATTTTTCTAGCAGCATTATTTGGCGGTATTATTACAGGTGCTGGCCTAGGCTTGGTTTTCCGTGGCAATGCCTCAACTGGTGGGACAGCAATCATTTCACAAATTGTCAATAAATACTTCAAAGTTTCCTTAGGTATTGCTATTTTATTCGTCGATGGTTTAGTCATTTTATCAGCAATGTATGCTTTTAATGCAGATATTGTGTTATTCTCTTTAATTTGTTTATTTACAATTGGTCGTGTCGTTGACATGATTCAAGTTGGTCTGGTTCGCTCGAAGAATGTGATGATTATTTCACCAAAATATGTCGCTATTCAAGAACGCTTATTACGTGAACTAGATAAAGGTGTGACCTTGGTGCCAATCGAAGGCGGTTATCGAAGCGCGAAAGGCATGCTCTTAATGACTGTCATTCGTGAAAAAGATTTTCCCCGCTTAAAAGAAGCCATTCTTGATATTGATGAAGAAGCTTTTTTGATTTCAATGAGTGCGAGTGAAGTCTACGGAAAAGGATTTAGCTTGAAAAAAGTAGCTGATTCTTATGGTGTTGAAGCAACTAATGCCAATAATTTACAATAGTTTTTTGTAGGAAAAGAGCCGCAAAATCTGTAGAGATTTTGCGGCTCTTTTTACATCTTCATCCAGACAGGTTCTAAGCTATTGCCATCCAAATCTTGCACTTCTAAGCCATACATTTGCTCTTCTGGTATTCCCATATCAACTCGGTAGCAGTTGCCTCCGTTAGCTTTGGCGGTTTCGCCAAACTGTTTTACGGCTTCGGCACTCTCTAAACTAAAGGAAATTAATGCCCCACTGGTTGTTTGCGCATCAATAATTTGCTTTTCTTGGATAAATTTTCCATAAAAGTCATGGTTCAACAACATAATCCAAAATTGATCATCCCACATCATCGAACTAGCTTCCTCTGTTGAAAATTCCTCGTTCTTTTTGAATCCAAGTTTTTCATAAAAGGCTGTAGAACGTTGGACATCCGCTACTGGGAAGTTAACAAAAACCATTGTGCCCATGTGATTCATCCCTTTCTTTTAATCATCTACGACAGCTAACTGTGCGTTGCGACAAAATCAACAAGCTTGTTTGATTTATACTAGCATATTCATAAAAGAAATGTTACTAAAACGTTTTCTTAAGGTAATTCTCGATAAGCCAAGTGCTGAATGATTTCACTATGTTGTGGATAATCGTTTAACAATTCCGCTTGAGTAAATAACTCGAAGTCTTCAAACTCAAAGCCTGGTGTAACCACACAACTGACTAACGCAAATCCTGCCGCTACTGTAGAGCCAAAGATTGTGCCGGCAGGAACTGAGAACGAAAGCTGTTGTCCTTGAACTAAGTCTTTCCCTAACTGAACAGCTTGATACGTTCCATCAGGAAAAATACAGTGAACGGTTAACGGCTGACCATCGTGAAAAAACCATAATTCATCCGCTTTTAAACGATGAAAATGTGACGGACTTTCTGTATTTAATAGAAACAAAATCGCTGTATGCAACGCCCGTTCGCCTCGTTTGGTCGGAATCAATTGTTCACTTTTATTGGTTTGTTTAAAATAACCGCCCTCAGGATGCGCTTCTAATCCTAACTTCTCAATCCACATTTGTTCTGTCATCTTCTCCCTCACTCCTTCATTTTTTCAGAAACAATTTAGGAAGAACTTAGAACATCCGTCCCAATCCTAAAATAAACGGCGGGACAGGAGGTCGGGACAGAACCGTTTAGCTCCGAGAAATAAGAAGAAATTTCCGAAAATTGCTCTTTAATTTTTGGAGAATTTCGACTTATTTCCGAAGGAGTTGGTTCTGTTCCCGCCGTTTATCAGGTTTTGAGCCTGGGACAAAAATCCAAAGTGATTTTTGTCCCAGGCTCCTGTCCCACGTTCTTCCCAAACCTGTTTATTTTCTACAACTAAACATCTTTTAATAAGCCTTTAAATAAGCCCATTGCGAAATCGTTGGCATTAAATGGTTCTAAATCGTTAATGCCTTCACCTAGACCAACTAATTTCACTGGCAAGTGTAATTCATTCCGAATAGCAATGACAATACCACCTTTGGCTGTTCCGTCTAGTTTGGTTAAAACTAAACCAGTGACATCGGTTGTTTCTTTGAACTGTTTGGCTTGTGTCATCGCATTTTGCCCAGTAGTTGCGTCCACGACTAAGAGAACTTCGTGAGGCGCATCTGGAATTTCTCGTTGGATGACTCGTTTGATTTTTTCTAATTCTTTCATTAAGTTGACTTTATTTTGTAAACGACCTGCTGTATCCACTAGCAAAACATCGGCCTGTTCTGCCTTGGCACGTTCCACTGCATCGAAAACGACCGCTGCTGGATCACCGCCAGCATTCCCACGCACAACTTCAACGCCAGCCCGTTCACCCCAAACAACTAATTGATCGATGGCGCCCGCTCGGAACGTATCGGCAGCGGCCATTAAAACTTTCTTTCCTTCCAACTTGTATTGATGGGCTAATTTACCAATGCTGGTTGTTTTACCAACTCCATTAACACCAACAAATAAAATCACGGTTAAGCCATTTGGCTGTAAGTTAATCGCATTATTTTCATTAATTCCTGCTTCTTCATACAAATCAACCATTTTTTCAATGATGGTATTTTGAACTTGAGCTGGTTTTTTCACGTTTCGCAGTTTCACTTCTTGTCGTAAGGCTTCTGTAATTTTTAAGGATGTATCAAAGCCTACGTCTGCACCAATTAACGTTTCTTCTAATTCTTCAAAGAAATCTTCATCAACTCTCCGGAAATTAGCAAACAATTCGTTCAACCGTTGACCAAATGTTTTACGCGTTTTTTCCAAGCCTTTTTCATATTTTTCTTGGACCTGCTCTTCTTTTGACTCTTCAATTTCTTCTGAAACCTGCGTGTCTGTTGGTTCTGCCAACGGAGTTACGACACTACTTTCTTCCTCAGGCGCTTCCACAACAACTTCTTGTGTTTCCTCTGTCAGGATTTCTTCTGGCTCTTCTTCTAATGCTTCTTCTACGCCAGCTAATTTTTCCATTTCAGCGTTATCTGTTAAATCGGCTGTTTCTGTGACTTCTTCCGCTGTCGTTTCTGGCATTGTTTGCGCCTCTTCTGCTGCGGTTTCTTTTGATTCAGCAGGCGCTGATTCATCACTAGGTGTTTCGTCTACTGTTTCTTCAATTATCTCTTGTTTTTCTTCTTCCTTTTTCTCAGCGGAAAAAGCTTTTTTAATTTTATCAAAAAATCCCATTCTTATTGGCCTCCTTCCAACGGCGTTAAAATATATTTTTCGACCGCTTTGGCAACACCATCTTGGTCATTCGTGTCTGTAACGACATCTGCGGCTTCTTTAACTAATGGAATCGCATTTGCCATGGCGACACCTAAGCCAGCGTATTCGATCATCGGTAAATCATTTTCTTCGTCCCCTAAGGTCATGATTTCTTCTGCATGGATTCCTAAATCTTTGGCTAACAAGGAAATACCATAGGCTTTCGTAATCCCTTTTGGCATAAATTCTAATAAGTTATTTCGCGTTTTAATAATTTCAAAACGCTCATAAAAAGAGGCTGGAATTTCCTTGATGCGTTCATTTAAATACGCTTCATCAATCGCAACAACAACTTTGTTATAAATTCGATTCGGGGTTAACTCTTCTAATTTGTAGGACTCAAAGGTTAATAATTTGTTTAGAGAACTATAAATTGAAGGATAATTAGGTGCAGAAGGCAGTTGCATCACGACCTCATCAGATAAGACATCAAACGGCATGTTGAGTGTGGTTGCTAATTGGTACAGCTCATGAATCGCTTCCAAGGGCATCAATGTTTTCTCAATAATGGCCCCTGTATCATTTTTTTGAACCAACCCGCCGTTAAAAGTAATGCTATAATCGCCTTCCTCTTGTAAACCTAATTCTTCTAAGTAAGGACCAATAGCTGCCAAAGGTCGACCTGTGCAGATAACAACTTTCACGCCTGCTTGTTTCGCAGCCATCAGTGCTTGTTTATTCCGTAAAGAAATCTCTTTTTGGCTATTTAATAATGTTCCATCTAAATCAATAGCAACTAATTTTATCAAACGTTCGCTCCTCCTTGCTTCTGGCTAATTGCTTTTTTCAATTGCGCCACCTTCTTTGACCTCTTCCAAGCGAACTGAAACGATTTTTGAAACCCCAGATTCTTGCATAGTCACGCCATATAAAACATCTGCGGCTTCCATTGTCCCTTTACGATGCGTCACCACAATAAACTGTGTGCCATCTTCAAATTCGCTTAAATAATGGCCAAAACGAGCAACGTTGGCTTCATCTAAAGCTGCTTCTACTTCATCTAAAATACAGAACGGAACTGGTCGAACACGAATAATTGAAAAGAGTAACGCGATCGCCGTTAATGCCCGTTCGCCTCCAGACAACAAGCTTAAATGTTGTAATTTTTTCCCTGGTGGTTGCGCCTCAATCTCAATCCCTGTATTCAAGAGATCCTCTGGATTGGTTAGCACCAGTTCTGCCCGTCCGCCACCAAACATATTAGGAAATACCACTTTGAACTGGCCACGAATTGCTTCAAAGACTTCTTTAAACCGTTCTTTCACTTCTTGGTCCATTTCATCCATGGTTTCAAATAATTGTTCTTTCGCATTTAATAAATCATCTCGTTGACTGACTAAAAATTGATGGCGTTCATCGACTTGTTCAAATTGCTCGATGGCACTTAAGTTAACAGGTCCTAACCGCTCAATTTCTTGTTTTAGGCGCTTCACTGTTTGTTGCGCTTGCGCCAAATCATCGATTGGGAAATACGCTTCATAGGCAGCTTCAAAGGTTAAGCTGTATTCTTCCTGTAAGTAACTTAATGAGCTATCTAATTGCATTTCTGCACGATTTTTTAGGACTTCAATTTGTGTTTTATCTGCTAAATACTGTTGTTGGCGTTTGTTTTCTTCCGCTAATTTTGTATCTAACTCGTCTACTTCTTCTTGCAACGCTTGTCGTTGACTGCGTGCCGTTTGTAAAGACGTTTGCAACGCTGTTTGTTTCTCCGCTAATTGCGCGACTTGTGCCGCTAAGCCTTCTTCGGTTAACTGGTGATCGCTAGAATGGCTACTTAATTGTTGTAGCTGTTGACGGATGGCCGTTTCTCGAATCAACAATTCGTCCAATTGTTCTTGTTTGTCTTGTTTTTGACGAGCAAAATGGGCACATTGTTCCGCCGCTACTGCTTGTTCTGCTTGAACTGTCGTCAAGCGTTCTTGCGCTTGGGCTTTAAAGGTTTCCATTTGGCTAGCTTCTTGTTCCACTTGTTTCATTTCAGCATCTAAACGTTCTTTCGTTGCCGTTAAGTTTGCTTGTTGCTCTGTCAATTTGGCTTTTTTCGTTTGATATTCGGTTAAGAATTGATGCAATTCCCGTGATTCATATTCAAACAAACGTTTTTCTTTTGTTAAACGAGTAATCGTTTCTGTTTGATTGGCTAATTTATTATCAATTTCTTGTTGTTTTAAACGATTTTGTTCACCAGCAGAGCGCAACATTTCTGCACGTTCCGTGGCTGTTTTCACTTCTTGCGAGAGCGCTTGGACTTCTTGTTCCACACTTCTTAGTTGTGTTTCTAATTGAGTCATTTGTTCAGTAATTGTTTGAAGTTCTTGCGCTTGTGAAAATAGGCTTCCTTGGTTGCCACGTTTATTGGCTCCCCCAGTCATCGAACCGCCAGGATTCATCACATCGCCTTCCAATGAGACAACGCGATATTGGTAATTGACTAATTTTGCTAACTGGTTGGCACTCGTTAAATCTGCCGCTAAAATCGTGACGCCTAAGAGATTTTGAATAACGGCTTGTACTTGTTCTGGATAACGAACTAATTCACTGGCAATCCCCACGAAGCCCGGTGCACCAGCCAAACGATTCTGAACCATCGACGATACAGAGCGCGGCTTAATGGTAGTCAATGGTAAAAAGGTTGCTCGGCCACTGTGTTGTTGTTTTAAGAAGGTAATGCCTGCACGACCATCTTTCTCATTTTCCACAACAATATGTTGCGCCGCACCACCTAAGGCCGTTTCAATCGCCAACGTATATTCTTTAGGCACTTCAATTAACTCAGCCACTGCGCCAACAATCCCAGTTAATTGGTTTTTGTGACGCAATACAGCTTTCACGCCTTGATAGAAGCCAGCGTAATTTTCTTGAATTTCTTGCAAACTTTTTTGGCGTGCCTTCGCTTGTTGCACTTGATTCATCGCTTGGTACATATCATTTTGACGCTGTGCTAATCGTTCACGTTTGGCTTCAAGCGTTGCTTTCAACGCAGTGTATTCTTCCAACTGTTCTTGTAAGCCTTGTTTTGCAACTTTTTGCTCTTTTTCTAGCGTTTCTTTCATTGCAAGAGCTTCAACCATCTGTTCTTCTAGCGCTTCGTGTTTTGCTAGCGATTGTTGATTTTTAGCTGTTTCTTGTTGATATTGTCGTTCTAAATATTTTAAGTCATTGGCTGTATTGGCTTGTTCTTGCATGACTTCCACATACTGACTGCGCAATTCTTCCATTAATTCTTTAGAAGACTTACTATATTTTTCCACATCTTTCGTTGCCAAAGCCAATGCTTCTTTTAACGTCTGACGTTGTGCCGTTTTTTCTGCGATTGCTGTTTCCAGCGTCTGCAATTCTTCTCGATAACGAACAATTTTTTCGGCCGTTTCTGCCAACGTCTCTTCGTATTCGCTTGCCGTTTGGGAGGTGTGTTTGGAACGTTCAATTAAAACATTTTTTTGTCCTTCTGCTTGTTTCAACGCTTCTGTCACTTGTAATAATTGTTGTTGTTCCGTTTCAATTTGTTCATCTAAACGATTGCGCTTGCTTCGTAAACGTACCAATTTGCCTTCTAGGTCATGGACTTGCTTACTTGCGCCAGCTAACTTTTCTTCAATGGCTGTTAATTCTTGCGTTTTCGTTTCCCAAATAGCTTTTGCTTCTTGAATTTCGGTCACAGTTAAATTGACATCAATTTCGGTAAGTTCTTCTTTCAAAGCTAAATACTTTTTAGCCGCATCTGCTTGGGCGGCTAGAGGAACTAATTGGTCTTCCAACTCGTAAATGATATCTTGGACACGGCTTAAGTTGTCCTCGGTTTCGAAAAGCTTTTGTTCAGCTTTTTTCTTTCGTTGTTTGTATTTTAAAACGCCCGCTGCTTCTTCAAAGATCCCACGACGGTCTTCAGGTTTACTATTAAAAATCGCTTCAACTTTTCCTTGTGAAATAATTGAAAAAGATTCTTTGCCTAACCCTGAATCCATAAATAAATCTTGAATATCTTTTAAACGGCACGCTTGTTTATTAATAAAAAAGTCACTTTCGCCCGTTCGTTTTAAACGACGGGTGACACTAATCTCACTATAATCCAATGCTAAATAATGGTCGCTGTTGTCTAACGTCACGGTAACTTCCGCAATATTTAGCGGCTTACGACCTTCCGAACCGGCAAAGATAATGTCGTTCATTTTGCCACCGCGAAGGTTTTTCGCAGATTGTTCACCTAATACCCAGCGAACGGCTTCCGTGATATTACTTTTCCCACTTCCATTCGGACCAACCACTGCTGTCACATCATCTTCAAATTCAATAATGGTTTTATCTGCAAATGATTTAAATCCTGTAATTTCAATTCGTTTTAAATACACGAATATTGCTCCTTCCAGCCTTACTGAGGAATACTTTTCAGTGCCCGCTCAGCGGCATCCTGTTCAGCTAACTTCTTCGATTTTCCTTGGCCTAACCCAATGAGTTCACCATTCATGTAAACTTCAGTGAAAAAGGTGCGGTCATGAGCAGGGCCTTCTTCTTTAATTAAGCGATATTCAATTGAAACATCGCCTTTGCGTTGTAAAACTTCTTGTAATTGTGTTTTGTGATCCATCTCATGTGAAAAAGCACCGGCATCAATTTTCGGAAAAATAACGTCTTCAATAAATTTCTTGGCTGCGCCAACTTTTTGGTCTAAGTAGAGGGCACCTAAAAAGGCTTCAAATAAGTCACATAATAATGATGCACGTGTTCGTCCGCCCGATGCTTCTTCTCCTTTACCTAATAAAATGTAGTTGTCGAAGTGACATTCTTTCGCAAATTTGGCTAAACTATCTTCCCGAACGATGGCTGCGCGCATCTTCGTTAATTTTCCTTCTGGAAGTTCTGGGAATTTTAAATACAAATATTGTGAAACAATTAATTCTAAAACTGCATCTCCTAAAAATTCAAGACGTTCATTATCGGATAATTTTAAATAGCGATGCTCATTCACATAGGATGAATGAGTAAAAGCTTGCTCTAATAGATTGACATCATGGAAAACAATGCCGTAACGTTCTTTTAACTCTGTTGTTAACTGATTGTCCATTCTCCACATTCCTTTACATTTATTTACACCTTGTTTCATTATACTTTTTTTTTCACTTTTTTTAAATGGTTCTATTCAGAAAAAGCCTGTTATTCACTGTGTTCTCATTATTTTTTAGAAAAAAATAAATAAATAGAGCTATGATTGAGATAAAAGCGTTTGTTTACGTAAGAGATAGAAAGAGCGTGGGACAAAAATCACTTTGGATTTTTGCGCCACGCTCAAAAACTGATAAATGGCGAGAACAGAAGCAACTCCTCCTTATTTCTCGGAGTTAAACACTTCTGTCCCGACCTCGTTCTATCTCTATTAAATCAGCGGAACGTTGTTTAACGTTTTTCCGCAGTGACACCCACCGTTGCCCATGGATTATCTTTCGTATCAACTGCCCAAGTAAAGTCAACTACACGGTCGTTGACAGGCAAGACTTCATTTCTGTAAAGCGTTGGGATTACAAACGCTTCATCAATGGCATACTCTTGCCAATCGTAGAAGGCTTTTTTACGTTTTTCTTCATCAAATGATGCTTTTGAATCAATCGCATCAAGTAATTTAGTATTTTCTTCTGACTCAAAACGTGTATAGTTAAAGGCTGAGTTTGGACCATATAAGCCGGTTGGTGAAGGATCTGAACCTGTGCCCCACGCGCCTTGATAGATATCTACTTCTGGGTCATCATTTTTCAATTTATCATAGAATGCTTGGAAATCAATTAAGCGTCCTGTTGTATACGTTACGTTTAAGCCAATTTCTTTCCATTGTTGGACATAGTAATCAGCAAGTGGTTGTGCAGTTTCGCCGCCTGACATTGAAGCAAACTTGATTTCTAGTGGTTTGCCTTCTTTATCTTCGCGAATGCCATCGCCGTCTACGTCTTTATAACCAGCATCGTCTAATAATTTTTTCGCTTTGTCTAAATCAAGCGTATAGCCTTTCGCTTCGCTATCATGCAAGCTCTTGAAGACTGGTGGAATTAACGTTGTTGCCCCTGTTCGTAAGCCGTTGTAGAATTTTTGGCCGACTGCATCATTGTCAATTGCATAGCCCATGGCTTGACGTAAGCTTTTATCTGCCATTTTAGCTTTTGGATTGTATTTCACTGTATTGGTTTCTTTGTCAAACGTACCCATTTTAAAGCCAATATACGTGTAGGCTTGTTCGGGACGTCCTAAGATTTGATACCCTTCAGTATCTTTGTATGTTGGATACGTATCTGTTGGCATTGATAATGCAATATCGTATTGTTTCGCTTTCATCGCTTCTACAATGCTCGCAGAAGGAACAGATTTGAACACTAATTTATCTAATTTAGGTTTGCCACCGTAGTAATACTCATTTGGTAGGTATTCAACAGATTCACCTGTCACAATATTACTCATGTAGTATGGTCCAATAGTTACAGGGTTTTTACGAACTGCATCGCTTGATTCCATGTCTTTAACAGCAATTCCTTCAAAGGCATGTTTTGGTAAAACTGAGCCCCAAACACCGCCACCTAATTGTTGCATTCCTGGGTGAACTTCTTTATAAGTGATTTTAACTTCTTTATCATTGACTTTTTCTATGCCAGAAATGGTTGGCGATTTACCAGCATGGTAGTCTTCCATGCCAACAATATTCGTAAAGTTATCATCATAACGAATCCCTGTATAGTCTTTATGACCAATGACTTCATAAGAGAAAATCACGTCATCTGCCGTCACATCTTTACCGTCAGACCATTTCAAATTGTCACGTAATTTAATGGTTGCTGTATTGGCATCTTCATCTAATTTCAGATCCGCAGGACCCCCATCGACAATCTTAAAGTCTGCATCATTGTTAAATAATGGCTGTACCGTTGGAAGCATGTATTGTGCATCATAGTTGTCTTGATAAAATTCTTGCTGGAAAAGTCCTTGGAATTGTGTATCCATAACTACAGCGACATCTAATGTCCCGCCATCAATTGCTTTTTTATCATTTTTAACAGCGATTGGCATTTTTGAAATGTCTTCTGTTTCCGTTGCTTTATTGCCCCCGCCTTTATTGCCGCCACCACATGCAGCTAACCCGAATACTAACACAGAAGCTAACGTGATTGCACCTAAAATCCGTTTCTTGTTCATCTCTTTTCCTCCCTCATTTTTTGGCTAATTAGCCTAATCGTTGTCGTGCATCTGCTGAGCGCTTAAATGCTTGTCCAACATAGTTTATACTTAACATCAAGACTAAAATTAGAATTGATGCAGGTAACCAAACCCATTGTTTATTGACTAATACATCCCCACTGCTGGCGTAGCCAATTAAGGTTCCTAAACTTGGGACACTTTGTGGTAACCCGAAGCCTAAGAAAGTTAACGTTGTTTCGATCCCGATATTGGCCGCGAAATTAATCGTTAAGTTCGTAATAATTAATGAACTTAAATTCGGCATAATTTCTCGAAACATAATTTTAAAATCGCTTGTTCCCATTGTCTTAGAGGCACTAACGTAATCTCGGCGCCCTTCAGATAACGTTTTACTGCGGAACAACCGCGCTTTTCCAACCCAATAAAACGCACACATAATCCAAATAAAGGACCAGATACTATATTTAGGAATCACGGAAACGAACACAATAATAATTAACATAATTGGCAAAATCATAATAAAATCCACGATACGCATCAAAATATTATCAATCATACCTCCATAATAACCGGAAATAATCCCTAAACCGACCCCGATAATAGACGTAATAATCGTAATGGCAAAACCGATTAAAATCGAGTTCCTAGCCCCGATAATCAATTGTCCTAAAACATCACGACCCCCTTCATCGGCACCTAAAATGAACTTGGTGCCATTCATTGTAACGGTACCTGGTTCCGCATATTTATCTAAAATACTTACATGCATAACGGCACTTTGGTCTAACACTAACGAACCGATAAAAACGGCTAATAAGATAATGACCAAAAGGATTAAAGAAAACATCGCCATTTTTTCTTTGACGAATTCTCGCGCAATCATCCGAAAGCCCATTGGTGGAATACTTTCTTGTAAGACTTCTTCTCTTTTTTCTTCTGTCAATTCCATTTTTATCACCCTTTCTTCGTGTTTTTTCTACTGAATTCGAATTCTTGGATCAACAATACTCATTACAATATCAGAAATTAAGGTTCCGATAAGGGTTGCCAATCCCAAAATCAACACGAGAGCGGTAATAACGGAATAGTCACGTTGAATGATACTATCAATAAATAATTTTCCAATTCCTGGGAAAGCAAAAATCTTTTCAATAACGACTGATCCGGCAATCAAAGCAGTAATTTCATAACCTAATTGAGAGGCAATTGGTAATGCTGCATTTCTAAAAATGTGTCGATTAAAAATTTTATTCGTTGGCACTCCTTTTGAACGAGCAGTACGAACAAAGTCCATGTTTTTAACATCAATCACTTCACTGCGCAAATATTGAATAGTGACCGCTGTCCCTAGCAACGCTTGAGTGACCCCTGGTAAAATTAAATGCTTCAGTTTATCTAAATAATACGGCCACGTTCCCTCAGCCAAACCAACAGTCACGGTTCCACTCGTTGGGAACCAGTCTAAGCGATACCCAAAAATAAAGAGCATAATCAAGGCAAAGATGAATAATGGCACGGCAAAACTGAAGAAGTTATAGATAACCACCATTTTGTCAAACCATGAATTTTGGTAACGGCCAGCAATTAAACCGAAAGGAATGGCGATTAAATACGTGATTATGACTGATACAGCAGCCAATGCAATCGTATTCCCTACCCGACCAGCAATGAGCGTGGATACAGGTAATTTAAAGATAAAACTATGCCCAAAATCTCCATGTAAGGCATTGCCAATCCAACGGAAATATTGTTCGTACCAAGGATCATTTAACCCGGCAGCTTCGCGCATGGCTTCAATCACTTTCGGGTCTTGGTTCGGATTAATCAATCCTGTAAACGGATCACCTGGCATCATTTTAGCCAACAGGAAAATCAAGACACTTAAAATAATCACTTGCGGAATCATCAATAACAAACGGCGTAAAATTGTTTTCCACATTATTCAGCACCTCCATTTTTTAACGCTACTTGGTGGGTTGGACTAATCGCATGTAAGTTATAAACCCGCCCATTTTCATCATAATAGTCTTTATGATTTTCCCGATACTCTTGCTCAACTCTTCTTCGTTCTTCTTTGTGAGCTTCTCGGTTCGCTACGTCAATTTTAGGAATTGCTGAAAGTAAGCGTTTGGTATAAATGTGTTGTGGATTAGTGTAAATATCTTGGCGTGTACCGATTTCTACAAAACGGCCTTTGTACATAATGGCAATGTTGTCACACATATGTTTAACTACGCCCAAATCATGGGAAATAAATAAGTAACTTAACCCATATTCCTGTTGAATGTTTTTCATAAAGTTCAATACCTGTGCTTGCACAGATAAGTCCAGTGCTGAAACAGGTTCATCTGCAATAATTAATTTGGGGCTAGTAGCCACCGCTCGGGCGACGCCTAAACGTTGGCGTTGTCCACCAGAAAATTCATGAGGATATTTGTACAACGCATCTTCTGGCATCCCCACAATATCCAACAAACTTTTGACTTTTTTCTTTTCTTCTTGGTCACTTAACCGTTCAAAATTTCGAATTGGTTCGGCGATAATATCTAGTACTCGTTTTTTAGGGTTTAAACTTGACATCGAATCTTGGAAAATCATTTGGACATCTTTGTTGTATCCGATCGCTTTTCGACTTCGCGGCTTGGTTACATCTTGTCCTTGATAAATAATTTCACCATTTGTAATTTTTTCTAAACCAATAATTGCTTTTCCTGTCGTTGATTTTCCAGAACCCGATTCACCAACTAACCCATACGTTTTACCTTGTTCAATCATGAAATCCACACCATCAACCGCCAAAACATGATCAGTGATTCGATTGAAGAAGCCGCTGCGAATTGGATAATGAACTTTTAAATCTTTAATTTGAATAATTTCTGTCATTACGCTTCCCCTTCCCCGTCTCTAAAATGAAAATGTTTATAACATGTACAACGAACATAATGATTCGGTGCAACTTCATGTAATGTTGGATTTTCTTCATGTTCCGATGCATCAATCCAAGGAATTCGTGGAGCAAACCGACAACCTTTTCTAGGTAATTTGGTTAACGAAGGAACAATCCCTTCAATCACATGAAGTTCTTCTTCATCTGAATTCTCTTGGGGAATGGACTGAAGTAAGGAACGTGTATATGGATGTTTCGGATGACTAAACAATTCTTCAGCAGTGGCTACTTCTACAAACTGACCCGCATACATAACCGCTACACGATCAGCCATTTCCGCAACTACACCTAAGTCATGGGTAATTAAAATAATGCCGCTCCCTGTTTCTTCTTGTAAATCTTTTAACAAATCGAGAATTTGTGCCTGAATGGTAACGTCTAAGGCCGTTGTGGGTTCATCTGCAATTAAAATCGGTGGTTTACACGCGATTGCAATGGCAATAATCACCCGTTGGCGCATGCCGCCAGACAATTCATGAGGATACTGTTTCCCGACACGCTCTGGGTTGGGAATCCCCACTTGATCTAACAGTTCAATGGCCCGTGCTTGTTTTTGTTGTGCGGTCATTTTGGTATGATACGTGAGACTTTCTTTAATTTGGTCTTCAATTCGCATGAGCGGATTCAGTGCAGACAACGGATCTTGGAAAATCATCCCAATATCGTTTCCTCTGACTTTGTTGTACAATGTTTCATTAAACGTAGTTAAGTTTAAATTGTTGTATAAAATTTCCCCAGTAATTTTGGTATGATTGGGATCATGTAAGCCCATAATCGTTGTTGCTAAGGTACTTTTTCCACAACCAGATTCTCCGACGATTGCCAGAATCTCATTTTTCTTCAATTCAAATGAAACATCATCGACGGCATTATAATAATCATCTTTGATTCTAAATGCTGTTTCTAATCCTGAAACCTCTAGTAATTGTTCATTTCCTTGCATCCATACGCACCCCTTACGTCCTTTCAAAAACATTATATAAATTAACTAATATTTAATGATAGCACTTTCTAATTTTTATCAATGTTAATTTACAGCTCATTGTTTTTTCATAATTTTATAGAATTATTCCATAAAAAGCAAGATAAAATAACTTTTTTCGCAGTTATTTTTTTACATGTATGATTTTTTTTACAAAAATATGTGTAAAAATAGCCTTATTGCTTAATAAAATAACCATTATGTACGCAAAAAAAGTCGATCAACACGAATGTCAATCGACTTTGTCTTATTATTTTTTATGAATTACTCACAATATAATCTACAGCGGCACCAACTGTTTCAATTTTTTCTGCATCTTCATCTGAAATCTCTGTTCCAAATTCATCTTCAAGTTCTAAAACAAACTCCATTACGCTAATTGAGTCAGCGTTCAAATCATCTTTAATGTTTAATTGATCTGTTACTTGATCCGCTTCAATATCAAAGTGGTTTGAGATAATCTTCGCTACTTTTTGAAGTACTTCTTCACGAGTCAACTGTATTCACCTCCACTGCTTTTGAAAAAAGGTTCTTTCTTTTACTAAAACGCTAAGATACATTGTACTCACAATTTGGGTATTTGTCCATCTTTTTTTCATTTGAGTAACAAACTGATGTCAAGACAATTGCAAATTACTCTGCTTTGCCTTCATAATATTCCACTAATTGTGGGACAACTTGGGTTTCTAACATTGTATGAATTTGACGAATGGTGTAGCGGACGGCATCAGGCCCCGTGGCCCCATGCGTTTTAATGACTGGCGCTTTTAAGCCAAATAAAACCGCTCCCCCATGTTTTGAGTAGTCCATTTCGTCTTTCATGCCACGCAACGCATTCTTTAATAATAAGGCGCCCATTTTTCCTTTGACACCTTCAGAAAGAATCGCTGTTTTCAGCAAGCTCATCATGTTCATAGCTGTGCCTTCGATGGATTTTAAAACGGCATTTCCTGTGAAGCCATCTGTCACCACCACGTCAGCTACGCCATTTAATAATTCTCGTGCTTCAACGTTTCCGACAAAATTAATCGTTTCATCTGCTGCTAACAATTCGAAGGCTTTTTTCGTTAATTCACTGCCCTTTGTTTCCTCAGTTCCGTTATTTAATAGACCGACACGAGGATTCTGAACGTTCCGAACTTTTTCAGCATAGAATGAACCTAAAACGGCATACTGAACCAAATGTTCTGGTTTATTGTCTGCATTGGCTCCTAAATCTAACATGTCAAACCCTTTGTCTGGTTCTCCCATGACAGGTAAAGTTGACATCAAACCGGGACGTTCCACATTTTTGATGCGGCCGACAATGAACAGACCCGCTGCTAATAGCGCTCCGGTGTTGCCTGCAGAAAAAATCGCATCGGCTTCCCCATTTTTAACTGCTTGCGCTGCTAAAACCATGGAAGCAGTTTTCTTACGACGGATTGCTTTAACTGGCTCATCGTCACTAGCAATTTTTTCATCGGTATGAATAATCGTAATGTTTTTTTCATCGGTGATGTATTTTTTTATTTCGGCTTCTTTTCCATATAATTGAAATTCAATGTCTGGGAAGTCTTGTTTGGCTAGCATAACCCCTTCAACAATTGCTTGTGGGGCGTTATCTCCACCCATTGCATCTACAGCAATTTTCATAAGTGATTCCCTCCTACTTTTTTGTTTCCTAACAAGTATAACATATTTTTTTCAAAGAAATACGCATTGGCTTTTACTTTCTGGCTTCAAAAATTACCTCTTCTAATCGAAAAATTGGGCCGCCTCATCTTGGGGTTTCACTCGATTGGCTAAGCCTTGATAAGCAGGATATTGCCACCACTCTTTCACTTTCCATAGGGCACTTGCTTCTTGGCGCGCAACTTCTAAAATGTTAAAGTCCGTCACGATATCTCCTACCGCAAATTGAGGCACCCCTGATTGCCGTGCACCGAACACTTCCCCAGGTCCGCGAAGTTCCAAATCACGCTCACTCAAGACAAAACCATTGGTGGTTTCTGTCATGATTTTCATACGCTCAACGCCCATTTCATTTTTCGGATTGGCTACTAAAATACAATAAGAAGCACTGGAGCCACGCCCAACACGGCCCCGTAACTGATGTAACTGTGCTAACCCAAACCGGTCCGCATCCATAATTAACATCACCGTGGCATTTGGTACATTCACGCCAACTTCAATAACGGTGGTAGAAACCAATAATTGCAGCTGATTGTCTTTGAACTCCTGCATAATGTCATCTTTTTCTTGATTTTTCATTTTACCATGTAGTAATCCCACTTGATATCTTGGGGAATAAAAGCTTTGCATATGTTCAAAAATTTCTGTTGCGTTTTTCACATCTAAGGCTTCTGATTCTTCAATCAAGGGACAAATAATATAGGCCTGATGTCCTCGAGCTAGCTCTTTTTCCATCCATTCTAAAACAGTATCTAACTGCGGCGGCCGAATCCAACGTGTTTCGATTGGAATCCGTCCAGCTGGCATTTCATCGATGATTGATACATCCATTTCGCCATAGGCTGTAATGGCCAGCGTTCGAGGAATCGGAGTGGCCGTCATAAATAAAACATCTGGTTTTAAGCCTTTTTCTCTTAATATTTTTCTCTGGTTCACACCAAAACGATGTTGCTCATCGGTGATTACCAAACCTAATTGATGGAAACTGACATCTTGTTGTATCAAAGCATGGGTCCCTACCACAATGTCAATCTCGCCATTGGCCAGTTCTTCGAGAATTAGACGACGTTCTTTCGTTTTGGTGGAACCTGTTAATAAGGCCGTTCGAACTTCTAATGGATCAAACAACTGCTGTAAGCTTTCCATGTGTTGCTGCGCTAAAATTTCAGTCGGAACCATCAACGCTCCTTGAAAGCCAGCGGTCATGGTGGCGTATAGCGCAATCGCAGCCACTACCGTTTTCCCACTCCCCACGTCACCTTGAAGCAATCGTTGCATATGCTTCGGACTTCGCAAGTCTCGACAAATTTCATTGGTCACTTTTTTTTGGGCGCCTGTCAATTCAAAAGGCAGTCCTTGGGTGAACGTTTTTAAGCGCTCCACGTCATATTGAATAGCTAAACCATTTTTTTCCGCTTTTTCTTGTTTCTTCAATCCTTGCATTTTAAGTTGGAAAAGGAAAAACTCTTCAAAGACTACTCGTCGTTTAGCTTGATGGCTTTCTTCTGGATTACTGGGAAAATGCATCGCCCACATTGCTTCTTTTCTAGGCATCAAGCGGTACTTTTCTAATAAATCATTCGGTAAAATCTCTTCAACCAGTGAACCATACTCTTCAAAAGCAGTGCGGATTAACTGAACCAACGTGCTTTGGCGGACTTTTTTATTCACATGATAAATGGGGGCGAAATCTTCATTGTCTCCTTTAGAAGCTAAGATTTTCATGCCATTTAATGATTTTCTCTTGGCATCCCATTTGCCATAAACAGCAATTTCTTCGGAAAGAACTACTTTGTCTTTTAAAAAAGGTTGATTGAAGAAGGAAACATTAATGACCGCATGTTCTTGCATCATTCGAAACGTTAACCGGCTCTTCTTATAACCGTACCGACTAACGACTGCTTCCGAAACCACTAGCCCTTTTAGCGTAACTTTTTCCTGATCCTGAATCTCGCTTAAATCCTTTTCTTGGATATCATCGTAGCGGAAGGGATAATACGTCAATAAGTCTTCAATTGTAGCAATCCCCAGTTCTTGTAAATTTTCAGCACGTTTTGGGCCAACACCGGGCAATACGCTGACTAAATCTGTGATGTCCATAAAATCCCCTCCTCATTAATATACGCAAAAAAATGGATCATTCATTAAATAGGCTGGTTCATTAGCCCTAACTAATGAACCAGCCTATTCGTTTTTATTTTTTCATCACGAAAACCTATTCTGCTGAGAATAAGTATGGATATACAGGTTGTCCACCTTCATGAAGTTCTGTTTCTAGTTCATCGTTTTCAGAAACTAAAATAGCGATTAGCTTTTCAGCTTCTTCAACAGAACCATCTTCGCCGACAATAATTGTCACGATTTCAGTGTCTTCATCAATCATGCGGTTCAACGTGTCTAATGATGCATTAAAACGATCTGCTTCAGAAACGACGATTTTACCATCAATCATTCCTAAGAAGTCATCTTTTTTAATTTCAACGTCATCAATGGTTGTGTCACGAACAGCTGTGGTTACTTGACCACTCACAACGCTGTCTAACATTTCCGTCATACTTGCTTTGTTTTCTTCTAATGATTGTTGATCATTGAAAGCTAACATTGCTGTCATTCCTTGAGAAATGGTTTTAGATGGAACAACCGCTACTGGTACATCGGCAACTTCTGCTGCTTGATCAGCCGCCATAAAGATGTTTTTGTTATTTGGTAAGATAACGACTTGCTCTGCATTCACTTCTTTGACTGCTTTTAAAATATCTTCCGTACTTGGGTTCATTGTTTGGCCACCACTAATAATGTAGCTTGCACCTAAACTTCGGAATAATTCTTGAACGCCTTCACCGGCTGCAATAGCAATCACAGCAAACGGTACGCGAACTTTTTCAGTCAACGCTTCTTGCTGAGCATCGCGTTCAACTAACGTTTCATGTTGTAAACGCATATTGTCTACTTTTATTTTTACTAACGAACCAAATTTTTGGCCGTAGTTCATCACTTCACCTGGATGCTCAGTGTGTACGTGAACTTTGATAATTTCGTCATCGTTAACGACTAATAGAGAATCGCCTAGTTCATTTAAGTAGTTTCTGAATGTTTCATAATCAAAAGCGCTGTCCACGGTTGGGCCTTCGCCGATACGAACCATAATTTCTGTACAATAGCCAAATTTAATGTCTTCTGTCGCAACGTGACCACTAACACCACGGTGATGTTCAGCATTAACCATTTCGTCCATTTCGGCAGGACTTGGTTCATACGTTTCAGTTGGTAAAAATTCACCACTAAGCGCTTCTAAAAATCCTTCATAGATAAATAGTAGTCCTTGACCCCCACTATCTACAACGCCGACTTCTTTTAGGACAGGTAATAAATCAGGTGTTTTCGCTAAAGCACGTTTAGCACCTGCTACAACAGCTGTCATAACTTCGATACAGTCATCTGTTTCTTTCGCTTTACGTTCACCAGAACGCGCCGCTTCACGAGAAACAGTTAAGATTGTTCCTTCAACGGGTTTCATCACTGCTTTATACGCTGTTTCTACACCATGTGTAAAGGCAGCGGCCAAGTCTTTGGCATTTAATGTTGTAACCTCAGGAATTTGTTTTGAGAAGCCACGGAATAATTGAGATAAAATAACCCCAGAGTTTCCACGAGCACCCATTAATAACCCTTTGGATAACGCACCTGCTAATTCTCCTACTTTTTCAGAGCGAGAATCGGCCACAGCCTTTGCACCACTGGTCATTGATAAGTTCATATTTGTTCCTGTATCACCATCGGGTACAGGGAAAACGTTTAATGAGTTGACATATTCTGCATTTGTGTGCAGACGAGTCGCACCTGCCTGGACCATTTCCTGGAACTGACCTGCGCTGATTTCTGTTACATTCACCTAAAAAATCCTCCTTCAGATTTACCGCTAACGGCAACACACGACTTCCTTGTGCAATTGCATCGTTGACAGTACACTACCTCTAATCCGGTAATACACGAACTCCTTGAACAAAAACGTTAACTGAATTCGCAGTGACACCTAATAATGTTTCAAGATTATATTTTACTTTTTCTTGGACGTTACGAGAAACTTCAGAAATTTTTGTACCATAACTAACAATCGTGTAGACATCCACTGCGATTCCGTTGTCTTCTTGACGAACAACGACACCACGTGAGTAATTCTCACGACGTAAAATATCGTTTAAGTTATCTTTAATTTGATTTTTGCTTGCCATTCCGACAATTCCGTAAATATCTGTCGCAGCTCCGCCAACTACTGTAGCGATCACATCATTGGTAATCTCAATGGTACCTGCGGGTGTTTGAATTTTTACAGCCATTGATGAAAGCCTCCTTATAAGAGCACATTCGCCCTATTTTCTTCCATAACATTTTATCATATCCAGCCTTTAATTAAAAGGAAGTTCGTCAGATATTTTCATTCTTCCACTTCTAAGTGAACATTCTAGCAAGATTTCAATTTACTCTTTTTGATTGCTAAAGTCAAATCATAGAAAAAAATCTTCTTGCAAATCAGTGCCTAATATGATAAATTAAGTTAGTATGAGCTGAATATTATCGCTCCAAGATCAAGGCAAAGGAGGAAACTTAAAATGGCAAAAGTATGTTACTTCACTGGTCGTAAGACTTCAAGTGGTAATAACCGTTCACATGCGATGAACTCAACAAAACGCACTGTGAAACCTAACTTACAAAAAGTTCGCGTATTAATCGATGGTAAACCTAAAAAAGTTTGGGTGTCAACTCGTGCTTTGAAATCTGGTAAAATCGAACGTGTTTAATAAACTTAAATAAGCAAAGCTGGACGTTCGTTGTTCGGCTTTTTTTATTGCATAAAAAAAGAGGCTGGACCTTCATCGCATTGATGAAGGTCCAACCTCTTTTTACTTGTCTTTACTTTGAATAACCGCAATCATCCCTGCATCGAAGGAAAAAGCAGCGGCTTCTTCGATAAATTCATTACTTGCATACGATGTTGGGTAAGGAACATCTTGATTGGTTAATAAATATTTACTGCGTCGTAGCGTCAAGTTTTCTACAGGCGTCAAACAGCAGTAGGCCAGATATTCTTTATCTGGCTCTTTTGGTACGATATACGAACCAGGGGCGTAATACTGGATGCTATTTTGACGATCGCATAGACGGATTTGGCGAAGTACGCCTTGAAATCGTGGTTCAAAGGGTAACCAAAGATTGGCTAATAAGTGGTCAATTCTGCCCCCTGTCGCACCGATAATCGTCATCTCTGCTTGTGGAAATCGTTGTAAAGCTTCTTGAAGCGCTAATTGTGTATCTGTATCATCTTTTTCAGCAGGTGCTTGGATGAGTGTTTCGGCAGTTTCTTGGACAAAATGGTATTCTTCTCGTGATAATGAATCAAAATCGCCCACCGCTAATTGTAACGGTAAATCGGCCTCTAATAAATGGAGACAGCCGCGATCAATACCTACGAAATAATCATACGTAGCTGGTTCAATGGTTGGCCAATCACTTGGATTGCCCCCAGCTACCAGTAAGACACGACTCATTTGTCTAGCACTGCTCTCAGTGCATCGATTCGTTCTTGAGGATTTTCAGCATTATAAATGTAGGAGCCTGCAACGAACACTTCCGCACCAGCTTCTTTGCAGCGTGCGGCAGTTTCAGGAACAATCCCGCCATCGACTTCAATTTCATAGGTGTATCCTTTTGTTTCTTTCCATTCTTTTAATTGAGCAATTTTTTCTAGTGAGTTTTCAATAAATGATTGTCCGCCAAAGCCTGGATTGACAGTCATTACCAAGACTTGATCTGCCAAATCTAATACATTTTCGATCATCGAAAGTGGTGTCCCAGGATTGATGGTTACGCCAGCTTTCACACCCGCATTTTTAATCATTTGTAAGACACGATGAATATGGGGTGTTGCTTCTTGATGGACAGTAATAATATCCGCACCGGCTTCCGCAAAGGCATTGATATAGTTTTCAGGTTGTACAATCATCAAATGAACATCCAATGGTAGTTTTGTCACTGGACGAATCGCTGAAACGATATTCGGTCCTAAGGTAATGTTGGGCACAAATTGACCGTCCATGACATCAACATGAATATAATCTGCTCCTAATTCTTCTACTAAACGGATATCTCTTTCTAAATTGGCAAAATCGGCACTTAAAATGGATGGTGCTAGTTTCATTTGGCTCGCTCCCTTTATATTTGCTATGATTTTTTCTTATAAACAGGTCGTCGATTCTCGATTTCCATTAAAAACTGTAAATAATTTTCGTAACGACTCGTCGCAATGGTTCCCGCTTCCACTTGACGTTTCACTTCACAACCAGGTTCTTTGTGGTGCATACATTCACGAAACTTACAGTGAGAGGCCGCGGCAACAAATTCAGGAAATTGCTTTGGTAATTCCACTGCTTCCATCTCCAAGAAATCGATGGCACTAAATCCTGGTGTATCAGCAACCAAACCGTCGTATAACGGAATCAATTCCACGTGACGGGTCGTATGTTTGCCCCGTCCTAAAGATTGGGAAATTTCCGCAGTTGCTAGTTGTAATTCTGGTGAAATTTGATTCAACAATGTTGATTTTCCAGCGCCTGATTGTCCCATAAAAACAGTCAACCGTTCTGGGAAAAAGCGTTCTAATTCTTTGGTGGCTTCTACGTCTTCCGAAGCGATTACCGCATAACCTAACGCTTCATAAATCTGTTTAATTTCAGTGACTTCTTGACGTTGCGGCTCATCTAATAGATCAACTTTCGTTAAATAAATAACTGGTTCTATATCCTTATACTCTAAGCTGACTAAGAAACGATCCAACAAATTAAACGAAAAATTTGGCGAAACCATACTCATGACAACCACACCTAGATCCACATTTGCAACAGGCGGGCGCACTAATTCATTTCGTCTTGGTAAAATTTCCAACACATAACCATCTGTTAAATTATCGCTTTCAAAAAGCACTTCATCTCCCACGAGTGGCGTAATTTTTCGATTACGAAAATTCCCTCGCGCTCTTGTTTGATATGTTTCTCCATCTGCGTATACATAATAAAAACCGCTTAACGCTTTTCTGATTTGACCTTTCAGATAAACCACTCCTAACTACTTTCGAATATACAGGATAGTGGCAGAGAAATCAAGGGAGCCTCTCGATTCTATTAATTAAAAAGAGCCTAGGACATAAGTCGAAATGACTTACCTTCCTAGACCTAAATCTTAAGATAAATGGCGAGACAGGAGCAGCTTCTTCTTATTGCTGAGAAACACTATTTGAAAAGCAAATAGATGTTAAACAGTACCTACTTGGTTCTTGAAGCTAAACACTCCTGTCCCAACCTCTTGTCTTAATTACTCGTACTACTTTCACTAGTGGTGCTTTTTGAATCATTTGCTTTTGAATAATAAACCGTAACAGAGTCGCCTTTTTTAACTTTGCTGCCAGCGGATGGGCTAGTTCGTTCAACGACTTGGCCATCGCCAGAGCCAGATAATCCTTGTTCATTGATTTTAAGGCCAGCGTTATTGATGCTGTCTTCTGCAGCTTTTGGCGAATAACCTGAAATATCAGGAACAGTTACTGAGTCACTGCCTTTGCTGACATGTAAAGTAATCGTGTCATTTTTCGGATCAACAGCGGTACCAGAAGCTGGTTCTTGACTAATCACGGTATCTTTTTCAACTTTGTCGCTTTCTTCGTCCACTCGTTTAATTTGAGATTCTGGGATACCTAAAGCAATTAAGCGACTTACCGCATTATCGTAAGAAATTCCGCTATAATCAGAAAGTGTCACTTTGTCGCTACCTTTACTTACATATAATGTCACTTGACCATTTTTAGGTGTCACGGTGCCCCCTGGTGCGGGGTCTTGCGTAATGACTAAACCTGGTTCTACCGTATCGCTTGCTTGGTCGACACGCGTAATTTGAGATTCAGAAATGCCTAACTGTGCCAGTGCATTTACTGCATTTGTGTAAGAATAACCGGCGTAACTAGGCAAAGTAACCGCTTCTGGTCCTTCACTGACCGTTAAAGTGACGTTGTCTTTTTTCGGATCAACTTTTTTACCTGCAGCTGGTTTTTGTTTAATAATGTTATCTGTAGACACAGAATCACTGTATTCTTTTTTCGTTGTAATTTGGTCTTCTGAAAACCCTAGTTTTTTCAAGGCTTCGACAGCAGATTCATACGATTCGTTTGTATAATCGGCCATCTCAATTTTTTCTGTTCCAGAGCTGATGTACAAAGTAACAGATCGGCCTTTTTTCACAGATGATTTTGCTTCGGGGTCTGTTTTGACCACCTTGCCTTCTTCAATCTTATCATCGGGAATTTTTTTGGTTTCACTATCGACTTTCAGCCCGGCACTTTGTAGCGCTTGTGAAGCGTCCGCTTTCGTTTCATTTGTAACATCAGGAACTTCAACGTCTTTACCACCCGACATTGCAAAGGCTAAGCCACCTATTGCTAAAGCAATTAATGCCGCAATTGCTAAGCCAATCCACAATTTTTTACGGTTTTTCTTCGGCGGTTGTTCAGCTAAAATGTCATCTGCGATATCTTCTGGGACTTCGACAGGCGTTGTCTCTTCCGGTTCAGCGATGTCTTCGGGAATCGGAGTTAATACTTTCGTTTCTCCTAATAAAGCCGTTGGTTCCCACGCAGGTTCGTTTAAACGACTGGCTGACAAGGACGTGTATAAGTCTTCTGCCATCTCATTCGCTGTTTTGTAGCGATCGCTTGGGTCTTTTGCTGTTGCATGACGAACCACATTTTCCAATGATTGAGGAATCCCTGGATCAAACATTTTGACAGAGGGAATTTCTTCTTGAAAATGTTTTAAGGCAATCGTTACGGCTGATTCACCATCAAAAGGTACATTCCCTGTTAGCATTTCATAGAGAATAATTCCCACAGCGTAAATATCTGATTGGTTGGTCGCCATGCTTCCGCGCGCTTGTTCTGGCGATAAGTAATGCACCGAACCTAACATTGTGTTCGTTTGCGTAATTGACGTTTCTGACAAGGCAATCGCAATCCCAAAGTCAGTAATTTTGACTGTGCCGTGTTCGTCAATCAGAATGTTTTGCGGTTTTAAATCCCGGTGAATAATTCTATGTTCATGTGCCATTGCGACAGCAGATAAAATTTGTTGCGTAATGTCCACAACTGTGGAATAAGGAATTGGGAAATGCGTTTGGATGTACCGTTTTAAGTCCATTCCTTTCACATATTCCATGACTAAATATTGTAGTCCATCTTCTTCGCCTACATCGTACACACTGACGATATTCGGGTGAACCAGCTCAGTTGCGGCTAGTGCTTCACGCTGAAAACGTCGGATGGCGGCTTGATCGTTTTGGAAGTCAAAGCGCAAGACTTTTACTGCAACGTCTCGGTCTAAAATTAAATCGTGTGCTAAATAGACGTTGGCCATGCCGCCGCTTCCGATGCTGCCAATAATGTGATATCGACCATTCAGCTTCTTGCCGATTTCTATCATTGGTTTTCCTCCTTCTGTTCGTCAAAGTGTATCACTAACACGGTAATGTTATCTAAACCACCTGCTTCATTTGCTTGGGCAACGAGTTGGCTTAATTTGGATTCTAAGGGATCTGACGTCTCTAAAATTTCTAAAATTTTTGTCTCAGGAACCATATTGGTTAAACCGTCCGAACATAACAGTAAATAGTCATTAGGCAGCCATTCATGATTGGTTACATCGACTTCGACAGTGCCAGGCATTCCCAAAGAACGTGTTAGGACATTTTTTCGTGGATGATTTGCAGCCATCTCACGAGTAATCTCCCCTGATTTTACTAGTTCATTCACTAAAGAATGATCTTCTGTTAATTGTAACATGTGTTGGTCACGAACTAAATAAGCACGACTGTCCCCCACATTTGCTAAGACAAATGAATCCGGTAAAAGGATGGCACCAACCACGGTTGTCCCCATTCCTAAATACTCTGGTTTCGATTGTCCGCGTTCATAAATTTTTTCATTTTCCTTTTGAATTGCTTGAATTAACCACTGTGCAGATTTTTCAGCTGAGTCGACAGACGCATTGGACCAACTCTCACCTAAATTATTGACTGCCATTTGGCTAGCGACATCACCTGCTTGGTGACCACCCATGCCATCTGCTAAAACAGCAAAGGTTATGTGTTGTTGGTTCTCAAAAACGTTGGCATAATCTTGGTTCGTATTTCTTTTGCGACCGACATCTGATTGAACGTTGATTTCCAAATTATTTCACCTCATTTGAACTAACTTTCCGCATACAGCAAATAAAGAAGCCATCTGTCATGTATTGATGGGGATACAGAACCAGTTCTTGCTCTTTTACTACTGCTTGGACATTTTCATTTGCAACAATTTCAATTTTTTCAAATTCAGGGTGTTTGGCTAAAAAGGCTGCCACTACTTCCTGATTTTCTTCTGGCGTAATAGTACAAGTGCTATAGACCATTATACCCCATTGTTTTAGTGTTGGGGCAACACTTTCTAAGATTTCTAACTGAATTTTAGGTAAATTTTGAAAATCATTGGCCGTTTTATGGTATTTAATGTCTGGTTTACGGCGCATTAGCCCTAAGCCTGAACATGGTGCATCAACTAAAATCCGATCAAAGGTTTCTGCGGGAAATTCTTCGGCCACTTGTCGCGCATCAAGCTTTTCTGCTTGGACGACATCCGCCACATGGAGGCGTTGCGCATTTTCATTAATTAGCTTAATTTTGTGCGCATGAATATCTAAAGAAGTCACACGACCACCTGCTTCAGCCTCTAAAAAAGTTGCGATATGAGTCGTTTTGCCACCAGGAGCCGCACAAGCATCCAAGACACGATGATGCGGTTCAATTTGCATCGCTGGAGCCACGAGCATAGAGCTTTCATCTTGAATGGTTAAACAACCGTTAATAAACAGTTCACTACCAGCTAAGTAGCCTTTTTCAGCGACAACACCATAAGGGGAAAGTTGACTTTCCTTCGCGGCAATCCCTGTTTCTTGTAATTCTTCCAGCGCTTCTTCTCGTGAAATAAACCGTGTGTTTACGCGGCCACTCGCATGGCTTTTTTCAAATAATGACAAACCCAACTGCCGTGTTTCTTCTTCGCCTAATTGGGCAAGTAATTTTTCTGTTAACCAACGTGGCATACTAATTTCCGTTGCTAAACGATCAACTGGATCGCTAATTGCGGCCAAACTAGGTGCTCCATTTCGTTGGAACGCCCGCAGCACGCCATTCACGAATTTACCAATCCCAGGATTGCCACGACGTTTGCCAATTTCAACCGCTTCATTAATGACTGCGTGATCAGGCACTTTATCTAAATAAAGTAATTGATATAACGATAAAATCAATAAATTTTTCACCCAATTATCGACTTTTTGCGGTTTCTTAACAAATGGTGTTAAGTAGTATTCCAACAATAATTTGCGACTAATTGTGCCGTAGACAAGTTCTGTAAACAAGCGGCCATCTTTCTCGCTTAGTTCTGATTTTGTCATCATTTCATTAAGTAAAAGATTGGAGTACGCCCCACCTTTATCCACACGTTCGATGGTTTCTAAAGCAACGTATCGAACAGAACGTTTTAATTTCTTGGGGATTTTTTCAGCCATTTTTGTTAGTCCACCTTATCTTTTTCTGCGACATTTTGACCAACGCCATTTAAAAATTCTTGAATCGTTAATTGACCTTTACCTGCTGGTTGCAGGCGATCAATTTGAAGGACTGTCCCTTCACCACAAGCAATCCACAGCGCTTTTTTACTACGTTGGATAATCGTTCCTGGGGCGCTGGTTGTTGTTTCAGTCAGTGGTGTCACTGCCCAAATTTTCCAGTTGGTCCCTTGATAGGTTGTGAACGCTGTTGGCCAAGGACGCATACCACGCACTTGGTTATCAATTGCCTCAGCAGTTTTTTGCCAGTCAATTCGTTCTTGTTCTCGAGTAATATTTGGTGAAAAAGTAGCCTCTTCTTCCACTTGTGGAATAGGCGTGATTTCGCCAGCAATTAGCTTAGGTAACGTCTCTAATAAAAGTTCTTTTCCTAGAATGCTTAATTTTTCAAACATGGTGCCTACATCATCTTGTTTCGTAATCGGAATTGCGCGTTGCGATAAAATCGCGCCAGCATCCATTTTCTTCACCATTTCCATAATCGTGACGCCTGTTTCTTTTTCTCCTTCAATAATTGAGTAATGTACAGGTGCGCCGCCACGATATTTTGGTAAAAGTGAGGCATGGACATTAATCGCACCTAGTTTGGGCGCTTTTAAAATTTTCTCTGGTAAAAATTGCCCAAAGGCTGCTGTCACAATTAAATCTGGTGCTAAGTCAATCACTTTTTCCATTTCAGGAGAACCTGAAATTTTCTCTGGTTGTAAGACTAATAAGTTATGTTTTAAAGCTGCTTCTTTGACAGGCGTTGGGGTAATCACTTTTTTTCGGCCAACTGGTCGATCTGGTTGCGTGACAACCGCTTGAACGTCATAGCCTGCCTCGATTAAACTTTCTAAAATCGGAACAGAAAAGGCTGGTGTGCCCATAAATACAATTTTAGTCATCAAAATGTTCCTCCATATACGCTTCTAAATCTTCTGGTGCAATTTTCTCAATCATTTTATCGATAAATAACTCGCCATTCAAATGATCAATTTCGTGTTGAAAAGCTCGAGCTAAATAGCCGTAAGCCGTAACTTCCATTTCTTCACCTTCACGGTCAAAATAACGGACAGTCACTTCATCTGCTCGTTCAACGGTTCCATATGTTTCTGGAATACTTAAACAGCCTTCCACATCAATACTGGTTCCCTTTTTTTCAATAATCACAGGATTAATTAGTTCAAAACGACCAGATTCTTCATCGATTTCAATCACTGCCATTTGCAAATTTTTCCCAATTTGCGGGGCTGCTAAGCCAATCCCATCATGGGCCAGCATTGTTTCATACATGTCCTCTAGTAACTGCACAATTTCATCGGTAATAATCGTCACAGGTTGAGCCTTCATTTTTAAGTGTTCGTTCGGGTGAATCACAACTGGATAGCGCATAAGTGCTCCTTTCAAAGCTGTATTTTTTAAATAAAATTCATGGGTTCTGCATCAATGGAAAGTTTTAAACCACGAGCCGTTGCTCGTTGTGTATCGGTTAAAATTTCTTTCAATAATGGTTGAAGCATTGGTTCTTGTTTATACTTGATAATCACTTGATAAAAGTATCGATTATTGACACGCATAATTGCGTTAGGCGTTGGTCCCAACAAAATAGCTTGCGGCGATAAGCCTTGTTTTAATTTCGTCGCAATTTGAAACATTTGTTTCGCTGCTTCATTTTCTTCAGGATGGCTAGCCGTAATTTGGACCGTAAAATAGTACGGCGGATAATCCCCACGATGACGAATATACATTTCTTTTGTATAAAAATCTTCATAATCTTGGGCTTTTGCCAATTGTATCGCATAATGCTCGGGGTTAAAAGATTGAATGATGACTTCTCCCGGTTTTTCAGCACGACCAGCTCGGCCACTGACCTGTGTCAATAACTGGAAGGTCCGTTCACTGGAACGAAAATCGGGTAAATTCAAGGCGGTATCAGCATTTAAGACACCGACTAACGTCACATTTGGAAAGTCCAGTCCTTTGGCAATCATTTGTGTGCCTAATAAGATATCCGCTTGTCCTTCACCAAATGTTCGCAAAATCTTTTCATGCGCACCTTTGCGTCGGGTCGTATCAACATCCATTCGGAGAATACGACTGTCTGGTAACAACGTTTGTAATTCTTCTTCTACTTTTTGTGTGCCTGTTCCGTAGTAGCGAATTTTATCTTGGCCACAGTTAGGACAGCGATAAGGAATTCGCTCTTCATGCCCACAATAATGACATTTCATTGTTTTGCTATCCATATGCAAAGTTAAGGAAATATCACAATTCGGACACGGCAACACATAGCCACAATCGCGACACATCACAAATGACGAATAGCCACGGCGATTAAGTAGGAGAACACTTTGTTCGTTTTTCTCTAAGCGTTCTTGGAGTTTTTCTTGCAACGACATGGAAAAAGAAGAGACATTGCCATTTTCTACTTCTTGCCGCATATCCACTACATCAATCGTAGGCAAGGTTGCCGCTTGATTGGCACGCTGTGTTAATCGTAACCGCTGATAAACATTTTTTTGTGCGCGAGCGCGTGATTCCAAGGACGGCGTGGCACTGCCTAAAACAACAGGGCAATGATGGTACTCCGAACGCCAAATCGCTAAATCTCTCGCGTGGTAGCGCGGGGTTTCTTCTTGTTTATAACTTGCCTCGTGTTCTTCATCAACAATGATCACGCCGATGTTTTCGATTGGCGCAAAAATGGCTGAACGCGCGCCAACCACCACTTCCGCTTCTCCTCGTTCAATCTTCCGCCACTCATCGTATTTTTCACCTTGCGATAAGCCACTGTGCATTACAGCAACATGTTCGCCAAAGCGACTTTTAAAGCGTTGCACCATTTGCGGAGTTAAAGAAATTTCAGGGACAAGCATAATGGCTGTTTTGCCTTGGTTAAGAACTTCTGCAATGACCTGTAGATAAACTTCTGTTTTCCCACTTCCTGTAATACCTTCCAATAAGTAGGTTTGGCTTTGCTGTTCTTGGACCGATTGTAAGATTGTTTCCACAGCCACCTGTTGTTCTGCATTCAAAGATAACGCAGTCGTTTTTTCAAACGTCTGATTAGCAAACGGATCACGATACGCTTCTTTTTCAATGAACGTTAACCAGCCGTTTTTGGCCGCTTCATTTAAAAGCGCGGTACTGAAACCTAATTCTTTCATTTCCTTCACAGCGGTGACTTTTTCAGTGCCTAAGCGTTGTAAATAGTAAAGAAGTTGCTCTTTCTTCTTAGCTCCCTTGCGTAAACCCAAACGTATTTCCTCTAATTGTTCAAATTCCTTAGCGGCTTGAATGAAGCGGACCATTTTGACTTTATTTCTCGTCGTAACTTCGTAGCGAATATCGACTTTTTGCTGTTTACGCAACGCCATTAGTTGAGGCAAAATCCCACGTTCTTGCGCTTGGTCCCACGAAATTTCCTCTAAACCATAAAATAACTGATCTTGTAATTCTTCAGAAAGCTCATTCGTTAAATAAATATATTTTTGGTAATCGGCACGCATTACGCTAGGCAACATGGTTTGCAAGCAAGTGATTTTAAAGGCAAACGTTTTTTCCTTCATATAATCAGCTAAAGCCAACATTTCTATATTTAAGACAGGTTTTAAATCCAACACCGCCACTAGTTCTTTCAACTGAACGTTGGTTTCGTCAAGAACCGTTGCAGCCATTGGTTCAATGGCTAGAACAAACCCTTGAACATGCCGATTACCGTTACCAAAAGGCACTTCTACACGCATGCCGACAGCCAATTGCTCATTTAAATTTTCAGGAACTAAATAAGTGAATGGTTGATCGGTTTGCATCGTTGGTACATCCACAATAACTTTGGCTACTTTTTGCATGGTGCGTCCTCCTTTTTTATGTAAATTCTCTTTGCCTATTGTACTAAAGATTGACTGATTTGTCTTGTGTGTCTCGTTGGCACCTTTCAGAATAAACGAAGAGAAAGCCTCTGAAATAGACAGACGGCTTTCTCCATTCGTTGACAATCATTCAATTAATTTTTTTCGTCACGTAAACGGTTTTCTAATTCTTTTTGTTCTTGTTCACGTTGGCGTTTGCGTTCTTCACGTTCAATGCGTAGACGTTCGCGTTTTTCTTCAGGATTTGGATCACTGATCACTGTTCCTGCTTCGATTTCTTCTAACGCACGACCCACACTTTTTACAGAATCAAAGGATTCAACGGTTGGTTGAACGCCTTCATCTAATTCATGCGCACGTTTGCTTGCTAAAATAACCAAAGAATATTTTGAAGGGACTTCTTTTAATAATGAGTCAATTGACGGTTTTAACATCATAAGGCTACATCTCCTCTAACATTTTAATATATTTTCCAATTACACGGTCAACACGGAAGTGCTCACTCGCGATAATGTCTTTAATTCGTTGCACGGCTAAAGGAACTTCATCATTCACTACCGCATAATCATACAGCGCCATCATTTCGATTTCTTCTCTGGCCACAGCCATTCGTTCTTCAATCACAGACATTTCGTCTGTTCCGCGGCCAATAATTCTTGATTTTAATTCCGCTAAATCGGGGGGTGTCAAAAAGATAAATACGCCATCAGGCACTTTGTCTTTGACTTGTTTAGCCCCTTGGACTTCGATTTCTAAAAAGACGTCTTTGCCTTCATCTAGCGTCTGGTTAACATACGTTAATGGTGTCCCATAATAGTTACCAACATATTCCGCATATTCCAACATTTCTCCAGCTTCAATCATCGCTTCAAATTCTTCTCTTGAACGGAAATAGTAATCTACTCCATCCACTTCGCCTTCTCGCTGTTTCCGAGTGGTCATTGAGATTGAATATTGAAAATCATTTTCTTCACTGTCGAAAATAGCCTTTCTTACAGTCCCTTTCCCCACTCCTGAAGGACCTGACAATACGATTAATAACCCGCGCTCTGACATAACGACTTCCTTTCAAAACATAATTTCACAGTATTAGTTCTATTTTGCACTTTTTTTCTGCAATTTTCAAGACTTTCTTGGAGATTCACTGAAAAAATAACATTTCTTCTTTAATTTGGCTTTCATAACTTGTTCTTTTTTTAAACAAATTACCTAGAATTCCTATACAGGCAGCCATTTTTTAAGTAAAATGAAGTGATGACTCCTTTAGGATGAAAAAAACGTGAATAAGAAAGGACTGAGAAACATCGCACGAATTAAACCATTTACATTGTTTCTGCTAGGCTTAGTTGTCAGTTGTGGGGCCTTTTTTGCCCAACCTACTGTGACTCACGCAGAAGAAGATATTACCGCAATTGCTAAAAAAATGGGGACAACCCTGAAAGCGGATGGCATTCCCAAAGCAGCCATCGTTGTTGATGCTGATTCTGGAGAAATTCTCTGGTCGCAGCAACCAGATTTAGCGTGGAATCCTGCCAGTATTGCCAAAGTGATGACCATGTACTTGGCCTTTGAAGCAATGGAGCAAGGAAAATTTACAATGGATACGACTGTGACTGCTACGCAAAAAGATGTCGATATTTCTAAAATATACGCCATTAGTAATAACAAAATTACGTTAGGTGTTGCTTATCCAGTCCGTGAACTGTTAAAAATGATTGCTGTCCCCTCTTCTAATGTGGCGACTCTCATGTTGGCAAACTTAATTTCAGGGAACCAGCCTACTGACTTTGTTCATTTAATGAATCAAAAAGCGGCTGAATTAGGGATGACAAATACTACCTATTACAACTGCAGTGGAGCGCAAGCAAGTGCCTTTAACGGCCTGTATCAAATGCAAGGAATTGACCCAAATGGCGATAACGTCTCTACAGCTAGAGATTTAGCTTCACTAACCTATCATTTTCTGAAAAATTATCCAGAAATTTTAGAAATCACCAATAAACCAGTGGTGAAAACAATGGTCGGCACGCCTTACGAGGAAACTTTTGAAGCGTACAATTATTCTTTACCAGGCGCTAAGTATGGCTACCAAGGCGTGGATGGTTTAAAAACAGGCTCTAGTCCAACAGGCGGTTTTAACTATATTGCGACTGTCAAACAAGGAGATTTCCGTTTAATTGAAGTCATTTTAGGCGTTGGTAATTGGCAAAACCAAGATGGTGAATACGAACGGCATGTGGCTGGGAATGCTTTGCTGGACTATGCCTATACGACATACGAACGCAAAAAACTTTTAGACAAAGGACCACAAACCATTGATCACAAAAAAGTCACTTTGGCTAACGATTTATACGGTGTCGTTCCCAAAGGCAGTCAGCCTACTTTTAAATTAGTAGCAGGGCAGGTGCAAGTCGACACGCCTTTGACATTGTTAAATAGTACTGTTCAAGCGCCTAAAGTGGCTTACCAAGAAGTTAAGCCAAAACAAACAACAGCTGAAGCTGCGGAAGAATCAAACGAACATTCTGGGGATACCACCGTTGCAGAACCGAATCATTTTATTCCCAAATCGATTGCCACAAGTGTTTTAGTCCTTTTCGGGCTAATCTTCTCAGTAATTACCCGTCAGCTTCAAAAACGTTTAGAACGTCAGAAAAAACACGGCAAAGAAAGCAGTAAAACTGCAGCCATGCGGACAATCTTTTTAAGTGCCGCAGTTCTTTCTTTCCTATGCGCCGTTGGCTTGTTTCTTTTATTCTAATTAAAAAAAATACCACCAAGCGTGAAATGCTTGGTGGTATTTTTTATAAGCCCATATTAGAAAGCGTATTGACCACGTTCATCAATTCATCGCGACGACGAACTTGTTTGTCGACAGGGCCGTCAACTTCTTTCACGTCAATGCGAACAACAAAGTGACGATTCAAAGTAACAAACGTGTCTTCGTTAATTTGGATATTTAATTCTGTTTCAGAATAGCTTGCACAAGCATCTTGCCAGACGTCAAATGGTTCTCTGTCTGAAGCGACTTCTGTTTTTACCACAGAACGACCACTTAATTCTTGAAAGGTTACATCATAAAATTTAGTCATTGCTTTCACCTCTGTCATTTATTCGTTACTTCTATATTATAGCGTTTTCTGGAAAAACACGAAACCATTTTCTCTATTCGACATTTTGAATTTGTTCCCGAATCTTTTCTAAGGTTGTTTTCATTTGAACGACACTATTTTTTATTTCAATTGGACTTGATTTCGAACCAATCGTATTGACTTCACGGTTCATTTCTTGAATTAAGAAATCTAGTTCTCGGCCCACTGGTTCTGTTTCGTCAAGCAACTGATGCAACTTATCAATATGGATATCCAAACGATCCAATTCTTCATGAATATCGCCTTTTTCCAATAAAATGGCCATTTCTGTTAATAAGCGTGTTTCATCCACTTGGCTACCTAACCATTCGTTTAATTTCGCTTCAAAACGTTGACGGTATTCTTGTTCAAAAACGCCCACAAACGCTTGCAGCTCTTGAATTGATTGGGTCAACACTGCTACGTAGTCAAGCAGGACTTGTTTAATTTGCGTGCCTTCTTGCACCCGGCTTTGGTCAAGACTAGCGATGGCTGCTTCAAATGCTTGAACAAAAAATGGTTCAAATGTCTGAGCAACGATTTCTGCTTCCACTATTTCGACAAAATCATTTTGCTTTAATAAATGGTTGACCGTGTCCCCTGCATCAAACGTTGCTTCCGGATAGTTTTCCTTTAAATGTTGATCTACCGAAGTTAATAATTGATCAATTAAGTCCCACTGCACGCGCACTTCTTTTTGATTGTTGCCGATTTTTTGGAGATTTACATAGACTTCCACACGTCCACGTTTTAACGTGCGTTTGATTACTTGCCGAATCACCAGTTCATAGGCATTCAGTTCCTTTGGCATACGCAATTGAATATCTAAAAACCGTTGGTTGACACTTTTAACTTCAACATCCAATTGATAATTTTCATTTTGAATAGTCTTTTTTCCAAATCCAGTCATACTTTTCATTGACAGGGTGCTCCTTTTACATGGATTTAATTGTTTTGCTTAATTCAGCAAATTCTTCGTTAGTTAAGGTGATGCCTTTACCCATTTTTTCGTGATCAGGGGCCCACTCACGCAAATCAAATTTTGGTGGACGACCATTCCAACTAATTAGATTCAATTCTTTACGCCAGCCACGAGCATTCTCAGATAACACAGCGACTTCTTCTAAAATTTCATATGAAAATTCTTCTTTCATAACATTCACTCCTTGTTAGTATTCCTTAGGTTATTGTACCATCTTTTCCTCGACACTTAAAATACACATCTCTTTTCTATCACCCTGTCTATATAAACATACGCAACTTTTTCAAAAAATCAGTAAAAAAGCGACAACTGCTCGTTTCAATCGTGTCAGTCACCGCTTCTCTGTCTATTCTTTTTCTGTATACAGATCCACTACTTCAAAACTTTGGCAAACTAACAACATGTCGGGATAAAATTGTAGCTGATAGGGGGCCAGTTCTTCTTTAAAGAACCGTGCATGCTCTTCATACCAATAATCCAGCGTCAAATCTCCTTCACCTTCCGCTTGTGCAAAAGATTCTGAGACCTTATTCATGGGCATAATTTCAACTTTGGTTGTTCGAATAATAGCCAGCGGTTGAGACTGACCATCTAAAATTATGTCGTATTGACCAGCTTTAGGGAGTTGTTCTTCTTCCATCTTATAAATATCTAAAGAAGAACATGTCGCTGTCTTACGACCAGAAACAACCAATTGACCCAAACGATTACCCATCTCAGAAGAGCCATCACCAAACATCCACACATCGGGCATCAACATATCTAATTCATGTTTATCTAAAAAGTTTTGCCAGAACACTTCTACATTTTTTAACATCCTTTGCTCTCCTTTTTATTTTTACTTCACGCAACCTTCTTTCACTAATTATACATAACTGATTGCTTTTCTCCTATACTATTTTTACAAAATGAAAACTAAAATAATGTCAGTAGTATTTGGACAGAAAAAAAAGAGAGCGTGGGACAAAAATCACTTTGGATTTTTGCTCCACGCTCAAAAACTTATAAACGGCGGGAACAGAAGCAACTCCTTCGGAAATAAGCCGAAATTCTCCAAAAATTACAGAACAATTTTCGGAAATTCCTTCTTATTTCTCGGAGTTAAACGCTTCTGTCCCGACCTCATCTTTTTATTTTGCTTGTCGTTCTTTGATTTTCGTGAGTAAAGATTGAACATGCTGGCGTGCCGAAGCTTCATCTTCTTGAAGCATCTTTTCCGATAAAATAAAGGAGCCGCCCACTGCTAATACTTCTTCTGCTTCCACATACTCTATAAAGTTTGTTTCATCAATCCCACCAGTTGGTAAAAATTGAACATCATAAAACGGGCCACTTAAACTTTTGATGGCTTTTAACCCGCCGTAAATATCGGCTGGGAAAAATTTAACCACTCGTAAGCCATACGCCAGCGCTCGCTGAATCTCCCCAGGCGTAGCTGTTCCTGGAAAAATAGGCACCTCATTTGCCAGACAAAAATCAATGACTTCTGGAACAATCGCTGGGGAAACAATGAACTGCGCACCGTTCGCTACTGCCTCTTGTGCTTCTTTCAAGGTTCTAACAGTTCCTGCGCCTACTATTAAATTCCCTGAAGCAGCAAGTTGTTTGATGGCAGGCAAGGCCAGCTGACTCCGAAAAGTGACTTCAATAAACGGTAATTCGTTTTCTACTAAGACCGATTCTACTTGTGGCAAATAGCGTAAATCTGTTGCAGTGTATAGTGGTAAAAGTTTACATGTCGCTAATTGTTGATACAGTTGATTTTTTTCAACTTTTGTTTCCATTCTGTCACTTCCTATTTTGTTTGGCTTTGGTTGCTTCGTACAGTCCTTGAATATAGGTCAACCCCATTGCTCGATCATATAAACCATAACCAGGCATCGCTTTTTCATCCCAAATTGCCCGCCCATGGTCAGGACGAATAACACCTTCATACCCTACATCTACCAGTGCTTGCATTAATTCCGCCATATCTAACGAACCAGCGACACTAGGATGCGCCGTTTCTTCAAAACGATGCTCACCTAAATACTTCACATTGCGGAAATGAACAAAATTAATTCTGTGACCTATTTCACGAATCATAGTAGGCAAATCATTCGTCGGGTCCGCACCGAGGGAACCTGTACAAAATGTAATCCCATTTGCTGGTGAGTCCACTAAGGAAAGGATTCGTTTCAAATCCGCTAAATTTTTAGTGATTCTTGGCAAACCAAAAATTTCCCAAGGTGGATCATCGGGGTGAATCCCCATTTTGATATTTTCTTCTTCACAGACAGGAATCACACGTTCTAAAAAGTAGCGCAAATTTTCGACCAAATCTTCTTCTGTTACGCCGGCATACATGGCTTTCAATTCTTGAAATTGTTGCAAACGCTCCTCTTCCCAACCTGGTAACCGGAATCCTTTTGACTGACTGTGAATCAATTGATACATGTCTTCTGGCTGCATGTTCTCTACCACAGCTTGATCAAATAACAACGATAAACTGCCATCTTCATTCTCATACGCCAAGTCCGTTTTAGCCCAACCAAAAATAGGCTTGAAACTGTAGCACACTAAGGAAATTCCACATTTCCCCAAGTTACGTAACGTTTGGCGATAATTATCAATATAGTGGTCTCGTTGATCCGTCCCCGCTTTAATGGCATCATGAATAGCGACACTTTCAATTCCTAAAAGTGCTAATCCTTCTTGTTCCACCGATTGTTTAAGTGCCTGAATTTCGGCTACTGTCCAAACATCACCTGGTAGTTTATTTAACAAGGTACCGACAACACCAGTAATTCCTGGAATCTGTCGAATATGTTTTAACGGAATGGCATCGCCTGCCGCTCCGTACCATCTAAATCCCCATTTCATTGCTTTCACCCTTTACTACATTCTTAAAAATCATCGTCCTCATCCTCTTCGTCCTCAAAGGAAGTCATAGAAATATCCCATGCTTGCACACTTTCTTTGCCTTGCGCAACAATCGCTTGCGCCGCTTCAGCAATCGGTGTGCCCAATAATTGATGGTTTATCGCTTCTAAGACCATTGGTAGGTTGGTACCACTCACCACAAAGATTTTCTTTTGTAGAGCTGGTTCGAGTTCGTTAATCACCAAAACTGCCTGATTGTAAGGACTCGCACTTAATAAGTCAACCATGACCAACACGCCATCCCCTTGTTGGACGTTCTCAATCGCTGTTTTAATTTGTCCGCCTAGTGCTTGGACATCGTCTCCACTATTTAGATTAACGGTTTCGATATTTTCGGTTGCGCCCATAATCACGGTAGCTGCGTCTTTCGCACCGTCACTTAGTGCACCGTGTGTAGCAATCACAATCCCTAACATAAAAGTTCCTCCTTCAATTCAGTGGCTTGAGTCATTACTTCAAACAGTCATGCAATGACTCAAGCGACTGGCCTTTTTTATAAATTAAATTTGCCTAAAACCTCTTTTAAACTAGTTTTTGGTGCAGAAGGCGTTGCTTGGAAATAAATATCTTCTACGCCATACACCTCATGTAGTTCTTTTAATTTTTCGGCATCTTCTTTGTTTAAATAAACAGATTTGGTTACTAATAAATCTTTTTCTGGATTCTTCTGTGCAATACCGCCGATGTTTAACTCCTTCATAGGGACTCCGTGTTTTACTAAGTCATAAATTACAGAGACGGTTTTAGCGATTAAAATACAGTTGTACTCTTTGAATTGGTATTCATCCCAATAAAATTTAGCTTTTTCCGGCGTAATGACAATGGTTTTTTGTCCTGTCCGACTGCCTGCACTTTTGTATAAATCACGCATAAATTTATCCTTTGCCACCACTTCATCAACAACGAAAATGGAATTAACGCCACTTTTTTGGGACAAGGTCACCATCACTTGTCCATGAATTAATCGTTCATCTACTCTTGCTAAATTTACTACGCCCATCTGATTCACGTCCTTTTCTTTTTATAAAATACCGACTGTTGCTAAGACAATTAAGATACCTGTTAACCACAATAATGCTTGCGTAACTTTCAAGCCTTTTTTCGTATAGAACCAATACACGCCCATTACAACAGCTAGCGGTAAGAGTCCTGGGACAATCTGATCAAGGATATCTTGAACCACAAACTCACGGCCAGAAAGTTTAAATTGAAGAGTTGAAGAAACTTTGACATAATTACCAGCTAAAATCCCCATCATGAACAACCCTAAAACAGATAACATTTCAATGGCTTTTTGAATCCCAGCACTTTGCATTAAGCCTGTGGCATTCCGCCCCATTTTGAAGGATTGTCTCGCAAAGAACACACCTAACAGTACTTGATAAAGGGCAAACGCGACAAAGGGGAAAATCGCACCTAATGCGCTACCTTGTTGCGCCCACGGCACCGCAATCGCAATAAAAATATATTGAACCGTACCTGAGTCAATCGCATCACCAATCCCCGCTAACGCGCCCATCAAGCCAGCTTTGGTGTTATACATTAAATCATCTTGCATCATGATTTCGCGGCCTTCATGTTCTTCTTTGGCCCGCTCTTGTTCCATGGAAGCCATCAACCCAGTAATGACCCCGCCGCCCCAGCTTAATTGCGTATTGAAAAACAGCAGTTGACGCATATAAGCGGCTTTTAATTGTTCATCGTCTTTATATAATTTCTTTAAAAGTGGCATCATTGCGTACAATAACGAAGGCGCCAAGTAACGTTCAAAGGAATGGGGAATTTCATTGGCAAAATGCCAACGGAGATAGGCTTTTGTAACATCTTTATTGGTAATTTCTTCTGGTGCTAAATTCGTTGTTTTCGGCACGACTTTTTCTGTTGTTTCCGTCATTTCAGTTCCTCCTTTTTCTTTTAAAACCCGTCATCGTAATCGTCATCATCATCAAAATCAGTGGTGGCACTGGCGGAACCAGCACTTTCTGCTACAGGTTTGCCTTTTTGGACTTGCACAAAAATTAACGCAATAATTACGCCAAAGATGGCATACGTTACCATGGTAATTTCCAATGACTTAAAGACGATACTCATGAAGTATGCAAGGAAAAAGAAAACCAAGAAATCTTTTCGACCAATGACATAGACCGTTGTCGCAATCCCAATTGCGGCTAAACCACCACCGACTACTTCTAACACGTGAATCACAACGGTTCCTTCTAATGCTTTAATAATATCGGCAATGACTGGTGCCCCTAAATAAAGAGCAAAAAAGACTAATGGAACGAATAAAATAAATGAGGCGATCGTTGGATACCAGATAATTGAGCGGGCAATTTTTTTAGAATTTAGTTCAGCCACCGCACGATCGGTATACTTCCCTAAAAACGTGTTAATAAAGAAACGGAATTGATATAAATAACTTCCTAAAAGACCGACAGGAACCGCTACGGCGATAGCCGCTTCCGGCTTCAAATTCCCTAGCAACGCAACTGGCACAGCAATCGCTGCCGCAATTGATGGTTCTGCTGGCATAGAGCCACCTGGTGAAAAAACACCCATGTAAATCATTTGTAATGCTGCGGTGACGATCATCGCTTTCGGGACATCGCCCATCACTAAACCTGCTACTAACCCTGTCATTAAGGGCGAGAAACGCAACGTTAACGTTGCTCCTCCTCCAAGCCATCTGGACATAATTGCTGCCACCCAAAGCGCCATTATCAAACTTTGTAAAACACTTAACGTTTCCATAGTTCCTCCTTCTTATCCTTGGTTTTGGATATACTTTTCTAGCTCTTCAATCCCTTGACGTAAACGTTCTTCCGAAATCTCAATAGGAATTAAATGAACCTTTTCTTTTGAATCAATAAATTGAACCATTGCATCGAGTACTGCTTCTTCTTTTGGGTAAAGGCCCATTTGTCGTAACGACATGGGCAAGTTTAGCTCTTGATAAAAAGGGATTAATGCGTCTATGATGGCCCACCTTTTTTCCAATGCTAATTGATAGAAGATGCCGTAAGCTACTTTTTCGCCGTGTAAATAGTCATGACTTTTGGGTAAAAATTTACTCATAGCATCATGCATGGCGTGTGCTGCTGCATTGCGGGCGTATTTGTCGCCGAAGCCGCCGACTAATCCAGAAACAGCGAAAACAATTTCTGAAAGATGGACAAATTCAGGCGTGAGTTTGCCCTCGTCCATCGCTGCTAAGGCTGATTTTGAGTCCCGCATAATCGCTTCTTGCGAAAGCTTGGCGGTCGCTCCCGCTAATTGTAAAAAGGGTTCCCCTTGCAAATGGGCTTGGCGTAAAATGGTCTCTGATTCATACCATTTCGCTAACGTATCAGCTAAACCAGCGACAAAATAATCACGGGGCGCATCCAGAAGCAACTTAGGATCAGTGATTAAAAACGCAGCTTGGCGAAAGAAATGTTCCGTTTTGCCTTCGGCCGCGCCATTTTCTTGATACATCACAGCTAACGGTGTCCACGGCGCACAGTTACTAGCCAAAGTGGGGACCAAGCCAAAATTCAGATTGTTTAAATGGGCGCTGTAGCCCACTAAATCGGCTAACTTACCGCCGCCGACTCCCAGAAGAAAGTCAATCTGGTGTTCCTTTATTTGCTGTGAAATTTGTTCGGCGCCAAAATAACTACATTCTCCTGTGTAAGTGTGATAGAAGAATTGATACTCTGAATCTGCCAAGAAGGGCAAAAATGGCTGAGCTTTTTCAAAGGATACGGTGCCATGCACCACCAAAATTCGTTGGGCGTGATATTCCTTGAAAAGTGACGGCACCGAAGCTAAGGCGCCTTCGTGGTAACGATAAAATTGCGGTCCAACTTTCACTTTTAAATCAGTTAACATGCTCCTCCTCCTTCTTAACTAACGTAACGGCTGACTTCTTGCACTGCCCGTTGAGGTAAAATACCTTGCACCACGTCTTCCACATCTTGTACACATTTTTCTCCCATCGCTTGCAGGCATTCCATGGTATAAGCGGAGGTGTGCGGTGTCATTACTACATTTTCAAACGCAAGATAAGGATGATTTTTCCGACCTGGTTCCTCTTCTAAAACATCTGTCCCAAGCCCAGCAATTTTGCCCGATTCTAAGCCGGCAATCATGGCTTCTTCATCAATCAAGGCGCCTCGTGCGCTATTGGAAAGATAGACGCCGTCTTTCATCTTGGCAATTTCCGCCGAGCCAATCATGTGATAACTTTCTTCAGTTAAATTGGCACATAAACAAATGATGTCAGCTGAAGCTAGCAACGTATCTAAGTCTACTTTTTTGGCTCCATAACTTTGCAGATAAGTGGCGGATTTATAGGGATCATACGCTAACACGTCACAGCGAAATCCGTTTCGTAACGTCTCAACGACACAACTTCCTGTGTTCCCAACACCAATGACACCCACAGTTTTGTTAAATAACGTCCGACCGACAAAATTCGCTCGTTTTTCCCATTGATCTGCTTTAACGCTGGCATCTGCAGCCACGGTTTGCCGTAAAACAGCTAGTAAATTTGTGACATTGTTTTCCGCCACGGCATCTCGTTCTACTAAAGCCGGGATGATGGAAACAATTGTGTCGTGCTGTTTTGCAGCGTCTAAATCGATGTTGTTATACCCAATACCATGGCGAGAAATCAGCAATAATTCATCTTTATGTTCAAAAAATTCTTTCGTGAAAAATGGCGTCACGCTAGCAATAATAATCGTATATCCTTGTAAACGTTCCGCTAACTCTTTCCCACCAATTTCACTGTCGACTGTAAAATGCTTTACGGTGCCTATTTTTTCTAAGCGCGTCAAGTGTTCAGGAAAAATTTGACCAAAACTACTGGAATTCACTATGGCAATTTTTTGTTTTTTTAACATGACTAAACTCCTTTACTGACTTTTTACGACTTCATGCCCGCCAAATCCTTGTCGCAAAGAAGCGACCACTTTGTTTGAAAAATGATTTGCTAGCATACTTTCATTTCGAGTAAATAAGGACAACGCCGTAGTTGGGACGGGCATCTCCAAACGCAATGCTTCTTCAATCATCCATTTGGCTTCGCCATTTGCTGCAACTTTCCCTTCTAAATTGGCTAACGTAGGATTTTCCGCAAAAACCTCTTTCGCTAAGCCCATCAAGCGAGCTTCAATAATCGAGCCGTGATTCCACACATCGGCTACTTTCTCCAACGCAAAATCATATTCGGCAGCTTCTAATAAATTGAATCCTTCGCCCATGGCTTGCATCATGACGTACTCAATCCCGTTATGCACCATTTTCAAATAGTGACCAGCTCCTGATTTTCCAGCATAAAGATACCCTTGTTCACAAGCTAAATCTTCAAAAAATGGGGTTAACACCTTGACAGCTTCAGGCGCACCGCCAACCATTAAACACGCTCCTTCCCGCGCTCCTTTGATGCCACCAGAAGTACCACAATCAATAAAATAAATTCCTTTTTCCTTAGCAAGCTGAGCATTCGCAACACTATCATGAAAATTTGAATTGCCACTATCCACAATGATATCCTCTGGTGCTAATTGCTCTACCAATTCTGCCACTAATTGATTGGTAATCTGACCAGCGGGGGTACTTAAAAAAATCACCTTCCTTTTATTAAGCGCTTTCAATAATTCCGGCAACGAATCTACAACGGAAAGCCCCTGCTCTCTAGCAGTCGCTCTTGCTCCCTTTGTTACATCAAAGCCAATAATGGGCCAGCCTTGTTCGTGAACATTTAACGCCATGTTCAAACCCATTTTCCCAAGTCCAATAAAGCCAATATCCATTTTTCTTTCACCTGCCTCTTTTGATACTTCAATCATAAAGGATAAAAAAAATAATGTAAACGATTACACTAATTAAAAAATATTTTTTATTTTTTAGCAAAAATCTTGCCTACTCAAAAGGTAAAACGTTTTTATTTTTAAGGAGCTTTCATACAAAAAACACAAGTAAATCTCTTGGTATCACGTTCTTTTTACTGGCTACTTTCTTTAGTTGAGAGAAGTCTTTTCAAGACCCCTTCATTTTTCAGAAAAAAGATTATTTATTTTTTTTGGCTTTTTTAAAGAATTTCTTTTTTGTGGAGAAAAAGAGAAATTGTATTTGTCCTCTTTTTCCACTATAATCAGTCTATACCAACAATGAAAAGGCATTCATTTTATTTTAAAAAAATAAGATTGGAGGAACGTGTTAATGAAAAACCACTATTTGGATCAACGGATTCGGATCAAAAAACCGAATTTGAGCCTCACAGAAAAGAAAATTTCCGATTACTTTGTTCATTCTGAATCATTATTGACACAAATGACGTTAGAAAGTCTGGCCAACGAAATTGGCGTCTCCCAATCTTCCGTGTATCAATTTGTAAAAAAGATTGGCTATTCTGGGTTCCAAGAATTTAAAATTGATATTGCTAGAAATTCTAATTATCAGCCGACTTTTCAAAACATCAATAGCGTGAATGGCGCCGATGATATTTCACCAGATGATGATAGTATTACCATTGCTAAAAAAGTCTTACAAGCCAATATTTATTCCCTCAGTAACGCCACACAGTTCTTAACAAAGGAGCTGTTAGATAACGTGTTGGCTTTGATGTATTCTGCCAAAACGCTTCACTTTTTTGGGCAAGGTGGCTCCTCGATTGTGGCTTTTGATAGTTTCCATAAATTCATTCGGACTAACTATCGGTGCAACTACATTTTTGATTACCACATGCAGTTAAGCTTTGTCACAAAATTAACCAGTGAAGATTGCGTGTTTATTTTTTCCCATTCAGGCAAAACCAAAGAATCAATCAACCTAGCACGACAAGTTAAAAAAACCAACGCAAAAATGATTACGTTAACTGGTAACAGCGGTTCAGAATTGGCAGGCTTGTCCGACGAAGCAATTATTGTCGTCACTGAAGAAGGCTTGTTTCGTGCGGAATCCTTGGCTTCACGGATTAGTTACTTAACGGTAATGGATATTTTATATACAAATACGATGTATCACAATTTTGATCAAAATGCCGATTCCTTGAAAAAAATCCGTGATAACATTAGCACGACTAAGACCGATCCGCATTATTTGTCGTAAAGATCTGAATGGTGCTTATTTTTGTAATATCGGTCCTCGCGAATTGGCTTTATACCGTGACTCTACATTTTATGAAGCAATTGAACTACCATGGAGGTATTTAAAGAGGTCGGGACAGAAGTGTTTAACTCCGAGAAATAAGAAGGAATTTCCGAAAATTGTTCTTTAATTTTTGGAGAATTTCGGCTTATTTCCGAAGGAGTTGCTTCTGTTCCCGCCGTTTATTAGTTTTTGAGCGTAGAGCAAAAATCCAAAGTGATTTTTGTCCCACGCTTTTTATCTTGTGGGTAAAAATAAGTTATAAAAAAGAACTTGGGGGTTATGTCCAAGTTCTTTCTAAATCTTAAGACAATTAGTTAAATGCATGTGTTGTCTTAGCTTCATTTTAAGTTTGCTTATTTCGTTCATTCCGTTACTTTAAATTGTTCGGATACATATTTAGCGTAAGTTTTATGTTTACTTACTAGCTCATCATGTTTTCCTGAACCAGTTACTTTCCCTTTTTCAACAAAGTAAATGCTATCCGCATCAACAATTGTCGACAATCTATGGGCAATAACCAATGTCGTTCGGCCCTTCATTAAATTAGACAATGCCTCTTGGACCTTCATCTCAGATTCTGAATCTAGGCTAGCAGTAGCTTCATCTAACATTAAAATCTTGGGATTCCGCAAGAATGCACGAGCAATTGCAATACGCTGCCTTTGTCCTCCAGAAATTTTAACGCCACGTTCACCGACTTCCGTATTCAATTTATCCGGCATTTCTTCTACAAATTTTCGCGCATATGCTAGTTCCAAGACATCCCATAGTTGTTCATCTGAGAAGTTTTCTGCTAAGCCATACGTTAGATTATCTCTGATTGTCCCTGCCATAATCGCAGAATCCTGTGATACAAAGCCGATTTGACGACGATAATCTGATAATTTGATATCTTTTATGTCAATATCTCCAAATTTAATTTGTCCTTCTGTAGGTTCATAAAACCTTTCAATTAAACTAAAAATCGTCGATTTCCCGCCACCTGATGGGCCAGCAAAAGCAATTACTTGGTTTGGCTGAGCAGTAAAAGAAATGTCTGTTAAGATAGGTTCCTCTGGTGCATCTTCATAAGAAAATTTTACATTTTTAACTGATAAAGTCTTTTCCGATAAATCAATATCTTGTCCACTTTCAAAGTCTTCAGGTTCTCTAGATAACAATTCTTGCACTCGTCGCGTTGATCCTGCTGCTTTAGCTACTTCAGAAAATAACGTCGCAATGATTGGCATGGCGCCAATAAGATTAAATAGATACATTAAGAAACTCATCAATGTTCCGATTGTCATCACACCAATGGCAATTCGATGCATCCCATATGCTAATAGCCCAAATACCATACTCATAAAGACCATCATCATAATTGGTTGCATAGATGCATCAAATATTGCTTCTTTTTTCCCTACATTAAATAACCGATCCACTTCATTTGCAGCACGAACCTGCGCCTGAGATTCAGCATTAGAAGTTTTGACTAAACGAATTTCACTCAACGTTTCAGTAGCAAGTCCATTAAATTGACTCATAGCATCTTGGCGAATGTGACTAACTTTTGAACCAAATGCCATTACTGGAATCATACAAAGGATTACAACAGGAACAGCAATTACCATAGCAAGCGACATATGCCAATCCATTTTAATCATCATATATACCGTACCAATAACTGTAATCACACTGGCAACTGTTTGAGGAAAAGTAACGGCTAACAATTGCTTAACTTGATTAGTATCATTTACGACCCGGCTGGATATTTCACCCGCTTTAACAGAGTCAAAATAAGAAACTTTTAGAATAGTTAATTTATTCCATAAGCGTTTACGCATATTTTGGATGACATTTTCACCAAAAATACCTAAAATTGTCCCTCCTAATGCAGAAACGAGTGCTGAAAATATAAATAATCCAACAACTTTACCTAATAAACTATAATCTACTCCCTTTTGAAAATTATTGACTAAACTTGAAGCAAGTTTTGGAACGTACACTTGGATACTAGAAGAAATCACAAGAAATATCATCCCAATGCCAAGCAGTAAATAGTTAGGCTCTGTCATCTTGATTAAGCCTAAAAATTCTTTAAACGAAAATTTTGTTTTATCTGCTCGGATAGAATCATGACTATTTTTGCCGCCTCCACCTACTGCCATTATCTTCTCCGACCTCTCTTCCATCCTTCAAAGCCACCGTATTCACCATTGAATTCACCAAATCTACCAAAGCCATCATGTCCCATCATCTGTTCTCTAGCTCTACCATATCTAGCTGATATTTTTCTGAAATGTTCCCAATTTTTATCGTCGCCAAAAATTGTTTCAATTTTATCTAAAAATTCTTCACTAGAAATATTCTTTTCTATACGTTCTAAATAATTATTTAAAGACTCTAGTTCCTCCTCTGAAAAGCCCTTAAACATTTCTTCATTAAATCCATTAGAAATATTTCCTTGAGTACTTAAACTTTCTCGTCCCTTATCGGTCAATACAACGAATGTGACCCGAGCATCTGATTCATTTTTGACTCGTTTAACTGCTTTAACAGACTCTAATTTTTTTATGATTTGTGTCACACTAGAAGGTTTTATATCTAAATATTCAGCGATTCTTCCAGCTGTTACATTTTCTTCAGAAGCAAGCAATTTTAACGTTTCAAAAGTGTTATCTGGTTTCTCCTCTATGCTAGAAGCAAAGATTAAGTAAGGTTGTTGAGCAATTTTTAATAGTTTATTTAAAATATCTGTTTTTTTCATAATTTCCTCCAAAAAATTTATTTAGTTTATATATAAGCTAACGAACTAAATAGTAATCTATTTAGTTTACTTTGTCAACAACAAACTAATTATTTATATGTAGATATAACCAAAATGAAAAATAGCATACAGAAATTGCCGATTTGTTTTATCGATTCATCTGTTCCTCTACTTAAAAATCTATTTGCCGATTCAATCATGAATACTAAAAAACGCTTGGCACAAGCCAAGCGTTTTGATTCTCTCTTTACATCGAACCTTTAAAAACATCTTTATTCTTAGCAAAATAATCAACACCAGAGTAAATGGTGAAAATCAAGCAGGCATATAGCATGATTTGATCTAGTGGTAGATGGAGTGCTGAAAATGGAATGTTGTTAATGAACAGTAAAATAATTGCAACCATTTGGGTAGCTGTTTTTACTTTTCCCGGCCAAGCTGCTGCCATTACTTCGCCATGTTCGACTAATAACAACCGTAAACCAGTTACTGCCAATTCACGACAAACAATAATTGCTACAATCCAAGCGGGTACTTTGCCTTGACCAACTAAGACGATAAAGGCGGTCATCACTAGCATTTTGTCCGCTAATGGGTCCGCAAATTTTCCGAAGTTCGTCACCAAGCCTTGCGCACGGGCAATTTTGCCATCCAACCAGTCTGTAAAACTAGCAACTGCAAAAATAATCGCGCCCACTAATTGGGTAACGGCTAACGTTGTGTCGCCAAAACTAATCGTTCCCCAGTCCATCGGCACCGACACAATAATAATAAAAATCGGAATCATAAATATTCTTAAAACTGTTAATTTATTTGGTAAATTCACTTCAATTGCCCCTTCCTTCTCCTATTCTATTTTACGTTATCTTGCTGGCAGTGTCACGAAAAAAAGAAAAGAATCTGGAATAATTGCCGTTTGACAGTTTATCCAGATTCTTCTTACACCATTTCTAACGATACGTAATCCCTAATGTAACATCCTTACGAATTAAAACTGGCGTTTTTTCCAGTGTTAAATCGGCGCCATCGACTTGAATGGCGACGTTATTTGAGGCGCCTAGGATCAGTGTTGCATTGGCGGCATTCGCAGGTAAAGCTGTTGTTTGGGTCTCTCCTGCTTGCAGGGTGTGTTGGTACGTATAGTTGCCATCGACCATCACGCCAATCCAGCAAGAGCCTTCAGTCCCTTTAAAGGTAATGTTGATTGGACTATTCGCATCTTTAACCGTTGCAGTCACTTGATTGTTGGCATCACTCACCACAGCCACAGCTGTTTTCTTCTCTGGTTCGCTTGAAGAAGACGGCGGTGTACTACTTTGTGTGCTACTTTCTGGGGCTTGACTTGATTCTTTGGGTTTTTCCACACTGGCACTAGTTGCCGGTGTTTGAATAATCGGTTCGGCTTTTTGATCTTGCCACATAATATACAGCACCACGACCGCAATGGCTAAACCAATTAACGAAAAGGCAATGGCTGGTAAGTTCCGCAGTAACCAACTGGATTGCTTTTCTTCGTCATGCAATTGCTTACGTGACCCTTCAAGCTCTTCATACACTGGCTTGGGTTCTTCGACAATTGCTGGTTCTTTGCCATCATAGATATCTACCAATTGATTGCCATCTAAGCCGACCGCACTTGCATATTGGCGGATAAACGCCCGCACATAAAAGGTGCCTGGTAAGGACTCAAAATCGTTTTGTTCAATAATTTCTAAATATCTTTTTTGAATTTTTGTCATTTGTTGCAGTTCATCAATTGAGATGTTCTTCTGCAATCTTGCTTCTTTTAGTGTTTCTCCAATATTTACGCTGGCCACTCGTCCATCTTCTCCAGTCTATTTTGTTAATTTATCGATTGTCTCATCAGTCTTTTTCAATTGCCAAGGAAAACATTCCCGTCCTTTAAGAATACCACAAAAGAAGCCAACTGAGGATAACAAAATTGAAAGATTTCAAAGATTTTTCTTTTTCTTAAACAGTTGGTTTATTGCTCGGTTTCTCCTTTAGGATACATGTAGAAACGGCTCAATCCTTCTTCACGAATAAAGGTCTCTGCTACTTGGCGGACGTCGGCTAATTGAATGCTTTCAATGACTTCAATCTTATCAAACAGCGTGGTTTCCCCAAACAATGATTGTGAAAATTGGTTGGCGATATACTCTAAAGAGTTTAAGGATTGGAAATATTTACCAATCATTTTTTTCTTCAATAAGGACAAATTTTCTTCCGTTAATTCTGGACTTGTTGTGGCAGATAATAAAATAGCTTCAATTCGTTCTGCTAAGACTTCTGGTTGCTCACTATCGCCGCCAATATCCGCAAAATGGAAACTGCGATCTAAATTAAAGTCATAACTAAAACTATCATCTAACAAGCCTTCATCATAAAGAGCCAAATAGTTTTGAGAGGTATTACCAAACAATAATTGTAACAACAAATTCACGGTGACTTGATATTTCATTAAGTCACGACCCGTTGTTGGCACTTCATCTAAGCCTTTCAAGCCAACAAGCACTTTTGCCCGTGTGACTGCCATTTCAATGGCGCTCTCTTTGACAATGTCAGCAGCTGTTTCTTCAGGAAAATGCCGACGAATAGGTTGGGCGGCAGGAAACTCTTTCGCCGCTTGGTTTTCACGAATGAACGCCATTAACGCTTCGGGGTCCATTTTTCCTACCACGAATAAGGTCATATTACTTGGATGATAAAACGTATTGTAGCATGTATACAAATCTTCTGCGGTAATCTCCGCAATACTTGCCACTGTACCGGCAATATCAATGTGCAATGGATGTTTCGGATAAAGGTTGCCTAAAATCCCAAAGAACAAGCGCCAGTTAGGATCATCTAAATACATTTGAATTTCTTGTCCGATGATGCCTTTTTCTTTTTCGACCGTTTCCTTCGTGAAATACGGCGATTGCACAAAATCAAGCAACGTTTCTAGATTTTGTGTCACTTGATCCGTCGTTGAAAACAAATAACTCGTCTTCGTAAAACTGGTAAAGGCATTCGCTGAAGCCCCTTGTTGCCCAAATTTTTGGAAGACATCGCCATCTTCTTTTTCAAACATTTTATGTTCTAAAAAGTGGGCGATTCCGTCAGGTACTTCAATCATTTCCTCTTGACCAATTGGCACGAACGTATTGTCAATGGAACCATAATCGGTCGTAAACAAGCCATACGTTTTTTGGAAATCATTTTTCGGTAATAGGTAAACTTTTAAACCATTCGCCAGTGTTTCTGTATACAATGTTTCTTTAATTTGTGCATAGTCTTTTTTAATCATTTTCCGTTTCTCCTTCCAAAAAGAAGATCGCTTGAAGTTCCAAGCGTTTGGCCACTTCTTGGATTTCTGAAATGGTCACGGCATTGATCCGCGCAATCCATTCCTCCGCCGTCAGCATCGTCTGTGGCATTAATTGGTTCAAGTATTCTTTTTCCAGCCACGCGCCTGCATTATCTAACGCTAAGATATACTGATTTTTTAGCATTGCTTTCGTTTGTTCAATTTCTAATTCGCTAATCTTACCTAAGCGAATATTTTCCAATTCTGTCGAAATCAAACGCAAGACCTGATTCCGATTTTTGCCATCGATTCCTGTTTGAACCGTCATGAAGCCACGGAAGGTGTCGATACTACTAGAAGCATAATACGCTAAATGCTCTTTTTCACGGACATTCATAAATAATTTAGAATGCGGGAAACCGCCAAAAATCCCATTAAACACTTGCAACGCAAAATAATAGCTATCGCCATAATAAATATCCGTGTTGTAAGCCAAGTTTAATTTCGATTGGGCTAACACCTCACGCTCGGTCCGCTCTTCAATCACGTTGCGAATCGGTTGATTGTAGAAAATCGCGGCTTTGCCTTCTTCACGAGGCGTAAACGGTAATTGCTTGAATAATGGCACTAACTCCGCCTCATTGACATCGCCTAAAACAAAAATATCCACTTGATCTTCCGCCAGCATTTTTTGATAATATGCCGCTAATGACGCCGCAGTTTCCTCAGCTAACGCCGCAACGGTCCCGAAACTAGGGATTTTTTGATCCTCCGATTGATTAAAATAGACACTTTGAAGCGCCAAAGAAGCATAGGTTTGCTTATCCTCCACAATACTTTCCAAGTACGCTTTCAAGTTCTCTTTCTCCCGTTGGAAGGTTTCCGCCTCGAATTGGCCCGCTTGAATATTAGGGGCAAAAATAATTTCCTTCAAAAAGTCCACCGCTTCGGCGAGAACCTGACTATCCTGTAAATAACGATCATTGACAATGTTCATAGAAACATTAAACCAATGTTGATTGCCTTTTTTGGAAACGCCAATCCCGAAGCTGGCGCCGTAAAGTTCCGCCAAACGCTCACTTAACTTGACTTGATTCGGGTAATTCAAGCTGTTGGTTTCCATCAAACTGGACAACAGCGTTCTTTTTGTAATGGTTTCATGATTTAATCGTGTATTAAAGCGGACTAAAAGACGCACCGTTTTATATTTTTCTGTAGGAATGACGTGTAAATTCACGCCTTTAACTAATTGAACAGACATTGCCGCATCGCTCCTTCATTTGCTTCATCTTACCTAAAGAATGCTGTGAAATATATGTATCGCGTAAATTCTAAAGCATTTTTTAATGTTTTTTCCAATAGCTCCATTATAACACAGCTTCAGGTGCTTTCTGAATGATAAGAGTTTTTCAGTTCAAATTTTCAAGAAGATTCGGTATACTGTTTTTAAAGTGAGGAGGGAAAAAAGAATGATTAAAGAATTTAAAGAGTTTATCATGCGCGGGAGTGTCTTAGACCTAGCCGTTGGTGTTGTCATTGGTAGTGCGTTTACAGCGATTGTGACACAAGTGGTGGAAGGCTTGATTACCCCGTTAATTAGTCTGATTTTTGTCTTGACGACTGGGAAAAAGAGCGCCGACGATGCATTGGGTGCCCTTGTCTATAAAGTCGAAGGCGTTGAATTCAATATTGGTAGCGTGATTAGTGCACTTATTACATTTTTAATTACGGCCTTCGTCCTCTTCTTGATTGTCAAAGCGGCCAACAAAATGAAAAACCGCGGCAAAAAAGAAGAAGCGGCAGAAGAAGTGGTACCAACAAGCGAAGATTACTTAAAAGAAATTCGCGACTTATTAGCGGCGCAAACACCGCCTGCTGAAACTGTCAAAACAGACAGCACTTTCACAGAGAAATAAGCAAAAAGTCATCCTAAGGGGATGACTTTTTTGTTTGGACTTACACAGATGGTCCGGCGACGAGGTTCCACGTGATACTGCCTGTGTAGGCCCCTGCTTTAATATTGTTGGCTGGTGTTGTGATGTTTAAAGCTGTATTAAACAGTGAAAATTGCCATAATCCTTGGCCTTGACCAGCTGCTGCGTTAGCCATTAATTGGGCTTCCCCGCCTAAATCAAGGGTCCAATTTTGCGGAGCAGCCAGTTGTGGTCTGACTTCTGGCGCAGAGACGGCTGTCGTCAGAGCTACATAGCTATTGTTTGTTGCCTCGTATTCCAAATCAAGTTGAGTAATCAGCGCCACTTTAATGTTGCCTTGTAAGCTTTCAGTGCCTAATTTTAGGCCATTAGATTGGGCCGTTAAATGCCAGCCTTCTTTGCCGCCGCGTACGTCACCGACACCAATCATTTCTGTATGGCCGTTGACGGCTTCTGGGTCTCTTTGGTTAAGAATTGGTTTCGTTAAATCATCAGAAATTGATAATTTCCCAAAATTAAATTCGCGAGGAATAAACAGTAAATCAAAGTTACTGTTTGAGCCATTCGGGTCTGGATCAACGGTATTGGCATCGCCGTTGCCGTCTGGCAACGTGCCGCCTTCAAATGTTGCTGTGACTGGCGTATTCCCTGTCGTAGTCGCCTGTGCCGAAAGTGGGGCTAAACTAGCACCAACCACTGCGCTACCAACTAATAAACTTGCCATCATTTTCTTTTTCATTTGTGTTCTTCTCCTTTACGATTGAATGATTATTAGAGGGCAGACCAGCAGCAGTTATCCGCTGATGGTCCGTCCTCTGTTTTTTGTTGCTTGTGCTTAGATAGATGGTCCTGCGACGAGGTTCCAGGTGATGTTGCCTGTGTAGGCACCTGCTTTGATTTGTTGCATTGGGGTTGTGACGTTTAATGAAACATTATTAAACCCACTAGCCCAAGTTCCTTGTCCATTACCAACAGAAGCAGTTATTAAGGTAGCAGCACCACCACCAATTTTCATGTTTGTTCCACTAAAGATAGGCTCTGTCGGCTCATCAACAATATTCACACCGTTCAAAGTTGAAGTTGCTGTATAACCTTGAAGTGTACTATCATACTGAGCATAATAAGGAGTTAACCCAAAATTAATTTCACCGGATAATGAGTCTTCAGCATTTTTCATTTCTGTTATCTCACCAGTTACATGCCAACCTTCTTTGGTGCCTCGTACATCTCCAACATAGATAGTTTTAGTGAGACTACTCGCAAGTTTGATAGCTGAGATATCCTCTCCAATTTTAACAGGAGAAAAATTAAAGTTTCTAGGTATAACTAGTAAATCAAAATCTGTATTTGGCTTCGTCGGATCAGGGGCGACATTTTCACCCGTATTATCCTCATGATCTGGCAACACCCCTCCACCAAACTCTACCTGCACTGGCGTATTCCCTGTCGTAGTCGCCTGTGCCGAAAGGGGTGCTAAACTTGCGCCCACCACTGCGCTACCAACCAATAAACTTGCCATCATTTTCTTTTTCATCATAATATGTACGTCTCCTTTTACTGTATGAATTTCCAGAGCGCGCGGTTCTTTTTTCTGCGCTTCCGAAGCTATAGCCTTATTATACAAGAATCTGCCCTCTTCGTAATTTTAAATATTTAACAGCCATTCGTAAAAACTGATGATTCCTTTAAAACCAAGCGTTTCTCTTGATTTCAAGCTTTAATTTCAGCACTTTTTGATATTTATAAATGTTATTTAATGATTTTTTCGTCAAATTCGTTTAAAAAACAAGGAGAAAACGTCAAAAAGTAAGAGTTGTACCTCTACTTTTTGACGTTTTCTCCTAAAATCTTATACATTTACCGGCGGTTCTTGCGAAAAAACCGTCAATTTTCATTTAATGACAGCCGTTTTTGTATTTGTTCGTCACGAAGACTTACAATTTACGGCGACGAGCGAATTCCACAAACTTAAATTTGTTTAAGCGGTGACGAGATTCCGTATAGCCAAAACAGCGGGTATCTTCCAAGTTCATGATACTACGGACCACGACGACATGATTGCCTTCGACTTCACCAATCAGCTGCTTGTCCATCTCTGTGAGCGGTTCCACGGTAATCTCTTTCTGGGCATAACTAATCGCCAAGCCAAGGTCGTTTTCCAGATAATCGAAAATCGAATCTTCGGCACGGTGCTTCGGCAGTTCTGGGACAATCTCTTTAATCAAGTAATCAATATCTAAAATATCGACTTCCCCTTCAATCTCCCGTTGCCGAACTAAGCGCCACACAGGGGCCCCTTCCGTCCAACCAGTCAACTGAGCCAAGTTGCGCTCCACAGGAATTTCTTCTAAGGAAACCACATGAGTATGACTTTCAATATGTTGCGTTTGTTGTAACTCCTTGTAACTGGTCACCCCTGAAATAGGAAAATTAAACTTTTTAAAGTTGAGCACAATCGAGCCTTTGCCTTGTTTTTTCTGAATGTAGCCAGCGTTAATCAGTAAATTCAAGGCTTTCCGAATTGTTTCACGGGAAACATTGTAAGTTTCCACTAATTGATTTTCACTAGGTAATAAATCGCCTGGCTGATAGTCGCCTTGGACAATTTGTTGTTCTAATTCTAAAAATATGTCATGAAACTTGTTCATGCCGATCCTCCTCTACCAACAATTTCTTTTCTAAAAGCATAGCATATTCCCTCCGAAAAACCTAGAGCTGGTCAGAAAAATCCCCCGCACTTTCTGCCTTGCTTACGCCACTTACTCCCCCAGCCAAACCACTGCTTGACCGCCTTTTTTTCGGACCCAGCGCAGTCTGTTACAGGCCCCTTCTGGAAAACTTTTCCCAAGAATCTGGGGAAAATCCTTGTAATTCTGATTCGTTCATACTATACTGTAGTCAAATGAAACATGTCTATACAAGTTCACAAGGAGGCGCCAAACATGACCATTTTAGAATTAACATTCGCAACGAACCAACTAACGACGACTTTTTTTAACCATAAATTGGAACCGCTTCACCAAAAAACATTCCCTTTTGAAGCCTTGACTATCGAAGAAACGGTTCCTGAACTGTGCCAATTGATTTTGGCAGAGGCGGCACCGATTCTGGGGGGGATTGTGGCTGATTTCCCAGCGGACTTCTTTTCGCCAGAGGAAACGTTGGCGCTGGTTCCGCAAGCGGTGATTCAAGCATTCGCGGAACAGTTGAACACGCCACTTTTAACGGCAGCCGAACAAGCGGCGGCACCGAATCTGCTAGAAGCATTTGAAGAAAAACGGCAGTATCTGGCTTGGCATTTGGACTATTATGGCTACGTGCCTGGGAAAAATGAATATGCGGTGGAGTCCCTGTTAACTGTCGGCAATGGCTTTTTAGGCTTGCGCGGCACGACACCTGAGATGACGATTTCTGATGATCATTATCCAGCGACCTACATTGCGGGACTTTATAATACAGCGGCTTCGGAAGTTGCGGGTCAAGTAGTGGAAAATGAAGATTTCGTCAATGCTCCTGACAACCAACACATCGCTTTAAAAATTGGCGATGCCACTGACTGGTTAACGATTTCCCCAGACACGCTACAACAATTACACCGTCAATTGAACTTGAAAACGGGATTGTTTGTCGCAGAAATGATTTTGAAAGATGCGGACAATCAGCAAATTAAATTAACGACGAAAAAAATCGCCAATATGGCACAGCCGAATGACTATCATCTGCAATATACGTTTGAGCCGTTAAACTTTTCAGCCCCGATTACTTTGAAAACCGTCACGGATGGCAGTGTCTACAACTATAACGTGGCGCGGTATCGTAACTTAACAGCGAAACATTTTCAGGTGACAGCATTAAGCGCGCAGGAAAACAAAACCGTGATTGAGGTTTGTACCAATCAATCCAACTTGAGCGTCCGAGAAACGGCCTTGATAACTGGTGATTTTTTTGAAAAAGAAGCCATTACGATTCAAGAAGAAGCGGAGAAAATCGCCCAAGTGGTGACCGTGATGGCGCACCAAGGAACGCGCTATACGCTAGAAAAGCAAGTCTTTGTGCAAGCCAGCCACGCCGAACAAAGTTGGCAGGTGCCGTTTACGCCGAAGGACTCTTTTGCGGCCGCCGCTCAGGAAAGCGCCCGCGCTTGGCAAACCCTTTGGCAACAAGCCAACATTACCGTGACAGGCGATTTGATGTCTCAAAAACTTTTACGGATTCACAGTTATCACTTGCTGGCTTCGGCTTCGCCTTTTAGTAACCAAGCGCAAGCATTGGACGTCTCGATTACCGCCCGAGGCTTGCATGGTGAAGCGTATCGTGGACATATTTTCTGGGATGAAATTTTTATTTTACCTTTTTATATTCAACATTATCCTGACACAGCGAAACAATTGTTGCTGTATCGCTACCACCGATTAGAGAAGGCGAAGGAAAATGCGGCGGCCAGCCAGTATCGTGGCGCAATGTATCCGTGGCAATCAGGGCGTGATGGGCGTGAAACCACGCAAAAACTTCACTTAAATCCGTTGAATGGACATTGGGGCGAGGATCATAGTATTCTGCAACGGCATGTTTCCTTGGCGATTGCTTACAATGCTTGGTTGTATTGGCATAGTACACAGGATCATGAATTTATGAAACAATATGGCGGCGAAATGTTGTTAGAAATCGCTCAATTTTGGAACAGCGCTGCGACGTTAGATGACGCAACAGGACGGTTCTTTATTGATAAAGTGATGGGACCTGATGAGTTTCACGAGGGCTATCCAGACCAAGCGGAAAGCGGCTTGAAAAACAACGCCTATACGAATTTGATGGTGGTTTGGCTATTCGAAGAATTAACCAACATTTTGGCACTTTTCTCTGAGGAAGAACAGGCACAACTTTTTGCCAAAACTCAGACCTCTTCGGCTGATCTAGCCCGCATGCAGCAAATTCAAAATTCACTGGAAATTGAAGTTAATTCTGACGGCATTATTGCGCAATATGAAGGGTATTTCGGCTTAAAAGAGATTGACTGGGCGGCGATGAAAGAGAAATACGGCAATATTTACCGCATGGATCGAATTTTAAAAGCCGAAGGAGAATCTCCCGATGATTACAAAGTGGCGAAACAAGCCGACACGTTAATGTTGTTCTACAACTTAGACAAAACTCGGGTGGATCAAATTTTAGAAGATTTAGGGTATCAATTGCCTGCGGATTATTTGGAAAAAAATCTTTTGTATTATCTAAAACGGACGTCTCATGGTTCGACTTTGTCACGAATTGTTCATGCCCAATTGGCAGAAATGGCGCAATTCCATGAGCTATCTTGGCAACTTTATCAAGAAGCGTTGTATTCCGATTATCGTGACATTCAAGGTGGCACGACCGCTGAAGGGATTCATACAGGGGTCATGGCTGCGACGATCCACGTTACTTTAGCGACGTATGCAGGCGTTGACACGCGCCAGAACGAGTTATCAATTTGTCCAAACTTACCTGAACATTGGCAATCGCTGGCCTTCCAGTTTATTCATCAAGGCGTGACGTACCAATTTTCATTAACACAAACCAGTGTCACGATTACAGCAGATAAAGACACACAATTATTGGTTCAGGGCGCGTTGATTCCGTTAACCGCCGAACGACCAAAAGAAGTACATTATCAATAAAGGAGCGAACCACAATGACGATTGGATTTATTTTTGATTTGGATGGTGTCATTACTGACACCGCCAAATTTCATTATCAAGCTTGGAAAGCGTTGGCCGATTCGCTAGGTATTCCCATTGACGAAACCTTCAACGAAACATTAAAAGGCATTAGTCGGATGGATTCCTTGGACCGCATTTTAGCCCATGGCCACCGTGAAAATGCGTTTACTCCAGCAGAAAAAGAAGCCTTAGCTCAGCAAAAAAATGATCACTACGTTCAATTATTAGAACATTTAACAACAGAAGATGTTTTACCTGGTGTCGTGCCATTGCTACAGCAAGCCCAAGCACGTCACATTCCCTGTGCCGTGGCTTCGGCTTCAAAAAACGCGCCCCTGATTTTGGAAAAATTAGGCGTGCGCGCGTACTTCGCCACAATTGTCGATCCCGACTCATTAAGCAAAGGCAAACCTGATCCTGAAATCTTTTTAGCCGCCGCTGACAGTATTGGCGTGCTACCGCAAAACGCCATTGGCTTTGAAGATGCACAATCAGGCATTGACGGCTTGAAAGCCGCAGGCATCTATGCCGTCGGCTTGTCGGCCAACCAATCCTTACTCGGAGCCGACATACAAGTCTCTGAAATGACTGAACTAAACGTTGATGCACTGCTCAATCGCTAAAGAAGGACAAGAACCTTTAGCAGCAGGCACCTCTTTTCATCTACATTGTATCTATGCTAGAATGTAGATGAAAAGAGAGAGATGCGTCAACATACCTCTCTAGTGTAGAGCCGTTTGAGACGGTGACCGATTGTATTATTTAAAAATAACCGTACTGGTCAAAGTAGACGGTTATTTTTTATTGTCATTTTTAACAGCTTTTAGGATTTCACGGATTAACGCTAAATTTATTCGTACTTTTCGGGAAAATGTGCTATAATGAAAACGAAAAGAGAGATATGCGTCAACATACCTCTCTGATGTAGAGCCGTTTAAGACGGTGACCGATTTAGTTATAAAAAATAACCGTACCAGTCAAAGTAGACGGTTATTTTTTATTGTCATTTTTAAGCAATTTCACAATCAGCGCAATCAAAGCAATGGTAAACATACCAAACCCTAGGATCGTCTGAATTGTTTCATATGCTGACAAAAGGCCTCTCCTTTCTGTAAATTTTGGAAGTACGCTCATACGCACCACCTCACCGAAAGAGGAAAGTCTCTGCTCCTACGCTTCTCACTTTGTTGCGATGCTCGTCGCAAAGCGCATGTTCCTTTGCGCTTGCCTCCGCCTTAACTTCTCTACACTTAGATTATACCATGTGAAACTAAAAAATAATTAGTTTTAAATATATTTTTTTAGGGAAATGTGCTATAATGAAAATGAAAAGAGAGATATGCTTCAACATACCTCTCTGATGCAGAGCCGTTTAAGACGGTGACCGATTGTATTATTTAAAAATAACCGTACTGGTCAAAGTAGACGGTTATTTTTTATTGTCATTTTTAAGCAATTTCACAATCAGTGCAATCAAAGCAATGCTAAACATACCAAACCCTAGGATCGTCTGAATTGTTTCATATGCTGACAACAGGCCTCTCCTTTCTGTAAATTTTGGAAGTACGCTCATACGCACCACCTCACCGAAAGGGGAAAGTCTCTGCTCCTACGCTTCTCACTTTGTTGCGATGCTCGTCGCAAAGCGCATGTTCCTTTGCGCTTGCCTCCGCCTTAACTTCTCTACACTTATCGTATATCATGAATGCCTAATAAATATTCAGGTTACAATATATTTTTAGATAAAATGATTTAGAGAAAAAACCCGCCCACATCAGAAAAATGATGTGGGCGGTTTTTATAATTATTTATTTTTTGTTTCAAATAACGGACTAACTGGTTTGTTTTCGTGGATACGTTTAATCGCATCTCCGATTAATTCACCAACGCTGACTTCGTCAATTTTAGCAATTTTACGATCATCAGATAGGTAAATAGAGTCTGTTACAACTAAGCGTTCAATTGCTGAATCTTCAATACGTTGTAAGGCTGGTCCTGATAAAACGGGATGTGTACAAGAAGCGTAAACGTCTTTTGCTCCGGCTTCTTTCAATGCGTTTGCAGCAAGAGAAATTGTCCCCGCTGTGTCAATCATGTCATCAATTAAGACACATGTTTTGCCTTCCACATGACCAATGATATTCATTACTTCTGCTACGTTCGCTTTTGGACGACGTTTGTCAATGATCGCAATTGGTGCTTTTAAGAATTCTGCCAATTTACGCGCACGCGTTACACCACCATGGTCAGGGGAAACAACAACGACGTCATCGCCTTGAATGCCGTGTTCGATGAAGTAATCGGCAATTAATGGTGCACCCATCAAATGATCCACTGGAATATCAAAGAATCCTTGAATTTGGACCGCATGTAAGTCCAATGTCAACATTCTTGTTGCACCAGCTTTTTCAATCATGTTTGCAACAAGTTTAGCAGTGATTGGTTCCCGGGCACGTGCTTTACGGTCTTGACGTGCATACCCATAATAAGGCATAACCACGTTAATTGTTTTAGCACTCGCACGTTTTAACGCATCAATCATGATTAATAGTTCCATTAAGTTATCGTTAACAGGGCTACTTGTTGATTGAATGACGTAAACATGTGCACCACGAATACTTTCTTCAATATTCACTTGAATTTCGCCATCACTAAATTGTGTTACAGAGCACTTTCCTAGCTCCACACCCACAGCATCCGCAATTTTTTCTGCTAAGGGACGATTAGAGTTCAAAGAAAAGATTTTCAATCTTGGATCAAAATAATGTTTCGACATTAGAACCTCCACTTTCTATTTCAGCCAATTCGTTAAAACTGAACAATACTTTCCTTCTAAAATAATAGTAGTCCTAGCCAAATAAATCAAGAGATTTTCTGTATTTCATACAAGATATTCATCAAAAGTCGCTTTCTTCTAACTATTTTATCGTATTTGTCTAAAAAATGAGGATTATTTGAATAAAGAAAGGTACTCGCCATAGCCTTCTTTTTCTAAATCTGCCACTGGCACAAATCTCAAAGCTGCCGCATTAATGCAATAACGTAAGCCACCTTCTTGGAGTGGGCCATCAGTGAAAACATGCCCTAAATGTGAATCCGCTTCTTGACTGCGAACTTCTACTCGGTGCATGCCGTGACTAAAATCAGCTTTTTCTTTGACGCCACGTTTTTCAATTGGTTTGGTAAAGGATGGCCAGCCACAACCAGCATCGTATTTGTCCAAGGAGCTAAACAACGGCTCGCCACTAACAATGTCTACATAGATTCCGTCTTGGTAAAAGTCATCATATTCTCCTGAAAAAGGGCGCTCTGTTGCGTTTTCTTGTGTGACGGCATATTGAAGATCCGTCAAGGTTTGTTTTAATTCTTCTTCTGTTGGTTTTGTCATTCTGTCCACTCCTTTTCTTCTGTTCAATTTATTGGGTTCAATGATACCACGTTTGCCAAACAGGCACCTAATAGTTTGCATAGTAAAAGACAGTCCTTTCTCTTTTTGACGAATGAAAAGGACTGTCTTTTATTAGTTGAATTCTTTTAGTAGTCGGGCTACTTTGGCAATTGGTAAACCCATAATGGCGTAATAATCGCCGGCGATTGCTTCAATTAGTAATGCTCCTTGTCCTTGGATACCATAAGCGCCTGCTTTGTCGGCATATTCTGCGGTGTCTAAGTAAGCATGGATTTCCGTGTCTGTCAGTGGATAAAACGTCACGGTTGAATGAACTGTCGCGGAGCGCTCTTTTTCCCCTTGTTTCAACGTCACACTTGTATACACGTCATGTGTTTTGCCACTTAGGAGGCGCAACATGCGATAACCGTCTTCCCGAGAAGTCGGTTTGCCGAGGATTTCTCCCGCCAATGCCACAATTGTATCGCAGCCAATGACTAGTGCTTCGGGGGATTGTTCTGCTATAGCCGCTGCTTTTTGGGCAGCCATTTGCGCCACATATTCTGCTGGTAAGCCGTCTTTGCCAACAGTTTCATCGATATCGGCTGGTGCAATCGTAAAAGTTGGAACCACACGCTTTAATAACTCCTGACGGCGAGGAGATTGGGATGCTAAAATAATTTGCATAAAATGATGACGCCTCGTTTCTTTTTAATGGGGGTCTTGAATGCGTTTAAACATTCGTTCCATATCTGAATTCGTAAAATGAATCAGCACCGGACGTCCATGCGGACAATTAAACGGATTTTCGCACAAGGCTAAATCTTTTAATAGCACGCGTGCTTGTTGCTCATTGAGGTAATGATTGGCTTTGATGGATCGCTTACAGCTCATCATAATGGCAGTTGCTTCACGGAATTTTTTCACGCTGACCGAGCCAGTTGTTAGCAACATGTCAATCATCTCGCGAACAATGCTTTCCTCTTCGCCTGCAGGATACCAAGTTGGGTGCGCCCGCACAATGAAACTATTTTGTCCAAAGTCTTCCAAATGGATGCCGACTTCCGCAAGGGTTTCTTTCTGCTCTTTAATTTTCAAGGCATCGCTATTTGGATAATCAATAACGATTGGTACCAATAGTTCTTGTAAATCATCACTGACTTCGCCAATTTTTTCACGGAAGTACTCGTATTTAATTCGTTCTTGGGCAGCGTGTTGGTCGATAATAAACAGGCCATCTTTGCTTTGTGCGAATAAATAAGTTCCGTGCATTTGACCGAAGTATTCTAGCTCAGGAAAGCGTTCTGTTGGTCGTTCTTCTTCCAACTTATTCAGGGCTTGTTTCAGTTCTCTTTGACTCGCAGCGCTATTGGCATCGAATTCTGGGTGAAGTTTCATTTCTTCTTGGAAAACCTCGTCAGCAGCCTCTGATGAACGCAGAGAAGGTTCTGAATCAGGCACTTCAGTTATTTTCGTTTCTTCGGCTATTACCTGTTGCTCATTACTAGCTGTTTCCCAATGATTTGCGGAATCAGCAGCTGCCGAAGAGGTTTCGTAAGCTGACGTTTCTTCCGCTACACTCGTTGATTCTGGCACTGGCGGCGCAAATGGATCGTCCATTGGGTCCACTGCTCTTTCTGTCTGGTTGACAGATTCAGGGGCGCTTGAGGCTGGTGTTTCGTCTGTCGCATGTTCCGCATAGAAGCGGCCTGTTGCGGGATTATAGCTTAAGCTGCCCGGTCGTTGTTTTACCGCAGGTTGTTCAGTCGATAAAGGAATTTCCATTTGTTCGGCTTTAGGTTCTGGCGGTAGTTTCTTTTTAAAACGCAAATTGTCTGCCGCATTGGGAATCAACTGTTCTTGGCTCAACACTTCTTGAATCGCCTGTTCAATTAATGCCATTAAATCTTTTTCTTTACTTAAACGAACTTCTTGCTTAGTAGGATGGACATTGACATCGACTAATAGCGGATCCATTTCAATTTCTAACACAGCAATTGGAAAACGCCCCACCATTAGTTTCGAACCATAGCCGGCTACAATTGCTTTATTTAACGCGAAATTTTTAATATAACGACCATTGATAATCGTTGATAAATAGTTACGGCTGGCCCGTGTGACTTCTGGCAATGAGACATACCCTGTCAAAGTAAAATCAAGGTCTTTTCCTTCAATTTTCAACATTTTCTTTGCGGTGCTAATGCCATAAATCCCCGCAATCGTTTGTTTTAAATCGCCATTGCCTGTTGTACTCATCATTTTGTGGCCGTCATGAACTAAGCGAAAAGCGACTTTAGGGTGACTTAACGCCAGACGATTGACAATGTCACCGATATTGGCCAATTCCGTTTGGATCGTTTTGACGTATTTCAAACGAGCGGGCGTATTATAAAATAAATTAGAAACGGTCATTTTTGTGCCTTTACGGAGGGCTGCTGGTCGGTTTTCTTCGACCTTGCCCCCTTTTAGAATCACATAGCTGCCTTCTTCTTCCTCAGCTGTGGCAGTTTCGACAATCATTTCAGAAACTGAGGCAATACTTGGTAAGGCTTCGCCTCGGAACCCCAAGCTGCGAATTCGGAACAAATCATCTCTTGTATGAATTTTGCTTGTGGCATGGCGTTTGAAGGCATTCAGTACATCTTCTTTGGCAATTCCTTCACCATTATCAATAATTTGAATGGTTTTCAAGCCAGCTTCTTCAATAAAAATATCAATTTGGGTGCTTCCTGCATCCAGTGCATTTTCCACCAATTCTTTGACGACAGAAGCGGGACGTTCAACAACTTCACCAGCAGCAATCTGGTTGGCTAGTTGTTCGGATAGTTCTTGAATTTTCCCCATTTCACGACCTCCTAACCGGTTCGGTTCCTAATTAGATACGTTTTTGCAATTGATGAAGCATGTTTAACGCATCTAGTGGTGTCATTTCTAATAGATTCATTTTCTTCAATGTGTCAATGACACTTAATTCTTCTGTTGAAACTTCTTTAAATAATGAAAGTTGCTCGGTTTCTTCATGGACTTCTGAAACTTCTTCATGATGAACTGAACTTGGAATCGTTGTTTCTTCCGCTTCTAAAGCGGATAAAATGGTGGCTGCTCGTTCTAAAAGCGGGCTTGGTAAACCAGCGATTTTAGCAACATGTATCCCATAGCTCTTATCAGCAGGTCCTTCCATCATTTTATGAAGAAAGACCACTTCGCCATCTTTTTCGACAGCGCCCACGTGAATATTCTTCAAGCCTGTTAAGGTCTCATCTAGAACAGTTAGTTCATGATAATGTGTAGAGAATAGCGTTTTGGCTTGTACTTCACGATGGATATATTCAATGATGGCTTGCGCTAGCGCCATTCCATCATAGGTTGCCGTGCCGCGTCCTAATTCATCAAATAAAATTAGGCTGTTAGGCGTGGCGTGCCGCAGTGCTTGGTTGGCTTCCATCATTTCTACCATAAAGGTACTTTGCCCTGCAATTAGATCATCAGAGGCCCCAATCCGTGTAAAAATTTGATCGAAAATTGGCATTTCAGCACTTTCCGCTGGTACAAAACAGCCAATTTGCGCCATGACCACCGTCAAAGCCAATTGACGCATGTAGGTACTTTTCCCTGACATGTTTGGTCCAGTAATCAAGAGAATATCTGTTTCTGGGTTCATGCGGATACTGTTTGGAATGTATTCTTGATGCCCTAAAACTTTTTCCACGACTGGGTGTCGTCCTTCGACAATCGCCAAATTTTTCGTGTTACTTCTTAACGTTGGTCGAACGTATTGATACCGTTCACTAATTGTTGCAAAAGATTGTAAAACATCAACCGCACTAATGGTTTTAGCCAGTGTTTGCAACCGATCAATGTTCGTTTTCACTTGTTCTCTCACGGCCAAGAACAATTGATATTCTAGTTCAACTGATTTTTCTTCAGCTTCTAAGATTAAACGTTCTAGTTCTTTTAGTTCGGGCGTAATAAAGCGCTCCGCATTAGCTAATGTTTGCTTACGCTCGTATTTTCCTTCTTCTAAATTCGCTAAATTTGACTTAGTGATTTCAATGAAATAACCAAAGACCCGATTGTAGCCAATCTTCAAGTTTTTAATCCCTGTTTCTTGGCGTTCTTTCGCTTCTAACTCCGCTAACCATTGCTTACCATTGCGCATGGCATCACGGTATTCATCTAATTGGTCGTTATAGCCGTCCTTAATAACGTTTCCTTCAGTAATTTGTAAAGGGGCTTCTTCATTAATCGCCGTCGCAATCAATGCCACTAAATCTTCAACGGGGTTTAAGTCGACTAACAAATCATCCCATTCCCCTTGATTGATCCCGACAATTAACTGTCGAATCGTTGGTACTTGTTCTAAAGAGGTCCGTAATTGAATTAAATCACGCCCATTCACACTGCCGAATGCCACGCGTCCTGCTAACCGCTCTAAATCATAAACGTTCGTCAATGCTGCTTGCAAATCTAAGCGTTCAAAATAGGCATTTAATAAGGATTGCACCATTTCTTGACGCGCCTTAATTTGACGTTCCTGAATCAGCGGACGATCCAACCATTGTTTCAACAAACGGCCGCCCATAGCTGTTTTCGTTTCATCTAATAGCCACAATAGAGTCCCTTTTTTCTGTCCTGTTCGAATCGACTGACTCAATTCTAAATTGAATTTAGAATAATGATCCATTTTCAAGAAATGATCTGGCTGATATTCCACAGCTTTCTGAATATGGGACAAGCTCCGCTTTTGGGTAACGGATAAATAAGATAATAATTTGCCTGTAATTTCAATTTCTAATGGATTAATCAGTTCATTGGTTAAAAAACTAAACTCGGCATTTTCTTCCACCGTTTCTTGTGTCGAAAAGATGATATTTAAACGTAAACTTAAGTTCTCTTTTAACGATTCAGGAATCCCTGAACCTAGGACCATTTCTTTTGTTTGCAACGCAGAAGCTTCGTTTAAAACGCCCTCTTCATCAGCCAAGACTGCTGTTTTTAATTCGCCTGTACTCAAATCTACATAGGCAAAACCGAACTGATTACCATCTGTTAGCACAGCGGTTAAGTAATTATTGTCTTTGGCTTCCAAGCCTTTACTATTCATCACCGTTCCTGGCGTTACCAACTGGACCACTTCTCGTTTGACCATGCCCTTGGTAGTCTTTGGATCTTCCACTTGCTCACAAATCGCTACTTTATAGCCTTGCTCAATCAACGTATCAATATAGCCTTGCGCGGCATGATAAGGAACGCCACACATAGGAATCGGATCATCCGCATTGCGGTTACGACTGGTTAACGTCAATTCTAAGATTTGCGCTGCATTGATAGCATCTTCATAAAATAATTCATAAAAATCACCTAAGCGATAAAATAAAAACGCATCCTTGTATTGGGCCTTAATGGATAAATATTGTTCCATCATGGGTGTATTTTTTGTCTTTTGTGGCATTTAATTCCCTTCCTTCTCTAGCTCTTCGTTCACGCGGTATTGAATGAGCGCCGTGACATGTTGGACTAAGTCATTGGCTTCGATCAGTTGTTCGCGGTAGGCTACAACGAGTGGGTGCTCATCAAATTCTTTTGTTTTCGCATCAGCTCGTTGAATGGCTTCTTTTTCAGCAGTTGGTTTGCCATAGTGAGCAAATTGAACCGCATCTTTTTGCGCAGCTTTAATTTCTTCCACTAATTCTGTCAGCTTTTTGTTTTTCTTTACCTTTTCTTCAATCGCTTGGTAGCGCTGAATGACTTCATCTTGTCCAATTAAATGTAACAATTTTTCTAATTCTTTATTACTTTGTGCATCTAAATTCAACGGCTCCATTTTTTTCACCTTCATCTTTCACCGGCACTTTTTCTATAAGAGCAGAAAAAGTTAACCTCTTAATGATCCGAGATTAACTTTTCTTCTATTATTCTTGAAACGGGCGATCTTCACTAATCTGAATCGGCTCAATCATCTTCGCTTGGCCCGTTTGGTCATCAATCTCTAAAATACAGGCAGATAAAATTGTCCGCCCTGTTTCGACTACCTCAAAGCGCTTCGGCAATGCTGTCATAAACTTCTCAATAATCGGTTCACGCTTCATTCCTAAAATCCCATCATAAGGTCCAGTCATACCGACATCACTTAAGAAGGCTGTCCCTTTCGGTAAAATCCGAGCATCATTTGTTTGAACATGCGTATGTGTTCCAACAACGGCTGAAACTTGGCCATCTAAAAACCAGCTCATGGCTTGTTTTTCGCTCGTCGTTTCGCCATGAAAATCCACAAAAATGAGCGGTGTCCGTTTGCGAGCGATAGCCACTAGCTCGGCGGCTTTCTTGAAAGGATCTTCCAATGGCACCATAAATGTGCGGGCCTGTAAATTAATCACCGCTAGTTCCAATTGATTGACTTTCACAAAAACCATTCCTTGACCAGGCACATCTTCTGGAAAGTTCGCTGGACGAACCATTTTCTTCGCATCATCAATGAATTCAAAGATATCCTTGTTGTCCCACGTATGGTTACCCATCGTAACAACATCGACACCATCTTGCAAAAATTTCTTATAAATCTTGCCAGTAATTCCTCGACCAGATGCCGCATTTTCACCATTGGCAATGGTCACTTGTGGACGATATTTCTTCTTTAATTTAGGGACATACGTTGCTAAGGCTTCTCTTCCTAAAGAACCGACAACATCTCCTATAAATAATATACGCAAAAAGGTTCCTCTTCTCTTTTTAACATCTCTTGTTTATTATAGTTGTTTTCGCTTTGAAAAGAAAGTTTTGGTTTTAAAAGATTAAAAAAAGTGTCTCAACGAACAATCCTTGCAATTGTTCGTTGAGACACTACACGCGATACTTATTCGCTTTTTATTTTATTTCGCATAGTCAACGGCACGTGTTTCACGGATAACCGTTACTTTGATATGTCCTGGATAATCCAAGTCATCTTCAATTTTCTTCCGAATGTCTCGAACTAAACGAACAGATTCTAAATCAGAAATTTCTTCTGGTTTCACCATGACACGAACTTCACGTCCTGCTTGAACAGCAAAACTTGAATCCACGCCTTCAAAACTATTAGAAATATTTTCTAAGTTTTCTAAGCGGCGAATGTAGTTTTCTAACGATTCACTACGTGCACCTGGACGGGCTGCAGATAACGCATCTGCGGCTGCCACTAAAACAGAAATAACTGAGGTTGCTTCCACATCACCATGATGCGAGGCAATGGCATTAATAACTACTGAATTTTCTTTATATTTCGCAGCTAATTCTGCGCCAATCTCAACGTGAGAACCTTCAATTTCATGATCTAATGCTTTCCCAATATCATGTAGTAAACCTGCACGTTTGGCTAATTGAACATCTTCGCCTAATTCGGCGGCTAAAACGCCAGCCAGTTTTGCTACTTCGATTGAGTGGTTCAAGACATTTTGACCATAACTTGTTCTGAAACGTAAACGGCCTAAAATTTTAATTAAATCAGGATGTAACGTATGAGCACCTACTTCAAAGGCTGCTTGTTCTCCGTATTCACGAATCCGTTCATCCATTTCTTTACGTGATTTTTCTACCATTTCTTCGATACGAGCGGGATGAATCCGACCATCTTGGATTAATTTTTCCAAGGTCATTCGAGCGATTTCTCGTCTGATTGGATCAAATCCGGATAACACAACCGCTTCTGGCGTATCATCAATGATTAAGTCAATCCCTGTTAATGTTTCCAATGTACGAATATTACGTCCTTCACGACCAATAATGCGACCTTTCATCTCATCATTTGGTAAAGTGACCACGGAAACAGTTGTTTCAGAAACAGAATCGGCGGCGCAACGTTGAATTGCTAGGGAAAGCAAGTTCTTCGCTTTGCGATCAGATTCTTCTTTGGCACGTTGTTCTGACTCCTTGACCATCAAGGTTAGTTCATGATTCAACTCTTCTTCTGTTGACTTCATAATAATCGATTTTGCTTCTTCTTTTGAAAGGGAAGCAATTCGTTCTAATTCTTGATGTTGCTGATTAATTAAGTTTTCTACTTCTTTTTCTCGCTCATCAATTAATTGCTGTCTAGCACCAAGTTTCTCTTCTTTTTCTTCCAGTGAGCCTTCACGTTTTTCAAGAGAGTCATCTTTACGATCCAACGTTTGTTCCCGTTGAATTAAACGATTTTCTTGAGATTTAAGTTCTAATCTGCTTTCTTTCAACTCACTTTCAATTTCTGAACGATACTTCTGGTTCTCTTCCTTAGCTTCTAGCAATGCTTCTTTTTTCAGTGTTTCTGATTCTTTCCGAGCGTTCTCGAGAATACTCGACGCTGAAATTTTTGCACCATTTATTGCTTTATCATGACGTGACTTTGCAATAACAAATCCTAAACCAAGACCGACAATCAAACCGACGATAGCGAGGAGAATATTTAAAACCATATTTCCACCTCCATACTATCTTTTTGTTAATTCATATCTTGTAGTTTTTTGATAAACTAAAATCAATTATCAATATGCCTACTTGCATATTTGTGCATACACACAATTTTATTCTAATGTTTGTCGCGAAAGGTGTCAACTTAAAAAAGCCCTTTCTTTTGGAAAGGGCAGCAAATATTAGACAACGTCACATTTTTAGGTTTCCGCCGTCACGAATTGTTTAAATTTTAGAACAAACGCCGCATAGTCTGCTGTTTGACTAAGCTGCTTGATGTGGATGGGTTCGGACATGGACAACAGTCTATTTAACAATTTAGTTCTAAACAAAAAAAGACAACACCTGTCCTGTTCAGTAAGTGTTGTCCTTCTTCTTAACGAGTCGTATTCACTCGTTATCTATTCATCTAAGGGTAATTCTTCTTGACCTTCTGCTTCTTCTGTAATGGTTGAACCGTCACCGATGCCGTATGCATCACGGACCAATTTAGACACTTCTGCCATCATTTCAGGATGATCCGCCATGTATTGTTTGGCATTTTCACGGCCTTGGCCAATTCGTTCTTCTTTGTAGCCATACCAAGCACCACTTTTACTGATAAGGTCTTTTTCCACAGCCATATCTAGTAATTCGCCTTCTTGGGAAATCCCTTGGCCATACATGATATCAACTTCTGCCACTTTAAATGGTGGCGCCACTTTGTTTTTAACGACTTTAATTTTTGTGCGGTTACCGACGATGTCTGTTCCTTGTTTTAACTGTTCTGCACGACGGACTTCTAGACGAACCGTTGCGTAGAATTTCAATGCACGTCCACCAGGAGTTGTTTCAGGATTTCCGAACATCACGCCAACTTTTTCACGAATTTGGTTAATGAAAATAGCAATTGTTTTTGTCTTATTAATTGAGCCTGATAATTTACGTAGTGCTTGAGACATTAGTCGAGCTTGTAAGCCGACATGGCTCGCTCCCATCTCACCATCAATCTCTGCACGAGGAACTAACGCAGCAACCGAGTCGATAACAACGATGTCAATCGCACCACTTGAAACTAAGGCATCGGCAATCTCTAAGCCTTGCTCGCCCGTATCTGGTTGAGATAAAAGTAATTCATCGATGTTAACGCCTAGTTTCTCCGCATATTGAGGATCCAATGCATGCTCAGCATCGATAAAAGCGGCTGTTCCACCATTTCGTTGCACTTCTGCAATTGCGTGTAAAGAAACAGTTGTTTTACCTGAACTCTCAGGACCATATACTTCAATAATTCGGCCACGTGGATACCCACCTACGCCCAATGCAACATCTAACGCTAAAGAACCACTAGGGATAGTTGAAATTTTTTGATCAGCTTTTTCGCCTAATTTCATAATAGAACCTTTCCCAAAGTTCTTTTCAATTTTTTTCAGTGCGGCATCTAAAGCCACTTTACGATCATCTGCCAATGGATAATCCTCCTTTAATTTATATAAACTTATTTTTCATTTCCTGTTAATAGGTCTATCATATCTCTTTTGTACCAAAAAAGCAAGAAAAAACCGAACAAACATTCGCATATTTATTTTTTATTAATGATTCGGCGCCGCAAAAGATCTAACCCTCGCATAACCGCACTCTGTCTAATATAATTTCGGTCACGGTTAAAATGGAAACATTCTGCAACGGTTGGTTGGCCTTCTTCCGCCAGCCCAATCCAAACAGTGCCTGTCGGTTGACCTTCGATTGGGTCACCAGCGACCCCAGTAAATGATAAACCATAGTTAGATTTAGCTAACTGACGCGCTTTCTCTGCCATTTCTTTGGCACACGCTTCACTTACCGTGCCATGCTCTTCTAAAAGTTCATGAGAAATTCCTAAAAAGTTCTCTTTTGTTTCTTGCGAATACGTCACGAAGCCTCCCTTAAAAATCTTCGAAGCACCCGCAATTTCCCCCAGTGTACTTTGGAATAGGCCAGCGGTGAGGCTCTCAGCAGCCGTGACGGTTTGTCCGTTTTGTAATAACAAATCCACTGTTACCTTGGCTAAACTATTGTCATCCCCATACCCATAAAAATAGTCTCCCACTTTAGCTAAAACCTTTTCTTCCGTCGCTGTTAATAATTCTTCGCCAGCTACTAAGTCTTTTGTTTTAACTGTTAAACGAAGTGTCACTTCATTAGGCTTAGCATAAGGCGCAATGGTTGGATTCGTTTGGTGCGCAATCAACGATTGAATCTCGGTCACCAGCTGTGATTCACCAATCCCATAAAAACGCAAGACTCTTGAAATCAATTGTTCTTCTTGTGGAAACGCATCAATCAATAAAGGTCGTGCCGCTTGTTGGAACATCGGAATTAATTCATTGGGCGGCCCTGGTAAGAGCAAATAGCTTGTTGTGCCTTCTGTTACGAAAGAACCAACCGCTAATCCTGTCGGGTTTTGAAGAACTTGTCCACCTTCAATGGCTAACACTTGTCGTAGATTATTTTCCGTCATTGGCCGCTTAGACTGTTGGAAAAACTGGTGCAAGCGGTTCAATCCTTCTTGATCTTCTACTAATGATTTATGGAGATGTTGTGCGACAACTTGCTTGGTTAAATCGTCTTCTGTAGGTCCTAGCCCTCCACATAGGACAATTAAATCACTTCTTTGTTCTGCTTCTGTTAGTAGCGTTTCTAAGCGTCCGCCGTTATCGCCAACAACGGTCTGATAGTAAACATCGATGCCTAGCGCAGCTAACTCTTCTGATAAAAAGGTTGCGTTGGTATTCACTACTTGTCCCAGTAATAACTCTGTTCCGACTGCAATGATTTCTGCTTTCATTGATTTCCCCTTCTCTAATAACATACGTAGTTAAACTCACTTTCCATTTTAGCACAACAAAATTTTTACAAAAGAATTTGAGCTCCAGGAAATAATTTTTTTATCAGGAAATTTATTAATTATTACGAAAAAAATGTTCATTTTCTCACAATACATTGTATAATAACGTTATATCGAAAGGAGAGAAATGAATGAGTGTAGTATTAGTACTTTTGGGTCTATTAGGGTTACTTGTCAGCGGGGGACTGACTATCAAAGCATTAATTAAGAAACAACCGAAAAAACAATATGGCTATGCCGCATTAGCAAGTGCCGCTCTATTTATTGGTGGGGTTGCCACGACAGATTCTTCCCCAACGCTTTCACTTGATGCAGAGAGTGTTGAAACCGATGCAAATGGCTCAGCCACCATCAAAGGCGAATACGACGGCAACAGCAAACTAACGGCCAATGGCAAGGAAGTAAAAACGAAAGACAAAACGTTTGCTTACAAAGTAAAACTGTCCGATGAAAAAACGCAAAAAATCACCTTTGTTGCTGAGAAGAAAGATACCAAAGTTGAAAAATCAGTCGAAGTCACACCGTCAAAAGAATTTATTGCGAGCATCACAGATTCTGAGCAAGAATTGGTCAAAACAGAAAAAGCCTTAGCTTACGCTGAAAAACAACCTTCTCAGAAAAACTATGATGAAGCCGCAACCTTAGTATCTTCATTAAGTCAAGAATACGAGGAATACAATGATCGCCTTGAAAAAATCAAAGAAGCAGTACCTGTTGATGAAGCAGTTACAACTGCTGAAAAATCTAAAAGTAAAAGCGATTATCAAGCAGCTGAAAAATTAGTAGCTGCTGCCCCAGTTGGCAAAGAAGGATTTCAACAACGATTAACGACTGTTCAAACCGCTATCGCTGAAAAAGAAAAAAATGAACAATTAGTCGCCAGTGCAACTGCCGCTGTTGAAAAAGCTGAACAAGAACCAACCAATGAAGCTTACTATAATGAAGCGGTCAAACAAATTGACGCTTTAAACTCCCCAAATCAAGCTTTAACAAAACGGGTAGCCGTTGTTAAAACTCAATTAGATGCCCACAAAGAAAAACAACGAAAAGAAGCAGAAGCTCAGAAACTAGCCGCTGAAAAAGCGCAAAAAGAACAAGCCGAAGCGGCAGCAAAAGCGCAAGCTGAAGCAGAGGCGCAACAAGCCGCACAGGCGCCGGCGGAAGTCGAGACGGCTGCTGCAAATGCTGGTCCAGAAACAAGCGCAACTGTTCTTGTGACACCAACTGGCAGTAAATACCATGCACGTAAATGTGGAAATGGAACCTATACGGCAACTACGTTGGCAGATGCCCAAGCAAGAGGCTTAACACCTTGTTCTAAATGTTATTAATTTTTGTGTAAATAAAGAAAGAAGTGAGAGATAAAACATTTTATCTCTCACTTCTTTCTTTATTTATGATTTTTTTCTTTTATTGATACACACTGATTCGTTGATTTGGGTGTGCATTACTTTCCACTTCATCTAACATGGCAACGGCGTAGTCTGCGTAACTAATATAGCTGTCACCTTGACTATTGGTTGTTAATTCTTCGCCAGCGACTTCATAATGGCCTGTCGCAGGACCTTCAGCATCAAACATGGCTGCAGGACTAATATAGGTCCAGTGGATGTTTTGAGCTTCTTTCAATAAGTTTAAAGCTTCGCCCATCGCCGAAGCTAATGGCTGAATTTCTGCTGGAAATGATGGTGTATCTTTTAATTGAGTTGTGTGTTCTGGGTCCACATACAAGGTTCCAGCGCCCCCAACGACAAACAAGCGCGTTTTTTGATTGGTTAAAATCTCAATCAAATGCTGGGTAGATTTTGGGAAATCTTGCACATCAGGGAATCCTAAGGCACTAATTAATACATCAAACGCTTGAATATCTTCTGTTGTTAATTGATAAACATCTTTTTCAATGGTCGGTGTGCCATCTGTTATTTTTGAGGCATTACGAACGATGGCTGTCACGTCCATCCCGCGACGTTTAGCTTCTGCTAAAAGTAATTGTCCTTCTTTTCCTGTTGCTCCTAATACTGCTACTTTCATGTAAATCATCCTTTCATTTTCAAATAGAACTAAAATAGTTACATTTAATACTTTAAAAGTAGAGAGATTACTTATCTCTCTTAACTTCTATTTCATGAATCACATCTGCTAAGGTGATGCTTTTCAATTCTTCTTCCATTTTTTTTTGCACTTTAGTAAATTCAGTTTCTAGTACCGATTGGATATTTGCCCCAACGGAACAGTTTGGATTAGGATTTTGATGGATATTGAAAATCTCTCGTTCCAATTCAACCGCTGTATAAATTTCATACAGTGAGATCTCTTCTGGTTTCTTTAATAAGGTATTTTTATTGGCTCCACGCATGGAATGAATCAAGCCGGCTTTTTTTAACTGGCTCATTAGTCGTCGAACAACGACTGGATTCGTATTCACGCTCGAAGCAATGTATTCAGAAGTCACTTGTTCTTGAGGACCTGTTTCAATCAAACTTAAAATATGAATCGCAACACTTAATTTCGTTGACATGGCCATATCTAATCACTCCAAACTAAATGTAACGTTATTTGTTACATTTACAGAATACGCTGTTTCGTTTTATTTGTCAATGAGAAACCTCTGACTATTCAAAATAAAAATCAGTTGTTGAAACAACACGGGCCCCAAACGGCATTAACGCTAATTTCGCCAATTTAAAGGATTGTTGCCCAAACGGAATACCGATGATTGTCAGACAAAGCAACAAGCCACTAATACAATGCCCAATTGCTAATGGTAGTCCACTGATAATCAGCCAAATAATATTTACCACCAAAGATACGCCACTATCACTATACACGACTCGCTTTTTAAACGGCCAAAAGCTCAATCCCGCTAATTTGAAACATTGTAAACCAATCGGAATACCAATGATTGTAATGCACCAAATCACGCCTGCGAATAGCCAAGATAAGCCACCAAAAAAGCCGCCAAAGATGAACCATAAAATATTGCCAAGTGTTTTCATTCTTGTTCCTCTACTTTCCTCATTAAAAATTATGTATGTGAGTAAGTATACCACGAAAGCTTCTTTTTGTTTCAAACAATATTGTAAGGTTGCTGACTCGTTAAAAGACGAAGACGCTGTTTCATGATACAATGAAGAAACTAACGATAAAGGAGCAGACTTCATGGACTTACATTTAACCGTTGATCTAAAAAAAACAAAGACACTCATTGACTTAGCCGATCAGGCCCACTTAATCATTGAACAAACAACTAAATTACCAAAAAAAGAGGCAGCGATTCTTTTCTTGCTAAGAGATAACCAACTAGTTGCTTTAGGACTTGCTGAAGAAAAAGCTACATATAAAGAAGTTTCTTTTGATCACTCGATTTTGTTGAAACCGACTTGGGACACAGAACTTGCCTATTTAGCGCAAGCTTTCCTAGATGATGCGAAAGAAAGTGGTTTAACATTGGAAGCAACCCCAACGACAGTCAAAATTCCGAAAAGTGCGGTAGCGACAGTGACTAACTATAAAGAAACAGTCACCTTTATCTTGGAACGTTTTGGCTACTCTCTGTTTAAAAAACCGGCGCCGAAGAAAGCCAGACCAGCCAAAGCACGCCACAAATGGACAAAAGAAGTCAGCCAAATTCCTTTTTATATTGATACTCGACAAAGCAAAGCAACTGTTTTTTGGCAAAAGCGCAATGAAATGCTTATTAAAGCTGGCGCGACAATGATGCCAGAAGCCCCTTTAAATAAAGACGGGTCTGTCGGTTTCTCCGCTAGATTTGGTGAAAAACTTCGTGATGAACGCAAGGGCCAATTTAAAGACTTTGTCACAACGGAAGATATCGTCTTAAAAAGCGTTAATGAAGTCGGCTTGTTTCTCTATTTTGCTGGAACAAACAGCTGGTTAGAGCTAGTTGATGAGAACGGCAAAACCTTAAATGAATGGACTGTGGTGGAATAAACCTTATAAAAAATGTCGCACCTGATTTTTATGATTCAGGCGCGACATTTTTTTAATTTAAATAACTTTTTGCTATCGCTTGATACTTGTCAATCATATCTAAATAATTATCAATTTCGACATATTCGTCGACTTGGTGTGCAGTAGTGGTCACACCTGGTCCAAAGACAACGCAATCAAATGTATTGTCTGATTTAGTAAATTCAGCTAAGTCTGTGGTCCCAGCGCTTGTCACTAATGGTAATGGTTGATCAAATTGGGCTTGAATGGCTTGAATTAACGCAGAATCTTTCTCAGCTTTTACAGGAATTTTATTGTAATCAATCGTTAATTCTAACTGATGTTTTTCTTTTTTGTTCAATTCATCGACAATTTTTTGTAATAATGCAATGACTTGGTCGTTGCTGAATTCTGGAATTGAACGGATATTCCCTTGCAAGGCTGCTTGACCTGGAATACTGTTCACTTGTGTGCCACCTTTAATGACGGTTACATTGTGAATCGTTCGACCTAATTCAGGATTTTCATAGTTTGCTGTGACTTCCGCCATTTGTTGGTTTGCTTCTGTAATAAATTCGTTCAAATTATTAATTGCATTAATGCCTTCTTCTGGCATGGAACTGTGGGCTTCTTTTCCGTGTGACACAACAGAATAGTTAATTGAACCCATGTGCGCATACATCAAGTTATAATTGGTTGGTTCTCCAATGACTAAGGCACTTAAATCATCCGCATAGCCTTTTTCAGTTAATTGGCCAGCACCTAGCTCACCGACTTCTTCACCAACTGTACCTAAAAATTTAACCGCTCCATTTAATGGAACTTCCTTTTCTTTTAATTCAATCATTGCTAAAACCATTGCGACTAAGCCGCTTTTCATGTCCGTTGCGCCACGGCCATACAATTTATTTCCTTCAATATGGGCCGCAAATGGCGGGAAAGTCCATTGACTTTCGTCCCCTTCAGAAACCACGTCCATGTGGCCACTAAACCCTAAGACTTTTTCTCGGTTTTCACCTAAATAAGCAACCAAACTACTACGATTTGGTGCATAAGAAACAAGTTCAGAAGGGATCTCATATTTCTTCAAAAGATTTTGTAAATAGATTGCCACTTCTTCTTCGTTTCCATTTACAGATTTAATTTTAACCACATCTTGTAAAATACTAATTTTTTCTGATTTTTCCATTGCCATTCGCCCTTTCTTGTTATGCTTAATTCTAGTGTACGCTTCTCTCAGTAAAACCGCAACTGACTTGGTTAGGTCAGTAAAAAACACGCGACATTTCTTAAAACTGTCGCGTGTTTTTTACTGAGTTTATTTTAAATAATTAGGCGCTGCCAATTCATTCTCAATGACTTGATTAGGGATCACAAATTCAGGGGTGCCCATATAGTAAGGCGCAATCTCTCCTTGAGGAAACACAATCACTAATTGGTGTTTTTCATTGATATAGAAAGGTTGGTCCTTTTTAATTTTTTTGAAGGGTTGAACATCACTGGGGGCATCCTCTTTTTCGGACCAGTATATTTTATTGCTATCGTTCTTCATTTGGTCTGCTATTTGTTGTTTAATTTCACTACTAATGACATCAATGTAAAAATCATTTTTAAAAATTAAGGGGAGTGAAACGACAACATTGGCTCGTTTGTCGATGGTGTCATATTTCGTTGTCGTCGCAGAACTGCCTTTAATTTCTGTGAAGGTTCGTTTGACCACTAGGAAGCGACGGTCGTCCACGACTTTTTCATAATCTCCAGTGACTGAAACACGAGAACCATCAAACAATTGCCCTTTGACTTGTTGAAATTCTGTTTGGGCTTCTTTCAAGTATTTTTTGTTGAGCGTGTCGGCTACTGAAGATTCTTGGGATGTTTGGATTTTAGGGACATCGATGTTTACTTCACTTTCCTGTTTTTTCGCTGTCAACGTTTTGATGGTGACTAATTGAACAATTTTATCTAACACAGGAATGTTGCGGGCTGCTTCACTAAAACCTGGAAACAAATTGACTGATAAGACAAAGCCACAAGCCACTACTAGACTACTTTGCAGTGAGCGGTTTCTAAAACGAAGCCAGGTGTACCGCTTTTTCTCTTTATGAAAACGCGCTTTGACTTCCGCTTGTAGATCCGTTGGCAACGGTTGTTGGCGGTATTCTTTTGAAAAGTTTTTAACAACACTTTTTACAAAATCTTCCATTATTTTTTCGCTTCCTTTCTTTTACTAATTCAATAGACTTCGGAGTTCATTCAAACTGCGGTACATCTTCGTTTTAATCGTGTTTTCGTTAATATCCAGGATCAAGGCGATTTCTTTTAGCGTAAATCCTTCAAAAAATTTTAATAGAATAATTTCACGATTGGGACTATCTAATTGATTAATAATTTCTTCAATTTCTAAAAAACTGCGTTGGGGATTATTTAAAAGGGCTAACACATGTTCATCTTTTTCAATATGAACAGCTTCTCGTTTCTTTTTACGCCAATAATCTGTCGCTACAGAAAGCAGAATTCGAAAGAACCACGCGTCAAAATCATTAATATCGGGTCCTTTTTGGATGGCCTTCAGTGCCTTTTCAAAGCTTTCTTGAATCACATCCAAGGCATCTTCTTTCGAATGTGTATAGTTAAAGGCAATGCGATACATTTTTTCATATTTGGTATCCACAAGCGTTTCTAACGCGCGAATTTGTTTTTTTCTTTTCCAACCATCGAAAACCATCGATTTCTGGAACCTCCTTTCCTGTACACTTATATAGACGAATCACAAGCATAAAAAGTTTCAACTTTTTTATTATTTTTAATTTTTATATTCTAAAAGAAAAAGAAATCACCGTCTAGTCTACGATGATTTCTTTTTCTCTTCTCCCGAGTGCGGTCTTAGTGCACTCAGCGTTTTAATAAAATGCGACCAATCAACAGGACGTGGTGGCGCTAGCCAAATAATTTGGGTAATCTCAGGCCAATCGACAAAATGAATATCCGATAAAATTAATTGTACACTTTCATCTACATGTGCTTTGAAAATGATATTCCATTCCGTAATTTTTTCAATATTTTTTTGTATCATACGATTATAGGCTTCACCAAAGGAAAAGTCGACACACAATGTAATCGGAGCCAAAACTTTTTTCAATGGTAACGCATCCACCATTAACAACAGATACCGATAAAATAAAAACCGTCTGGCATCCCAAACAGCGGGATTCGTTTTTTGTTCTTGAATAAATTGTCGACTAGCAGAAAAATACTCTGTATACGTTTCTGCAAAGTAGGTTATATCCATTTTACGATAACTATAGTTTGCTTCTATTGGAAAATGAAACAATTTAAAATGAACGATTGTTACTTTTTGTTCAAAACCTTGCAGGACTTCCTCGGAAAGCTGAAATTGTATTTTTAAATAGCTTAACAAGTCACGATTCAATTGTTGAATTTCTGCAAATCTTTGGCAAAGTGCTGCTGAAGCTACTTGAAGCCACTCTTCAGCAATTAAAAATAAGAGTAAATAATTGCCTTCGTTTGTTCGTTGTGGTTCTGGGATTTGAAGACTCTCTAACCAATTGAAAACATTCTGCTGATTGTCACCGGCTAATTGTTTTAACACTTGCGAATCTACTTTTTTCTCTACATAAAACTGTTGCTGCGTTCGTACTAAAGAAACCGCCAAAAAATGAAAACATTTAGCTTGTGCATAGCCCGCACGCTGATTAAGATGAACCTTCTCAGAAAAAAATAGCTCAAAGTTCCGAATCTGCTCTAAAACTTTTTTACCGTACAATGAAAAATCACGTTGGTATAATTGTAAAAAAACCAGTGTTGTTACTTCGCGTAAATTGGTTTCATTTCCCACCAAGTGAAATTCTTTATTAATTGTAATTTGATAATTTTCCAGCATTTTCTTTAATTCCTTGAACTCCTTATAAGCCAATGTGTGACTAACAAAGTGTTCTAACGCAAACTCATTCACAGAATCAAAACGCTGAAAAAAGAAATCTTGAAACATAGCAAAACGTAACGACTCTTTAATATAGCAATCAATCAAAGTAGCGGAAGTTTCCGTTCCTGATTCATTAAGAGTTAAGAAAATACCATCGCTCACAATTTGAAAATCCTCTGATAAACCAAATTCAATAAAATCGGCATTTAATTCAGCGACCGTTTTGTTCACGATAAATTCAGATAATTCTAACTCCTGCATTACGGTTTCTTTTGACTCTGTTAACATCGGTGCATTTTCCAGTAACTGAAATAAGGCGATTTTTCTTTTATCCACTTTATTTAAAAACATCATCAATATCATAGACTTCTCTCACATCCATTTTTTTCCCATACAATCCATTTCCTGAAAGAAAGTACCCAACCGCTGCTAAATAGCTTTCAGATTCTTCATCGCCGCCTGCACCAAGTCCGTTAGGAAAGACAAAATCTTTATTCACTTGTAGGGGATGAGCCGTTGTTTCTTTTGTTTGTTTCTTTTTTTCTTTTGACATTGCCGGTTTCTCCACAGGTTTGTCTTTTTTCTTGGGTGAAGGCTTTTTTTCTTCAGAAGGAACCGTAGTTTTTTGATCTTCCTGAGGGGTTGGCGCAGGTTGTTCCGGTTCTGACTTTTCCTGAGGGGTGATTGATTCTGGTTTTGGTTGAATTTCTTCCGTTGGTTCTAAGGGATTATAAATAGGTGTCGCCAATGTTTGAATTGGTTCTATTTCGACAGCCGTAAAAATTAGCAAAGAACTAAATAAAAAAAGATACTTTTTTCTCATGGCTTCTCACTCTCTCTACCTCTACTTTATGGGAAGCAATTCCTTGTAAAAGTACCTTTACTTTTACAAGGAAAACCCTTTTTGTCAATAGATAGCCCTTTTTATTACTCAGATTGTTGTTCTTCCTCTTTTTTCTTTTTACGATACAAGAAGAAAATCAATAAGAGCAGCGCTAGAATGATTAATGCAATCAGTAGATACAACCACCAATTGGTTCCTTTAATAGTTACGTCTTTTTCATTTAATTCTTTAGCGACGTCCCCAGAAATAGTAAATTCTTTTGTAAATTCCCATTTGTACAGGTACCGTTCTTCACCATTGGCACCTTTGACTTGATAGGTACCCTTTTCATCTTTTACACCATAGGCCGTTGATTTCAAGACATATTTTCCTGGCGTTAATCGTTCCCCTTTTAAAGAAATTGGGTAACTAAAGTTAGAGTTTGGCGCCACTTGCATATCCTCAGTATCGGATTGGTAAAGCGTTTCGCCTCCTTTTGAAACAGTGTTGATTAAATGTAATTGGTTTAAGTAGGCCGCTTGTGGGTTTTGTAAAGAAACATTGATGACGTTTCGCGCGTTGACTTGGCCTGGTTTAACCCCTAGTAATTTTAAATCTGGTTGAACCTTTGTCTCATTTTGCTGAAGAATAATAGCCACAACATAGGAGTATTCATTATTAATAGCTAACCCTTTTGATTGATCCGCAGAAGTCGTGGTTTCTTTCTTTTTCTCTTTGAGTGTTATGCCGCCAGCCATCACGCCATCAAAAGAATCTTTAGGCATCGTGATGGTTAAAGGTAAGGTCTTTTGGGAATGCTTCGGCAAGATGATTTCTTTCGGTGCTTCCACATAATCTTTTAAGTTAAAGCGTAAAGTTTTGTCAGGTTTGATCCCGTTTTGGCCATATTCTACTACGCCATTTAAATTTGTTGTCGCTGAGTTCACCGTATTTTCAATGGTAATGTCTTCATCTGTATCATTGCGTAACTGAATTTCTACGGTTTGTTTGGCACCAGGCGCCATTTTTAAGTCAAAGTAGGTTTTTGATTTATCCACTTGATTTTCGGGAATTGTTGGTGTGACCGCAAAATTAAATTCAGAAGCGTGCGCCTCCACGCCAATCCAGCCAAATAACATACAAGCGATTACCGTTGTATATACTTTCCATCTGTTCATATTCATTCTCCTATGTCTTTCATTCTTTGTTGTATTATAAGCACCAAAAGACCGAAAGATAAGCCAAAAATTTTTGACTTATATCCCGATCTTGCGTGTATGCTGTCGTTCTTAGTTTCCTGCGTTAGCAGGTGTATCTGTCAAAGTCCAAGTAAAAGTTGTCGTGTATTTTTTCGCATATTTTGTGGTTGAACCAGGTACTTCTAATGAAATACTTGTTTTAGCGGCATCTACACTATCGCCCCAGCTCATTAAGTACGTACCCGCACCTTCTTTATCGCCAGCAGCCATGACCACTGATTCAGCCCCAGTTGGGTTTAATTCAATCGTAGCTGGCGCTGTCGTTGGTTTTGCAGATTGTGAAGCTGAGACCACGCGTCCGTTGCTTAAAGTTACTTTGGCCGCTGTTAGTTCTTGGTTGGCTTCAGTTTTGAATTGACCATTTTGTTTTACTTTTAGCGTCCAACCTGTCTCAGTCCCACGATTATCTGAGACTTGAACAAAGTTTGGGCCTTCTTGGTCGGCACCAGCGTTATCTTTGTATTTTTGTGTTTCTGCATAGTAGGTCATATTTTTTGAGGTAATCGTTTGTTCCCCAAAAGATAAACTAGATGCATAGTCAATGGATAACGGACCTGCTGTCCCTGGCTTAGGTCCTGTCGGATCAGTTGGATCAACTGGCGTAATTGGTTTATCCGGATCTGGATTCGTCGGATCAACTGGATTCGTTGGGTTCGTATTTGGTGCAAATTGAATCGCTCCGTTTGTTTGGTATTCACCACCGTCGACCGCTAATGCACTCATTGGTACAAGTGCCAATGCGCCTAAAGTTGTGGTTGCCATCAATGTCATTACTTTTGTCTTTTTCATTTATTTCCCTCCATTATTTACTGGTACATCTGAAAGTAGCCAAGTCAATGTTGTTTTATATTGTACTGCATCCTTAGGGGTTTTCCCAGGAACAGTTAGTGAGATTGCCCGTGTGATTGTGGCATTTACTTGCTGTCCTTGTTGATTTTTTTCGGTCACTTTTTCTGCTTGCCCCCACAGCGTGATCCACGTTCCGGCGCCGGTCTTTTCTGGGGCTTGCATGACAACAGTTTCTGCGCCCGCAGCATCTAATTGAATGTTTGCGGTAGCAGTTGGCGGCAATACGTCCGTCGCATTTGAGCGAACACTGGGCTCAGTAAAGGCGACGGTGGCGCCTGTTAATTCTTTGTGTAATGTTTCTGCATTACGAAATTGACCATTTTGTTTCACTTTTAAAACCCAGCCAGCATTGGTTCCCCGTAAATCACTTACTTGTACATAATTAGCAGTTGCCAATTCACTTGCTGAACCATCTGGATTTTTATAGGTTTGCGCTCTGGCAAAATACGTTTGATCCTTATTCGATATCTCATTACTCCCAAAATCCAAACTTGAGGCATAATCGATGGAAAGTGGCCCAGGTGTGCCTGGATTAGGTCCATCAGGATTCGTTGGATCGACTGGTCGAACTGGTTTTTCTGGATCGGGATTTTCTGGATTTACTGGATCCGTCCCATCTGTGCTTGGGGTAAAAACAATCGACTGTTCGCTATCAAAAACGACCGTCGCCGCTTCAGCAGGAACAGTGGCGCCAAGCAACATTGTTCCGAATAACAAGGAGTAGACGACTGTTTTTTTCATTTACTTAGCCTCCAACATTCGTTGGTACAGATTTCAATGTCCATGTTAAGGTCGTACGATATTCTTTTGCTAATTTAATCGCTTTACCTGGGACATTTAATTTCACGGCAGTAGCACCTTCTGTCGCATCTTTCCCAAAACGATAGACCCAAGTCCCCATTCCTTTGCCATCTTCTGCTTTGACTAATTCTACTTCTGTTCCAGGAACAAAGGTATGTGCTGCTGTTGGTGTTGGCGCGTATGCAGCATCAACAATCGATGTCACACCTGCATTGGCAATCGATAAAGCGGCCCCAACTAATTCTTCATTTTGGGCTGTTTTGAATTGCCCATTTTGTACAGCGCTTAACGTCCAGCCTTCTTGTGTCCCACGTTTATCCGTTACCTGAACATAGTTGGGACCTGTTGTTCCATCTTTAAATGTTTGAATTTGTGCGTAATAATCTTTCGTATCGGAAGTGATTTTTTGGGCGCCAAATTGAAAGCTTGAAGCATAGTCAATTGATAAGGGGCCTGCAGTCCCTGGTTTTGGTCCAGTTGGGTCAGTTGGATCTTCTGGTTCAACTTTTTCATCTGGATTGGTTGGGTTAACTGGCTTCGTTGGATCTGTATCTGGTTCAAATGTAATGGCGCCATTACTTGTATAGTTCACGTTAATGTCTTCCGCAAATGCTTGTTGTGTCGCTAGGACACCGCTAAATCCTACAATCCCTACTACTGCTAATACTGTTTTTTTCATCTTCTCTTCTCCTTTTAATAAATAATATGCCTATAGTGATAAGGCTGATTCCCAAATAAATAAATGGTGCTTGATTGGTGGTACCTGTCGCTGGTAATCTTCCTTGTCGCGACCCATATACGCCAGAAGAAAGGACGGATGAAGCGCCTCCGTCAGCTGGCTTGGTGGGTTCGGTCGTTGTGGAAGAATTACTAGTCGCTGTTGTCGACTCTTCTGTGGGATATTCATACGTTCCATAAAAGGAGACAACACCACTATTTTCATAAGCTGCTTCCCCAAACGCAGTGTCTGAATGACAGAAGCTGAAAAGACCTAAAAAACAACTAAGCAAAAGGTATTTTTTCATCTCACTTCTCTCCTCCTTGTTATGGTGCCATGACTAATGACCATGACAATGTCCCTTTAAATTCACCGACTTTTTGTTTCTCGACTGGCACAGATAGTTTAAGTCCCCGTTGGTTTGCCGCACCCCAACCTTGGTTAATTGTATAACTACCTGAACCGGAGCCTTCATTTTCTGTAACAACCGTATCTCCTTTATTGAGTAAAAATTCTCCTTTGTCTGTAACCAATGACAAATCTTCCAATTGATCTGTGCCGTTCGTTAAGGGATTCGTTACCTGAACATTCAGTTTCCAAGGCGTACTTTCTGTCCCGCGTGTGTCTTGAACGACTAAATCATCTGAAAGAGTTGGCCAGTAAACTTCTGGCTTGGCAGAAATTTTTTGTTTGCCAAAATCAATTGTTTTAGGTACTTTTTCTAACGTTAATTCACCTGAAATAGACACATTGACTTTTTTATTTAACGTTTCACCAGCTTCTGTAAATTGATAATTGGCTGGCACCGTTTTGGCTAATTCTTCTGGTTTCGCTTGTTGAATGGCTTGGAAGGTTGCGGCATCAAGACTTGGCGTTTGATTGGCCCGACCATCTGCGAAAATCACCGTTGCTTGTGTCCATTGTGCCAACTCGTCTGAATTCGTTAAGCCATTTGCTTCTTTTAACTTCAAATGCGCACTTGTCGCATACAAGGCAAACGAACGATCTTTGGCAAGGACACTTTCATTTTTCACAACAACTAAATGAACCGTTTTGTTTTGCAAATTATCCCCTGACGTCCCTGCTTCTAATTGAATATCATGTTTCCGCGATACAGTTTTTTCTGCTAACGGCGCTTGAATTTGTGGTAAATCCGTCTCTTTTAATGAGGTTTTGAAAAACGGCCGACCTTTTGCGCCAAGCATTTCTATTACTTTATCGACAGTCGTTAGTTGCGCTGCCTCATCTTCTGTGACAATCACCGATTGCCCCGAAAGTTCCACTTTATTTGAAAATTGAACTTTCACCTGATAACTGTAGTTCATATTCGTCGCTTTCCATGAAAGCGGGGTGGTATCTTTCTGCTCTGGAATTTGCTCTATCGCGCTCCCAACTTCACTAGATTTAACCGTTCCTTGGTGCAACCAAGAACCTGTTACTTCGTCAGGAAGGAAGCTTAGGGTTGGTGTTAAAGCACTTGAGGTCGGAATCATCAAACGTCCTTTTTGAACTTTTTGTCCAGCTACTTCGGTGCCCCACGCTTGTAAGGTTAACGGCGCATTGCCGGCTTTGACCTCTTTTACATCATGAGAAATAGTACCTGCACCTGCCACAATTCCAGGCGTTTCCACTTCGTAATCGATGATGGAACCAGGAATTGCTATCCCATAGCCATTGGCGCCCTTTGTCACATCGTTATCGCCAATAAATGTTTTTCCAGTCGCTTTTTCAATCCCATGAAACGTTGTTGGCATAAGTTTTGTAGCATTATTGACCGTTGGATTAATCGTCAAGACCTGATAGGCTTTGACATTTCCAAACCAAGTCCCTGTGCTATCCACCAAAGCAGTTGTATCTGTCGTTGGTTTAATCCATAAAAGTTCATCTTTTGTTGGATCGACAGCTTCAAAATCCGCAATGTTTACCTTACCTGTACCAGGAATTGTTTCTAATGTTGCATGATCCTGAACCGTTAGTTTGCTAGCTGAAATTAAATTGGCCGTGTTGGTAATCCCAATTCCTGCATTTTTAGATAGATGAATTGATCCGAATTCATTGTAAGTCGTACTATGATTCGCGGCAGTAGCAGAAACGCCATTTTTGATGTTCCCACCATTAGCCATTAATTTAATGCCATTGGTGACATTTAATTCCGTAAAGTTGACAACGCCTAAGCCTGTCGCATTTAGTGGTTCTGTTTGATAGTTATTGGTGCCGTCAACGTTCTCGCCAATGTTAATGACAACTTTCTGAGCATTTTTAGAAACAATGGTATTGGTGAAACTATCTGTTGCATTTCCACCAGATAATCCATTGATTGTTTTGGCACCTTGTAAATTTATCTCGACATCACGTAACAGCCCTGTCGTAGGGGCATTACCATAATTTGTTGCATATAAGTTACCAATACTTGAACCTGTTGCTTGAATATTCATAATAATTTTGCCACTTTTTGTATATGAGGACGTCCGCGCGCCATCTCCGTATATCGCTGCACCATTCAAAACATCTGAACCTGGTTTTGTATAGATATTTAGCGTGATTGTATTAGAAGCATCTGTTCCTAAATTAGTTGTTCCGTTATAAGGAACACCTCCTGAAATAAACGTTCCCGAAGGCAATTTAAACTCGCGATTGTAGTTTCTTAAATCAATGGTCAAATTTGCGTTTCCTAACAAAGAGCCAACATTTGTTATTCCGCCAGAAAAACCATTCGTTCCTTCACGAGGAGTACCAGAAAAGTCGCCACCGTAAACAATGTTATTAGAATTTCCAGTAACAGTATGATCACTTGAAGCACCATAAGATGCTCCCATTGAGGCATTAATGACACCATCATAAACGGTTACTCCAACATTCCCGACAATTTTTTTATCATTCCAGCCACCACCAGATAAGAACCAGTCAACTTGACCATTCCTCACAGTTGCTTGGGCATTTCCATAAACTCGACCGCCTTCATAACCACTTCCTTCTAAGGTATCGACAATACCTCCATTCAATGTATTAGAGGTGTTCCCTTCAACAACGCCAGAAAATAAACCACCGTATGTTCGTCGAGCTACAGCATTATTAATTACTGTATTTGACTCACCGCGAATGTAGATAGTCCAAGCATCTCGGCCAATGACAAGACCACCGCCAGCAATATCAAAATCTTTCGCATTCGCTAAATTATTTCTACTAGAAGAATAATTCGTGTCAGTTGGACGACTTCCTTTATAAACCAAGCCATCGCCGCCAGCTGTGCCATCGCCTGTTTGTGTTCCAACTTCTATAGTTGCCTTACCTTCTACGTAACCACCTACACCAGCTGCGGTTGTTCGCCACAGATCCGCATTACCAAATGAACCTTTAACAAGATGTGAGTGAATATTTCCTAAAATTTTATAAGTTGCACTATCAAAAGCTAATTTTGCTCGTTGCTCTGATGTATAAGCATCATAGGTGCCTTCATTGGAAGCTCCTAGTGCTGCTTTTGATAATCGATCAGCTTCCGTTCCACTACCACCATCAAAATTACCTATACCGCCTTGAGCATCTGTTGTTCCACCAATAACCGTATTTTCAATATTTCCTGTTATTGTGCCGTTATAACGATTGGCTCCAATAATACTTGGTCCATAGGTTGTATAATTACTTGCATCGAGGGTTGTGGAAATTGCATTTGTTCCACGATTTGTTCCAATATTCCCACGACCTGAACCACCAACATACGGCCCTCTTGAACTCCAACCGCCATATCCAGATAATGAATTTTTAATAGTACCATTAATGTTTCCATAAAGTGCGCCACCATAGTAAGTGGACATCCTAAAAGAACTATTTGCTTCTACTGCAATGTCTAACTCATTGGAAACACTCCCGGTCACAGAAATTGGGTTTGCTGCTGTACCAATTCCTGCACCATAATAATTAGAAAGAGCACCATTGATTCGTTTAACAGAAACGGTTACATTCCCATCGACTGTACCTAGATTTGCACCGCCTGATAGCGTATTGATTCCGGAGACCGTGTTATTAATGAGCAACGTTGGGTTTCCTTTTAAAGTTCCACCATTATTATTTCCGCCATAAAAATACCACGTACCTGAACCAGTACTATTTACTGTAATCACAGGATTTCCTGTAACATCGCCTGAATCCGTTCCGCCAAACACAGAGAAACCATTCCCGATAGAACCACCATTCAATGACAAACTATGACCGTTTAAATACATTTGTGATCCTGTATAAGAAATATTTCTTAAAGTAATATCTGTACCGAAGTGAACAATTCCTAGTGCCAATGTTTTGGAACCTGTAGGTAAAGTTGTATCCATACTAATCGGATCCGCACTGTTTCCAGTAATCACTAAATGATTGACCTTGCCTTGCAAGGCGTAAAAGGTCATATTACTTGCCGTAACGGTGTCAGGAATCACTTTAGCGGTGGTTGCCGTACCCGTTGTAATATTAGTTCCTATATAAAGAGTGAAATCGCCATTGTTCCCCTGTTGATACAAATCAAACAAGGCTTCTTTCAAACCAGCCTCTGTCGATGCATATTCTTTGTACGCTGCTCCATCTCCTGCTGGACTTGGCACAACAATCACTTTTGTTTTATCCGCAGGAGCAATTGTGTCCGCAATGGACTGATCAACTGAAACAGCTCTGGCCATGCGTGTCCGTTTCTGTTTAAAGACAGCTGTAAGTTGTGTATCTTCTGAAAACTCTAATTGAAGAAGTTCTTCATTTGTATATGTTTTTCCTTGGTAAGACCAGCCAACGAAAGTCGTATTTTCCTCACTATTCGCCCATTTTGGTAATTCTTCTGTCCGAAGTGGCTGATTTTTTTCTTTTACCACTTGATAACTTTTGGTATCATTTAGAAACAAAGCTTGATCCGTTGTTTCAAAGGTCAAGGTGATTTGCTTCTGCTCTTCGCTTGGTTTTGTTTCTGTGGAAGAGGTGGTTACTTTTTCTGTGATAGCACTAGATTCCGTCATTGATGACTGTTCTATAGAATGTGCGCTGCTTTCTTTTGTTGCTTCACTTGTACTGGTTTCTGCTGTTTTTGGCTGTGTCTGCGTACGTTCTGTTTGTTGCTCCCCTTCAATCGCCCACGCTGAAACAGATAAAAATGGTTGTACAAGTAAACAAGTTGCCAATAAAACAGCGATTTTCTTTTTCATTAACTTCATCACTCCTCCCTCGAAGTAAACTTTCCACAACCAACCTATGGCTCAAGTATACGAAGTTTTCTTCTGATTTTTTTAAAGATATTTTCTTAATTTCAAAAAAAAAATTTATTTTTTAATTTTCTTTTTGTTAACTAAACGAATTTTTTGCTGTTTTTTGTAAGATAAAATGTTAATTTGTTCACAAAAATAACAAAAACGTTGTTTTTAACATTAAAATTAACAAACGAGTTCGTAGTATAGCACGGATTTTCTCTCATGTAAACATCATTAAATAAACATTTTTGTTTAATTTATACATATTTCCCAGCTAAAAAAATGACAAAAATAAATAAACAGAGGCCTTAGAAATATTTCTAAGGCCTCTGTTTATTTATACTTATTCACAAACTGGACTGTTTCTTGGTAACATTGTTTAGCTTCTTTTGTTTGATAGTCGAATTGATATTCATGGGTGATCGTTGCTTTCTTATCTTTGAAAAAGAGAGCTGAAACTGGAACATTTAAAGTTTTTAACCGCTGAACCAAGGCTAGTCCTTGCTCTTGGAATGAAAAACTATTGCCATCTGTTAGATACGTCGGGGGAAATTCTTTGGTGACTTTATCCACTAAACTCACTTCTTGCAGTTCCGCGCTCGTCTGCCAGTCTTTAGTGCCGAGCAAGGACCAAGCCACTGTTTTAACGAAAAATTTCATAAAACGATTATCACTTTGTTGGTTGGCCATTTGTTTCAAATCCACCGGACCACAATACGAGAGCGTGCCTTTTAAATGGCTAGCCGGCAATGCTGCAGTCATCCCTAGTTCTTTGGCATAGTTGGCATTGGTTTGAACTGTTGCATATTGTAGAGCAATCTGTGCACCCGCACTGTCCCCGCCAATAAAAAGCTTAGATAAATCTAACATGGGATACGCTTGTTTCTTTTCTAATAAAAATTGAACAAGTTCATTGACCTGCTGGAGCTGGCTTGGATAAGGTGCATCTGGTGCTAATTCATAATTCATTGAAATAAAGGCAACTGAGGAATCAGCCACTAAACGTGTCGCAAACTCTTTCATCCCAGACTTATCTCCTCCCACATAGCCACCACCATGGACCCATAAAACGACTGGTACCGCTTGTTTTGACGTTTGGGGATAATACAAATCAAAGGTATTCTTTTTTCTTGAAGAAGGGTATGTTTGATTTTCTTGCAATTGGACATTGGGTAATGCTTTATCATAGGAAGCTGAATCTTTTATTTCAACTTCGCCTGCGAATAACTGGTTGATGACCCAAGCGCCTGGCTTAGGGGATAATTGAAAGGCGAGAAACACACCTAAGCAAATAACCACAATGATTCCTAACAACCAAAGGATAAAACGTACGATTTTTCTTTTCACTCTATTCACCTGCTTTAATTTGTAGCAAAATTATAGCATGTTTTTTAGCCAAAGCGTTTATTTTGAAACAGCTTTTTTAGAATTTGATGTACTTTTATCATTTGAAATGCCCTCTTAAAAGCTGTAAAATGAACAAAATGACTTTAACCTTTAGGAGGTTGCCAAATGAAAGCTCTGATTTCCATTGATTATACGAATGATTTTGTCGCCACAGACGGAAAACTAACCACTGGTGCCGCTGGACAAGCCATTGAAACGGCCCTTGTTCAACAAACAAAGCACTATTTTGACAATGGCGATTTTGTGGTTTTTGCCATTGATGGGCATGACCCTCTAGATCGCTATCATCCTGAAAATAAACTTTTCCCGCCCCACAATGTCTTAGGAACTGACGGGCGTAATCTGTTTGGCTCGCTAGATGATTTTTATCAAGCTCACAAAAATGAGGCAACCGTTTATTGGATGGACAAACGGCACTATTCTGCTTTTAGTGGCACGGATTTGGACATTCGGTTACGAGAACGAGGAATTACAGAGCTTTGTTTAACTGGTGTTTGTACAGATATTTGCGTGTTGCATACGGCTGTTGATGCCTATAATTTAGGCTATCAATTAATGATTCCTGAACGCGCCGTTGCTAGTTTTGATGAACAAGGACACGAATGGGCATTACGCCACTTTAAACAAACTTTAGGAGCAACCATTCTATAAAAAGACTGGTCAATCCTTCCATGCGCCCTATCTATACTCAAAAAATCGTGTAAACAACATAAAAGAGCCTGGGACAAAAATCACTTTGGATTTTTGTCCCAGGCTTAAAAATTGATAAACGGCGGGAACAGAATAAGCAGAGACTGCTAGCTGATAGAAATTAGCTACTCATAAAAGAGTGAGGAATCCCACTTTTTTATAGACCAATGACCGTTGCAAAGAAAGGAACTACTAAAACAGTAACTACACCAACCACTACGACAGAAATACTAGCCATAGCAGCCTCTGTTTCACCCATTTCTATGCCAACTGCCACACCTAGGGCATGTCCGGCCGCACCTAAAGCTAAACCTTTGGCGATTGGATTGTTAATCTTAAACCATTTCAATGCAATTCGACCCAAGGCATAGGTTAGTACACCATTGAAGATTACGGTAAACGCCGTAATGGAAGCAATGCCGCCAACAGTTTGAGAAATAGGTACGGCAATCGCTGTTGTAGCTGCTTGTGGTAAGATTGAGGCCACTAAATGATTATCCATGCCAATCACTTTTCCTGCAAAATAAACAGCCACTAGCGAACCAAAAGAACCAATTGTTAACGCCGTTAAAATTTCTAACCAATATTTTTTCAACACGTCTCTCTTTTTATATAAAGGAATCGCAAACGCTACTGTCGCAGGCTCTAGAAAGAAGCTGATATATTTGCCACCTTCATTGTATTGCTCGTAACTAATTCCTGTTACTTTTAAAACGACAACGCCTAAAATCATCGCAACGAATAATGGCGTAAATAAGAAGAAACCTTTGCTTTTTTTAAACAACCAAGTACCTATGCCAAATACAGCTAATGAAATAATAATGCCAACATACGGATTCATGCGCGAACCTCTCCTTTCGCTTTCTTCGTTGCTGCGGGTTCTTTTTCTTTTCGAGCATCTTTCATATGCAATAAAAAGGCGCCCGTCCAACCAGTTGTTGCTAGTAACGCTAGTGTCGCTACTAAAATAACAAAAACAATTTGAACGCCAAATTGTTGCATAATCCCTAAAGAATTAACTAAGGAAATCCCTGAAGGAACAAATAAAAATGTAATAACCGTTGATAAGCTATTACCTAGCCCTTCCACTTGCTCCAATTTAACAACTTTTGTACATAAACCAATGAACAATAACACCATGCCAATTACTGAAGCAGGCATTGGTATTGGGGAAATGAACGCCAAGCCGTTGGCGATTAACATAATAATGGCAAAAACTGCTGCTTGTTGTAAAAATGAATATACTTTCTTTTCCATTCTTCTTCGCTCCCTTTTGTCTGTTTTCTATGGGTTAAGTATATAAAGAAAACGTTTTTTTTAAGGGCTTTTTTTCATGAAATGCCAGAATTTCTTCACCAAATGCAAAAATCACCACTTGAAATGCATTCGACATTTCAAGTGGTGATTTTTTAACTTAAGCCAAGTTTTTCTTTAAATTCTTTGACATATGAACGGCTAACAGGTACTTTTGAGCCGTTGGTTAAAATTACTTGCAACGTGTTATTAAACCACGGCTGAATTTCTTGAATTTTTGTTCGATTCAAGATGAAACTTCGATGCGTTTTAATAAAGAGCGTGGCAGGTAATTTCTGTTCGATACTGTTGAGGGTCCCTGTCATCTTGTAGACCTGTTGATCTACAAAAATGCTCAGTTGCCGTTCTTCGACAGAAACGAGGTAAATATCTTCTGGCGCCACAAGATAAATGCGGTCTTCCCCTTGAATAGGTATTGCTTCAGATTTTGGTCCTTTTTCGGCAGTGTTTTCTGGGACAGCTTGAGCCATTTCTTTCGATGCTTTTTCAATGACTTGTGTTATTTTTTCTTCTTCAAAAGGTTTCAAAATATAATCTTTTGCATTCACTTGAAAGGCCTTTAACGCATATTGATCATAGGCGGTTGCAAAGACCAAGTAGGGCGCTTTTTTAAGATGGGTTAATTTTTCCGCTAAATCAAACCCGCTTTCATCGGTCAAATGAATATCTAAAAATAACAAATCTGGCTTTTGATCCATCATCTCTTCCATTGCCTCCGCCACAGAATCCGCTTCTGCAACGCTCGTCACTTGCGGATGTTGGGAAACAAGATAGCTCAATTCTTCTCGTGCTAAGGGCTCATCATCAACGATTAATACGTGCATCTAATTCCTCCTGTTCCATCGGGATTTCTAAATGAACATGGCTCCCGCCTGTCTCTAAATTTTCAATTAAAAAACAACCTTCTGATCCATAAAGGTTCGCCATTCTGCGGGACAAGTTTTCCAGTGCCGTGCCGGTGCCTTTTTCCGAAGTCACTGTTGTCTTTCCTAATAGCAAGCGGCGTTCTTCAGGAATCCCTTGCCCATTGTCATACACATCCACATGTAATTTGTGTTGTTTTGCTTTGACCACTACCCGGACTTGATTGTTCTCTTTACGGCTGCCAAATGCATGCTTGATGGTATTTTCCACTAACACCTGAATCGCATACGGCGGTACTTTTTCTGAAGCAACCGCTTCTTCTACGTCAAATGTTACTTGATAACGATTCGGAAACCGTGCTTGTTCTAATGACAAATAGGCTTTTACTTGTTCTAGTTCTTGTGAAACTGGGATCGTCGTTTGCACGGCTCCCTGCAAGTTGCCTCGAAAGTATTTGCTTAATTGGAGCAATAGTTTCCGCGCTTTTTCACTGTCTTTCCGCATTAATGCGGAAATAGTATTGATGGCATTAAAGAAGAAATGCGGGTTCACTTGCGCTTGCAAGGATTTAATTTCAGCTTCTTTAAGTAATTTTGATTGTACTTCCGCTTCCCCTAATTCAATTTGTGAAGAAAAGATTGTCCCAAGACCTTCTGCTAACTGCTCCTCGACATGCGTTAACTGCGCTGGATCTGTAAAGTACATTTTTAAGGTGCCAACAATTTGCTGATGGGAAAATAATGGAATCACAATCGCCGCTTGCAACGGACAATTAGGGTCCGAACAACCAACTTCTTCTTTGGCATGCGCGATGGTCATTCGGCCCGTCCGTAACACTTCCCGAGAAAGCTCCGTAATGACTTCTAGCTCTGGAATATGATGATCGCTTCCTGCGCCAACATGAGCTAAAATTTGATGACTGTTTGTCATGCTAATCGCACTGACTTTTGTATAATGCTTAATAATCTCCGCAACTTTTTTGCTGGAATTTTTATTGAGGCCTTCTCGAAAATATGGCAGTGTTTCCGCTGCTAATTCCAAAACATCGTGCGTCTGAACCGCTTTGGCCTGCTCTTCTTGTTTCAATGTCGTCGTTAGAATCGACATAAAAATGAACGTTCCTACGCTATTTAACAAAATCATCGGCAGCGCAATAAAACGAACCAACGTGGCCCCATCCGATAGATCACCGCTGAAAAAGAAAATAAAAATCATCTGAATCATTTCCATGCACGCTCCGACAATGGCAGAAAAGCCGGCAGACGGAAAAACAGTTTGCTTTGCCATGCGGCTCCCTAAAAAACCGGCAATTAAGCCAACAATTAAAGAAGCAGGCACATAAAAGAAACTATGCCCCCCGCCTTGAATAACCCGATGAAAGCCAGCAATTAAACCAACCGCACTGCCGACAATCGGACCACCCACTAATCCAGAAACGCCAATTACTAACGTACGCGTATTCGCAATGGAAGCATTGCTGCTTAAATAGGTTAGTAAATTATTGGGAACAATCTGATTCTTAGCGATTTCGATACCTGTAAAATTAGAAATAATAGCAAATAAACCAAAAATCAAAATCAACTGAACTTTTGAAGACATTTTTTCACGACTTAATAAAACACGCTTAAAATAAGGCACATTCACTAAAAGAAAGGCCAGTAAAATAATTAAGCCCACCCGTTCCATCATTAAAATAAATAATTCGACCACACCGGCACCTCCTTCCTATTAACTATACTATAAATCAAAGAAAAGAAAAAAATGAAGCTTCTCAAAAAAGAGGCTTCATTTTTTCTATTCATTAAAACGCAGGAATATTGGCGCCTTTAGAATTTTTCTTGATGTATTCAGCAACTTCTTTTGTTGTCATCGCTTCTTTTAAAACCTTGATTTTTTCGCTATCTTTTTCGCCTTTGCGTGTCACAACTTGCAATGCGTAATGTTTACTTGCTTCTTTATCTTCTAACAAGATCGCATCTTTCGTTGTTAAACCAGCAGGTTCTAAGTAGGCTGGGTAGCAGAACACCATAGCGATGTCTTTTTCATCATAGGCTTTAGCTAAATTCAGTAAATCAATGCTTTCAAAAGTGATGTTTTTAGGATTTTCCACGACATCTGCCACCGTGCCGTTAAAGCCGACACCTTCTTTTAATTTAATCACGCCGTTTGCATTTAAAATTGCTAAAGCACGACCTTCATTGGTTGGATCGCTAGGAATCCCCACTTTGGCATTTTCAGGTAAATCTTTCGCATCTTGGTATTCTTTTGAATAGAAACCACCAGCAAAATAATAAATCGGTTGCACAGCCACTAAATCAGCTTTTTTCTCTTTGTTAAACATTTCCATGAAGGGTTGATGTTGCGCAAAATTAGCATCCGCTTCGTCATGTTGCACGGCATCGTTGTAGGCAACATTGTCGCTCACTTCCATAATGTTAATTTTGTACCCTTTTTTCTCAGCTTCTTTCTTGGCAATCTCCAAGATATCTTTTGAAGATTCCAATTGCACGGCAACGGTAATCTCCTTGTCTTCTTTCTGGTCTGCTTGTTTATTTCCCCCACAGGCAGCTAAAATAACTGTTGCAATAACAGCGAATGTTGCTAAATAAAACTTCTTCATTCTTTTGTCCTCCTACTTTCTTTTGTCTAGTTTTTGGGCAATGAAGTTCCCAAGCATTTGTAAAATGAAGACCAGTGCAATCATAATCACAATGGCAACATACATAATACCGTATTCATACCGTTGATACCCGACACGAACTGCAAAATCGCCAATCCCGCCGCCACCAACAACACCCATCACCGTGGAATATGAAACCATACTCACTGTCGTGGTTGTGTAAGCAAGGACTAATCCGCTACGTGCTTCCACCAATAAAAAGTGCCAAATGTATTGGACTTTCGAGGTACCTAACGAATTAGCTAAAAAATAAATTTCTTCTGGAACATCCAACAGCACTTGTTCAACCAAGCGAGCAAAAATCGCGATCGCAACAATACTCAATGGCACAGATGAAGGAATTGGGCCAAACGCCTTTCCTAAAACAGAACGAGTAACTGGAATCAACGCAATCACAAATAATAAATAAGGAAACGAGCGAATAACAGTTACAATGAAATTTAAAACCCAGTACAGCCAAGGTTGATGCCCTTTGACTTTCGGATTAGCCAAAAATAGTCCTAAGCCTAAAGGTAAGCCGACAAGCAAACAGATAGCCATCGAAATCGACATCATAATCCCTGTTTCTTTTAAACCAATCAGCATAGATGGCCAATATTCGGCAAAGGTTTCTGAAAAAGTCATGGACGCAAACTCCTTTCCACTTTTTCTAAATAGGAAAGCGGTTCTTCCTCATATTGCTGAGGATTATTCAGAAATTCGCCAATTAACTGACCTTTTTCCATCACTAAGATACGATTACATAAGCGCTTCACGGTTTCTAATTCGTGACTAACAAAGAAAATAGTCGGTCGGAATTCCTGATGCGTCTTATGTAATAGTCGAACGACACTTTCTGTATTTTCTTCATCTAAGGAACTCGTTGCCTCGTCACATAATAACCATTTTGGATTACGGCTCAACGCTCGAGCAATAGAGACACGCTGTTTTTCCCCACCAGAAAGCTGAGCAGGATACGCTTCTGCCTTATGGGCCATATCAACAAACGTTAATAAACGCTCAATTTTTTCAGGCTGTTTCTCTTTTAAAAGTTTCAAAGGCAACGCAACATTATCATAAATTTTCAAATTTTCTAACAAATTGTAATGCTGAAACACCATCCCCATTTGTTGTTGCTGCTGGCGAACTTCTTTTTTAGAGAAGGTTTGAACATTTCTGCCATCAATACGAATCTCCCCTTCACTCGGTTGTTCCATTAAATTCAACAAACGTAACAACGTGGACTTGCCAGAGCCACTTTTCCCAACAATCCCAACGATTTCTCCTGGTTGGACAGAAAAGTGAATATTTTTTAACGCGTGTGTCTCTTGATAGACTTTCGACACATTCACTAACTCAATCATGATTACCTCCTAAAGGCCGACAAACAAACTATAACAACTAAAAAAACTGTATAACAATTAAAGTAATTCTGTGAAACGATTTAAAAAAACTATTACGAATTAAAAAATAACACACGTTTCGAAAAACAGCGTTATATCAGAGATGTAACTACTTACATCATCTACTAAAACAGAAAAAAAAGCAACCTTTTTATTTGTGAAAAAAACACTATCTGTTTTTTGTCTGTATTATTTTGTACAAATGAATTAAAAATTTCCTGTTTCTACAGCTATTTCCCTACGCTCCTCTAAAAAAAGACATTCTCAGAAACGAGGCATCCAAAAAGGGAAAAGCGCTCGTAACGATAATGTCTCTAATGGTTTACTTTTTAAATACAACTGTTTCTTCGACAGTAATTCTTTCAGCCAATGATTGAATCACTGGACAGTTTGGGGAGACAAGCTTCAAACACCGTGTCGCCCGTTCTTGAAAGGCTTCTGGAACAGTCACATAAAAGAGAATCGTCACCTGTTTTAATGGTTGTGCGCGTCTCTCTACTTCTCTTGAATACGTGACTTCTATTTTTTCAAACTCAAAGGGAATGTGCGAATTTTCCAAAACGGATTGATACACGTATCCCCCACAAGCGCCAATTGCCGAAACGAGCATTTGAACCGGCGAATATCCCTCTTCTTTTGCTAACACCCAGCGCGCTGTTTTCGTTTGTAATTCAAATTTTTCCACACCACGAATAATCGTCAAACGTTCTACCATTGCCATCTTCACTCCTTTTTACTCTTTCTTAAAAGATACTACAAAACAGCGCTAAAACAAACATTTCTAACTTCTCAACTTAGCAAGTCCTAAAAAAAACGAAATTCTCACTTGACAAACAACGTAACACCTGATAATATACTTCCGTTCAAATCGTAACCATTACGATTTAGATTTTATAAATCCAAAAAGAAAGGAAGTGCCTTATGGCTAAAAAATCAAAAATTGCTAAAGCAAAAAAACAACAAGCAATGATTGCAAAATATGCGCCTATTCGCCAAGCCTTAAAAGAAGCTGGCGATTATGAAGGTCTTAGCAAATTGCCAAAAGATGCTCATCCAAGTCGCTTAAAACTCCGCGATCAAACAGATGGGCGCCCACGTGGCTACATGCGTAAATTTGGCATGTCTCGGATTCGTTTCCGTGAATTGGCTCACCAAGGCTTGATTCCTGGCGTCAAAAAAGCAAGCTGGTAACTCATTATTTCGATAAAGACAACTAGCGAGGACAGTCGCATTTGGGCTGACCTCGCAGCCCCCTTTATCTTTTATACGCAATTAAAAAAATCAAATTGGAGGACGGTACTATGCGCCAAACCATTACGTTAGCTTGCGCTGAAACTGGCGAGCGCCTTTACTTAACAAGTAAAAACAAACGAAATACACCAGAAAAATTACAGCTGAAAAAATATTCACCAAAACTACGGCGCCGCGCACTTTTCACTGAAGTCAAATAACAGGAGGAAAACTTGATGGGCATTCCAATCACCATTGTTTCTGGCTTTTTAGGCGCAGGAAAAACAACCTTAATTAACCATGCGCTTGCGCAGTCACCGTTTCCTAAAGAAGAAATTATTATTATTGAAAATGAATTTGGTCAAACAGGCGTTGACCACGCATTACTTTTACAAACCACGGAACGAATTATTCAATTAAATAACGGTTGCATGTGTTGCAGCTTACGAGGAGATCTTCTTGCCTCTTTATCAGCAATCTTAGAAGTGTACCAAGAAGAACAACAAACCGTTGCCCAAGTCATTTTAGAAACAACGGGCATTGCTGATCCGCAACCAATCATTCAAACAATTTTAACGACCCCGCACATCAAAAATCATTTCTATATAGACAGTCTCTTAACGGTCGTTGATGGGCATCATTGGCAACAGCAACTTCAAGAAGCCGAAGCCATCAAACAACTGGCCTTAGCAGATCGCCTCTTTTTTTCTGTCAAGGAACCAGCAGACAGCACTCAGCTACCAACGTTCCAAGAAACCCTTCGTACCATTAATCCTTTTGCTGATATTTTATCCTTTCAAGCCAACGAGCCTCTTTTGGCTAGTGACTTTTTTCAATTAAATAAGTTTACGGCAACACTTACAGAACACGAAATGACTCATTCCCCGCATGAGCACGCCCACGAGCATCATCACCATACCTTTCACTCCCTTACGTTAACGGCGTCCTCAGCCCTCAACGAACCTCTTTTCACTCGTTGGCTTGATTGGTTAATGTATACACATCAGGAAAAGTTATACCGTTTCAAAGGGATTCTCGCCTTACAGGAGCATGACTTGGCCATTGCCATGCAAGGCGTCAACCAGCAAGTGGCCTTTCAAATGACGAATCAACCCCCTCAAGAAACGACAATTGTTCTGATTGGCAAAGAATTAGAGACAAAAAAAATTCAAGAAACCTTTCAAACCCTCAACAAAATAGCTACTCCGTAAATTATTTTTTACGAAATGGAGGTCCTATATATAATGGAAAAAACTGACTTATCTAGCGCTTATCGTCGACTGAAAAGTCCCAACATCAAAACACGAAAACGCGCACTTAAAATCATTAAAGAACATAAGCGCAATAAACAAAAGAAAATTGCGTAATTCACTAAAGGAGCACACCTATGAAAAAATTTACTCTTCCCCTGTTAGCCGCCTTATCGCTAATCCTTTTCGGCGCTTGCGGCAAAACAAACACCTCTGATAAAACCGCTGACGGTAAAGAAAAACTATCCATTGTCACGACTTTTTATCCTATGTACGATTTCACTAAAAATATTGTAGGCGATGAAGGAGACGTCAAATTGTTAATCCCTGCTGGTTCTGAACCACACGATTATGAACCATCCGCCAAAGATATGGCTACCATCCATGATGCGGATGTTTTCGTTTACCACAATGAAAATATGGAATCTTGGGTACCCAAAGCTGCTAAAGGCTGGAAAAAAGGAGCCCCGAACGTCATTAAAGGTACCGAAAACATGGTCTTACTTCCTGGCAGTGACGAAGACGGACACGACCATGACCACGAACATGGCGAAGAAGGCCACCACCATGAATTAGATCCGCATACTTGGGTTTCGCCCCATCGTGCCATCCAAGAAGTCACAAACATCAAAGAACAATTAGTCAAACTTTACCCTAAAAAAGCCAAAACATTTGAAACAAACGCAGAAAAATACTTAACAAAATTAACAGCATTAGACAAAGAGTTCCAAACAGCTTTGAAAGACGCTAAGCAAAAAAGTTTTGTTACCCAACATGCTGCATTTGGTTATCTTGCCTTAGATTACGGCTTAAAACAAGTGCCAATAGCTGGTTTAACACCTGAACAAGAGCCAACAGCAGGGCGCTTGGCAGAGTTGAAAAAATATGTCACAGACAACCAAATTCGCTATATTTATTTTGAAAAAAATGCCAACGATAAAATTGCTAAAACGTTAGCTGACGAAGCGAATGTTCAATTGGAAGTCCTAAACCCGCTAGAAAGTTTGACACAAAAACAAATGGACAATGGCGAAGATTATCTTTCTGTAATGAAAGAAAACTTAACTGCTTTGAAAAAAACAACAGATACAGCTGGGAAAGAGGTTCAGCCAGAAACCTCTGAAAAAACAGAAAAAACCGTGGCTAACGGCTATTTCAAAGACAGTGAGGTGGCTGAGAGAACACTGACAGATTACGCTGGAAATTGGCAATCCGTCTATCCTTTATTAAAAGATGGCACATTAGACCAAGTCTTCGATTACAAAGCGAAACTGAAAAAAGATAAAACACCAGCCGAATACAAAACCTACTATGATGCCGGCTATCAAACCGATGTCGACCACATCAACATCACTGATTCCACCATCGAGTTTCTGGTCGATGGCAAACCACAAAAATTCACCTATAAAGCAGCCGGTTATAAAATTTTAAACTATGCAAAAGGCAACCGTGGCGTCCGTTTCCTTTTTGAAACAGACGATGCCAATGCTGGGCGGTTTAAATACGTCCAATTTAGCGACCACAACATCGCACCAACGAAAGCCGCTCATTTCCACATCTTCTTCGGCGGCGATAGCCAAGAAAGTCTGTTCAATGAAATGGACAACTGGCCAACGTATTATCCAAGCGACTTAAGCAAACAAGAAATTGCCCAAGAAATGATTGCGCATTAAGCATTCAAAAGAGAGGAGATAGCATTAGCTAAAATGCTGCCTCCTCTCTTTTTTTATTTAGTCAAGCACACCATGTTCTACTTCAAACGTCGCTAACAACTGGCGCACTTCATCCGTTGATTTTGTATTCATTAATTGTGCTCTTAAATCACTGGCACCTGGAAAGCCTTTGACATAAATTTTGAAGAAGCGATGCAACCCAACGATGGAGCGAGGCACCAATTCCGCATATTTGTCTTGAAAATCCAATTGTAAACGTAGCAAGCCCAGCAATTCTTGTGGCGTATGTGTTTTGGGTTCTTTTTCAAAGGCATAAGGATTTTTAAAAATCCCCCGACCAATCATGATGCCATCTACACCATATTGTTCTGCTAATTCTAGGCCCTTTTGACGATCGGGAATATCCCCATTAATCGTAATTGTCGTTTGCGGTGCGACACGGTCCCGAATAGCCATAATTTGCGGAATGACCTCCCAATGGGCATCCACTTTACTCATCTCTTTTCGTGTTCGCAAATGAATGGATAGATTCGCAATGTCTTGCTCTAATAAATGCGTGATCCACGCCTCCATTTCCGCCATTTCAGTAAACCCAATGCGTGTTTTGACACTAACAGGTAAGCCACCTGCTTTGGCGGCGTCAATCAATTCAGCCGCGACTTCTGGGCGCAAAATTAGCCCGCTGCCTTTTCCACGCTCAGCCACGTTGGGCACAGGACAGCCCATATTTATATCTAATCCTTGAAAGCCCATCTCCGCTACGCCGATACTCATTTCACGGAAAAATTCCGGTTTATCTCCCCAAATATGTGCCACCATCGGCTGTTCATCTTCTGTAAAAACGAGGCGCCCGCGCACACTGTCTTTCCCTTCAGGATGACAATAACTATCTGAATTAGTAAACTCTGTAAAAAACACATCTGGTGCTGCAGCTTCTTTCACGACATGACGAAAGACCACATCAGTGACATCTTCCATCGGTGCTAAAACAAAAAAGGGCTTTGGCAATGTTGCCCAAAAATTCTTGCTCATCTTCATATACTCCGTTTCTGATTTTTTCTTTATTTTCAACGACAATTGTCGACATATTCTGGTGCGAAACATTGCTATTATACAGGGAAATGCACGAAGAATCAAAAAAGCATACTTAGAAACAAGAAAACTGTCTGAATCTGCTCGCTAGAATGAGTGATTCAGACAGTTTAATCTTTTTACGGCTTAACTACGTAAACCACGCCCTGTTTCTACAAGGTACCAACAAATGCCATATAAAACGACAATAAATAAGATTAAAATGGTCATAGAAATACCAATTGGCACATCTTGAACCCCTAGGAAACCGTAGCGGAACCCAGAAATCATGTAAACAATCGGATTAACTTTTGAGACAGCTTGCCAAAATGGCGGCAACATGGAAATGGCATAGAAAACCCCACCCAAATAAGTTAAAGGCTGTAACACAAAGGTCGGCACAATCGATACATCATCATAGGATTGCGCAAAAATACCATTTAACAAACCAGCTAAAGAAAAAAGAATCGCTGTCATCAATAAAGTCATGATGACCATCAGCCAAGAAACAACGTGCAATGGGACAAAAAATAGAGAAATGATGGTGACTAACGCACCGACCAAAATACTACGACCAACGCCACCAATCACAAATCCCCAAATAATCACATGAGTTGGAACTGGCGCCACGAGAATTTCTTCGATATTTTTCTGGAATTTTTGTGAGAAAAAGGAAGATGAAACATTGGCGTACGAGCTTGTAATGGCTGACATCATAATTAAACCTGGCACGATAAATTCCATATAAGAAAAACCGCCCATGTCGCCAATTCGCCCGCCAATCATTTTCCCAAAAATCACAAAATATAAGGACGTCGTAATCACTGGCGGTACCAGTGTTTGGACCCAAATCCGTAAATAACGGTTGGTTTCCTTCACAGCTAAACTTTTTAAAGCAGTAAAATACAGACTAAACATGTTGATCCTCCCTATGGTACGTATCCTCGGTAATCTTCAAGAAGAGCTCTTCCAAACGGTTGGACTTATTCCGCATTGACAATACTTTGATTCCTTGTTGACTTAGCTGTTCAAACAAGTGATTGACTCCTTGGTTTCGTTCTACTTCCACCGCTAACGTTAACTCGTCCTCAAATACGCTTTGATAGCCTTCAATAACTGGCGCCTGCGTATAAGGTGCTAAATCAAAAATAAACGTTTCGAATTGTAATTTTGCTAACAAGTGCTTCATGCTGGTGTTTTCAATCAATTCACCAGACTGAATAATCCCAATGTTGCGACACAACATCTCAGCTTCTTCTAAGTAATGGGTCGTCAAAATAATCGTGGTTCCCTGCGCATTTAACTCTTGTAAAAAGGCCCACATTTCACGGCGCAATTCAATATCGACACCTGCAGTTGGTTCATCTAAAATCAATAACTTCGGCTCATGCATCAGCGCGCGAGCAATCATTAACCGACGTTTCATTCCGCCAGAAAGCATTCGCGCCCGCTCGTTCCGTTTTTCCCATAAGTTGGATTGTTTTAAATATTTTTCACTCCGTTTCATGGCTTCTTTACGAGACACCCCATAATAGCCCGCTTGATTGACCACAATCTGTTGGACCGTTTCAAACGGATTGAAGTTAAACTCCTGCGGCACTAACCCAATCTGTTGCTTCGCCCGCACCATCTCCGTATCTAAATCATACCCAAAAATTTTGACTTTCCCCGAAGTCTTATTAACTAACGAGGTCACAATCCCAATCGTCGTTGATTTTCCTGCGCCATTCGGTCCCAAAAGAGCATAAAAATCGCCTTCTTCGACTGTTAAATCAATCCCCCGCAACGCTTCAACACCTGAAGCGTACACTTTGCGTAAATCTTGTATCACAAGAGCATCAGTCATTCGTAACTCTCCTTAATGTATAAATATTCATGAGTATTATTGTAACACTTCTCGATAAAAACGGGGGTTATTTTGATTAAATTTCACAGTCTTGCTTAGTTATTTTTCAACAACAAACTAGCCAACGATTAACGTGTTTATTTTGATTTAAAACTGTTTAAACAGTTTCAAGAACGTTAAACTCCTTTCAAATCAAGGATTTAGAGTTCTCTTTTTTTGGCACAGAACTTGCTTTATATAAAAGTGAGGTGAAAAGAATGAAAAGAAAATTTTTAATTGCTAGTCACGGAAACTTAGCGAAAGGCTTCCAAAGTTCCTTGGATATTCTCGCAGACAAAGGAAAAGAGCTGGCGGTCATCAATGCCTATGTGACTCCTGAGGACTACACGCCAATTATTCAAACGTTTCTTCAGTCCCTTGGCGCAGAAGAACAAGCTATTATTTTAACAGATTTATATGGTGGTAGTGTCAATCAAAAAATTGTTCAAGAAGTCATGACGACAAAACCAGACAATGTTTTTATCATTTCCAATGCCAACTTAGCCATTGCCTTATCTCTGATTTTCTTAAAAGAAGGCGAAAAGCTAACCAAAGAAGATATTCAAGCAGCAATTGCTGAAGCACAAATTCAATTCGTTGAATTAAACCCATCAAATGAAGAAGAAAACTTTTTTTAGGAGGAAATTAAAATGATTACACAAGTACGAGTAGACGACAGATTAATTCACGGCCAAGTAGCCGTAGTTTGGACCAAAGAATTGAATGCCCCCTTATTAGTTGTAGCGAATGATGAAGCAGCCAAAAACGAAGTAATGCAAATGACGTTAAAAATGGCTGTCCCTAATGGCATGAAACTATTAATTCGCTCAGTTGATGATGCGATTGATGTCTTCAATGATCCTCGTGGTAAAGACAAACGAATTTTTGTAATTGTGAACAGTGTAGCGGATGCTACTAAAATTGCGAAAAACGTGACAGATATTGAAAGTGTGAATGTTGCCAACGCTGGCCGCTTTGATAAATCAGATCCAGCCACCAAAACAATGGTTTTCCCGAGTGTCCAATTAAACCCTGAAGAGTTAGAAGCTGCCAAAGAATTAGCCAGTTTGACTCACGTGGAAAGCTATAACCAAGTACTGCCAACCAACTCAAAATTAAGTCTAAAACAAGCCGTCAATTAAAAGGAGGAAATGAACAATGCTTATGCATGCAACAATGGCAGCCTTAGCTGTATTTATCTGTTTTGCTGGGAATTATTTAACTGGTCAAAGTATGATGGAACGTCCCTTAGTCGTTGGATTAGTCACAGGAATTTTAATGGGCGACATGAAAACAGGGGTCTTAATGGGGGCCTCTTTAGAAGCAATTTTCTTAGGAAATGTTAATATCGGTGGTGTTATCGCAGCGGAACCTGTAACTGCGACTACTTTAGCCACAACGTTTGCAATTATTTCAAATGTCGAACAAAAAGCCGCCATGACGTTAGCCGTACCAATTGGGATGTTAGCCGCTTTCGTGGTGATGTTTTTAAAAAATGTCTTTATGAATATCTTTGCTCCTTCTCTTGACAAAGCAGCACGTGAAGGCAACCAAAAAATGGTTGTGACACTGCATTACGGAACGTGGATTATTTATTATTTAATCATCGCTTCGATTTCATTTATCGGAATTTTAGCAGGAAGCGGGCCAGTAAATCTGTTTGTTGAAAGTATTCCACAAAATTTGATGAACGGCTTAAGCGCAGCTGGCGGACTTTTACCTGCCGTTGGGTTTGCTATGTTAATGAAACTGTTATGGGATAATAAATTAGCCGTCTTTTACATTTTAGGCTTTGTTTTAACCGCGTACCTACAATTACCAGCCGTTGCGGTAGCGGTCATCGGGACAGTAATTTGTGTCGTGAGTGCCCAACGGGATGTAGAATTTCGCGACATTCTAAAAAGAAAACCTGCGGCGTCTTCTGCGGTTGAAGGCAGCGCGAAAGAAATCGAAGAGGAGGACTTTTTCGCATGAAGTTAAAAGAGAATTTATCTAAAGAAGAGAAAAAAATGATGCGCTCTGTTTTCTGGCGTTCTTGGACGATGAACGCTAGCCGGACAGGAGCTACACAATACCACGCAGTGGGTGTCATGTACACTTTACTCCCAGTTATCAATCGTTTTTATAAAACCAAGGAAGAACGGGCAGAGGCATTGGTGCGTCACACCACTTGGTTCAATGCAACCATGCATATCAATAACTTCATCATGGGGCTCGTTGCTTCGATGGAAAAACAAAACAGTGAAGACGAAAATTTTGATGCTAGCTCTATTACAGCAGTTAAAGCCTCATTAATGGGGCCACTTTCAGGCATCGGTGATTCCTTCTTCTGGGGCATCTTACGTGTTATTGCTGCTGGGATTGGGATTTCATTAGCCAGCACTGGTTCGCCATTAGGGGCGATTGTCTTCTTACTTTTATACAACGTTCCTGCGTTCTTAATTCACTATTATGCGTTGTATAGCGGCTATTCAATCGGTGAAAGTTTTATCCAAAAAATGTACGAATCAGGCGGAATGAAGATACTCACAAAAGTATCAAGTATGCTAGGCTTAATGATGATGGGCAGTATGACTGCTTCAAATGTAAAATTCAAAACGATTCTTGAAGTTTCCGTTAAAGGAAGCAAAGACGTAGTTAAAATCCAAGACTATTTGGATCAACTATTCGTCGGTATCGTACCATTAGCCGTGACATTACTTGCTTTCTGGCTATTACGCAAAAAAGTCAATGTTAACGTGGTGATGTTTGGTATCATGTTCTTAGGCATCTTGCTAGGATTACTAGGCATCTGTTAAAATTGAAACAATAAACATTTAATTATTAAACACTTAGAGCCTGAGACAAAAATCCAAAGTGATTTTTATCTCAGGCTTAAAAGCTGATAAACGGCGGGAACAGAAGCAACCCCTGTCCCGACCTCTCTTTTGGAAGGACGATGAATCATGCGCTTGGAGACCTACCAACACTTAGTTGATATTTTAGAAACCAGCAACACCCCGATGAGCACACAAGAAATTGCCACAAAAATTCAATTAAGCCGCTCGGTAACCAGCTTATACTTAAATAAATTATTGGAAAAAGGTGAAGTCCAACAAACGGGAAAAAAACCCGTTTATTGGCAATTAACCCGTGCAACAACCCCCACGACCGATGTGTTTCGACAATACATCGGTAGCCAAGGTAGCGCCAAAAAAGCCATCGAACAATGCAAAGCCGCTATGTTGTATCCCCCATTGGGTATGCCTTTATTAATCCATGGAGCCAGTGGCGTCGGCAAAAGCTTTTTGGCAAAACTGATTTATGAGTATCTAAAAAACGAACAAATCATCGGCCTGGAAAAATTCTATACCTTTAACTGTGCCGATTATGCCAATAATCCCGAATTGCTATCATCTATTCTCTTCGGCCATACCAAAGGCGCATTCACTGGGGCTGAATCAGAAAAACAAGGACTCTTGGCCCAAGCTAATAATTCCGTACTCTTTTTAGATGAAGTACATCGATTATCCAACGAAAACCAAGAAAAACTCTTTCAGTTTATGGATACAGGGACCTTCCGCCCTATTGGTGAAGAAGGAAAAATGGTGCATTCCAAGGTCCGGCTACTATTTGCGACCACCGAAAACCCGAAAAAAGTCTTATTACCAACCTTTTATCGCCGAATTTCCGTAATCGTCTCACTTCCGAACTTCAAAGAGCGCCCCATTCGAGAACGGATTGCGATTTTGAAAAACTTATTCCACCGAGAAGCGAAACGAATGACCAAAGACATCAACGTGGACGAAGAAATCTTTACGGCATTATTAGAAAATGACGAACCTGGCAACGTGGGGAGTTTATCCAACAAAGTGCAGCTCCTTTGCGCGTCGCAATTACGAAAAACTTTGCCCAATCAACCTGTCGTCATTGGCGATGCAACTCAACCAATGATTGCGATTCCTTTAGACAAAGAAGTGTTAGAAGAAGACACACTTTCTTCCGATATTTTCGCAACATTTGAAGCCTTATTTACAAAAGAAAAAACACTGGCCCACTTAAAAACTGAACTGACACAATTCATTAAATATTGTTTAGACGATGAAATAACCTTGGAAAATGATTATTTTTTACAAAACCTAGTCACGGAAGTCCAAACCAAAAACAAACTAATTATTAACCAACCTGAGCAAACTGAAAAACCAATGAAAGATGTTGCTAAATTGCTGAAAATTTTACCGCCAACATTTAACGAAACAGTGCTCCTTCCAGTCCAAACACAGTTAAAAGAACACTATCCGCGAACGGTTTCCCTCGTGAAAAACTTAGTCAGTCCGCTGCCAGAAGAATACCGTTTCTTGACAGAGGTACTCTTATCTGTATTACTCAGCGGAGAAATTTCTGAAACGATTCCTTACCAAGCGCTCCTCGTGGCGCATGGTGAATCGACTGCCACAAGTATTCAAGCCGTTGCCAACAAATTATGTGGTACCTATATTTTCGATGCGATTAACATGCCCTTAACCTCCTCCGTCCGAGATATCGTCGCCGAAGTTAAAGAGTGGCTTTCTCAGCGGGACACATCACAAGGCGTCATTATGCTCGTCGATATGGGTTCTCTGACACAACTTTATAAAAGTTTGAAACCGCAAATTCTTGGAGAACTTTTGGTGATCAATAACCTGACCACTGCCTATGCGTTGGAAATTGGTCATCAATTAATGAACGAACAACTTTTCTATGGTATTGCTAAAACCGCTGAAAAAAAATTTAAAACCGATGTACAGTACTTTGAAGGCTTTTCAGTAGAAAAAAATATCATTGTCTCTAGTATTTCAGGTCTGGATATTGCCAAGCAAATCAAACAAATCTGTCAAAAATACCTGTATACTGACATTAAAGTCATTACTCTAAAATACAAAGATTTGGTAAACACGTTAGACATTGCCAACGCCGAAGAAAATTATTTAAAAGAAACCTCGCTCATTTTGACGACGTCTTACTTAGACAACCATACGAATGTTGCTAGCGTGAATCTCTTAGACATGTTAGACGAAGATGCAGGAACCCAGTTGATGGAACCTTTCCAAAACTTGATGCATCCCAATAACATTGATAGCATGATTAACGAATTTGTTCACTTCTTCTCGAAAGAAGGCTTGTCAGAAAAACTAGAATTTCTAAATCCTGACGTCATTATTAAACAAGTCGAAAACGTTACAAAAAACATTGAAAAACGCTTCGACCTCACACTCAGCGGCAAAATGAAATTTAACTTAATGATGCACAACGCGCTCATGGTAGAGCGAACCATGCTCGGCGTTGAAGACTATGAAATCCCTGCTAACCTCGAGGAACTAACCATTAACCAAAAACCATTTTTCCAAAATGCTAAAAACATTTTCTATACTCTAGAACAGTTTTATCGAATAGAGATTTCCAACTGGGAACTCTATGTGATTTATGAAATTTTGTCTTCTCGGTGAGTGCTATAGGAAGAGTCTCTTTTGTTCAGATGATTACCTTAAAATATAGCTAGTGGGCCATAATTCATTTCGACTTATGGCCCACTTTTTTTAGTTTGTATTAAAACACTTTCTATCAACAGAAAGTGTTTCAATAAATATTTCGTTTAGGCAGCGCCATTTCCTGTAGTGTAAACGAACAGGACAGTGAACAGGATGGATACGCCAACCATTATTAATTTTTTCGTTTTGTTGGGGTCCTCTTGAAGTAGCCATTTAATCAACAGACTGCCTCTAATCCGTTGACTTGCCTTCTCTTTTTCAGTCGCTGACTTTGTATAACGCCAACCATAAAAGTGCCAACGAAGTAAATTGGCGTACCAAGCTCGATAGTTTTTAGATAGAAAACCACCACAGATGAACAAAGCTCCTAATAAAATATCCAAATACAACCAAACAATAAATGTTAACGGAATATCGATTAATGAATAATTCTTCACTTCAATCACTTGATCTTCCAAACCAAATTGATGAATAATCCGTTCTTGGTATTCAGAATCCGTCTCCGCTTCTTCTTTTCCCCCAACAACTTTTATGGCTGACTCGACGCCCATACCTTTTATAAAAGCTTGCTTGGAATGACAATACTTACATTCCACCACTTGATCAGCGGTATCGTACCATCTAAACGCATTCGCCCCACAACTTTGACAAACCACACTACTCATTTTTTGCCTCCGATATTTGTTATTTTTTATGGTTATGTTTCATTACTTAATGATACCATTTTTTGGAGAGGGTTGGGTTGGGTTGGGTTGGGTTGGGTTGGGTTGGGTTGGGTTGGGTTGGGTTAGAGAGATTGATAAAAAAGACACTTTCTCATTGCGAGAAAGTGTCTTGAAACATTGTAATTGATTGGTAAGCGAACATGTTCGCAACGACTCCAAGTAATTAACGTTTTGAGAATTGAGAAGGTTTATGGGCTTTTTTAAGACCTGGTTTTTTAGCACCAAATTATAGTAAATATTAAAATCCTTATAAAACGCGGTGTTCAGCAATCCTGTAGTGAGAAATAATTCAAACTTTTTACATTTGTTTTAGTTCAATGGCGTGAATTCTTGATGAAAAAATTAAACTATTGCGAGCCGAAATAGTTATCCCAAAATAACAATGCACAAATCTTCCTTAACCTCTATTATATTACTAAAAAATACTCGAAAACTTATAAGGAGAGAAACTATATCTACAATATACTTAAAACAGTTTGACAACATATCTACTTTTATTACAAATACAGTAAAAAATACGATATCCTTAAATGTTACAAAAAAAGACCTAATCAGTTGTGCTATTTTTTCAGGAGGATTCTCTCATACTACTCTAACACCTACAGGTGAGAATTTCTATTCCAGCTTAATTGAAATAACCCTTGATGATGGTAGGAATTTTATTATACGTGAGGATTACAACAATTCCGAACAATCAATAAAAACAAGTCTATCTTTTTTCTAGGAATGGTCTCTGCCAAGCTAGTTGCCGAAAAATTCTATAATATTCCGTACTTATTTCACTTAAAAGATCCCCAACTAGAAATTGACACGAGTGGAAAAACTCCTGACTTTTTTTGGTTATCTAATGGAACAATGCCTTTTTTATTTGAAACTAAAGGTACTGCGGGAGAGAAAATAAGTAAACATACCGCTAAGAAAGCAAAAAAACAACTAGCAGCAATCTCACAAATTGAAATTGAAACTGATGGGCCCACTCTAATGTATAAAACAAAAGATATAAAAAGACATATTATTTCTTCTAACTTTGTAAACAATACACTTTTATATAATGATATTGATCCAGAGCACAACGGTCAAGAAAAAATCAGGTTAGATTTAAATCGTTCAATATTAAGTTGCTATAGACATATTATGTGGCTTCTCAATAATACTAATGGGGGATACTCATTTGGAAACATAAAATTTTTGGTATACAGATCAGAAGGCTATAGTTTTGGTTTAGATAAAGAACTTTATGATATTTTCCTGGAATACCAGTCAAAAACCAACTCTATACACAGCAAAAAATATGATAATACATCTTTTTCAGGTTTATACAAAAAATACTATAAAAGAGTCTCTAAATTTGAACGTTTTTATATCTCAATAGATGAAACCATATCTATAAGATGAGACGGGATAATATGTTTTTAAAATGTAATTCATAAAAATTTATAATTGTCCATCTCTTTCATCTTGATTCAAAAAATGATGGGGTGGATATTTTTTGAAAAATTATTCAGAACATCTATTATATATATAATAAAAGTTTTGGTTTATTTTCCTTCCGTAATATCTATGTATAATTTTTCCAGGGTCTTATTTCTTTTAACTTTAGTTCGCACTCCTAAACAACCAAAACATTCCGTCCAAACTTTTCTAGCTCTTTATGGGATTTTTGATCTCTTAATACTGTGTTAGTAATTTTTTAAGCCAAAATTCTGTGTTAGTTTTTAGTATATTAGAATTTTTACATCCATGATGATGCCAAGAACAACCATTAACAAATACTACAGTTTTATATTTTAAAAGAACTATATCAGGTTTTCCAGGATATCTCTTATTATTAATTCTGTATCTCAATCCTCTATTATACAGAAACTTTCTAACAAGAAGTTCAGGTTTTGTATTCTTTGACTTAATCTGAGACATATTCTTACTTCGTGCTTCTTTGGAAATTTTATCTACCATTATTTTCTCTCCTCTAAACTATTAAGCAATAATTATAGTTTCAGAAAAAAGTTCTATAATCTTCTAAAATTACATTTTTTTAATTAGAGAATAAATATCTTTACAAAGGAACGTACATTCGGTAAAATCTATATATTGAAAAAAAGGACTTTTTTCAATATAACTAATTATTAGAGGTGTTGACTTATGGTTAGAGGTGGCGCACGCCCAGGTTCCGGTCGAAACCCAATTGATGGGAAAGAATTAAAGATAAAAGTATCTAATGATATTATAGAACAGCTTGATTTATTTTTCCCTGGAAAAACAAGTCAGGATCGTATTCGAGAATGTTTAGAATATGGTATTAAAAAAAAGGAAGATGAGCAGCACTCTCAACTTAAAGAAAAATTGAATGTAGTTGATTTATTCTCTGGAGCAGGTGGTCTATCTCGTGGATTCATGGACGCTGGATTTAATGTCGCCCTTGGAATTGATTTTGATGACGCAGCATTAAAAACTTTTAAGGAAAACCATGGTGAAGCAGAAATCATGAAATTAGACTTATTTAATCATGATAATCTTCATTTTATTACTGATTACCTACATGAAAAAAATTTTTCGATAGATGTTTTAGTAGGTGGACCACCATGTCAAGGATATTCATTAGCAGGTCCCAGAAATGAAACCGATAAGAGAAATTCTTTATACGAAGCTATGGTAAAATTGGCACAATTAACAAAACCAAAAGCAATTGTTTTAGAAAATGTACCCGGCTTACTTAAACTGTTCGAAGGAAAAGCTGCCCAACGCATCATGGATGATTTTTCAGATTTAGGATATAAGATGCAAAAACAAATACTATTTGCACCTGAATTTGGTGTTCCACAAATTAGAAAAAGAGTTTTCTTTGTTGGAGTATTACCAGAATACGGCAATTTCACTTATCCAACACCTATCTTAGATAAAGAAAATTTTATAACTTGTGAAGATGCAATAAACGATCTACCTTCTTTAGAAAATGATATAGGCCAAGAAATTTCAGATTATTCATCTAATCCACTAAGTGTATATCAGGAAGTAATGAGAAAAAATTCAGATATATTGTTTAATCATGTGGGTACACAACATGAGCAAAAAACGATTGAGCTCATCGCAATGGTTCCAGAAGGAAAAAATTTTAGAGCATTACCAGCCCCATACAATACAATGTTTAAGTATAATGAAGCTCTAACACGATATCATAGTAAGAAACCATCTTTAACAATAAATACAGGACATAGGTCTCATTTTCATTATAAGTGGAATAGAATTCCTACAGTGAGAGAAAGTGCTCGACTACAGAGCTTTCCTGATGATTTCATTTTTTATGGTAATAAATCTCAACAATATAAACAAGTTGGAAACGCCGTTCCACCATTACTTGGAAAAGCAATTGCTCAACAAATTCAAAATGTTCTGTCGAAAGAAGGGAGCAAAAAATAGTGTCTAAAATTAAATATATCGATTTGTTTGCTGGCTGTGGAGGATTATCTGAAGGCCTTTTGAAAACAAACAAATTTTCTGAAGTTGCTGCTGTTGAATGGCTGAAACCACAAGTAGATACATTAAGAAATAGATTACAAACAAAATGGAATTATCCTGACGCTAATGAAAGAGTCCTTCATTTTGACATTCAAAGAGAAGAAGAACTTTTCCATGGTTGGGATGATAAAGAATATGGTTCCAGTAATGGTCTTGATTCCATTGTAAACAAGGAAAAGGGAATTGATATAATAGTGGGCGGACCACCTTGTCAAGCATATTCTATCGCAGGTCGTGTAAGAGACGAGTCAGGAATGAAAGATGATTACAGAAATTACTTGTTTGAGCATTATCTAAGCGTCGTTAAAAGGTATAGCCCAAAGGCTTTTATTTTTGAGAATGTTCCTGGGATGCTTAGTGCTAAACCTGGTGATGAATACGTTACAGATCTAGTCCGAAAAGGTTTTAACAGTATCGGGTATGAAATTGTATCAGATCTTAAAAAATATGCATTAATTAATTCCAAAGATTTCGGTGTTCCTCAATCGAGAAAGAGAGTTATTATTTTAGGAATAAAGAAAGAAAATAAAAATCAAAAAGAATTGGATACCTTACTGAAGAATTTTTACACTACCATTCTTCCCAAATACAAGTCAGTAAAGGAAAGATCAGTGTATGACGCTATTGGTGATCTTCCTCAATTTAAACCTACTTTTGATGAAAATTTGCGAAAGAAAAAAGTAGCTTATATCCCAGCCAGTGATGAAAAAGAAATCAATTTAACATGGCATACCCCTCGTTATCACAGCATAAGAGATATTCAAATATTTAAAATGCTAGCAAAAGACTTAGAGGATGGAACAAATCTATATACAGATAGTAAATCTATCAGTAAAATTTACGAAGAAAAAGTTGGTTCAAAATCTCCTATACACAGATATCATGTACTACGTCCAGATAAACCCAGTACTACAATTATTGCGCATCTCTACAAAGATGGAAATAGATTTATTCACTACGATTCTAAACAAGCACGAACTCTTACTCCAAGAGAAGCTGCCAGAATACAATCTTTCGATGATGATTTTTCTTTTATAGGCGGCCAAGGTGCAACTTACCAAATGATTGGTAATGCTGTTCCGCCTGTTCTAGCTGAAAAGATTGGTTACGCCGTTAATGATTTATTAAAAGAATTTTGATTTATAGAAAATAGAACCCTGAACTTCTAAAGGTTCTATTTTTTTGTCTTTTAAAAAACTATTTTTAATTGATTTGGTAAGCCTACTCTGCGATAATGAAAATGTATAATAAAGATAGGAGGAAAGTTAATATGTATCACTATAACTTTACAAATGATTTAAGAATTTCCAGTTTAGAGGAAAGTTTATACGAAGCTGCAGAGTTAATACAATCAGATAATGTTCCAACTGCCGAACAAAATAAAAGCAAAAATAATAATATTAACACATTGAAATTCTATTTTAATATTTATAAAGATAACAACGTTACAAAATCTATACTTAATAATAACACCAGAGAAGTTATTATTAACTTTATCAAAAAATTTCAATTTCCAAATGTACGAAACGCTAAAGATTTTTTAGATCAAATCAACGATGGCATTATTATAGCACCACTTAGACTATGCTTCCGATTATTATACATAGCCTTCCTATCAGATGGAGAAAATGGGTTTATCTCAAAAAAAGAAATTACAGATTTTGTTTTCTTCAATGACAATATTGCTAAAAAAAAAAATCCAGATCTAATAAAATTGTATGAGGAAATCAAACAAACTCGTATTGCAAGCACAACGAGTTTTTATAATAATGAAGAAATCAATGCTATGTGGAAACAACATGACAGACAATTACGTGAGCTTCTGAAAGTATTAGTTTGGACTGATTGTGTTTTAGAATCTGATGGCAAATATTATTTAAGCACAAGTAATCTCAGCTTACAAGAAAAAGGAGATATGCTTGATATATTGCTTTACAATGAGTACTGGGAGTCCCCTAATACATCTGACTTCTCTACAGCAAAAAAATCATATATAAGCTACATGGATTTGAAAAGAGAAATACTTAAAATTAACACAAATAACCCTGAAGGAACATCAGATTATGTTGCTAGATTAGAAATGAATGGACAAAACAGAATATATTATGGTGCACCAGGTACAGGTAAAAGTTTTGCAGTAGATGAATTAACGACTGATTACGACTATAAAAGAAGAATAACTTTTCATCCTGAATACACTTATTTTGACTTTGTCGGAGGATTAAAACCTGTACAAAGTAACGGAAATATAGAATATGAATTTGTTGCCGGCCCCTTTACAGAAGTAGTTATTTCTGCTCTAAATAACCCTTCTCATAAATGTGCACTAATAATAGAAGAAATAAACAGATCTAACACTGCAGCTGTGTTCGGTGATGTATTTCAATTACTGGATAGAAAAAGTAACGGAATTAGTGAATATGTAATAAAAAATAAAGAAGTTGTAGAGTACATCATTTCTAAATTAAACGAGTCAGCAAAGCAATACTACTATCAACAGTTATTAGAATTAAGCGGGGGCATTTCCGAAAATATTGGACAGCAACTATTTTTGCCAAGTAATGTTTGGTTATATGCAACAATGAATAGTTCAGACCAAGGGGTTTTTGCCATGGATTCTGCTTTTAAACGACGATGGGAATTTATTTATACTCCAATTGACTTTTATAGCTCAACTAATAAAGATATTATTCTAGACGGATTTAATATATCCTGGGGAAAATTTGCCACAGAACTAAATAATATTCTATCCAACATCACTGGAGTAACTGAAGACAAACTAATAGGCCCATATTTTTTAAAGGAAGATGATCTATCTTCTAAAGAAAAAATAGGTTCTAAGTTACTTATCTATTTGTGGGACGATGTAGTAAGGTATCAAAGAGAAACTCTTTTTCTTGAAAAAAATAGATTTTCAAAAGTAATAAAAACCTTTGAAGCTGGCGGTCAAATTTTTATTGATGAATTACATGATAAATTACTGCCAAATACTGAAAATGGTGATTAGCAAATGATTAAAATGGAGTATTTTATAGAAGGTCAATACTATCCGAAACAAAAGGTTGCAAAACAATTAATTGAATCAGGATGTTTTTCTTTAGATCCTAAAAAAGAATGTATCGCAAGAGTAAGTGGTATTGTATTTTCAAAAAACATTGTATATATTTTTTTTCCAAAAGGGTATGTCCTCAGTAATGATGATAAAAATAATCTTTACTTGGGAAAACTATTATTTAAAACCATAACTAAATATAAAAACTCTAGCATGCTAACTGAAGAAGAAGCTAGCTGGTTAGGCTCAACCAATAAGAATATATTATATTTAGATACTATCAAATGGCTTATAACTGATTACTTATCTCATGGTATTTTTTCAATTAGCGATCGAAAATATGAACTTCAAGGCCCTGGCAGAATAGATTGGAACAAAACAATAAAAAACGATCTTCCTTTTATCACAAATAATAACTTGATTTACTTAAATCTAATAACTCATAAAAATGAAAACAAGAACTCAATTATTTCTATAATCCATGAAAATATAGTATTGGAAATTATCCATAAGTTTGGTTGGCTTTTTGATTTAAATCACCCTAAAGAAAAAACTTTTATTAATTTAACCATAGAACAGCAAATACTTCTACTTGAAAAAGAGTTACGAACAACATACAAAACACGAGATATCAAATTGATACAAAACCTATTAATATATTTGAAGGATACTGAGAATAATTATTTTTCTATTATGTTACTTACACCCTACTTTTATAGTATTTGGGAACAAATGCTTAAATTAGCATTTAAACACGACTCTACCTTAATGGGAAAAGTTCCAAAACCTTACTGGTATTTGACTGGGAATCCATTCAAATTATACACTAAACAAATTCCAGATATACTAATTTCTAAGGACAACACCTTATTAATTATTGATGCAAAATATTATTCTATAAAGCCCAAAAATGTAAAAAAATTCCCTGGATGGGAATCTATAGTGAAACAACTATATTATAACCTCTCGTTAAATAATATTGGTTTTCAAAAAATCAAGAATATTTTTATTATGCCATCTTCACTTCAGCCAAAGACATATGAATATCTAGGTTACAGCTCTGTAGAAGACAAGGAAAATGAGCTTGGCTTGGTATTAGCATACTCTTTAGATCTCCAAGTTATTCTAGAATCATATATTAGCGGAAATAGACCTACTAACATACTAGAACAGCTAGTCAAAGATACCTACCTTCGCCCCAACTAATTTTAAGAAGGGACTTTATTATGTCTGTATATTCTTTTCTATGAGGGTGTACGTCAATTTCTTTAATTAAATCCATTAACTCAGGAGTAGTCTCTTTAGCTACTCTTTTTTCTTGTTCAAACTCTACAAAAAAATCTGAATAGGAAATATCCAAATCTTTTAATATTGATGTAAAAGTAATTAAAGATATTCCCACAGCATTATTTTCTATTTGACCAATTGTACTTCTGCTAACTGATGATCGTTCTACAAGCTTTTCTTGTATAATCCCTTTTTTCTTCCTTAGGTAAATAATATGATCAATAGATGTCCTAAACTTTGGAAAAATGGTTACAAAGATGAGTTCTGAACCAAAATCTCACTTCTGCTCTTTGCAGAAAGAAGAGCTATTCACTAGCGACCTATTGGATATGATTGAGAGAAAGTATCATAATGTATTTTTTAGTCCATCCATTTATCGAGTTTACAAACGAAAAAAGAATGTGCTCTTTATCTAACAGCTTTATTTATAGATATTGATCACTGGTCAGTATGCGGGCACGAGAACGAATTAAAAGCTTACCTGAGGAGCTACAGGCTCCCACATTCATAATCCTGTTCCGGAGCTGATGTCCATGTGTCTTATGTTTTAGGTTTTAAACCCAAAGTATCAAAATATGTCAAATTATGGGAACACACATTTGAAGCACTAAGGCACATATTAGATGGTGATCCAAAAGTCATTGAAGCCGCTCGACTAATGAGACTTCCATACACTTGGAACACTAAAGCAAATGCGATGTGTGATTTTGTTAGTTTTCACTCTGAGCGATCATTCGATCTAATAAAAGTAGCAGACAGTTTAGGAGTATTTAAAATTTATAAGACGAAACCCAGCTATTTCAAAAACAAGCAGAAAAAAATAAAGAAAAAGATACAATACCAAGCAAATGGCTATATCCAAGATTTCAAGAACAAAATCATAGAGCTTACAAAATTGTAGGCCATCCATGGACTGGATATCAGAAATGGAAATAACACTCTCTTTCTTTTAAAACAGTTAAGAACAACAGATCAGACTTTAGACCATGTAAATAACGAAATATTCTCAGAACCTCTTTCGGATACGGAAATTACTTATATTAAAGAATATGACTCAAATACTAGTCAACCTCTCTCATTTCCTAACAGAGCAAATTCTGTGACAATGTTACAAATAACTGCAGAAGAGCAGAAATTATTCAGGTATTTAGTGGATGAAGATGTTTACGAAACGAGAAAAACAATAGCCTTTATAAAAATTAGACCACTTTATTCATTGATGGGGTAATTATTGAAATTATTGCAACATAAATATGTGAAGAAGAAGAATGTATCATTAAAGACCTTAGCGAGAGAGCTAAAAATTAGTACAAAGACTGCTTCTGAATTTAGGAGTAGCAGAAATCAACAAGAGGATTTCCTTCAGGTAGATGATATACGTTTAAATGAAGTAAAGCAAGAAGTTTAAAGAGTAACTACTACCTATCTTTCCACTTTAACTAAATATAAAAATAAGTACGCAGTTGTTGGAGATCTTCAATAGTTTCTAGAAAAGTTGGAGGAACTTAGAAATGAATGTATGTAGTGTTTATAGCGGTATTGGCGGCTTGGATTTAGGGTTCCAAGCCGCTGGGTTCCATATTAATCAAGCTATTGATATAGATGAATATTGCGTCCATGCTTATAAAGCTAATATCTCAGATAGTATCATTTGTGAATTAGTGAAAGATCATATAGAGGAGCTTCTCCCCCATGATCTCCTCATTGGTGGGCCATCATGTCAGCCATAACAACACTTTAGGCCTTATGAGAGGCTTATGATGAACAAGCGAAAGCCTTTTATGACGTGTTAGAAATTACGAGAAAGCACCACACGAAGATCCTGGTATTGGAGAATATAGCAAATCTTTTGAGATACCAAAACGGAGAGACTTTCAGGTATATGAAAGAGTGTCTAGATTATTTTGGATACTATGTATACCACCAGATTTTAGATACTAAAAATTTTGGTATTCCGGCAAATCACCGACGTGTATTCATCGCATGCTTTAGAAAAGAGTATTTTAAAGATGAGCCTTTTAAGTTTCCAAGCGGATTTCCTTTAGAAACAGCTTTACAAGATTTGTTGGATGAGGATGTTGATACAAAATACTTTTAAGTAAAAAGACAGCACAAAATGTGTTGGACATACCTAGCGGAAATGGCGGTCGGTTAATTAATCCAACGGTTGCAAAAACTTTAACAACAAAAATCAGTACAAATAATAAAGTAACTCAAAATACTTATGTCACAGATACTAAAAATGCAACAGACTCAGAAAAGAGTACCTTGAGGCGGTTAACACCTAATGAAGGCCGAAAAATACAAGGGTTCCCAGATTCTTGGAAACAAGTCACATCGGACTTTCAGGTTTATAAACAATTTGGCAATGCAGTAACCATTCCTGTAGCAACAGCATTAGCAGAAACAATAAAAGCATATATAAATAAAAATTTAATTAGACCAAAGAAAGAAGGAATACACGATGAATGAATTACAAGTATTACTTGATGATGAACAACTAAAAAAATTGGAGAGCAAGCCGCTGCATCATTAGATATAAAAGAAATTATCGAACTCATAAGTTCTGGAGAAAGCTATATGAATAAGAAGCAGACTTGTAAGTACCTTAAAGTAAGTAACAACACTTTAGATTCGTGGATTTTATGTGGGTTACCACAAATACTGATTAATAATTCTGTCCGTTATGATCGTTTTGCAATTGATCGTTGGATGAATTGGCTAGAAAAAACATCATAATGGCACTATAATCAAGCCATAGTATTTGATTTCGGCTCGCAAAAAAACTGGAGGAAAATACTATGGCAATCACAAAAACAAAAAATGGAACATATAGAGTCAGAAAAAAATACCCCCACGATGTGGCAATTCTGCTTGAATTAAAAAATCTATATTTTGATAAAATATTTAAAACCATGAAGGAAGCTAAAGAAACAGAATTGGATTTTGAAAATAAAATCCAAGAATTACGAAAAACTAAAGATAAGAATGTTTTTGAGTTGGGTGGAGAAATGCTATTTAGAGATTTTTATGAGAGTATCTGGCTAGATGCCTACTCCAATGGATCAACAAGTTCATACTCCACTCCTCCCACAAAAGTAACTATAAATAATACAAAAGACGTTTTTAAGCTGCATATTCTTCCGATATTTTGTAGGTACTCTTTGAATTATTTAAATCAAAATAAGCAATTTGTAGCTGGAAAAATGACGGCTAAAGCAAGGGAGTATACTAACTTTAAGACATTGAGGAGTTATGTAAATCAAGTATTTGATTTAGCAGAAGAATACGATTACATCAGCTACAATAGATTATCTAAAACTTTAAAAAAGATAAAAGCATTAAAAAAGATTCAATTAGCTAATAATAAGCAGAAAGAGGATAAGTATTTATCGGAAGAAGAATTAATAAAATGGATTAAGGCAATAGAAGAAGATTATGAAGAAGGGTTGCTAACCACTCAAGATTATACTTTATTCTGGACCACCTATCTTCTTTCAGATTGCAAAAGTGAAAGTTATGCCCTACAGTGAAAACATATTGATTTCAACAATAACCAAATATATTTGGAACAGGCGTTAGATAAATTGGGAAATGTAAAATCCACTAAAGGGAACAAAAAAACTATAATCCACCTTCCTGTAAGATTAGAGAGAATTTTATTGATTTGTAAATCCGAGCAAAAAAAGAGTTAAAAACTTTGGAAATTGAGCAAACAGATCAACAATTTTTGTTTACCTATTGTGACATGTATGGGAATATTAATAAATGTGTCCATACAGATTTATTAAACTATCGAATGAAATCAGTAAGAAAGCGTCATCCTGAATTGAAGCTTGCATCACCACATAAATTATGCCATACTACCCTTGCAAAAAAAATATGGAGTGACTGTAGAAGATATCTCAAATGGATTAATCCATTCAAACCTCGAAGCAACTGGTACTTATTTAAATAATGATAAAGTCGCTCCATTAACTCCCGCAGACGATGCACTTAATCACTTGATGCAAAATGCTGGTAGGGAATAAATGAGGATTTTGGTGGGGATTATAAAAAAGACTCCCAGAAAAATCTGAGAGTCTTTTAAAATCCACTTGTAGCAAAGGATTAACGTTTTGAGAACTGTGAAGCTTTACGGGCTTTCTTAAGACCTGGTTTTTTACGTTCAACCATACGTGCGTCACGAGTAAGTAACCCAGCGCGTTTTAAAGCAGAACGGAAGTCAGGATCTACTTGTAACAATGCACGAGCGATTCCGTGACGGATAGCTCCTGATTGTCCAGCATAGCCACCACCGTTTACGTTTACGATTACATCGTAAGCGCCTTTTGTTTCAGTTACGCCAAATGGTTGGTTGATAACTTCACGCAAGTCAGCATGTGGAATATATTCTTCTACGTCTTTTTTGTTTACAGTAATTTTACCAGTACCTGGTACTAAGCGTACGCGGGCAACTGCATTTTTACGACGGCCTGTGCCGCTATATTGTACTTGTGCCAATGAATTTCCCTCCTTAAATTAAGTTCGTGATATCTAATACTTCTGGTTGTTGTGCAGCATGTGGATGCTCAGCTCCACCGTATACGTTCAATTTAGTAAATTGTTTACGTCCTAAAGTGTTTTTAGGTAGCATACCTTTTACAGAAGTTTCGATAAGACGGCGAGAGTTTTTGTCGCGTAATTCACCAGCTGTCACTGATTTTAATCCTCCAGGATACATTGAGTGACGGTAGTAAATTTTGTCTGTAGCTTTTTTACCTGTTAATTTTACTTTATCAGCGTTAATTACAATTACGAAATCTCCAGTATCCACATGTGGTGTGAATGTTGGTTTATTTTTACCACGTAGTACAGAAGCAACAACTGCTGATAGACGTCCTAAAGGAACATCTGTTGCATCTACTACATACCATTTACGTTCTACTTCGCCAGCTTTGGCCATATATGTTGTACGCACGTTTCTTTCCTCCAATTTTGTTTTCGATGTTTGACATACACTTGAGTTTCCGGGGCTCATTGTGGGGCAAACAATACCATTTAATATTTTACCTTCAATCACTGATAAAGTCAATGTTTTTCTGCGCTTTCAGAAAATAGATTTTCACTTATTTTTTTGTGCCTTTTAAACAGAAAAAAACCGCCAACGTCAACGTCAGCGGCTTTGGGAGTTGTTTTAAATTATGCGTCAATACCAGGCGCTTTGCCAAGTTTGGATTGTAACATCCAAATATTTTTTTCGATGTCTGTTTTGTTTGCGATGAAAATGTCTTGTGTGCAGTCGTCGCCTTCTTCACCAGAAACTTCGATTCCTTTTGCGTAAAGGTCTGCTAAGTAACGGTAGCCTGCTACTAATTTTTCCATACGTTCTGGAATAGTGCGGTCCCAGTTACCAATTTCATCTTCAATTTTTGTATTTTCTGCGAATTCACGCAATGTTGAGAATGGAGAGCCGTCCAATGTGATTAAACGTTCTGAAACAACATCTAATTGCTCATTGATTTGATCCATGTATTCATCCATTTGTGGGTGAAGTGTTAAAAATTCAGGTCCACGCATATACCAATGTGTTTGATGAATTACCACGGAAAATTGGCTTAAATCTGCAACGAGTTGGTTCAAAATTTCTTTTGTTTTTTCAAATTTCATTCTTTGTCATCCTCCTAAATATTATTTCTACACTCTTAGTGTAATATGAATTGTGAAAAAAGTACACTGAAAACCTTTCTTTTTTAAAATTATTATCAAATTATAATAATTACAATTAAGAATCTAATTAATTTCCTGCAATCGCTGTTCTTTCATCCGCAGTGACGACTTTTTGTTCCGCTTGAGTGAGGATCGTGTCGAGTGCCTCTGTCAACTGGTCAGTATCTTCTTTTCCTGTGATGAAAGCTAAAAAAAACTGATTCAGTCTCAGTTGCTCCGCTGCCGGCAAGTACCATTGTCCTTCTACTTGCTTAACCGTTAATGGCAGTTCAACTGGCTCATGGCTGACATTGATTTGTTGGATTTCTTTTTTTAAAACGGCTAACGTGTGCTGCATGTCTAGCGCTTGTGTCGCCTGTTGCGTTTGCTGAAGAAGAGCAGTGGTTGTATCTTCAATCGCCGTCACAAAATCTAAGCCCTTAATCTGAAAAGTGATTGTCGCTTGCCCATTCATTTCTTTCGTGGCTACTAGTTGATATGACGCTTTTTTCTTCACTTGAGCCAATAATTCTGCGCTAAGCTTCTGGGCTTCAGTCTCGGTGACTTCAGCGTTCATTTCTTTTAAGCTATTGAAAAATTGCTTCTGGAACTGTTGACGGCTCGTCTGCAAATGCTCCGCCAAGACTTTCGGTTCACGAAAAGTTTGAGAGAATGTCGCTGGCTTTTCTTGATAAATAAAGTAATCTACCAACTGTTGCGCTGCTTTTTCGCCGGAACGAGACGGTGCACTGCAGCTTGCTAACGCCCCAATGAATAACAGAAATAGTGGTAGTAGCTGCTTCTTCATTCCTCATCCTCATTTCCTCAAGTCTTTGTCTCTCTTCTAGTTAAGCAACTTCTCAGCCATTTGTCAAAGCTATTTACTATCAATTATTTGCGGAATTCTGCTAATTTTTGATAACTTTGTGCTAAAACTTGTTGGGTTTCTTGAAAAACAGGATACAGTTCTTGATAAACTAGCAATTGATCCGCTCGTGGCGTGACCGTTTCATGAATCAGCACCTGTTGCGCCGCTGCTTGCAAATTTGGTAACTGCCCTAAGCCTTGCCAACCTAGCAAAACAGCGCCTAATGCCGAAGCTTCGGTGCTATCAGTGAACGATAACGTTTCTCCCAGCACATCAGCCATGATTTGACGGAACACAGGGGAATCAGCAAAGCCGCCTGTCGCTCGAATCTCCTGAACGGGTCCACCGAGTTGTTTCAAATCCTCTAAAATGGTTTTTAAATTGAAACAGATTCCTTCCACCACCGCTCGAGCTAAATGTCCGGCATGGTGATTTTTGCGCAAGCCAATAAAACTTGCGCTCGCCTCTGCATTCCACAGCGGTGCTCGTTCACCAAGCAAATAAGGATGAAACAGTAAGCCATTTGCCCCGGCTGGCACGGTTGCAATTTTGGCCATAATTGGGTCATAGAGATTGGTCCCGTTTTGGATAGCTTGCTGACGTTCTTCTGCAAAAATCGTTTGGCTCACCCAATCTAACGCAACTGCACCATTACTACTTGCGCCACCAATTACCCAGTGCTGTTCATCTAGAGCAAAACAAAACGTTTCACCTTGCGGATGCAAAAAAGGTTCTTCGACAATATACCGAAGTGCGCCGCTCGTACCAACGGTCAAAGTCGCTACACCCATTCCTAGCGCTCCCAAACCTAAATTAGACAATGGACCATCCGCGCCACCAAGAACTAAAACCGTTTCCTCCTCAACACCAAGCATCTCTTGCCAAGAAGGCGCTAACGCTGGAAAAATGAACGTTGACGGGGCAACTTTTGGCAACTGTTCCTCCTCAATAGATAAATACGCTAAAATCGACGATTCCCATTGCCGTGTGTGAATATTAAATAAACCCATTCCTGAAGCACTACTATAATCTGTCCAGTATTCGCCAAAGAAACGGTAAAAAATGTAGTCTTTAATCCCAATAAACTTGGCCGCGCTCTGCGCAACGGCTGGCTGATTTTCCTGCAGCCAGCGAATCTTGTACAAAGGCGCCATTGGATGAACTGGCATGCCTGTCAATTGATAAAACAATTGGGCCGCTGGCGTTTCTTTTAACTCTTCCGCATAATCAGATGCTCGTGTGTCAGCCCAAGTAATCACTTGGGTCAATGGGCGTCCTTGCGCATCCATGGCAATTAAGCCATGCATCGCTGAAGCAAAAGAAATGAGCCCAATTGGTTGATTCTTCACTTGTTGTGTGACGGTTCGAATACAGTTCACCACAGCTTGGAACAGCGTTTCTGGGTCTTGCTCCGCCATTCCTTCAGTCTCTTGAATTAATGGATAACGCACATAGCTAGAAGCTACGACTGTGCCATTTGCTTGAAAAGCCACTGCTTTGGCTTGCGTGGTGCCAACGTCGACACCAATCGCTAATTTTTCCATTTGATTCCCTCATTTCTTGTTTCTTTTATTATTCCTAACAAAAAAAGATTTGTCTAGTCAAACGAAAAAGTTTAAAAAAAGCGTAGTTTATTTTTAAGGAGGTAACCTATGTTTTTCTTAAGTCTCTTTTTGATTGGTGCCTGTTTCGGTTCTTTTTTATGCTTAGTGGCGGAGCGCTTACCAGTAGGGCGTTCTTTGTGGTGGCCCCCTTCCCACTGTCAAGGTTGCCACCAGCCTCTACAACTCTATGAATTAATTCCAGTTGTTTCGATTTTGCTGCAGCGCTTTCGTTGTCGAAAGTGTCAACAGCCAGTAGCTAAGAGTTATCTTTTAGCAGAACTTGTCATGGGCAGCTTAACCGCAAGCTGTTTTTCAGCTGGCCTGACGATTGACGCTGTGATTCTCTGGTGGTGGCTGACGAGCGCTTTCACATTATCCTTGATTGATTACTGGTATTTAGTGGTTGAACCGAAGATTCTTTATCCGAGTTTTTTTGTGCTTTGCTTGCTGAAAATGGCGGGTCAGCATTCGTTTTACTTACTGACTGGTCTTTTTTGTTTTTGTTTTTTCCGAGCCGTCTTACATTATTTTCCGGAAGCCATGGGGCGAGGGGATCTTTTGTTACTGGGTTTGTGGGGCTGTTTTTTACAGGTACCTCAGTTGCTGATGCTACTATTTTTTGCCAGTAGTTATGGCCTAATCTATGGCTACAGCTGTAAATTTTTGGTGTATCCAGTTGAACAGACACTTCCTTTTGTCCCCTTTTTAAGTTTGGGCTTACTCACAATCAGTTGGTTATAGCAAATAAAAAAAGCCGTAAGGAGCATGCTCCTTGCGGCTTTTTAGGGTTTATTTATTGATGTTTTTCATCGCATCTTCAGCAGCCATTTGTGCTTCAATGTCTGAAATACTATAAACGTTTTCGCTAGCTACGCCAACTTCTTTTGGTTCCATGTTACGGTAACGAGCCATACCAGTACCAGCTGGGATGATTTTACCAATGATAACATTTTCTTTCAATCCAAGTAATGGATCTTTTTTGCCACGGATAGCAGCATCTGTTAACACGCGTGTTGTTTCTTGGAAGGATGCAGCAGATAAGAAGCTGTTTGTTTCCAATGACGCTTTGGTAATACCAAGTAAGACTGGACGACTAGTAGCAGGGACGCCACCAGCAACTAATGTGTCGTAGTTACGGTCTTTAAATTCTGCGATGTCCATTAATGTTCCTGGAAGGATTTCAGTGTCACCTGGATCCATTACGCGGATTTTACGTAACATTTGACGAACCATTACTTCGATATGTTTGTCGCCGATTTCTACCCCTTGCATACGGTAAACACGTTGTACTTCACGTAATAGGTAGTTTTCAACAGATAAAACATCACGAACTTGTAATAATTGTTTTGGATCAATTGAACCTTCTGTCAACGGTGCACCACGGTGGATGATGTCGCCTTCAGCAACTTTCATACGTGCAGTGTAAGGGACAGTATAGGTACGTGTATCTGTTTTTCCTTTGATGGTTACTTCTTTTTGACGTGTGGCAGGATCTTCAGAAATATCGATAACTTCACCGGTTACTTCTGTAATCACTGCTTGCCCTTTCGGATTACGTGCTTCAAAGATTTCTTGGATACGAGGTAAACCTTGAGTGATATCGTCACCGGCAACCCCACCGGTATGGAACGTACGCATTGTTAACTGTGTACCAGGTTCCCCGATAGATTGAGCGGCGATTGTACCAACTGCTTCTCCGACTTCAACGTCAGAACCAGTTGCCAAGTTACGTCCGTAACAGTGCTTACATACACCATGTTTTGTGTTACATGTAAAGACAGAACGGATGGTTACTTTTTCAATACCAGCGTCCACGATTTCTCTTGCAAGATCTTCAGTGATTAATTGATCCGCACCAATGATGATTGCACCAGTTTCTGGATGAACAACTGATTTACGTGTATAACGACCTAATAGACGTTCGTCTAATGGTTCGATAATTTCGTTACCTTCACGAATGGCTTCGATTTCAAGACCACGGTCAGTGCCACAGTCGTCTTCACGAATGATTACGTCTTGGGCAACGTCAACTAAACGACGTGTTAAGTAACCTGAATCGGCTGTCTTCAAGGCCGTATCGGTCATCCCTTTACGAGCCCCGTGAGTTGAGATAAACATTTCTAAGACAGAAAGTCCTTCACGGAAGTTTGAGATGATTGGTAATTCCATGATTCGTCCATTCGGAGCGGCCATCAAACCACGCATACCAGCTAACTGTGTAAAGTTGGAGATGTTACCACGGGCTCCAGAGTCAGACATCATGAAGATTGGGTTACGAGCTTCCATACTTTCGATCAGTTTTTGTTGGATTTCATCTTTGGCACCGTTCCAAACGCCGATTACACGTTCATAACGTTCGTCATCAGTAATTAAACCACGACGGAATTGTTTAGTAATTGTTTCAACTTGTTTGTGGGCAGCGTCAATGATTGCTTGTTTTTCATGAAGAACCATGATATCGGCAATCCCTACCGTCATCCCAGCATAAGTTGAGTGTTTGTAACCTAAGTCTTTCATGCGGTCAAGCATTTTAGAGGTTTCCGTAATGTGGAATCTCTTGAAGACTTCAGCAATGATATTTCCAAGATTTTTCTTCTTGAATGGTAAAACTAATTCTTGCTCTTTAATGTGTGCAGGAATGTCTGTACCAGCTTCTACGAAGTATTTATCTGGTGTTTGAACAGTTAAGTTATAGTCTGTTGGTTCGTTCAAGTAAGGGAACTCAACAGGCATGATTTCGTTAAAGATGATCTTACCAACTGTGGTGATTAAGATTCGTTCTTTTTGCCAATCAGTAAATGGTTTGTCACCTAAAAGTGTTGTTTGAACCCCAATCCGTGAGTGTAAATGTACGTAGCCATTTTGCCATGCTAAAACAGCTTCGTTCATGTCGCGGAAGATCATGCCTTCCCCTTCACGGCCTTCTTCTTCCATTGTTAGGTAGTAGTTACCTAAGACCATATCTTGAGATGGTGTAACAACTGGTTTACCATCTTTCGGGTTCAAGATATTTTGGGCAGCAAGCATTAACATACGAGCTTCTGCTTGTGCTTCTTCATTTAGAGGCACGTGAACCGCCATTTGGTCTCCATCGAAATCGGCATTGTAGGCTTCACAAACTAATGGGTGAAGACGGATCGCACGACCTTCAACAAGAACAGGTTCGAAAGCTTGGATCCCTAATCTATGCAACGTAGGTGCCCGGTTAAGTAAAACTGGGTGTTCTTGGATAACTTCTTCTAAAATATCCCAAACTTCATCTTCGCCACGTTCGATTTTACGTTTCGCATTTTTAATGTTTGTCGCAATTTCACGTTGTACTAATTCACGCATTACAAATGGTTTGAATAATTCAATCGCCATTTCTTTTGGTAAACCACATTGGTACATTTTTAAGAACGGACCAACGACGATTACGGAACGACCAGAATAGTCAACACGTTTACCTAGCAAGTTTTGACGGAAACGACCTTGTTTCCCTTTCAACATGTGAGAAAGAGATTTCAATGGACGGTTACCTGGTCCAGTAACTGGACGGCCACGACGACCATTATCGATTAAAGCATCGACCGCTTCTTGTAACATCCGTTTTTCGTTTTGAACGATGATGCTTGGCGCATTTAAGTCTAATAAACGTTTTAGACGGTTGTTACGGTTGATAACACGGCGGTATAAGTCGTTTAAGTCACTTGTTGCAAAACGACCACCTTCCAATTGAACCATCGGACGTAAATCTGGTGGAATAACTGGGATAACATCCATTACCATCCAGCTTGGTTGGTTACCAGAAGCACGGAAGGCTTCTAAGATGTCTAAACGACGGATGGCACGTGTCCGTTTTTGACCAGAAGCTGTTTTTAATTCTTCTTTTAATTGCGCAACTTCGCCATCTAAATCGACGTTATCTAATAATTGTTTCACGGCTTCGGCACCCATAGCAGCTTTGAAGGCTTGGCCATATTGTTCACGTTTTTCACGATATTCGCGTTCCGTTAACAATTGTTTTTTCTCTAATGTTGTGTCACCTGGTTCGATGACAACGTATGAAGCAAAATAAATGACTTCTTCCAATGCACGAGGGCTCATGTCTAAAACAAGACCCATCCGAGATGGAATTCCTTTAAAGTACCAGATATGTGAAACTGGTGCGGCTAATTCAATATGTCCCATACGTTCACGACGTACTTTTGAACGAGTGACTTCAACGCCACAACGGTCACAGACAATACCTTTATAACGGATACGTTTATATTTACCACAAGCACATTCCCAGTCTTTGGTTGGACCAAAAATGCGTTCACAGAATAACCCTTCACGTTCGGGTTTTAATGTACGGTAGTTAATTGTTTCGGGTTTTTTAACTTCCCCATAAGACCAGCTTCTGATCTTTTCTGGTGAAGCAAGCCCTATTTGCATACTTTCGAATTTATTTACATCGATCAAAAGGAATTCCCTCCATTTCCTTATTTAGAGAAGCTGAGTCAGCAACTTGTTAGCAAATGGCAAGCATCACTTGAAAGAAGGTCTGACGACACTTGGAACAAGTAATGACTTGCGCAGTTGCAACAAAGTCGCAGTTGAATCAACTCATCAGAGTGGTAGCGACAAATTAGTCTCTGTCTTCGGCTGTTTCAATTTCTTGAACAACGTCTTGTGCTTCTTCTTTCACGACTGATTCTGCTTCTTTTTCCAGCTGTTTCGCTGATTGTTGTTCCGCAAATTTGGTTAGTGCGTCAACGGTGATTAAATCATCATCGTCATCGTCCATATCGCGTAACTCAATCTCAGCTTCCTCAATGTCCAAGACACGCATGTCTAAACCAAGTGATTGTAATTCTTTCACTAATACTCGGAATGATTCAGGCACACCTGGTTTTGGAATTGGTTCACCTTTAACGATGGCTTCGTATGTTTTCACACGTCCGACAACGTCATCAGATTTGTAAGTTAAGATTTCTTGTAATGTGTAAGCAGCACCGTAAGCTTCCAGTGCCCAAACTTCCATTTCCCCGAAACGTTGTCCACCGAATTGAGCTTTACCACCCAACGGTTGTTGCGTAACAAGAGAGTAAGGTCCGATTGAACGAGCATGCAATTTGTCATCAACCATGTGGGCTAATTTAATCATATACATGACACCAACGGAAATACGGTTATCAAATGGTTCACCTGTACGTCCATCGTAAAGAACTGTTTTAGCATCGCTAGCCATACCAGCTTCACGAACAGTTTCCCAAACGTCTTCATCGGTTGCCCCATCGAAAACAGGTGTTGCGACGTGAATACCTAATTGGCGAGCAGCCATACCTAAGTGTAATTCAAGTACTTGTCCGATATTCATACGAGAAGGTACCCCTAATGGGTTCAACATGATATCAACAGGTGTTCCGTCAGGTAAGAATGGCATATCTTCTTCCGGCATAATACGGGAAACAACCCCTTTATTTCCGTGACGTCCCGCCATTTTATCTCCTTCGTGAATTTTACGTTTTTGAACGATATAGACACGAACTAACATGTTGACACCTGGTGATAATTCATCGCCAGCTTCACGAGTAAAGATTTTCACATCATGAACGATACCGCCGCCACCGTGAGGTACACGGAGAGACGTATCACGAACTTCGCGGGCTTTTTCCCCGAAGATTGCGTGTAATAAACGTTCTTCTGCAGATAATTCTGTAACCCCTTTAGGTGTGACTTTACCAACTAGTAAGTCGCCATCTTGAACTTCAGCACCAATGCGGATAATCCCCATTTCGTCTAAGTCTTTCAACGCGTCTTCCCCAACGTTTGGAATTTCACGGGTAATTTCTTCAGGTCCTAATTTTGTATCACGTGCTTCTGATTCATATTCTTCAATATGCACAGAAGTGTAAACATCGTCTTTAACTAAACGACGGCTCATGATAATGGCATCCTCGTAGTTGTAACCTTCCCATGTCATGAAGGCAACTAAGACGTTTTGCCCTAAAGCCATTTCGCCTTCTTCCATAGAAGGTCCATCCGCTAAAGTATCACCTTTTTCAACTTTTTCACCTAAGTGAACAATTGGGCGTTGGTTGTAGCTTGTTCCTGAGTTAGAACGACGGAATTTTGTAACCATATATTTGTCTAATGCGCCATTGTCGCGACGAACGCGAATTTCTTTTGCATCGACGAATTCTACGACACCGTCATGTTTACATAGTAAAGCAGCACCTGAGTCATGGGCTGATTTATATTCCATACCTGTACCTACCCACGGAGAGCGTGGTTGAATTAACGGCACCGCTTGACGCTGCATGTTGGCACCCATCAAGGCACGGTTGGAGTCATCGTTTTCTAAGAAAGGAATACATGCTGTTGCGACTGCGACTACTTGTTTTGGTGAAACGTCCATGTAGTCAACTTTGTCTACGGCAACTTCTAAGTTTTCACTTTGTAGACGCGCCATAACAACATCATTGGCAAATGTGCCATCTTCATTTAAAACTGAGTTCGCTTGCGCTACGATATAATGGTCTTCGATGTCTGCTGTTAAGTAATCTACTTGATCAGTAACACGGCCTGTCGCACGATCAACACGGCGATAAGGCGTTTCGATGAAACCAAATTTATTCACTTTCGCATAACTAGATAAGCTATTGATCAACCCGATATTTGGTCCCTCAGGCGTTTCAATTGGACACATACGACCATAGTGAGAGTAGTGAACGTCACGAACTTCATAACCGGCACGGTCACGAGTCAAACCACCAGGCCCTAAGGCTGATAGACGACGTTTATGGGTTAACTCACCTAATGGGTTTGTTTGGTCCATGAACTGTGATAACTGTGAAGAACCAAAGAATTCTTTGATACTTGCTACCACTGGACGGATGTTAATTAATTGTTGTGGTGTCAATGTTTCTGTGTCTTGAATAGACATTCTTTCACGAACCACACGTTCCATACGGGCTAAACCAATACGGAATTGGTTTTGTAATAATTCGCCTACTGAACGGATACGACGATTACCTAAGTGGTCGATGTCATCGACATTACCGATATCTTCCATTAAGTTGAAGAAGTAGCTCATTGAAGCAACGATATCTGCTGGACGAACTGTTTTTACGCTGTCGTCTGGATAGCCGTTACCAATCACATTTACGATACGTTCAGGATCTTTTGGTGAAAGAACTTGAATCACTTGGATTGTCATTGGTTCAGTTACTACCGCATCTTCACTTGGATAGTAAGTTACACTGTTTAAGCCGTTGTCAATGTATTCGCCTAATGTTTCCATGATTTGGTGTGTTAAAACCGTGCCTTTTTCGACAATGATTTCACCAGTTTCTGGATCAACTAGCGTTTCAGCTAAGGTTAAGTTTAATAGACGTGTTTTTAAGTCTAATTTTTTGTTAACTTTGTAGCGACCAACGTTTGCCAAATCATAACGTTTTGGATCAAAGAAACGTGCAGTTAACAAGCTACGTGAGCTATCTGCTGTTTTTGGTTCGCCTGGGCGAAGACGTTCATAAATGTCTTTCAAGCCTTCTTCTGTACGAGAATCACTTGCATTTTTGTGTAAATCTTTTTCGATTGTGTTGCGTAAGCTTTCGCTGTCGCCGAAAATTTCGAAGATGGTATCATCTGAACCGAAACCTAAAGCACGAACTAACACAGTTAAAGGAATTTTACGTGTGCGGTCAATCCGAACATAAGAAATGTCTTTCGCATCTGTTTCCATTTCTAACCATGCACCACGGTTAGGAATGACTGTTGAGCCAAAACCTTCTTTGCCGTTTTTGTCCACTTTTCCATGGAAGTAAACACCTGGAGAACGAACTAATTGGGAAACGATAACACGTTCTGCCCCGTTGATGATGAAGGTACCCATTTCTGTCATTAATGGGAAATCGCCGAAGAAGACTTCTTGGGATTTAATTTCACCTGTTTCACGGTTGGTTAAACGTAATGTTACATGTAATGGCGCAGAATAGTTGGCATCATGTGCGCGGGCTTCTTCTACTGTGTACTTTGGTTCTTTTAATTCATAGTCAACAAATTCTAAGGATAAGTTTCCTTGGAAATCATCAATTGGTAAAATGTCTTCAAACATTTCACGAAGTCCCTCATCTAAAAACCATTGATAAGAGTCTGTTTGGATTTCAATTAAATTTGGTAATTCCAATACTTCACTGATACGTGCGAAACTTCTACGTTCGCGATGCTTTCCGTATTTTACTACGTGTCCAGCCAAGCTCTTCACCCCTCTAGTTATAAGTCTATCAAAACACCAATCCGAAAAATTACATTTACGTTACATATATTAAATATATGTAACAAAAAGCATTTTTTGCAGTTTTTAAGCAAAAAAAAACCAAAAATAGAACATGCTTCCGAAAAATTTTCTGGCGTTTCTACTTTTGTTTTCCTATAAAAAACCGGAACGGACAATATTTCGCTCCTGCTTCGTCACTTTCAGATAGTTTTTGCTCTATAGATTCTACTACCTTTGTCTAGAAAAGTCAAGGGTTTCTTTAAGTTTTTCTTTTTCATAAAAAGGAGTTTTTTTGTAAAGGGTTTAAATGAAAAAATGCGTAATAAATAATTACGCATTTTCCCCTATCTTCTATTCACACAAAAAAACGAATGCAAAGATGCATTCGTTTTTGACTAACCGCCACCTAATAAAAAGTCTAGGACATTCATGCCGCCGCTTGTTTGGCTGCGGTAAAGTTCGGTGTAGCCGCATTGGGTACAGCTAATTGTAATAAATTTTTTATTTTGAACATCAAAAATTTTCGCAAAGTTCCCACCTGTTGCTTGAAATTGGTCCGACACATAGTGCATATTGCCACATTTCTCACAAACATATTGTTGCTTTTCCATTCCCCTCACTCCTTCTCAATAAAACAAGTATAGCAAACGCCTGCTTCATTTTCCTCCATCCTAAGATGGATTTTTTCACTAGTTGACCAAGCCTTTTCCTTTCCGCTACAATAAGCATAACGAATCGGAGGAAAAAATATGTCGACAAAAAGCCAAGTCCTAACTTTATTGATGAAACAAACGCCCGCATTCCTTTCCGGCGAAGAGATGGCACAACGTCTGTCCTTATCTCGCACAGCTATTTGGAAAGCGATTAATGAATTGAAAAAAGATGGCTATCAAATTACTAGCGTGCAAAATAAGGGGTATCGCCTTGAAAAATCAGATGTCCTTTCTGCAGAAGGCATTCAGTTGGCGTTATGGTCACAAACACCGCCTTTGACAATTACCGTCCTAGAAACATCTGAATCTACCATGACCGATGCTAAGCGGGCGATTTTAGACCAGACGCCCGACAATACTTTGATTGTTGCTGACATGCAAGAAATGCCGCGGGGCAGGTTCGGCCGGCCGTTTTTCGCTACGCCAGGTAAAGGGATTTACATGAGCATGGTGCTTCAACCGAACCAAAATTTTGAAGAAATCGCTCAATATACTGTGATTATGGCCGTAGCGGTCGCTCGAGCAATGGATGCTCTGGCAGGCGTTCACACAGAAATTAAATGGGTCAACGACCTTTATTTAAACGGCAAAAAAGTTTGCGGGATTTTGTCGGAAGCCATGAGCAATGTGGAAACAGGGCAGATTTCTAATGTTATCATCGGCATGGGGATTAATTTTTCAATTACAGAAACCGAATTTCCTGAGGACATTCGGCAGAAAGTGACTTCTCTTTTCCCAGAGGGTGAACCAACGGCGACGCGAAATGAATTAGTCGCCAACATTTGGAATCATTTTTATCAAATTTTAGACAAACGTTCAACGAAAGACTTTTTAGAAGAATACCGTCAACGCTCCTTTGTGATTGGCAAAGACGTCGCTTTTACCCAAAACGGGCAAGACTTCCGCGGCGTTGCGACAACCATTAATGGAAATGGCGAATTGATTGTCCAGTTGCCTGATGGCACGGCCAAAACGTTGTCTTCTGGGGAAATTAGTTTGGACCAGATTGGTGAATGGCGTCGAGGTTAAGTGGGGAAATTTAGAAAAAAGCAAGTGGGACATCAGTCGTTTTGACTGATGTCCCACTTGCTTCTTCTGAAGATAATCAGCTGAACAAAAGCAGCCCCTTCGGAAATAAGCCGAAATTGACTTTCTCACACAAGTGTTCGGCATATCTTAATCCTTCCAAGTGTTGAGAATCACGAAGAACGTAGTGATTCGATGATGAACAGAACCTACTTGGTTCTTGGCGCTAAGCACTTTTGTCTCAGCCACATTATCTTGATACCTGATTATTGAACATTAACATCTATCGCTTGATAAAATGAATTAATCGTGTCATTGATATCCCAAACGGCATAAATAACATGGTATCCTTTCCTATCAGCGGGAATATTTATTCTGTGTGTTTCTGTATCATTGACCATAAATCCTTGACCAGGAGGTAAATCTTGACCGATTGGTTGCCCTACTATGCCAATCAGTTCCATTTCGTCCATCGTTAATGGTGCATTAGGATTCCATCCAGGTTTCGTCATATAGTATCTAAAACGATTGGTCTTATGTTTTGCCGTCATCACCCATTTAAAATTATTCTCTCCTGTTGTTATATTACTTTTTACCCAACGAGTGGCTGTTTGTTCATCTAGTTTGGAATAGCTTGCTAAGCCAGCTGAAGGCAACCTTCCATTTAATTGACCCGTGTCTAATAATTTAGTTGGCGCTTCAATTCCTTGGGGTGTCGTGATAATTTCTGGCTGTGAGCTGTCTTGACCAGGTCCCCATCCAAATCCGTTTGCTTCCGCATTTTTGACTCGACTGACTGGGCTATCAACATAGCCGTGTGCATAACTCTGCTGTGCATCTCCTAAAGCAAAAACACTGATCATCGTTGCGCCTACTGCAATTATAAATAACATCATTTTTTTCATGTATATCGCTCCCTTATAAGCAAAACCCTTCAAAAAACATGTAATCTTAATCAACTGAAACATAAAATCTCCACAACATCATTTTTACTTTTTCGATAGCGACCATCAACTTTGTGCACAATTATTGTCGACATATTTATTTTAAATGAACTAGCAATTCAATAGCAACTGTCCGCCTTTTTTACTGAAAAAAACTTATAGCACTCTTATAAAAAATGTTTGTTTTTTAATTTATCATTATTGAACACCAACTATTTATAGCGGTTAACCGAGAACAGCCTTGTACACTTTTTTAAGAATGCTCAAGTACTGTTTTTTTAACTGCTTCACTTCCCCACACCTTTAAATTTATTTAAAAAACAATAAATTTTCTTAAACTTCATTGTGAGAACCGCTGCATAAATTCTATACTTCTAGCGTTAGATAAAATAACCTTGTTAGGTGAGGCTCCTATCCAAACATAGGCTATTGCGCAGAAATGTCGAAAGACACCAATGTGTAAAACAGGAATGGTCGAATTAAGGCTCTTCTAAAAATAGCTAAGAGAAATCTTTACGTTGGATAGTGCTAAAGCTCAGACGATGAGAACCGATTGGCTTGCTGTGTCCTGTTTAGTCGCAAGCGCTTATTTACGATCGATGCTGGCTTAGTCTACTCTTTCAAGGGAAAAAGAAAGGGATTCTCATGCAAACATCGAATAAAAAATTTCCACTTTATGCCCTAACAACGCTTGGTTTTACTTTCCTCACTTTGTTAGTGGCGGCTAGTCCAAATTGGTTTCAACAAATGGACGAAGCTATCTATCACATCAAATGGCAATTAAATGCCCCACTTTTAACAGCGGTCAATCTGTTAGCAAAAACAGCCACAATTGGACCAATGCTGCTATTCTTCTTATTATTGATGGTTTACCTTTTACGCAAAAAAGAAAAAATTCTAGCCTTTTGGGCTGTCAGTAACCTATTAGCTGTCGGCTTCTTAGGGAGCGTTTTTAAACATGTGGTGGGTCGGGCTCGACCAAACCTAGGCGCTTTAGCTGATCGAAGCTCTGCTAGCTTTCCCAGCGGACATTCATTATTAGCAATGGCGCTAGTCTGTACGATTTTGATCATTTTGGCCTATCTTCATGTCGAAAAAACCAAAGGCATCAAAATTTTCTTACTCACTTATTTAGTTTTGATTGTGTTAGGTCGCTTAATCTTACGCGTTCATTATCCTAGTGATGTCATCGCTGGGATGCTCCTAAGTTATAGCTGGATCAACTTTTCATTTCAAATTGTTCAACGTTATTTGCCGGCATCAGAACCAGAGGAAGCAGAAGTACCGACACAACGCCGGCACCGCCATTCTCGTAAAAGAAAAAGTTTATTCGTGGTCTTCAGTTTAACCCTTTTATTTTTAGGCACACTTTCTGTTTCGGCTTACGGCGTCAGCATGTATCGCAATTTGCAAAAAACGGCGAACACCATGTATAAACCAAGAAAATCTTCCACGAAGAGTCCCGATTTAGCCAAAGGGGAGCCGGTTAGTTTCTTAATTATGGGAATTGCGAATGACTCAAAACGCAAAACCGATTACCGCTCCAACGCCTTAATGGTGGTTACAGTGAATAATCAATTACAAAAAACTACCATCACCAGCATCCCGCGCGACTACTATGTGGAAATGGCTGGCACCAATGGCGAATACAATAAAATCAATGCGGCCCACGTTTTCGGTGGTGCCGATATGCAAATTAAAACGGTTGAAAATGTCTTGCACATCCCAATCAATCATTACTTTTCAATTGATATGGATGCTATGAAGGACCTTGGCGATGCGGTGGGCGGCGTCACTGTCGACAACGCCTTTGCTTTTGACGCTGAAGGGATTCATTATCCGAAAGGCAAACAGCATTTAGGTGGCTGGGAAGCTTTACAATACGCGCGCATGCGTTACGAAGACCCCGAAGGTGACTATGGTCGTCAACGCCGCCAACGAGAAGTTTTAATCGAATTAACCAACAAGCTACTTTCTTTTAACAGCTTGCTAAAATATCAAGAAATTCTGGACGTAATCGGCGAACATGGCGAAACCGACTTGTCCTTTGACCAAATGATGGCAATGCTAAAAAAATACACCCCCGCACTAAAAACGATTGAAACCGATCAATTAAAAGGCTACGATTACACTGGCGATGGCGTGACAGGTATTGAAGGTATTTCTTATCAACTTGTGGAAGAGAGTGAACGTCAACGTGTCGAAAATGCCATCAAAGAACAAATGAACCTCTCTACGAAAGACACTGAACAATCACAATAACGACTAAAAAGCAGCGCCCCTTAATGAAAGGGGCGCTGCTTAACTTTGCCTAGTTAGACGGTCATTTCAAAAATATTAATTTTTGTCACCGTTCTTAAACGGTTTGACAATAGAAAAAGATGTTTCCGCATCGCTTTCTTTTTTTATTATAGCACAATTACCTAAAAAAATATATTGGAAACTAATTATTTTTTTGTTTCGCATGGTATAATCTATGTGTAGAGAAGTTATGGCGGTGGCTATCCAATCTGAAAGAGAGGTGATGCGTATGCACGTATTTCCGAAATTTAGAGAAAGGAGAGGCCTTTTGTCAGCATATGAAACAATTCAGACGATCCTAGGGTTTGGTATGTTTACCATTGCTTTGATTGCGCTGATTGTGAAATTGCTTAAAAATGACAAGAAAAAATAACCGTCTACTTTGACCAAGTACGGTTATTTTTTGTAACTAAAAAGGTCACCGTCTTAAACGGCTCTACATCAGAGAGGTATGTTGAAGCATATCTCTCTTTTCCTTTTCATTATAGCACATTTTCCCGAAAAGTACGAATAAATTTATCGTTAATCTTCGGAATCCTAAAGGTTGTTAAAGAAGACAAGAAAAAATAACCGTCTACTTTGACCAAGTACGGTTATTTTTAAATAATTAACATGGTCACCGTCTTAAACGGCTCTACACCAGAGAGGTATGTTTGCGCATAGCTCTCTTTTCATTATCATTATAGCACAATTTCCTGAAAAAATATATTGGAAACTAATTATTTTTTAGTTTTGCATGGTATAATCTAAGAGTAGAGAAGTTAACACGGTGGCTATCTAATCTGAAAGTGAGGTGGTGCGTATGAGCGTACTTCCAAAATTTACAGAAAGGAGAGGCCTGTTGTCAGCATATGAAACAATTCAGACAATCCTTGGGTTTGGTATGTTTACCATTGCTTTGATTGCACTGATTGTGAAATTGCTTAAAAATGACAATAAAAAATAACCGTTTACTTTGACCAGTACGGTTATTTTTAAATAATACAATTGGTCACCGTCTTAAACGGCTCTACATCAGAGAAGTATGTTAGCGCATATCTCTCTTTTCAATGCTATTATAGCACAACGACCATCAAAAGACCATCAATAAAAATGCCCGAGCCTTAGAAAAATAAGAGGCTCGGGCATTTTTATTTTAGGGGCCAGTCACTAAATTCCACGTGACGGCGGCTTGGTATTGTTGGCCAGCCATACCTTGGTTGGCTGGCACTTCTAGTTTGATGTTAGCAAACGTGAAGTCCAACTGATAGACGTCACTGCCTGTGAACTGTTGGTTTGCGACCACCGCTGTTGCGGTATTGTCGGCGGTTAAAGTCACGGTGCTGGTCTTGCCAAGTGGTGTCCTGGTTTCTGTTGGTTGGTTGTAATCGGTAAAGCTGGCAGCAGTGGCCGTTCCTAGCAATAAGCGAGTCGTTGTTGGCAGGCTGTCTGTGGCTGATTTCGGTTGTGACAGCTGCGCCGTTAAACTCCAATTGGCTTGGCTAGTATTCAGGCGTAAATAAGGGTTGCGAGTGCCATTGCCGTAGTAATCTGCGGCCTTCTTCAAACCATATTGTTGCTTACTTCCTGAAATTGCTAGTTTACCAAAATCAAATGTCGGGGTACTAATAAAGCCGTCGCCGTCAGGGCTCGTAATTTCTTGATCTAAATCTTTAATACGGACCGTATCTTTGGCGGTTAAGCTGCCAAAGTTGCCCGTTACCTCAACATCAGCGGTTAAAACTTGACCAGGTTGACCGGTCACGGTGGTTCCTAATATGTTCATTTTTAATTGACCGCCAGCTGGTAAAGGCTGATCCAACGTGATGGACACTCCTGCACCGGTCGTCCATTGTTCTTTGGTGACAGGAAAGGCTTTGGTGTTTTGACCCGTTCCTTGTACAAATATCGTGTTGGGTGCGCCGATGCCAGCCGCCCAAGTTGCCGTTGGCTTGATTTTAATGGTGGTTAACGGCGCTTCGCCTGTGTTCTTCAGTAGTGCTTCCCAGTAGTCCATTGTGGCGCCATTTTCGATTATGTCAACGGCACCTGTTAACGTTAGTTCCGCGGTGGGAATCGCTTCTTGGTACACAGCGGTCATGTCGTCCTCATCATTAAAAGTTGGTGTAAAACTTGGGGTCGTTGTCGTCTTTAATGTTGCTGGCTTGGTTTTGCCTTTAAACCAGCCTTGGAAGATATAGGTTTTTTCACCAGCTTGGTAGATCTTCGGTAAAGCTTTCGTGGCGGTGTAGACATAGTTTTCACTGTCCATCACTAGCTGGTTTCCTTGTGTAAAGCCAGTTGGTGGCGTGATTTTTGCACCACTATCATCTACAAAATGTTCTGTGACCCGCCGATTTTCTAAGTAATAATAAATGGTGCCATCGGGGGTCGATAAATTATAGTTGCCCCCAGCAGTTCCTGAATAGATACTCATTGAGTAAAGTGTCTTCGTGGTGTCCCACGTCCAATAAGAACGGCGGGCAGTATAGCGCGTAGCACTTTTTTGGGTCAAGTTATACGCAGTGGTTCCCACTAAACTACTAACAATATTGTCGGGGTTTTCGATGCCACGGCGCACTTCATTTGGCACTGGATACTTGGTTTTATCCCCTGTATACGCAGTAGTTGGTTTAATCGAAATCGTCTGGTAATACTTAGGAATTTCAACACTCACTTCTTGCGGGCCATAAGTTACGATTGTCCCATCGTCTGGGCGTGTGTAGACTTTTTGCGGGATGGCTAATTTCTTTAATTGACTTGCTGGCATATCGATTCCATCAATTGTGGGAAAAGTCGTCATTTCCCCTGTGGTTCCGTCACTTTCACCCATGGTCGCACTTAGCTTAAACTTGGCGGGATTAATCAAGTTTCCTTGCTCATCAACATAGCCGAACAAAGCTTCTCTCGCTGGCAACGTATAGGTTTTCATCACTGCTTCTTCATAGACCACATGCAAATCGTCATTGTCATCATAGGTCACCGCATAACTAGGCGTTTTGGTGGTTTCCAATGTGCTAGGTTTCGCATTCCCTTTGTACCAACCTTTAAATAAATACGTCTTCCCATCACTGCCTGTGTAACGTTCAGGCAAGGTGCCTTCTTGGGTAAAAGTAAAATCCTCCCCTGTCACAATGGTTTTCTTATCCTGCGTAAAACCTTCTGGCGCAGGAATCGCCCCGCCTGCGGGATTCTCAAATTTTTCCGTGACACGCCGCTTGGTTAAATAATAATACACAGGACCCGCTGTTCCTCGTCTTTGGTGCGAACTAGTTGGACCGCCGACATCTCCATAAAAATAGGTCAGTGCATACGTAACGCCTCCTGGTGCCGTAGCTACCGTATATTTAAACGTCTTTTTAGGACCAAACGTCAGCTTATTGGGCATTTTTTCATTGGTTAACTCTAATTCCGTCTCCGCATTGGCGCCCACATAGTTCGTCACTTTGCCCCCAACGTTCGCAAAAACCGTTGGCACTGGATATTGCGTAGTGTCTCCTGTATAAAACGTACTTGGTCGAATGTCCAGGCTTTGATACTCCTTAGGAATAGTAAACGACACTTCAGAAACGCCATAAATGTTACTTGGATCCCGATTGTTGGTATCATATTTAAAAGCTGGTGACGTTGGAATAGACAGTAACTTTCCGCCATTCACAGTGGTGGGCTCAAGGGGGGTTCGTTGTAATTTCTCTTCATAAAACGAAAACGAAGAAAGATTGACCGTCATCGTAATCCGGTCGGGATCAAACAACGTCCCGTCTTCCTCCACAAAGAAAAAGGGAATCTCGCGCCCTTCCACAGAAGAATAACCAATCGCTCGAGAAGCAATTCTTGCCGTTTCCTGTGGCGGCACTGTTTTCGCTTCACTAGCGACCGTTGCCTGTGACTCTTCGGTTGGCTGTGTCGTCTGGTTCGCTTCGTCACTAGACTGAGATGATGCTACTCCTTGCTCCGTCGCCCCAGTAATCGTTTCCGCTAACACAGTCACACCGACCACTGAATCCATGAACAAAGAACAACTTAACCCAACAACTAGCCATCTTTTCCAATTTACTCGCTTCATCTTGCTCCTTCTTTCTATGTAAAAATTCAATCTATAGTCTCTATAAAGTCCTTTCTTAATCAGTATCCTGTTATTATCGATACTGATAACTAGCATTTTTTTATTTATTTTACCAAAGAACACACCGCTTGAAATTTCAAATTTTGACATATTGAGTGCCGTTTTTTAGTGATTCCTATCCTTTCAAGGCTGAGCGCCTCTGTCCCCTTTGAAAACAAGTGTTATTTTAGCGAAAATCAAGGATTTAAACGCTCTTTTAACGAACTCCAACTATTTTTTTCTTAACTTTTAAACCAAAAAGCTCAAAATGTTAGTAATAACAACTAACATTTTGAGCTTTTCTCATGATAACTTAACTATTTTAAGGACCTGTAACTAGGTTCCATGTAACTGCGGCCTTGTATTGCTGCCCTTTAACACCTTGATTGGCTGGCACTTCAAGTTTGACATTATTGAAGGTGAAGTCCAACTGGTAAACATTACTACCTGTGAATTGCTTGTTGGCAATAATACTCGTCGCCGTGTTGTTGGCTGTTAAGCTAATGGCACTCGTGGTACCGACCGTATTTTTCAACTCGGTTGGTTGATTGTAATTGGTGAAGCTAGAGACAGGTGCCGCCCCTAATAATAAGCGGGTCGCTGTAGGCAAGCTGTCTGTCGCTGATTTTGGTTGTGACAGTTGCGCTGTTAAGCTCCAATTCGGTTGCGTTTTCTTAATTCGGACATACGGATTGCGGGTACCGTTACCGTAGTAATCCGCGGCTTGTTTCAAGCTGTGTTGTTGCTTAGTTCCTGCAACGCCCACTTGGCCGAAGTCGAAGGTTGGCACACTGATGAAGCCTTCGGTCGTTGGTGTGACTACTTCTTGATCATTTGGACGAATTCTCACGAAGTTATCCACTGCACGATCTTTAATACCACCAAATACTACAACTTCTGCTTTCAAAACAGTGTTTGGTTTCCCTGTTGCGCGCGTTGTGAAAGCAACTGAAACTTTTTTGCCGATAGGAACGGCATTTGGTAAAGAAACCCCATCTGTCCAAAGTGTACTATTTACTGGGATTGATTTTGTCGTTTCTCCTTCTGGTGTCACTTCCATAAAGGTCGGGATCGTCAGACCAGCTGACCAATTGGGCCCTTTTTTCAAGGTAAGATTCTGTAAGGGTGCTTTGCTGGTATTCGTGATCGTTGTTGTCCAGATTACATTGGTATTCGTATCGATCACTTCTTTTGGTCGAGTTAATGTGACACTAGCCGTTGGTATTTCTTCCTTATACATGGCGGTCATATCGTCATTGCCATCAAAGGTCGCATTGAACGTTGGTGTTGTGGTTTTGTTCAACGTACTTGGCTTAGTTTTCCCTTTATACCACCCTTGGAACGTATAAGTCTTGCCACCTGCAGTATACGTCGCTGGTAAAGCTTTCGCCGCTGTATACTTGAAGGTGTTACTAGTCATCGGTACTTGGTTACCTTGGGTGAAGCCTGTTGGTGCGGTAATTTTGGTACCGTTGGCATCAACGAAGTTTTCGGTGACTTTGCGATTGGTTAAATGATAGTAGATTGGCCCTTCGATTGTTTTATATCTAATATTTCCATCGCTTTCATCTAAACTATTAATACTTCTACTCATAATATTCGGATATTTAACACTAGAATCTATCGTCACATTTATCTCCCACGGTGTATAACTCCTATCTTCCCTCTGTGTTAAAGTTAAATTAGAAATAAGCCCTGCTTCAGTGAAAACATTATCTGGTGCAATCGTGCTAATTATTGCTAGTTTAGGCAATGGATAATTCGTCCCAATTTTCCCTGTTTTATCGTAAAGATTTAACGATTCATAATATTTAGGAAGCTTGATTGAGAAGTCAGAAAAGACATCTCCATTCCAGCCGGTTGTAGTAGGTCGCTCGATAGTTGTCGCAGGAAATATTACCTGTTTAAAATTACCTACCGTTGTACCACTCTGATTGGCAGCAATTGTTTTGTAAGAAACGCTTGGATCTACTCCTGCAGGTCGTCTAAAAGAAATCCCCGTATGATTGTACGTAATATTAATATCTGCAGGATTCGCTAACTTACCATCTTCACCAACAAAACCAAATTGGAATGTCTCTGCAGGAAAATCAAAGGCTCTTACTTCCTCATACACCACATTTAAATCATCATTATCATCATAGGTTACCCCATAACTTGGTGCTTTGGTGGTGGTCAAGGTACTTGGTTTGGTTTTACCTTTGTACCAGCCTTTGAACTTGTAGGTCTTACCACCTGTTGTGTAGGTGTCGGGTAAGGTGCCTGCTTGTTTGAAGGTGTACGAGTCACTGGTAATCGCCGTTTGTTTGCCTTGGGTGAAACCACTTGGTGCTGTGATTTTGGCACCGCTTGTGTTTACAAAGTTTTCGGTGACTTTGCGGTTGGTTAAGTGATAGTAGATTGGACTACCGACAGTCCAATAGGTTAAGTTTCCAGAGCTTAAATTAGCGCTATTGATAACTCTACGCAAAAAATATGGATATTTAACACTGGGATCAGCTACTGAATATAGTTCTTTTGGTGTATAACTCTTATCTGCTCGCTGTGTTAATATCAAATTAGCAATAACAGCAGCCTCCGTTTGGTCTGTATTTTCTCCAGTAGAATTGATCATTGTCATAGCAGGTAGTGGATAGTTGGGATTAATCTTTCCTGCTTTATCATAAAGATTTAACGACTGATAGTATCTAGGAAGCTTAATAGAGAAGTTAGAAAAGGCATCACCATTCCATCCCGTTGCGGTAGGTCGAGCAATATTAGCCGCAGGGAGTGTTACCTCTTTTAACTTACCAACAGTTGAACCACTCTGATTGGTGGCAAGTGTTCCAAAAGAAACAGTAGAGCCTGTACCTCCTGTTCCTCTAAAAGCAATGCTCTTATAATCATACGTAATCTTAATATCAGCAGGATTCACTAATTGTCCTGCTTCGTTCACAAAGCCAAATTGATACGTGACTGCTGGGAAATTCGATTCCTCATACACCACATTCAAGTCATCATTGCCATCATAGGTTACCCCATAACTTGGCGCTTTCGTCGTTTTCAAGGGCTCGGTTTTGGTTTTCCCTTTGTACCAGCCTTTGAACTTGTAGGTCTTACCGCCTGTTGTGTAGGTGTCGGGTAAGGTACCTGCTTGTTTGAAGGTGAAGTCATTGCTGGTCATTGGTGTTTTCTTATTTTGGGTAAACCCTGTTGGTGGTGTAATGGCTACGCCGTTCGCATCTACGAACTTTTCGGTGACTTGTTTACGTGTGACTTTGTATTTCGCCACATATGGATGTGGTTCTGTATCGGCGTTAAATCCTATCAATAACGCTGCAACTGACGAGTCAGGCTTTCCTGTTACCATAGCTGTTACAGGAAGAACGGTGTAAACTGTTCCTGCTCCCCATTTTGACTGAATAGAGAACGTATTATCTGTATTGTTTTTTATAAAACTCTTCTCAACAGCATTAGGACTTACTCCTACTGTTGTCGAAGGAGGTCCAGCTATTCCATCAATATTATAATAATATCCTGGTACACTGGTTGTTGTAAGCTCAATTTTATCTACGTAACGTAAAGGTGTTGTAATTTGTAGCTTATTAATTCCTAATCCTCGTTGTGTATACCCAGTTGGAAAGAATTCAAACAGGTTGCTGGGTACTTGCATTACATTCTGTGTTACTACCTTATACCTATTATTTACTGTAGATTTACTAGATACCATCGGATACATTGTATCTGTATAACGTACTACTTGTGTAGTAGAAGCAAGCCAATGGACGTACTCTCCAGTAATATTTAGAGGTTCTGTAAATGCTTTATTCTCTTCATCAAAAAACTCAGCATTAAAACCTGGGAATACTGGTGAATAAACAACTGCCTTAGCTAGCTTTTTATTAGATTCTTTCAGTACATCCTTCGACACTATGCTATTGACATCATTCACAATCTTGCTGTCTGCTTCTTCTTGTTCTTCCGCTTCTTTCGTTGCTTCTTCCTGACTCGTATCAGTCGTCTCTTGACTATTTTCCGTACTGGCTTTCGTTGTTTCTTCCTTCACGCTACTGGCTGGCGTCTCTTCCTTGGCACTACTTTCGGCGGTCGGACTACTTTCAATCGTCACAGTTTCCGCAACTGCCGTCACGCCAGAAAAGGCATTCACTAGCAAAGAACTACATAAGCCAATAGCTGCAAGACGTTGCCATTTATTTCGCTTCATGTCGTCCCTTCTTTCTATGTACGATTCCCGCCAAGCCAATTAAGGCGAAGCCGAGAATGTTCAAATTTGCCTGACTCTTGCTCCCTGTACGAGGGAGCTGCGAGCCAGTTGTGGTGGTCTGTGTCGAACCACCACTTCGTTGATCTCCTTGCGGAGGACCAGCTGGTTCCTTGGGATCAGCAGCTGGCGCATCTGTTTTCGGTGGGGGATCTTTTGGAGCGGGTGTTGTCGGATTTTGGTAAAATTCAATCCCCACCGAACTAGAACCACCATCAGACGCTTCAACATTTATAAAAAAACTAGGAGAAGATAGTAGACACACAATCATTAAATAACGCTTTTTTTTCATTGAAAAACCTCCTTTTAACTCGCTAGCCTTTCTTGCCCTTTTACACAAGAAAGACGAAACAACCTTTTGTTACTCCTCTATAATAACAAAGAAACCCCCAGCAGAAATTGACGATTTTTTCGCACCCCATGCGAAAATTTTGAAGGTTCCTATTCTGACAAGGGTTACAACAGCTGTTATTTAATAATCGGCTCAAAAAAAGGGCGATTTCGGCAAATTTTTACCAAAATCCCCTGACAAAATTTTAAGATTCCGCTCTTTTTAACAAGAAAAGCTCAAAATGTTAGCAACGAATACTAACATTTTGAGCTTTGTTTGATTGTTTTGAAGTAGGCACCTGAAAAAAAACAGTATTTTTTTCGCCCAGCCCGCTATTTTTCCGCAAGACTAACCAAGTAAGGCGCTAATGAATAGCCCTAAGGCATAGGTGCCATTGAAAACCATTAAGTTTTTAATGGAATGACGGAAACTTTTCGGCTGCGGCAATTCTTGTTTAAACGTTTGAATATTTTTCCAAATGACAGGCAAAGTAGCAAATGTAATTAACACTGGCCATTGATAAATGCCACTAATGAAGCCGAATAAAATCACCAGATAACCAGCTAGCGCTAACACTTGAAACAGCACAATCCCTGCTGGGCGCCCGATATAATAGACTAATGTATAACGGTGGTTCTCAATATCCGTGTCTAAGTCCCGTAAATTGTTGGCGAGCATGATGTTAGCAATCGAACAGACCAAGGGCAAGGACGCCACGACAATCGCAAGCACCGCCCAGAGATTGCCGTCTAAGCGAAAGGCGCCGCTAGCAAAATCGACCGTTAAGTAAAACGGCGGATTGGTGACGACATTCAAGTAAACGGTTAAGACGAAGATGCCTAAGCCCATCGTGAAGCCACTGAAAATTTCCCCCAAGGGCATGCGGGATAACGGAATCGGTCCATACGTGTAGAAAATCCCGATGAAGCAGCAAATCCCGCCTAATACGAGGAAGAGCCAGCCGGTTTGAACCGTTAAGTACGCACCCACAACGGCAGTGAAGGCAATCATGGCGAAAATCATGTTGCGAACTAGTTGTGGTGAAACCCCTGATTGTCCGATAATGTTTTCTTCATATTTATAGACGTCTGATTTGGCTTTTTTGAAGTCCATGTAATTATTAATGGCGGTGGTGGCCATATCAAAGACCACCATGCCAATGAAGAAAACCAGCGTGTTGCCCCACTGGACTTCCCCAAAATAGGTCATTGAAAACAAGACCCCGATAATAAAGGGAAAGAGACTGGCTAGCTTCGTCTGAATTTCCACTACTTTTAAAAACACATTTAAAGACATTTTTAGTCGCTCCTTATTTCAAATCGGCCCGATTCCCCATCGTATAGCCAGAGTCTTTGCCGATTTCAAAGTTGCCTTCGATATCTTTGCTGATGTAGACTTTGTCGTCTTTTGTGACGAAAATGGCATCGGTTCCTTTCAGACTTTCGACATATTCTAGTCCTTTTTTGACGCCCATTGAGAAGACGGCTGTTGAGAGACCATCACCATCGATGGATTTGTCGGTGATAATGGTGACACCCGCGATGTCGTTATCAAACGGATAGCCAGTTTCACGATCAAAGAGATGGTGGTAGGTTTTGCCATCGACTTTTAAGTAGCGTTCATAAATTCCTGATGTGACTAAGGTTTTGTTGCTTTCTTTGACTTGACCTAAAACAGTGTTGCGGGCTTTATTCGGGTCTTGAATGCCGACTGTCCAGTCCATGTCTTTGCCACGTGGGCTGTGTCCTAAGACGTAAACATTTCCGCCTAAATCGACAATAGCGGTGGTGACGCCGTTGTCTTTGAGGACTTTCACAACTTCGTCGGTGATGAAGCCTTTGGCAATTGCGCCTAAATCCAATTGCATGCCTTTTTCTTCAAGGTAAACGGTTTGCTTTTTGTCGTTGAATTTGACTTTCGTGTAATCGACAAGTTTCAAGGCTTGATCAATTTCGGCTTGGCTTGGTTTGCGGGCATCATCGAAGCCAATGTGCCACATAGAGGTGATTGGGCCAATTGCCATGTCGAAACCACCGCGGGAGTCTTTGCTGTATTCATAGGCTTTTTTCAACAAAGGATACAGGTCATCTGAGACTTTGACCGGTTTCACGCCTGCTTCTTGGTTGATTTCATCAATTTCTGAACCTGGTTGGTTGACCGTGATTTTATCGCCTAGTTCTTTGACGCGGGCAAAGGCTTTCGGTAAGACGTCTTCTTTGCCATCATCGTAGATGCGAATTTGAACGTAGGTACCAAGCATTGTTTGACGGTCAGAGTATGGTTCTGTATTAATTTTCGCTTCTGGTTTTGAGGAACAAGCAGCTGCCACAAACAGCACTGCTAGAACACTCACCATGAGCAGAAGTTTCTTTTTCATAGGATTCCCTCTTCTTTCCTTCTTTAATTAAAAAATAAGTTCTCTTGCATAGTAGCCTTTTTTGGAAAAAATGAAAAGTCTTTCTCTTGGAAATTCACAAATTTCTGTGAAAAAATTTGTGAAATGATGGACAGAACTAGCGAAGAAAAAGGGGCGGGAAAGTCAGCCAACCGACTTTTTCCCAACCCCTCAATGGTGTCAAGTAATTGCTGAAAAGCATTTCAGGAACTACTTCACGATTCATTTATTTCTAATTATTTTGTTACGATGTTGTCAACAACGATTTCAGTTGTGTCGCCTTTTTCAGCAGCGTTCACTAATTGTTGTGCGTAGTTGATGAATGAATGTGTGCTGTGTGTTGCACCAGTTACCACTTCAACACCTGCAGGTGAGCCGTCTTCTTCGCCCATTGCTTTAACAAATTCTTTGTTTAATGTTTCGATATATTCTTTTGGTCCAACGCCAGCAACGTCTTTCATTTTGCTTTCGTATTCAGTGTCATCTTTTTTAGATTTGCCGTCAGCGTTCACGTTATCGTAGTTAGATTCAGTCACTTTACCATCTTTCACAGTCATTGAGAATGTTGTGTGGTAGCCGTTTGAGTCATTTTTTTCTTTCAATGAGTACGTACCATCTTTCAATGTTGCCCCATTGTCGATTTCGATTGTGTCTGTGTTACCAGCTTGTGCTGCTTGGATTAATTGTTGTGCGTAGTTTTGGAATGATTCAGATGAATGAGTCGCACCAGTTACTACTTCCACACCGCTTGCGCTTTGTGCTTTAACAAAAGAATCGTTTAATTGTTTGATGTATTCTTTTGGTCCAACACCAGATTTTGCTTTCATGCTTTCTTCATACTTAGTGTCTTCTGTTTTAGATTTGCCGTCAGCATTGATGTTGTCATATTTAGATTCAGTGATTTTGCCGTCTTTTACAGTCATTTCAAAGACTGCACGGTAACCATTTTTTTCATTTTTTTCTTCTAATTTATACGTACCATCTTTTAAATCGCCACCGGCAACTTTTTTCGCTGGTGCTGATGATTCAGTTGATTTTTTCGTTTCTGAAGATGCTGCGCTAGAAGAGTTCGTTGTGTTGTCTTTCTTGTCTGCGCCACAGCCTGCTAATACTAAACTAAATAATGCAATTGCCGCAAAACCTTTAACAAATTTATTCACTTTCATTGATAGTCACCTTTTCTTTCATGATTTTCACAAACATTAAAAGTTTGTGATACATTACACATTATAATGGTTTTAAAAACGTTGTCAAGACCATCCCCTAAAAATATTTACATTTCGGTCTTTTTTTCATCAAAAACTCATCGTTGGAGTAAATTTGTTGACAATTAAAATTTATATTAGACAAATTCGTGAAATACTTATATAATGTTAGTCGATTGTGTACTTATTAATCATTATCACTATTTTACTACTTACAATATTAAGGAGCGGATTGTCAATGACAAAGCAAAATATTGTCGTTGTAGGTGCTGGGTATGCTGGCGTTTCAGCTACTAAATTTCTAGCAAAGAAATTTAAAAAAGATACGGACGTAACAATCACATTGATTGATCGCCATTCTTACCACACTATGATGACCGAATTGCATGAAGTAGCAGGCGGACGTGTTGAACCAGAAGCAATTCAATACGACTTACAACGTTTGTTCTCACGCAAGAAAAACGTAAAATTGGTAACAGATACTGTTACTGGGATCGACAAAGAAAACAAAGTTGTGAAAACTTTAGCAGGTTCTTATCCATTTGACCAGTTAATTCTGGGTATGGGTGGCGAACCAAACGACTTTGGAACACCAGGCGTGAAAGAAAATGGTTTCACCTTATGGTCATTTGATGATGCAGTGAAAATTCGTCATCACATTGAAGCAACCGTTGCTAAAGCAGCCATCGAACCAGATGCTGAAGTACGCAAAGCAATGTTAACATTCGTTGTCTGTGGTTCTGGTTTTACTGGGATCGAAATGGTCGGCGAATTAATCGACTGGAAAGATCGTTTAGCGAAAGATGCCAAAATTGATCCAGACGAAATTACATTAATGGTTGTTGAAGCAATGCCAACCATCTTAAACATGTTATCTCGTAACGATGCTGCCAAAGCAGAACGTTATCTAGAAAAGAAAAATGTTCAATTATTATTGAACTCACCAATCGTTGAAGTTGCAGCAGATCACATTAAATTAAAAGATGGTTCTGAAGTACCAACGCATACATTAATCTGGACAGCTGGTGTGAAAGCAACTTCTGATGCCGCTGACTTTGGTTTAGAAGCAGCACGTGGTAGTCGTTTAGTTGCGAATGAATACATGCAAGCAAAAGGCTACGAAGACAAAAACATTTATATCATTGGTGACTTGGTTTATTATGAAGAAACACCAAATACACCAACTCCTCAAATCGTTCAAGCAGCTGAACAAACAGGTCATACTGCGGCTGCCAACATCGTTGCAGATATTAAAGGCGGCGAAAAACACGCCTTTAAAGGAAACTACCAAGGATTCATGGTTTCCATCGGCGCGAAATGGGGCGTTGCCAACTTATTCGATAAAATTCATTTGAGTGGTTTCTTAGCCATCATTATGAAACATATCGTTAACTTGAAATACTTCTTTGATATTCGTTCTGGTTACTATATGTTCCAATACATTATGCACGAAATCTTCCATATTAAAGATGATCGTTCTGTTGCTCGCGGACATACGTCTCGTTACGGCAATGTCTTGTGGAGTGTTCCGCTACGTGTCTTCTATGGTATGGTTTGGTTAGTCGAATCAATGAAGAAAATTGTCGGCAACGGCGATTACTTGAAACCAAGCACTTGGTTTGGTGATGGTTCTTGGTTCACAGATAAAGTCGTTTTCCCATTCCCTTGGTTACAAGAACAAGTAACAACAGGTGCTTCTCAAGCAACTGAAACAGCAACAACTGCTGCAAGTGGTGCGGCGGATGCGGCGGCAAGCGGTGGTGCCGATGCGGCAACACAAGCAGCGCACTTTGGTTTAAGCTACGCTTACGGCGAAACACCAATGCAAGTGTTTGATCACATGCCTAAATGGTTCGAAAGCGTAATGAAATTTATGATGCCAAACCAAGAAGTTGCTTTGTTCATGCAAAAATTCATGACAATCGTTGAAGTATGTATTGCTTTAGCATTGATTGCTGGTTTATTCACTTGGTTATCAAGTGCTGCTACAATTGGTTTAACAATTGCCTTCTGTTTATCTGGCATGTTCTATTGGGTAAATATCTGGTTTATCTTTGTCGCTTTTGCTTTGATGAACGGTTCAGGCCGTGCTGTCGGTTTAGACCGCTGGGTAATTCCATGGATTCAACGCAAACTTGGTAAAGCGTGGTATGGTACCCCGAAAGCTAGATACGGCGGTAAGTAAGCAATCGATAATCGATTGACAACTACGAGCAAAAGCTGAGACACATGTCTCCAGCTGACTATCATAGGATTTAGTATGTGGGACAGCAGTCAAGCATGACTTTTGTCCCACATATTTTCTTTTATATAATATGGTGGCTCAACTGGAAAAGAATACTTCTTTTCCGTTCACTGTGTTATGATAGACAAGAAAAAAACACCAAAGGAGAGAGAAGAAAATGACGATCAAAGAATTCATTAAGAAAAGTCGCTTGAAAACATGGGACGTTATTATTATTGCTATTTTAGTTCTTGGTTCTTTTCTGCCCCTTGTTGTTTTTGCCATGCAAAACCGTGGTCAAGAAGCGGCTACGTATCAAGCAGTCTTGAAAGTAGACAACAAAGTAATCAAAGTCTTTGACTTAAAAAAGGACGGCCCGCATTATACATATAAATACGAAGCAAAAGACGGTGATTACAACCTGATTGAAGTAGATGGTGATCGTATCCGCGTGAAGGAAGCCAACTGTGCTGACTTAGTGGATGTTCGACGAGGCTGGATTTCCAAACCTGGTGAAACCCCGATTGCCTGTCTGCCCCACAATTTGTTTATCACCGTGGAAGCTTCTGATGGGAGTGAAGACGGTAGCTTAATTTATTAAGCACGACAACTATGAGCAAATTACACAAGAATATTTATATTGCTATGCTCGTTGCCCAAGGGGTCATTATTGGTTTAATCGAAAATATGATTCCTTACCCTTTCGCATTTGCTCCTGGGGCAAAGCTCGGTCTAGCAAATTTAATTACCATTATTGCGATTTTCACCATGCGTAAGCGTGATAGTTTTTTCCTGGTCTGTTTACGTTTGATTTTAACGACATTACTGGGCGGCACACTTTCGACCTTTTTCTATAGTGCCAGTGGTGCCTTATTAAGTTATTTCGGCATGTTGCTTGTCAAGCAGCTGGGGCCAAAACGGGTCAGCATTATTGGGATTAGTGCCGTTGGTGGTTTCTTACACAACGTTGGTCAGTTGCTAACGACCTCTTTCTTTGCTCATTCGTGGGCGCCGATGCTGTACTTACCATTTTTATCTCTGTTTGGGTTACTCTCGGGGATTGCCATTGGGATTGCCGCTAATTATTTACTACAACATGTCCAGACGTTACGAAAATTCCAACTGAATTATGAACAAACAACGAAACATAAGTGGAGTCAATTTTTCTAATTGAAAACCTGTCCGCCACAATTAAAGGAGTCATCTTATGAATATACATCCTATGTGGAATACCTATCCTACGTTATCAAAAGAATTAACAACTACTCTTCGCTTGATGGAACAAGCGGTTCAAATCGATAATCAAGAGATTCAAGCTGCTGTCCATGACATGATTCATTCTGGCGGCAAATTGCTACGTCCAGCCTACCAACTGTTGTTCTCTTATTTTGGTGAACAGCGGGACCCTAAAAAGGCGACAGCGTTAGCGGCTTCCATTGAATTACTGCATACCGCCACGTTAGTTCACGACGATATTGTCGACGAAGCCGATACGCGTCGTGGCTTGCCAACATTGCGTTCGCGCTTTGGAAATAGCACAGCCGTGTATACAGGCGATTATCTTTTTGTTTGCTGCTTCAAGCTCTTATCTGATTATTCTTCTTCATTAAAAAGCATTCAATTAAATTCGCGCAGTATGGAAAAAGTCCTGACTGGTGAGCTTGGTCAAATGGACAATCGCTATAATTTCGAGGTAACGATTGACCAATATTTAAAAAATATTTCCGGGAAAACAGCGGAATTGTTTGCGCTAAGTTGTTTTGTCGGTGCCTATGAAAGTGGCACCTCCCAACGTTTTGCCAAACGTTGTGGTGAAATCGGCGAAAATATCGGACTGGCTTTTCAAATTATTGATGATATTTTGGACTATACACAAACTGCCGATGCTATCGGCAAACCCGTCTTAGAAGACGTACGTCAAGGCGTGTATTCTTTGCCCTTGATTTATGCACTTGAAGCCAATCGTGAAGTCTTGTTGCCACTTTTAATGAAAAAAGAAGCCTTGACCGATGAAGAAACACAGGAAATTTATCGTCTTGTCCATGAACTAGGTGGCGTAGAAAAGGCCCAACAATTAGCCACTCATTACACAGAAAAAGCGCTGAAAGAAATCAGCAAACTTCCTGAAACAAAGGCCCAAGCGAAAGAACAATTGTATGAAATTACACAAACGATTTTGACAAGAGAAAATTAAAAAAGCCGCTGGATCCTATTGAGGATTTAGCGGCTAGCTTTTTAGGTGATACCTTGGTATAATAAACACGAAGAGAGCGTACTAGACATACGCTCTCGGGTAGACCGTTTAAGACGGTAGCTTGATTTTAATACGGAAATAAACCCGTCAATCTTCGCTAAAGGTTATGACGGGTTTATTTTTTGTCGTTTTTATTACTGATTTTGACAATTAACGTTGCGAAAGCAATCGCAAGCATCAATGCTTCAAAGACAGTCACTACTATTCCTTTCTAGGGAAAGAGCAAACAAGCAAAAACATTGGCAGTCCCCCTTTTTTTGAGAAATTGCCACCGTCATAAACTTCCTACTTGTGTAGTATAACACATTTGTACCTTCCTAGAATACGCTTACTTTCCTGATTATTCAACAGCCGCTTTCTTTTGTAATAAAAATCGCGCACCGTTTACTGGGATAAAACGATTCAGCCAACTAAAATTTTTTAGACTAAACAGACCGACCATCAAAAAAGATGGTCGGTCTATTTAGTCTATTGCTCCGCCTTTACTCCTTCTCCGACAATGCTCGCCAGACATCAAATGTTTGTTTTAAGCCTTGGACATTATGAACACGTAAAATTTCTACGCCTTGTTGTGCTGCATACAAGGAAGCAGCGGCTGAACCAAAATCACGGTTGGCTGGTTCTGGTTCGTTCGTTAAAGCGCCAATGGTTCGTTTGCGAGAAACGCCGTATAGTAACGGATAATCTTGGTAGCGAAAGGCGTTAGGATCTTTTAACAATTGAAGGTTTTCTGCGACAGTTTTATGAAAGCCGATCCCTGGATCGAAACAAATTTTTTCTAAGGAAAGCCCATATTTTTGGCATTGTTCAATTTTTTCTGTATAAAATTGGTGTAACTCTTCTTTTAAAGAAAGAGATTGGCGTTTTCTAGAATGCATAATCACAACTTGGATTTCAGGATATTGCGCGAGGACTTCTGCCATCCCCGGAGTGTCTAATCCTTTGATGTCATTAATCATTGTGGCGCCAGCTTGGATCGCGGCTTCCGCTACTTCGGGATAGTAGGTGTCCACAGAAATCGGCGCTAGAGAAGTCTCACGTATTTTTTTTATTAACGGTAATACTCGGTCTGCCTCAACTTGTGGAGAAACTTCTTCGTAGCCAGGACGTGTGGATTGGCCGCCAATGTCTAAAATATCGGCCCCCGCTTCTAGTAAATGAAGCGCATGTTGATAGGCCACGTCGACCGTTGTGTAGCTACCGCCATCAGAAAAAGAGTCGGGGGTCGTGTTGACAATCCCCATAATTTGGTAATTCTTTTTTAAATCAATCATTGTCACATTGCTCCTTTATCTGCTGAATCATCTTTCGTAAAGCCCGCATTCTAGGACTTATCTTCATTCGTTCACTCGTGGACAACTCCGCTAAGGTTTTGCCTCGGTCTGGTAAATAAATAATCGGATCAAAACCATAACCGCCTGTACCGCGCGGTTCAACTAATTCACCAGTCAAAGTGGCTTCCGTTTGCAACAGTTTGTCGTCATCGAGTACATAGACCAACGTGGCTGATAAGGTTAACTCGCGAATCGACTGTTGCCCTTCAAATAAGTGCAACAGTTCGCGGTTCTGTTCTTCCGGATTGGCTGAATGGAAAAAGCGGCTTGTATGAATACCTAATAAATCAGGAAAAGCAGTTAACGTTAAGCCGCCATCATCACCTAACACTGGGCGGCCAATTAATTGTTGGAAAAAGCGAGCTTTTAGATAAGCATTTTCAGCATACGTAGTACCAGTTTCTGCAGGTTGTTCTTGACTGGTGGTATACTTTCGATAAGAGACAAGTTGAATAGCGGGGTCCTTAAGTCCTGATTGCATTTCTTTTAACTTACCTTGGTTATTCGTGCCAACAATGATTTCCATTTTCTAACGTATCTCCATTAAAAATTGATTTTTCCACTCTTGTTCTTTAAATAGTCCGGTAAATTGAAATGTTTTGGTGCTACTTTGTGGTGTTTTCACGCCGCGCATCGTCATACACATATGTTCCGCTTCAATGGCTACTGCAATGCCTTTGACGGGAATATTTTCTTGGAGTTTGCGGGCAATTGTCACTGTTAAATCTTCTTGAACTGTGGGACGTTTGGCACAATGTTCTACTAATCTTGGTAACTTGCTTAGTCCCAATACTTTGCCACCTTCTGGCAGATAAGCGACATGTACTTTTCCATAAAATGGCAATAAATGGTGTTCACACATTGAATAAAAGGCAATATCTTTTACTAAAACCATTTCGCCTTCATTTAAGCTATCAAATAATTTATAATCATCAAATTCAGGTTCGGTTAATCCACTAAAAACTTCTGCATACATTTTAGCTACGCGTTTGGGTGTATCAATGAGTCCTGCCCGTTGAGTATCTTCCCCCACTGCTTCTAAGATTGTGGTAACTGCCTGCTCAATTTGCGCTTGTTTTTCCTGCTCCATCTCTACCATTCCTTTTCGCTTACTCGCACTTCTTCTTGATTGCCACTGCGCTGAATCCACGTAGCTATTGGCGCGCCCAATAGTTGTTCCTCTGCGTAAACATCACTTAAGGGAATCAAAACAAATGACCGTTTTGTTAATTCTTGATGAGGAACTTGTAAGTGGGGCAACGCGACTGACTGTTCCCCTAATAATAAAATATCAATATCAATAATCCGCGGACCCCAGTGAATTAATTTTTTACGTTTCATTGCTTGCTCAATCCCTTGGGTAACAGCCAATAACTCTTCAGCGGTATAGCTAGTATCAATTTTCAATACGGCGTTCAAAAAATCATCTTGGTCTGTATAGCCGTAAGGATCCGTTTCATAAAGTTTTGAAGAAGCCACGACCTGAATCTGCGGGTCTTCGTTTAAATAATTGCGGGCTTTCACTAAATTTGCGTATGGATCGCCGACGTTACTACCTAATGCTACATAGCCAATCATCTATACTTCTCGCTCCATTTCAATTTCAATATTGTCAAAAAGGCCGGGCATCGGCACACTATATTTTCTAATTTTAATGATAATTTTGTTCAATTGTTCTTGATAATCTGCGGAAATATCATCTAAAATAGCACTCGCTAAACCTTCGATTAAATCGTACGAGTGATTGTTTACTCGTTGGGCAATCAATTCATTCACTTCGGCATAATTGACTGTTTGGGTGACATCATCTGTTCGCCCTGCCTCGGCTAGCGACAACTGCATTTCAAGGTCGATTTCTACTTGCTGTCCTAGACGTTTTTCTTCTGCCAAAACACCATTTTTTGTGAAAAATTTCAAGTTGTTGATTCTAATTTTATCCATCCTCTAACTCCCTACCCTCTGTTTTGCTGATTTTTTTAATCATAGCATATTTCTTGGAAAAGTCAGTAGTTAAAAGATGGAAAAGTGGTTATTGGTATGATATAAAAAATTACTTTTTACGAATCCAATAGTATAACTCGTGTATTCAAAAAAGGGCGTTGCATCAGCAACGCTCTTTTTTGGGGTCTATTCGCCTTTTATCGCATTGTTACAAATTCTTCTGAGCCTGTTGGATGAATCGCAACAGTATTATCAAAATCTGCTTTGGTTGCGCCCATTTTAATAGCGACTGCAAAGCCTTGTAGCATTTCGTCAACACCGATGCCGATGCCATGCAAACCGACAATTTTTTCTTCTTTGCCAACACAGATTAATTTCATGTCGCATTTTTGACGGTATTCTCCTAAAGCGAAGTACATTGGCGTAAAGCTAGAGCGATAGATTTTCACTTGGTCTTCGCCATATTCTTCAAGCGCTGCTTTTTCCGTCAAACCAATTGTCGCAACTGGTGGATGGGTAAAGACCACCGTTGGTACCAAGTTATAATCCAAATATAAATCGGTTTGTCCGTTAAATAAGCGTTCAGACAGGCGCCGACCAGCGGCAATCGCGACTGGCGTTAAGTCGATTTTCCCAATAACATCGCCGACTGCGTAGATACCATTTTGCGTGGTATTTTGGAATTTATCTACTTTGACGTAGCCTTTTTCATCAAGGGCTACTTTCGTATTTTCTAAGCCTAATTGATCCGTGTTCGGCTGACGGCCTGTCCCGAAAATCACGGCATCTGTCGTGATTGATTCACCATTTTCAAATGTAATAACATACTCATTCTGCGCCGTTTTTTCAATTTTAGCTGGTGTTGCATTCGGATGAATTTGCATGCCCATTTCTTGATAGCGTTCTACGACTTTTTCAGAAAGCATGTCATCAAAGCTTCGTAATGGTCGTTCATGACGGAAGGCCCAATGTGTTTCTGCGCCTAAGCCATGTAAGGTTCCTGCTAATTCGGCTGCGATGTAACCTGCACCGACAAAGACCACACGTTTTGGCATTTCTTCTAACGCAAAGAAGCCGTTTGAATCTAAGGCATATTCTTCTCCTGGAATACCTAGTTTTTTCGGACGACCACCTGTCGCGATTAAAATGTGCGGCGCCGTATATTCTGTCCCATTGACTTCAATTGTTTGCTCCCCAGTAAACGTAGCGTAACCATGGATACGTTCAATGTTGTTACTGTCTAAACCACGATTATACGCACCATGTAAGAAGTTGATATATTTTTCACGATTTTCAACTAATTGTTTAAAGCTAAAATTTTTGATTTCAACATCAAACCCGTAGCCTGCTGTGTCTCTTTCCATCATTTCCATCATGCTGCTGGCTTGCCACATGACTTTTTTAGGCACACAACCAACGTTGACACAGGTCCCACCAATTTCGTTGCCCTCAATTAAAAGGACGTTGGCTCCGTGCATTCCTGCGCGGTTAGCAGAAGCAATCCCGCCACTACCGCCACCAATAACAATATAATCATAGGTTTTCATTTATTCTGGCTCCCTTTCAATTTGAACTTTCTCTCTTATTATCGCAAAAAATAGCAAAAAAAGACAGTCGTATTACTTACTTTTGTTTAGTTTTCTGCTGCTTCTGTTTCATGGATTCGTTCCGTAAAAGCACTGGGGGAAAGGAATTCAACCGTAGCATTGTCGAAGGGAATTCCTAAATCTTCTTTCGTTACGTTTGGATTCATTGTAATGACGTAAAGTGTTTTGCCTAAGGAAAGTGCAATCCCAATTTCTAAATAACTTAGTCGGTCAAAGTCACCATTAATAAAAACGTAGGTTGCTTCGTGAAGATACCGTTTTATCACTTCAATATCTGTAAACATTCCGGTTTGAACACAATCTGCTAACCCGAAGCCCACTGCACCCATACAGCCATGCTCATCTTCAAACAGCTGAGGATCTACCAAAAGGTCCGTTTGAATACGAGGGTTTTGACCAATTTGGTAGGCGAATAATTTAGCCATAGTTATTCCTCCTTCTTTTTCTTTTACTATAGCACAAAAAGGAAACCCTCATATGCCAGAGGATTTCCTTTCTTTTAATACATATTCCCAACCACTTTTACTCGTAAGCGGGTTGCATTTTCTGGATGATAGGCGAGTGGTGTTTCTTCCACCTCGACTAACTCGATTGTGCCAGGGACTGCACCCGCAAGTTCAGCTTGTTGGACGGCTTTTTCTTGGGCATCAGTCAACGCCGCGTCTCGTTGGATTTTTGAATAAACATAAATTTGTTCGTATTGTCCGCTAATCTGAGCGATAGAGGCACCGATGGCATTCGCCACTGCTCCGTTTTTGTTGCGAATTAGCGCTTTAACGCCTGTCAATTCTTCGGGGATGATAATACTCCCACCACCAACTAAAACGACCGTCACGTCTGCGGAACTGGTCTTCATGCGATCAATCGCTTCACTGACCAATTCGCCAATTTTTTGGTACACTTTTTCCGCAAACGCTTGGTCTAAATGAGCCACTTTGCTAGGATCACCGACTTGGGCATGGCCTAAGCGAACCGCGATATCAGTGGTCGTTAATTGTGTGCCGCCAAAAACAAGGGCCTCTTGTGTAATACGGTAGCCGACACTATCGGGGCCAACTGTCACAGAACCATCTGGTTGTTCACGCACTAGACTGCCGCCGCCGACACCGATTGACACGATATCTGGCATTCTAAAATTGGTCCGTACCCCGCCAACATCAACGGCCAGTGAAGATTCTCTTGGAAAGCCATCCACTAACACGCCAATGTCGGACGTTGTGCCACCAACATCTAAAACAACCGCATCTTTCAAGCCAGCTAAGTATGAAGCGCCACGAATACTATTGGTTGGTCCACAAGCAATGGTTAAAATAGGAAACTGTTTGGCATACGTTAACGACATTAACGTACCATCATTTTGACATAAGTACACTTGGGCGTGATGAATTTTTTCTTGTTCTAAGGCTTGTTCAAAGCCTTCGCTGGTCACTTTAATTACTTTGTGCAACGCAGCATTCAAAATTGTCGCATTTTCCCGTTCAATTAAACCGACAGACCCAATCATTGAGGAGCAAGATACAGGAACATCTGCCCCTAACACTTCCTTCGCAAGTGCTTGAACAAACAATTCTTGGTCATTTTTTAAAGAAGAAAAAACGCCAATTACTGCGATTGCCTCTACTTCTCCTCGCCAAGAGGCCAAAATCCCACGTAATTCTTCTTCGTCCAGTGCAGTCAATGGTTGTCCATCATATTCGTAGCCGCCATGTGCTAAAGCATACGTTTCTGAAAGAGTGGCCACTAAATCCTTGGGCCAAGCTGTGTAAGGCAAGACCGAAGCGGTTGCTGGATAGCCCAAACGAAGGACCCCAACTTTTGCTAATTTTTTTCGTTCAACAATGGCATTCGTACATTGGGTCGTGCCCAACATTGCATGTGTGACTTTGGTTGGGTCCACTGCTGATTCTGCCAAGACTTTATTTAAGGCACCGGCAATCCCTGTTTGAATATCATCGGTTGTTGGAACTTTCACTGAATGAATCAAGTTTAATTGATGATCTAAAATAACAGCATCTGTATTTGTGCCGCCGACATCGATACCGATTTTATACATTTATTTGTCCTCCTTTGCTACTAAGTTTTCTAGTGGTTGATAATCCATTTCGTAGCCGAAATACCGAGGACCCACTGTTTCGATACCTTTTTTCGTTCGCCAAGCGGCATTCGCTTTCAAGCCCATTACTTGGACACGTTTGCCGTATTTCAAGCTTTCTGTTGTCACAGGCGTTAAAGTTTCTAAATCTACCATACAAATCAAATCAGGCGTCATCGCAATCACCTGACCATCTTTCTCGGCAATTAAATTTTCATTTTGAAAATGGACGACTGCTTCTGAACCAGCGTCACTGTTTAAGCCACTCAATTTGACACGTCCCAAATTGAAGCCACCTTTTACTTCTCGTTCCACATCTAGAATTTTTCCTTGGAACAATTCAAAGCCATCCGTAACTTCTACTAATGCTTGGCGTTTTTCTTGTTCATCTGCATAGGTACCTCGAATCACTTTGCCAATTTCTTCTGATAATGTCACGATGTTGTGAATCCCATAGTCTTGTAATTGTTTGCCTGTCGCGGGATAAATGCTCACTAAAGCACTGGCGCCCATTTCAACCGTTTGAACACGAGCAAGACGTTCTGTCCAAGTATTATCAATCGTTTCCATAATGCCAATATTTCCTTTTTCATCGGTAATTGCCATAGGGGTCGCTGACATCCCATTCAAATGGAACGTTACCATAGGCAATTCTGGAAAGGCCCGACCCATACCATCGCAATCCACCAAGGGAATGCCTAGCTTCGCTGCAACAACAATTGGAATCATTGAATTGACGCCCCCAGCTTCCATTGGAAAGGTTCCCGCAATCGTTTCTTGGTCTAAATATTTTCCTAACTTCTCAAAGACACGGACGAATTCGTCGCCTTTGGGAAATTTTTCAATTGCGACAGATGGGGCACCCATCATTGCGGCGGGTAGGAAAAAATCCTCTGCAGCTATCTCTTCTGGAGAAACCAGTTTGACAGGTCCGTTTTCTTCGATGGCGGACAAAGCCATCATTTTACCAATGTAGGGATCACCGCCACCTCCTGTCCCTAAAAAAGCTGCTCCTGTGGCTATATTCTCAATTGCTTCTGCATCTAAATAACGCATTCTCCGACACTCCTCTTCTTCATTCCATTTCTAATGATTCGGTGTTCGTCTGTTGACGTTTTGCACCGAAATAATAAATAACAAACGATAAAACAATGCCAATTAGCGGTTGGTTAGGCAATTGAGGGGCATTGGGAAAGAAACTCATAATCACCGGAATGCCCCCCACTGCAGCACCAATTAGCCATGAAAAAACACCTAATTTATTCACGCCAGGCGTTGGCTGCCTATTGGTTTGATCGCCTTTGTTAATCAACCAATAGGCAGCAATCATTACACCAGCCACTGGTGGAACCATCGCAGAAAGGACAGACATAATCGGCGTAAAGTAATTTAAGATCCCCACAACTGCTAATAAGGTTCCAATGGCGCCGGCCGCACCGACAGCGACTTTTTCTTTTTCTTTTGGAATATCAAAGACATTAATCAAGGCCAGTCCGCCAGAAAAAGCATTCACGGCATTCGTGGTCCAAGTTGCTAAAATTAGCGCAATAATTCCTAAAACTGGAAAACCGAGATTCATAAAAACTTCCGTGATATCTGCGGTGTTCGATGCAATGGTCAAGACCGCACCAACGCCAATCATCAACAAGCCTGTCGGTAAAATCCCTAAGGTGGCCGCTTTAACCACATCTTTACGAGAAGAAACATATTGAGAGTAATCTCCAGCAATTACTGCGCCTAATGCAAAAGAACCGACAGTCATTGAAAGACCCGACATAAAGCTTCCTGCTGTTTGAGGTGTATATTGACTAACAGCTTCCCAACCGTTGTTTCTTAACGAAGCCACCAAGCCATAAAGACAAACCAGAACTAACACAGGAACCGCAAAATAATTCAGAATTTTCAATATTTTTATACCATAAAGAGCCGAAATAAGCATGATAATTCCCCAGATTAAGGAAGAAAGCGACACAGGTAAATCAATGCCGTAAATTTTTAAAAAGTTCGTGAAGGCGCCACCGCTGACATTGGCTTGCAAACCAAACCACCCTAAGCAAGCAATCGCTAGAATAATAGAAATAATCTTTTGCGAACCTTGAATGCCAAACACTTGAGAAGCGACTTTGACAGAAGGTTCTTGTAAGTCGGAACTTTGAATTCCTTGTAAAATCATTAAAATAACAATAATACCGTAACCAATAAATCCTGTTAACAAAGCTTCCCATAAAGGCATGCCTGCAACTAACGTTCCTCCAATAATTAATCCTGGCACGCTAATCATTGCGCCCGCCCAAACAAATGCTAAGCTAAGCCACGATTGTTGTTGCTCGTTTTTTAATTTCATTCTCATTCCTCCTTAATTATTTTTTCAATTATAACGAAAAATCAGTCATAGGTCTTTTTCAAATTGAAAAAAATATCAAGGGAGTTTTGGCTAAAAATAAAAAAGCAGACAAATCGGCTACTGCCGATTGTCTGCTTTTTTCATTCGTTCGTGACCAAGCGATATAAGATCATCGCCAAATAGACTTCATAGGCTTCGGCGGCGTTGGTCATATCATAGCCGAGCGCTTCATTAATTTTACTGATACGATATTTGACCGTATTTTTATGAACAAATAGGCGTTCGCCGCATTCTTTAAAATCACTACTTGCATCTAGTAAAAACGTTCCTAATGTCATTAACTGCTCTGATTCTTTTAAGAGAGGTTGGATAACTGCTAAGCGTTGTTGGATTGCTTCTTCTCCTGCTTGGAGACACGTCATCATTTGTTGAACTGTACGAATTTCCGCGATTGATAACACTTTTCTTTGTGGATAGACGCGCTTTAAAAACGGCGCGACTTGATTAGCGGTTTGGTAGCTGACACGCACTTCAGTCGTGTTACGAACTTTCGGACAAAGGATGATTTCACCTAAATAGTCCTGATAGTCTGTGGCTTGCAAGTATTCTTTACTAATCGTGGCTTCAGGCTGTTTGTGTAAATAATTACCTAAGAGAACAATCAGGTAATTTTCTGTTTGCTGGACAATCGTTGTTTGGTAATAGTAACGTAAGAAATCTTTCAAATCTTGCTGAATAGCGTGGATTTCTTGTCCTTGTTGCCAAATGGGCAAAAGCCACATCGTTTCGACAGAAGAAATATCAATCATTAATTTTTTGGCTAATTGGTACATCTTATCACTTTCGTCGTTAATGATTGCTTGGACTAAGGCATACTCACTGACTTCGTCATAGTTTTTCCCCCATAAATTCAGAGCCATCTGAACGACTTCCACCGCTTGATTCATCTCAAAAGAGGTTAACTGCTCTTCTTCTCGAATGAAGTAAAGCTTCAATGTTTGTCCATCTTTCTGAGGAAGTTTTTGCGAGGTAATGAAGTAGGTCGTTTCTCCCAACACTACTTTCTCTTGTGATTGATAAAGTAACTTGGTTAAGGGTAATTTCGTGCTTCGCGGCCAATTGATGGTGCTGATGATTTCATTGGTATAGGTGGTTAACGCAATATTGACTTTTAAAAAATCGGATAGGATTTTCAAGGTCATTTCCACACTGCGGTTTTGTTCAGGCAAAAGGGAAACTTTTTCCAAGAGGTCCGTTGCAAAAGAAGCCATTTTATTTTTATTGACTAACAATTTCATGACTTCATAAATGACTTCGTTGTAGCGTAATGTGGGATCATTTTTAGGCATTTGGATTAAAATGAAACCTAAAGAATCCGCTAATTGAATCACTTCCTCTGCAACTTTCGGTACGATAATCCCAACGTAGTACAAGATTAGGCCTACTTCGCCTAATTCATGGAGATGCCGAATCGTTTCGCATTGCTTCACCACATCATGACGAATGGCACAAAATGAACCAATCAAAATTTCGCCAGCATGGTATTCATTTGTTTTGTGAAGTTTTTCCGAAAACAAAGACATATCAGAGACTTCTAAAAAAGAAAGAGAAGCAACAGATGTGTCCAATTGGTTTTTACCAGAAAGTACCGTTGCTTCTCGCAAAGACGGTAATTTTAATAAATCATTCACGCGGACACTCATATTTACTCCTCCTTTTGGCTGGTTTATTTTTTCTTACGAATCATATCGCCGACTGCAACAGGTTGGGTCACTTCCATCGTTAATAACATCATGGGATTAGGTGCCCGATCGATCGCTTCACCGTCTTCATTATACATCTCTTTAACGGTTTGGTGGAAATGGGTAAACCCGGGACCATAAAATTCAATTTCATCGCCGACACTGAAAAGGTTCCGTTGACGAATTGTCGCGACTTGCGTCTTTTCGTTGTACGCAATCACTTCGCCAACAAATTTATATTGTGGAATTTTACGACGTTCGCCGAATAATTGTTCATTTTCACTTGGTGTATTGTAATAAAATCCAGTTGCTAATTCACGTTGTGCTACTTTCCATAATTCATCAATCCACTCTTGTTGGCAGACATAGTTTTCAGGATCTTCCATGTAAGAATCGACGGCTTTTTTATACACATTAGCGACTGTCGAAACATAGTGAATGGATTTCATGCGGCCTTCAATTTTAAAACTATCGACACCATTTTCAATTAATTCTGGAATATGTTCAATCATAGACATATCTACGGCGCTCATTGAAAACTCTTCTTCAACTTCCCCTTCGCTGGTTTTGCTCCGACGTTCTGTCCCAAAAGGCATATCAAATAACTCGTATTTCCAACGACAAGATTGAGAGCAACCGCCACGATTGGCATCCCGCATCGACATATGGTTGGATAAAGTACAACGTCCTGAATATGAAATACACATTGCTCCATGAATAAAGGCTTCAATCTCAATGTCCGTATTTTCACGAATCGCTGCAACTTCCTCCATTGAAACTTCGCGCGCTAATACCACACGTTCTAAGCCTTCATTTTTCCAAAATTCTAATGTTTCATAGTTGGTTGCTGAAGCTTGTGTCGATAAATGGATGGGTAAACCTGGTGCTTCTGTCGCACAAATTTCGATTAAAGCTGGATCGGAAACAATCACAGCTGAAATTCCGATGTCTCGCAATTCTCTGAAAAACGCTCCTGCCCCTTCCTGGTTTCCTTCATGAGTGACCATATTGGCAGCGACATAAACTTTCGCATTATGTTCGCGGGCAAAGGCTACGCCTTCCGCCATTTCTTCTGGCGTGAAATTTCCTGCGCGGCTACGCAGACCGTAGGCATTCCCTCCGATATAAACGGCATCGGCACCGTAACGAATTGCGACTTTTAGTTTTTCTAGCGTCCCGGCTGGAGCCAACACCTCGGGACGCTTCAATGTTCGTTCTGTCATTACTTTCATGTTCTTCTTCCCCTTAAATGAATCAATTTATTTTATTGCATCGGCACTTAAATCAAAGAAACCATTGTCTAAGCCACGACCTGTTGGATGTAATTTTTCAATTTCAGCTGTTGCATGAGCTGCTTGATCTTCTGACCAAGTTCCCGCTTCAAGTGCTGCTTTCGCTTCAGCAAATAAGCGAGCAATCGCGACAAAATTTTCACCTGGCGTGTAAAGGCCATCGAGCTTCCATGTACGATAGTGATGGTCATACAAGTTTGTTAACTCATTCATCAAGTTCACATCGTTATTGGCAAAAATATGCGTACCATGACTATCTTCATAAATGGAATAGTGGGTTTCTGGTTTTTTGGGTTCAGAAATAAACAGCCCTTCGTCTTTTGTAACCCCTTTGTCGTTCTTTGTGTAATTGTAGTAATTTTGAATTAATGGGCGTTTCGATTGATGAATACACGTCGCCCCATAGACAAGAATTTCAGCTGGAACTGCTAAGTTTTCTTCCATTGCGACCATTTCTTCAAAAGGTACTTCCCGAGCTAGGACAGCTCCGATGGCTCCTCGTTTACTCCAAAAATTGATTTGACGTGAGCTCGTTACCAAAGTTTCGCCATCATAAACGTAAGGAATTTCTAATCCATCTCGTTGCATAATAAACACAATACCTGGATCACCCAAAGTAATTTTATCGACGTTGATTTCTTTTAAAAATGTCAGATACTCTGGGACTAATTTCATTTTTTCAGGGTGCATAATGCCATTTACTGCAACTAGCACTTGTTTGCCCATTTCATGTGCACGTTTCACAATCTCGCGTTGTTCATCTCGTGTAAAAGATACGGGCAAACGCAACCCGAATGTTTCTTCTCCAATATATAATGTATCCACACCTGTTGCGAGTAATTCTACAGCCTGCTCAACAGATTCTGCAGTTGCAATCAGTTCAATCATAAATATAGCCTCCTTCTTTATGACCGTTTAATAGTATCATACGTTCACAAACTTTAAAAGAGCCTATCTGTATTAAACGTACATTTTTCACAATGTTTCCGAAAAAAATTTTGGTAGAGAAGCACCATCCGCTTACCTACCAAATGTTCTTTTCTAATTACTGGTCATCTATTCTTTAGTCACTCGTTCAAGTGATATTTTCGTTCATAAAACGTTACTACAACGGTAAATAACCACGCTGCCGCTAAGCCTAACAAGCTGCCTAAAACAATCCCCAAAAAGCGGAATTGAATCAACGTTATCACGTACTGCTGACGAACGAGCAATGAAAGCATCAGAGCCATAGGCGTTGTGAAAAATTGCGCCAATCCATAATTACGACGAATAAAATACTCAACGGTCACAAATAAGATTGTAATCACGACAATCGATTCAAAAGTTGTCAAAGCTAAATTAAGCAGAAAAGCGGAAATAACCAATCCAATCGTTGTGCCAAAAATTCGCTGAATATTTCGCTGCTTAATCGCACGTAAATTGTCTCCTTGTAAAATGGATGCACAGGAAACGACTAGCCAATATGGATTCTGTAAATGTAAACTTTCGCTGATATATACAGCAAAAAATAAGACAAAGCTATAATATATGCTATCTAATGGCGCTTCTGGATGCCGATAAATTCGTTCCCGTAATGATCGCTTAGCTAGCGGGGCACTGATTTCCTTCTCTGTAAAATGCAACACTAGTGCAAACAAAATGGAAAAGCCAATGCCTAATAACATACAGCCACTCATGAACGGAATTTTTGCTAACGGAATGCTCGTACTGGCACCCATCGCTGTCACCATCACACCAAAGAAGGCCCCTGGTTTTGAAATATCGTAGACTTCAAAGAAAAAGCGGCCACCAAAACCGACCAGTGCAACAACAATGGGAATGAGCCATGCAATATGGGTCGATAACATGCCTAACAAATTTCCTAAAAAAAGGTAACTACCGACCACAGATAAACGAGTCATTAACTGTTTTAATGGTAGCGGCTGATAATATAAAAAAGTAAAAATACCTAACGAGCCAAAGCTTGAAATCAATAATTGATGATTGATATAGCCCAAAAAAAGAATGCTGAACATAACCAAGCCAGCAAACACTAGTCGAAAAGGATTATCCTTTGGACGCTGATAATGTAGTAATTCTCGAAAAAAAGATTGTTCCATTCCATCACCCCTCCTTATTAACGTAGCACAGAAAAATCAATCTGGCAATTCTCAAAAAGAAATCGCCACTGGAAAATAGAAAAGCCTGGCATAAAAACCCTAAATGGTTTTTGTACCAGACTTCGCATCTCATCTATACAGTTTGTAATTCTTTCGCTTCTGTCTTTGGTGCTTTTGGTGCCCGCACATTTAACGTAATTTTGCCTTTGCTAGCACCTAAGGTTACTTTATCCCCTAACTGAATTTGACCGGAAAGAAGGGCTTCACTTAAACGATCTTCCACTTCTTTTTGCAAGGCCCGACGAATTGGACGTGCGCCATATTCTGGATCAAACCCGACTTTACCAATAACTTCAATTGCAGCTGGTGTGATTTTCACTTTAACCTCTTGTTCGGCCATCCGTTTCACGACAGATTGACTCATAATTTTTACGATTTCATGAATTTCCTCTTGTTTCAAGGAATGGAAGACAACCGTTTCATCAATTCGGTTTAAGAATTCTGGACGGAAGGCTTTTTTCAATTCTTCCATGATTCGTTTTTGCATTAATTCATGATTTTTAGAAATGTCTTTCACATTGAAGCCGACATGTTTTTCTTCACGAATCGCTGTTGCCCCTAAATTGGAGGTCATGATTAAAATCGTGTTACGGAAATCGACTTTTCGTCCTTTGGCATCCGTTAAATGGCCATCATCTAAGACTTGTAATAAAATATTAAAGACATCTGGATGGGCTTTTTCTACTTCATCTAGCAAAATAACGGAATAAGGACGTTGACGAATTTTTTCAGTTAGTTGGCCGCCTTCTTCGTAGCCGACATAACCTGGAGGAGAACCGATTAAACGGCTAGTGCTGTATTTTTCCATAAACTCAGACATGTCCACGCGAATCAAAGCTTCTTCGCTGCCAAACATCGCTTCGGCTAAGGCTTTGGCAAGTTCCGTTTTCCCAACCCCTGTTGGTCCTAAGAACATGAAGGAACCAATCGGTCTTGCTGGGTCTTTCAAGCCACTACGCGCACGACGGATAGCGCGTGAAACAGCTTCAACTGCTTCATTTTGGCCAACGACCCGTTGATGTAAAATGGTTTCTAATTCCATCAATCGTTCGCTTTCTTTCTTCTCTAGCTGCTGCAAAGGAACGCCTGTCCATTGTGAAACGACTCCAGCCACATCTTCTTCTGTTACTTGCGTACTGTAACCAGACAGACTTTTTTCTTTCACTGCAATCAATTCTTCTAGTTTTTCCATCACTTGTTTTTCTTTTTGACGAATCCGAGCAGCACTTTCAAATGATTGGTTTTGAATGGCCTCTTCTTTTTCCGTAATTAATTGAGAAATTTCGGTACGCAATTCATTAATTTCTGAAGGTTGATCTGCCTTATCTAAACGAACTTTTGCTGCAGATTCGTCCATTAAATCAATTGCTTTATCTGGTAATTGGCGGTCATTTAAATAGCGAATCGATAATTGAACCGCTGCATGTAGAGCTTCATCTGTAATTTCTACGCCATGATGTTTTTCATAGCGTGAACGCAAGCCTTTTAGAATTTCTTCTGCTTCTTCTGGCGTTGGTTCTGCTACTTGAATACGGGCAAAACGACGTTCCAAAGCGGCATCTTTTTCAATATATTTTTGGTATTCATCCAGAGTTGTCGCACCAATTGTTTGCAACTCGCCACGTGCTAAAGCAGGTTTTAAAATATTTGAAGCATCAATCGCCCCTTCTGCACCGCCAGCACCGATCAAGGTATGCAATTCGTCAATAAATAAAATGACTTGTCCATCTTGATAGATTTCATCGACAACTTTTTTCAAGCGATCTTCGAACTCACCTCGATATTTGGTTCCAGCAACCAAGGCACCCATGTCTAGCATCATTAAACGTTTGCCTTGCATATCTTCAGGGACTTCCCGGTTGACAATTTTCTGGGCTAATCCTTCTGCTATCGCTGTTTTTCCAACACCTGGTTCACCGACTAGGACAGGATTGTTTTTGGTACGGCGACTCAAAATTTGGATCAAACGACGGACTTCGGTCCCGCGACCAACTACTGGATCCAAGCTTTGTTCTCGTGCTAACTTGGTTAAATCTCTTGCTAAAGAATCCAATGTTGGCGTCCCTTGTGGCGCATTTTTATTTTGACCATTCCGACGACGTTGTGCACTATTGGGTTCGGAAACGCCCATTTTTTTCAATAATAATTGACGCATTTTGGATAAGCTTAATCCTAAATTCACTAAAATTCTAGACGCTAAAATTTCTTCGTCTCTTAACAAGCCTAATAATAAATGCTCGGTACCAATCTTTTGAGCCCCTAAGCGTTTCGCTTCATCTCCAGCATAGGCAAAGATTTGTTTGGCTCTTGGTGAATAAGGTAAGTATAAGTTGTTATTTCCCATTGGACTTTGCATGGTGCCATAGCCACTTAAATGCTCAATTTCTTCACGGATGTCTTCTGTGTCAGTATTCAATTGTCGTAATGTTTTTCCGGCAATCCCATTTGGTTCTAAAACGAGTGCTAATAATAAATGTTCAGAACCGACGGATTGGTGACGAAAATACTTCGCTTCTTCTTGGGCAATCGCCAGTACGGCTTTCGCACTTTCTGTAAATAGTTCATCCATAGTTATTCCTCCTCATAGCTCAAGCGCTCTAAAAATGAACGCATTATTTGAGCTCTTAGAAAATCTTCGTGATTCCCCAGACCATTCAATGTGCTTTTACTTAAAGCAGCTAGCATTAAATTGCCTTCCTTTTTCGTAATCACTTCTTCTTCATACAATGTTTGAATAAATGTTAGCGCATCTTTTTCTGTTAAGGTTGCGCCAATCAATTGATCCATTTGTTTTAGTAATTGATCGTTATCTGAAATTTGTACTTTGACAATGCGAATATAGCCGCCTCCACCACGTTTACTTTCAACTGCGTAGCCTCGTTGGATGGTAAAACGTGTATTAATTACATAGTTAATTTGTGAAGGAACGCAATTAAATAAATTAGCCATTTCCGCCCGACGGATTTCAATTTTATTACTTTCTTCTAAAATCTTTTTTAAATAAGCCTCGATTAAATCTGACGTATTTTGATTACTCATAGTCTTCCATCCTTCTTCTCTCTTGACTAATATTGACCATTATTATATCGAACTTTGCCTATTAAATAAAGAGGAACGCTTTGACTTTAATAAAAAAATGCAAAACAGGAGGAGCAACCTCAGTCAAACTGACTTAAGTTCCCCTCCTAAAATTGAAAATATGTTATTGAATCACAGAGGCTGAGACAAAAGTGTTTAGCTCCAAGAAATAAGAAGAAATTTCCGAAAATTGTTCTTTAATTTTTGGAGAATTTCGGCTTATTTCCGAAGGAGTTGCTTTTGTTCAGCTGATTATCTTAATGTCTCACAAAAGCGATTCTTCGCCATAGGCTTGATCCAAGGCTTGTTGAATATCTTCGATAATAGATGTTGGCTCTTCCAAACCAACGTACATGCGAATGTGCGCTGGCGACAAGCCTCTTTTCTGAACAGCCGCCAAGTTATTGCCTTTGAATACAGGCAAGGCCAAACTTTCAAAGCCACCCCAACTGACCCCAATTGTGACCAGCGTCAATGCGTTCACAAATGTTTTCAAACGTTCAAAATCGGTATCTTTTAAATCAATCGCAAACAATGAGCCATAACCTGTTAAATATTTTTCTGCTAACGCTTGTTGTTGTTGATTTCCTACAAAAGGATGATATAATCGACTGATTCGCGGATCCTTTTGCAAAGCCGACAGCACCGTTTGGATGGCTTGAGACTGATGCGCCAACCGAACGGGCATGGTACGAATACCTCGTAACGCTAACCAAGAATTGAAGGGACTATTGACTGCTCCTAAAGCTTGATGACCATGTTCAAAAATTTGATCTACAAGCGCTGCTTTGCCAATGACAGCCCCTGCTACAATATCCGAATGACCACCAATATATTTGGAACAAGAATGAATCACCAGGTCCACATTATGGCATAAAGGATGCTGAAATAACGGTGACGCCCACGTGTTATCAATGACAGTGTATGCGCCAATTTTTTGTGCTAACGCAGTTATTTTTTCTAAATCTAGCAGTTCAAACTTTTGTGAGGACGGACTTTCAAAGTAAATGACTTTGGTGTTTTCCTGAACAAATTGAAAAAGTTCTTCTGTTTCTGCAACGTCTACTTTGGTCAAGGATACGCCAAATTTCTCTAAATATTGCACAAATGAAACAGATTCTCCATAAATTGTATTGACCATTAAAACATGATCACCTTGTTGGAGCAACGTAAACAGCGTTGCCGAAATAGCGCCCATTCCTGAGGCAAAAACTTTACATTTTTCTCCACGTTCCAAACGAGCAATTTTTTTCTCTAAAATTTCTGTTGTGGGGTTGGTGCCACGTGTGTAAACATAATTATTTTTTTCATCTATACTCGCTGCCATAAATTCTTCGTAAGTTGGAAAATAAAAGGAAGAGGTTTGAACCAACTCGGGCACCATCGGATGATACATTTTTTCCATTCCTTTTTCCACTTCACAGCAAATATTTTCATCATTCTCAACATGCATTTCCTTCACTCCTCTTTCTCTACAATGTTTCTGGTACTTCATGGGCTTCTTCTTTTTGATATTGTCGATCTAAGGCTTTTACAAATGGATAATAAATAACAACACTAGCGGCAACAGCTAAAACTTGCGTCACTGCACCTTGCCATTTTCCCACTAAAAAGCCCGAAAACAGAAAGGGCGTAGCCCATGGTGCTTGAATGTTTGTAAACATTGGCATGAACCCAATTTTCATTGACAGAAAGGCAATCAAGACCGATACAATCGGCGCGACCGCAATCGGAATCAATAATAAAGGGTTAAAAATAACTGGGAGTCCAAAAATCAAGGGTTCATTAATGTTGAAAAATGCTGGAACAAACGAAATTTTCGACATGGCTTTCATTCTAGATGAATGTCCGACGATGGCCATTGCAATAGCCAAGCCAACCGTGCAACCAGCGCCTCCAATTGTGGCAAATTGATCGAGCATTTGGACCGTGCCAAAGTTGCCACTTTGAGCAGTTAATTGTCCTAATTCCGCTAAGCTTTGGTTTTTGTCTGCATTCGCATATAAAATAGGATATAGCATGGAATTGATGACAGTTGGATGAATTCCAAACCACCAGAACAGTCCATTTAAGCCAGCCACAATAATAATTGCAAAAGGGGTTCCGATTAAACCTTGCAGTGGCGCTTGAATCACCGCATAAATTAATTGCGGGAAGGAATCCGCAAATGAAAGCCCAATCCCATTAATCAATAAAGCCACCGCTACCACAAAAATCCCAGGAATCAATGCACTAAAAGCTTGGCTCACCATAGCAGGCACGCTGTCAGGCATTTTGATGACTAATTTTTTCTTAATACAGAAACGAGTCAACTCAACCGAAAGAATTGACATAATAATGGCCGTAATCACCCCTTGCGTTCCTAACCAATCAAACGATAAAACTTTCGTCACAACTTCGCCTGATTCAGTAGTCACCGTTTTCGGTAAAACGACTACGTAAGCAACAATTCCTAAAATTAATGAAGTTAAACGATCCATTTCGTAACTTTCCGCCAATTTATAGGACATCGTCCCAGCAAAAATAATTCCCATCATGTTGAAAGTTGCTCGATAAGCTGGTGAAATCATATCCGCCCAACCTGCACCGAAAATTCCAGCCATAAAATCGCCATACCCTGCTACTGGAAAATCTGTAATCAACATAAAAATCGATCCAATAATTGTTAACGGCATAATTGCAAAAAAACCATTTCTTAAGGCTTGAAAATAACGTAAACTTGTAATCCTTGAAACTTTAGGCACTACGGCTTGCTCCACCCAGTTTGTTAACTTATCCATTTCACTTCTCTCCTTAATCCTTTGTGATATCCTCATCATAAAGAAACCGCTTTCTGATGTAAATACGACTAACTGATTCTGTAACTATGTTTCATAATTCATACGCTTAAGGTATACTGAAAGCGAAACAAAGTACCACAGAGAGGTGAACCCATTGAATCTAATCGAATGTTTAGAACAAAAAGAACGCTATACATATAACGAAGGGCTAATTATTGATTTTATTTTATCTCATACTGAACGAGTCCTGCATATGTCGATTTATGAACTAGCAGAAGCCACCAACTCTTCAACTTCCACGATTGTTCGTTTGTGTAAAAAAACAGAAACTAGCGGTTTCAAAGAATTTAAAATCCGCTTGTCCCGCGACTTAGAAATTCACTACCAAGCAATCCGGAATGTTGATGCGAATATGCCTTTTTTAGCGCAAGATTCTGATTTACTAATTGCCAAGAAAATTGCGCAGTTAACGACTGAAACCGTTCAATCCACTCAACAGTTATTAACCGAGGCCATGTTAAATAAAAGCATTGATTTACTTTTAACCGCTGAAAATATTTTAGCAGTGGGTGTCAGTAACTCCTACATTCGCTTAACGGATTTTCAAACAAAGTTATTACGCATTCAGCTATTTATCCATTTAATCCCTTATCAAGCTGAACAATTTTATTTAGCCATCAATGCCACCAAAAATGACGTAGCCATCCTCGTCTCTTACAGTGGTAACACTGCAGAAATCGTAAATGAAGCACGGATTTTTGCAGAAGGAGGCACCCCGATTATTGCCATTACTTCAGACTTGAACAGCCAATTAGCTAAATACGCTACAGTGATTTTGCCCATTCCTAACGTTGAACATGCAGATTTCAAAGTCTCGACCTTTTCCTCTCAACTAGCCATCGAATATATTCTCAATGTCCTTTATTCCTGTATTTTTAGTCGCAATTTCGATAAGAACTACACATCACAAAAAAATACACCTACTTCGATACTTAAATTTTAAACAAAACAAAAAAACAGTACTGATGATCAGTACTGTTTTTCACAATCGGGAAGACAG
>NZ_CP172905.1:2695000-2743156 GCF_050534975.1 Enterococcus sp. DIV2384
CTCAAGTCTCCCAGTTTCCAATGACCCTCCCCGGTTGAGCCGGGGGCTTTCACATCAGACTTAAGAAACCGCCTGCGCTCGCTTTACGCCCAATAAATCCGGACAACGCTTGCCACCTACGTATTACCGCGGCTGCTGGCACGTAGTTAGCCGTGGCTTTCTGGTTAGATACCGTCAGGGGACGTTCAGTTACTAACGTCCTTGTTCTTCTCTAACAACAGAGTTTTACGATCCGAAAACCTTCTTCACTCACGCGGCGTTGCTCGGTCAGACTTTCGTCCATTGCCGAAGATTCCCTACTGCTGCCTCCCGTAGGAGTCTGGGCCGTGTCTCAGTCCCAGTGTGGCCGATCACCCTCTCAGGTCGGCTATGCATCGTGGCCTTGGTGAGCCGTTACCTCACCAACTAGCTAATGCACCGCGGGTCCATCCATCAGCGACACCCGAAAGCGCCTTTCACTCTTATGCCATGCGGCATAAACTGTTATGCGGTATTAGCACCTGTTTCCAAGTGTTATCCCCCTCTGATGGGTAGGTTACCCACGTGTTACTCACCCGTCCGCCACTCCTCTTTCCAATTGAGTGCAAGCACTCGGGAGGAAAGAAGCGTTCGACTTGCATGTATTAGGCACGCCGCCAGCGTTCGTCCTGAGCCAGGATCAAACTCTCATAATAAAAGTTAGAACAATCTTGCGATTGTTAAGCTCAATTTGTTTGCTAGCATATTGCTTGCTTGTTAAAAATGTTTGTTGTCTTGAATTGAATCAAGACGCCCTACACATTTGGTTCGTCTATTCTTTGTTCAGTTTTCAAAGGTCTACGTTACCTCGCAGCAACTTTTATATCATAACAAACTTTCGTTTGAATGTCAAGAACTTTTTTAAAAAAGTTTTTTTAAGTTGTTTTGCTTGGTTGTTGTTGTCTGTTGTGACAACTTCTATATCTTATCATCTCGTTTGTTATTTGTCAACAACTTTTTTGTTGTTTTTTCAAACTTTTTTCGAGAGATTTGAAATCAAGAATTGTTATTTAATTATTGATTTCTGAATCGCTCAGCTGTGTGACTCGCCTTGCGACATGTAATAATATACCAAGATTTCAAGCATTGGTCAATCATTATTTTCACTTTTTTTAAACTTTTTTTCAATACCGATTATTATGATTGGTATAGGTATTTTCGTTCGTTTTTTACCCCCTTTCATCCTTTTTTGGCTATAGTTTATTAACTTTTAGCAAAATCTTCTAAATTTATCGTAATATATCAAGGATTTTGTCCTTTTTAGCAATTATTTGTTAAAATATGGAAAAGAGATTTTTTTATATATGGAGGAAATGAACGCTTATGAAAATTTTAGTTGCAGATGATGATAAAGAAATTGTAGAACTATTGAGTATTTATATTCATAATGAAGGATACGAAGTCGTGAAAGCTTATGATGGAAAAGAAGCGTTATCCAAATTGCACACAACACCAGATATCGATTTATTAATCTTGGACATTATGATGCCAATCATGGATGGAATGGAAGTAGTAAAAGAACTTCGAAAAGAATCGCAAATTCCAATTATTATGTTAACAGCAAAAACAACCGATATGGATAAAATCAAAGGCTTAGTTGCTGGTGCAGACGATTATGTCACCAAGCCTTTTAATCCTTTAGAAGTAATGGCTCGGGTAAAGTCTATTTTACGTAGAAGCCAAATGCAATTAACCAAAGAAGAACCCGATGAATTAGAAGTCGGCCCATTAATGATTAATAAGGACTCTCACGAAGTCAAAACAATAGAAGGAAAAGAAATTCAATTAACCGCTCTTGAGTTTGGTATCCTCTATCTATTAGCTAGTCATCCAAATCGTGTGTTTAGTGCGGATGAAATTTTTGAGCGTGTGTGGCAACAAGAAAGTATTGTTTCTGCTAAAACCGTGATGGTTCACGTCAGTCATTTAAGGGATAAGATTGAAGAAGCAACTGGTGGAGAAAAAGTCATTCAAACAGTGTGGGGAGTTGGATATAAGATCGATGCTCGTTAAACCTAAAAAGATTGAAAAACAAAAACGAATTACCTTAACTTCTAAAGAAATCAGCGAGTTATTAGCAGAAGCAATTGTGACAATTGTTTTATTACTACTATTAAATGTCTCAATTATGTTCCTTTTAGGACAACTACTTAGTGAAAACTCGCCCTTAGCTGGTGTCATCTGGGCCACTAAGGATGCGGTCGCTAAAGAATTAAATACTGATTTGTTTTGGAGCTGGAATAAATTTGTCTTACCTATTTTCTTTTTAGTAGATGCAGCTGTTCTCTATTGGCGCTTAATTCGTCGCTACCATCAAATGCAATTGCGTCATATTATCAGTGAGTTACATTACATCGCTGATGGTAATTACAATCACCGCATTCCGTTTGAATTAAGTGGTGATTTAGCAAAAGTCGTGACGAGTATTAACGGTCTGGTGGATAGTACTGTCGCAGCCATTGAAGATGAACGGCGAATTGAAAAATCAAAAGATGAATTAATTACGAATGTCAGTCATGATATTCGGACACCGTTAACTTCTATTATTGGTTATCTGGGATTGATTGAAGATCGTCAATTTCATAGCCAAGAAGATTTACTGAAATATACGCATACCGCTTACGTCAAAGCGAAACAAATGAAATTATTAGTTGATGATCTTTTTGAATATACAAAAGTCCGTCAACCAAGTGTACCGATTCATACGACGACTTTTGATATGGCACAATTAATTGAACAGCTTGCTGCCGATTTTGAATTGGAAGCGAAAAAGATTAATATGCAAATCCAAGTAAAAGCCAATCCAGCTTCTTTAATGATGGAAGGCGATACAGAAAAACTAGTCCGAGTCTTTAACAACCTTCTTTCAAACGCTTTGAAATATGGCAAAGGCGGCCATCATATTGTGATGGAAGTAGACAAAGTCGGCACCGAAGCAATTATTGCTGTTCGCAATGATGGACCAGCTATTCCTAAACATTCTTTAGATCAGTTGTTTGACCGCTTCTATCGTGTCGAAGAATCCCGATCACAAGAAACGGGTGGTACTGGTTTAGGTCTGGCTATTGCACAAAGTATTGTCGCTTTACATGGTGGATATATTTATGCGAAGTCTGATCAAAAGTGGACTTCCTTTATTATTCATCTACCCTTACAGCGTACCAACAAGAAATCAGAGAGTTAATTGACATCCCTGAACTTTTTCGGTATTCTATAGAAAAGAGAAAACTAAGAGAAAAAGTATTTATGGCACTGAATTCCAGAGAGTTTGCGGGGGTGCGAGCAAACATTCATCTATAAAGAAGTCCGTCTCTTCCAGGTGTCCAGCGAAATAAGTTGGAACGGTCTGCAGCCGTTATCTGCAAATCAAGGGCAGTAACATTACTGAACTTGGGTGGTACCGCGAGATTTCCAGTCATTTCGTCCCAAGAATATTTATTTTTGGGGTGAGATGGCTTTTTTGTTGTTTTCTACAACAGTTATTATTGATTATGTACTAATTTTAAGGAGGAAAAAATATGTTAGATGTAAAAATGATGCGTCAAAATTTTGACGAAGTAAAAGCAAAGCTACAAACCCGTGGCGTGAAAGAAGAAATCTTAGTGGAATTTCTGCGTTTAGATGAAAGTCGCCGTGATTTATTAGTCAAAGTCGAAGAAATGAAAAAATACCGGAATGATGTGTCTGCTGAAATTGCTCAATTAAAACGAAACAAAGAAGATGCAACGGCCAAAATCGCGGAAATGAAAGAAGTCGGCGGTAATATTAAAGCATTAGATGCAGAAATTAACGCTATTGACGAAGAGCTACGTGGGATCACAACTACTTTACCGAATTTGCCAGATGATTCTGTGCCTGTTGGTGCTGGTGAAGAAGAAAATGTAGAAGTACGTCGTTGGAGTGAACCAAGAACTTTTGCTTTTGAACCAAAACCACACTGGGAAGTCGCTGAAAACTTAGGCATTCTAGATTTTGAACGTGGTGCCAAAGTAGCTGGTAGCCGTTTTGTTTATTACAAAGGCTTAGGTGCTCGCTTAGAACGTGCGTTATACAACTTCATGTTAGATTTACATGTTTATGAACATGGCTATACAGAAATGATTACGCCTTATATCGTTAATGACACCGCCATGTTCGGGACTGGCCAATTTCCTAAATTTAAAGAAGATGTCTTCCAATTACAAGATACAGATTTAACGTTAATCCCAACGGCAGAAGTCCCGTTAACTAATTACTACAACAATGAAATTTTAGATGGCAAGGATTTACCGATTTACTTTACGGCCTTGAGCCCTTCTTTCCGTTCTGAAGCTGGTAGCGCTGGTCGTGACACACGAGGATTAATTCGTTTACACCAATTTAATAAAGTCGAAATGGTTAAATTTAGTGATGCAGAGCATTCTTATGAGGAATTAGAAAAAATGACGAATAATGCCGAAGAAATTCTGCAAAAACTGGGATTACCTTACCGTGTCATGGCTCTTTCAACAGGTGACATGGGCTTCTCAGCTGCGAAAACTTATGACTTGGAAGTTTGGATTCCCGCTCAAGAGACATACCGTGAAATCAGTTCATGCTCAAACTGTGAAGATTTCCAAGCGCGCCGTGCGATGATTCGTTACCGTGATGAAAATGATAAAGTCCAATATGCGCATACACTCAATGGTTCTGGTTTAGCCGTAGGACGGACAGTCGCTGCTATTTTAGAAAACTACCAAAACGAGGATGGCTCTGTAACTGTACCAGAAGTCCTAGTTCCTTACATGGGTAACCTAACAGTTATTAAATAAGGGGAAGATGAAGGTCGTTGTCTGATATCAGATAACGGCTTTTTTTCTATAGGAAAAGGAGCCTGTAACAAAAATCACTTTGGATTTTTGTTACAGGCTTAAAAATTGATAAACGGCGGAAACAGAAGCAACTCCTTCATTCTACAGAAAAAGAGGCAGACGTCGAAATGACGTCTGCCTCTTTTAAATTTCAAAAAAATCAGCTTTTATTTTATTGAACAGAATAGTTTGGTGCTTCTTTTGTGATTTGAACGTCATGTGGATGTGATTCTTTCAATCCGTTACCACTCATTTGAACAAATTGTGCTTCTTCACGCAACGCTTTCAGGTCTGCTGCACCGACGTAACCCATCCCTGATTTCAAGCCACCGATTAATTGGAAGACAATATCAGAAACGCTTCCTTTGTAAGCAACACGTCCTTCGATTCCTTCTGGCACTAATTTGTTTGCTTCATTGACACTTCCTTGGAAGTAACGATCACTTGATCCCTTTTCCATTGCGCCTAATGAGCCCATGCCACGGTAAGTTTTGAAACGACGGCCTTGATAAATTTCAAATTCGCCTGGAGATTCATCTGTACCTGCTAACATACTTCCTAGCATTACAGCATGTCCACCAGCAGCTAAGGCTTTCACGATATCACCAGAATATTTAATACCGCCATCAGCGATAATTGCTTTACCATATTCTCTAGCTACAGAAGCAGCATCATAAATCGCTGTTAATTGAGGAACACCAACACCAGCAACGACACGTGTTGTACAAATTGAACCAGGTCCAATACCAACTTTGACAACGTCCACGCCGACATCATACAATGCTTTGGTTGCTTCAGCAGTGGCAACATTACCAGCAATTAATGTTGCTTCAGGGAACGTTTCACGAATTTCTTTAATTTTGCGAATAACGCCGGCACTATGGCCATGTGCAGTATCGATGACAATCGCATCCGCACCTGCTTCTAATAATGCTTCCGCACGTTCGAACGTATCACTAGTGACACCGACTGCTGCCGCCACAAGTAAACGACCGTGTTCGTCTTTGGCAGCATTTGGGAATTCAATCACTTTTTCAATGTCTTTAATTGTAATTAAGCCACTTAAGCGACCTGCTTCATCAACGATTGGTAATTTTTCGATTTTATGTTTTTGTAAGATTTTTTCTGCATCTTTTAAAGATGTGCCAACTGGCGCAGTGACTAAATGATCTTTTGTCATGACTTCTTCGATTTTGATTTGGTAGTCGGTTACAAAACGCATATCACGGTTTGTAATAATTCCGACTAATTTACGGTTTTCCATTGTTTCTACAATCGGCACACCGCTAATACGGTAACGACTCATTAATTCTTCTGCATCCGCTACTAAGTTTGTTGGTGTTAGAAAGAATGGATCAATGATAACGCCGCTTTCAGAACGTTTGACTTTACGTACTTCGTCTGCTTGTTGGGCGACAGTCATATTTTTATGTACGACACCTAGTCCACCTTGACGAGCCATCGCAATTGCCATATTACTATCTGTAACAGTATCCATACTGGCACTCATCAATGGAATATTTAACTTGATATTTTTAGCTAATTGTACACTCATGTCTACATCATTTGGTAAGACATGGCTTTCTGCAGGGATTAATAGCACATCATCAAATGTAAGACCTTTTTTCGCAAATTTTGTTTCCCAATTTGACATTTTTTTGTCCACTCCTCGACTTAATTTTATATATGAAAATAACAGATAATACTAAGGAAGTCAACTAGATTTGTTTAAATAATCAATGAGGAATAAAGGACAAAACGCCGAAATCGGTTTGTCCTTTATTCAACTCTTCCTAATTAAGGTCCTACTTTCATCGTTGTTCTTTTATCTTGTGTTTCTTTTTTTGTTGTAAAAATCGGCTAAATCCAAAACCGCCGACAGAAAGCAAGGTCATCATTGTTCCTATTTTTTGCACTTTTGTTCTTTGGTAACGGATGTCGACATGTCCTGTACCAGATAAAGAAAGAGCGGCTAAGCCTCCTTGATTGGTTAGGCTCATTTTTTTAGCGCCCGTTTGGTTTTTCATTTGAATCGTGGCTTGATAGCCTAAGTAATAAATAAAAGGAACGGTCACCTTCGCTGATTGATTCACCACTTGGTAGTCAAATGAAATTTTCCCATAAGGCATTCTAACATTTGTAATGGTTACTTGTTCTGCCGAATAATCAAGTGGTCGTTTTTTCTGTTTCAATAATTCCTGATAATTGATTTCATCTGGTAAATATTCATGGCCCGCACCGATATAAAAAGGCGTTGGCTGCTCATACTCAGCTTTTGTTAACAGGCGGCCTTGTTGTGACTGAATACTTTGATATTGATAAATGCCTAAATTGCTGATGGCAAGGAAAACCAACAAAACCACGGTCCAAGATTTACGGAAAACGCCCCATTCGTCTTGTGCAATGAAAAAAGCGAGCATTACGGAAAGAATCCCTAAAAACCGCCAAGGAAACTGAATCGTATTTAAAGGCGTGTGGTTCAGCCAGTGCCAAGGAAAAAGCGTGGTAACCATCAATAAGAGTACCAGCGTCAAACCAATAAACCGTTTGTCCTGAATTTTTTTGCTGGCAAGCGAAACCACTGCTACAACAAGTCCCACAAACAAAAGGGTTCCTAGATTCGCTGTTTTCGCGTGAAAAACACTGCTCTTTAAACTATTAATGAAAAGAGAATCAATGGGATAACTTCTTTCGGAAATATAAGTGAGTGGATTGGATGTAACTTTAAACACTTGATTTTTCATTTGTTCAGCAACTGGTAAAAGATAAAAGGCCAGCCAAAGCAGCGTCAAACCTGCAGCCTTCGCTAATGCCAACAGGACCTCCTTTTTAAAAAACTGCTGCCAATAAAACAGAATGTATAACCCAATCCAAATAGAAACCATTTCAATAGAAATAAAGTGAGCCAACCCAATCCCAGTCATCGCCAGCGTTAATAATGGCCAATATTTCGTGGTTCCCTTTCGTAATAAAAACAGGCTCGCTAAGACCAACGGAAAAAAACTTAGCGCCAAAAATTCTCCTAACGCTTGGCGATTAAACAAGTCTTGCATGCGGTAAATAGATAAGCCATACAAAATGGCAAAGAGATAGCTTCTTTTTTTAGAGAGCGCCATTAATCGGCCTGCATAATAAGTAAGACTAAATGTTGCCAAGTTTACTGCAAACACAAAAATCGCCATACTAGCGACAAAGGAAAGCCCCAGAACACGCAAAAGCGCAGGTAAATAAAGATACGCATCTGGATAAAACAAACTAGAGGCATAGCCATAGCCTCCCAAGAAAAAATAATTGATTTTAGGAAACCAGTCGTTGTTTTTAATTGCTAATGCGAGACCTTCCACCCGATTTTGATGAAAGCGGAAATCACTTGCTCGTAAAAAATTCTCTTGAAAATAGACAAAATAGAGAGAAAGTCCACTTAATAAGAGAAAACTAATAAAAATGAGTAGCCGCTCGTGTTGACGGCACCAAGACTTCACTTGTTGTCCCATAAGAGGGGCTCCTTTCTTTACAAACTTCTGAAAACAGAAGCCTGGGACACTAGTTTTTTCGACTAATCCCCCAGGCTTTAACTGTTAAAACGCTCTATTGAGAGAGCGACTTTGCTTGTTGCAGTTTCTGCGTCAGCCGAGCGCATTCACAATTGAGCGCGCGCCGTTTATTGACGTGTCATGAAACTGCCTTGAATATTGTATTTTTTCTTGAAGAAATAGCGTGCTACAAAGGCTAACGCACCGATTACTAAAGCAATCATCGGATCTAAAATGGGATTGATCACTGGTGGCAGCATCGCTGAACCAGCGAAAACTGCAATCCACAAGAACATTCCGCCAAATAGAATGGCAGTCGTTTTTAACCAACCAGGACGTTTGCTTTTGTCGCCACCTTGACGATCAAAACGGTAAACATATTTGTGCATTAGATAGAAAACATAACCCCCAGCCATCGCACCTAAGATATATGTGGTTAATCCGAGAGGCTGTGCAGTTCCTTTTGAAAATAGAGACATCGCCGCTAACATGATTGTTAATAAACCAAGTAATAGTAAGGTATTGTCGAGCCAAATCATCCAGCCCGCTGGTTCTTTGACTTCTGCTGGTTTATTTAAAATTGCTTCCGTCCGTTCTGAAACAGTGCCAAATAACTGACGGGCTGTTTTGCCTGTTTTTTGACCGGCTACTAATTCTGGCAAAATACCGTGTAGAGCCAATGCTAGCTCTTCTTCAGATAAATTAGCCGCTTTTAATGATTTTTTTAAGTCAAAAATGTATTGTTCATTTCTTTTAGTCAAATTCTGTTCTAATTGACGATTCTCAGCCACGATTGCTCGTAATGCTTCTGCTTCCATAGTTGTATCCTCCTCACCCTCATGTAGAGGGAACCTCTTTCTAAACGGCTGAATGGCCTTAAATATGTGGGCTTATCCCAAAACAAATTGCTTGTTGGGCACATTTTTTTAAACGTTAAAACGGAACAACATAACATCGCCATCTTGAACGACGTAGTCTTTTCCTTCTAAACGAACACGGCCCGCTTCTTTGGCAGCTTGCATATTGCCATATTTATCTAGGTCTTCATAAGAAACTGTTTCCGCACGAATGAAGCCTCGTTCAAAGTCACTGTGGATAATCCCAGCTGCTTGAGGTGCCTTGATTCCCTTACGGAACGTCCATGCACGAACTTCTTGTTCACCAGCTGTAAAGTAGGTAGCTAAGCCTAACAAATCGTAAGCCGCACGAATCAATTGATCTAAGCCAGATTGTTCAATGCCCATTGCTTCTAAAAATTCAGCCTTGTCTTCTTCAGAATCCAATTCAGCAATTTCTTCTTCTGCTCGCGCACTAACTACGATTACTTCCGCATTTTCACTGGTTGCAAAATTACGAACTTGTTGTACATACTCGTTGTTGTCTGGATCCGCCACTTCATCTTCTGAAACATTTGCTACATAAAGGACCGGCTTTGTGGTTAATAAGAAAAGAGATTTAACAATTTTCTCTTCTTCTGGCGTAAATTCAATCGTACGAGCAGATAAACCTTCTTCTAAAACTGGTTTAATTTTGTCTAAAACAGCTAATTCTTCCACCGCTTCTTTATCTTTTGCTTTCGCCATTTTTGCCACGCGAGTATAGCGTTTATTGATTGAATCTAAATCTGCTAAAATTAGCTCTAAATTAATTGTATCAATGTCTGCTAAAGGATCAACGAAATCCGCATCCCGATTTTGTTCACGCATGATATTTTCGTCATCAAAACAACGAACCACGTGACAGATTGCATCTACTTGACGAATGTGACTTAAAAACTGATTTCCCAGCCCTTCTCCTTTGCTGGCACCTTTAACAATTCCGGCGATGTCTGTAAATTCAAACGTTGTGGGAACTGTTTTTTTCGGTTTTACTAGTTCTGTCAAGCGTTGTAAACGGGCATCTGGTACTTCAACCATGCCGACGTTCGGATCAATCGTTGCAAAGGGATAATTTGCAGCTTCTGCTCCTGCTTTTGTAATTGCGTTAAATAGGGTCGATTTACCAACGTTTGGTAAGCCGACAATTCCAGCTGTTAGTGCCATTTGTTTTCCACTCTTTCTCTCAGTCTATTCTCTTTTCTATTAGAGGCATCAAAGCATTAGTCTGCTTTTTTCTCGATTACTTTTTTTAATTTTTTAGTAAAATCACGACGCGGCATCATGACAATATGCCCGCAATTCGTGCACTTGATTTTGATATCAGCGCCCATGCGAATGATTTGCCAACGATTTGCTTGGCAAGCATGCGGCTTTTTCATTTCGACAATATCGCCTAAATCATACATGTTCCAAGCCTTCTTTCTTCTCTTACTTATATAAAAATACCATGATTACAATACCATTTTTTAACGAAACTAGCAAAAGGATTTGTGACTTTCTGTCTTACTTTCTCACTTTGCTTTTTATTCCTCGTCAAAATGAATATCTAAAATATCTAAAATTCTAGCCAAATCCGAAGAGGACAAGTACTCAATTTCAATTTTTCCTTTGCCTTCTTTTTCTTGAATCGCTACGGTTGTCCCAAATTTATCCATTAAGCGGTCTTCACTTTCTCGAATATAAATGGGTTTTTCTTTGATGGCTTTTTTCGCTTTTTTGCCCTTTTTGCCTTGTGTTTCGTTTAATTCAGCGACAAGTTGTTCTAATTGTCGAACCGTTAAATTGTCTTTAATACAACGATTAGCTAATGGCAATAGCTGTTCTTTGTTCTTCAAGCCTAATAACGTCCGTGCTTGACCCATTGACATGCTTTGTTTTTGAACCATTGCTTTGACCGCATCTGGTAAAGTTAGCAACCGTAAATAATTGGCAATATACGGGCGACTTTTTCCCAAACGTTCTGCGACTTCCGCTTGTGTTAATTTCAAATTTTTCATTAGCATTTCATAGGCTTCTGCTTCTTCTAGCGGATTTAAATCTTCCCTTTGTAAGTTTTCCAAAACAGCAACTTGCATCATGGATTCTTCATCAAATTCGCGAATAATTGCGGGAATTTTTTCTTTGCCGGCTAATTTAGAAGCCCGGAACCGACGCTCACCTGCAATAATTTCATAGCCTTTAACTGCCGATTTACGAACAATAATCGGTTGAAACACACCGGAATGTAGAATCGAGTTTGCAAGTTCTTGTAAAGAGGTTTCATCAAATGTTTTCCGCGGTTGGTAAGGATTGGGACGAAGTTCGTTTAATAGAATTTCTGTCACTTGTTCGTTCTTAACGTCGACATCTTCTAGCTTTGCGATATCTTGAAACAAGGCATCGATGCCTCTGCCTAAACCTTTGCCTTTATTCATTCTCCAACACTTCCTTTGCTAGTGCTTGATACACTTCGGCACCTTTTGAGCGAATATCATAGTCAATGATTGGTAAACCATGACTTGGTGCTTCGGATAAACGGACATTTCTTGGAATAATCGTGTCATAGACTTTTTCACGGAAATATTTACGGACTTCTTCAACGACTTCGGCACCTAAATTGGTCCGAGCATCGTACATGGTTAACAAGACCCCTTCAATTTTCAATTCAGGGTTAAAATGTTTTTGAACCAAGCGAATCGTATTTAGCAATTGACTCAAGCCTTCTAATGCGTAATATTCACATTGAACAGGAATTAGAATCGAATCACTTGCTGTAAAAGCATTGATTGTTAAATGCCCTAGAGAAGGCGGGCAATCAATTAAAACGAAATCATACATGTCTCTTACTTCATCAATTGCTAATTTCAAGCGTGATTCTCGAGCCATCATTGAAGTTAATTCAATTTCAGCGCCTGCTAATTGAATAGTTGCAGGGACAATATCTAAATTTTCACGGCTGGTATGTTGAACCACGCTAGTGATTGGTTCTTCATTTACAAGGACATCATACACATCGTGTGCGACATCTGGTTTAGGGACACCCATGCCACTGGTAGCATTTCCTTGTGCATCAATGTCGATCAGTAAGACTTTTTTGCCTAAGTTTGCTAAACATGCGCCTAAATTTACAGTGGTCGTTGTTTTACCAACGCCGCCTTTTTGGTTCGCTACAGAAATAATTCGTGTCATGTGTGTGCCTCCATCTTATTTAATCGGTTGTTTATTTGGTAATCCAGGTTTTCTGGGATATTTTTTAGGGGTTTCTTTTTTCTTTTGAATCACGACAATGTGGCGTTCGTCTGCCGTAATCGGCAAAGTAAAACCAACTTCTTTCTGAAATTGACCGCCTAATGTAGCGATTGCAGGTTTTGCTTCATTAATTTCTTCTTCACTTTTCGATGCTTTTAAGGCTAAAAAATAGCCTTCTTTTTTAACTAAGGGTAAACACAGTTCACTTAAAACATTTAATCGTGCAACTGCTCGCGCTGTAACGTAATCAAACGCGCCACGAAATTCTGCTTTTTGACCAAATGTTTCTGCACGATCATGATACAAAGAAACATTAGCCAAACCTAGTTGATTCACCAACTCTGTTAGGAAAGTAATTCGTTTATTTAAAGAGTCAACAATTGTGACATTTAATGAAGGAAAAACAATTTTCAAAGGAATACTTGGAAATCCTGCGCCTGCGCCAACATCACAAATGGCTTTATCGCTAGCAAAGTCTTCAAAGAATGCCAACGAAACAGAATCATAGAAATGTTTCAAATAAACTTCTTTTTCTTCTGTAATGGCTGTTAAATTCATTTTTTCATTCCATTCTACTAGTAAATGGAAATATTGGTCAAATTGTGTCATCTGTTGGTCTGTCAATTCAATGCCTTTTGCGGCTAATAGTTGTCTAAATTCTTCGGGTAGCATAAAGACTCCTTCCTTTTTTGTGAAACAGAAAAATGTTTCACAATCATCTTTTCCTACTTTAACGCAAATAGCAATTTCTTGCAATGCTTTTCGGAAGATTTTTGCCTGAATGATAAAAGAAAAATCCGCCTTTTTATGTGGTAAAAAGTCTCTAGCCACGGGCCAAAATGTTCAATTGGCGGCAACGAAAACCGCCTTTCTCTAAGAGTAAAACAAGCCAATGTTTCATGTGAAACATTGGCTTGTTTTACTTACTATAATCATCGCACTTTATTTGTCGTTCTCTGCGGTAGTCGTATTCTTGGATACGGGGACTTAACCAACCTTTTTTGGCTGTTTTTCGTAATTGATGATCAAATCTCCCTGGTGGTGAACTATCTAGTAATTCATGGGTACGATTATTCCGATTTGCATAATTAAACGATTCACCATTCAAGACTTTTTCCTGGTATTCACTGTTTTTGGCCGCTTGATAATAGGCTGGATTACTAATTAATCTGCCTCGCCAGTCCTCAACTAACACATCCCACTGGGTTACAAAGGTCCCTTCTTCATTCAAAATAAACTCACTGTGAAAATTAGGCGTCAATCGTTTCTTATTAATCAAAGAATAAGATGCCCCCTCAGGGTATTTGTTGTGCAAACGAGCAGAGCTTTTTTTCAGCTTCCGCCCGCCCATCCCTTGCGGCTTGGCCGCAAAAACATAACGTTTTAATGCCTGTTCATCGGTGTCCCCTTCTTGTTTAAAAAAATCGCGGATATACGTGATATTTTGACGATCAATATACATTCTTAATTGATGTATCTTTTTCGCTTTCTCTTGATTAAAGCTCCCAAGAAGACCTAACGGATAGGCTTTTTGAACTGTTTTTGCCAACAAATGCCAAAACGTCGCATGCGGTGCAATCGTCTTCGAGAAACGATAAGGTCCTACTAATTGCAACATGCCATGCTGATCCAACACTGCACCTAATTGCCATAACAGTAACGAGAGCTTTTCTTGCGGACGATAAGCCGAAAAGCGAAATAATCGCTCATACGCTGAAGAGCCCACTTCTTCCACTTCAGAAAACAGTTCCGCGACTGCTATTTTCGCTTGCTCAAGTGGCAAGAAACGCGTGTCTTTTATGGCACTTTCCACTAATCCATAAACAGCTTGGCGGTCCCAGCCAGCGTCAATCGCCGCCTCTACACCAGCACTCATTGCTTGTTGTAATTCTTGCCAACGTCCCATCTTCTCGCCGCCTTTTTCTATATACTTCTTCTATAATGATAATCCTTTCCCCGCAAAATGCCAACTGCTTTAAAGCAAAAAAACAACCCGCCCTTTGGGGAAGGGCGGGCGGAGGAGTTAAAAAATGAAAAAGTGTTTTGTTAGGGTTTTGTTTATCGGGTATGTTTAAATAATAGCCGTTAAATGTGAAGAAACTATGGTAAAAATGCGCCTTCTTTTCAACAAAATTTTGAAAAAGTCTCTTCAGAAATTAAGATTTTTTTGCGAAGTTGCCCACTGGCTACCCCCATTCAACATATTATATATTTAATATCCATAAAATCATAAAAGAAATATACACAATTATGAATATTTATTCAACGGTTAATAAAACAACCAAAAAAGCGAGTGATTTACACTCGCTTTTTCAACTAAATTAAATGATTTTCTCTTAAAATATCACCAATATACGTATCCTCAAATTTCTTCACAAAGTGTTCAACCATTTTGCGTTCTACGAACGGCATATCCATTTCTGTTAATTTTTTCTTGTCAGATAAATAATAAACAGAGTTTGCTAAGACGCGCAAGTCGTATGCAGAAGCAAACACTTCTGGTACTCCGCGTTCAACCTCTAGCAATTGATAAACAGCTTCCATCGCTGTCCGTACAGAATACTCTGTTGTAAACACCGTATCTCGTTCAGTATCTGCGAAGTTCCCAATGAAAGCAAGATTTTTAGAGCCGTTTGGTACAACTAATGGTCGATCGCCTGGTTCTCTTAACATAAAGTAAGAAGTGATAAACGGCATATAAACCGGAATAGTGGTAGCCGATTCTTCTGAAATACGTTCAATTTCCCCTTCTGGGACCCCTAAATGATAAAGTAACTCTTGCGTAATTTCTTGGCCTGTACATTGTTCGATTGGTTTTTTGATATAATTTCCTGGTTTATTAGAAAGTAATCCATATGCCCAAGTTATAGATTGTTGATCATTTTGTTCTTTAAAATGCGGTTGTCTATGCATAGCGAAACTCATCATCCAATTAGAGTCTTTGATAGTAATAATACCACCTGTGACAATTTTTCCTGTGCGTAATTTACGATGTGTTAACCGAGAAAGATACGGTTCAATATCGAAATTTTCCCACGTAATCGTTGCTGAGACAAACCAACTTTCATCTGGTAAATTTTCACAGAAAACTTCTGGGTGCCCAAATTCTGGGGATTGTTTTGCTAAGTTTTTCCAGAGATTCCAACTTCCCCCTAGTTCATGAGTAATTGGTGCTGGTGTATGATGATCTCCTTGCGTCGAACTTTCAGTAATTGAGCCATTCGTTACGAAAACTAAATCATTTTCAGTTAAAGGAATTTCTTTGGTTTTGCCCGCTTGTGTCAGCAATAATCGCCGAGCAACTTTAGTAGCTCCTTTGATGTCGACTTGGATATCATTGATCGTTGTTTCATATTGAAAGTCTACCCCTTGATTGGTTAAAAAGCTTAGTAATGGTTTCACTAACGATTCGTATTGATTGTATTTGGTAAACTTCAAGGCTGTAAAGTCAGGCAAACCTTTGATGTGGTGGATAAAACGCATGATGTAACGGCGCATTTCAATGGCAGAGTGCCATTTTTCAAAAGCAAACATTGAACACCAATAGATCCAAAAGTTGGATTCAAAAAATTCTTCGCCGAAAACATCTTCAATTTTTTTGCCAATTAATTGATCTTCAGAAGTCATAAATAAATCAACGATTTCTTTTTGTGCTTTTTTGGATAAAGTAAATTGTCCATCATCTGGGACACGTTCGCCACGGTTATGAATAATGCGGCAATTTGAAGAATTCGGATCATCTAAATCTAAACGGTAAAACTCATCTAGGACAGAGGCATCTTCTACTTCTAATGATGGTACCGAACGAAATAGATCCCACAAACACTCGAAATGGTTTTCCATTTCGCGTCCGCCGCGAGTGACAAAGCCATCATGGGGAATAAATTTACCATCTAAAGAACCGCCAGACAGCGTGAGTTCTTCAAAAATGTGAATATTTTCGCCCTTCATTTGACCGTCACGAATTAAGAAAACAGCCGTTGCTAAACCTGCTAGGCCACCACCAACGATATAGGCACTCTTGTCATCTACACCTTTTGGTTTTCTTGGTCGAGCAAATGCTTCATAATTTCCATTTGTGTATCTCATTCTCGTTTCCTCCTATCATTTGATACCCTCATCATACTGCTACCAAAAAAAATACCCAAAAGATAACCCTTTTTTTTAAGAAATTCTTTGACAAATAAAGAAAATTGTCTAATTTTTAAGCAAGTGAATAATCGTAGATGTTTCATGTGAAACAAAAAAAAGAACGAGAAGAAAAATGGCCGCTTTTTCTTCTCGTTCTTTTTATGCTAATTCGTTTACCGTTTCTACTCCAAAAACAGCAACCCAATCTTCCTGAAAATCAGTTACTGCTTTTTGAATGGCGGGCATTGCCAAGCCTTGTGTCACGAGTTCTGGTGCGATAGTGACCGCTTGCGCCCCCATTTGACAGGCTTGATTAATTTGTGCCACGTTTTTAAAACTAGCAGCTAAGATCTTACTCTTTGCGTTCGTCCGTTTAATTTCTGCAGCTAAATGCTCAATAACCTTTTGAGAATCAATTGTTAAATTCTCCATCCTATTATAATACGGTGCTAAATAATCTGCACCTGCCGCAATCGCTAGGTAGCCTTGAAATTCTGTATAAATAGCGGTTGCTGTTATCCGATAATTTGCCTGCTTTAGTTGTTTGATGGCTGCCAAGCCTGCTTCATTGACTGGGATTTTAATGAATGTTTCTTGGCCTAATTGTTGTACAATGGTTTGGGCATCTTCTAGCATCTCTTCTGTCGTTTGACCGACCACTTGGACGTGCAAACTCGCTTGTCCAATCGTTTTTTTGATTTCTTTCATCTGCGCAAAGAAGTCAATTTTTCCTGCTTGTTTAACAATACTGGGATTAGACGTCACGCCTGCCAGTGGTAAAATTTTCTGATACTTTCGAATAGCCTCAAGATTAATTGTATCTAGCATAAATTCCATCTTTTACGTTCCTCCCTTAAACGATAATTATAGAATAGTGATTGTTGTACCAACAGTTATTTCAGGAATAGCTTTTTCTTCAACATATAATGTACCTGGTAATTCAGGTGTTGTTGCGCCATCAAATTTAATAGTAATGTGACCCAATGTGTCTAAATTAGTTAATACTACCTCGCCTACAGCGGTAATCTGGTAAGTTTGTTCATCAATCACTAACGTTTGCTTGTCCGTAATCGCTTCTGTGACTGGCTGAACCTCAATGTTATAACAATAATCTGCTAAAGCATCTGGTGCATCTTTTCCAAATAAGATGACCATTTTTTCTTCTTTAAATAATTCGGCTTCTGGCCCAATAGACTGAACCTTTGTTGTAAATACTGACATTTCCCATCCTCCAAAAAAAATTTTTTAACTATACAATCCAAAACTTGCTAACCAAGCAACTAGTACTCGAGGGGCACCATTTAAGAAACGAGAATATAAAACAGAAGGGACCCCGACTTCAACGGTTTCAGCTTCAGCTTCTTCCAAGCCTAAGCCCACGGGAATAAAGTCGCACGCGTTTTGTGTATTAATAGCAAACAATGCTGGTAAGGCTAGTTGTGGCGGAATGTTGCCTTTCCCAATTTCCACACCAATTAACGTACCAATTACTTGGCTGATTACTGCTCCAGGACCTAATAAAGGAGAAAGAAACGGCAGAGAACAAATAAAACCAATAATTGTTAACCCCACAATGTTTCCTGCCAATGGCGCCATGATATTGGCAAAAAATTCACCAATTCCTGAACCTTGAATCACACCAATTAATAAAGAAACAAATGCCATAAACGGAATCACTGTGTTGATCATCGTTTGTACGCCTTCACGGGCTGATTGGTTGAATGTCGCTACAACTTTTCCTGCACCCATACCAATTTTCGCAACAAAACTTTGTTGTTCCGCTTTTTGTTCAGTAATTTTTTTACTTGTATCATATTTAAATTCTGTTTTTTTCGAGGTGGGCTTTTCTGTATCAGCAGCAGCTTCTTCTGATGTCAATGTAATCTGTTTCGGGCCTACAGCGGAAACATAAATTGTCTCATTAATGTATTGTGCTAAGGGACCACTTTTGCCAGTTGGAACAACGTTAATAGTAGGAATTCCTTTTTTAGGATAAATTCCGCAACGAAGAGTGCCTCCACAATCAATTATGGCTAATGCGATTTCATCATCTGGAATCGATGTCTTAAAACCATTGACCGCTTCCATTCCTGTCAATTCTACGATTTTATCAACGATTGCGGGTTTCTCGCCGCCACCTGTAATGTAAATAAATTTATGTTTTTCTTCTGTCGGTGTAATTACTAAGGGCCCACCATAACCGCCATTTCCTTTAACTACCTTAATACTATTGTACGTCATCGCACCTTGCTCCTTTCTAATCCACAGCAATCTCTACTGTTTTACTAAGGGTAATTCCTTGTTGTTTGCAAACATAGGCGGTAGTGAAATCGGTAACCCAACCGCCAATAAAATTCATTAATATCCCTACAAACATATAGCGAATCGCTAGGTCCATCGAATTTAGTCCTAACGTATCAATCCCTTGCGCAATCCCTAACCAAACGAACAATTCACCAGGATTAATATGAGGGAAAACTCCATTACTGGTATGACAAAATTGCGCTTGTGCAGCATAATAGCTAGGTTTATAGTATTCTGGTAAAAATCGAGCCATCGTAAAGGACATTGGATTGCCTAACATAAAAGCGGATAAAAAAGGCAGCACTAAATATCGCGTAACAGGATTTTTGGCAGAAAGTTTGGCTACTTTGGTTACTCTTTCTTCTCCTAGAAAAGCAATTAAAGTATTCATAGCTACCATTAACATCAAAACAACAGGTACGATGCCTGTCATCCAAGAAATAAATGTTTCTGCTCCTGTTTGGAAAAGGTGCATAAATCCTTCCGCAAATTTTGTAATATAAGACATTACTCGACACTTCCTTTCAATTTTGTTTGTACTTTATTTTTCCATAATTGCCATTGAATTTTGGCTCCATTAAGCGGCGTTAATGGTTGTGTTTCTTGATAATTGCCAAGCTCAACACGTAAGTAAATTTCTCGTGCATTTTCCATCGCTTTTTGGGTTAATTTATTTTCCTTTTGTACGAGTGGATGGTAATGATCCATATAATGAATATCCTCGTTCACGTACTGAGGTAAGGGATGAAATTTAGCTAGAACGGTGACACCTTGCATCTTTCTAGCGGCTAAGATTTTCCCTTGCGAATCCACAGCAAACAAGATAATCGTGCCAGCTTTTAACTTCCCTGCACGTCGACCAATCGCGACTTTCCCTAATTGTCGCAATTCTTGGTAGTTTTGATTAAAGTGTTTAATCTGTTTCATTCCCATAGCTATCTGAACGAAGTAAGCTGTTAAAAAAAGCGCTCCGAATACGTAGATAAAACTCATATGATAATCCCCTTCCTTTGCATCCACTCTTTAACTGCTAAAACATCTCGTTGCTTCCGTAACTCATTACGTAAACGTTCGTCTCCTGCGATTGTAAACAAGCGGTCATATAGTTGTAGTAACTCTGCTTCAACAGTGGCCGTCAGCTCTTCTGGAATACCCAACAGCAAAATAACATCAACTTTACCTTCTGATGTAACCAGTGATTCTTCAAAAACCCCAATCGATAAAATAATCGTTGGTAAGGCTTGATTAATTGTATGGGGAAAGGCAATCCCCGATTCAAAAATAGTTGTTTGTTGATCTTCTCTAGTAAAAATTCGTTCGATAAATTGAGGATCTACTAATTTTTCTGCTTCTAAATCAGCAACCATTTTCTGGATATTCGCTCGGTAACCTTGAGTATTCTCTAATAATTGATAGGTCATATGAATATTTTGAGATTCCACGGAACGAATTTCTTTTGCTCTCTGCCACTCATTTCTGAGCCAAGTATCGTTAAATAAATTAGTTAAATGGATCATCGGTGTTTGTGGTCGAATATTTTTTAAGGGAATGGTTGTAAAAATAGCAAAATATTGATTCAATTCTCTTCTCTCTGCCTCTTCTTCAGAAAAATGGGCAATCTGGACGTCTGGACCCAAAACTTTTTCCAATTGCCGCTGAATGATCAAGGCCGTTCCATGACCTGTACTGCAGATTACAGCGATTTCTTTTTTGGCTCCCGCTTCATAGTTCCCTCTCAATGCTAGTTCAAAATACAAAGCGAGATACCCAAATTCAACCGTCGGCACACAACGATTTAACAAACGGCCCAATTCTTGCAAGCCAATCTTGGCTAATTCATAGGCCAAAGGATATTGACGTTCAATTTCTCCATAAAATAAATCGTGACATTCCACATGAAAAACGAGTCGATTCATCACGTTTCTTAAATGATCTTTCATTTCTGAAAACAAGAAGTCCTCATCAAATTCAACAACAACTGAATGATGAATTTTTTTCATCATTTTTTGAAAATAGTCAGCTAAGAGTCCTTCATCAGCCAATAAAGAATTACGAATATGGTTTGTGTTGATGTTAAAAGGAAAGCTGATAAAGGAACGTTCCCATTGGCTTAACGTTACATTATAGGTTATTTCCAAATGATACATCAGTTCTTCAATCTGCTCGTTATGACGAACATAATCAACATATTCTGGTGGTAGTTCCGTAATGAGTTTTCCAGCTAAAACACGCTGCAAAACAATTGAAACCACTCTTCGTAAAAGAAAACTATCTTGTTTTGCTAGTCTTGTTTCTTTGATTATTTTTTGTATCATTTGTTTGGTAGTTTCATGAAGAAACTGTTCTTCAAAATATTCTTGGACGTAATTCACATGAAGTAAGCGTAAATCAAACTCTTTTCCTTCTAAATGAATGCCACGGTTTGGCGTGCCTACAACCGCAACCTGCCAAGGAGCAATCAGCTCTTTCATGCGCTTAATGTCTTTATTAACTGTGCCGCGACTAACGGCGAGTTCTTCGGATAAATCATAAGTTGAAATAAATTGATCTTCTTCTATTAATCGTTTGATAATGTAGGAAACACGCTTGCTTGAAGAATTAAAATCAGATTCCCTTTTTAGCCGTCCAGACAAAACCTCTTCAAAACCTTCAAAGTTATTGATTTCTAACTGAAAGAGATTTTCCTTCTGAATAATTTGGGCGATACCGATTAATTCATCATTCAATGTATCAATGTTTTTACGAACTGTTTGAGGACTTGCGGCTAATTTCTCTTGCAATTCCTGTAAGCTCATTCCTTTGTGATCAACTAGTAATTTTATTACTTGGTACCATCTATTTACTAGCGTCATTTAGTTTTCCCACCTCTATCCTCTTGTTTTACCTCCAGCTACGTTTGTGGTGATGCCTGTAATATAGCTTGAACGGTCTGATAAATAATAGCATACTAAGTCAGCGACTTCATGGAGTTTTCCGCTACGACCTAATGGAATCGTACTTGTTTTTGAATAACCTGCTCGCAATTGCTCAACAGAAATATTTCGTGTATAAGCCAATGCTTCTTCGTATGCTAAAGTGCGCAAGCCCGTTTCTTCCATAATACCTGGCGCAATCCCCACGACACGGACGTTTGATTTTCCTAACTCTTTAGCCCATGAACGTGTATAACTGCTGACCGCTGCTTTCGTTGCAGCGTAAGCACTTTGCCCTTCGGAGCCTTCTAATCCAGCTTCTGAAGACATATTAATAATGACACCTGCTTGTTTTTGTACAAGAATCCGGCCCACTGCTTGGCTCATTAGGTAGAGCCCTTTTTGATTGATGGCTACAATTTTGTCGAATACCTCATCCGATAATTCATAAGGCCCATGAGGATGATTTTTATCCACCAATAGACGTGGAATATTGATGCCGGCATTGTTTACTAGGCCATCTACGGTTCCAAATTTTTCAACCACTTGAGCGACACCTGCTTCTACTTCTGCTCGAGAAGTTACATCGACTTTCACAAAGAGTAAATGCTCATGTTGCGTTTCTGATGCTGAAATATCAAAATTAGCGACATAGACCTCTTGTGCTAACAAGCTTTCAACAATGCTGTGACCAATACCAGATGAGCCTCCTGTAACAATCACTACTTTTCCTTTAATTCCTAACCAATCTGTCATTTGTTCCACTCCTATCATTTGTTTGCGCTTTCAGTATAGGTCAGTTTGTGAAATTATTTAAGACAGTCTTTTTTTGTAGTTTAGAAAAAAGAGTAGACTAATTCAAAACAAAAAAGCAGTTGCTTCTTCACAATCAATCATCCGTGAAGAAGCAACTGCTTCAAATTTTTATTATCCTTGCACTTTCGCGATTTTTCCTTGTTCGATGTAGACCATCAAAATGCTAATGTCAGCGGGGTTCACACCGCTGATACGGCTTGCTTGGGCAATCGTTTCTGGTTGGATTTTTTGTAGTTTTTGTTTTGCTTCTGTCGCCAAGCCGTTAATCGCTTGGTAATCAATGTTTTCTGGAATGCGTTTTGCTTCCATGCGTTTTAGTTTCTCAACTTTTTCCATGGCTTTTTTAATGTAGCCTTCGTACTTGATTTGAATTTCTACTTGTTCAATTACTTTCGGATCGAGCGCCTCTTCAGGTGCGGGAATAAATTGAGCGACTTCTTGATAACTGATTTCTGGGCGTTTCAGAAAATCTCTAGCTAAAATACCGTCTTTTAAGCCAGCAGCGCCTTTGGTTTCCAAAAATGCTTGCACTTCTTTGGTTGGTTTAATCCGATGTTTGCCTAAGCGGGCAATTTCCGCTTCAACAGCCGCTTTTTTGACTAGATAGGCGGCATATTGTTCTTCTTTGACTAAGCCAATTTCATGACCCATTTCTGTTAAACGTAAGTCCGCATTGTCATGTCGTAAAATCAAACGATACTCCGCACGTGACGTTAATAAGCGATAAGGTTCGTTAGTGCCTTTTGTAACTAAATCATCAATCATGACGCCAATATAGCCATCACTACGTTTTAATACAAGAGGCTCTTTGCCTTGAATTTTCAATGCAGCATTAATTCCTGCCATCAAGCCTTGACCAGCAGCTTCTTCGTAGCCACTAGTTCCGTTCGTTTGACCTGCTGTATAAAGATTTTCAATGACCTTTGTTTCTAATGTTGGGCGTAATTGGTGAGGGACTACCACATCGTATTCAATGGCGTAACCAGTACGCATCATTTCTACTTTTTCTAATCCTTCAACAGAATGAAGCATTTCTGTTTGGACATCTTCTGGTAAAGAAGTAGATAAGCCTTGGACGTAAACTTCTTCGGTATTCAACCCTTCTGGTTCCAAGAACAATTGGTGTCTTGGTTTGTCTGCAAAACGAACAATTTTGTCCTCGATGGATGGGCAATACCGAGCGCCCACACCTTCAACAATCCCAGTAAACATTGGGGCGCGGTGTAGATTTTTTTGAATAATTTCATGCGTTGTTTCATTCGTATAAGTTAACCAACAAGGTTCTTGGTTTTGATTGTAGGCACTATCTGGCGTGCTGTAACTAAAGTGGTTGGGTTCTTTATCGCCTGGTTGTTCCTCTGTCACAGAATAATCAATCGTACTTGATTTTACTCGTGGCGGCGTTCCTGTTTTAAAGCGATCGATTTCTAAACCTAATTCTTTTAAATGATTGGCTAAACCAACGGAAGGTTGCGAATTGTTTGGTCCTGATGAATATTTTAATTCACCAATAATAATTTCGCCACGCAAGGCAGTACCGGCAGTAATCACCACTGCTTGACTACGGTATGCGGCACCTGTTGAAGTTACAACACCACGACAAACGCCATCTTCCACGATTAATTCTTCAACAATCCCTTGACGAAGGGTTAAATTTTCTTCTTTTTCAATGGTATGTTTCATTTCTGTCGCATAGGCATGTTTGTCAGCTTGCGCGCGCAACGCACGCACTGCTGGACCTTTACCAGTATTTAGCATCCGCATTTGGATGTAGGTTTTATCAATGTTTTTACCCATTTCGCCGCCTAATGCATCGATTTCTCGGACAACGACTCCTTTGGCAGGTCCACCAACAGAAGGGTTACATGGCATAAAAGCAACCATATCTAAATTAATCGTTAAAAGTAACGTTTTAACGCCCATTCGTGCGGCTGCTAAGGCTGCTTCAGAGCCAGCATGTCCAGCACCGACGACAATAACATCATATGATTCTGCTTGATATTGATTCATAAAAAATTCCTCTCTTGTCTTATTTTCCTAAACAAAATTGACTAAATAACTGTGTAATTAATTCATCTTGGACACTATCGCCGACGATTTCCCCTAAGTAATCCCAACAACGGGTCATATCAATTTGAACTAAATCGACTGGCATACCTGCTTCGATGCCGTTAATCACTTCTTGTAACGAAAGCGCTGCTTGATCTAGCAAAGCAATATGACGTGTATTAGAAATATAGGTAGCATCTTTTTCGCCTGTTTGGCCGCCAAAGAAAAGATCAGCAATTTTCGCTTCTAACTGGTCTAAGCCTGTGTTTGACAACACCGAAACGGATAAAATTTCTTCTGCAGGGACTAATTCTTGTAATTCGTTAGGATCTAGTTTTGTCGGTAAGTCCATTTTATTTAAAAGAATAACGCGTTTTAAGCCTTTCGTTGCTTCCAACAGTTGACGATCTTCCTCTGTCAATTCTTCGCTTTGATTTAAGACCAACAAAATTAAATCCGAATCTGCTAACGCTTTGCGGCTGCGTTCGACACCAATTCGTTCCACAATGTCTTCTGTTTCGCGAATCCCCGCTGTATCAATTAATTTTAAAGGAACACCGCGAACGTTAACGTATTCTTCAATGACATCACGTGTCGTTCCAGCAATATCTGTAACGATAGCTTTTTCTTCTCGTAACAGATGGTTTAACAAACTGGATTTCCCGACATTTGGTCGGCCAATAATTGCTGTACTTAGGCCTTCTCGCAAAATTTTTCCTTGTTTAGCGGTCGTTAATAATTGTTGAATCTGCGCTTTCACAAATTCGGCTTTTTCTAAAAGTAATTTCGTGGTTAATTCTTCGACATCATCATACTCTGGATAATCAATATTAACTTCTACTTGCGCTAAAGTATTTAAAATTTCTTGTCTTAATGAACGAATTAACGTCGACAAGTTACCATCCAATTGATTCAATGCAACATTCATCGCTTTATCCGTTTTAGCACGGATTAAGTCCATCACTGCTTCTGCTTGTGAAAGATCCATTCGGCCATTTAGAAAAGCACGTTTTGTAAATTCCCCAGGTTCGGCCATTCGTGCGCCTTCACGTAACAGTAATTGCAATAATTGGTTCACCACGACAATGCCGCCATGACAGTTAATTTCTACCACGTCTTCTCGTGTAAATGTTTTCGGTGCCCGCATCACAGAAAGCATGACTTCATCAATCAATTGATCGTTTTGCGGATCAACAATATGACCATAATGAATCGTGTGCGTGGGGACTTTAGCTAAATCTTTAGTGCCTGACCGATAAACTTTGTTTGCAATAGCAACTGCTTGCTCGCCACTTAAACGAACAATACTAATCGCACCTTCACCTGGCGGCGTAGAAATCGCCGCAATTGTATCAAATTCCATTGTAGCTGATTGCATAATTAGCTTCCTTTCTTCATAACAACAAAAAAAGCGCCCACTCCTCCTGCATTAAAAAATTCAGGTTGGATTTAGCACTTTCACTGCTTGTTCCTTCGATTTTCTGAAAATAGAATAGCACATTTTATTCTATTTGGCAATTTTTCTTCATTAAATGGAACGAGAAAACGTATCATTGAGTGGGGAATTCTCAACAATACGTTTTCTCATCTATAGGAATTAAAGGAGAGAGCTAGTTTTTACGTTTGCGTTTGATGATTCCCATGCTCGCAAGGAGTGCGACAAAGGCGCCAAACAAACTTGTTGTCACGGCTGAGGACTCTTTTTCACCTGTACTAGGTAAGTAGCCTGTTTTCCCGTGATTTCCAGTGCCATAACTGATGGTACTTAGTTTCGGATTGTAGCCACTACCATTTGCACCGAGGCCATTGCCTAGTGAACCTAAGCCAGAACCTGTTGTGCCTAAACCAGAACCCCCATTTGGATTTGAACCTGTGTTTGAACCATTCCCATTATTCCCGCCAGTTGCGCCATTGTTTCCTGTATTGCCGCCTGTATTGCCGTTATTTCCGCCAGTGTTACCATTGCCTCCTCCAGGATTCGTTGGGTCAGCTGGTGTCATGAAGGTTGTATCCGTACTGTAATGTCCTGCGCCATCGGTAGCTGTCGCAAGTAAACTTTGTTGAGCAGTCGCTTGTCCCGCTGTTAATTGGATAGCGAAGTTGCCTTCAGCATCGGTGGCACCTACAGCAATCACACTTCTTAATAGTCGGTTACTAATTTGAATGATTCGGTTTGGTTCAGCTGTTCCTTTGATAAGGTAGCCGGCTTTAGACGTTCCTAAAACTGAAGAAACAGTTGGTGCCGCAATTTTAATCTCTGGTTCTCCCGTAATATCGGCTGGCGTCATAAATGTGGTTTTAGGACTCACATTTCCTTGTGTATCTGTGGTTAGTGCGGTTAACGTTTCTTTTTCTGTTGCTAACCCTGCTGCAATATGAACGGAGAAGGTGCCTCCAGTAGTTGTATTGCCACTTGCCAATAATTGTTCACTGCTATTGTAAAATTGAACCGTGACATTTGGATCAGCAGTTCCAGTGACTGTATAGCCATTGGCTTTGTTTCCTTCAACCTTCGTAATAGTTGGCGCCGCTAAAACAACATCCGCTGGAATAACGGCTGTAGCTGGTTGACTTTCATTGCCAGCGCCATCTTTGCTAATAATCGTAATCGTTTCTCCTGGTGTCACTACGCCAGCTGGTAGAGTCACCGTATATTGGCCGGTTTCGTTAGCAGTTGTAGCAGCAATGATGGTTCCGTCTGCGTCACGGACATCAATAGTGGTTTTTGGCTCCGCCGTTCCAGTGATTTCGTAACCTTTACTAGAATTTCCGGTAATAGAATCAATGGTTGGTGTGGCTAAGTCGGCTGGTGTAGTTGCTGTAGCTGGCTGGCTTTCTTTTCCTGTTGCATTTTTCGCTACGACAGTTATTGTTTCGTTAGCTGAGGCCTTCCCTGGCTCTAAAGTCACTGTGTATTTGCCATCAGTTCCAGTAGTTGCCATGCCAAGGACTGTGCCATCGGCGTCACGCACCTCAACTGTTGTACCAACTTCTGCTGCTCCTACTACTTGATAGCCTTTTGTCGTGCTACCAGTGATTTTGTCAACAGTAGGTGTCGCGACTGGTGCATCTGGATCAGCAGGTGTTTTGAAAGCAGTCGGATTACTTTCTTTCCCAGCAGCATCTTTCGCAATGGCAGTTAAGGCTTCGTTAGCTGTTGCTGTGCCCGTCGGAAGAGTGATTGTAAAGGCGCCAGCACCATCAGTCGTTCCCGTAGCAATAACTAAACCTGCTTCATTGTGAATCTCAATGGTGACATTTGGCTCTGCCGTGCCGGTTACTTGATACCCAGTGGCAGTTGTTCCTGTAACAGTCGTCACAGTTGGTGCTGCTACGGTTGCATCTTCAGGGACCGTCACTTCCGTTGGTTGACTTTCATTGCCGTCACCGTCTTTTCCAACAACTGTTAATGTATCACCAGGATTAGCGGCTCCCGCTGGAAGGTCCACAGTAAAGTTTCCTTGATCATCCGTTGTCGTTGTACCAATAATTGTTCCATCTGGGTTCCGTACTTCAATGGTGGTATTAGGGTCCGCCGTCCCAGTGATTTCATAACCAGTTGTTGAATCTCCAGTAATGTCACCAATTGTTGGTGTGGTAACATCAGCGGGTGTCATAGCTGTAGTTGGTTGACTCTCAAGTCCAGTATCATTTTTAGCAACTACATTCACTGTTTGTTTAGCTGTTGCTTTTCCTGAAGCTAACGTCACAGTATATTGGCCAGTCGGTCCAGTTGTTGCGGTGCCTAAAACTGTTCCGTCTGTTGCACGAACTTCAATGGTGGTGCCAAGTTCAGCGGTACCTGTCACTTGATATCCTTGTGTTGTATTCCCAGTAACTTTGTCGACACTTGGCGGTGCCACTACTTCATCTGCTGGTGTTTGGAAGGTTGTCGGTGTACTTGTATTGCCAGCAGGATCTTTGGCTAACGCTGTCAATGTTTCATTCGCATTTGCCGTCCCAGCTGGAAGGTTCACAGCAAAGGAACCAGTCCCATCGGCAGTCCCTGTTGCAATCACGTTCCCATCTGCATCACGAATTTCGATGGTAGCATTCGGATCAGCGGTGCCTGTCACCTGATAACCAGCAACTGAATTACCTGTTACTCCTGTTACAGTTGGTGCTGTCACCGTGGCATCAGCAGGAACAAGGACTTCAGTCGGTTGACTTTCATTTCCTGCGTTATCCTTTCCAATCACTGTTAACGTATCCCCAGGATTTGTCGTTCCCGTTGGTAGCGTTACAGTAAAATCACCATTCGCATCAGAGGTACCTGTACCAATGACTGCCCCAGCTGGATCACGAACTTCGATTGTTGTGTTAGGGTCTGCTGTTCCTGTAATTTTATAACCCGAACCAGAGTTGCCTGTGATGTTATCAACTGTTGGTGCAGTGACATCAGCTGGTGTTGTCGCCGTTTCTGGTTGACTTTCCGTGCCACTAGCGTTTTTCGCTACAACGCTCAGCGTTTGATTGGCTGTTGCTTTTCCTGGATCTAAAGTCACTGTATATTTTCCGTCAGTTCCAGTTGTTGCAGTACCAAGGACCGTGCCAGCTGCATCGCGAACCTCAATGGTGGTGCCAACTTCAGCAGTCCCTTTGACCTCATAGCCTTTTGTTGTACTACCTGTTACAGTCTCAACAATTGGCGTCGCCACGGGCGTATTAGGATCCGCTGGTGTTTGGAACGTTGTTGGCGTACTTTCTGTACCGCTGGCGTTTTTCGCTACGGCGGTTAACGTTTCATTGGCGCCTGCTTCACCTGCGGGAACGGTAACTGTAAATGCCCCTGTCCCATCGGCGGTACCTGTGCCTATTACGGTGCCTCCTGCATTTCGGATTTCAACCGTGGCATTGGCGTCGGCAGTTCCTTTGACCTCGTAACCTGCCGTTGAATTACCTGTCACTCCTGTGATTGTTGGTGCGGTTACGGTTGCTTCATCCGCTGGCGTTTGGAACGTTGTTGGCGTACTTTCTGTACCGCTGGCGTTTTTCGCTACGGCGGTTAATGTTTCATTGGTGCCTGCTTCACCTGCGGGAATGGTAGCTGTAAATGCCCCTGTCCCATCAGCAGTACCTGTACCTATCACGGCACCTCCTGCATTTCGGATTTCAACCGTGGCATTGGCGTCGGCGGTGCCTTTGACCTCGTAACCTGCTGTTGAATTGCCTGTTACTCCTGTTACGGTAGGTGCGGTTACTTCACTAGTAGTACCTGCAGCAAAATAAATGTTGGATACACCGTCTGCTGTTGCTAATAAATTAACGTCTAAAAGATCTGTTTGAACGACTGTTCCTACAAAACGAGCATCTAAATTATTGGATAAATTTTGAGGTGTTGAAACGGTAGTTGGTAAAGTAACCGTAGTTGCGCCTAGTAAAGAAGCATCCACTAACTCATTTACGCCTGAACCACCAACCGCTAATAAAGGCAAAGCACCTGAAACAGCCACGTTCACCGTGCCTTTGACAGGAAGCAAGGCTGCATTTATGGCTGTAGCGACAAGATTACTTGGGATACTGGTTCCTTTTGCCTCCAAAGCTTGAACTGCCGCATTCAAATCTTGTAAGATGTTTGAAACATTTTGGGCTAAAACTAACCCTAAACCATCACTAATTGGTGCGCTAATGTATGAGCCGTCAGCTGCTAATGTTTCCGGAGCTGTAAATGAAGCAGCACCTAAGTTTTCAATGTTATTCACTAATTCCAACTGACGATTCACTTCCGTCAAATCAATATCAACACCAGTTAAATTCCCTAAAGCCCCACTGGTAATTTGAGTAATCACATTGGTTAAATCATTGGCTGCATTCAAAACGGCGGTCAAAAAAGTAACTTTTGAAAGATCAATCGTGACATTGGTATTGATTGCTGCGCTGCCTGCTGCAGCTACATTTCCTCTTAACTCAGGAGGAACCACTAACACCGCTTGTTTTTGTCCACTAAACACAGCGGAAGCATCTGCTAAAGCGCCACCAGAAACCGTGAAATTAACTGGTTGATTTTGGTTTGCGGCTGTCCAACGATTACTCGTTGAAGTGCCACTGTCATTATTTGACGTAACATTTGATAATAGTTCGATATCCAAGACCGCTGCTGATGCACTGATTGTGCCAGAGGTAACAGCTATACTTACAGGGATTGCTAATGACGTAAATAATAAACCACTTGATATTGCTAAATTAAGCATCTTGCGTTTTGTCCATTTTTTATGCTGACTTTTCCGATTAAAATCCTCAACAATTTTCTTTTTCATCTGATCGTCCCTCTTTTCTTTAAAATAAACGATAAATACCAAGATCATTAGCTTCCCCTAGTTGTTCATCTCCCCCTTTAGCGATTTAAATGGATTTAACACCTGCAGTTTAGTACATTTCCTCAGCTTTTCAAAATATAATGCTGTGAATTTTTATATAAAAATTCATTTGATAACAAACATCCTGGATATGTTAAAAAACTCACTAATTCATTAGTGAGTTATTATACAATGAGAGGAAAATGAGGAAGTTTATACATTTCTCCCCAATCATTAAAGATAAATAAATTATTTTATTATAACTTATCGTTTGATAAATCGATAATTAAATAACGGAAAATTTTTTTATTTTTTTGAGAAATTCCACTATTATTTTTTCTGCTTCTTTGACTGTTTTTATCAATTTTATGGCTGTAAGTCATAAAAACTTTACATCAAAAAAATGACTCTAATCTATAACAATTTTTTCTGTTTTTAAGATTTTTTTATGAAATTTTTTATATTAAAAAAATTTCATAAAAAAAGGCGACAGCCGTTTTTGAACGAATGCCGCCTTTTAGATAAACAAAAACCTGATTCTAAAAGAATCAGGTTTAGGAAAAGCAAATCAAGATTCGCTTCAACTGTTTATCATCGTATTTGTATACTCTGATAAGAATGATTTCGTAATAAAATATACTGTGTTTCGTGGTATTTGTCAATCGCTTTCTTGAATTCTCTTGAGACCTTTCCATAAGCATATAAGGTCAAAATAACTGACCAAATCAGCGTTGTAACTATCTTTTTAATTAAGGGGTCAGCCAATTTAATTTCATTAGTTTATCTAAAAACACCACCAAAATTAAAGCATCTGCACTGCCACCAATACTCCAATTTTTTTCTTTGAATAAGTGATTCAATCTTTCTAAACAAAGGGTTCCCCGTAACGTTTGTGTCCCCCCTAAAGCAAAATATTCCTGGATTAACGGTTGATATATTTCAAAAATTTGGACATTTTGACTTCGTTTAATCAAATTCGTATCCTCAACATAGAGCGATAAATAAAGGAGCGTATCAATGAGTTTTTGTTGTTGTGTGCCTTGATGTTTTTGATAATAAGGCACTCCCTGTTCAAAGACAGCGGGATAACCTTGTTGCGCCTCACCACGGATTCCAGTCAAACCATGCTGAACAAATAGTCGTTCACCCCAAGTTAGTTTTTCTAGCTCATTCGTAGCGAGGTTTTCAAAGTCAGCCAATAAGTCTTGCGTCATTGTTTGAAGCGTTTGTTGAAACAATTGTAAGGTGCAAGGGGTCTCCCAAATCATTAAACGACCACAGATAGCTAAAAAAATACCTAGAGAAAAAATCGCTCCTTTATGTGTATTGATCCCTTCTGTTGCCTCAAACATCGCTCGTTCTGCTTCTAAACCAACTTGTCGAATCGTGCGAAATGTTGCCTCAATCGGCAAATGACGTAGCTCTGTCCCAGCTTGAACGAAGGTTTCAAAATAAGGAGTCAAAACCACACTACTTTCTAAAAAAGTGAAAACATCCATATCTTGATGGGCGCCTGCATCGACTGGATCCACCAAGCCTGGTTTATTTAAACAGGTCACTTCATAGAGTAGTGCCAATTGTGCTTGCTGCGCTAATTTACTCCTTGCTTGCTTTGTCATTGCCTTTTACGTCCCTTCTTCTGCCGTGGCCTTTTCTTGTTTTATATAGTCTAGTACAGCATTAAAAACCGTGTCAACTACGCCGCCATCAAATACATTAGGTATGAATTTTTCTGCTGTGGGTTCTGAAATCATAGCGGCCAAGCTTCGTGCTACTGTCATTTGCAAACCGACATCGACTTTTCTGCCTTTCGCTGCCAATAACCCTTTAAAAAGACCTGGAAAAGCTAAAATGTTGTTCACTTGATTCGGATATTTGGAAGAACCAGTTGCTAATAAACGGACGCCATTGGCTTGGGCGAGGGCTGGTTCAATTTCTGGTTTAGGATTTGCTAAAGCAAAGATAATTGGGTCTTGGTTCATTGATTCAATCAGGGCTGGCGTTAGCACATCCGCTTCTGATAAGCCTAAAAAAACATCCTGATTGACGACAGCGGTGGCTAAATCTTTGTTTTCTACTGATGGTTTTATTACCTGTCGAAGCAAAGCACGTTGGTAAGGATTCAATGTCGGGTCTTCTTCTCTTAAAACACCTTGGCGATCTACTAAGGTGAGATGCGTAATCCCCGCTTGAATACATAACTTAGCGGTCGCTACACCAGAAGCACCAACTCCGTTAATCACCACACGTAATTGATTTAAAGGTTTTCCTTTAATTTTGGCTGCGTTGATTAGCCCAGCTAAAACGACAATGGCTGTGCCTTCTTGGTCATCATGATACACAGGAATGTTCAAACGTTGTTGAAGTTTTTCTTCAATTTCAAAACATTTTGGTGCAGAAATATCTTCTAAATGGATTCCTGCAAAACTATTTTGTAAATTTTCAATTGTTTGAACCATCTCGTCCACTGATTTTTGTTCCAGTGCTAAAGGAATAGCATCGACCCCCGCCAAATTTTTATAAAGCAAAGCTTTACCTTCAACAATTGGCAAGCCCGCTTGCGTGCCCATATTGCCGAGACCCAGAACAGCTGACCCATCTGTAATAACCGCAATTAACTTACCACTAATGGTCCACTCGCGCGCTAATTCATGATTTTGGGCAATCATTAAACTCAATTCTGCGACACCAGGTGTATACATTTTGGCTAAATCATGATGGTTTAACACCGCTTCTGTTGCTTCAAGACTTAGCACACCAATATTTTTTTGATGAATTGCTAGAACTTCTTCTAACACATTGTCACTTCCTTTCACGGGCTGCCTTTTTTATATTTGATGAAGCAAGGGTTTGAACAACCGTTATCGTCGCTCAAACCCTTGCTTCTTTATACATTTGCGGAGCACTTGCCCGTTCTATTCTGGCAAGTCAAGTTTGACTGTCACTTTCTGTAACGGTACATCGTAAAAAGGATCTTCACGACGTCCTAAAAAGTCTTTTCCTTGTTGTGGGAACATCGCATATAATAGGACATCCTCTTCAGATTTTGCATATTGTTGGATTTCATTTTCTAAACTATGCAACTCTGGTTTCAATAAATCCGCTGGTCGACAAGTAATCACTTCTTCATCCCCAATGATTTTTTGCTTAATCTCTTCTGCGATAGGTGCTGGTGATTTGCCATATTCTCCGCGCACATAATCTTTGATTTCATTCGGTATTAAGGAATATCTTTCCCCAGAAATCACATTCATTAAGGCTTGTGTTCCAACCATTTGTGAAAGCGGCGTAACTAGTGGTGGATACCCTAAATCTGCTCTTACTTTAGGTACTTCAGCTAAAACTTCTTCATATTTGTCTTGTAAGCCTTGCTCCGTTAATTGACTTAATAAGTTTGATAACATACCACCAGGTACTTGATAAATCAAGGTTTTCGGTTCCGTATCTTTAACTTTAGGGTTTAAAATGCCTTCACTTCTAAAACGATCACGAATCGGATTGAAATAGTCAGCAATCTCTGTTACTTTTTCCATATTTAAACCTGTTTCAAAGCCTAAATCTTCTAACGCAATGGCTACAGATTCTGTGGCTGGTTGACTCGTACCGCCAGCGAAAGAAGAGATAGCTGTATCGATGATATCCGCACCTGCTTCAGCAACTTTTAAATAGGTCATCTCAGAAATACCACTAGTCGCATGCGTATGCACCTCTAAAGGTAAATCAATGGCATCTTTCATTTTGCTCACTAATTCAAAACCAGTTTGTGGCGTCAAAACGCCTGCCATATCCTTAATACAAATGGAATCCGCTCCTGTTTGACTTAATTCTTTGGCTAATTTTACAAAGTAATCGATGGTATGAATTTCACTCGTAGTATAAGAAATCGCTGCTTGACAGTGTCCGCCAGCTTCTTTTGTTGTTTGAATTGCTGTTTGTAAATTACGGACATCATTCAAGGCATCGAAAATACGAATAATATCAATCCCATTTTCAACTGATTTTTCGACAAAGGCCCGCACCACATCATCAGCGTAATGACGATATCCTAGTAAATTTTGTCCTCGTAATAACATTTGAAGTTTGGTATTTTTAACTTCTTTGCGAATTTGGCGAAGACGTTCCCAAGGATCCTCGTTTAAATAGCGGACACAGGAATCAAACGTTGCCCCGCCCCACATTTCTAATGCATGAAATCCTGCCTCGTCCATTGTTTTAATAATCGGCAGCATATCTGAGGTTGGCATCCGTGTTGCAATTAAACTTTGTTGTCCATCCCGTAGCACCGTTTCTGTAAAACGAATTTTTTTACTCACTTGGCTGCTCCTTTCGTGTCAAAATTATTTCTGTTATTTTTTCTTGCATTGCTTCAAGACTGTGACGTCGATTTCGTCCACAGACTTTCGCCTCTTCTTGGCAAATAAAACAGCGCCGTGGTGGCAAGCCTAAATCTCCTCGATGAAGGCTTTTTAGTTCCTCATTTCCCCATAAAACATCTAGGTCCACTAAACGACCATAAGGATGTGTTTCTTCAATTTTGACCATTCTTTGTTTTAATTCTTGTGGGGCTAACGAAACTGCCAAATAATATTCAGGCCCTGTTTTTTCATTCCGGTAAAAATTAACAATCGGTACTTGATCCAGCAATTGTTGCTCGACTTCGTCAATTACTTCTAAAAAAACAGCCGTTAAGGTGGGCGAATTTTTCACTTCTCCAGGAATATTCATTGTGGCAGATAAGAGACTAGCTTCTGGTGCTGTTTCTAACAACTCCTTCTGTGTGGCAGCTCTTTGTTCGCGAGCATCCAACATCTCTAAAAGTGTTACTTTTTCCCCATTAAACATTGCGTACCACATCAATTAGACTACCATCTCGGTATTCAATTAACGCAACAACTTTGTCTCTATATTTAATTGGTTCCGGGGTGCCAACAATGTTGTAGGCTTTGTCTTTCAACTCTTCTAACGTAAACTGAGGAACATCTAAGGTTTTAAAACAATCAATTAAGTCTGTTCTTTTTGGATTGATTGCAATGCCGACTTCCGTTACTACGACATCGACACTCGTACCTGGTGTAACGACTGTATTTACTTGCTCAACGATTGTTGGAATCCGTCCACGAACAAGTGGTGCAATCACTAGACTCATTTTACAAGCCATACTTGTATCGGAATGTCCGCCAGAAGCACCACGGATGACACCATCTGAACCAGTAATGACATTTACATTAAAATCTGTGTCCACTTCTAAAGCAGATAAAATAGCTGTGTCTAATTGATTAATAACCGCCCCTTTGCTAAGCGGTGAAGCATACATATTGGCATCAATTTCATAATGATTGGCATTTTCCCCTAAAGAAATAGCTGATGGATGATCAAAGTCTTGGACGTCAATAATTTTTTCTACTAAGCCTTCTTCCAAAAGTTCCACCATTGCATTCGTAATTCCGCCTAAAGCGAAACTTGCTTTAATGCCATCTTTAAGCATTTGTTCTCTCATGAACCGCGTAACTGCTAGTGAAGAGCCACCTGTTCCTGTTTGGAATGAGAAGCCTTCTTTGTAGTAAGGAGAATGTGTAATTATTTTTGCGGCATATTCAGCAATCAATAATTCTTTAGGATTCTTTGTAAAACGTGTCGCGCCTTTGGCAATTCCATCTGGATCACCAATTGCATCAATTTCTACCACATAATCAACATCTGTTTGTGGAATACTGATAGGGGTATTAGGATATGGTACTAATGTGTCAGTAATGATGACCACTTGATCCGCATATTTTGCATCGACCATCGCATATCCAAGAGAACCACAGGTAGCTTTTCCTTTGGTTCCATTCGCATTTCCATAAGCGTCTGAACTTGGTGCACCTAAGAAAGCTACATCAATATGGATATCACCTGCTGCTACTGCCCGTGCCCGGCCACCATGTGAACGAATCACCACAGGATTTTCCATGATACCTGCTGAAATAGCGGCGCCTACTTTATCTCTCAAACCTGAAGAAGTAATGTTGGTGACTACTCCATTTTTAATGTGTTCGATCAAAGGTTCATGAACATTTGCAATTGAACTAGGTGCAATCGAAATGTTTTTCAGCCCCATGGCGGCAATCTCGGCTAAAACTAAATTCATCACATAGTCTCCTTCACGGAAATGGTGATGGAAAGAGATGGTCATGCCATCTTTCAACCCTGTTTTTTCAATTGCTTCACGAATACTTCCTAAAAGTTTTGTCTCCCGAGGTTTCACTGGTTTAATTGCTCGGCTCGCTTCTTGATAAGCATCAATGTGTGCTAATTCTCCTTCATAAATGCCGTATTGCTCTGCATAAGATTGAGGAATGTCTTTGCCTACTTTATTTACTACCATGTCTATATTTCCTCCTCGGTAATTAATTTAGCCGCCAATGCTAACGCAATGACCCGTTCAGCTCGTTCAACAATTGGTTTATCAACCATTTTTCCATTTACGGAGATAACACCGGAACCTTTTGCTTCGGCTTCCCGAATGCCCCAGATTACTTCCTTAGCATTCTGGATTTCTTTTTCTGTTGGCGCATAAATAGTATTAACTAATGGGATTTGACGAGGGTTAATCACCGATTTCCCATCGAAACCTAGCTGTTTAATCAAACGAACTTCGGCTTCAAAGCCTTCCGTATTGTCTACATCTGAATAGACCGTATCAATAGCTGCAATCCCAGCTGCTCGAGCGGCATGTAAAATCATGCTACGAGCAAAGAATAGTTCTTGGCCATCTGGATGGCGCCGTGTTTTCATATTGGTAACATAGTCTTCGGCGCCTAACGCGATGCCAATCAAGCGAGTTGAACTTTTGGCAATCGCGGGCGCATTTAGAACACCTTCAGCCGATTCGATAGCAGCCATCATTTTCGTTGTTCCTACGGGAATGTCATTTTGCTGTTCTACTTCTGTAATGACTGCCTCGACATCAATTATATCTTGGGCTGTTTCTGTTTTTGGTAAACGAATCACATCGACACCAGCTAAGACCATTGCTTCAATATCTTCTGCGCCACCGGCATCTAAAGCATTGATTCGAACAACAATTTCAATATTGCCATAATCGAAAGTTTTCAAAGCAGAATGGACTAAAACACGGGCAGAGTCTTTTTCTTTTAATGAAACTGCATCTTCTAAATCAAACATGATTGAATCTGCCCCATACAAAGGTGCATCTCTTAGCATTGCTGCGTTCGCTCCAGGGACAAACATCATTGTTCTTCTTAAACGTTCCATGAGTCCAACTCCTTCCAATCATATGTTTCTTTTTCAGCGCCTCGATGTAAAACTGTAATCATCCGAGCTTTGATCGTACAATCTAATGCCCCTTTATCAATCGCCTTGACCGCAACGCCTTGGACATCTAAATGTTCCAAAGTTGTCGTAATCACCTGACGAATTTGATTGCCAAATTGTTTTTCGACACTACTTTCTAATTCAATGGTATTTTCTGTTGATTCAATGGGTTGGACGGTAATCATAATATCACTTGATTCTACTGTCCCTGCAGTAGCATTTTTGATAATCTTCACTTTCTTCACCTCATTAGTTTCTTGTGTTCTACTAAGTATTGATAACTTGTTGCTGGTAAAAACTTCTTGAGTGTCTCTTTGTCGCCTTCAGCCATCGCTTTGCGAACTTTCGTCGCACTAATCAGCTCTCCACCAATCGCTAATCGCGGGACAATGGTTAGCGTTATCGTTTTTCCGAAAACTTGTTGCATTGCTTGATTGTAGACATCGGTCACTTCTGAATAAGGCTCTTCTCCCACATAACGTTGCTGAATTTCAAGTATTGGCGCAATTCTTTCTTTAAATAACGTTGCATCAAGCGTTGCTTGAATTGCAGCTACCTCTAATGGCGCTTTTTCTTTCAAAAAATAGGTAGGAAAAGTCGCAGACGAAACTAAGTAATCTTCTGTAGATAGGACTGTCACATTGGGTAAATGGGCTACCCCTTTTTGCACCATTGCGAAACGTGCTTCTTTTGAAAACAGCGATTTATCTTCAGATAAAACAAACACATAAACGTGCGGACTTTCTTGGGCTGCTTTTTCGACTAAGTACTGATGGCCTTTCGTAAAAGGATTTGCATTCATGACAATGCTACTGGCTGGTCCTGCTTTTTTATGCTGTGTCAGGTAACCAAGATAATCGGCAAAATCTGGTTTGCCTTGCTCCATAAATAGCACCTCTTGATTCGCAACCACTTTTTGAAAGCCTAGCGACTGAAAAATTTGTTCATTTTTTGGTTTTGTATACAAAAAACTGTGTAATTGGTTTTCTTCTCTCAGTTTTTCAAGTAGATGAACTACCAATTGGGTTAACAAATTTTCAGATTGATATTTTTTACAAACGGCCACGCACTTAATCGTTTTGCCTGAAAGCGAGCCAGAGGCGATTAATGCTGTGTCATCATATATGCCAACGGTGTAATCAAGTGCTTCTGTCGTTTGCAATGCGGCTTTTTCCATTAATTCGCGCCAAGCTTGATAAGCTTTTTTATCTTTTTGCAACCAGATTCTTTTCATTGTATATACGCTGCTCACAGCAATAACCTCCTTTATTTTTTAATTGGAAATAATTTTGTTAGTAATTTAGATGCTAGATAAATGATAAATAAAACAACGAAAACGCCGCCCCAACCAAAACCTAACAGTTCAAAAGCAATTTTTAAATCTTCCATGTTAACAGACATGTATTCGTTCTCCTTTCCGTCCTATGTTAAAAAGGCTAATAGTAAGCCACCAGCAATTACAGAAGCGATTTGTCCTGAAACGTTGGCACCAGCAGCATGCATTAAAATAAAGTTTTGTGGGTCTTCATCCGTAGCCATTTTTTGAATAACCCGACTAGACATTGGGAAAGCGGAAATACCCGCAGCACCAATCATTGGATTGATTTTTTCTTTTCTAAATAAATTCAAGAATTTAGCAAAAAGCACGCCGCCGACTGAGTCCATAATAAAGGCGACTAACCCTAAGCCAATAACCATCAACGTATCGACTTTTAAGAACTCTGCATAGTTCATGCTAACGGAAATAGATAGTCCTAGCAAGATACTAATAATATTTACCAATTCATTTTGAGCTGTAATGGATAAACGATCCAAAACGCCACATTCTCTTAATAAGTTCCCAAACATTAAGAAACCAACTAATGGTAATGACACCGGCGCAATTAACCCTGCGACAATCGTAATAACAACCGGGAAAAGAATTTTCGCTGTTTGAGAAACTTCACCGGCCCGATAAGTCATACGGATCCGACGTTCGGCTTTCGTCGTCACTGCTTTAATCGCTACTGGTTGAATAATCGGAACTAACGCCATGTAGGAGTAAGCGGCAACCATTATGGCCCCCATGTATTTTGAATGTAAGGTATTTGCTACGAAAATAGACGTTGGACCATCAGCGGCACCAATAATCCCAATCGAAGCAGCATCGTTTAAATCAAAACCTAATAAAACAGCCATAATAACTGTAAAGAAAATCCCAAACTGTGCAGCGGCACCAAACATCAACATAAACGGATTTTGTAACAATGGCCCGAAATCAATCATTGCCCCAATCCCAATAAATAATAATAACGGGAATAATTCTGTTTTTATTCCAAAATCAAAAAGAACATTAAACGGACCTGGCTCGCCGCCAGCGCTCAATACGCCGGAATTAGGAAAGTTCACTAAAATCGTTCCTAAACCCATCGGCACTAAAAGTGTTGGTTCATACTCTTTTTTTATTCCTAAATACATTAATAGTCCACCAATCAGCATCATCACAATGCGTCCTGGTTCTTGGCCCATTCCTATAACACCTTGAATCAGTGTCTCCACACAAATCACTTCCTCTTCTTAAATTAATTCTAGTTAATTGTTATTAATGGTTCCCCTGGATTCACAATTTGGCCTTGGGTAACATGAATTCCTGTTACCGTACCTGCTTTTCCTGCAACGATTTCATTTTCCATCTTCATTGCTTCTAAAATTAACAATGGTTGGTTCTCAGACACCGTATCACCAACATTGACTAATACTTTTAACACAGTTCCTGGCATTGGCGCAGGCATTGCATCTGCTCCTGCTGGGGCGGCTGGCTGTGCTGCTGGCGCTGGGGCTTCTTCAACAGCAGGGGCTGGTGTTTCTGTCGTAGCAACTGGCGCTGTTGGTTGTGGCGCAACAGGTGCTGGTTGTGGGACGCCACCGATTTCTTCCATCTCGACTAAATATTCTTTCCCATCAATTGAAATTTTAAATTTGCGTAACATAATGATCCTCCTCAAGGTTTTGTTTTGAAATTCTTTTGACAACTAGCTGAGACTCTTCTGAAAGCTCTGCAGCTATACTGGCTGCAATAATGGCAACTTCTTTTGCTTCTGGATTTCGTTTTGCGATTTTTTTGATAACAAAACGACTTTCTGGAAACTCTCCTGCTGCGATGGCAGTGGCCACAATACTTACCAATTGATATTCTTTTGGCTCAGCAGGAATATATGCTGGTATATCTATCCATCGCTTTTCCAAGTTATCCGCTTCACGTTGGATAACGCTTTCATTAATCTCGGTATCCTGTGTGTGTTGCTCTTTCTTGAATAAGGACTTAAATAGGCCCATATTGTCTCTCCTTTCACTAATTCTTGGTATACGTTCATTATAGAAAAAACCGTTAAAAAACCTAGTGAAAACACTAGCTCAGATTGTTCTTTTATTGTTTATTTTGTGAAAAAAACTCTGTAAACATTGGTATATAAGCATTTACCAGCCGTTAAGATTCTATTAATATTATATTAAGTTATTAATAAGAATTTGATTGTTGAATTGTTTTTTTGATGTTCTTTTTGTTTTAGGCTATTTATTCTCTGCGAAAGTTTGTATATTCTCACACTATAGACAAACACAAAAAATATTTTTTGTTGTAAACCAGAATACTGTGAAACATTTCTCATGGCTATTCTTTTTTATTAACACCGGTTGTTAACGCTTACAAAAAAGTTCTAAAAAAAGAAAGGAAGAAAAACATGTTACTCACTATTTTAGCTTATGGTATGATTATCATCTTTATGTATGTAATCATGAAAAAGAAATTGTCACCGTTTACATCTTTAGTAATTATTCCTCTTATTTTTACTTTGATTGCAATTGCAACTGGAGTAGCGAGTCCGCCACCTGGTGCTGACGGTGTTGTCCCTGAAGTCAACATTGGGAATTTCGTCTTAGATGGGATTTCAACTACTTCAAAAACTGGTATTATGTTATTATTTGCCATTCTTTACTTCTCTATTATGTTGGATGCTGGTTTGTTTGACCCAATCACTAAAAAAATGATTTACTTTGCTAAAGGCGATCCAATGAAAGTCTTGATGGCTACTGCGGTAGTTGCTGCTGCTGTTTCCTTAAACGGAGATGGAACAACCACGACCTTGATTTGCTGTTCTGCGTTTATTCCCATCTACAAAAAACTTAATATGAAATTGATGAATTTAGGTGTGCTTGTTATCTTACAAAACACCATTATGAACTTATTACCTTGGGGCGGTCCAACAGCTCGTGCCATGGCCGTACTAGAAGTTGATGCCGACATTCTTTCTTATTTAGCACCTGGTATGATTTTATCTGTATTGTATGTTATCTTCTTTGTTGCTTATCGCATGGGGAAAAAAGAACGTGCTCGCTTAGGCGTGACAACGCTTACTGATAAAGAATTGGAAGAAATGACTATTGTTAACGATCCTGAGTTATTAGAAATTCGTCGTCCAAAGAATTTTGCGTTCAATGGTATTTTAACGATTGTCTTAATCGGTTGGTTAGTCCTAAGTTCATTCGTTGGTCAATTAGGTTTGCCTTCGTGGATTGAAATGCCACCGTTATTATTATTCCTAGTTGGTACTTGTATCGCTTTAATGATTAACTATCCAAAATTAAAAGATCAAAGCAGCCGCATCAGTGCAAATGCTGGTGATGCTGTGCAAGTAGTTATCTTAGTTTTTGCTGCTGGCGTCTTCATGGGCTTATTCCAAGGTTCTGGTATGGCCAATGCCTTAGCAAATAGCTTTGTTAATATTATTCCAAAACAATTAGCCGGCGCTTGGGGCTTAGTGATTGCGTTCATTTCAGCACCAGGAACATTCTTTATTTCAAACGATGGTTTCTATTTCGGTGTCTTACCAGTCCTAGCAGAAGCTGGACGTTCTTATGGATTTGACAATATGTCTATGGCTTTAGCTTCCTTAATGGGGCAAGCGTTCCACTTATTAAGTCCATTAGTGGCATTTATTTACTTGCTATTACGTTTAACTGGTTTAGATATGGGTCAATGGCAAAAAGAATCGGCAAAATATGCCTTAGGAATTTTCGTTATTTTCGTTGTAACAATTGTTGCTTTAGGTCACATGCCTTTATTTATTCCACAAAATTAAACGTCGTCGCTAAAACCGTAGGAGTACCTTTTCTCCTCGGTTTTCTTTTCATTTTGTCTTTTCTTGCGTTATATTTTCATTTTTAATATTATATTTATTATCTATAAAAATAACCTATAGGGAGGTGCCTCATATGAATCCAACGGTTGAAGCAGTAAAACGGAACTTAGATTTAACCAGCAGTAAACCTCTAAAAATTTGTACCTATGAAGCCTTTAAAAAAACCATTATTTTAGGGGATATTCCTGCGGGTGAACGGATTAACGAAAAAGAATTTTCCGAGCAATTAAACATTAGTCGGACGCCCATTCGCTTTGCTTTACAAGAATTGGTCAAAGAACAATTGGTGGAACATATACCTATGGTGGGTATCGTGGTTAAAGGGATTAGTATGAAAGATGCTTATGAAATTTATGATATTCGTAAATCTTTGGACACTTTAGCAACCATTAAAGCCATGGAACTCATGACACCAGAAGATTTTGATGAATTGGAAGCCTTACTTCTCGAAGGAGAACAATACAATAAAAATAACCAAGTAGATGACTTACTACAGAACTTTTCAGATTTTAATTCCTTTATTTATACTAAGAGTCAGATGCTACGTTTAAAAAAAATTGTGACTGATCTCCATGCTTACTTAATCTATTTCAGAGATATTGCGATTCGTGCCTCAGAACGTCGTAGTATTGCCCTAGAAGAACATTGGTTAATTTTCCGCGGAATGAAAACAAAGAATATTGACCAGATCACACTTTTAACCCATGAACATCTAAATCGTTCGCTTCAATTTATTTTGAAAGAAATGGAACGTCGACAAATTGAATAAGCAAAAAAGACCCGCAGTCGCTCGTGCAACTGCGGGCCTTTTTTCATTTTTTTTGTACGCAACCATCTGGCGTAAAGGTATAACCAATGCCCCAAACGGTCCGAAGGTAACAAGGTTCTTTCGGGTTTTCTTCTAATTTACTTCGTAAACGATTAATAAAAACCATAATCGTATTCGCATCGACATCCCCAGTACCCCAAACACTGCTGTAAATTTGTTCTTTAGAGAATACTTGCTCGGGATTCTCCAGAAAAAATTGAATTAATTGAACTTCTTTCGAAGACAATGAGATAGGTAAATCCTTTTTAAATAGTTGATAACGACCATAATCAAAACGGAAATCGCCTACCTGTAGCTCTTCTTTTTTGTAAACATTCAATTGTTTTCGAATCATTCGAGCTCGATTCAACGAAGCAATCACCTGAGCCTTAAAAACATTCAAGGAAAAAGGTTTCGTTATATAACTATCCACGCCCATTTCCAAGGCTGCAATAATATCCTCTTCTTCTTTTTTGCTACTAAAAAAGATAATTGGCACCAGTGGATATTTCTCTCTAATCATTTGGACTAAGTAGTAACCATCGCTGTCATGTTCCAAGTTATCATCTAAAATGAACAAATCAAAGGTAACTCTGGACACGATATCTTTTGTTTTTTCAATTGATTCACTTTGGTAAATAAGAATACCTGTTGATTGTAACGCTTTCCAAATCAAACGACGAACTGCTGCATCATCATCTACAACCAGTATTTTCTCCGTACGCATACCTGTTGCTCCCCCTACGTCTCTTTACAAAACTTTTTCATTTGAATTTACTACTGGAGTAATTACTGATTATCATAACACAAAAAAAGAAACGAAGACGGCTAAAAAATCATTTAACTGGGAAAGAGCATGGAACAAAAATCACTTTGGATTTTTGTTCCATGCTCAAAACCTGATAAACGGCGGGAACAGAACCAACTCCTTCGGAAATAAGCCGAAATTCTCCAAAAATTAAAAAGCAATTTTCGGAAATTCCTTCTTATTTCTCGGAGCTAAACGGTTCCGTCCCGACCTCTGTTTAAAAATACTTCTTAACTGGTTCAACCACTAAATACCGATAAGGTTCATCCCCTTCAGAATGGGTTTTGATTTGCTCATCTTTACTTAGCGTGTGATGAATTTGTTTTCTTTCAAAAGCCGGCATTGGTTCCAAGAAGACTGGCCGCCCAGTGCGTTTGGCTTTTTCCGCGGTGCGTTTCGCTAAACGTTCCAAAATTTCATGACGTTTTTCACGATAATTTCCGACATTCACAACAATCGATAGCTTATTGCTTGCAATGCGGTGAATAAAGACTTGCGCTAAATACTGTAACGCATTTAACACTTTTCCGTGTTTTCCAATTAAGATACCTTGTTTTTCTGTTTCTAAATGGAAGATAATATTGCCATTCTCGCGCGCTAAGCGAACCATGGCAGGGGCGTTCAGTTCATTTGAAATATTCGTTAAATACATCGCTAATTCAGTAATAGCAGCTTCGTCTTCCAGATTTTCTAAAGAATGTGTTGATTCCTCTGAGAGACTAGGAATTGCTTCGGTTAATTCCTCAACTGCTTCTTCCACTGCTGTTGCTTCATCGGCAACAACAATATCTTCCACTGTTTCTTCGACCGCTTCTGTGACTTGCTCACTAATCGTTGGTTCCATTGAAATTTGGGCAAGTTTTTTTCCTAGACCTAAAAATCCTTTTTTTCCTTCGTCTAACACATCAATTGTAACATCCTCTTTGGTTAAACCAAGTGCTTGTAAGCCTTTCTGCGTTGCTTCTTCGATTGTATTTCCTTCATAAATCGGCATCTGAACGACCTCCTTTATTTTTTCTTCCCTTTTTTCTTAGGACTTTTTGCTCGTTCAAGCGCTCGCTCCCGTGCTTTGGCTTGACGTGCTGCTTCCTCCCGCTCTTTACGGATTTTGAATGGATTGTTTAATAACAATGTTTGCCCTGTTTGGAAGGCATTTGAGACCACCCAGTAAAGAGATAAACTGCTGGCTAATGAAATCCCCATAAAGAAGATCATCGCTGGCATAACGTAATTCATAATTTTTAGTGAGGCATTTGTTTCTAGTTGGCTCATACTTGAAAGATACGTACTAGCAAACGTAAAGACAGCCGCTAAAATCGGTAAAATTAAATACGGATCCGGCTTATCGAGGCTTAACCACAAGAACGTTCCTTCTTTTAACTCAGGCACGCGTGAAATGGCTTGATACAAAGCCATCATAATTGGTAGTTGAACCAACAGTGGTAAACAGCCAATGTAAGGATTCACATTATTCTCTGCATACAAACGTTGCTGTTCTTCTCGGAATAAGCGTTGTGTTTCAGGATCTTTTGAAGAATATTTTTGTTGCAAGGCCTTTAATTGCGGTTGCAACTCTTGTGTTTTACGCATACTCTTCGTTTGGAAATGCATCAACGGCAATAAAATAATCCGGATGACTAACGTAAATAGGATAATCCCAATTCCGACACTGCCGCCTAATGATAGGAACTTAATCGCTTGGGCAAAATAATAAACAATGTATCGATCCCAAATTCCTGTACTACTTTCACTTACGGGCGCGGTTCCGCAGGCGGATAAAACAAAGACTAAGGTCACTAACCCAGCCATTAATAATAAGCGCTTATACTTCTTCACTACTCAATTCCCTCTCTTACATCTAATATTTTAGCTAAATTTAACACATGTGTTAAATTAGCTTTCACTTCTTCAGACGATAACTTTTCCAATCCTGGACGTGCAATCACGATAAAATCAATTTCTGGAGAGATACGGTCTTTTAATTGAAATAAACTCGCGCGGATTTTCCGCTTCACAGCATTTCTTGTGACCGCGTTTCCAATTTTCTTCCCAACAGAAATCCCCACTCGAAAATGGGCTTGTTGTGGTTTCTCTAAAACGTACACCACGAAACGACGATTTGCACAAGATTGTTTTTTATTAAACACCTGTTGAAATTCTTTTTCTTTCTTGACACGGTAGGACTTTTTCATCGGCATCCCTTTGTTTCTATATTTTTTTACTTCTTAATAATAATAGCATATTTCCGCTCTTTTTTAGTAGCCTTTTCTATAGAATCCTGCTTTCTTTTATTGAAAACAGAAAAAGAACCCTTAGTTATCTTCACATCTTCCAAAAAATTATGGAGATAACTAAGGGTTCTTAGAAATTGACTGTTTAAAAGACCAGACCATCATTAAGCAGAAATAACTTTTCTACCTTTACGACGACGGCTTGCTAATACGCGACGGCCATTTTTAGTGCTCATACGTTTACGGAATCCGTGAACTTTTTGGCGTTTACGTTTATTTGGTTGATACGTTCTTTTCATGCAATTACACCTCCTGAAATTGTAACTATCCATCAATATATAGACATACTTTGATAGTATAACGAGTAATAGGGTCTTTTGTCAATAAAATTTAAGAAATATTTCCTGAGAAAGATTCGTTTCAATTATCCACAAATTAAATTTTCCTGTGAGTAGCTTGTGGATAGTTTTCCACATTTTTTTCTGTTCACAGCCATTTTTCCACTAGTTTTACACAAAAAAACAGCCTGTTAAAAAGTTTTGCACAGGTGTTTTTTCAGCTGTTGATAAGTTCTTGAAACATGATTGTGTCAAGCTTAATTATTCTCAACTTTTTGTGGATAACTCATTCAGCAACCACTTTCTTCCGCAAGTGTCGACACCCTGTGGAAAACTTTTTTCACCCTTGTGTACTTTTTTTCCACATTGAACAATTGCTTGTGGAAAAAGTTTTAAAAAAATGCTAAAATCGACTATGCTCATTCTTTTAAGTTATCCACATTTTTTAGATAACCAAAATTTAAACATATAGGAGGTCACTGT